>NZ_JBVHQG010000009.1:0-413150 GCF_055567535.1 Streptomyces sp. NPDC026538
GCCCGGTTACATTCCGAACCCGGAAGCTAAGCCTTACAGCGCCGATGGTACTGCAGGGGGGACCCTGTGGGAGAGTAGGACACCGCCGAACAATCTTTGAGGACCCCTGGTCACCAGCGTTCAGCTGGGACCAGGGGTCCTTTTGTTTTTACAATGCTTGTGGTACCGAAGACAGGAGTCACCATGTCCACCAACTCTCCCGACGAGCGACCGGAGCGCGACCAGCGGCGACGGGACAGTGGTGACCGCGGTGACCGTGGCGGATACCGCGGAGACCGCAACGACCGCGGCAACGACCGCGGAGACCGCGGCGGTTACGGCCGTCGCGACGACAATCGCGGCGGCAGCGGCGGCGGTGGCTACGGTCGCCGCGACGACAACCGCGGTGGTGGATACGGCCGTCGGGACGACCGTCGTGGCGACGACCGCGGCGGCAGCGGTGGCGGTGGCTACGGTCGTCGTGACGACAATCGCCGTGACGACAACCGGCGTGATGACCACCGTGGTGGTGACAACCGTGGTGGTGGCTACGGCCGTCGGGACGACAACCGCGGTTCCCGCCCGGCGTTCCAGCGGGACGACCGTGGCGACCGGGGCGGCTTCCGTCGGGACGACAACCGTGGCGGCGGCTACCGCGGCCGGGACGACCGGCGCGATGACAATCGTGGTGGCGGCGGTGGCTACGGCGGCCGTCGAGACGACAACCGCGGTGGTGGCGGTTACGACCGCCGTGACGACAACCGGCGTGATGACCACCGTGGTGGTGACAACCGTGGTGGTGGCTACGGCCGTCGGGACGACAACCGCGGTTCCCGCCCGGCGTTCCAGCGGGACGACCGTGGCGACCGGGGCGGCTTCCGTCGTGATGACCGTGGTGGTGACCGCCCGGCGTTCCGTCGTGACGACCGTGGCGACCGTCCGACGTTCCGTGGTGACGACCGGGGCGACCGGGGCGGCTTCCGCCGTGATGACCGTGGTGGTGACCGCCCGGCGTTCCGTCGTGACGACCGTGGCGACCGTCCGACGTTCCGTCGTGACGACCGCGACGACCGTGGCGGGCGGAGTGACTTCCGTCGGGACGACAACCGGAGCGGTGGTGGCTACCGGGGCCGGGACGATCGGCGTGACGACCGCAGGGACGACCGGCGCGACGACAACCGTGGTGGCTTCCGCGGCCCCCGCAGCGACGACCGCCGTGATGACCGCCGAGACGACCGGGGCGGCTTCCGTCGGGACGACAACCGTGGCGGCGGCGGTTACCGCGGCCGGGACGACCGACGTGACGACCGGCGTGGCGACGACCGGCGCGGCGGTGGTGGTTACGGACGCCGTGACGAGCGGGACCGTGACCGGGAGCCGATCAAGCGGCTGCCGATCCCGGAGGACGTCACCGGCGACGAGATCGACAAGGACGTACGGCAGGAGCTGCAGAGCCTGCCCAAGACGCTCGCGGAGGACGTCGCCAAGAACCTGGTGATGGTCGCACGGCTCATCGACGAGGACCCCGAGGGCGCGTACGGCTACTCCAGGGTGGCGCTGCGCCTCGCGTCCCGTGTCGCCGCCGTACGGGAGGCCGCCGGGTTCGCCGCGTACGCGAACCAGAAGTACAGCGAGGCGCTCGCAGAGTTCCGGGCCGCGCGGCGGATGACCGGCAGCGTGGACCTGTGGCCGGTCATGGCCGACTGCGAGCGTGGGCTCGGGCGGCCGGAGAAGGCGCTGGACATGGCCGGTGCCCCCGAGGTGCACAAGCTCGACAAGGCCGGCCAGGTCGAGATGCGGCTCGTCGCCGCCGGCGCCCGGCGTGACATGGGGCAGCTGGACGCGGCCATCGTGACGCTGCAGAGCCCCGAGCTGGCGTCCAACTCCGTGCAGCCGTGGACCGCACGGCTGCGGTACGCCTACGCCGACGCCCTGCTCGAGGCCGGGCGTGTGGACGAGGCGCGGGAGTGGTTCGGCAAGGCCGTCGAGGCCGACCGGGACGGTAGCACGGACGCCTCCGACCGGCTGGCCGAGCTGGACGGGGTCGAGTTCGTCGACGCCCTGAACGACGAGGACGCGGAGACGGACGCGGACGCGGACGAGGACCTGGACGAAGACGAGGGCCCGGACGAAGACGCGGACGAGTCCGAGGAGACCCTCGTCGAGACCGCGACCGAGCCCGAGACCGAGCCCGAGTCTGCCACCGCCCCCAAGGCGGAGTCCGAGCCCGTGTCTGAGTCTGCCACCGAGCCCAAGGCGGAGTCCGAGCCCGTGTCTGAGTCCGAGGCCGACAAGGACTGATCAGCGCGTTCGACAGAGGGCAGGCTCCGACCGGAGCCTGCCCTCTCTCGTTGTCGTCGTCGCTCTCAGACGTCGAGCGCCCGCAGCACCAGCCCCGACGCCGGCTTCGGGCCGAAGGACGTCGACTTGCGGGGCATCGTCACGCCTTGGCGGGCCAGGTCGCGGACGACCTCCTCGCGGACCGGGTGCAGGAGGACGGCCGTGCTGCCGGCCCGTTCGGCCTTGGCGACCGTCGCCGCCGTGTCGTGGATGTACGCGATGTGCGCGTTCGAGTCCTCGGGGATGCGCCAGACGTGGTCGAGGAGCGTGGCGTGCAGGACGGTGGCGTCGAGCGTGCGCCACGCGGCCGGGCGGTCGGCGGGGATCGTGCGGGCCAGGAGATCCGGGTCCGGGCGGTCGATGAGGTGGAAGGTACCGTCACCGGCCAGCAGGAACGCGTTGCCGACGCAGGCCGCGTCCGCGAGCGCCTCCTGGGCCTGCGGCAGGGGGACGTCGAGCCGTCGTACCCGGAAATGGTCCCGCACGGCCGCCAGGGCGTCCGCCACCGGCAGGCCGTGCAGCAGGCGGTGGATGGCGCGGACGCGCAGCGGGTAGCGGGCGGTGTCGACCAGGAGCACCAGGCCGTAGTCCCAGGGGCTGGGAGAGGCGTGCTCCGCGCGTAGACGTAGGTAGGTGGCCCAGCGGTGATGGCCGTCGGCGATCAGGGCCTGGTGGTGGGCCAGGTCGGACTGGACGCGTGCCACCTCGGCCGGATCGGTGATCGACCAGAGGCGGTGGTGGAAGCCGTCCTCCGTGGTGGTGGCCAGGAGCGGGGGGCGGTCGGCCGCCGCTTCGACGACTTCGGCGGCCGCGCCGTTGCCCCGGTAGGTCAGGAGAAGGGGTTCGAGGTTCGCGGAGGTCGCGCGCATCAGGGCCGCGCGGTCGGCGACCACCGGGGGCATGACCTCCTCGTGCGGCAGCACCACGCCCTCCGACGGTTCCGAGACCCGCAGGGCGCCGATGACGCCGCGCTGCAGCATGCCGTCGCCGTCGTGCTGCTCGTAGACGTACAGGCCGGGTTCGGGGTCCATGGTGAGGACACCCTCGGCCTGCCAGCGGTGCAGGGTGTCGGCCGCCTGTTCGGTGCCGGCGCTGGGGGTACCGGCCTGGGGAAGGATCAGGCGGACGATGTTGTACGGGTCGGCGGACTGGAGGTGGTGTACGCCGTCGGGACGTACGACGACGTCGTACGGCGGGGAAGTGACGGCGGCGAGGCTGCCGACCCGGTCGGGGTCGTAGCGAAGGCCTCGGAACGGGTTGAGTTCCAGGCCTCGGCGCTCCGTTGCTTCCGAGTGACCTGCAGTGTTCATCCCGGCATCGTACGTGTGTCAGTGGCGTGCGGGATGATCGATGGGGAAAGGCGGGGCAACGAAGAGTGACGAGGAGCGATGGGGAATGAGCCAGGGTGTCAGGACGGGTCCCGAGGGCAGCGGACAGGCTCTGAGCACGGCGTATGACACGGCGCTGCTGGATCTGGACGGCGTGGTGTACGCGGGCGGCAGCGCGATCGCGCACGCAGTGGAGTCGCTGGCGGCGGCCCGCGCGGGCGGGATGCATCTGGCGTACGTCACCAACAACGCGCTGCGGACGCCGGACACGGTGGCGGGGCATCTCACCGAGTTGGGGATCCCGACCGGCGCCGATGACGTCATCACCTCGGCGCAGGCGGTCGCGCGGCTGATCAGCGAGCAGGTGCCGGCAGGCGCGCGGGTGCTGGTGATCGGCGGCGAGGGACTGCGGGTCGCGCTCCGGGAGCGGGGGCTCGAGCCGGTGGAGTCGGCGGACGACGATCCGGCGGCGGTGGTGCAGGGGTTCGGCGGTCTCGATCTGCCGTGGGGACGGTTCGCCGAGGCGTCGTACGCCGTCGCGCGCGGGGTGCCGTGGTTCGCGTCCAACACCGATCTGACGATTCCCAGCGGGCGCGGGATCGCCCCGGGCAACGGCGCGGCGGTGGAGGTTGTCCGGATCGCGACCGGTGCCGAGCCGCAGGTGGCCGGCAAGCCGCTGCCGCCGATGCACCGGGAGACGGTCCTGCGGACGGGTGCGAAGCGGCCGTTGGTGGTCGGGGACCGGCTGGACACCGACATCGAGGGCGCGTTCAACGGCGAGGTCGACTCGCTGCTCGTCCTGACCGGCGTCACCGACGGGCGGCAACTGCTCGCCGCGCCGCCGCAGCACCGGCCGACCTACGTCGACGCCGATCTGCGGGGGCTGCTCACCGGGCAGCCGGAGGTCACGGCGGACGGCGACGGCTTCCGGTGCGGTGGCTGGACGGCGACGGCGGCGGCGAACGGCCTGGAGCTGGAGGGGGACGGCGAAGCCCTCGACGGCCTGCGAGCCCTGTGCGCCGCGGCCTGGACGGCGGCCGGGGAGGGCTCCTGCGAGCTGGACGGAGGCAAGGCGCTGGCCCGGCTCGGGCTCTGAGTCCACGCTGCTCACGGGACCGGGCATCGAAAGTCGTGGGGAGGGTAGGCTAACCTAACCAGGTGTTGGTCGACAGTCCTCTCGAACAGCGCGCGGAGACCGCCCCCGCGCCCCCAACCCGCCGGGCGATACGAACCCTTGGGCTCCTCGTCTCCGTCGCGGTCCTGATGCTCGTCGCCCTGTCGAGCATCGCGATCGGAGCGAAAGAGCTGCCGCTGGACCAGGTCTGGCACGGCCTGTTCCACAACACGGGGACGTACGGGGACGTGGTCGTCGACGAGCGGCTGTCCCGGACCGTGCTCGGTCTGCTGGCCGGTGCCGCCCTCGGCCTGTCCGGGGCGGTGCTCCAGGCACTCACCCGCAACCCGCTCGCCGACCCCGGACTCCTCGGCATCAACGCGGGCGCGTCGGCCGCGGTCGTCACCGCCATCACCTACTTCGGCGTCACCACCCTCGACGGCTATGTGTGGTTCGCCTTCTTCGGGGCGGCCGCGGTGGGCGCCCTGGTGTGGTTCCTGGGCGGCAGCCGGGGCGCCACCCCGGTCCGGCTGGCGTTGGCCGGCACGGCGATCAGCGCCGCGCTCTACGGCTACCTCCAGGCCGTGATGATCACGGACGGCGCGGCGCTCAACAAGTGGCGGTTCTGGACGGTCGGTTCGCTGGCCTCCGCGAACAACTCGACGATCATGCAGGTACTGCCGTTCCTCGTGGCCGGCACCCTGCTCGCCCTGGGCCTCGCCCGGCCGCTGAACGCGGTGGCGATGGG
Source organism: Streptomyces sp. NPDC026538 (assembly GCF_055567535.1). NCBI lineage: Bacteria > Bacillati > Actinomycetota > Actinomycetes > Kitasatosporales > Streptomycetaceae > Streptomyces > Streptomyces sp. NPDC026538. The sequence goes on from NZ_JBVHQG010000009.1 coordinate 5,510, forward strand.
CGACGACACCGCCCGTGCCCTCGGCGCGAACCTGGGCCGCACCCGGGCCCTCGCCATGCTCGCGGCCGTCGTCCTGTGCGGCGCGGCCACCGCGGCCTGCGGACCGATCGCCTTCGTCGGCCTGATGGTGCCGCACGTCGTGCGCTCCTTCACCGGCCCCGACCTGCGCTGGATCCTGCCGTACGCGACGATCCTGTCGCCCGTGCTGCTGCTCGGCGCCGATGTCGTCGGCCGGATCGTCGCCCGCCCCTCGGAGCTCCAGGTCGGCATCGTCACCGCGATCATCGGCGGGCCGGTTTTCATTCTTCTCGTACGACGGCGGAGGACGGCCCAGCTGTGAGGAACACGCGTACCCTACGCACCCCTGGCGGGCTCTCCCTGCGGACGGAGCTGCGCGCGCTGGTCGTCGTGAGCGCGTTGCTGCTGGCCGCGTGTGCCGCGAGTGTCGTGCTGATCGGCACCGGCGACTTCCCGATCTCCTTCGGCGACGTGGTGAGGACGCTGGCCGGCAACGGCACCGCGGGCCAGGACTTCATCGTCAACGAACTGCGGCTGCCGCGCGTTCTGGTCGGTCTCCTGGTCGGCGCCTCGCTCGGCCTCGGCGGCGCCCTGTTCCAGTCGATCTCCCGCAACCCGCTCGGCAGTCCGGACGTCCTCGGCCTCTCTCAGGGTTCGACGTCCGGCGCGCTCGTCGTCATCGTGCTGACGTCCGGGGGAGCGGCCCAGGTCACGGTCGGCGCCCTGGTCGGCGGTCTGCTGACCGGCCTCGCCATCTACCTGCTCGCCTGGAAGCAGGGCGTGCACGGCTACCGGCTGGTCCTGGTCGGTATCGGCGTCTCGGCGGTCGTCACCGCGGTCAACGGCTATCTGCTCACCAAGGCCGACTTCGTCGACGCGACCCGGGCGGTCGTCTGGATGACCGGTTCCCTCAACGGCCGGGACTGGAGCCAGGTCTGGCCGCTGCTCGCGCTGTGTGCCGTCCTCGTCCCACTGGCTCTCGCCAACGCGCGCGGCCTGCGGATGATGGAGATGGGCGACGACGTGTCCAACGCCCTCGGCGTGCGCGTGGAGCGGGTACGGCTGCTGCTGATGGTGTCGGCCGTGCTGCTGACCGCGGCCGCAACCGCCGCCGCGGGCCCGGTCAGTTTCGTGGCGCTCACCTCCCCGCAGCTCGCCCGCCGTCTCACCCGCTCGCCCGGCCCCAACCTGCTGCCCTCGCTCTGCATGGGCGCCACCCTGCTGGTCACCGCCGACTGGGCCTCCCAGCGCGCCTTCGGCGCCGACCAGCTGCCCGTGGGCGTGGTCACCGGCGTCCTCGGCGGGGTCTACCTGCTGTGGCTCCTCGTCACCGAACGCAGGGCGGGCCGGATATGAGCACGCGCGGCGGGCCGGAGAAGAGCACGAACCCCGAGTCGGAGAGCAAGAACAAGAAGAGGAACGCTGTGAACCGCCTGTCCGCCGAGAACGTCACCCTCGCCTACGACCAGCGCGTCATCGCCGAGCAGTTGTCGGTGGAGATCCCCGACAACTCCTTCACGGTGATCGTCGGCCCCAACGCCTGCGGCAAGTCGACGCTTCTGCGCGCGCTGTCCCGGATGCTCAGGCCCAGCCAGGGCCGGGTCCTGCTCGACGGGCAGGTCATCCAGTCGATGCCGGCGAAGAAGGTCGCCCGCACGCTCGGCCTGCTGCCCCAGTCGTCCATCGCGCCCGACGGCATCACCGTCGGCGACCTGGTCGGCCGCGGCCGCTACCCGCACCAGGGACTGCTGCGCCAGTGGTCCGCCGAGGACGAGCGGGTCGTCCAGGAGTCGATGGCCCGGACGGGTGTCGCCGAACTCGCCGACCGGTACGTCGACGAGCTGTCCGGCGGTCAGCGGCAGCGTGTGTGGATCGCCATGGCGCTCGCCCAGCAGACCCCGCTGCTGCTCCTCGACGAGCCGACCACCTACCTGGACATCCAGCACCAGATCGACGTCCTCGACCTCTGCGCCGAGCTGCACGAGGAGCAGGGCAGGACGCTGGTCGCCGTGCTGCACGACCTCAACCACGCGGCCCGGTACGCCACCCATCTCATCGCGCTGCGCGACGGCGAGGTGATCGCCGAGGGCGCCCCGAACGACATCGTCACCGCGAAGCTGGTCGAGGACGTCTTCGGGTTGCGCTGTCAGATCATCGACGACCCGGAGACGGGCACCCCGCTGGTGGTGCCGGCCGCCCGGAAGGCACGGCTCACAGCAGCTTCCTGAGCCGGAACAGGTCCAGCAGGTTCGCGTCCAGTTTCACCCGGCCCGAGCCCCAGGCCCCGGCGAAGTTCAGCTCGCCGTCGACCAGGGCCACCAGGTCGTCGCCGGCCATGGCCAGCCCGATCTGCGCCTTCTCCCGCGGCGGCCCGGGAAACGTCTCCTCCACCTCGATTCGGCCGCCGGTGAGCCGGCCCGCGAAGGTGACGTCCAGGTCGGTGATGTGGCAGCTGACGGTTCGGTCCATGGCGGCGGCCGCGCGAACATCGCCCTCGGCGCCGCCCATGGTGTGGGAGAGCTTGTCGAGTGCGGCGCGGCACTCCTCGATCGTGGCCATCGCGATCGACGGTACCCCAGCGGTTCGGGGTAGCGTCGGGGCATGACCGACTCTGTGCCCGAGGGCCGGGTGGCGGAGGCGGCGGAAGCGGTACCGGCCGAGCCCGAGTACGACCCCGCCGCCCCGGCCCCGCTGAACGTCCCCCGCACCCCCACCGGCAACGCCGAGGTCGACGCCCAGCTCGACCGGCTGGGCGACGCCGACCACCTCGCCACGGACGGGCATCTGGAGGTGTACGAGGATGTACACCGGGGGCTGCGCGACGCGCTCACCGCGCTCGACGCCCGCCCCGGGCCTCCGGCGCCCGCACCGCCGTACGGCGACCGGGCGCCCACACCGTCGTACCACCAGAGCAGGAGCTGAACCGAACGTGGCAGGAGTCGCACGCCGCCGTCTGGACGCGGAGCTGGTCCGCCGGAAGCTGGCGCGCTCGCGCGAGCACGCCAGCCAGCTGATCGCCGCCGGGCGGGTCACCGTCGGCAAGACCCTCGCGACCAAGCCGGCCACCCAGGTGGAGACCGCCGCGGCCATCGTGGTGCAGTCCGACGACAGCGACCCCGAGTACGTGTCCCGGGGCGGTCACAAGCTGGCGGGGGCGCTGACGGCGTTCGTCCCGCAGGGGCTCGTGGTCGAGGGGCGGCGGGCGCTGGACGCGGGTGCGTCCACCGGAGGCTTCACCGATGTGCTGCTGCGCGCGGGCGCCGCGCATGTCGTCGCCGTCGACGTCGGATACGGCCAACTCGCGTGGTCTCTGCAGAGCGATGAACGCGTCACCGTCAAGGACCGTACGAACGTACGCGAGTTGACGCTTGAAGCGATCGATGGGGAGCCTGTGGATCTTGTCGTGGGTGATCTGTCCTTCATCCCGCTCGGGCTGGTGCTGCCGGCCCTGGCGCGGTGTGTGAAGCCGGACGCCGACCTGGTGATGATGGTCAAGCCGCAGTTCGAGGTGGGCAAGGAACGGCTGGGCAGCGGGGGAGTCGTACGGAGTCCGCAGCTGCGGGCGGAGGCCGTGCGGGGGGTCGCCGAGCGGGCGTGGGAGCTGGGACTCGGGGTGAACGGTGTCACCGCCAGTCCGCTGCCCGGGCCGTCCGGCAATGTCGAGTACTTTCTGTGGCTGCGGGCCGGGGCACCCCGACTGGACCCGGCCGACGTTGACCGTGCAGTGGCGGAGGGGCCGCGTTGACACAGAACCGAGCTCGTACTGTTTTCCTGCTGGCCCACACCGGGCGGCCTGCGGCGATCCGCAGCGCCGAGCTTGTGGTGAAGGGGCTGCTGGCGGCCGGAGTCGGCGTGAGGGTCCTGGATTTCGAGGCCCGCGACCTGCCGCTTCCCGAGGAGGTCGAACTCGTCGAGGAGGCCTCGCCGCACAGCCTCGACGGCTGCGAGCTGCTGATCGTGCTCGGCGGTGACGGGACGCTGCTGCGCGGCGCCGAGTTCGCACGCGCCTCCGGGGTGCCGATGCTCGGCGTCAACCTCGGCAGCGTCGGCTTCCTCGCGGAGGCCGAGCGGGACGACCTCGACAAGGTCGTGGACCGGGTGGTGAGCAGGGCGTACGAGGTCGAGGAGCGGATGACCGTCGACGTCGTCGTGCACCGCAACGGGGACATCGTGCACACCGACTGGGCGCTGAACGAGGCGGCCGTGCAGAAGGCGGGCGCTGAGAAGCTGCTCGAAGTGGTGCTGGAGATCGACGGGCGGCCGGTGACGGGGTTCGGGTGCGACGGGATCGTGCTGTCGACGCCTACCGGGTCCACGGCGTACGCGTTCTCCGCGGGCGGGCCGGTGGTGTGGCCTGAGGTGGAGGCGCTGCTGATGGTGCCGATCTCCGCGCATGCGCTGTTCGCCAAGCCGCTGGTGACCTCGCCGGACTCGGTGCTGGCGGTGGAGGTGCTGCCGCACATCCAGCCGGGCGTGCTGTGGTGCGACGGACGGCGGACTGTCGAGCTGCCGCCGGGGGCGCGGGTCGAGGTGCGCCGGGGCGCGGTGCCGGTGCGGCTGGCCCGGCTGCACCACGCGTCGTTCACGGACCGGCTGGTGGCGAAGTTCGCGTTGCCGGTCTCCGGATGGCGGGGGGCGCCGCAGTAGCGGTTCGTGGGGGGGCGGCCGGGGAGCGTCGGCGGCTGCGGGTGGTTCGTGGTCGCTCGCGCAGTTCCCCGCGCCCCTTGGTTTCTCCGCTCGCCCGCGTGACTGGCTGCCGCGCCCCTTGGTTTCTCCGCTCGCCCGCGTGACTGGCTGCCGCGCCCCTTGGCTTCTCCACTCGCCCGGGTGACAGGGGGCCTCGCACTTCGTCGGCCGGACCTCGTAAGGTCTTCTCCGTGCTGGAAGAAATGCGGATACGGTCGCTCGGGGTCATCGACGACGCTGTCGTCGAGTTGTCGCCGGGGTTCACCGCCGTCACCGGTGAGACCGGTGCGGGCAAGACCATGGTGGTCACCAGCCTGGGGCTGCTGCTCGGTGGGCGGGCCGATCCCGCGCTCGTGCGGATCGGCTCCGAGAAGGCGGTCGTCGAGGGACGGCTCACCGTGCCACCTGGCACCTCCGCGGTCGTACGGGCCGAGGAGGCAGGCGCCGAGCTGGACGACGGGGCGCTGCTGATCAGCCGTACCGTTTCCGCCGAGGGCCGCTCCCGGGCGCACCTCGGCGGGCGGAGCGTGCCCGTGGGGCTGCTCGCGGAACTCGCCGACGACCTGGTGGCCGTGCACGGCCAGACAGACCAGCAGGGCCTGCTGAAGCTGTCCCGGCAGCGGCAGGCCCTGGACCGGTACGCGGGCGACGGGGTCACCGTGCCGCTCGCCAAGTACGGCGAGGCCTACCGGCGGCTGCGGGCCGTGGCGGTGGAGCTGGAGGAGATCGTCACCCGGGCGCGTGAGCGGGCCCAGGAAGCCGACATGCTGCGCTTCGGCCTCGACGAGATCGCCGGCGTGGAGCCGCGGGCCGGCGAGGACGTCGAGCTCGCCGAGGAGGCCGAGCGGCTCGGGCACGCCGAGGCGCTGTCGTCGGCCGCGACCGCCGCGCACTCCGCGCTCGCGGGCAACCCCGAGGACCCCGAGGGCATAGACGCGACCACCCTCGTGGCGGGCGCCCACCGAGCCCTGGAGGCCGTACGGTCGCACGACCCGGCGCTGGCCGCGCTCGCCGACCGGATCGGCGAGGTCGGGATCCTGCTGGGGGACGTGGCGGGCGAGCTGGCCGGATACGCCGACGACCTCGACGCCGACCCGCTGCGGCTCGCGGCCGTGGAGGAGCGGCGCGCCGCGCTCACCGCGCTCACCCGCAAGTACGGCGAGTACGGCGACGGCATCGACGCGGTGCTGGCCTGGGCCGAACGGGGCGCCGCGCGGCTGACCGAACTCGACGGCGACGACGAGCGGATCGACGAGCTGACCGCCGAACGCGATGCCCTTCGTGCGGAACTGAGCGGGCTCGCGCAGGCGTTGACCGACGCGCGTACCGAGGCCGCCGCGCGCTTCGCGGCCGCCGTCACCGCCGAGCTGGGCTCGCTCGCGATGCCGCACGCGCGCGTGTCCTTCGACATCCGCCAGACCGAGGACCCGGAAGGCGTGGAGGTCGGCGGGCGCACGGTCGCGTACGGTCCCTCGGGCGCCGACGAGGTCGAACTGCTCCTCGCCCCGCACCCCGGCGCCCCGCCCCGGCCGATCGCCAAGGGCGCCTCCGGCGGTGAGCTGTCCCGGGTGATGCTCGCCGTGGAGGTCGTCTTCGCGGGCACCGACCCGGTCCCGACCTACCTCTTCGACGAGGTCGACGCGGGCGTCGGCGGCAAGGCCGCAGTCGAGATCGGCCGTCGGCTGGCGAAGCTCGCCAAGTCGGCGCAGGTGGTCGTGGTCACGCACCTCCCGCAGGTCGCCGCCTTCGCCGACCGGCAGTTGCTGGTCGAGAAGACGAACGACGGGTCGGTCACGCGCTCGGGCGTGAAGGTCCTGGAGGGCGAGGAGCGGGTCCGGGAGCTGTCCCGGATGCTGGCCGGACAGGAGGACTCGGAGACGGCACGGGCCCACGCGGAGGAACTGCTCGCCACCGCGAGAGCGGACGCCTGACGAGCCCCTTCCCGGTCGCGGGGGGCTCGCCGGTGGGCGAGGGCTCCGCCGGGTGGGCGCGACAACGCGCCCACCCCTCCGCGCGCCCGCGCCCCCTCGGCTTGCCGTACTGTCACTCTCACGGGTGACACACTCCGGCGCGTGCCCCGGCCCGCCCCGGTATGCCCCTCCTCGGAGCCCCGCAGTGCCCCCCTCGGCAGATACCTTCTCTACGTACCCTCGTGACGCCCCGACGCCGAACACAGGAGCCCGGCTGCGTGAGCCCCGTGAGCAGCAACGCATCGCACGGTCAGTCGCCGCTGCGCACCGTGCAGGTGCTGGGCGGTGGCAACGCCGGCAGCAGTGCGCACGTGCGTTCGCTCGCCGCCGGTCTTGTCGCACGGGGCGTGCGGGTCACGGTGTGCGCCCCCGTCGAGGCCGACCGCGCCTACGACTTCTCGGGCGTCGGCGCCGACCACGTTCACGTACCGCGCAGCAGTGACCCGGGGTCGGTGGCCGCGCTGCGTGCCGCCTGTACCGATGCCGACCTGGTGCACGCGCACGGTCTGCACGCCTCCTTCCGTGCCGTGCTGGCGCTCAGCGGCCGCAGTACCCCGCTCATCGTCACCTGGCACAACCGGGCGGAGGCCGAGGGCGCCCGGGCGCATCTGCTGCGGATGCTGGAGCGACGGGTGGTGCGCACGGCCGCCGTGGTGCTGGGCACGACCTCCGACCTGGTGGACCGCGCCCGCCGTACCGGCGCCCGGGACGCGCGGCTCGCCGCCGTGACGCTGCCCGGTCTGCGGCGGCCCGTGGAGGAGGAGGCGGACCGGCTGCGGCCCAAGGTGCGGGCCGAACTCGGCGCCATGGGACGGCCGTTGCTCATCGCCGTCGGCTCCCTCGACCGGCACCGCGGCTATGACGTCCTGCTGGACGCGGCACGTGCCTGGTGCCGGCTCGATCCGGTACCCCTGCTCGTCATCGCGGGGGAGGGGCCGCTGCGTGCGGTGCTGCAGCGGCGGATCGAGGACGAGCAGCTGCCCGCCCGGCTCATCGGCCGCCGCGACGACGTCAGCGAACTGCTCGCCGCCGCGGATCTGGCGCTGCTGCCCAGCAGTTGGGAGTCGCGTTCGGTGCTGGCCCAGGAGGCCCTGCACGCGCGCGTGCCCCTCGTCGCGACCGCTGTCGGCGGTATCCCCGACCTGGTCGGCGACGCGGCCGAACTCGTGCCCTACGGCAACGCTGCCGCCCTCGCCGACACCGTCCTACGACTGCTCGGCGACCCGGAGCGCTGCGAGGAGCTGCGCGAGAAGGGCACCCGGCAGGCGGCGAGCTGGCCGACGGAGGACGAGACGGTCACCCAAGTGCTCAGCGTGTACGACGAGTTGACCCAGCCCCGGCCGCTCTAGCGGCTAGGGGGCGTGCCGGCGGGCCCGCAGGGCGAGGCTCAACGCCAGTACCACCTGGGGGTCGTCGAGGTCGGTGCCCAGCAACTCGCCGATCCGGGCGAGCCGGTTGTAGAGGGTCTGCCGGTTGAGGTGGAGTTCACGGGCCGTCTCCGCCTTGCGGCCGGCATGCGCCAGGTAGGTCTCCAGGGTGGGCAGCAGGGGCGGCCTGGAGCGGTTGTCGTGGTCCCGGAGCGGGCCGATCGCCCGGTCGACGAAGGCCGCCAGGTCGGGGTGGTCGCGCAGCCGCCACAGCAGGAGGTCGATGTCGAGGCGGCGGGCGTCGTACCAGGGGCGGTCGGACAGGCCCTGGGCCGCCGTCGCCGTCTCGGCCGCGTGCCGCAGACCCGCCGAGGCGGCCGCCCAGCCGCCGGCCGCCCCGACCACCACGACCGGGGGAGCGGACCCGGGACGCTGCATCCCGGCGCGCTCCACGCCCGCCCGCAGCGCCGCCGCGACCCGGTCCGCGACCGTCGCCCGCTCCGCCTCCGAGCGCAGGCCCAGCAGGAGCGGCACCCGGCCCTCCACCGGCCGTACCCCAAGGAGCACGGGCGCGCCCACGGCCGCCAGCTCCTCGCCGACCGCCCGGGCCAGTACCGCCCAGCCCCCGCCCGGGGACAGCGAGTCGCCGACCCGCATGACCACCGGCAGCAGCGGGCTGTTGCCGGGCTTGAAGCCGAGGACGCGGGCCTGGGCCGGGGCGTCCGCCGCGGTGATGCGGCCCTCGGCGAGATCGGTCAGGAAGTCGCCGCGGCCGCGGGCCGCCAGCTCCTCCTCCTGACGGGCCTGCATCAGGACGACGGCCAGGATGCCGGCGGCCCGCTCGGCGGCCATGCGGTGCACGGAGGTGAGCGGCCCGCGTACCGGCAGCAGCACCAGCCGGGCGCGCACCGAGCCGGTCCCCGGGCCGCCGCCCGGCACGTCCACCAGGACGGCCCCGGTCGGCGGCGGCGCGTGCTTGTGCTGGCCGCGCAGCCCCTCCCACACCTGGAGCGGATCCGCACCCTCGGGCCCCGGTCCGGCGGCGTACAGCAGCTGGCCGTCGGTGGTCTCCAGGAAGACCGGGTTGCCGCAGAAGTCGGCGAGGATCGCCAGGACCTGAGGGACCCCGCCGCCGCCCAGCAGGGCCTCGGTGCAGCGGCGGTGCACCTCCTCGGCGCGCTGGAGGAGCGTGTAGTGGTGGTTGACGATCTCGGTGTGGATCTCCTCCGTCACCGTCACGAAGGGCACCTCGCGGTGCAGCGCGACCAGCGGCAGTCCGGTCGCCCGGGCGGTGTCGACGAGGGTGGCGGGCAGCCGGGAGAAACGCGGGCCCAGCTCCACCACCAGGGCGGCGATGCCCCGATCGGCGAGCGTGCGCACGAACGCCCGCTGGTCGCCCGGCCGGGTGCCCAGCCCGTAGCCGGTGGTGAGCAGCAGCTCGCCGCCCTTCAGCAGCGAGGCGATGTTCGGCACCTCGCCGGCGTGCACCCACCGCACGGTCCGGCCCAGCCGGTCTGCGCCCGCCAGGATCTCCGGGAGCCCGCTGCGCAGCCCGGGCAGCTCCAGCGCCCGCTGCACGGTGATCCCGCCCTGGGTGTCGAATCCGCTGCCCGTACCGCTGTCCATGGAGCGGACGCTACCTGGGCGAACGCCTTCCCGGCACCTTCCGCTAGAGCGGTTCGATGTTGTGGTTGAAGCGGAAGACGTTGTCGGCGTCCCAGGTCCGCTTCACCTTGCCGAGCCGCAGCGCGTTCGCCGCGCCCAGACCGGCCCGCACCCGCTCGGGGCCCTCGTCGCCGATGAAGTTGAGATAGACCGCGCCGGTGGACCAGGGCCGTACGGCGCTCCGGACGTCCCGCACCCAGGCGACCGCCCGCTCGTCGTCCGCGGGCCGAGCCCACATGCCGAAGGGGTGCACCGCCCAGGACGCGCTCCGGTACGGCACGGGGTACTCGGCCGGCCCGGCCGCGATCGCCCCGCCCTGCGGGAACAGCACATGCTGCGTGCCGGACGGCACCGGCATACCGTCCGCGCAGGCGCAGTAGGCGTCCACCGCCTCGTCGGGCAGCGCGGCCAGGTACTCGGCCGACCAGTAGTTCCGCAGGCCGAACGGGAAGTCGAGCATGCACTGCACCTCGGTGTACGGCATCGGGCCGACCACCTCCGCCTCGTGCGGCAGCGCCAGCAACGGCTCGGCGACCTTCCGCAGGCCCTCCTCGCCGCCGGCGTAGGTCACCAGGGCGACGCACACCAGCCTGCCCACCAGGTGCGCCGGTACGAACGGCAGCGGCGGGCCGGTGAGGTACTGCACCAGGCCGGCCGCCTCGTCGGGGCCGGTGCGGATCACCTCGCGGAAGGTGCGCACCGCGTCCGGGCCGGACTGCGGCGCGTACAGCAGCAGCGCGATCGAGAAGGCCGGCAGTTCGTGCAGTTCGAGGGTGAGTGCGGTGGCGACGCCGAAGTTCCCGCCGCCGCCGTGCAGGGCCCAGAACAGCTCCGGGTTCTCGTCGGCGCTGGCGTGCGTGAGCTCGCCGTCGGCGGTGACCAGCTCGACGCCGAGCAGGTTGTCGACGGCCAGGCCGAAGGCGCGGTCCAGCCAGCCCGTCCCGCCGCCCAGCACGAATCCGCCGACACCGGTGGTGGGGGCCCGGCCACCGGTGGTGGCGAGGCCGTACGGCTCGGTCGCCCGGTCCAGATCGCTCATGGTGGCGCCGCCCTGCACGCGCACCGCCTCCGCCGCCGGGTCGACGGTCACCGTGTGCATCCCGCGCAGATCCACCACGAGCGCGCCGTCGCCGCTCGCCGAGCCCGCCACGCTGTGGCCGCCGCCACGCACCGCGATCGCCAGGTCCAGCTCCCGGCCGAACCGCACCGCGCGGACCACGTCGGCGTTGTCGGCGCACTGGGCGATCACGGCGGGCCGCCGGTCGATCATGGAGTTGAAGACGGCACGGGCGTCGTCGTACCCGACGTCCCCCGGCGCGAACACCGGACCGATCAGATCCTCACGCAACGCGGCGAGCGCGGTGTGCGCCTTCGACGGGGGAGCCATGGCCGCCCCCCTTCCGACAACGGGGAGTCGCTCTCCACCAGCCTAAGCGTGAGCGCCCCGTCAGGGGCGCGGGGAACTGCGCGACCCGCCACAGCGGACGCGCAGACACCCGACCACCCGCACCTAGCCCCCGTACGCGCCCGACGCGGTCAGCCGCAGCGCCGTGTCGATCAGCGGCACATGGCTGAACGCCTGCGGGAAGTTCCCCACCTGCCGCTGCAGCCGCGGATCCCACTCCTCCGCCAGCAGCCCGAGGTCGTTCCGCAGCGCGAGAAGCTTCTCGAACAGCTTCCGGGCCTCGTCGACGCGGCCGATCATCGCGAGGTCGTCCGCCATCCAGAACGAGCAGGCCAGGAACGCCCCCTCGTCACCGGGGAGGCCGTCCACGCCCTCCTTGCCGCCCGAGGTCGGGTACCGCAGGATGAAGCCGTCCGACGTGGACAGCTCGCGCTGGATCGCCTCGATGGTGCCGATGACCCGCTTGTCGTCCGGCGGCAGGAACCCCATCTGGGGGATCAGCAGCAGCGACGCGTCCAGCTCCTGCGAGCCGTACGACTGCGTGAAAGTGTTCCGCTCCTTGTCGTAGCCCCGCTCGCAGACGTCCCGGTGGATGTCGTCGCGCAGTTCCTTCCAGCGCTCCAGCGGGCCGTCCGCGTCCCCGGACTCGATCAGCTTGATGGTGCGGTCCACCGCGACCCAGGCCATCACCTTGGAGTGCACGAAGTGCCGGCGTGGGCCGCGCACCTCCCAGATGCCCTCGTCCGGCTCGTCCCAGTGGTCCTCCAGGTAGCGGATGAGCTTCAGCTGGAGGAGGGAGGCGTAGTCGTTGCGCGCGAGGCCGGTCATGTGGGCCAGGTGCAGGGCCTCGGTGACCTCGCCGTAGACGTCCAGCTGGAGCTGGTGCGCCGCGCCGTTGCCGACCCGGACCGGGGCGGACTGCTCGTAGCCGGGCAGCCAGTCCAGCTCGGCCTCGCCCAGCTCGCGCTCGCCCGCGATGCCGTACATGATCTGCAGGTTCTCCGGGTCGCCGGCGACCGCGCGCAGCAGCCACTCGCGCCAGGCGCGGGCCTCCTCGCGGTAGCCGGTGCGCAGCAGCGAGGAGAGCGTGATGGCCGCGTCGCGCAGCCAGGTGTAGCGGTAGTCCCAGTTGCGGACGCCGCCGATGTCCTCCGGCAGGGAGGTGGTGGGCGCGGCGACGATGCCGCCGGTGGGGGCGTAGGTCAGCGCCTTCAGCGTGATCAGGGAGCGGATCACCGCCTCGCGGTACGGGCCGTGGTACGTGCAGTGCTCGACCCACTCCCGCCAGAAGTCCTCGGTCGCCTGCAGTGACTGCTCCGGCTCCGGCAGCGCGGGCGGCTGCTTGTGCGAGGGCTCCCAGGAGATCGTGAACGCGATCCGGTCACCCGGGGCCACCGTGAAGTCCGCGTACGTGGTCAGCGCCTTGCCGTAGGTCTCCGCCGAGGTGTCGAACCACACCGAGTCGGGGCCGGCGACGGCGACCGTACGGCCGTCGTGCTTGTGCACCCAGGGGACGACCCGGCCGTAGGAGAACCGCATGCGCAGCACCGAGCGCATCGGCACCCGGCCGGTGACGCCCTCGACGATCCGGATCAGCTGGGGCGCGCCGTCACGCGGCGGCATGAAGTCGGTGACCCGGACCGTGCCGCGCGGGGTGTCCCACTCCGACTCCAGGATCAGCGAATCGCCGCGGTAGGTGCGGCGGGCGGCGGTCGGCGGCTCGGAGTCGGCCGCGTGGGCCGGGCCGAGCCGCCAGAAGCCGTGTTCCTCGGTGCCGAGCAGACCGGCGAAGATGGCATGCGAGTCGAAGCGGGGCAGGCACAGCCAGTCCACTGTGCCGTCCCGGCAGACCAACGCCGCGGTCTGCATGTCTCCGATGAGTGCGTAGTCTTCGATGCGCCCGGCCACGTGCAACTCCAGTCGAACGGCCACGTCACCCCCCAGGCAAAAGGGGGCTGTCGCTAGTGCGGTCAAGGGGGGTTGTTGTTGTGCGTCGTTAAGCGGTGAAGCAAAGCAGCCCGCCGCGCCCTGAGGCAAAACGACAGTCATAGCTCAACGAACTGCCAAGCTCTCGTGTTCCGGGTGTGACGGGCGGGGGTGTGCCGTGTTTTTCCGGCCGGCTCGGCAGCGAGTGTCCGAGCAGGATACGACGCACGTAGATGATCTGCGTGCCGCTCCGGGCAACCCGTGTGAGCCGAATGGGTGAGCCCTGAGTGAAAACACGGTAAGCCAGGCCCCACGTCTGTGCCGATGTGTGTACGGAGCGTGGCCGGAAGCCATCTCTCCGCGGCGCTGATACCCTGGTAGCCCGTGGACCGGTGGGCACGAAACCCCCGAACCGCCGCGACGGCACCCCCGGAAACCTCCGGCGGGCGGCCGTACCGCATGACAGACCGCGACCACGGGAGCACCCTCTTGGCCATGCCGCCGAAATCTACGACGACCAAGCACATCTTCGTCACCGGGGGTGTCGCCTCCTCGCTCGGCAAGGGCCTCACCGCCTCCAGCCTGGGCATGCTGCTCAAGGCCCGCGGCCTGCGTGTGGTGATGCAGAAGCTCGACCCGTACCTGAACGTCGACCCGGGCACGATGAACCCCTTCCAGCACGGTGAGGTGTTCGTCACCAACGACGGTGCCGAGACCGACCTGGACATCGGCCACTACGAGCGTTTCCTCGACCGCGACCTGGACGGCTCCGCCAACGTCACCACAGGTCAGGTCTATTCGACGGTGATTGCCAAGGAACGGCGCGGCGAGTACCTGGGCGACACCGTCCAGGTCATCCCGCACATCACCAACGAGATCAAGCACCGCATCCGCCGGATGGCCACCGACGAGGTGGACGTCGTCATCACCGAGGTCGGCGGCACGGTCGGCGACATCGAGTCGCTGCCCTTCCTGGAGACCGTCCGCCAGGTCCGCCACGAGGTCGGCCGGGACAACGTCTTCGTGGTGCACATCTCGCTGCTGCCCTACATCGGGCCCTCCGGCGAGCTGAAGACCAAGCCCACCCAGCACTCGGTGGCCGCCCTGCGCAACATCGGTATCCAGCCGGACGCGATCGTGCTGCGCTGCGACCGCGAGGTGCCGACCGCCATCAAGCGCAAGATCTCGCTGATGTGCGATGTCGACGAGGCCGCGGTCGTGGCCTGCCCGGACGCCCGCTCGATCTACGACATCCCGAAGACCGTGCACGGCGAGGGCCTGGACGCCTATGTCGTCCGCAAGCTGGACCTGCCGTTCCGCGATGTGGACTGGCGGACCTGGGACGACCTGCTCGACCGCGTCCACAACCCCGACCACGAGATCACCCTCGCCCTGGTCGGCAAGTACATCGACCTGCCCGACGCCTACCTCTCGGTGACCGAGGCGCTGCGCGCCGGCGGTTTCGCCAACAAGGCCCGCGTGAAGATCAAGTGGGTGACGTCGGACGAGTGCAAGACGCAGGCCGGTGCCGCCGCGCAGCTCGGTGACGTCGACGGCATCTGCATCCCCGGCGGCTTCGGCGACCGCGGTGTGCTCGGCAAGGTCGGCGCCATCAGGTACGCCCGCGAGAACCGGATCCCGCTGCTCGGCCTCTGCCTGGGCCTGCAGTGCATCGTGATCGAGGCCGCGCGCAACCTGGCCGACATCCCGGACGCCAACTCCACCGAGTTCGACTCCGCCACCGGCCACCCGGTCATCTCCACCATGGCCGAGCAGCTGGACATCGTCGCCGGCGAGGGCGACATGGGCGGCACCATGCGGCTGGGCATGTACCCGGCCAAGCTGGCCGAGGGCTCCATCGTGCGCGAGGTGTACGACGGCAAGGAGTACGTCGAGGAGCGCCACCGGCACCGCTACGAGGTGAACAACGCCTACCGCGGCGAGCTGGAGAAGAAGGCCGGCATCGTGTTCTCCGGCACCTCCCCGGACGGCAAGCTCGTCGAGTACGTCGAGTACCCGCGTGACGTCCACCCCTACCTGGTCGCCACCCAGGCGCACCCGGAGCTGCGGTCCCGCCCGACCCGCCCGCACCCGCTCTTCGCGGGCCTGGTGAAGGCCGCCGTCGCCCGTCAGCAGGCCGAGGCCGAGCAGCCGAACTCGAAGTGACACACCGGTTGTACGGTGGCCGGGGTGCATACCTTCAAAGGGCGGGCACCCCGGTTTCATCCGGCCGGTCTTCTCGGCCGGTCTTTGAGAAGCGTGTGCGGAAGGGCAGGGCATGACGATCAAGGACACCCCCGAGGAGTGGGAGATCCGGGCGACGGAGACCCCCTTCGTGGGCAACAAGACCTCCGTCCGCACGGACGAGGTGGTCATGCCCGACGGCTCGGTGGTCCGCCGTGACTACCAGGTCCACCCCGGCTCGGTCGCCGTCCTCGCCCTCGACGAGGAGGACCGGGTGCTGCTCATCCGCCAGTACCGCCACCCGGTCCGGCACAAGCTCTGGGAGATCCCGGCCGGGCTGCTCGACGTCCCCGGCGAGAACCCGCTGCACGCCGCCCAGCGCGAGCTGTACGAAGAGGCGCACGTCAAGGCCGAGGAGTGGCGGGTGCTGACCGACCTCTACACCACCCCCGGCGGCTGTGACGAGGCCGTACGGATCTTCCTCGCCCGCGATCTCTCCGAGGCCGAGGGCGCGCGCTTCGAGACGGAGCACGAGGAGATCGACCTGGAGTACGCGCGCGTACCGGTCGACGAACTGGTACGGCTGGTGCTCGCCGGCGATGTGCACAACAACTGCCTGGTGACGGGCGTCCTCTCGCTGGTCGCCGCCCGCACCGGCGACGGCCTCGACACGCTGCGCCCGGCCGACGCGCCGTGGCCGGCCCGGCCCTTCGAGTCCTGACCCCCCTCAGGCGGTCCGGTGTGACCATCGCCTGATCCGATCGGGCGATGTGCCCGCCGCGCTCCACCCGGAACGTCCTTGCACGTGAACTAGGCTCGACGCGATTGAGCCGAAAGGCCCGAACCGGAGTCCCGGCGGGCATGCGTGTGCGGTGGGACGGGAGTGTGGCCCGTGACGGATCAGGCGGTGGACACAGGCGGCGCGCGAGTGCCGGCGCCCGCGGCCACGGAAGACCAATTCCTGGGCCGTACAAGGGAGTTGAAAGAACTGCGCGCCGACATCGAGCGCGCGGGCCTGGACACCATCGCCGGGCGCAAGGCACCGCGCGCCCGGGTCCTGCTCATCGCGGGCAGACCCGGATCCGGCCGCACCGCCCTCGCCGGGGAACTCGTACGGCGGGTCGCCGCCGACTACCCCGACGGGGTGCTGCGAGCCCGCCTCGCCGAGCCCGACGGCACCCCCGTCCCCGTCGAGCGCACCGCCCGGGAACTCCTCACCGCCCTGCGGCTGCCCACCCCGGCCGGCGCCGCCGAGGACGACCTCACCCACGCCCTGCGCACCGCCCTCGCCGAGCGCCGGATGCTGCTCCTCCTCGACGACGCGCCGGGCGCCGAACACGTCGACGCGCTGCTCCCGGACACCCCCGGCTGCCTGGCCGTCGCCGTCTCCGGCGGCCCGCTCACCGGGATCTCCGACGTCCGCCCGTGCACCCTGGGCGGACTGGACACCAAGTCGGCCGTGGAACTCCTCTCCCGGTACACCGGCTCGGTCCGCATCACCGTCGACCCGCGGTCCGCCGAGGCGCTGGTCGAGGTGTGCCAGGGGCAGCCCGCCGCGATCACCCTGGCCGGCGGCTGGCTGGGGGCACACCCCAAGGTGGCCGTCTCCGACCTCGCCAAGCGGCTGCACGCCGACCCCGAGGACGGCACCGCCCTCGCCCGGGTCTTCCGGTTCGTCCACGACGACCTGTCCGCCCAGTCCGCCCGGATACTGCGACTTCTCTCCCTGGCCCCGGCCGGCCTGGTCGACCCGCACACCGCCTCCTCCCTGGCCGGCTGCTCTGTTGACACCGCCCGCACCACCCTGGACGAGCTGGTCCGCCTCAGCCTGCTGCACCCCATGACCACTCCGCTGCCCCAGTACGAGGTCCCCGGCTGCCTGCACCCCCTGCTCCGCGGGCTGGCCGAGACCCAGGAACGCGCCGGGGAACTCCAGCTGGCCCGGGCCCGGATGCTGGAGCGCACGGTACGGCTGCTGCAGTCCTGCCGGGCGATCACCGAGACCGACAACCCGCAGGCCCGCGAGAAACTTCAGGCCCTGCCCCGCGAGCTGCGCTTCCCCACCCCCCGGGCCGCCGCCGACTGGCTGCGGGTCCGGCGCCCGGCGCTGCTCGCCGCGGCCCGCGCGGCGGTCGCCGACGGCGAGCTGGACACCCTGGCCCGCCGGCTGATGTCCCAGCTGGTCAAGGCCATGGCGGCACACTTCGGCACCCAGGCGGCCGCCCCCGACCTGTACGGGATCCACCGGCTCGTCCTCGATGTCGCCGAGCGCCGTCACCTGCCCCGCGAGCAGGCCGCCGCGCTGCTGAACCTGGCGGACCTGGACGCGCAGACCGGACGCACCATGGACGCGCTGGTCCGCTATCGGTCTGCTCTGAACGCCGGACGCAGTGCAAATGACCCGTACGCGACCGGCCGCGCAATGGAATCCGTAGGTGGCGCGTACCAGGAGCTGGGGGATTACGACCGGGCCGCCGACTGGTTCGGCCGCGCCCTCGCCGAGCGCCTCGCCCGGGACGAGCGCGCCGAGGCCGCCCGGCTCTACGGCCGTATCGCCGGTGCGCACACCTACGCGGGCCGCTACGGCGAGGCGCTGCGGGCCTGGCGGGCGGCCGTTTCCGGACACCGCAAGAACGGCGATGTGGCCGCGCAGGCACGGGCGTTGAGCGAGCTGGCCCGGGTCCAGGAGTACGCCGGCCGGCCCACGGAGTCGCTGCGCACCTGCCGGGAGGCGGTCGAGTGGGCGCGCCGCGCCGAGGACACCCGGCTGCAGGCCGCGCTCCAGCTGCGGCTCGCCGACACGCTGGAGCGCCTCGGCGACTCCACCGCCGCGAGCCTGCACCGCTCCGCCGCCGAGCGCATGCTGGGTGAGGAGCCCCTCGACCAGGACTCCAGCCCGGAACAGGGAGATAACGCCTGCGAAATCCGTAGCGAGTCCGGCGAAGATTGATGCAATGAAAGGCTAGACAGCCGGAACGCCTTCATTAAACTGGCTCTGCCGCCGGTTCTCCTGCGGTGTCTCCTGGTGTGTTCCCGCATGCCGGGTATGTGCTGTTATGCCCCCACACCCTCTGAGCCAAGGACCGTGATCGACGTGAAGGTCGGCATCCCCCGCGAGGTCAAGAACAACGAGTTCCGGGTGGCCATCACCCCCGCCGGTGTGCACGAGCTGGTGCGCCACGGCCACCAGGTCGTCGTCGAGCGCGGCGCCGGCGTCGGCTCGTCGATCCCGGACGACGAGTACATCGCCGCCGGCGCGCAGATCCTGGACACGGCCGACGAGGTGTGGGCCACCGCCGACCTGCTGCTGAAGGTCAAGGAGCCGATCGCGGAGGAGTACCACCGTCTCCGCAAGGACCAGACCCTCTTCACCTACCTGCACCTGGCCGCGTCCAAGGAGTGCACCGACGCCCTCCTGGAGTCCGGCACCACCGCCATCGCCTACGAGACCGTCGAGCTGCCGAGCCGCGCCCTGCCGCTGCTCGCCCCGATGTCCGAGGTCGCGGGCCGGCTCGCCCCGCAGGTCGGCGCCTACCACCTGATGCGCGCGGCCGGCGGCCGTGGCGTCCTGCCCGGCGGCGTCCCCGGTGTGCTGCCCGCCAAGGCCGTCGTCATCGGCGGCGGTGTCTCCGGCTGGAACGCCGTGCAGATCGCCATCGGCATGGGCTTCGACGTGACCCTGCTCGACCGTGACATCAACAAGCTGCGCGAGGCCGACAAGATCTTCGGCACCAAGGTCAAGGCCGTCATGTCCAACTCCTTCGAGCTGGAGAAGGCGTGCCTGGAGGCCGACCTGGTGATCGGCGCGGTGCTCATCCCGGGCGCCAAGGCCCCCAAGCTGGTCACCAACGAGCTGGTCTCCCGCATGAAGCCGGGAAGTGTTCTTGTCGACATCGCGATCGACCAGGGCGGCTGCTTCGAGGACTCCCGCCCCACCACGCACGCCGAGCCGACCTTCCGGGTCCACGAGTCGGTCTTCTACTGCGTCGCCAACATGCCCGGCGCGGTGCCCAACACCTCCACCTACGCGCTCACCAACGCCACGCTGCCGTACATCGTGTCGCTGGCGGACAACGGCTGGGTCGAGGCGCTGCGCCGCGACGCCGCGCTCGCCCGGGGTCTCAACACCCATGACGGCAAGGTCGTTTACCGCGAGGTCGCCGAGGCGCACGGCCTGGAGCACGTGGAGCTCGACACGCTGCTGGACTGAGCCGCTCCGCCGAGGCGGTGGCTAAGTCACCTTTTCGTAAAGGCGATACGTCAACAAGCCGCGTCAATCGCGTACACCCGGCCGGACCTTGCCCGACAAGGTCCGGCCGGATGTGTGTATGGTCACTTTGCGACGCTCGGTCAACTCGCCTCGAACGTAACCCTTCGACCGATTCGCACACCGGTGAAACCTGCTGTGCGACGGCCGTACGCCCTTGACAGCAGGATGTTTCATTGCCGACACATCCTGCCGGGTCCGGCGGATTGTGTTGCTGCGGACGCCCGACACGCCATAGAGTCGCCAACCGTCGGCATGGTGCCACGCTGACCTGTCTAGAAGTTTCCTGGTCACCAAGGAGGTAAGACGACTTGTGAATGAGTCGACATTTTCTCCCGGGGGTGGTCAACCAGGAATGCCGGTGAGGGACCAGGGTCCCGCGGGGTTCGAGGCTGTCGGCTCCGTCGCGGTGCGCACCTTCGCAGCCCATCAGAGTTCGCTGACCACGCGGACAGCACACCAGAGCATGGATGGCCATCACGTGAACGCCATGGCCGGCGACGGAAGTGGCGCGCCCCACAGCCAGTTCGCCGACTACGACGACCTGCCCGACGGGCACTTCTACGACCCCGACGCCGAATACGAGCCCGATCCGGAGTACGCGGCCACACTCGCGCCCGACGCGGCCCGCCAGCGCCGCGAGCGCGTCGGCCCGACCGGGCGCCCACTGCCGTACTTCCCGATCCCGGGCCCGGTGACCAGTCACGGCCCCGCGACGATCATCGCGATGTGCAACCAGAAGGGCGGCGTCGGCAAGACCACGTCGACCATCAACCTGGGTGCCGCGCTCGCGGAGTACGGCCGGCGGGTGCTGCTCGTGGACTTCGACCCGCAGGGCGCGCTGTCGGTCGGTCTGGGCGTCAACCCGATGGAGCTCGACCTCACCGTCTACAACCTGCTCATGGAGCGGGGCATGGCGGCCGACGAGGTGCTCCTGAAGACGGCGGTCCCCAACATGGACCTGCTGCCCTCCAACATCGACCTGTCGGCCGCCGAGGTCCAGCTGGTCTCCGAGGTCGCCCGCGAGTCGACGCTGCAGCGCGCCCTGAAGCCGCTGCTGCCCGACTACGACTACATCGTGATCGACTGTCAGCCCTCGCTCGGCCTGCTCACGGTCAACGCGCTGACGGCCGCCCACAAGGTGATCGTGCCGCTGGAGTGCGAGTTCTTCGCCCTGCGTGGTGTCGCCCTGCTGACCGAGACCATCGAGAAGGTCCAGGAGCGGCTCAACCCGGAGCTGGAGCTCGACGGCATCCTCGCCACCATGTACGACTCCCGCACCGTGCACAGCCGTGAGGTGCTCGCGCGTGTCGTCGAGGCCTTCGACGACCACGTCTACCACACGGTCATCGGCCGCACGGTCCGCTTCCCGGAGACCACGGTCGCCGGCGAGCCGATCACCACGTACGCCTCCAACTCCGTCGGTGCCGCCGCCTACCGCCAGCTCGCCAGGGAGGTGCTCGCCCGGTGTCACGCCGAGTGAGTCTGCCGGGGGCCGACGAACTGTTCCGTACGACCGGGGGGATGGCGCTGCAGCCGTCCACACCCAGGCGCCCGGCCAACGGCGAGGCCCGGGTGCCGGCTCCCGCGAGTCCCGCGGAGAGCGACGGCACGGCGGCCGAGGCCGCCGACGACGCGCCGCACTCGGTGCCCGTGCAGGGCGGCGACGGCGAGGGCGCGGAGCACGTGGCGGCGGAGGCCGAGTCGACCGACGCCGGGGAGTCCCGCAACCACGCCGTGGCGCCGGCCGGGTCCTCGGCGACGGTCACGCCGTCGGTCGACCGGTCCGGGCGGCGGCAGGCGGCGCAGGAAGGTTCTGGCGCCTCCGCCGAGCAGGCGCAGCCCCGCAAGCGCGGCGGCCGGGCACCCGCGCGGCGGCCCAGCGGCCGCGAACGGCACGACGAGAAGATCACCGTCTACGTCTCCGCCGAGGAGCTGATGGATCTGGAGCACGCGCGTCTCGTGCTCCGCGGCGAACACGGACTGGCCGTGGACCGGGGCCGGATCGTCCGCGAGGCGGTCGCCGTGGTGCTGGCCGACCTGGAGTCCCGAGGGGACGCGAGCATCCTCGTACGACGGCTGCGCGGCCGGTAGGGGTAGCCTGCGGGGGCTATGACCTCGACCGACGCTCCCGTTCCCGGCCCCTCGGGCGGCCGTCGGCGTGTGCTGGGACAGGGTCCGGGCACGGCGGCTCCGACCGTTTCCGCGGAGGCGGAGGCGGCGCCCGAGGCCGTCGTGGCGGAGCCGGAGCCTGCCGTAGCGGAGCCCGTCGTACCTGCCGTAGCGGAGCCCGTCGTAGCGGAGCCCGGACCCGAGCCGGAGGCTCCTCCTGCCGAGGAGGTCGGCGAGGCTCCCGCCGCGACCAGTGAACCGGAACCCGTACCCGACGGGGTCTTCAAGGTCCGGCTCGCCAACTTCGAGGGTCCCTTCGACCTCCTCCTCCAGCTGATCTCCAAGCACAAGCTGGACGTCACCGAGGTCGCGCTCTCCAAGGTCACCGACGAGTTCATGGCGCACATCCGGGCCATGGGGCCGGACTGGGACCTGGACCAGACGACCGAGTTCCTCGTCGTCGCCGCCACCCTGCTCGATCTCAAGGCCGCCCGGCTGCTGCCCGCCGCCGAGGTCGAGGACGAGGCCGACCTGGCCCTCCTCGAAGCCCGCGACCTGCTCTTCGCGCGGCTGCTGCAGTACCGCGCGTACAAGCAGATCGCCGACATCTTCAACCGGCGCCTGGACGAAGAGGCCCGCCGCTGGCCCCGTACCGTCGGCCTGGAGCCGCACCTGGCCGAGCTGCTGCCCGAGGTCGTCATCAGCATCGGCCCCGAAGGCTTCGCCAAGCTCGCGGTCAAGGCGATGCAGCCCAAACCCAAGCCGCAGGTGTACATCGACCACATCCACGCCCCGCTGGTCAGCGTGCAGGAGCAGGCCGGGATCGTGGTGGCGCGCCTGCGGGAGCTGGGCGAGGCCAGCTTCCAGTCGCTCATCGAGGACACCGACGACACCCTCACCGTCGTCGCCCGCTTCCTGGCCCTCCTCGAGCTGTACCGCGAGAAGGCCGTCGCGCTGGACCAGGAGACCGCGCTCGGCGATCTGATCGTGCGGTGGACCGGCGGGGACGGCGCCACCGAGCCGGTGGTGACCGACGAGTTCGACCGGCCGCCCGAGCCGCCCAAGGAGGACAAGGCGTGAGCGAGGACACCACCCAGCTGCCGGCCGGGCTGCGCCCGGTCGCCGAACTCGACCTCAAGCCGGCCCTGGAGGCCGTCCTCATGGTCGTGGACGAGCCCGCCACCGCCGAGCACCTGGCCAAGATCCTGGAGCGGCCGAGGCAGACGATCACGAAGGCGCTGCGGGCGCTGGCCGAGGAGTACACCGCCCAGGGCCGCGGCTTCGAGCTGCGCTTCGTCGCGGGCGGCTGGCGCTTCTACACGCGGGGCGAGTACGCGCCCGCCGTCGAGCGGCTGGTCCTGGAGGGCCAGACAGCCCGCCTCACCCAGGCCGCGCTGGAGACCCTGGCGGTCGTCGCGTACCGCCAGCCGGTGAGCCGCAGCCGCGTCTCGGCCGTACGCGGAGTCAACTGCGACGGTGTGATGCGCACCCTGCTGCAGCGCGGTCTGGTCGAGGAGGCGGGCGCGGAACCCGAAACAGGTGCGATCCTGTACAGGACGACGAACTACTTCCTGGAGCGGATGGGCCTGCGCGGCCTGGACGAACTTCCGGAACTCGCGCCCTTCCTCCCGGAGGCGGAGGCGATCGAGGCCGAGACCCAGGAGGGCGTACCGTCGTTCGACCCGGACGCACCCGATGCGCCGGGTACAGACGACGCAGACGACTAGACGGAAATTTGATGCGAAGCAGCAGCGGCAGGAACAGCAGCGGAAACAACGGCGGGAGCCGTGGTGGCAACAGCGGCGGCCGCGGCGGGAGCAGCGGTGGCCGCGGTAACTACCGTGGCGCCGGTAACGCCCGCGACGACAAGCAGGGGGGCCGGCCGAAGAAGCCGCGCCCGGAGGAGCGGCGCTACGACGTGGGCCCCGGCGCCACCCAGGACGGCCCGAAGTCGGGCCGCGGCGCCTCGGCGCGCGGCGGCGCCAAGGGCGGTCCCAGGCAGGGCCAGGGCACCGGGCGCGGCCGTACCGCTCCGGCGAGCTCCCGCGAGTACGACGCCCGGGCCGAGGAGCGCAACCGGGAGCGGTACGCCGGCAAGCCGGACGTGAAGCTCCCCAAGACCTTCCCGGGCGCCGAGCAGGAGGGCGAGCGGCTGCAGAAGGTCCTCGCCCGCGCGGGCTACGGCTCACGGCGCGCCTGTGAGGAGCTGATCGAGCAGTCCCGGGTCGAGGTCAACGGCGAGATCGTCGTCGAGCAGGGCAAGCGGGTCGACCCCGAGAAGGACGAGGTCAGGGTCGACGGGCTGACCGTCGCCACGCAGTCGTACCAGTTCTTCTCGCTGAACAAGCCGGCCGGCGTGGTGTCCACCATGGAGGACCCGGACGGGCGGCAGTGCCTCGGTGACTACGTCACCAACCGGGAGACCCGGCTCTTCCACGTGGGGCGCCTGGACACCGAGACCGAGGGCGTCATCCTGCTCACCAACCACGGCGAGCTGGCGCACCGGCTGACCCACCCCAAGTACGGCGTGAAGAAGACCTACCTCGCGCACATCGTGGGCCCGATCCCGCGCGACCTCGGCAAGAAGCTCAAGGACGGCATCCAGCTGGAGGACGGGTACGCGCGCGCGGACCACTTCCGGGTCGTCGAGCAGACCGGCAAGAACTACCTCGTCGAGGTCACCCTGCACGAGGGCCGCAAGCACATCGTGCGGCGCATGCTGGCCGAGGCCGGCTTCCCGGTCGACAAGCTGGTGCGGGTCTCCTTCGGGCCGATCACCCTCGGCGACCAGAAGTCGGGCTGGCTGCGCCGCCTGTCCAACACCGAGGTCGGGATGCTCATGAAGGAAGTCGACCTCTAAGACCCCGTACAAGGCCCGCGACCCCGTGAAGGGGCTTGCGCGGCTTTCTGACGGCCGGTTCCGGGCACCCCGGAACCGGCCGTCGTCATGTCCGGGAACAGGGCTCCAGCGGCCGCTGAGGGCTTGCACGGTGACCTGCGACGACTTTATAGTCGTAGCGACTATTAGTCGGTTCGGGCAACAAGTACCGGGCGACAAGTACCGAGCAACAAGATCGAGGGGGTGGACGGGCGCATGCGGGGCTACGACAAGTACGCCTACGAACCCTTCGCCGTCACCGTCGACCTCGCCGTCCTTACTCTCCGCGCGGGTGCCCTGCACGTGCTGCTCGTCGAGCGCGGGCAGGAGCCGTACGCCGGACGGTGGGCGCTGCCGGGCGGCTTCGTGCTGCCCCGGGAGTCGGCCGAGACGGCGGCTCGGCGGGAACTCGCCGAGGAGACCGGACTGTCGGACGTGTCGGGGCTGCACCTGGAGCAGCTGCGCACCTACAGCGAGCCGGACCGCGACCCGAGGATGCGGGTCGTCTCCGTCGCCTTCACCGCGCTGCTGCCCGACGCGCCCGAACCGCACGGCGGCGGCGACGCGGCCCAGGCGCGCTGGCTGCCCTACGACGCGGCGCGGCCGCTCGCCTTCGACCACGAGCGGATCCTGGCCGACGGCCATGACCGGGTCGGCGCGAAGCTGGAGTACAGCAGCCTGGCCACCGCCTTCTGCCCGCCCGAGTTCACGCTCGGCGAGCTGCAGAACGTCTACGAGACCGTGTGGGGCGTCCAACTGGACCGCCCCAACTTCCGCCGCAAGGTGCTCGCCACACCCGGGTTCGTCGAACCGGTGCCGGGTGCCGCCCGGTTGACCGGCGGCCGCGGCAAGCCCGCCGCGCTCTACCGCGCGGGCACCGCCGCCACGCTCCATCCGCCCCTGCTCCGCCCGTCCCGGGAAGGACGCCCCGCATGACCTCGAACCTCGCGTACAAGCGTGCCGCCAGCGGCTCCCTGATCGGTCTCGCCCTCGGGGACGCGCTCGGCTTCCCGACCGAGTTCAACGACGTGCCCTCGATCCTCGCCAAGTGCGGGCCGTGGCGGGAGATGGAGCTGCCCGCGCGGGCCCACGTCTCCGACGACACGCAGATGACGCTCGCGGTCGGGCACGGGCTGCGCACCGCCATGGACCGGGGGGTGCTCGCGCCCAAGCGGCTGGAGCGGCCGCTGCGCGAGGAGTTCGTCAACTGGTACCAGTCGCCCGAGAACAACCGGGCGCCCGGACGGACCTGTCTGGTGGCCTGCAATCTGCTGAAGGAGGAGGGGCGGCTCTGGCAGGACGCCAGCCAGATCGGCTCCAAGGGGTGCGGGGCCAACATGCGGGTCGCGCCGGTCGGGCTCGCGCCCGGGCTGAGCGACGAACAGCGGGCCGGCGCCGCCCAGTTGCAGTCCGCCCTCACCCATGGCCATCCCACCGCCCTGGCCGCCTCGGACCTCACCGCGCGGGCCGTGCGGCTGCTGGCAACGGGGACCGAACCGTCCGCCCTGGTGGGGCGGTTGCGGTCGTACGCCGTCGACAACCGCACCCACTACCGCCACACCTGGCTCGGCGACCTGTGGACCCGGAGCCAGGACCCGACCTCTGAGGCGTTCATCGCGCGCGGCTGGGACGAGTGCCTGGCGATGCTCGACCGCCTCCAGGAGGCCGTGCGGACCGCCTCCCCGGAGGCCGACCCGTGCCTGGCCACCGGCGCCGGCTGGATCGCCGAGGAGGCCCTGGCCACCGGGCTGCTGTGTTTCCTGCTCTTCCCCGAAGAGCCGGTGACGGCCCTGCGCCGGGCCGCCTGCTCCTCCGGCGACTCGGACTCCATCGCCTGTCTGACCGGCGCCTTCGCGGGCGCCTGGCTGGGCGTCGAGGCCTGGCCGACGGAGTGGGCCGACCGCATCGAGTACCGAGGCGACCTGCAGGCCCTGGGTGCGCTCTGGGACGCCTAGGCGCAGAGCGCCGAGGCGCGGCGGGCCCGGAGCAGGAAGTCCGCCACGCGCGCGTGGTCCGGCTCCGCCGGCAGCGGGCTGCCGTGCAGGGCCCGCTCGGTCTCCTCGGCGAGCCGGGTCATCCGGGTCTCGATCTCCGGCCAGGGGACCTCGCCGCGCTTCACCGCCAGGAGTGACTCGCGCGCGTCGCCGACGTCGATCGTCAGCTCGCCCCTGCGCAGCAGATCGCGGGCGCTCGTCAGGAGCCGCAGGAGATGCATCGCGTGCTTCCAGCGCGGGGCGCCGTGGACCCGGATGTCGGCGTCGAGCTTGCGGCGCTGGCCCAGGGCGTAGCCGGTGAAGGTGTCGTACGCCTGCCGGGAGAGGAAGGCGCCGCGCAGGCCGCGCAGTTCGCGGCCGGTGTCGTCGATGTGCTCGACCAGGGGCGAGTGCAGGCACTCCAGGATGTTGGGGTTGGCCCGCAGTGCCAGCTCGCAGAACCGCTCCAGCTCCCAGGAGAACCGCTCCTCGCCCGGGCCCTCCACATGCGTCGGCGGCTTCTCGAAGCGCCAGAACAGGGGAGTGGGTGCGAGGAACACGCCCCGGTGGTCGGTGTCGCTGTCCTCCGTGGCCAGCCCGAAGGCCCGTGACCCCATGACACAGGCGTAGATCGTGTGGTCGCGTACCAGGTCCTCGGGCTGCATGGCCGGGAGCGTACGCGGCCGGTCACGTCAGGGTGATCGAATTTCCGCTCACCGTGATGGACTTGGTGGGCAGCGGCCTCGTAGCCGGGCCGTGCGCGACCGAGCCGTCGGCGATGTGGTACTTGCTGCCGTGGCAGGGGCAGTCGATGGTGCCGTCCGCCACCTGCGAAACCGTGCAGCCCTCGTGGGTGCAGATCGCCGAGAAGGCCTTGTACTCGCCCTTCTTAGGCTGTGTCACCACGATCTTCTGCTCCTTGAAGATCATGCCGCCGCCCTCCGGGATCTGACTGGTCTGCGCCAGCGCCTTGCCGGCGGCCGCGCTCGCCGACCCGGAGGAGGACGCCTCGGCGGAGGCTGATGCGGAGGCCGATGCCGACTCGGAGGCGGAGGCCGATGCGGAGGAGCTGGAGGAACTGTTGTTGCTGTTGCTGCATCCCACGCAGCACGCGGCGAGCGCCGACGCGCCCGTCGTGAGCATTGTGCGGCGGGTGGATCCGTCGGGCATGTCGTCACTCCGAACGTGCGAAAGAACCAGAAGGCGGACGCCAGGGAGTGCTCCGAGCGGAGCAGCAGCATCTTGGCACTGAAAGCACCCAAGGAGAAGCAAGTGGGGATGGAGTGCCATAAAACGTGCGATTCGTACGTCTGATAGCTCAACGCGGGGCGGCCGCGCACCGCCACGGGGCGTTTCACCCCAAGTAGCGGGACGGGGCGATTCGGGTCAGATTGGCGACGGGACACAACCGGTACCGAGAAGACTCCCGAAAGGCGCGGCCATGGCGGGCAACGATCTCGACCGCATACTCGGCCGCCTGCTGGGCGGCGACGGGAACGGCGCCGGGAACGGCGCCGGACCGCTGTCCACGCTGATCGGCGCCC
The DNA here is from genome assembly GCF_055567535.1 of Streptomyces sp. NPDC026538. NCBI lineage: Bacteria > Bacillati > Actinomycetota > Actinomycetes > Kitasatosporales > Streptomycetaceae > Streptomyces > Streptomyces sp. NPDC026538. Next base: position 33,505 of record NZ_JBVHQG010000009.1, read on the forward strand.
TCAGCCAGGGCCAGGGCGGCGGTTCGCTGGACGGCCTCCTCGACAGCCTGGCCAGGTCCGGTCGCACGCAGAAGGACTCCTGGGGCGGCACCGGCACCGACCGGCCCGTCACCGGCGACCAGGCCCAGCGGGCCCTGCCCGACGACACCCTCCGGCAGGGCGCCGAGCGGGCCGGCGTCAGTCCAGGGCAGGCCGCGGACCTGATCGCCCGGGAGCTGCCCCAGGCAGTCGACAGGCCGACGCCCGCCGGCGAGGTGCCGCAGGACTCGGTCGAGGACCTCGTCGGGCAGCAGTCCCGGTGAGCCGTCGTCTCAGCGGGCGGGCACCGCGCACCGGCCCGCCGACGGTCTGACTAGGCTGGACGGACCAAGCGCCCACGTCAGAACAGGAGCAGCGCCGTGGCGGTACGAGCGGTCCGGGGGGCCGTCCAGCTGGAGCGGGACGAGGCCGGTCACATGGACGAGCAGGTCGGAGCGCTGCTCACCGCCGTCCTGGAGCGGAACGGGCTGACCGCCGACGACCTGATCAGCATCTGGTTCACGGCCACGCCCGACCTGCACAGCGACTTCCCGGCGGCCGCCGCGCGCAAGCTCGGCATCGTCGACGTGCCCCTGATCTGCGCCCAGGAGCTGGACATCGAGGGTGCCATGCCCCGGGTCGTCCGGATCCTCGCGCACATCGAGTCCGACCGGCCCCGCACCGAGATCAACCATGTCTACCTCGGCGCCGCGGCCACCCTGCGCAAGGACATCGCCCAGTGAGAACCGCGCTCGTCATCGGTACCGGTCTCATCGGTACGTCCGCCGCACTCGCCCTCTCCCAGCGGGGCGTCGTCGTCCACCTCGCCGACCACGACCCCGAGCAGGCCCGCACGGCGGCCGCGCTCGGCGCCGGCACCGACGAGACCCCGCACGGCCCCGTCGACCTGGCGATCGTCGCCGCCCCGCCCGCCCATGTGGCCGCCGTCCTCGCCGACGCGATGAGCAGGGGCCTGGCCCGCGGCTACATCGACGTGGCCAGCGTCAAGGGCGGCCCGCGCCGCGAGCTGGAGGCGCGGGGCCTGGACCTGTCGTCGTACATCGGGACCCACCCCATGTCCGGCCGGGAGAAGTCCGGGCCGCTGGCGGCCACCGCGGACCTCTTCGAGGGCCGCCCCTGGGTGCTCACCCCCACCCGGGACACCGACACCGAGGTGCTGAACCTCGCCCTGGAACTGGTCTCGCACTGCCGTGCCGTGCCGGTCGTCATGGACGCCGACGCCCACGACCGCGCGGTCGCCCTGGTCTCCCACATGCCCCACCTGGTCTCCAGCATGGTCGCGGCCCGTCTGGAGCACGCCGAGGAGGCGGCCGTACGACTGTGCGGGCAGGGCATCCGGGACGTGACCCGGATCGCCGCCTCCGACCCCGGGATGTGGATCGACATCCTCTCCGCGAACCCCGGCCCGGTCGCCGACCTGCTCGCCGACGTCTCCGCCGACCTCGACGAGACCGTGCGCGCGCTGCGGGCCCTGCAGTCCTCGGACGACGCCAAGCGGCACGAGGGCGGGGCCGGCATCGAGGACCTGCTGCGGCGCGGCAACGCGGGCCAGGTCCGGGTGCCCGGCAAGCACGGGTCCGCGCCCCGCGCCTACGAGGTCGTGGCGGTGCTCATCGACGACCAGCCCGGTCAGCTGGCCCGGATCTTCGCGGACGCCGGCGCGGCCGGGGTCAACATCGAGGACGTGCGGATCGAGCACGCGACCGGACAGCAGGCCGGTCACGTCCAGATCTGGGTGGAGCCGAAGGCGGTGCCGGTGCTCACCGCGGCGCTGCGGGACCGCGGCTGGGCGCTGCGGCAATAGGCTGAATCAGGCGGTCGCGGGGGCCGGTAACCTTGTGCGGGGCGCGACGGCGCCCCGCACACCACCCACCACCCTGCACCCGGAAGGTTTCCCCCCGTGGAAAACGGCGCCGTAAAGCCCGTGATTGTCGCGATCGACGGCCCCTCGGGCACCGGCAAGTCGAGCACGTCCAAGGCCGTGGCCGCCCAGCTCGGCCTGAGCTACCTGGACACCGGCGCCCAGTACCGGGCGATCACCTGGTGGATGGTGAACAACGGCATCGACCTCACCGACCCGACCGCCATCGCGGCGGTCGCCGGCAAGCCGGAGATCGTCTCCGGGACCGACCCGGCCCACCCGACGATCACCGTCGACGGCGTGGACGTCGCCGGCCCGATCCGCACCGAGGAGGTCACCTCCAAGACCAGCGCGGTCAGCGCGGTCCCGGAGGTGCGCACGCGGATCAGCGAGCTGCAGCGGTCGCTGGCCCGCAACACCGAGACCGGGATCGTCGTCGAGGGCCGGGACATCGGTACGACCGTGCTGCCCGACGCCGACCTGAAGGTCTTCCTCACCGCCTCCGCCGAGGCCCGCGCGCTCCGGCGCAGCGGCGAACTCAAGGGCGCCGACGTCAACGCCACCCGCGAGGCCCTGGTCAAGCGGGACGCGGCCGACTCCACCCGCAAGACCTCGCCGCTCGCCAAGGCGGACGACGCGGTCGAGGTGGACACCACCGAGCTGACGCTGGCCCAGGTCATCGAGTGCGTCGTCACCCTCGTCGAGGAGAAGCGGGCAGGGAAGTGAGCCTTCCGTCGAACCCGTCGGACCCGTCGACACCGTCGGACCCGTCGATTCCGTCGCAGCGGGGCGCCGAGGTGGGGCGGCGCATCGGTGTCGGCCTCATGTACGGGCTGTGGAAGCCGCGCGTACTCGGTGCCTGGCGGATGCCGGCGCACGGCCCGGCGATCCTCGCCGTGAACCACTCCCACAACATCGACGGCCCGATGGTCATGGGCGTGTCGCCCCGCCCGACGCACTTCCTCATCAAAAAGGAGGCGTTCATCGGGCCGCTGGACCCGTTCCTGAACCGGATCGGCCAGCTGAAGGTGGACCGCCAGTCCACCGACCGCACGGCGGTCACCCGCGCGCTCGGCGTGCTGGCGGCCGGGGGAGTGCTCGGCATATTCCCCGAGGGCAGCCGGGGTGAGGGCGACTTCGCCTCGCTGCGCGCGGGCCTCGCCTACTTCGCGGTCCGCTCCGGGGCGCCGATCGTGCCCGTGGCCGTGCTGGGAAGCTCCGAGCGGCGCGGACGGTTGGTGAAGGGGCTGCCCCCGCTGCGCGCCCGTGTCGACGTCGTCTTCGGCGACCCCTTCGAGGCGGGCGACGGCAGCGGCCGGCGCACCCGCACCGCCCTGGACCAGGCCACCGAGCGCATCCAGAAGCAGCTCACCAGTCACCTGGAAAACGCCAGGCGTCTGACCGGACGCTAGGCGACACTAAGTAGTGGATCAGCCCGATACGGGGCCTATCCACCGATCACCACGATGAACGACGAGGTACGGACTTCATGAACGACCACATCCAGCCCGGCGACTCGGCTGAGCACGAGTACGACCACGGGGCGCTCGGCGACGCCGAGTACGCGGAGTTCATGGAGCTCGCCGCCGAAGAGGGCTTCGACATCGAGGATGTCGAGGGTGCCATCGAGGCGGCGGGCCACGGCCCGTTGCCGGTGCTCGCGGTCGTCGGCCGCCCGAATGTCGGCAAGTCGACGCTCGTGAACCGCATCATCGGCCGCCGCGAGGCCGTCGTCGAGGACAAGCCCGGCGTCACCCGCGACCGGGTGACCTACGAGGCCGAGTGGGCCGGCCGCCGCTTCAAGGTCGTCGACACCGGCGGCTGGGAGCAGGACGTCCTCGGTATCGACGCCTCCGTGGCCGCCCAGGCCGAGTACGCGATCGAGGCGGCCGACGCGGTCGTCTTCGTCGTGGACGCCAAGGTCGGCGCGACCGACACCGACGAGGCGGTCGTACGACTGCTGCGCAAGGCCGGCAAGCCCGTGGTGCTGGCCGCCAACAAGGTCGACGGACCCAGCGGCGAGGCCGACGCGGCCTACCTCTGGTCGCTCGGCCTCGGCGAGCCGCACCCGGTCTCCGCCCTGCACGGGCGCGGCACCGGCGACATGCTCGACGCCGTCCTGGAGGCGCTGCCGGAGGCGCCCGAGCAGACCTTCGGCACGGCCGTCGGCGGCCCGCGCCGGATCGCGCTCATCGGCCGCCCGAACGTCGGCAAGTCCTCCCTCCTCAACAAGGTGGCGGGCGAGGAGCGGGTCGTCGTCAACGAACTCGCCGGGACCACCCGCGATCCGGTCGACGAGCTGATCGAGCTCGGCGGGATCACCTGGAAGTTCGTCGACACCGCCGGTATCCGCAAGCGGGTCCATCTCCAGCAGGGCGCCGACTACTACGCCTCGCTGCGCACCGCGGCCGCCGTCGAGAAGGCCGAGGTGGCGGTCATCCTGATCGACGCCTCCGAGAACATCTCGGTCCAGGACCAGCGGATCGTCACCATGGCCGTCGAGGCGGGCCGCGCGATCGTCGTCGCCTTCAACAAGTGGGACACCCTCGACGAGGAGCGCCGCTACTACCTGGAGCGCGAGATCGAGACCGAGCTCGGCCAGGTCGCCTGGGCGCCCCGGGTCAATGTCTCCGCGCAGACCGGCCGCCACATGGAGAAGCTGGTCCCCGCCATCGAGACCGCCCTCGCCGGCTGGGAGACCCGCGTTCCCACCGGCCGCCTGAACGCCTTCCTCGGCGAGCTGGTCTCGGCCCACCCGCACCCGGTCCGGGGCGGCAAGCAGCCCCGCATCCTGTTCGGTACCCAGGCCGGCACCAAGCCCCCGCGGTTCGTCCTCTTCGCCTCCGGCTTCATCGAGGCGGGCTACCGGCGCTTCATCGAACGCCGGCTGCGCGAGGAGTTCGGCTTCGAGGGCACCCCGATCCACATCTCCGTCCGGGTGCGCGAGAAGCGCGGCAGGAAGAAGTAGCCGTACGCCTGAGGGGCGGCCACCGTCACCGGTGGCCGCCCCTCAGGCATGTCCGTCACTGACCCCGGCGCGGTCCCGGCGGAAGCGCTGCCGGCACGGGATGCATCCCGGTGTCGTGGGAGCGCCCGAGCGTCCCGATCCGCTGCCACTGCGGCGGCTGGGGCTGCGGCTGGTCACCGCCGTTGCGGGCACTGTAGGCGCCCGCGCTGTACGCGCTGTACGAGTTCCCTCCGTACATCCCCAGACCGTGCGTGCTGCCGGTACTGAAGGGGGTCGTGCCGAAGGCGACGAACCCCAGCCCCTCCTCACCGCTGCGGTCACCCGGCAGCGTACGGAAGGCCTTGACCCACTCCGCGTAGAGCGAGTCGTAGATCGGCGTGGCCGAGAGCGCGGCCAGGCTCTCCTGCCCCGCCCGAGCGGACGGAACAGTGGAGAAGGACGGCCGGCGGGGCGGAAAGTCGTATGCGTGCACGTATGTCCAAACGACCGGGTCACCAAAGAGATGCGGCTATGCGGCGCCCCGTTGGGGCGCGGGACCGCATCAGACATGCGGCTCCGCCGCGCGGGCGCGACCAGCCGCGATGCACCCGTGCCCGCCGACGAGGCGGGCACCTTCCGCCCTCCGGGCGACCCTCAGACCCCCGCGAGGGGCAACGCCGCCGCCACCAGCTTCCCGTTCGCCGCGGCCTTGTCCAGCGCATCGCGCAGCAGGTCCTCCCGGGGCTGCCGCCCGATCGACCCGACCGGCGCCGCGAACATCAGCACCTGCTGGTGCTTGTTGGCGGCCGCCCGCCACCCGTCGGTCACCTGCAACGGCTGGTGCGCCTGCCACCAGGCAACCGGCTGCCCGCCGTTGCTCCCCGGCTGGAGCACGGCGTGCAGCTGGCCCACCGCCAGCAGCACCGACCAGCCGTGCAGCACCGGCGGCACCGCGGCCAGCTCCGTCACCGGCATGAAGCCCTGCTCGATGAGGAGCGGCAGGAAGTCGTCGCCCACCCCGTCCGTGCCCGGCCGTACGATCGGCGAGGTCGGTTCGACGACGAGCGCGGGGTGCAGTTCCCCGGCGATCAGTACGAGTCCGCTGGTCACGCCGAGCACCGCCTGCTCGGGCACGGACTTCTGCGCCCCGCCGCCGGGCGCGCCGTCGCCGCTGATGGAGCGGACCGCGCCCTGCAGTTGCTCCTCGGTGACCTGGACGACCTGCGAGGGCAGGCAGCCCGCGTGGGCGAAGGCGAGGACGGCGGTCTCGTCCCCGATGAACAGGACGGTGCTGGTGCGCTCCTGTTCGGAGTCGCCCGGGGTACGGCAGGACGTGCAGTCGTAACTGCCTGGGGCGTTGTCTCCGGCGAGCAGCCGGTCGGCTTCTTCGTCGCCGATCTCGGCGCGTACCTCGTCGCTGACGTCGAGCATGCGCGGCACGGTGGCTCCCTCGGGATGCGGTCGTGAAGGCCCGGGCGGATCCCGGTCCGTGAGCCCCAGGGGGTTGCGGGCTCATGAAGAAGACAACGGGTGATCTGTGGTGGTGGTCACGCCCCGGGGGGATCGGGATCCAACCATCCATTGCACAGGGTCACTCGACGTGCGGAATCCGGCACTCACCGTCAACTCTTCGCAAGCCAAAGGAATTTGACGTGGTGAAGTGAATCACAGATCCATCGATCCGATGGTCGACAAATCATGAAATCAGGGAATGTAGCGGGTGTCCGAAAATCGCTGCTACCTACGGTAACGCTGAACTGGCCTGGCCTGACGGGGAGTTGGTTGATTTCGGGCGTTCCAGATCTCTAGATTCCTCCGCCGTGTGCAACGAGCACCGCTCGGGTACGTCCGCCGGCCGGCACCAGGCAGAGCACCATCGCAGTACCGGCCGCGGCGGACGGGGCGAGCGCGACGAACCGCGTCCATCGCGCGGGGACCGCGTCCCGCTTGGGGGATCCCGGGTATGTGGAGAGGGAAATACATGTCCGAGTGTGCCGATACCACCCGTGAGACCGTCGCCAAGAACGGCTCCCGCAAGGGCCGTACGACGGCGGCCCTGGCCGGAGCGGCGCTGCTCGCCCCGCTGGGCCTGCTGGCCGCGACCGGCAACGCCGAGGCGGCGGACAACGGAGTGTGGGACCGCATCGCCCAGTGCGAGAGCGGCGGCAACTGGCACATCAACACCGGCAACGGCTACTACGGCGGACTCCAGTTCTCCGCCTCCACCTGGCGCGCGTACGGCGGCTCCGCCTACGCGTCGACGGCCGACCAGGCCTCCAGGGAAGCGCAGATAGCCGTCGCCACCAAGGTTCAGCAGGCCCAGGGCTGGGGCGCGTGGCCGGTCTGCTCGGCGCGGGCCGGTGCGACCGGCTCGGCGCCCGAGGGGGCCTCGGCGACCACGAAGAGCAGCACCGAGCCGGCCACCAGGTCCACCGGCGGATCGACCGCCAGGTCGACCACCGAGTCGGCCCCCGCGCAGAAGAAGGCGCAGCGCCCGACGGCCCACACCGGCCGTGACTCCGCCCGGGGCGACTACACCGTCCGCGAGGGCGACACCCTGAGCGAGATCGCCGAGCGCCACGGCACCACCTGGCGACACGTGTACGCCGCCAACGAGGCCGTCATCGGCGACGACCCGAACCTCATCGTGCCCGGGCAGAGCCTCGCGCTCTGACGCCCGTCCCTGCCCCGCACCGCCACGCCCCGCCCGGTCCGACCGGGCGGGGCCCGGTGCGTTGTGAGGGAGATTCATGTGAGGTCGACCGGCTTCGAGTTCGCGCCGCCGGAACCGGCCCGGGCCCGGGGCCGTAGGGGGGTTCTGTGCCGAAGCAGTGAAACTCTTATGCGGTGTCAGCTTCGGCGGCGGCTCGCGGATTCGGAATGGAATGGGCTCCCCTGAGCGCCCCTGATCGTTACTCCCGGTTCTTTCCGGCTGGATTTTCGGAAGACCCTACCGGCATCAGGGAATTGCGCGGGAATGCGCCAGGAAGGCGTACTGAACCGCCCGTACGTGTGACAGAGTTCGAACGAAACGCGTGTCGTGATTCTGTGACAGAAGTGTGACCGGAGACGGACGGCGGACTTCGCCGGCCGTTCTCGACTTCCGCCGCCGCCGGAAGCGGCCTAGCGTGGCCGTATGGCACCGAATCCGGCTCCGCCGAAGGAGCCCCAGGACAGCCCGCAGGGGTACGTAGGCCTCGACGCGGGCGACGCGGAACGGCTCGCCCGGCAGCGCGGGTGGCCGACGATCCGCTCGCTGCCGCCGGGCGCGATCATCACCATGGAGTACCGGATGGGACGGCTCAACTTCGAGGTACGGGACGGCGTCGTGGCACGTGCCTGGAAGGGCTGACCGTACGACGGCGAAGGCCCCGGTTCCCGCAATGGGGAACCGGGGCCTTCGCCGTGCGGGCCGGCTGTGCGTACCGGGCTCCCGCGCTGTCGTGTCTTCGTTCGGCCGTCAGCCGCCCGTCAGCGGGCGGGCCGGCTGGGGGGCGCCGCCGCGCGGCTGACGCTCGGGGTGCTGCGGGCGGCGGCTGCCGACCGGGGTCACCGGGGTGCGCTCCGAGCGGGCCGTGTGCGGCCCGGGGGCCAGATGGATCGGGGCCCGGGGCGAGCGGGTCGAGGAGACCGGCTCGCGCTCCGGTGCGGGCGCGTCCTCGGCGGGCGCCGTTCGCGGCTTGAGCGCCACCGGCGAGACCGGGACGGGCGCGGGCACGGGTGCCGTACGGCCGCGGCCGGCGCGCCAGCGGTCGCGCAGGTCGAAGAGCCAGGTCTCGGCACGGGCGATGAACGGCTCGCACCACGGCAGCGCCAGCAGGATCAGCAGCCCGGCGGCCCAGCCCAGCAACACGTCGCTCAGCCAGTGCGTACCGAGGTAGACGGTGGACATGCCGACGCCGAGCGAGGTGACCGCGGAGGCCGCGGAGAGCCAGCGGCGGGCTCTCGGGGTGGAGGCCAGATACGCCAGAATTCCCCAGGTCACCACCGCGTTGGCGGTGTGGCCGCTGGGGAATATATCGCCGCCCAGGCCCATCTCGTTCGAGCCGATCACGGTCGCGTAGTGCGGTCCCAGGCGCCCCATGCCGAGCTTGGCGGCGCCGACCGTGATGTTGAGCAGCAGCAGTGAGGCGCCGAGGGTCAGCAGCGGGCGCAGGGTGTGCTGTCGCCATGAGCGCCAGCCCAGCCAGGCCGCGACCATCACGGCGGTCGGGCCGCGCTGGCCGAGGACCACGTAGTAGTCGACGAACCAGTGGATTCCCGACCACTGCTGGTACGGCCGGAAGAACATGACCTGCCAGTCCAGCCGGACAAGCCAGGACGTGATCACGACGGCCCACACGATCGCCAGGTAGAAGGCCAGGGTCGCGGTGAACAACACGACCCGGTGCCGGCTCATCTTCGGCAGATCAAAGTGGGCCGGTCGTTCCGGCTCACGGTCCAGCCTGGTGAACACCCGGTCCAGACGGGTGAGGTTTCGTTCGGTACGCACCCAATCGACGTTACAGCGAGTGAGCTCTGTTCCCGGTCGAAACTGCGGCTTTGTGATGACGATGTGATGTGGGAAACCTCTCAGGAGGCCTCCGAATTCTAAGGATTTCGCAATCCTCGGCGCGCCCGTCCTTCAATTCCTTTGATCATGCCGGGCAGCCGTTTTATGGCACTTATGAATTCGTTAACCAAAGCGTGGTGTGGAATCCTCCGACTGCTCACCGTCGCCACGGCGATGATCATGGTGGCCCCGAACCGTTCAGCCAGAACGCGCCATACACCGCCGAGGCCACCGCCACACCTGTGATGACCAGCATCGATCTACGGGTACGCGCCCGGGCGAGGAGCTGGGCAGGCGGCAGCAGTACCGGGAAGGCCGGCATCAGCAGGCGCGGCTTGGAGCCGAAATAGCTCGACGCGCACAGCGCGAGCGCGAGGACGACACCCGTGTAGACCAGCAGGGGAAGTGGTTGCCGCTGCCGGACGCCGATCACGTAGAGCCACAGCAGCAGGCAGACAGCGACGATCAAACCTGCTCCGGCCAGGGCGGACGGAAATGACGCGAACTTGTCGGCGACGAAGCGCGCGAAGGCGTAGCCGCCGTCGAAGCCGTTGCGCCAGCCCGCCTGGACGTCCAGATAGCCGAGCGGGCCCTTGCCGGTGCGATGGCCGACCCACAGGACATAGGCGGCGGCGCCGGCGGGGGCGAGGATCATGCCGAGGACGCGGCGCCAGGGGGGTGCGCCGGAGGCGCGTGCGCTGGTTGCGGTGTACGGGGCGCGTGTCGTGCGCGGGGCGCGTGTTGTCTGGTGCGCGCCGGTCGTTCGTGGAACGCGCCGGGCGCGGGCGGCGCTGGACGGCTCGGGGGCGCGTCCGTCGTCCCGCGCGCCCTGCGCGCGCTTTTCGCCACCGTCGCGCACGCCCCCGCTCCGATCCCGCACGAACGAGACCACCCCCGCCGTCCACACCGCCGCCACGACGGCGAGCCCCACCGGCCGGGTCAGCCCGGCCAGCGCGGCCAGCGTGCCCGCGCTCAGCCAGCGGCCGGTCAGCACGGCGTACAGCGACCAGGCGGCCAGCGCCGTGAAAAGGGACTCGCTGTACGCCATCGACTGCACGATCCCGACCGGCAGCACGGCCCACAGCAGCACCGCGCAGAGGCCGACCCGCGGGCCGTACACGAAGTCGGCGACCGCGAAGATCCCCCAGGCCGCGGCGAGCGAGGCGAGCAGACCGACCGTGAAGCCCGCGCCGGCGTACGACAGGGGCGTGAGCGCGTGCAGCACGCGCTCCAGCCAGGGCAGCAGCGGGAAGAAGGCCAGGTTGGAGTGGACGTCGCCGTTCGGCAGCCGTACCTCGTAGCCGTACCCGTGCTCGGCGACCCGCGTGTACCACAGCGAGTCCCAGCGTGCCGTCAACAAGGTGTACGCGCTCTTGCCGCGCGCCCCGCTCCATACGGCCAGCGCCAGCAGGCCGAGGGCGCGCACGGCGGCGTATCCGAGCAGGGCCGGCGCCGCCCGGCGCGGGGTGGGGGCGCGCGGTACCGCCACGGGCGTTTCAAGATCGGTCACGGGCTCGATTATCGGGGGGGCACGGAACCGGAGGGCGCGCCGTGGCGTGGTGCGAGGCGAGGCCAGTGGCGTACGCCACACGACTTCCGTGGAGCGTGTGAGAGGTCCGCCACGTGCCACCGGAACGAACTCGCGTACGCTGACGTGTCACTCGCGTTCGTATGCGCGGGCCGGAGATCCCGCTCCTCTCCGGCCGTACGACGGGGAGTCCCCGCCCCGTCGATCCGCCGCCCGCGAGGGATCATCTGGGAGGTACGTACATGTCCGGGACGACCACGGCAGCCGTACGGCCGCGCCGTCGGGCGACCGGGGCCGGTGCCGGTGCCAACCGCTGGGTCGTCCTCGTCGTCCTCTGCGTCAGCCTGCTGCTGGTCGCCCTCGACGCGACCGTGCTGCATGTCGCGGTGCCGGCCGTCACCAAGGACCTCAGGCCCGGCGCCATGGAACTGCTCTGGATCGTCGACGTCTACCCGCTGGTCTGCGCCTCGCTGCTGATCCTCTTCGGCACGCTCGGCGACCGCGTGGGCCGGCGGCGCGTCCTGCTCCTCGGGTACGCCCTGTTCGGGGTCGCCTCGGCGGCGGCGGCCGTCGCGCCGACGGCCGAGGCGCTGATCGGTGCCCGGGCGCTGCTCGGCGTCGGCGGTGCGATGATCATGCCGGCGACGCTGTCGATCCTCCGGCAGGTCTTCCCCGACCGCCGTGAACGGGCCCTTGCCATCGGCGTATGGAGCGCGGTGGCGGCGGTCGGCGCGGCCGTCGGGCCGCTGTTGGGCGGCTTCCTGCTCGAACACTTCTGGTGGGGCTCGGTCTTCCTGGTCAACATCCCGTTGATGCTGGTCAGTCTCCCGGTGGGGCGGCTTCTGCTTCCCGAGTCGCGCGGCGACCGCGACGGCCCCTGGGACGTCGTGGGCGCCCTGATGGCGGCGGCCGGACTCTTCGGTGTGGTGTTCGCCGTGAAGCGGCTGGGCAGCGGCGAACCGGCCGCCGACGCGCTCACGACGGCGCCGCTGGTGCTCGGTGCGCTGCTGCTGTTCCTGTTCGTACGACGGCAACGGCGGCGTACCTACCCGCTGGTCGACCTGAAGATGTTCGCGCGGCCCGCGTTCAGTACGGCGGTGGGCTGCATCGTGCTGGCGATGCTCGCGCTGGTGGGTCTCGAACTGATCGCCGCGCAGTATCTGCAATTGGTGCTGGGCCTCTCGCCGTTGCAGACGGGGCTGCGACTGCTGCCGCTGACGCTCGCCGCGATGGCCGCCGGACTGGCCGGGGCCCGGCTGCTGCGGCGCTTCGGGCCGCGCCGGATGGTGTGTTTCGGCTTCTGCCTGACCGCGGCGGCGGTGCTGACGCTGACCGCGATGGGCGGGGTGGACAACGCGGGCCTGCTGCTGTTCGGCTTCGTGCTCCTCGGCTTCGGCCTGGAGACCACGCTCTTCGGGGCGTACGAGTCGATGCTGAGCGAGGCGCCCGCGGCGCAGGCCGGTGGGGCGGCGGCGATCGGCGAGACCTCGTACCAGCTGGGGGCGGGCATCGGGATCGCGCTCCTCGGCAGCGTGATGAACGCGGCGTACGCGCCGGGGCTGTCCCGGGTGCCCGGGGTGCCGGAGTCGGCGTCCGCCGCGGCCGGGCATTCACTGGGCGAGGCCTACGAGGTCGCCGGACGGCTCGGCGGGCCGACGGGTGCGGCGTTGCGCCGGGCGGCGCGGGACTCCTTCGTGCACGGTTTGCATGTGACGCTGCTGGTGAGCGCGGGACTGCTGTTGCTGGGCGCGGTGATGGCGCTGCGGTTGCCGCGGGCGATGCAGTGCGAGGAGCCGGCGGTGGAGGTCCCGGCCCCCAGAGAGCCCCAGATGTCCCGCGTCTCCGCGTGACCCGACGATCTTCCACGCACTGCCCGTGCGGGTGGGTGGGAGAAGTGGCGGACTCCGCGTAACCTGGTGTAACTAGCGGTGCTAGTTTTGGGAGGGTTTTCATGTCAGCGTCCGGGAAGTTGCCTCCGTTCGATGCCGGTGATCCGCTCGGTATCGACGATCTTCTGGAGCCGGAGGATCTCGCCGTCCGCAAGACCGTGCGGAGCTGGGCGGCGGACCGGGTGCTGCCTTTCGTCGCCGAGTGGTACGAGAGCGGGGAGCTGCCGGGTATCAGGGAGCTCGCCAAGGAGCTGGGCGGCATCGGGGCCCTCGGGATGTCGCTGACCGGGTACGGCTGCGCGGGCGCGTCCGCCGTGCAGTACGGGCTCGCCTGTCTGGAGCTGGAGGCCGCCGACTCGGGCATCCGCTCGCTCGTGTCCGTGCAGGGGTCGCTGGCCATGTACGCGATCCACCGGTTCGGCAGCGAGGCGCAGAAGCAGCGCTGGCTGCCGCCCATGGCCGCCGGTGACGTCATCGGGTGCTTCGGCCTCACCGAGCCCGACCACGGCTCCGACCCGGCCGCCATGCGGACGTACGCCAAGCGCGACGCCGGCGGCGACTGGGTGCTCAACGGGCGGAAGATGTGGATCACCAACGGCTCGGTGGCCGGCGTGGCCGTCGTGTGGGCGCAGAGCGACAACGGGATCCGGGGGTTCGTCGTGCCCACCGACACGCCCGGCTTCTCGGCCCCGGAGATCAAGCACAAGTGGTCGCTTCGGGCGAGCGTCACCAGCGAGCTCGTCCTGGACGACGTACGGCTGCCGGCCGACGCCGTGCTGCCGGCGGTCACCGGCCTCAAGGGCCCGCTCAGCTGTCTGTCGCACGCCCGCTACGGCATCGTCTGGGGCGCCATGGGCGCGGCACGTACCTGCTTCGAGACGGCCGTCGACTACGCGAAGTCGCGGGAGCAGTTCGGCAGGCCCATCGGCGGCTTCCAGCTCACCCAGGCCAAACTCGCCGACATGGCGGTCGAACTGCACAAGGGGATCCTGCTCGCCCATCACCTGGGGCGGCGGATGGATGCCGGCCGCCTGCGTCCCGAGCAGGTCAGCTTCGGCAAGCTCAACAACGTACGAGAGGCGATCGAGATCTGCCGTACGGCACGGACGATCCTCGGGGCGAACGGGATCTCGCTGGAGTATCCCGTGATGCGGCACGCGACCAACCTCGAGTCGGTGCTCACCTACGAGGGCACCGTCGAGATGCACCAGCTCGTGCTGGGCAAGGCGCTCACCGGGCTCGACGCCTTCCGGTGACCCCTGCGCGGGGGCAGGGCCGGCGAGCGGCCCTGCCTCAGCTCTGGTTGAAGAAACCGTCCTCCCGGCGCGAGGCCGGTTCACCGTTGACGATCTCCGTGTTGGCGGGGGAGAGCAGGAAGACCCGGTTGGACACCCGGTCGATCGAACCCCGGAGGCCGAAGATCAGCCCGGCCGCGAAGTCGACGACCCGCTTGGCGTCGCCGGCCTCCATGGCCGTGAGGTTCACGATGACCGGCACGCCCTCGCGGAAGAGCTCGCCGATCGCGCGGGCGTCCCGGAAGCTGTCCGGGGTGACCGTGCCGATCCGGCGGCCCTTCTCCTCGGCGGTGTCCGAGGCCACCTTGACCCGCGGGTCGGTGACCCAGGCATCCCCGGGCTGCTCGGTCCCTTCGGAGTAGTCGTCGTCGTAGTAGCGCTCGTCATCGTTGTCGTCGACGAGGCCAAGCCAGGCACTCGCCTTGCGTACCGATCCCATGGACGCCTCCTCTCACAGCGGTCTTTCATGCTTCCGCATCCCTATGGTCGTCCATGATGCGGATGCCGCGCCAAGTGGATAGACGCCGCGCGGGGGGTTTGTGACGGTACTGGTGCAGAGCGAATACGTCGAGAGCCCAAGTGTGCCAAGGGCCGTAGCCCGCACGGCTGCTGACTGTGAGTGAAATATGATTGTTCCGGGCGTATGGGTGATGAGCGGTGCGTCCGGGTGAACCGGCGGCGGGTGCCGAACCGACAGTAGGCCGATACGACAGCGCAGCTCAGCGTCGTATCAGCCCTGACGTACCGTCAGTTATTCGGTCCGGCGGGGAGATCCGGAAGGTGCCGGCCGCCGACGCGGTCGTCCCCCGCTTCTTCGGAATTCGGTCGTACGTACCGGCGGTGACGAGTTTGTTCACAGCCGCCTGGACGTCGTCGAGCGATTTCCTGAAATCAGCAGGCGTGCGGAGCGCGGGGTGCGAGGAGAGGGGGTGCGCGAGGGGAGGGGTGCGCGTGTGAAGGCGAAGCGAGGAGTGCGAGGGAGAACGCGAAGAGTCCCCGCCGTGGGCGGGGCGCGCAGTGGGTCAGCTCAACAGGAACAGGACCACACGCGACCGAAGTCGATGTGGGAGCGGGTGACCAGCCACTGCTGTGGATGCATGGGCCAAGTGGAACAGGTCTCCGGTTTTCCGTCAACTGTCTTGAGACGCGCTGCTCACAGTCTGGACACCCTTGACAGAGTGGGGAAACGGCCCCGTAGAGTCGACGGACGGCCCTGCTGAGGGGCTCGGCCGTAAGAGCGCCGCCCAGCGGCGTTCCGTGTGAAGGCACTCGCCGCACCACCGTGCGCGCGTCCACCGTGTTCGATCGATCCGCCACGGAGCCTTCGCATGTCACCCGACACCCTCGCCCCAGCCTCCACCGTCTCCGGCATACCCGGGCGTGCGGACGTCCTGAGAACCGTCCCGCGGCGCCGGTACGGGGGGTGGGCGGCCCCCGTCGCCGACCGCTTCACCTCGGACTCCGTCCTGAACGGCACGGGGACGGCACGATGAGGCCCCAGCTGGTGATCGTGGGGGCCGGTCCGCGGGGGACCGGGCTCCTCGAGCGCATCGCTGCCAACGCGCCCGAGCTGTACGCCGGTTCGGGCCTCGACATCCATCTGGTCGACCCGCATCCACCGGGCGCCGGCCGTATCTGGCGGGCCGCCCAGTCGCCGCTGCTGTGGATGAACTCGCACGCCGAGGACGTCACCATGTTCACCGACGAGACGGTGCGGATGACCGGCCCGGTGCGCGAGGGCCCGACCCTGCACGAGTGGGCGGGCCTGGACGGCTCCACCTTCGCCGACCGGCAGATCCAGGGCCGGTATCTGCGGCACGTCTACGACCACGCCGTGGCCGACCTGCCCGAGGGCGTCACGGTGCACCACCACCCCCGCCGTGCCCTGCGGGTGAGCGGGCCACGCGAGGGGCGCCAGCAGGTCTGGCTGGAGGGCCGCCCGCGCCCGCTCCTCGCCGACCTCGTGATCCTCGCCCTCGGCCACCTGGACGCCGAACTCGACCCCGAGCAGACCACTCTGGCCGCGTACGCCGACACGCACGGCCTGGTCCACCTGCCGCCGGACTTCACCGCCGACAGCGACCTGTCCGCACTGCGCCCCGGCGAACCGGTGCTGGTGCGGGGGTTCGGGCTCGCCTTCGTCGACCTGATGGTGCTGCTCACGGAGGGCCGGGGCGGACGCTACGACGGTGACACCTACATGCCGTCCGGACAGGAGCCGGTGCTGTACGTCGGGTCGCGGCGCGGAGTGCCGTACCACTCGAAGATCGGCTACGACTGGACCGGTGAACGCCCGCCGCTGCCCCGGTTCCTCGGACCCGGCGAGGTCGACGAACTGCGCGCCCGGCCGGGCGGGTTCGACTTCCGCCGGGACGTGTGGCCGCTGGTGGAGAAGGAGCTGGGCTTCGCCCACTACCACCGGCTGTTCGCCGTCCATCCCGAGCGGACGGCCGTCGCCTGGCGGGACTTCGAGGAGAAGTACTCCGCCGCCGAGGGGGACACTGAGGTGCGGGCGCTGGTGGCCGCCGCCGTACCGGACCCGGCCGACCGGCTCGACCTCGCGGCGCTGGACCGCCCCCTGGACGGGGTGCGGTACGGCTCGCACGAGGAGTTCCAGGAGGGGCTGCGGGCCTATGTCGAGGACGACCTGAGCCGCCGTCACGACCCGGAGCACAGCCCCGATCTGGCGGTCTTCCTCGGACTGCTCTCCGTCTACGGGCAGTTGGTGCGGCTCGGCGACATCGGGTCCTGGTGGCACGGGTTCTTCAGCTACCTCGCCTCCGGGCCGCCCGGGCCCCGGTTGCGGCAGCTGCTCGCGCTGTCCAGGGCGGGGGTGGTCAGGTTCGTCGGCGCCGGGATGACGGTGACGGCGCGGGACGGGGTGTTCCGGGCGTCCGCGGACACCGTGCCCGGGTTCTCCGTCGAGGCGCGGGCGCTGGTCGAGGCGCGGCTGCCCGAACCGACCGTGCGGCGGGCCCGGGACGCGCTGCTGCGCGAGCTGCAGAGCGACGGGGCCGCCGAGACGCCCGACGGGCTGCTCAGGGTGGACCCCGCCGACGGGCGGGTCCTCGACGAGGGCGGGCGGCCGCACCCCCGGCGGTTCGCGCTCGGGCCGTTCACCGACGGACGTACGCCCGGCGCGTTCACCCGGCCGCGTACCGGAGGGCCCGCGTTCCGGCAGAACGACGCCACGGCGCGGGCGGCACTGGCCTTCCTGCGGGACCTGACGGGCCGGGCCGCCGCCTAGTCCGCCTCCCACCACTTCTCCAGAGGGACTCACTCCATGAGCGTCACGGTCGACATCGGCTCCGTGCACAAGAGATTCGGCCTGCCTGGGCCGGAGGTGCTGAGGCGGCGGACCCGGATCGGGTCCGTGTTCCGGGACGTCCGTCCGGTCGACGAGCCGACGTCATGATCGCCGCGGCGTGCGGGACCGGGTTCGCCCGGCAGGTCGCCGACACCGTTGTCCACCTGGCCGGCGGACGGGCCGCGGAGGCCGGACCCCCGGCGGAGCCGTCGGACGCTCCGCGGGAGGAGCGGACCGGGGCGTCTCCTTCCGAGGTGCTGTGATGCGCGGAGAGGATGGTTTGTCATGACCGGCTCGTACGGCCGGGGGCTGCTGCACCTGGCCGCCGCCGTGGACCAGGTCGGAGTGTTCGACACGGAGCGCTATGTCGAGCTGGTGCGGCTCGCCGAGAGCGGGGGCCTGGACTTCGTCACGCTCGACGGCCGGTTCGGGTGGACGGAGACCGACCCGCTCGCCGTGCTGTCGCACGTGGCCCCGGCCACCCGGCGGATCGGGCTGGTGCCGCTGGTCACCGCCCCGCAGGCCGCCCTCGCCGACCTCGACCAGGTCAGCCGGGGCCGGGCCGGCTGGTGGAGCGACGCGCCGGGACCCTCGCCCGGGCATCCGGTCCGGGTGGCCGACGCCACCGAGGGGGCCGCCCGGCAGACCGCGGCCCGGTACGCCGACGTGGTCCTGGTGCGGGCCGCGAGCTCCGCGCAGGCCGCCGACGTACGCGATGAACTACGGAGCCGGGCACGGGAGTCGGGGCGGGAGCCGGACGCGCTGCGGGTGCTGGTGAGCCTGCTGGTGGATCTGGGGGACGGGGAGCGTGCGGCCGAGCCGGGGCACGGTGGCGGCGGGCCCCGGCAGACCGTGCAGGGGCCGCTGTACCGGGGCGGCCCGGTGGACCTCGCGGAGCTGATCGCCGGCTGGCACGGCGAGGGCGCCGCCGACGGCTTCCACCTGGTCCCCGCCGAACCGCGCCGCGATCTGGAACGGCTGGTCAACGGCACCGTGGCGCTGCTCCAGCACCGCGGGCTGTTCCGCACCTTCTATCCGGGCAGCACCCTGCGCGAGCACCTGGGCCTGGCCCGGCCCGCCGGGCAGTTCGCGGCGCCCTGAAACAACCGGGGGCTCCCGGCTGTTGTCGACGGATCCCGTGCATATGAGAGACATGAGGTAAACCATGCCGAGAGCCAAGGAAGGGCTGATCGTATGACCGAGGACGCGAACGACGACTGGAAGCGCTGGCACGAAGACCGCGTGGAGACCGTGTCGGCCCCTTACGGGCCGCTCGCGCTGACCGGCACCCACTGGGTGGAGGACCACCCGGACGGCCGGCTCCCCGGAGTCCCCGGCGCCTGGACGGTGGACGGCGACACCGTGCTGCTCACCGCGACGGCGGCCGACGGTCTGGCCCTGGACGGCGAGCCCTTCGCCGGTACGGTCCGGCTCGCCGCCGACCGCGAACCGTCGGCCCGGATCACCCTCGGCGAGCGCCGGCTGGTCGTGCTGGTCCGCGAAGGCGTCTGGGGCGTACGGGACTACGACCCGGCCGCCCCGGCCCGCCGCACCTTCCTCGGTATCGACGCCACCCCTTACGACCCGCGCTGGTCGGTGCCGGGCCGCTTCACGCCGTACGACGACCGGCGCACCGTCCGCGTCGACACCGCGGACGGAGTGGAACGCGCGCTCGTGCTCGCCGGGGAACTCGCCTTCACCCTGGCGGACCAGGCCCTGACGCTCCAGGTCGCCGAGCAGACCGACGGCCGGCTGTGGGCGGTGTTCGCCGACGCCTCCAGCGGGGCCGGCAGCTACCGTTTCAGGTTCCTTTATTCGGCCGCCCCGGGCGCCGACGGCACCACCACCGTCGACTTCAACCGGTCGCAGCTGCCGCCCTGCGCCTTCGCGGACCACTTCATCTGCCCCTTCCCGCCGCCGAGGAACAGGCTGGGCCTCGCGGTCGAGGCGGGGGAGCGCATAGTGGCCTGAGGGTTTCGTGGGAATTGTGACCGGGAGTCAACTCGCCCGGACCGCGACGAGATCACACAAAGTCGGCATGGTTCGAACACAGTCGCACGGCCGAAAGGCACTCTTGCGGGTACCGGTCGTTCGCCCGAATACTCCCCCTCAGCGCTTGTCAGGGGCATTACGTGTCCGGAACCCGGACGTCACCCCTGGCTGCGCCTCACGGGCCCCGACCCCACGCGGGCCCCCTGATTCCCCTGGGAGGGAACGAAAAGTGAGGATCAAGCGCACGACCCCCCGCAGCGGTATCTCGAGACGGACCCGGCTGATCGCCGTGGGCACCGGTTTCCTGGCCGCGGCAGCGTTCGCCGTCCCCACCGCGAGCGCGAGTCCCGTCCACACCTTCAGCGCGAGCGAACTGAAGGCCGTGAACAGCTCCGTTCTGAAGGCGGACGTCCCCGGCACCGCCTGGGCCGTCGACAGCAAGAACAACCGTGTCGTCGTCACCGCCGACTCCACGGTCTCCGCCGCCGAGATCGCCAAGATCAAGCAGCAGGCGGGCGCCGACGCCGGCGCGATCACCGTCAAGCGCACCCCCGGCACCTTCAAGAAGCTGATCACCGGCGGCGACGCCATCTACGGCGGCGCCTACCGCTGCTCGCTCGGCTTCAACGTGCACAGCGGCAGCACGTACTACTTCCTGACCGCCGGGCACTGCGGTGAGGTGGCCTCGACCTGGTACAGCAACTCCGGCCACACCACGGTCCTGGGCACCAACGTCAGCTACAGCTTCCCGACCAACGACTTCGCGCTGGTCCGCTACACCAACAGCTCGATCGCGCACCCGAGCGCGGTCGGCAGCCAGACCATCACCAGCGCGGCCACCCCGTCCGTCGGCACGACGGTGTACCGCCGCGGTTCGACCACCGGCACCCACAGCGGCCGGGTCACCGCGCTCAACGCCACCGTCAACTACGGCAGCGGTGACGTCGTCTACGGCATGATCCAGACCACGGTCTGCGCCGAGGGCGGCGACAGCGGCGGCCCGCTCTACGGCGGTTCCGTCGCCTACGGTCTGACCTCCGGCGGCAGCGGCGACTGCACCTCCGGCGGTACGACCTTCTTCCAGCCGGTCACCGAGGCGCTGAGCTACTACGGCGTGAGCGTCGGCTGACGATCCTCCCGGATCCGTTCTCCCAGTGGACCCCCGTACGCAACCGGCGTGCGGGGGCTCCCTTTTGACGGGGTGCCGGAGTTACCGTCGAAGGACCATTGGAGTCACCCCCTGGGGGCCGGCATGGTCGAGGCGCTGGTGGCGGCCGGAGCCGCTCTCGTGTCCGTCGGAGCGGTCTACGCACTGGCCGCGGCACGGGTCGTCAGACAGTACGAGCGAGGCGTGGTGTTCCGCCTCGGCCGGCTCCGACCAGAGGTGCGCGAGCCAGGGTTCACCATGATCGTCCCGTTCGTGGACCGGCTCCAGAAGGTCAACATGCAGATCGTCACGATGCCCGTGCCGGCGCAGGAGGGCATCACCCGGGACAACGTGACCGTCCGCGTCGACGCCGTCGTCTACTTCAAGGTGACCGCGCCCGCCGAGGCGATCGTCCGGGTCGAGGACTACCGGTTCGCGGTCTCGCAGATGGCGCAGACCTCGCTGCGGTCCATCATCGGCAAGAGCGAGCTGGACGACCTGCTGTCGAACCGCGAAAAGCTCAACCAGGGGCTCGAGTTGATGATCGACAGTCCGGCCGTGGAGTGGGGCGTCACCATCGACCGCGTCGAGATCAAGGACGTCTCGCTGCCCGAGACCATGAAGCGGTCCATGGCCCGGCAGGCCGAGGCCGACCGGGAGCGCCGGGCCCGGGTCATCAACGCCGACGCCGAACTGCAGGCGTCCAAGAAGCTCGCGGAGGCGGCCAAGGAGATGTCGGAGCAGCCCGCCGCGCTCCAGCTGCGGCTGCTGCAGACGGTGGTGGCGGTCGCCGCCGAGAAGAACTCGACGCTGGTGCTGCCGTTCCCGGTGGAACTGCTGCGGTTCCTGGAGCGGGCCCAGCAGCAACTGCCGCCGGGGGCCGACGGGTCCGCGGCGCACGGGGCCAAGAGCGAGGCCGGTGAGCCTGGAGGGGCGCATTCCGGCCAGGGGTGAGGGTTACTCTCCGCCGAAGGTTACTCGCCCGTAGTGTTTGCAGTGCGAATCCTCCTGGCGTGACCGTGAACGGCCCGGGCACAGGGGGCGCACAACATCCGCGCACGCGCGTCCTGAAGTCGACCTTGTGTGCCCCCTGTGGGTGTCGGAATAGTAGGCGCCCGTCAACCAGCCTTCCGGCCCCCGAGGTCCCCACAACCTTTCGGGTCGACCCCCCACAGGAGGACATGAGTTGAAGCACCGACGCATACCCAGGCGCCGGGCGGCCCTCGCGGGCGCGGGAGTAGCCGCGCTCGTCGCCGCCGGAGTGACCTTCCAGAGTGCGAACGCCAGCGAGCCCGCGAAGCCCGCCGCCCCGCGGATCCTGTCCGCGCCGGCGGCCGGAAAGCTCGCCTCGACGCTCGCCGCCGACCTCGGCACCGACGCGGCCGGCACGTACTACGACGCCAGGACGAAGAACCTCGTCGTCAACGTGCTCGACGACACCGCCGCGGGGACCGTCGAGGCGGCCGGGGCCAAGGCGAGACTCGTCGCCAACTCCCTCGCCGAACTCGACGGCGCACGGACCACGCTGAAGCGGGACGCCACCATCCCCGGCACCTCGTGGGCCACCGACCCGGTCACCAACAAGGTCGTCGTCACCGCCGACAAGACGGTCGCCGGGACCGCGCTGAGCAAGCTCACCAAGGTCGTCGACGGACTCGGCGAGAAGGTCGAACTGCGGCACTCGAAGGGAGAGTTCAAACCCTTCGTCGCCGGCGGTGACGCGATCAGCGGATCCGGCGGGCGCTGCTCGCTCGGCTTCAACGTGGTCAAGGGCGGCGAGCCGTACTTCCTGACCGCCGGGCACTGCACCGACGCCATCTCCAGCTGGTCGGACTCCTCCGGCAACGTGATCGGCCAGAACGCCCAGTCCAGCTTCCCGGGCAATGACTTCGGTCTGGTCAAGTACACCTCCGCGGCGGACCACCCGAGCGAGGTCGACCTCTACAACGGCTCCACTCAGAAGATCACGGGCGCGGCCGAGGCGACCGTGGGCATGAAGGTGACCCGCAGCGGCTCCACCACCCAGGTCCACGACGGCACGGTCACCGGGCTCAACGCCACCGTGAACTACTCGGAGGGCACGGTGAGCGGGCTCATCCAGACCGACGTGTGCGCCGAGCCGGGCGACAGCGGCGGCTCGCTCTTCTCGGGCAGCAACGCGATCGGCCTGACCTCGGGCGGCAGCGGTGACTGCACCTCCGGCGGGGAGACGTTCTTCCAGCCGGTGACGGAGGCGCTGTCGGCCACCGGCACCCAGATCGGCTGACCCGCGCCGAATCCCCGAGCTGCCCCGCCCCCGTCCGAGGGGCGGGGCAGCTCCGTGTCGTACGCCGGGCGGCGTCGGCCGGAGGCGGGCGCCAGCCGGGACAGCGCTGTCGTGCACACGTCACGGTGGCCGGGCGAGGGAGCGGCTCACCGGTGCTCGGTGCAGGCTGGACTAGGGAGGTGGGTTGCCGTGGCGCACAACGAAGCCGTCTCGCCGGGCAAGGGTGCCGTAGTACTGGAAGCGCTGTTCCACCAGTCGCCCACCGGCCTGCTGATCCTGGACACGGAGCTGCGCATCCTGCGGCTCAACCTCACCAGACCGGATCTGCACGGAGCGCCCAATGACCGGATCGTGGGCCGGTACATCACCGACGTGTACGACCTTTCCGCGCCCGGTGAGGTGGAGGCGATGCTGCACGGCGTGCTGAAGAGCGGCGAGCCGGTGCGGGGGCGACTCGTGGGGGTCCGGCGGAAGGGCGCAACGGGGCCGGAGTACCTGTTCTCCGTCTCGGCGTCCCGTCTGGAGGACGCACAGGGGAAGGTCTGGGGCGTGCTCACGGAGATGCTCGATGTCACCGAGTGCGAAAGGATCGGTCTCCGTATGCGGGTCCTCGGCTCCGTGCGCGAGCACGTGGGACGGACCCTCGACGTGGTCGCCACCTGCGAGGAACTGGCACAGGCCGTGGTACCGGACCTCGCCGACATCATCGTGGTGGAAGTGGTGGACGCCGTGATACGCGGCGAGGAACCTCCGCTGAGCCCGCTGGGACCGGAGGTGCCGCTGCGCCGTGCCGCCTACCGTCACAGCGGCGCCGAGGAGCAGATCCAGGCACATCCGGTGGGCGACGTACGCGCCCTGCCTTTCCCCACGCCCTACGCCCAGACGCTGACCGACCTCAAGCCCCGCCTCGTCGCCCTGGACTGCGACACGCCCTGGCTGGCGGCCGACCCGCCCCGCGCCAAGGCGATCCGCGCCTCCGGTGCCCGCCTGCTCATCACGGCACCCCTGACCGTGCGCGGAACCGTGCTGGGACTGCTGAGCCTGTACCGCACCGAGCATTCCGACGTCTACGACCAGGGCGATGTCACCCTCGCCCTCGAAGTGGCCGCTCACACCGCGCTGTGCATCGACAACGCGCGCCGCTACACCCGCGAACACACCATCGCCCTGACGGTCCAGCGGCACCTGCTGCCACCCCAGCCCGCGCCGCGGAGCACCGTCGAGACCGCGTACCTGCATGTGCCGTCCGAGGTGGGCGGGGGCGGCGGGTTCGACACCTTCGCCCTGTCCGGTGCCCGCACCGCGATGGTGGTCGGCGAAGTCGCAGGCGAAGGCATCCACGCGGCCATCACCATGGGACAGATGCGGACCGCCGTCCACTCCCTGGCCGCTCTCGACCTGGAGCCCGACGAGCTCCTCGCCCGCCTCAACGACACGGCCCTCAGCCTCGCCGAGGAACGCCTGGCGCTGCCGCCCGGTGACCCGGTGCCCCTGACCGGAAGCTGTCTGTACGCGGTCCACGATCCGTTCGCCCAGACCTGCACCGTCGCCCTGGCCGGGCACCCTCCACCCGTCATCGCCCATCCCGACGGGACCACCGAGATCCTGGACATGCCGAGCGGACCTCCCCTGGGCAGCGCCGCGGGCCCGCCCTTCGCCGCCACCACGATTTCCGTCGCCGACGGCGGCGTCCTCGCCTTCTACACCCCGGCCCTGCTGCACGCCTCACCGGCCCCGGACACCCTGCGACGGGTGCTGGCCCACCCCGGGCGGCCGCTGCAGGACCTGTGCGACGACGTGCTCTACCGGCTGCGGACCGACAGCCGTCAAAGCGACGTCATCCTCCTCCTCGCCCGCGCCCATCCCTTCCCCGCCGACCAGGTCGCCACCTGGCACCTCGGCCACCACCCCAAGGCCGTCGCCACGGCCCGCAGCCAGGCCCGCCACCAGCTCGTGCGGTGGAACGTCGACGAGGAGACCGCCTACACCACCGAAATGATCGTCAGCGAGCTGGTCACCAACGCCGTCCGCTACGGTGCCCCGCCCGCCCGGCTGCAGCTCATCAAGGACCGCACCCTCACCTGCGAAGTCCACGACAGCAACTCCCTTGCGCCGCGGCTGCGCCATGCGAAGACCGCCGACGAAGGGGGACGCGGTCTGTTCATCGTCGCGCAGCTCGCACAGAACTGGGGCGTCCGCCATACGCCCGACGGCAAGACCGTGTGGGCCGAACAGACCCTCCCCTCCCCGGAGCGCCGTCGCCAGTGACCGTGGACCGTGCACCGCCGGTTCGCGCCGTCGGCGGGTCACGCCGGTCTGAGCCGGGCGTTGTCGCGGTGTTGCGGGCCGCGCGGCCCGCAGCCGATGCCCGCGCCGATGCTGCCGCCGGCCACGACCTCGGCGGGGGCGTCGCAGGGACCTTCCAGGTGCGCGGCACCGCCAGGACCCCGGCCGAGGCCGTCGGCCCGGACCCGGACGACGGCGGCCGGCCCGGCGAGCAGCTCGCCGGGTAAACGCGTCCAGTCACTCCTCGTCTGGCAGCGCCGGGGCGGCCCGTGCGGCGGGCGGTCCGTCGGGGGCGGCCTGCTGGTGCTCGGGTCCGACGCGGTGGGATTTCGAGCGGAGCTGGAGCGCGACGATGATCGCGGCGAGGATTGCGAGACCGGTCGCGATGAGGAACGACAGGCGGTAGCCGTCCACCAGAGAGCCGCTGTGGCCGGCGGTCGCCGCGGCGGCGGTGGCGAGGATCGCGAGGCCGACCGCGGCGCCGGTCTGCTGGCTGGTGGTGAACAGGGCCCCGGCCAGTCCCTGGTCGCCGGCCCGGACTCCGCTGGTCATCGCGACCGACGCGGTCGGCAGGGCGAGCCCGACGCCGGCCGCGGTCAGCACCAGGCCGGGCAGGACCGCCGCGGGGTAGCCGGCCCCGGCGGTGATCTGGGCAAGCCACAGCTGCCCGGCGCCCATGCAGGCCAGCCCGGCAAGCAGGACGGCCTTGATGCCGAACCGGGCCAGCAGCCGGCGGGTACCGAGGGTGGAGACGAGCACGACGGTGACAGTCGACGGGACCAGCGCCAGGCCGGTCTCCAGCGGGCTGAACCCCAGTACCTTCTGCAGGTAGAGCGACGCGAAGTAGACGTAGCCGGCCAGGATGGCGCCGATCAGCAGCATTGCCGCGATCGCGGCCCGCCGGGCCGGCTCCGCCAGGATCGACAGGGGCAGCATCGGAGCCGCCGAGCGCTTCTCGGCGAACACGAAGCCCGTGGTCAGAAGCACCGCCAGAGCGAGCGCGACGAGGGTGGCGGGCGCGGTGAAGCCGTGCTGCTGCCCGCTGCTGAGCCCGAAGATCAGCGCTGCGATACCGGTGGTCACCAGCAACGCGCCGCGTACATCGACGCTGCCGCCGCTGCCGGACCGCTTCCCGGCCGGCAGCCGTGGGACCAGCGCGAGCATGATGGCGATGACCGGCGGATTGATCAGGAACACCGCCCGCCAGCCGAAGTACTGGGTGAGCAGCCCGCCGGCCACGATCCCGGCGGTCGCGCCCGCCGCGGTGGTGGCCTGCCAGATCGTCAGCGCCCGGGTGCGCGCGGCCCCTTCTGCGTTGGTCGTCGTCAGCAGCGACAACGCCGCCGGGGAGACCATCGCCCCGGCCGCGCCCTGCACGATCCGGGCGATGATCAGCATGAGAGGCCACTGCGCGAGCCCGCAGGCCAGCGACGCGATCCCGAACAGGGCCAGGCCGACGGCCAGCACCTGCCGCCGGCCGAGCAGGTCCGCCAGGCGGCCGCCCGCCAGCAGCAGCGAC
The DNA here is from genome assembly GCF_055567535.1 of Streptomyces sp. NPDC026538. Classification (NCBI taxonomy): domain Bacteria; kingdom Bacillati; phylum Actinomycetota; class Actinomycetes; order Kitasatosporales; family Streptomycetaceae; genus Streptomyces; species Streptomyces sp. NPDC026538. Next base: position 60,133 of record NZ_JBVHQG010000009.1, read on the forward strand.
CCGAACGCCAGCGCGTACCCGGTGACGATCCACTGCAACTCCGCCGCGGCCATGCTCAGCTCCCGCTGGATCGACGGCAGCGCCACGTTCACAATGCTGAAGTCCAGCTGCAGCACGAACTGGGCGGCGCAGATCAGCGGGATGACGGACACGGCCCGCCGCGAGCCGCCGGCAGCGGGCAGTGGCGCGGTGCCATCCGTCGAGTGGTCCGCCATGGGCAAATCTCCTGTCCTGACTGTGTTCCTTGCTGGTTCGTCGGCGTCAACCACGCCCGTCAGAACTTCGATGGCGATCCGGCGGCAGTGCGCACAGATACAGTGCATCTGTCTGGCAGATCAAAGTTGGCCGGATGCGCTGCGATTCAGTCCTGGAGGCGGTGCCCGATGGAACTCAGACAGCTACGTCACTTCCTGGCGTTGGTCGAGGAACGCAGCATCACCCGAGCCGCCAAGCGCGAGCTCATCGTGCAGTCAGGCCTGTCGAACTCGCTCCAGGCCCTCGAACGCGAACTCGGTACGCCCCTCTACATCCGCGGAACCAGGCCCGTCCGGCTCACCGCGGCCGGCGAGGCTCTGGTGGGCCCGGCTCGCCGGACCGTGACCAGCGCCGCGCACGCGGAACAGGCCGTACACCACACCCGTGACGTGCTCATCGGCACCCTGCGTCTCGGCGTCTCGCTCTCCGCTCAGCATCTGGTGCCGTTCGCCTCCTATCTCGGTGAGTTCACTCGCGATCATCCCGGCATCGACCTGCGCCTGCGGTACGCGCCCGGATTGACGATGATCTCGATGGTCGAGACGGGAGAACTGGATTGCGTGATCGGACCGGCGGTCGGCCAGGTCCCGGGCGTCCGGATGACTCGCCTGGCGCGAGAGCAGCTGCACCTCGTCTGCCGTGCTGATCACCGCCTGGCGGAGCGGGCTGAGGTCAACATCAGGGAACTCGCCGACGAGCGGTTCGTCGAGGTACCCCCGGGATGGACGGCTCGCCTGTTGAGCGACGCCGCGTTCGCCGGCGAAGGAACACCGCGCCGCATCGCCTGTGAGGTCGGCGACTGGGAACTGTTCCTCGAGCTGGTCAGCGCGGGCGTCGGTATCGGCTTCGCTCCGGTCGGCCTGCAGTACCCGGTGCTCACCGCACCGGACAGCGTTCTGCGGTTCATCACGGTCGAGGGCGTGCGTATGGAAAGACACATCTACCTGATGCTGCCCTCGGTGGGCGAGACCAGCCCGGCAGCACGGCGGTTCGCCGACCAGCTGCTGCGTATCCACCACGCGGGCAGCTGACCCGGCGCCTGTTGACCAACGCGGACCTGTCGACTCGCAAGTGGCGCGGCTGCGGGTGCGCTCATGCCGCGACCATCTGATCGCCAGATGGACTCCATCTGAGGCGGGCGCGACGCGGGCGACATCGGCGGCGACGGAGGCGCGGTTGTACGGGGCGGAACTTCCATGCCGACCGTGGGCGCCGGCCCAACGGCACAGAAAAGAGATGCCACTCCGGAAGATCCGCAGCCCGGTCGGCGCCTGCACGGCCGAAGAGACGAAGGAGTTCGCCGAGATGAACCTCACTGACCACGCCGGAGTCCGGCTCGCACACGGCAAGCCCAAGGTCAACGGTGTGGAGATCCACTACGCGATCGGCGGCTCCGGTGAGCCGGTGTTCCTGCTGCACGGCGTGCCGAAGACCATGTCGTACTGGCGCCACGTCGTGCCGCTGCTGACCCCGCACTACACCGTCGTCGCGGTCGACAACCGAGGCTTCGGCGGCTCCCAGCGCCCCCTGACCGGCTACGACACCGCCACGATGGCCGGTGACGTCGCCGAACTCGCCACCCACCTGGGCTTCGACCGGTTCCGCGTCGTCGGCGAGGACTGGGGTGCGGCCATCGCCTACGCCGTCGCCGCCTTCCACCGGCCCCGGGTGCGGCAACTGGTCTTCCAGGAAACGCTCCTACCAGGATTGCCGGCCGGCCCAGGACTGCCAGGCGGCGAACACGACCCCTCGCTCGCCGCCGACGACGGCCGCACCGGCTGGCACTTCAGCTTCTTCAGCCTGCCGAACCTGCCCGAGCTGCTGCTGGCCGGAAGGGAACGGCCTTTCTGGACGTACTACGCCAGACGCCAGATGTGGGACCCCAGCGCGCTGACCGAGGAGGACATCGACGAAATGGTGCACTCGGCCGAGCAGCCGGGCGGCACCAGGGCCATCCTGGAGATGTACCGCGCCCGCCAGACCGACGCCGAACAGAACCGCCCCCATTACGCCGACCCGATCAGCTGCCCGGTCCTGGCCGTCGGCGCGCAGGCCTATCTCGGGGACGAAGTGTCCAGACAGCTCGCGCAAGTGGCCCGCGACGTCCGCGGCGCCGTCATCCCCGCGTCCGGTCACAACATCGCCCTGGAGAACCCGGCCGTCCTGGCCCAGGCCTACCTCGACTTCTTCGCAGGCGGCTGAGGGCGCTTGCTGTGCACGCCATTTCCCACCTGAAAGAACACCGGCGGCGTCATCTGGCCGAAAGGACAGTTCGGCGCCCGGCAAGGAGGAAGGACTGCCGTGCGTGACGGCCTTCAGCCGGCGGCGGGAGTGATGGTGGTGCGCGGCGGCGCTGAGGGAGTGTGGGTCTCCGGCGTGCGGGGGTGTGGGGACGGTGCCGTGCGCTCGGGAGGCCTTGGGCGCGAAATGCCCGCGCCGAGGGCCGAACGACCCTGTGCCAGGTCCGGGCGGCCCGTGGCGCCGGGTCCTGGCCGGGCACACCCTGGGGTCAGGGACCCTTCGGCCCCGCCCGTCCTCCCGAGGAGGAGATCATGCACGGCAAACCACACACCGTGGGCGACGTGATGACCCGCTCAGTCGCCGCCGTCGGCCGCGACGCCCCGTTCAAGGACGTCGTCACCCTGATGGAGGAGTGGAAGGTCAGCGCCCTGCCCGTGCTGGAGGGCGAGGGCCGGGTGATCGGTGTCGTCTCCGAGGCCGATCTGCTCCCGAAGGAGGAGTTCCGGGACAGCGACCCGGACCGGTTCACCCAGCGGCAGCGCCTCGACGACCTGGCGAAGGCCGGCGCGGTGACCGCCGAGGAGCTGATGAGCACGCCCGCCGTGACCGTGCATCCGAACGCCACGCTCGCCCAGGCGGCGCGCATCATGGCCCAGCGCACGGTCAAGCGGCTGCCCGTCGTCAACGCCGAGGGTGTGCTCGAAGGCGTCGTCAGCCGCTCGGATCTGCTGAAGGTGTTCCTGCGGGACGACGAGGAACTCGCCGAAGAGGTGCGGCACGAAGTCGTCGACCGTCTCTTCCCGCTCTCCGCCGACCACATGCAGGTCGAGGTTGCGGAAGGTGTCGTCAGCCTCACCGGGTGGGTCGACGACAACGGGTTGGCCCGGGTGGCCGAGCAACTGGCCCGCGCAGTCGAGGGCGTGGTCGACGTCCGCTGCTGCCTCATGCCGATGTCCCCGCGGAACGACCCGCGCTGACATGCCTGGGCGTACGGAAACACCACCGTCCCGTGCCCGTTGACGACTCGGCGCGGCGGTGTGCGCCCGGGAGTTCGGCCCACAGCACGTAGGCGGCGTCCTTGAACTCCTCCTCCACGCGGATGGGACCGGGGAAGCCGGACTCGGCGGCCCAGCCGGACAGGTCGCCGGGCAGCATCGGCCGACCGCGCAGCCGCTCGATCATGCCACTCGTCTGCTTCTTCCTTTCGGATTCTCATCTCCAGCCTCATGTCAGGGCGTTGGCACAGCCGTGGGCCGACCGGCCCTGCCCCGGCTCTGGTCGTCCCTCTCCTCACTGCTGAGGGCCTGGGTCAGGCCGGTGGTCGAGAGGCCGTCGGCGGTGGGCCAGCGCGCCGTGACCCCACGACTTCCCCCGGTCGTAGCCGGCCCCGGTCCGGCGGGAAGCGCTCGGCGTCGGGAAGATCGGGGTCGAGGTCCGGACGGTGGCGCGGGCCGGCCAGCGCGCACTCCACGGCGACCACTCCGTCGACGCTCCGCACCCATCCGACGGCCACCGGCACCAGCGTGGTGTCCCGGACACGGCCGGTGAGGGTCACGACACCGCCGTTGACCTGCACGCCAACCGGTTCGGCGGAGTCGGCGAAAAGATGCGGGACGATCTCGCGCCGGATCTCCTCGGCGATCTCCTCGTCGGCACGCAGGAACACCTTCAGCAGGTCGGCGCGGCTCACCACGCCCTTCAGCCGGCCGTCCACGTCGACCACCGGAAGCCGCTTGACGCCGTGCAGTGCCATGGTGCGCGCGGCCTCGGGCAGCGTGGCTTCCAGGCGGACGGTGACGGCCGGAGCGGTCATCAGCTCCTCGGCGGTGAGCGCCGCGGCCTTGGTGCGGGCGGGGTGAGGCAGGCGGTCCCGGGCATCGCCGTGGGCCTCCTCCTTGCGCAGCAGGTCGGCCTCCGAGACGACGCCGACGACGCGCCCGTCGCCGTCCAGGACAGGAGCCGCGCTCACCTGCCACTGCTGCAGGGCCTTCACGATGTCCCTGAAGGCCGCGCCTTGGCGCAGGGCGAGGACGGTGTGGGTCATCACGTCGCTCACGACGTGTGGAGTGCCCGTCATGGCGACCTCCAGGGTTCGGCTGCCGTGGTCCGACACCCTCAGACTCGGTCACCCGTCCGCGAAAAACATGGGCCCAACGGTCCCCTTCCCGGTCCCGGTCGTCCCCGGCCGGGAACGGGAGGCAGTCCCGCGCGGCTGCTACGGCTTCGCGACCGGCACCCGCCACACCAGCGTCGTACCGCCGCCCTCGGGGCAGTCCCACTCCAGTCGGCCGCCGAGTTCCTCCGCCCGCTCCGCCAGGTTGCGCAGACCGCTGCGGCGTCCTTCGGGCGGGATGCCCATGCCGTTGTCCTTGACCGTCAGCACCAGTTCGCGTCCGTCGGTCGTCAGAGCGACCTCGGTGCGGTCGGCGCGGGCGTGCCGGGCGACGTTGGTCAGGGCCTCGGAGAGAACGGCGACGGCGTGATCGGCGATCTTCTTGGGTACGTCGGTGTCGATCAGGCCTTCCATGCGCACGCTCGGCGCGAAACCGAGCGTCGGGGCCGCCTCACCGACCACCCGTACGGCACGGCCCCGAAGTCCGGCGCCGGAGGTGCCCTCGCGGGCCCGCAGCCCGAAGATGGTCGACCTGATGATCTTGATGGTCTCGTCCAGGTCGTCCACCGCCCGCAGCACCCGCTCGGACGCTTCGGTGTGCTCGATGAAGCGCCCGGCGCTCTGCAGGGTCATCCCGGTGGCGAACAGCCGCTGGATCGCCAGGTCGTGCAGATCCCGCGCGATCCGGTCGCGGTCCTGCAGCACCGCGATCTCCTCGGCGTCCCGCCGCCGGTCCGCCAGCTCCATCGCGATCTCCGCCTGGGCCGCGAAGGCCTGGAGCGGCTCGGTCTCCTGGCCGGTGTACTGCGGGCCGCCCGCCTGACGCGCCAGCAGCAGCACGCCGCGCACACCGGCTTCGCCACTGCCGATGGGGATGGCCACGGCGGGGCCGAGCCCTCGAAAGCGCGGCGGTTCGGGCGAGACCCGTTCGTCGTGGACGACATCCCCGCTGGTCACCGCGGTGCCTCGGGAGAACGCCAGGCCCATCAGGGTCTTGCCGAGAGGCAGCACCAGCCCCCGGTGCTCGTCCGCGTCCATCCCGACGGCGATCTCCACGGTGAGCGAGTCGCTGTCCGGCATCGGCGTCGCGACGGCCGCCAGTGCCGAGCCGGTGATCTCCCGGGCCTGCTCGGCGATCAGCCCGAGGGCTTCGGCGACCTCGCTGCCGGACATCAGGCTGTGGGTGATCTCCGTGCTCGCCCGCAGCCAGCGCTCGCGCAGCCGTGACTCCTCGTACAGCCGGGCGTTGTCGATCGCCACGCCTGCCGCCACCGCCAGTGTGGACGTCACCGACACGTCGTCCTCGTCGAACTGTGCCCCGCCCCGCTTCTCGGTCAGGTACAGATTGCCGAAGACCTGGTCGCGGACCCGGATCGGGACGCCCAGGAAGGTGTTCATGGGCGGGTGGTTCGGCGGGAAGCCGTACGAAGCGGGATGTTCTGAGATCTTCGCCAGGTGCAGTGGCTCCGGGTGGCGGATCAGCTCTCCCAGGATGCCGTGTCCCTCCGGGTACGGTCCGATCGCGGCGATCTGCTCCTCGCTCACGCCGACCGTGTGGAACGCCGACAGCCGGCTGCCGTCCGGCCCGATCACGCCCAGGGCGGCGTACTCGGCGTCGACCAGCACGGCCGCCGCCTCCACGATGCTGTGCAGGGCCTGCTCCAGGTCCAGCTCCCGGCCGACCGAGAGGACCGCCTCCAGGAGGCGGTGCACCCGGTCGCGGGTGCCGCGAGCGGCGTCCAGCCGCGCCTGCAGCTCCTCGAGCAGCTCGTCCAGCCTCAGCTGTGGCAGCCGTACGCGGGCCGCCTCAGGGCTCTCCACCGCGCTCCTCCAGATCCCGTCGACTCGTACACCGGCAGGTCCGGTCAGTGCCACCGTAATGCGGGGCGACCGGGGTGGACACCTGGATCGGGTCAACTCGTCAGCGTCCCTTCGGCAGGGCCGATCGGCCCTGCCGAAGGGACGCGCAGCACCTGCCTCCGTGATGCCCCGTCTTTCGACGCTGGGACGCACCGGCACCGCAGTGCGACGGAGGAGACCGCGTCATGGTCCCTTACGTGTACGACGTCGCGGAGGGCGGCCGCGAGATGGCCGGCCTGCTCGGCGGCAAGGGCGCGAACCTCGCCGAGATGACCCGGCCGACGGCCTCAGGGGGCGCAGTCCGGCGGTCGGTCGTGCGGTACGACCGCCACAGGCGCGGCCGCGTGGCGCAGTACCGCGTCGGTGACCGGACCGATGCCCGAGCCGAGCGGGGCCCGGCGGACCCGGCGGCCGACGACCACCAGGGAGGCGTTGCCCGCGGCAGGCGGGACCGTAGGTCCTCGCGGTGGGCCCATCGGTCCCTGGCGCGGTCGATGACGGAAATTCAGGAGACAGGGTCCAGGCCGTACATCGTTCGTCCGCCGGTCAGCCGGCGTCCGGTGACCAGCTCCGGCGCGATGCGCACGAAGACCTCCTGCGGGGACGGAACCCAGGAACGCGGGCCGTGACGGACCAGCCGTTCGTGCTCACCCGGGTCGCTCACCAGGGTCGCGGTGCCGGTCACGACGACGCTCCAGCCGGAGTGGGCGGCGTCGTCGAACTCGTCGGCCTCGAACGCGACCACCGAACCGTCGATGGCGCGGACCAGTTCCGAGGCCGCGGACGTCCGCAGCAACACCCCTCCGTCACCGGCCAGGGCGAAGTTGACGGGCAGCACCGCGGGCAGCGCGTGCCGGGTGTGGACGATCCGGCCGACCGGCACCCGGGCGAGCAGTCTCAGGCACTCCCGCCGGTCGAGTTCACAGAATCCGTCGTTGGCATACATCGGCCGTCTCGTCTCTCGCTTCGTCCCGCGTTGGTGTGTGGCTGCTCCGTCGCACGGCACGGCCCGGATCAGACCGTGATGCGACGCCCGGTCACGGAGCGCGGCTCGATGCGCACCCACAGCTCACGCTCGCCGCCCGCCCACGGGGCGCTGTGGACCGACGCGGAGAGCCGGCGCACCTCCTCCGTGTCGCACACGCGGCGTGCCGGTCCGCGCACCAGCACGCTCCAGCCCTGGCTGAAGGCGTCGTCGATGCGGTCCACCTCGAAAGCAACCTGGCAGCCCGGGGCCATGGCCGGTGTGGCGTCGTCCGCGGTCCTGAAGACGATCGCGCCGTCGACGACGGTGTAGTTGACCGGCACGACGACAGGGCCCCACGCGGTGTCGACTCCGAGGCGTCCCACACCGTGCGAACCGAGCAGTGCCCTGCATTCGAGGGTGTTCAACTCGGTGAATCGGGGGTGGTGGCCCGCCCTGGCTCCGCCGGACGGGGCTTCGGTGTCGCCTCCGGTGAGGTGCGGCATGGTGGTGTGCAGCACGTTCGCGAGCCTGAGCAGGGCGCCCGTGCCCGGCGTGGCCTCGGGGCGTTCCTCCAGGTACCGGAGGTACCCCGGTGCGATGCCGGCCCGTTCGGCCGTCTCCTCGCGGGTGAGGCCGAGTTCCTTGCGGCGGGCCGCCAGGCGGCGCCCCAGGTCTCCCAGCGGCGGTGCTTCTGCCGTGTTCGGCCCTACCTGTTCGGTCATGACCGCTCACCTCCTCTCGTGGGTCAGGTCCCGCGGACGGCGACCTCGTGCTGCTCCCCGCCGAGCACGACCTTGAGCGCGCCGGTGTCGGCGGCCCGGGCGAAGACGTCGTAGGCCTCGGCCATGTGGTCCAGCGGGAAGGTGTGGGTGACCAGCTGTGCGGTGGGCAGCCGGCCGGCGGCGGCCATCCGCAGCAGGGTGGGGGTGGAGTGGGTGTCGACCAGCCCCGTGGTGATGGTCACGTTCTTGATCCACAGGTCTTCGAGGTGCAGGGTGGCAGGCTTGCCGTGCACGCCGATGTTGGCGACGTGTCCGCCGGGCCGGACCATGCGGGTGCACAGTTCGAAGGTCTCGGGTACACCGACGGCCTCGATGACGACGTCCGCGCCGAGCCCGTCGGTGAGGTCGGCGATCAGCTGCTCCGGGGCTTCGCGGGCGTCGGCGACGGCGTCCGCGCCGAACCTCCTGGCCGCTTCCAGACGGGCGGGGGCCAGGTCCACGGCGACGATCCGCTCGGGCGCGAACAGCCGTGCCGTGGTGATCGCCGCGAGGCCGATGGGGCCGGCGCCGACGACGGCGACGGTGGCGCCGGGGCGCACCCGGCCGTTGAGGACGCCCACCTCGTAGGCGGTCGGGAAGATGTCCGCGAGGAGGACGGCGTCCTTGCTGTCGACGGCGGCGGGCAGCGCGTGGACGGACAGGTCCGCGAAGGGAACGCGCAGGTACTCGGCCTGGGTGCCGTCGATCAGATGGCCCAGGATCCAGCCTCCGCCGCCCCGGCACTGGCCGTACATGCCCTCCCGGCAGTACGAGCAGCGCCCGCAGGAGCTGATGCAGGAGACCAGGACACGGTCTCCCGGCCGGACCGTCCGTACGTCACCGCCGACCTCGACGACCTCGCCGACGGCCTCGTGACCCAGGATCGTGCCGGGCTGTACCTCGGGGACGTCGCCCTTGAGGATGTGCAGGTCCGTCCCGCAGATCGTGACGGCGTCCACGCGCACGACGGCGTCGGTGGGCTCCTTGATCGCGGGATCGGGGACCTCTTCCCAGGCGGACTGCCCGGGGCCGTGGAAGACGAAGGCCTTCATGGGATCGCTCACCGTCCTTGGTCCGCTGCGGGGCACGGGGGTCGGCGGACGTCGGCGGCGGGTGCCGGCCGGGCGCCCGGGTATTGCCGGTATTGCCCCGCAGATCCAGCTTGTCCTGTCCCGAACGGGTCCGCTTGGGCCGTTTGGACTCCGTCCCGCGCCGGACGGCCCTGCGCGCGGGAGCACCGGAACACGTGCCGTTCGGACCCTGCCGCCATGGTTCCAAGAGGGCCGAACGGCCCTTCCGTACGACCCGCCGACTGCACTTGTGTGTGTCCATGGACGACAACCACACCAGGTCCGCGTCGTACCACACGGCACGAACCGACGGCGGCACCACCGTCGTCACTCTGCACGGCGACATAGATCTCCTCTCGGTTCCGGTCCTCTTCGCGGCCCTGGACGCCCTGACGGCCGGTGCGGAGCCCGATCTGGTGCTCGACCTGAGCCTCGTCTCCTTCATCGACTGCACAGGCCTCAGCCTGCTGTGCCGGGCCCGCAACCGGATCCGGTCCCGCCTCGGCAGACTCCGGCTCGTCGTGCCCGGCGGCGGCTTCCTGCGGCTGCTGCACTGCACGGGCCTCAGTGGCGCCTTCGAGTGGTATCCCGGCCTCGGCGAGGCCCTCGGCGGCAAGGACTTATCGGGACCAGCCTCCGTCGCGGTCGCCTGCCCCTCTCCCGCTATGGGCTGAACGGCCCCTGTCAGCAGCGGAGTTGGTCCCGGGCCGCCCCATGGTGGTCCCTGGTCGGCCCATGGCCCGGTACTCGGGCGGCTGCCACCTCCGGAGGTGTCACGGCCGGACCCTCCCAGGCAATCCGAACGCCACCGCCCACACCACCGACGGCACGCACATGTGCCGCAACGCGGTGGCCGTTCCCGCCCGCGCTGTGCCGTGTCCCGCGTGGCAGGGTGGAGACAGCACCACTCTGAGGAGAGGGCGGCGACCATGCGAGCTCACCTCGGCGACCAACTCGTCATCGAAAGCCCGGCCACGGGCGCCACCAGGCGCGACGGGGAGATCATCGGCCTCCACCACGAGGACGGCACGCCCCCCTACGACGTGCGCTGGTCGGATTCGGGCGAGATCACGCTGGTCTTTCCCGGGCCCGACGCGCACATCCACCCTCTCGGCCCCGGACCGCCCGGTTCCCACCACGGATCACCGGGGAACGCGGGTGAGGCGGAGAACCTGTCCGCGCCTCCGCCATCGGGCGGGGCCGCCAGTCCCGGAGACTTCGGCGGGTGGATGGCCGCGGAACGGCGACGGCGGGGCCTCAGCCGAGAAGTGACGGCCGCACGGGCCCGTATGGCCCCCGAATACCTGGCCCGTCTGGAGCAGCACCCCACGGCCCCGGCCCTGGGGACCGTCATCAGGCTGGCCGAGGCGCTGGGCACCAGCGTCAGCGCGCTGTACAACGCCGGCGTCGACCTCCCGCCCGGCCAGGGACACGCCCTGCTCCACCCACGGCTGGAGGACCTCGCCCCGGAGGAATGCCGGGCCCTGCTCTCCACCCACGGGGTCGGACGCGTCACGGTCTCGACGCCGGACGGTCACCCGGCGGTCGTCCCGGTCAACTACGACGTCATCGAGGGCGCCATCGTCTTCCGGACCGCGCCCGAGTCCGTCACCGCGACGGTGGTGGACGAGGAGGTCGCCTTCGAGGTCGACCGTGTGGACGAGGCACTGAGCGTGGGCTGGAGCGTACTCGCCGTCGGGCGGGCGAGCATCGTGACGGATCCCGAGGCGGTACGCAGGCTCGTTCAGAACGCCCACGCCACACCATGGGCGGGCGGCGAGCGCGCGATGTGGGTGTCGATCCGGCCCAGAAGCCTCACGGGGCGCCGCATCACATCGGCGGATCGGTAGCCGAGGACCCTGGAGTTCACGTCATATCGGCGTCATCACGCCGCCCGCACTCGTATGGCTCGAGCGGGCCCCGCCGGGACCATCTGGCGGGGCCCGCTCGAAATGGGCTCATGATCTGCGGCTTCGGTCGAGGCTGAGGCGCGGCGAGTCCTGTCAGCCTTTCAACTCCCCGGCGATCCCGGACGCCCACGCCGCCACGGCCTTGAAGTCCCGGAAGTCCCCGCCCTTTCCGGAGCGCAGGATCCTGCGGGCCAGCCAGCCGTCCGCGTCACCGTCGAGGCAGCCGCCGAAGGTGGCGTGGCCCCGTGCGTGCAGGGACCGCATCGAGCGGCGCACCCCCCGCACGGGTGGGATGTCCCGCTCGGAGGCGGAGGTGTCGAGCGGGCCGCTGCTGAAGAACCACACGGGTCGTTCGGCGAGGTCCTGGCGGTGGCGGCGGATGAACGTCCGGGCGTCCTTGTGCCAGCGGCCGGCGTACAGTCCGCCGCCGACCACGACCGCGTCGTACCGGTCCACGAAGGGCACGGACGTGGCTCGCATGGTCTCGACGGTCAGCCCGTTCTCGCGCAGGGTGTCGGCGATCGATTCGGCGATGTGGGCCGTCGATCCGTTCTTGGTGCCGTAGGTGACCAACACAGGTCCGGTCATGGGACGGTCCCCTCTCAGAGTCCGCGGGTGCTCAGCCCGCCCAGGTCCAGTCGGCGACCTCGGGCAGGTCGGTGCCGTGCTCGCGGATCCAGGCCTGGTGGCGGGTTCGTACGTCGGCCATCTGCTGGCGTACGGCGGCGGCGCGCACGGCGAGGCCGGGGACGCGGTCGATGACGTCCATGACCAGGCGGTAGCGGTCCAGGTCGTTGCGGACGACCATGTCGAACGGCGTGGTAGTGGTGCCGGACTCCTTGTAGCCGCGGACATGCAGGTTGGCGTGGCCGGTGCGGCGGTAGGCGAGGCGGTGGATCAGCCAGGGGTAGCCGTGGTAGGCGAAGATCACCGGCTTGTCGGTGGTGAACAGGCCGTCGTACTCGAAGTCGGTCATCCCGTGCGGGTGTTCCTCCTTGGGCAGCAGCCTCGTCATGTCGACGACGTTCACCACCCGCACGGCCAGCTGCGGCAGGTGCCGGCGCAGCAGCTGGGCGGCGGCGAGGACCTCCTGGGTGGGCACGTCGCCGGCGCAGGCGAGGACGACGTCGGGCTCGCGGGAGCCGTTCTCCGTGCCGGCCCACTCCCAGATGCCGGCGCCGCGCGCGCAGTGCACCCGGGCCTGGTCCATGGACAGCCAGTCGAAGCAGGGCTGCTTGCCCGCCACGATCACATTCACGTAGTCGCGGCTGCGCAGGGTGTGGTCGGCGACGGAGAGGAGGGTGTTGGCGTCCGGCGGGAGGTAGACGCGTACGACCTCCGGGCTCTTGTTCAGCACATGGTCGACGAAGCCGGGGTCCTGGTGCGAGAAGCCGTTGTGGTCCTGGCGCCAGACATGGGACGTGAGCAGGTAGTTGAGCGAGGCGATGGGCGCGCGCCAGGCCAGCCCCCTGGACGTCTTCAGCCACTTGATGTGCTGGTTGACCATCGAGTCGACGATGTGCACGAACGCCTCGTAGCAGGAGAACAGCCCGTGCCGGCCGGTCAGCAGATAGCCCTCCAGCCAGCCCTGGCAGAGGTGTTCGGAGAGGATCTCCATCACCCGGCCGTGGTGTTCGAGGTGTTCGTCGACGGGGAGCCGCTCTGCCTGCCAGGCCTTGCCGCTGACGTCGAAGACGGCCTGGAGCCGGTTGGACGCGGTCTCGTCGGGGCCGACGATGCGGAAGTCCCGGCGCAGCCGGGTGTCCTTCATGACCCGGGCGAGGAAGTCGCCGAGGACCCGGGTGGGCTCGTGCAGGGTGGTGCCCGGCTTGTCCACAGGGACGGCGAACTCGTCGACGTCGGCCAGGGGCAGGTCGCGGACGAGCAGGCCGCCGTTGGCGTACGGCGACGAGCCCAGCCTCCGGGCACCGCCGGGGACACAGGCGAGCACGTCGGCGACCGGCCGCCCGTCGGGGCCGAAGAGCTCCTCGGGCCGGTACGACCGCAGCCACGCCTCCAGCTGCCGCAGGTGCTCGGGGTTCTCGCGGACGCCGGCGAGCGGGACCTGGTGGGCCCGCCAGGTGCCCTCGACGGGCACGCCGTCCACCTCGGCCGGGCCGGTCCACCCCTTGGGCGTGCGCAGCACGATCATCGGCCAGTGCACCCGCTCGGTGACACCGTCCTCGCGGGCCGAGCGCTGCATGACGGCGATGCTGTCCAGGGCGTCGTCCATCGCCGCGGCCATGGCGCGGTGGACCTCGCGCGGGTCGTCTCCCGTGACATGGATCGGGTCGTGGCCGTATCCCCGCAGCAGCGAGTCGAGTTCGGCCTCGGGGACCCGGGAGAGCACGGTCGGGTTGGCGATCTTGTAGCCGTTGAGGTGCAGGATCGGCAGCACGGCGCCGTCGTTGACCGGGTCGAGGAACTTGTTGGAGTGCCAGGAGGCGGCCAGCGGCCCGGTCTCCGCCTCGCCGTCGCCGATCACGCAGGCGACCAGCAGGTCCGGGTTGTCGAAGGCGGCGCCGTAGGCGTGCGCGAGGGAGTAGCCGAGCTCGCCGCCCTCGTGGATCGAGCCGGGCGTCTCCGGAGCCACATGGCTCGGCACACCACCGGGGAAGGAGAACTGCCTGAAGAGCCGGCCCATCCCCTCCCCGTCGCGCGACACGTCCGGGTAGGTCTCGCTGTAGCTGCCCTCCAGCCAGGAGTTGGCCAGCACGGACGGACCCCCGTGCCCCGGCCCCCACACGCACAGCGCGTCGAGTCCGCGGGCCTTGATCACCCGGTTGAGGTGGGTGTAGACGAGGTTCAGGCCCGGTGAGGTGCCCCAGTGGCCGAGCAGCCGGGGCTTGATGTGCTCGGGCCGCAGCGGTTCGGTGAGCAGCGGGTTGGACATCAGGTAGATCTGGCCCGCGGCGAGGTAGTTGGCGGCACGCCAGTGGGCGTCCAGGGTGCGCAGTTCGTCGTCGGAAAGTACGGTGGCGTCCTGGTGTTCGACCTTGGACATGAGATGGCTCCGTGAGTCAGTCATCGGGTGGTGGAGGCGGCATGGCCGGCAAGAAGGCGGCGCAGCTGCCGCGCAAGGTGTACGAAGCGGAACTGATGCGTCTGCAGGCGGAGTTGGCGAAGCTGCAGGAGTGGGTGCGGGCCACGGGGGCACGTCTTGTGGTGATCTTCGAGGGGCGGGACGCGGCCGGCAAGGGCGGCACGATCAAACGGGTGACGGAGAACCTCAACCCGCGTATCGCCCGGGTCGCGGCGCTCCCCAAGCCCACCGAGCGCGAACGCACCCAGTGGTACTTCCAGCGGTACGTGGAGCACCTGCCGGCCGCCGGGGAGATCGTGCTGTTCGACCGGTCCTGGTACAACCGGGCCGGTGTCGAGCACGTGATGGGTTTCTGTACGAAGGAGGAGTACCAGCTCTTCCTGCGGCACTGCCCGATCTTCGAGCGGATGCTGGTCGAGTCGGGGATCCTGCTGCGCAAGTACTGGTTCTCGGTGAGCGACACCGAGCAGCAGGAGCGGTTCCGCAAGCGGTTGGCGGACCCGCTGCGGCGCTGGAAGCTGTCGCCGATGGACCTGGAGTCGATCACCCACTGGGAGGCCTACTCCCGGGCCAAGGACGAGATGCTGGTGCACACCGACGTCCCCGAGGCGCCCTGGTACGTCGTGGAGAGCGACGACAAGCGCCGGGCGCGGCTGAACATGATCGCCCACCTGCTGTCGACCGTCCAGTACCACGACGTGCCGCCGCCGGTGCTGAAGCTCCCGAAGCGGCCGCCGTCGACCGGCTACGAGCGACCGCCGCGGGATCTGCAGACCTACGTCCCCGACCACGCGGCGAGTCTCTGAGCAGCCGGTCATCGCGGTCACGTCCGCTCGGGTACGACGGCGACCGGGCACGCGGCGTGGTGCAGGACGCCGTGGGCCACCCGGCCGAGCTGGAGCCCGAGGTGCCCGGTGGTGCGCCGGGCGCCCACCACCAGCAGGTCGGCCGTGTGGGAGGCGGCCAGCAGTACCTGGCGGGCGGGGCCCTCGACGGTCTGCCGGTGCACGCGCACCTCCTCCGGTACGTCGCGCAGCGCCTCCTCCAGCGTGTCCATGGCCTGTTGCTCGTGCAGTCGGGCGGGTTCCCCGGACAGCAACGGGTGGTCGGTGCTCTCGTGCGCCGGACACCGCCAGGCACGTACGGCGTCGACCTCGGCGCCTCGCAGCCCGGCCTCCCGGACGGCGAAGCGCACCGCCTCCTGACCGCCGACGCCGAGCACGATCCGGCCCCCGGCCCCGGAACGAACCTGGTTGTCGTGGCTGCCACGGAGCACGATCACAGGGCAGCGGGCCTGCGCGGCGACGGTCAGGCCGACCGAGCCAAGCAGCATCTCGACGAAACCGCTGCGTCCCCGGGAACCCAGCACCAGCGCCTCGGCGTCGCGGCTCTCCCGGACAAGGGCGTACTCCGGTTCCTCCGGCAGGACGTCGGTGGTGACCTTCAGCCCGGGCTGCCGGCGGTGGGCCCGCTGAGCGGCGACGGCGACGACGTCCTCGGCCATCACCTCGTCCGACGGCTTGGTCAGGTCGTCGGTGAGCGACTCGCCCTCGTACCGCTCCCACAGCGAGGCGTACACCAACCGGAGCTGCAGACCTCGCAGGACGGCCTCATCGGCCGCCCAGTCGACGGCTCGCAGACTGGACTCGGAGCCGTCGACCCCGACGACGACCGGCAGGTCCATGGTGCTCACCGGCCCGCGCCGAGGTCGAAAACGATCCGGGCGTTGACCTGGCCGCGCAGCACCTCGTCGAAGGACTCGTCGACGGAGGCCGGTGGGCGGGTCTCGCGGATGACCTGGGTCTGTCCGGCAGCGTGCGGCTGGAACACCTCGGTGAGATCGTGCCGGGTGCCGACCTGGCCGGGCTCGGGGCCGGAGCGCTCCTCGATGACCGGGGGCTCGCCGAAGGCTCGTACGACCGCTGCCTTCATGATCTGTTCTCTCCTCAGGGTGGGTCAGCCGTGGGCTACGACGGCGACGGGGGCGGGGGAGTGGTGCAGGGCGGCATGGGTGACATGGCCGATGTGCGCGCCCAGGGCAGCGCGGCGGATCCGCCGGCCGACGACGACCAGCGAGGCCTCTCGCGACGCCTCGACGAGCTGCTCGGCGGCGCTGCCGCAGCGGGACTCCTCGGTCGTCGCGACATCCGGGTACTTCAGCCGCCAGAGGCTGAGCACCTCGGCGAGGGCCTGGGACCGCTCCAGGGCCAGGGCCTCGTACAGGGGCTGGTTCACGGGCATCCCGTACGCGTAGTACGGGGGCGGGAACCAGGCGTGCACGACCCGCAACGACGTGGCGCGGCGCAGGGCGGCGTCGAAGGCGAACTCGATCAGTGTCTCGTCCGGGTGGTCGATGTCGAGGCCGAGGACGACGGGCCGGAAGGGGGTCGCGGCGGACGGGATGCCCGCCGGGTCCATCCGGTGCTCGTCGGCGGCCTGCTCTCCGGCCCGCACCAGCACCACAGGGCTCTCGGTGTGGGCCACGACGCTCAGGCCGACGGAGCCGACCAGGAAACCGCCGACACCGCCGAGGGCCCGGGACCCGAGGACGAGGAGGGAGGCGGTCTTCGACGCCTCGACGAGGACTTCACCAGGGTTGCCGGACACCTGCTCGCTGATCACCTCGATGCCGGCGTGGCGCAGCCGCAGGCCCTCCGCGGACTCCCGCGGAATGCTCCCCCAGCCTTCGGCCTGGGGTACCCCCGTCTCGCTTCGCCCGGTCCAGTGCTGGTGGGTCTCGGGGCCGAGCAGCGGGGCCTGTGCCATGGGGTCGGGTACCGGTTCCCAGACGTGGACGATCTTCAGCGGCAGACCGCGCAGTTCCGCCTCGCGGGCTGCCCATTCGGCAGCCGCCCGGCTCTCGGCCGAGCCGTCGAGTCCTACGGTGACAGTGCGGGTCATGATCTGCACCTCCTGGCGTGAGGGATCCCACCGGGTTCCTTCGGTGAATCCGGTTCCAGAGTCGTCGTCGGGACGTTCCGGGGGCAGGGGCCACAAGTCCCGCACCGGGGCCGTTCGACCCCCTGCCCGGCTCCGGGTGGCGGGACTGACGGCGGTCCCGCCACCCGGCGGGCCTTCAGCGCAGCCACCCGCTGGTGCGGACGAAGGGCAGCCGGGCCCACAACCGGCCCAGGCCGAGGGTGTCGCCGGCGGCCGCGACGGCCAAGGCGATCAGGACCACGGCGTAGATGAGGTGGTAGTCGGCGAACGGGTTGCTGGACATGCTCACGGAGCCGTCCGAGAGGTGCTTGGCGGGCGGCCACTCGGCCGTCCACATCAGCGCCATCATCGCGGTGCCCGCGACGGCGGCCAGGCGCAGCGCGACGCCCGCGGTCAGGGCCACGCCGACGCCGAGGAGACCGAGCATGAACAGCCAGTCGGCCCAGGTGTCACCGGCCCAGGAGTGGAAGGTGGACTCCAGCGGGCCGGCGGCGACGGAGCTGAGGAAGCCCTTGGTCGGCGAGCCGCCGCCGATCCAGCCCTTGCCGGACGGGGTGGCGTAACCGAGGCCGAAGGTCTTGTCGAGGAACGCCCACAGGAAGACGAACCCGGTGAGCAGCCGCAGGGACCCGAAGACGTAGGCCCGCGCGGTGTGCGTGCCGGTCACCGCCGCCACCGCGGAGCCGGAGGCGGTGGCGGTCCGAGGCCGGAGGAAGGACGGCAGGTGGAAGCCGGAGCCACGGTGAGAGTGCTCGTGCACGGCCATGGTGGTGATCCCTTCAGGGAGCCGGGGGAGGGGCCGTTCGCTGTCTGACGCCCTTTACTCTCGTGGTGCGTGAACGCCCGCGCCGGATGCCGAAGGTCCGCACCGGTTGGGCTGAACGGCCCTGTCCGCTGGGCCTGTTCGGCATGTGCACGGCGTTTGTGCCGCGGCCCGGTACGGTCCGGTGGATGCTGGGAGCACCAGGCGGAAGGCGGCGTATGACCGACGGGAGAGGCGAACGTCCGGGGTGGCACCGGCCGGCGCCCGGCCTCGCCTCGCTGCTCGGCTACCGGCGTGCCTGGCTGCGGGGTGACCTGCTGGCCGGTGTGACCGTCGCCGCGTATCTGGTGCCGCAGGTCATGGCGTACGCGGGGGTCGCAGGGCTGCCTCCGGTCGCCGGCCTCTGGGCGATCCTGCCCGCCCTGGCCCTGTACGCCCTGTTCGGTTCCTCACGGCTGCTCTCGGTCGGCCCGGAGTCGACGACCGCCCTGATGACGGCCACCGTGGTCGCCCCGCTCGCCGCCGGCGACCCCGGCCGGTACGCCGTACTGGCGGCCGGCCTGGCCGCCACGGTCGGCCTGCTCTGCCTGATCGCGCGGGCGGTACGCCTCGGCTTCCTCGCGGACCTTCTCTCCCGCCCGGTGCTGATCGGCTACCTGGCCGGCGTGGCCCTGATCATGATGGTGGACCAGCTGCCCAAACTCACCGGCGTACGCATCACGGGAACCGAGTTCTTCCCCCAGCTCTGGTCGTTCTTGGCGCACTTGGGAGAGATCGATCCGGCCACCGTCGTCTTCTCGGCCGTGACTCTGGTCTTCCTCCTTCTCGTGACGCGATACGTCCGAATGCTTCCCGGCCCGCTCCTGGCAGTGGTCCTGGGCACGGCGGCCGTGGTGGCCTTCGACCTCGACGACCGTTACGGCATCAAGGTCATCGGCACGGTCCCGTCAGGACTGCCCGACCTCGCCATGCCGGACCTCACCGAGATCCCGCACCTGGTCCTGCCCGCGCTCGGCGTCCTGCTGGTGGCGTACACGGACTTCATCCTCACCGCCCGCGCCTTCGTCGGCCGGGGCCCGGACGAAGGCCCCGGACTGGACGCGAACCAGGAGTTCCTGGCCCTGGGTACCGCCAACCTCGGCGCGAGCGCCCTGCACGGCTTCCCGGTGAGCAGCAGCGCCAGCCGCACCGCCCTGGCCACCTCGGCGGGCGCCCGCAGCCAGGCCTACTCGCTGTTCGCCGGTGCCCTGGTGCTGGCCGTACTGCTGTTCCTCAGCCCCCTTCTCACCCGGACGCCCGCCGCGGTGCTCGGCGCGCTGGTCGTCTACGCGGGGATCCGCATGATCGACCTCGCCGGCTTCCGCCGCCTGGCCTCCTTCCGCCGCCGCGAACTGCTGCTCGCGCTCGGCTGCCTGGCCGGAGTCCTCGCCCTGGACATCCTCTACGGAGTGCTGGTCGCTGTCGGCCTGTCGGTGGCCGAACTGCTCACGCGCGTGGCGCGTCCGCACGACGCGATCGAGGGCCTGGTGCCCGGCGTGGCCGGCATGCACGACATCGACGACTACCCCTCCGCCCGCACGATCCCCGGTCTCCTGGTCTACCGCTACGACTCACCGTTGTTCTTCGCCAATGCAGAGGACTTCCACCACCGCGCCCTGGCCGCCGTCGACGAACAGACCGAACCCGTCCACTGGTTCGTCCTCAACGCCGAGGCCAACGTGGAGGTCGACATCACCGCCCTCGACGCGGTCGACGAACTCCGCCGCGAACTCACCACCCGCGGCATCCTGTTCGCCCTGGCCCGGGTGAAGCAGGACCTCCTGGACAGCCTGAACGCCTACGGTCTCACCGACGCCGTCGGCCTGGAACGCATCTTCCCGACCCTTCCGACCGCGGTCTCGGCGTACCGGGAGTGGCTGGCGGAGCACCCCGAGAAGTCCTGAGGGACTTTCCCGACCTCCCCGGGAGGGGACGCCCAAGAAGAAGGGATGGCCTTCACCAGGGTGCAGGGTCACTCCGTCCGGCAGATTTCGGCCCTGTCCTCTCCGGCCCGCGTGATGGTCACGGCGTTCCTGGGCCTGATCCATGGCAGGGCATGAGCCCGACGGACCGACAATCCCCCTGCGAACGCCGGTCCAGAGCGCCGGCCCGGGCTCGGACACACAATCCCTCAGTAGGCCTCGACGCCCTGCCGGCGAAACTGGCCACGCACCCGCTCGACCAGTTCCGCCGACGGACCGGGCGTGCCGGCCAACGCGAAGGGCATCCCGGGTGCCGGGTACTTCGCCGCGCCCAGCTTGTGGAAGGGCAGGACGTCGACCCGTTGTACCGCCGGGAGCTCGCCGACGAAGCGGGCCAGGCCGTCGATGGGCTCTGGAGTGTCGGTCCAGCCGGGGACCAGGACGTAGCGGATCCACATCGGGACGCCGAGGCGGTCGAGGCGGGTGACGAAGCTGAGAGTGGGGGCCAGTTCGCCGCCGGTGAGAGCGCGGTAGGTGGGTACGTCGAAGGACTTGATGTCCAGCAGGACCAGGTCGGTGTCGGCGAGGAGTTCGTCGGTGGCGCGGGCGCCGAGGAAGCCGGAGTGTCGAGGACGGTGTGCAGTCCGGCCTCCTTGCAGTGGCGCAGCACGGCACCCGCGAAGGCCGACTGGAGGAGTGGTTCGCCGCCGGTGAGGGTGACTCCGCCGCCGGCCGTCGTGATGAAGTCCCGGTACTTCTCGATCTCCGCCATCACTTCGTCCACCGTCATCGACCGCCCGTCGCGCATGTGCCAGGTGTCCGGGTTGGCGCAGTACAGGCAGCGCAGCGGGCAGCCGCTGAAGAAGAGGACGAACCGGGTCCCGGGACCGTCCACGCCGGTGGACAGGTCCCAGGAGTGGATCCGGCCCCGCACCACGGTGCTCACAGCGATCCGTGGAAGGTACG
Source organism: Streptomyces sp. NPDC026538 (assembly GCF_055567535.1). Classification (NCBI taxonomy): domain Bacteria; kingdom Bacillati; phylum Actinomycetota; class Actinomycetes; order Kitasatosporales; family Streptomycetaceae; genus Streptomyces; species Streptomyces sp. NPDC026538. The sequence goes on from NZ_JBVHQG010000009.1 coordinate 80,983, forward strand.
GCTGATCACGTCGAGCTGCTGCTCCCGGGTCAGCCGGACGAAGTCGACCGCGTATCCGGAGACCCGGATGGTCAGGTCCGGGTACTTCTCCGGGTGCTCCATCGCGGCCTCCAGGGTGGCCCGGTCGAGCACGTTGACATTCATGTGGAACCCACCGGCCGCCGTGTAGGCGTCGAGGATGCCCACCAGGTGGCCCGCGCGTTCGGCCGGGTTGTGGCCCAGGCCCTCGGGCGTGATGGTCGTGGTCAGGGACATGCCGTCGCGGGCGTGTTCGTACGGCAGCTTGGCCACCGAGAGGGCCGAGGCGGCGACGCCGTGGCGGTCGCGGCTGTTCATCGGGTTGGCGCCGGGGGCGAAGGGCTGTCCGGCGTGGCGGCCGTCGGGGGTGTTGCCGGTGTGCTTGCCGTAGACGACGTTCGAGGTGATGGTGAGGACCGACTGGGTGTGTTCGGCGTTGCGGTAGGCGGGGTATTGGCGGACCTTCGCCATGAAGGACTCCACCAGGCCTACGGCGATGCTGTCGGCGCGGTCGTCGTTGTTGCCGTACGCCGGAAAGTCGCCCTCGGTGCGGAAGTCGACGGCGAGGCCGGTGGCGTCCCGGAACACCTTCACCCGGGCGTGCTTGACGGCGGACAGGCTGTCTGCGGCGACCGACAGGCCGGCGATGCCGCACGCCATGAAGCGGTGCACGGGGTAGTCGTGCAGGGCCATCTCGATGCGTTCGTAGGCGTACTTGTCGTGCATGTAGTGGATGACGTTGAGGGCGTTGACGTACGTCCGGGCCAGCCAGTCCAGGACGTGGTCGTAGGCCGCCGACAGCTCCTCGTGGTCGAGGTACTCCCCGGTCAGAGGGGGCGCGGCGGGCGCGACCTGTTCGCCGGTCATCTCGTCGCGGCCGCCGTTGACCGCGTACAGCAGGGCCTTGGCGAGGTTGACCCGGGCGCCGAAGAACTGCATCTGCCGGCCGACCTGCATCGCGGACACGCAGCAGGCGATCGCGGTGTCGTCGCCGGTGTGCGGGCGCATCAGTTCGTCGGACTCGTACTGGACGGCGCTGGTGTCGATCGACACCCGGGCGCAGAACTCCTTGAAGCCGGCAGGCAGTTGGGGCGACCAGAGCACGGTCAGGTTGGGTTCGGGGGCCGGGCCGAGGTTGTACAGGGTCTGCAGGAACCGGAAGGAGGTGCGGGTGACCAGGGTGCGTCCGTCGTCGCCCATGCCGCCGATGGACTCCGTCACCCAGGTCGGGTCGCCGGAGAACAGGGCGTCGTACTCGGGGGTGCGCAGGAACCGTACGATCCGCAGCTTGATCACGAAGTCGTCGATCAGTTCCTGGGCGCGCGTCTCGTCGATGATGCCGTCCGCGAGATCTCGCTGGAGGTAGACGTCGAGGAAGGTGGAGGTACGGCCGAGGGACATCGCGGCGCCGTTCTGCTCCTTCACTGCGGCCAGATAGCCGAGGTAGAGCCACTGCACGGCCTCGTGGGCGGTCGCGGCGGGCCGGGAGACGTCACAGCCGTACGTCGCCGCCATCTGCGTCAGCTCGCCCAACGCCCTTATCTGTTCGGCGAGTTCCTCCCGGTCGCGGATGACCTCGGTGCCGGACCCGCAGGCGTCGAGGACGGCCCGCTCGGCCTTCTTCGCCTCGACCAGCCGGTCCGTGCCGTAGAGCGCCACACGCCGGTAGTCGCCGATGATACGGCCACGGCCGTAGGCGTCCGGGAGGCCGGTGATGATGCCGGCCTTGCGGGCGGCGCGCATCTCGGGCGTGTAGGCGTCGAAGACGCCGTCGTTGTGGGTCTTGCGGTAGGTGCCGAAGACCCGGGTCACGAACGGGTCGGCCTCGTAGCCGTACGCGCGCAGCCCGGTCTCCACCATCCGCAGGCCGCCGTTCGGCATGATCGCGCGCTTGAGCGGGGCGTCCGTCTGGAGGCCGACGATCAGCTCGCGGTCGCGGTCGATGTAGCCGGGCGCGTGCGAGGTGATGGCCGAGGGGGTGGCGGTGTCGACGTCGAGGATGCCCCGGCGCCGCTCCTCCGGGAACAGCGAGCTGACCTTCGCCCAGACCGCACGGGTCCGGTCGGTGGGTCCGCTCAGGAACTCCGGGCCGCCCTCGTAGGGCGTGTAGGTGGCCTGGATGAAGTCACGTACGTCGATCCGCTCGCGCCAGCGCGTCCCGGCGAACCCCCGCCACGCGTCGGTCGTGCGGTTGCCGGCTGTCATGGTTGCGGTCATCGTCGGTCCTCTCCGGTTCTCTCACTTGGGATGCTTGTCGCTCGCCGCGCTTGCCGGGAGTGCCGTCCGGTACCGAGGACCGGGGCCGGACGGCCCTGCCCGGCCGTCGAGGTCCGGGCGGATCAGCGTGCCCGAGCGGCCGTGGACGATCTCGTAGGCCGCGTCCAGGGCCCCGATGGCGGCCAGCCCCCCGGTCCGCTCCACGAAGCGGGCGACCGCCTCCGCCCTGGGGCCCAGCGGGGAGCGGACGTACGGTCTCGGGGACGTACTGAAGGTCCCGGAAGGCCGGGCCCAATCGGCCCATGGCAGGTCCGGGGCTGCCACCGCACGCTGGAGACAGTTGTCGGTACCCGGCACCCGGGAGGTACGCCATGAACACCGCTCCGACCACCACCATGCTGCGCGGGCTTCCCACCGATCACCGGGAACGGCTGATGCGCTTCGCCCGCGAGGTCTCCATCCCGCAGGGGACCCGGCTCTTCGAGGAAGGCGGCCGTGCCGACCGGTTCTGGATCATCCGCTCCGGCCGGGTCGAACTCGATTTGCACGTGCCCGGCCGTCGGGCGGCCGTCATCGAGAACCTCGGGCCCAACGAACTGATCGGCTGGTCCTGGCTGTTCGCACCCCATGTGTGGCACATGGGGTGCGAGGCCACCACACCGGTACGGGCCTACGAGTTCGACGCCGCGGCCGTCCGGACCACGTGCCAGGACGACCCCGTGCTGGGCAACGCCGTCGGTCAGTGGGTGGGTCAGGTACTCGCCCACCGCCTGCGCGCGGCACGGACCCGGCTGCTGGACCTGTACGCCCCGTACGGCGCAGGCTCGAGCGTCTGACACGAGGGAGTGGCCATGCACGGCACACCGCACACCGTGAGCGACGTCTTGACGCAGACCGTCATCAGCGTCGGGCGGCAGGCTTCTTTCAAGGAACTGGTGCAGCTGATGCGGGACTGGCAGGTCAGCGCCCTGCCGGTCGTCGAGGGCGAGGGCCACGTCATCGGCGTGGTCTCCGAGGCGGATCTTCTGTACAAGGAGGAGTTCCGGGACGGCGAGCCCGACCTCCCCCGGTCTCGGCTCCGCTCGACCGGGGGGACGCCCATCACGCAACCAAGCAGGCTCGCCGACCAGACGAAGGCCGGCGCGGTGACGGCGGAGCAGCTGATGACCTCACCGGCCCTCACCACCCGCCCGGGCGACACCCTCGCGCAGGCCGCCCGCACCATGGCACGGGCCAAGGTCAAGCGGCTCCCCGTGGTGGACGACCTCGGTGCGCTCCAGGGCGTGGTCAGCCGCGCCGACCTCCTCAAGGTCTTCCTGCGCGATGACGAGGAGATCGCCGAGGAGGTACGGCGCGAGGTCGTCTCCTACCTCTTCCCACCGCCCTCCTCCGCCCTGCACGTCGACGTCCGGGAGGGTGTGGTGAAGCTCGTCGGCCGGATCCGGGACACGGCCATGGTCCCCGTGGCGGCGCGACTGGTCCGGGCCGTCGAAGGGGTGGTGGACGTGGAATTCGAGCTGGCCGCCGACCGTCCGGAGGAGGCAAGTGGGGCCGGTCGGCCCTAGTACAACCTGCCCCGGCGGATAATGATCCTGCGTGGGCAGATCGCAGTCCGCCCTTCATCCGGGGACAAGGGGACGTCATATGGCCGAGCCGCGCACCTTCACGGAACAGGACCCGATCCGCGTGTTCCTGCTCGACGACCACGAGGTCGTCCGGCGTGGCCTGACTGATCTGCTCGACGCGGAGCCCGACATCTCGGTCGTCGGTGACGCCGGCACCGTCCAGCACGCCCTCGCTCGCGGTCCCGCCCTGCGCCCGCACGTCGCCGTCCTCGACGTCCGGCTGCCCGACGGTGACGGGATCACGGTCTGCCGGGAGCTGCGCGACCAGATGCCGGAGCTGGCCTGCCTCATGCTGACGTCGTTCGACGACGAGGACGCCCTGCTGGACGCGATCATGGCGGGAGCGTCCGGCTACGTCCTGAAGCAGATCAAGGGCTCGGACCTGGTCTCGGCGGTACGCACGGTCGCCTCCGGTCAGTCGATGCTGGACCCCGCGACCACGGCCCGCCTCATGCGCTCCCTGCGCGCCGACCCCGCGGAGACCCCCTCCATGCCGCCCGAGCTGGCGAGCCTGTCCCCCCGCGAACGGGACATCCTCGCCCTCATCGGCGACGGCCTCACCAACCGCGAGATCGGCAAGAAGCTCTACCTCTCCGAGAAGACCGTCAAGAACCACATCTCCCGCCTGCTCGCCAAGCTGGGCGTCCAGCGCCGGGTCCAGGCCGCGGTACTCGCCTCGCACCTGGAGCAACCGGAGTCGGGGGACCGTCCGACGAGGTGAGCCGGGCCGGAAAGCCCTCTCACCCGCTGATCGCCAGTGCCGGCCGTGCCGCCGAGAACCGCATGCACGGTTCAGCACTCGCCGGTCTGCGCTCAAGGCCCCTCGGAACGCACGATCACCACCGGACAGCTCGCGTGCTGCGAGACGTGCATGCTGACCGACCCGAGCAGCGCACGCGCGAACCCGCCTCTGCCCCGGCTGCCGACGACCAGGACCTCAGCTCCCTCCGCGGCCCGCAACAGCACGTCGGTCGGGTTGCCGTGCACCAGGTGTGTCGTCAAGGCCCCGGCTCCGTCCGCGCCGAGCACGTCGGTCAGCTCCCGCCGCATCCGGTCCCGGGCCTCCTCCTCGTCGATGTCCATGTCCACCGCGGGCCCCGACCAGCCTGACAGACCCGGCAGCTCCCACACGGCGACCGCGTCCACGGTGCCGCCGACGAGACCGGCGTAGCGCACCGCCCACCGCAGGGCCCCGTACGAGGACGAGGATCCGTCGACACCGACCACTACCTTCGGTGCGGCGACTTCGCTGCCCATGTGTCCCACCTCTCCTGTGGACCGGACGCCGTCGACCAGCCGTCTCTCGTCACCACGCTGCGTGAGGCTCCGCCGTACCGCCAGAGATGCGCCTCCGAGGGCATGACGGGGACGCTCTCCTGGACCTCCGTCGGTTCGCCCCGCCGGACGGCTGCGCGGCCCCGTTCTTGTCGTCCCCACCGGCTGATCTGTGCACAAGGTCAGTCCGTCGCCAGAGCAGCTGGGCGTACGGCATCTGGCCCGAAGCGCCGCCGGGCGCGGTCCGCGGCGGCTTCGGCTGCGCGGGCGCGGACATCGCTCGGGTCCAGAGAAAGCTGCCGGTAGGCGCTGTCGGCCGGCAGCAGACCGTCGGCCCGGATCGCGCAGGCGCGGACTCTTGCTCGCTGCAGTCCCAAGGAGGTCAACAGTCCCAGGGCCGCTGCGCTGAGGGCGGGTGAGTGGTTGGTGGGTTCCGGCAGGGTGCGCGTGCGGGTGGTGGAGCTGCGGTCGGCGTATCGCATGGTGAGGGTGAGCCGGCCGGCGACCTGGCGCTCGCCGCGCAGGCGTTGGCCGATCCGGTCGGCAAGTCCCAGCACCGTGCGGTGGTGCTGTGCCGGGTCGAGGCAGTCCCGCTCCAGTACGAGGTCGGCGGTCAGGTGTTCCGCCGGTTCCGCGGGGACGACCGGGCGGGGGTCGTGGCCGCGGGCGCGTTCGGCCAGCAGCCGGGCGGGACCCGCACCGAGGAGCCGTTGCAGGGTCGCTGGGGGCAGGTCGGCGACCTGGCCGATGTTGTGCAGGCCGTATCTGGCGAGCGTCTGCGCCGTGGTGCGGCCGATCCCGGGCAGTGCGGTGACCGGCCGCGGGTACAGCCAGTCGGCCGCCCGCCCGGTGGGCACCCAGGTGGTCTCGCCCGGCGCGGACGCGTCGGCCGCCATCGCCGCCAGCATGCGGTTGCCCGCGAGCCCGGCGCTGCTGTCGATGCCGTAGAGGGCCTTCAGCCTCATCATCGTCGTCTGGACCATGTCGTAGGGGGACAGGTCGAAGTACCGGAGCGCCGACGCCAGGTCGAGCTGGACGGCGTTGGGCGGGACCGCCTGGACATGCGGCGTGATCCCGGACATCAGTTCGATTATATCGGCGTACTGATCCTCGGTCAGTGTCGCGTGCAGGTGGAGGTGGGCGATGTGCCGCTGCCGTGTGGTCACCCCGCTCATCCCGCGCTCCCGGGGCTTCGGTGGCCGTACTTCTTCAGGTCGGCGGAGCGGGTGCCGGCCGGCTGGAGGTCGGCGTAGGGGTGGAGGCGGGCGCCCGCGGTGCCGTCGGCCAGGGTGCGGTGCGGCTGGGCCGGGGTCGGATGCGGGCGGCTCGCGCCGAGGAGGGCGAGGGCGGCTTCGGGGCCGTTGTCGCGGCGGGCGGCGGCGATCTCGTCCAGGTCCCAGGCCATGGTGCCGACGACGGTACGACGGCTACCGCGCACCTGGACCGTGCCCCGGACGAGGAGCAGTCCGCTGTGGAAGACGGTGTGTGCGCAGGCCGGGTGGGAGTCCTCGAAGAAGGCCAGGTCGACCAGGCCGGAGCCGTCCTCCAGCGTGACGAAGATGATCCGCTTGCCGCTCGCGATCGGCGGGGTCTGGGTCGAGGCCCGCACCCCGGCCACGAGGACCTGCTGACCGGCGCGCATGCCGGCCAGATGGGCCGCGTCGATCGCGCCGATCTCGCGCAGCAGCCGGTGGTGGTGCTCCATCAGGTGCCGGGAGATGTCGATGCCGAGGGTGTTCAGCTCGGCGCTCAGGGCCTCGCGGCCGGTCATCTCCGGCAGGCCGCTCGGCTCCGCCCCGCCGACGGGGTCCGCGGTGATGGGCAGTTGTCCCTCGTGCGCGGAACGGTTGCGGGACTGCCGGTGCAACTCGGCGATCTGGAGCAGCAGATCGCGGCGCGTGAGGCGGCCGTCGTGGAGACCGTTCAGGGCACCGATCTCGGCGAGGCGTTCGGCGACCGGTCTGCTGGGGTGTGCCCGCTGCCAGAAGTCCGACAGCGATCCGTACGGCTGCCCCTCCTCGATCCGCGCACACTCCTCCTCGCCGATGCCGTGCACCGCGGAGAGGGCAAGACGTACACCCCACTGGTCCCCGTCGGCCTTCTCCACGGTGTGCCGCACCCGAGAGCGGTTGACGTCGACGGGCAGGACGGGGACACCGCGGCGGCGGGCGTCGGAGACGAGGACCCGCTTGGGCCACATCCCGGGGTCGTGTTCGAGAAGGCCGGCCAGCAGGAACGCCGGATAGTGCGCCTTGAGCCAGGCGCTCTGCAGAGCGGGTACGGCGAAGGCGACCGCGTGCGCGCGGCAGAAACCGTACGCCCCGAAGGCCTCGACGGTCCTCCAGACCTCGTCCCGGACGGACGCGCCGTAGCCACGCGCGCGGGCCCGTTCGTGGAACCAGTCCCTGATCCTGGGCAGCTGCTCCTTGTCACCGAGCGCCCGCCGGGTGATCTCCGCGAAGGCCCGGTCGCAGCCGGTCAGCACCGAGAGCGTCTCGATGATCTGCTCGTGCCAGATGGTGACGCCGTAGGTGTCGGAGAGCACCGGTTCGAGGTCCGGGTGGGCGTAGTCGGGTGTGCCGCCGTGGCGGGCGGCGATGTACCGCTCGGGCATGCCGCCGGCGACCGGCCCCGGACGGAAGAGGCTGATGTCGGCGATGACGTCCTGGACGTCGCGGGGCTGGAGCCGGGAGAGCAGGTCCTGCTGGCCGGGGGACTCCAGCTGGAACAGGCCCAGGGTCTGGCTGGCCTGGATGAGCTTGAACGCGAAGACGTCGTCGAGCGGCACCTGCCGGGGGTTGTCGAGGTCGATGTGGTTGCCGGTGGTGCGTTCGATCTCGGTGACGGCGTGGGCCATCGCGGACTGCATGCGCACGCCCAGGACGTCGAGTTTGATGTTGCCGAGCGCCTCGATCTCCTCCTTCGCGGCCATGGCCATGGGGTAGTCGCCCTGCGGGGTGGGCTGCACCGGCAGCCGGTCCAGGAGGGTCGCGTCGCTGATGACCACGCCGCAGGGATGCATGGCCATGCCGTGGACCAGGGAGTCGAGGCCTTCGGCCAGCTCCCACAGGGGGCCGTACCGGTGTGCCTCGCCCGCCAGCTGTCGTAGCTCGGGCAGTTCGGCGAGGGCGCTGGTGATGTCGGAGGCGCGCAGGTGCGGGAAGCTCTTGGCGATCCGGTCGATCTCGGCCGGCGCGATGCCGAGCGCGAGGCCGGTGTCCCTGAGCGCCCTGCGCGCCCGGTAGGTCTCGGGCATGGCGGTGACCGCGACCCGCTCCTTGCCGAACCGTTCGAAGATCGTGTCGTAGCACTCCAGCCGGCGGGCGGACTCCACGTCGATGTCGATGTCGGGCAGGGACGCCCGGCGCGTGCTCAGGAAGCGTTCGAACAGGAGGCGGTGGTCGAGTGGGTTGGCGGTGGCGATGTCCAGGGCGTGGCAGACCAGCGAGCCGGCGCCGGAGCCGCGGGCGGCGACCCGGATGCCCTTGGCCCGGATGTCGGCGACGACCTGGGCCACGGCGAGGAAGTACGAGTCGTAGCCCAGCTCGGAGATCACCTTGAGCTCTTCGTCCAGCCGGTCGAGCGCCGTACGGTCGCGGTCGAGGCCGCGTCCGGCCAGGCCGGCCTGGCACTGCCCGCGCAGCAGCTGTGCGGCTCCGCCCGCTCGGGGCTCGGCGCCGAAGAGCGACGGTTCCGGGAAGTGCCGAGCGCCGAGCCCGAGGTCGGACACCGGATCCACGGTGCACGCGGTCGCGGTGTCCGCGGTGTCCGCCAGGAGCCGGCGGGCCCGGCGGATGTCTCCTCCGGCGCATTCGACGATCATTCGCGCGACGGTCTCCATTCCTCGCTCGTCCTTGAGCCAGCGCTGTCCGCTGTCCAGCCGGCGCCGGTCGATCGGCCGCAGCAGCCGGGCGGCGTCCAGGACGTCGGCGAGGCGGTGCTGGTCGGGGTCGGCGTAGCGGACGGCGTTGGAGAGCACCGCGGTGGCGCCGGTGCGGTCGGCCAGCGCGAGGGTGCGGGCGGCCAGGCGCAGGGATCCCGGGCCGGTGCCGGAACGTTTCTGCGCGACGGCTTCCAATCGAACATCCCTCCCGAAGATCTCCGTCCAGGGCGCCAGCAACTTCATCGCCACGTCCTCCCGGCCCACCGACAGCGCCCGCGCCGGCTCCGAGAGCGGCCCGAGCAGCACGGTCAGGCCCGGGCCGCCGTACTCGCGCAGCGCCTGCCACGGCACCACCGGCGGCGTACCGGACACGGCACCGACGTGGGCGGCCGACGTGATCCGGCACAGCCGCGCCCATCCCTCCCGGTTCTGTGCGAGCAGCGCGAACCGCAGCGGCGGCTCCATGACGTGCGCGCCACCACGCGCCGGGGTGCGGCGGCGCTGGGTGGGCGGCGGAGGTGCCAGGGCCGCCACCGCCAGGTCGATGCCGAAGACCGGCCGGACCCCGTCCTTCGCGCAGGCCTGCGCGAACCGCACGGCCCCGGTGACCGTGTCCCGGTCGGTGAGCGCGAGCGCCGGCATGCCCCGCTCCGCCGCCCGTCGGACGAGCTGCTCGGGATGGGAGGCGCCGTAGCGGGCGGAGTAACCGGACGCGACGCGCAGATGGGCGAAGCCCGTCATGCCGCACCTCCATCACTCCGCCCCTTTTCGGTAGTACGCCCGATATGTTCATCGTACGCTCGTTCGATTACTCTAACCTCATCAGCCCAGGTAGGCGACTGGAATCGAACGCGTAAACGATTCTTTGGTCGAGTGGGCGGCGGGAGGGAGAGCTGCCGCTCCGTCACCCCTCCCTCCCGCCGGGGCGGTTGGGGCTCCAGGTGGCCGGATGGTGGCCACTTGTAGCTATAGCGAGACTTTCCGTTACGGCGGTGGTGTCGGCCGGCTCCCGAAGGCGACGCCGGCGCATCGCGAGGGGGTCGTCGCCCGCGGCTTCGAGGGGCTCGCGCCCGCCCGCGACTCCGCCTCCGCGCGGCTCGCCCCGGGCGGGGTGACCGGCGCCGGGCTCGCGCATCTCGGGGTGACCGTCGCCGGGCGCGCCGCGTATCTCGGGGTGACCGTCGCGCCGGGCGCGCTGCGCATCTCGGGGTGGCCGTCGCCGAGCCCGCCGCGCATCTCGGGGTGGTCGAGCGGGCGGCGAGTCAGCTTGTCGACGAAGTCGTACGCAAGGGGCGGCGGAGGAGGCGGCCGTCGAGGTCGTGCGGGGCCGGGGTGACGCGCTGGGGGAGGGCTAAGTGCGCGTGTTGCGCGAGGGTTTGGCATGTATCGCGCCCTATGGTCCCCACAGGCCCGGCTGGTGACATCCCATCAGGTGAGTGGCGCGCGACCGGTTACCCGGAAGTTTTACCGACGCGTAACTTCACGCTTGCACTACTCGTCCGTAACTTGATGGGTGAACAGCATCCTCGTGATCCGGATCACAGGGCGTAAGGCCGTCGCAACTCCCTTGAGCCGCAAGGAGATCACACGATGCTGCCCTGGAAACGAGTGCTCAGACCCCTGACCGCACTGCTCTTCGCCGCCGCCGTCGCCACCGTCCCCGCCGCCACCGCCCACGCGTCGAGCGCCCCCAGCAGCGGCTGGAACGACTACTCCTGCCGCCCCTCCGCCGCCCACCCCCGCCCCGTGATCCTGGTCCACGGCACACTGGGCAACTCCGTCGACAACTGGCTCTCCCTCGCCCCGTACCTGGAGGACCGCGGCTACTGCGTCTTCTCCCTCGACTACGGCCAGCTGCCCGGCGTCCCGCTCTTCTACGGCCTCGGCCCCATCGACAAGTCGGCAGAGCAACTCTCCGCCTACGTCGACAAGGTGCTGAGCGCGACCGGTGCCGCCAAGGCCGACCTCGTCGGCCACTCCCAGGGCGGCATGATGCCGCGCTACTACCTCAGGTTCCTCGGCGGCGCCGCCAAGGTGAACGCCCTCGTCGGCCTCGCCCCCGACAACCACGGCGCCACCATCAGCGGCCTCACCAACCTGCTGCCGTACTTCCCCGGCGCCGCGGACCTGATCACGGCCAGTACCCCCGGACTCGCCGACCAGATCCCCGACTCCGCCTTCCTCGCCAAGCTCAACGCGGGCGGCGACACCGTCCCCGGCGTGCACTACACGGTCATCGCCACCAAGTACGACGAGGTGGCCACCCCCTGGCAGAGCCAGTACCTGAGCGGCTCCGACGTCCACAACGTGCTGCTCCAGAACCTGTGCTCGCTCGACCTCTCCGAGCACGTGGCGATCGGGCTCTTCGACCGGATCGCCTTCCACGAGGTGGCCAACGCGCTCGACCCGGCACACGCCACCGCCACCAGCTGCGCGTCGGCGTTCAGCTGAGCGGCCCGCCCAACTGAACGCCGCCGGGGCCTGTCCGGCCTGAGCCGCCGGTCAGGCCCCGGAGTCGTGAGGGATCAGCGCCGGTGCGCCCGCCGCCGTACGGACAGGGAGAGCGCGCCGGCGACGGCGGCCCTGCGGCGTGCTGCGAACATGCGGGAACTCCTCGGAACGGTCCTCGGGGCGGGCTCGGTCCCGCCGGGCCGGATCCCGCGGGCCGGATCCGGTCGGGCTGGATCCCGTGGGGGCGATCAGAAAGCTAGCCCCAAGAAACCGTGAAATCGCCTGCTGGGAGGGGGCGAAGGAGATCCTTATGGTCGCCTTAAGGGAGTGCTCAGGCTGCGCTGAGGAAGCTAGCGTTCCCGCCATGGTGAACGACGAGATCCGGCCCGCCCGGGAAGCCGACGTACCGGCCGTGAAAGCCGTCACAGACATGGCGTACCACCACTACATCGCAAGCATAGGGGTGGTGCCGCAGCCCATGGAGGCGGATCACATGGCGGATGTGGCCGCGGGCAGGGTGTTCGTCGTCGGGGAGCCGGTGACCGGGCTCGTCGTCATCGAGGCCCACGACGACCACCTCTTCCTCGACAGCATCGCCGTCCACCCCGACGCGCGTGGCCGGGGGGTGGGGCGGCGGCTGCTGGAGTTCGTGGACGCACGCGCGCGTGCACTCGGCCTGTCCGAGGTCAGGCTCTACACCAACGCGTTGATGTGGGAGAACCAGGAGCTCTACCCGAGGTACGGCTACGAAGTCGTCGGGCGGCGCGTGGACGGGCCGTACGACCGCGTCCACTACCGCAAGCGGCTGGGCTGAAGGGGCGGGGACGGGCGCGGTCAGCCGTCCGGCCACCAGGTGCGTGCGATGTCCTTCCGCACCTCCGGGCGTCCGGCGGGGCGCTCGTCGGCCTCCTCGCGGATCCGGCGGCTGTCCGTCTTCTTCAGGGGCTTCTGCACGGTTGCGCGGCGCATGGCTGCCTCCTTCAGTGCCTACCGGGTTCCGTGGTGTCACGGAGGTAGACCCTTTCGGCGAGAGTTCCTCATCGGTGCCGGTCTGTCAGTGGTCGCTGTCACACGGACCGAGTGTCAGTGGTGGGTGTCACGCTGGGGGGCATGACGAACGAGAGTGATCGGACAGTTGCGGTGAGTGTCGACTGGGATGCGCGGGCCGCCACCTTCGACGCCGAGCCGGATCATGGGCTGGGGCCGCCCGAGGTGCGCGCGGCCTGGGCGGAGCGGCTCCGGACCTGGCTGCCCGGACGCCCCGCCGACCTCCTGGACCTCGGCTGCGGCACCGGCAGCCTGGCCCTCCTCGCCGCCGAGCAGGGCCATCACGTGACCGGGGTCGACAGCTCGCCGGCGATGGTGGAGCGGGCCCGCGCCAAGCTGGCCGGCCGTGACGCGGTGTTCCTGCTCGGTGACGCGACGGCACCACCGGTGGGCGAGCGGCTCTTCGACACCGTGCTCGTACGGCATGTGCTGTGGGCCCTGCCCGACCCGGCGCGCGTGCTGCGCCACTGGCGCGGCCTGCTGCGTCCGGGAGGGCGGTTCGTGCTGGTGGAGGGGGTGTGGGGGACCGTGGCCCCGGTCGGCATACCCGCCGAACGGCTCACCGCCCTCCTGGCGCCGCTCGCCGCGGACGTGCGCGTGGAGCGGCTGTCGGCGCAGGCGGCGCTGTGGGGCAAGGCGGTGAGCGACGAGCGGTACGCGGTGGTGGCTACGGTGTGACGGCCAGAGGGGGGCGTCAGCCCCAAGGGGGTGTCAGGACAGCAGGGCGTCGAAACCGCCCTCGCGGGCCAGGGCTTCCAGCGTGTCGAGTGCCGTCACGGCGGCCGTGGCGGCGGCCGGGTCCCGGTCCGCCAGCCCGCTCTCGGCGAACTCGTCCTCGTCCAGCCGCCGTACGTCCGTGCCGTCGGCGGACCGCCACAGGTCCAGGTCGAGGTCCTCGACGACCAGTTCACCGCCGGTGAGCGTCGCCGGGCGGGTGACGTCGCAGTACCAGCCCTTCAGCGTGCCGTCGGCGGCGCGGACCTCCTTGACCGCGTACCAGCGGTCGCGCCAGTAGAACTCGGTGAAGACATCGCCCTGTTCGAAACGGACGAAGCCGAAGTCGCGGGACACGTCACCGGCCCACGGCGCGCGTACGGTGATCCGGGTGCCGTCGTCGTGCAGCAGCTCGGCGGGGTAACGGATCTTTGTCCGGCCCGCCTTGACCAGGACGACGTCCACCGTGGCCGGCGGCTCAGCCGAGTTCGCGGACATACCTGACCTCCGTCGCGCAGATGTCGTACCCGAACCACTTGTTGATCGCCAGCATCGGGCCGTTGCCGCTGTCGTTGCCCGTGAACGCCTCCGTGCAGCCGGCGGCGCGGGCGCGGTGCAAGGAGTCGTTCTTGGCGAGCTTGGCCAGGCCCCGGCCACGGAAGGCTCGGGCCGTGCCGGTCATCACGGTGCCGTACCGGGTGCCGCCGTCGGTGCGTGCCGCGCTGAACGCCGCGGGGCGGCCGTCGACCAGGACGACCGAGGTCAGCTCCTGGCTGAACAGGGGATGCCGCCAGGTGCCGTCCAGCCAGGCCTCGTAGTCGGCGAACTCGGTGTCGATGTCGCTCGGTTCGTCCAGCGTCGCCTCCGCGTCGAGGGCGAAGAGCGGACGCGGGTCGTCGGCGAAGTCGGCGGCGGAGCGGAGTTCGACGCCGGGCGGGGGAGTCCGGAGCGGCGGGAGTGTGCCGTGCGCGAGATCGAGGCGGAGGAAGTGGGCGGAGCGGCTGGCCGTGTAACCGCGGCGCTCGGCGAAGGCGCGGTGGGACGGGGCGTCCAGGACCCAGGCGTACGAGGTGGTCGCGCCGGCGTCCGACAGATGTGCCTCCGCCGTACGGACGAGGAGGGTGCCGGCGCCCCGGCCGGTGCGTCCCGGGTGTACGTACACGTTGGCGAAACCCTGGCCCGGGTCGGTGCTCTCGTGGGCGAGGCCGACCTGCGCCGTGCCGATGATCTCGCCGTCCTCCTCCGCGACCAGCTGGCGGAAGCGGGCGTCGGGATGGGTGTGCGTCAGGTCGTGGACCAGGGACTCCGGAGTGGACAGCAGGTAGGGAAGGGTGAGCTGCCGGACCCGGGCGAAGCCTTCGGCGTCCGACCGGACATCGGGGCGCAGATCGCGCACGATCACTGTCATAGGGCGCACGCTATGCGGGGGCGAATGCGGGATGCCTCTCATTTTCCGGCGGATACGGGAGAATCGGGCCGTGACTCTGAAGATCCACATCGATGACAGCGCGCCGCCGTACGAGCAGGTAAGGGCGCAGATTTCCGAGCAGGCGCGGGGCGGGGTGCTGCCGGTGGGGTACCGGCTGCCGACGGTGCGGGGGCTGGCCGAGTCGCTGGGGCTGGCGGTGAACACGGTGGCCAAGGCGTACCGGGCGCTGGAGACGGACGGGGTGATCGAGACGCGGGGCCGTAACGGCACGTTCGTCGCCGCCGCGGGGTCGGCCGCCGAGCGTGAGGCGTCGGCGGCCGCACAGGCGTACGTGGAGCGGGTGCGCCGGCTGGGGCTGGGGGAGAAGGAGGCGCTGGCCGCCGTGCGGGATGCCCTGCGGGCGGCTTATGGGGGGTAGGGGGCAGGGGCCCAGGGCCCAGGGGCCAGGGGGTAGGGGTTTCGGGCTTCGGCTGAGCAGGGCTCGGCACCGCCGAGAGGCGCCGTGGCGGCTGATCGCCGTGGCGGCGGGAAAAGATTTCAAGCGGCGAGGGAGAGGGGAGCGCGAGGGAGACGGATGGGGTGGTGGGAAGTGAAGCGGCAGGGGAAGGTGATCAACCGCTGGGGGTCAGCTGCGGTGTTCGGGTCACCGGCAGCCCCGCTCTCTCCGCGACCCTCGCGAACGCCACCGCGTCCCGCACCGCCGCTCCGCCCGGGTCGTTGTTGAAGTACGTGTAGACGTCGGCCTTCTCGGGGTACGCCGTGGCGATGCGGTCGGCCCAGGTCTCCAGGGCGCGGCGGCCGTAACGGGGCCAGGGGGCGGCCCGGCCCTCGTGGAAGCGGACGTAGGCCCAGCCGGTGGTGCGCCAGAGCGGGGTCATGGGGTGGGCCCGGATGTCGGACCAGCACAGGGCCGCGCCGCGGGATTCCAGGACCTCGCGGGTCTCCCGTGTCCACCAGGAGTCGTGGCGGGGTTCCACCGCCACCCTCGTGCCGCGCGGGAAGCACGCCAGGCAGGCGTCCAGCAGGGCCGGATCGGCCTTGAGGGTCGGCGGGAGCTGGAGCAGGACCGGGCCCAGCCGGTCGCCCAGACCCGCCGCGTGGGTCATCAGGCGGTCGACCGGCTCCGCGGGCTCCTTCAGGCGCTTGATGTGCGTGAGGTAGCGGCTCGCCTTGACCGCGATCACGAAGTCCGCGGGGACCCGGTCCCGCCAGGACGCGAAGTTCTCGCGGCTCGGCAGGCGGTAGAACGCGTTGTTCAGCTCGACGGTCGGGAAGTGTGCCGCGTACTCCTCCAGCCACCGCCGCACGGGCACGTCGGCCGGGTACAGGACGTCCCGCCAGTCCTTGTACTGCCAGCCCGAGGTCCCGATGAACAGGGGCATACCCCCATCAAAGCACTACAGGTACAGCCCCGCGTCCGCGTCCTCCCGTGCGCCCGGTACCGAGGTCGGTGCCGTGCCCCGGCGCAGTGCGTACAGCTCCGCCAGGGTCGCTCCCTCGCGGCCCACGCCCTCTTCCGTGCCGAGCCAGTTCACCGCCTCGGGGCGGGTCAGCGCGCCCACCTCGATACGGGCGAGGCAGCGGCCGGGGCGGACCACGGCGGGGTGCAGGCGTTCCAGGTCCTCGTTGGTGGTGACCCCCACCAGGACGTTGCGGCCCTGGCCGAGCAGCCCGTCGGTGAGGTTCAGCAGTCTCGACAGCGCCTGGCCCGCGGTGTGCTTGGCCTCGCCGCGGATCAGCTCGTCGCAGTCCTCCAGCAGGAGCAGCCGCCAGCGGCCCTTGCCGGCGCCGTCCTCCTCGCCGATCGCGATGTCCATCAGATAGCCGACGTCGGAGAAGAGCCGTTCGGGGTCGAGGACGCAGTCCACCTGGCACCAGTCCCGCCAGGAGCGGGCGAGCGTACGCAGGGCGGAGGTCTTGCCGGTGCCCGGCGGGCCGTGCAGCAGCAGGAGACGGCCGGCGATGTCCTCGGGTGTCGTCTCCATCAGGCGGTCCATGGCGTCCGCCACCGGTGTCGTGTAGTTGGCGCGTACCTCGTCCCAGGTGCCGGCGGAGATCTGCCGGGTGGTGCGGTGCGGGCCGCGCCTGGGGGAGACGTACCAGAACCCCATGGTCACGTTGTCCGGCTGGGGCTCCGGCTCGTCCGCCGCGCCGTCCGTAGCCTCGTTCAGCACCTTCGCGGCCAGCTCGGCGGTGGTCGCGGTGACCGTGACGTCCGCGCCCCGGTTCCAGCGGGAGACCAGCAGCGTCCAGCCGTCGCCCTCCGCGAGCGTGGCGCTGCGGTCGTCGTCACGGGCCACCCGCAGCACCCGCGCCTCCTTCGGCAGCAGGGTCGCCCCGGTGCGCACCCGGTCGATGTTGGCCGCGTGCGAGTACGGCTGCTCGCCCGTCGCGAAGCGGCCGAGGAACAGCGCGTCGACGACGTCGGACGGAGAGTCGGAGTCGTCGACGTTGAGCCGGATCGGCAGCGTCTCGTGCGGCTTGGCAGACATGCCGCCATGATCCGACACCGGGGGCCGCCGCGCACCCGTTTTCCGAAGTGGGCGGAGAGTGTCGGATGTGCGCCGAGCTTCCGGAGTATCCGGAGTGCCCCCTGGTCCTGTCGCACGGCTGTCGATCGCCGATACCTCCCCCGGGGGCGATTTCCGCCACTACTGTTGTCCTTGATGGGACGTCATGAGTGGAATTCGGGGGCTCGGCGGTGGCGGCTCACCGCCCTGCTCGGTGTGGGCGTGGCCGCGCTCGCGCTGATCGTGACACTGATCAACACCCTGCCCGGGGGCGGCGGCAGCACCGCGGGCACGACCCGCGACGGCGACAAGGTGCACGGCACCCCGGCCACCCCGCACGACGCGGCGCAGCCGTATGTGGGCTGGGGCTTCACCCACACGCAGTACAGCGCGGACGAGGGCAGCGCCACCGCCACCGACCGGGTCGAGAACCTGCTGGCCCAGGACGGCGGGCTGCCCCAGGACCAGGCGATCATGGGCTGGGGCGCCGACAACCCGGAGCCGGTGAAGGGCCGTTACGACTTCGGCGCCCTGGACCGCCGGGTCGACTTCATGCGCGGGTCGGGCGGCACCCCGGTGATCACCCTGTGCTGCTCGCCGGACTGGATGAAGGGCGGCAGGGCCGGTGTGAACAACACCGACTGGAGCCAGGCCGCCCTGGAGACCGCCCCCACCCCCGGCCACTACCAGGACTACGCGAACCTCGCCGCCACCGTCGCCAGGCGCTATCCCGACGTACGGCACTTCATCGTCTGGAACGAGTTCAAGGGCTTCTGGAACAACGACAAGGCCCGCTGGGACTACGAGGGCTACACCGAGCTGTACAACCTCGTCTACAAGGCGTTGAAGGCCGTGAACAAGGACATCATGGTCGGCGGGCCGTACCTCGTCATGGACAGCTTCGACCCGCGCCAGACCGAGAACGCCTCACCCACCCTCAAGGGCCCCTGGGGCGTCATGGACCAGCGGGTCGTCGACGCCTTCGACTACTGGAACACCCACAAGGCGGGCGCCGACTTCGTGGTCGTCGACGGGTCCAGCTACACCAACGACGACGACCTGCTGCCGGACGAGTTCGCGGCCACGGACAAGCTGACGTACGTGAGCGAGTGGGTGCGGAAGCAGACGCACGACCTGCCGCTGTGGTGGGCCGAGTACTACGTCGAGCCCGCCGACGGCAGCGACGAACGCGACGGCTGGACCGAACCGCACCGGGTCGCCGTCCAGGCCACCGGCATGATCGCCATGGTGAAGGGCGGCGCCGGCTCCGGCTTCTACTGGAACCCGGAGGACGAGAAGGGCGGCGACTGCGCCGGCTGTCTGTGGACCACCACCGACAGCGCCGACGGAGGACGGCAACTCCCCATGTACGACCTGGTGTCGCGGTTCGGGAAGGCGTTCCCGCCGGGGACCCGCTACGAGACGGTCTCCGTCGCCGAGGACGACGCGCCCAACGTGCGTGTCCTCGCCGACGACGGGACCGTACTCGTCGTCAACACCCTCGGCCGGACGATCAGCGCGCAGGTGGACGGCAAGCGGTTCGACCTGAAGGGGTACGAGGTCAAGTGGCTCACCCGGTGAGCGGGTGAGCCACTTCGTCCCTCCTACTTGAGCGTCAGGAACCGCTGCACCAGCGATGCCAGCACCATCGCGAGCAGGGGCAGCGAGAACCAGAAGCTGCCCTGCAGCAACCGCAGCTGACGTACCCCGGGCCGGACCGCCACCCGGACCACCTCGCGAGCCGTCAGCAGCAGGATCAGGGCCACGGCGGCGAGACCGCCGACCACCGACCACGGCGTCCAGGTGATCCGCGGCCCGATCGGCCCCGGATCAGGTTCCTCCACCGCACCCGCGGGCCGCGTGCGCAGCGTGTACATGGTCACGTCATCGTTGACCAGGGCCTTCGTCAGATCCTGCCGGTCGTCCAGGTTCTGGATCAGCCGGCTCTCCCAGGTCGCCGAGTATCCGGCGTCCATCTGGAGATAGACGACCTGACTCCTGTTGATCATCAGATACGAGTTCGGGCCGGCCTCCTTCAACGCCTTGACCAGGCCCGACACCAGCACCGGGTCGGCCGGCGCCAGTGTCGGCACGTAGTCGACCCGCTCCATGTCCTTCGCCCCCCACGGAATCGCCGGGGTCACGTCGTTGACCGTGTCGTTGCTCAGCCACAGCAGCCGTACGGTCGGCTTGTCATGGGCGTAGACATAGTCCATCGCGGCGACCTCGCCGGGCCGGACCCGCTCGAAGGACTCGTTGCCCCAACGGGCCACCAGAAAGCCGCCCATGAGCAGCAGACCTGCCATCAGCGCGGCCACCGGCGCCAGGCTGACCCGGTCCTTCTCGCGCTCCTTCGCCGTGGCGCCGGTGCGCGGGAACAGGGCGAGAGCCGCCAGCAGGGCCGCGCCCGGCAGAGCGAACATGAAGACCCGCAGGGCCATCTCGCCGCCGTACGACTGCATGCCGAAGCCCAGGAACGGCACGAAGGTCAGGACCAGCAGGGACCGCTCGCGGTACTTGTGGAAGCGGCGGCGCCACCAGCCCCAGACGGCGAGGACCATCATGCTGCCGGCCAGCAGGACCCGGACGTACAGGACCAGCTTGTGGGTCGAACTGCCGCCCTGGATACGGCCGGAGACCGAGGTCGAGACATTGCTGCCGACCCCGCCGACCCCGCCGAACAGGTCGTTGAAGTGACCCGACCAGTACGGCTCGGCCATGAAGCCCAGCCAGACAGCCGCGACCACCCCGAACAGGATGGGCAGGCCGCGCAGTTCGGACCTGCCGACCAGGACCAGGGCCGCCAGCACGCCCAGCATCACGAACGGGGTCAGCTGGTGTGCCGGGACGGTCGCCGCGTACAGGCCGATCAGCACCATGAGCATGACCGCCTGTTGGCGGCGGTCGGTCGGCTCGACCTCGGCCTCGCCCGGGCGGAACCTCGTCCAGACGACATGCGGGGCACGGAACCAGACGAGCAGGATCGCCACGAACATCAGATAGAGGAGGTACGTGAAGCCCTGCGGGGAGAAGTAGTCCTGGCCGACCCAGCCGCACAGCACGAAGATCCAGATGCCGGTCCACTTCGCCCGCCAGCTCGCCCGCAGCGACCGTACGAGCAAAAACATCGGTGCCAGATAGGCGAGTTGGACGAACGTCGGCCACCAGCGGATGACCTCGGTGAAATCCGTGACCCCGCAGGCCCGGCCGATGAAGGCCGCCGCCGCGAAGAAGCCCGGCCAGCTCCAGCGGGCGTCCAGGTCGGGGACGGCCGACCCGGTACGGTCGATGTAGTCGATGAACCCGAGGTGCTGCCAGGCGGTCGGGAACCGCGGCTGCGTCTCGATCACGGCGGGCAGCGCGTGCAGCGACACGACCGTGGCCAGCAGGGTGACCAGGAGCAGCGCCTTGTGCTCGCGGCGCAGCCACAGCAGTGCGGCGAACACCGTGACCAGCAGGGCAGCCCCGACCAGCGTCGGCAGCGGCAGCACCGAGATCAGCCCGAGCCCGCCCATCCGGTCCAGGTCGGCGTCGTCGAGCCGGGCGGCCGGTACCCAGTAGAGCAGGAGGGCGGCGACCAGAAGGCAGCCGAGGACGACTCCCTGGCGGGTCGGGATCAGCCGCTCCCGCAGCGACAGCGCGGTCTCCGCCGGAGGTTCGGCCGGCACCTCTTCCTGCTCCGCCGGTACGACCGCCTCCCCGAACGGCGCGTCGACCTCCGCCTCCTTCGGCGGCGAGGACTCGGCCGGCCCGAGCGAGGCCTCCGAGCCCGGCTCCCTCCCCCAGTCCCGGCTTCGCTCGACCGGGTGGATGCCCGTCTCCACCGGCAGCCCCAGGTTCCGCGGTGGCCGCAGCGCCCAGGTCGGCCGGTCGTCCGGCAGGACGACGGACGTGCCCGAGGGCGGGGTTCCCGGACCCGGACGGACGTCCGGGCGGCGCTCCACATGGTCGAAGTCCACATGGATGCCGAGGGCGAGGGTGTCGGTGTCCAGTGCCCAGGCCGGGCCCCGCCTGCGCGGTGCCGCGGTGGTGGGGATCATGGGGGTCCCCCCGCGCGAGCGAAGCCGAGCGTGGGGGAGCGCCCCCAGGTCGGCGAGGTCCCCGTCCGGTGCCGCGTCCTCCGGGACGTCGGCCGGAGATGCCCGGAGCGTCCGCCACAGCCTGGGCGCGGCGATCGTCACGATCACCGCGAGGCTGGAGATCTCGGCCACGCCCGCGCCGGTCAGCCCCATCCGGGGCAGCAGCAGCAGGGTCAGCCCGAGCACCAGCACGCACAACAGGCCCTGCAGCCAGGCCAGTCCGGCGGTGCGGCTCTGAGCGCGCAGTACCGCGAAGTAGGTCTCCATCACGACCCTGAGCAGCGCGCCGGCCGCGAACCAGCGCAGCAGCGGGGTCGCCGCGTCCGCGTAGCCCGCGCCGAACACACCGAGGATCCAGGGCGCCCCGAAGAACAGCAGCGAGCAGATGGGGATCATGATCCGGGCCATCCGCTTCAGCGCGGCCCGGGTGTTGGCGGCCAGCCGGGCCGGGTCGTGCGAGCCCTCGACGGTGAGCGAGGCGCCCATGTTGATGGCGAGCAGGTTGGTGGTGCCGCCGATGGTGGTGGTGATGTAGAAGTACGCGTTGTCCTCGGAGCTGACCTGCGAGGCGATGATCACCGGGACCAGGTAGACCACGGCGAGGGAGAACAGCGAACCGGTGTAGTCGCCGGCCAGGAACCTGCCGATCTCCTTCAGAGTGGGCGGCCTGGCGTGTTCCTCGGTCGCCTTGACGTGCCGGGGCACCAGGCGCCGGAACACCAGCCAGCCCAGCGGCACCACCGAGGTGGCGATCGCCGCGACCCAGGACACGAACACACCGGCCAGCGGGACGGCCACCGAGAAGGCGACCAGCAGGCCCAGCTTGACCGCCGAGAACACGGTGTTGCCCACCGGCACCCAGGGCGCGTTGCGCAGCCCGGTCAGCACGCCGTCCTGGAGCGTGAGCAGGTTCCAGGCGACGACCGCGACGACGAACCCCAGTCCGGGCAGCGGCCCGTGCAGGAAGCGGTACGACGGCCCCCACATCCCGAGGGTCATCAGGAAGACCCCGGCGGCCAGCGCCACGATCAGCGAACTGCCTGCGTAGGTACGGAAGATGAGCCGTCCGGTGGCCTTGCCCGCCACCGGGATGAAGCGGGCCAGGGCACCGGTCAGGGTCACCGCGGTCAGGCCCGCCAGGAGTTTCATCGCGGCGATCGCGGCGGAGCCCTGGCCGACCGCCGACTCGGAGTAGTAGCGGGCCGCGGCCAGCCAGAAGCCCAGGCCCAGCACGGCGGAGATGCCGGTGTTGAGCATCAGCGCGTAGGCGTTCCGGAAGAGCGGGCTGCCGCCGGAGGAGCTGCCTCTGCCGGGCAGCCGAAGACGGCGCCCCGACTGCTCGGGCGCCGCGGTGTCGTTGGTCGCGGCCTCGGTTGTGGTGGTCGTCGTGTCAGACACGGGAACGGATGGCCTTCCGGCGGAGCTGGCGGGCTCTGCGGAGAACGGCGTACCCCTTGGTGAGGGCACGGTCCTTGGCGAAGTTGCGGGCGATCGCACGGCCTTCGAGCAGCTGTGCGAACTCCGCGGCGTCCGTGCTGCGGCGTACGGTGACGCGGCGCAGCGCGTACGGACCCTGTCGGCGGCGGGCGAGGCCGTTCTCGACGGCGAGCGCCTGGGCGTACCCGGTGTCCCGCACGGCCTGCCGAACCCGGCGGCTGGAGTAGCCGTACGGGTAGGCGAACGAGGCCGGCTCGGTGCCCAGTTGCTCGGCGACGATCTCCCGGCACCGCACCAGTTCCTCGCGCAGCCGGTCGTCGGCCAGCTGGTCGAGCTGCGGATGGGTGTGGCTGTGCCCGCCGATCTCGCAGCCGGCGTCCGCGAGTTCGCGTACCTGGTCCCAGTCGAGCATGGCGTCCAGGCCGCCTCCGGTGTCGTACGCGCCCCGGATCCAGCCCGTCGAGACGAACAGGGTGGACGCGAAACCGTGCTTGGCGAGGACGGGGAGGGCGTGCCGGTGCACGCCCTCGTAGCCGTCGTCGAAGGTGATCAGGACGGGCCGGTCGGGGAGCGGGCCGCCGGCGCGCCACCCTGCGGCCAGGCCGGCTGTGTCGACGGGGGTCAGGCCCAGGTCGCCGATGAGTGCCATCTGCTCGGCGAACGCCTCCGGTGCCACCGACAGCGCGCGGGTGGCCTCGTTCGGCGCGGTCGCGACCGAGTGGTACATGAGGATCGGCACCGGTGTCTCAGCCATGAGGTCCCCCCTCCGCCTCGGCCATGAGATGCTCCTCGATCTCGGCGACGGTGAAGGTCGCCCCGCCCCGCCGTGCCCGCAGGCTTCCCACCACGTAGCCGCCCGCCGCCGTCAGTACCCCGGTGACGATCGCACCGGCCCGGCCGGCGCCACCCGGCCGGGCCAGGAGTGCGTCCCGCAGGCCACGAGCGACCCCCGCGGGCAGCACACGTGTGGTGTACCGGCGTTCGGACTCGAGTCCCTTGCCGGCGCCCACACTCCGGGCGACCAGCGCCTTGGACAGGCCCTCGGCGTAGGCGCGGGTGCGGAAGTAGCCGAAGTGCTCACGAGCCCGCGGCACCCGGTGGTGGATCACCGCGCGGTCGTCGATGAGCAGCACGGCGTCCGGGCGGGCCCGGGTGAGCCGGATGCACAACTCGGTCTCCTCGCAGCCCAGCGGGCGCTTGTCGCCGTCCCGTCCGATGCCGGTGGCGAAGCCGCCCGCCGCGTCGAACGCGGTACGCCGGAAAGAAGCGTTTCCGCCGAGGACGTTGCGGACCCGGACCCGGCCCGCCGGCAGTCCCCGGTAGGTGCAGCCGACCACCCAGTCGAACTCCTCGGGGAACCAGTCCGGTCGGCGGCCCGAGGCCCAGACGGGCATGGTCCGGCCGCCGACCGCCATCACCTGCGGGTCGGCGTACCCCTCGGCGAAGCGGCGCAGCCAGTCCCGTTCGGCCACGGCGTCGTCGTCGAGGAAGGCGATCACCTCGCCGTAGGAGCAGGCGATACCGGTGTTGCGGCCCGCGGACAGGCCGCGGGGGCCCGCGTTGGCGAGCACCCGGACGTCCGTGGCCTGCTTGTACTCCTCCGTGAGCCGTTCCAGGAGCGCCGGGTTGTGGTCGACGACCAGCAGGGTCTCCAGCGCCGGATACGACTGGGCGCGCACCGAGGAGACCGCCGCGAGGATGTCCTCCCAGCGGTCCTCGGTGTACACGCAGATCACGACGGAGATGTCGGGATCGCTCAAGACGACTCTCCCTGGCCCGTGCTGAGCATCGGGGAGTGCCGGACCTGCCGGCGCAGCGCACGCCGGTTGGAGCGCTCCCCGAGGATCACCTTGAGGACCCGGAACCCGTCCCGCACGGCGCGCAGATTACTGGTGCCGTGGATGCGCAGGTACTCGTAGCTGGGTATCTCCTGTACCTTCAGGCCCGCCTTGACCACCCGGACGTTGATCAGGGTCTCGATCTCGAAGCCGGTGCAGTCGAGGTCGATCTTGTCGAGGCAGTGCCGCCAGAAGGCGTTGTATCCGTAGCAGAGGTCGGTGTAGCGGGCGCCGAACTTGCGGTTGACGATCGTGCACAGCGCCCAGTTGCCGAGCTTGCGGATGAAGGTCATGTCGTCCGTGCCGCCGCCGTTGGCGAAGCGCGAGCCCTTGGCGAAGTCGGCGCCGGAGACCAGGGCGGAGACGTACGACACGATCTCGTGGCCGTCGGCCGAGCCGTCCGCGTCCACCATGACGATGATGTCGCCGGTGCACGCCTCGAACCCGGTGATCAGGGCATCCCCCTTGCCCTTGCCACTCTGTTCGACGACTTTCACATCGGGCCACAACTCTCGCGCGACTTCCACGGTGTTGTCGGTGGAATTGCCGTCCACAAGGACCACTTCGTGTATCCAGCCGGGAAGTGTCTTGAAGACGTAGGGGAGATTCTCCGCCTCATTCATGGCGGGGATCACCACGCTCACCGGCGGTGTGATCGCCAGGTGCGAGGAGATCGGTCGGTATTCGGCAGCCAGTAACGGATCTTGGTCCGAGGCAGGCTGGCGCAGAACAGAACTCATGAGTCTTGTCCCTCTCGTCCGGTGGACCACCCGCCCCTGGGCGGCCCGCTTCCGTGTCCGGTTCGAAAGGGGGGTTATCACCCGTGGCACGGAAAACGGCTCTCCGTATCCGCAGGTGAGCTGGTAAAGCTAACCGGTCTGCCGGAAAACGGCAGCCGGTCGCGCGGCACGACTCGGAAACAACAGTGGTCACACTCGAAATGACAGTGGTCATTGCGGTCACCGAGCACGGCACCCCCCTACCGCGCCCCGCTCCGGAACATCGCGGTCCTTGAGCCCTCCCCTGGTGCCGCTTGATGATGATCCGATGCGGGTGAGATGTACGACGGTATTGATGATTGAACCAGTATGGCAAGGCCTGGAAGTGCGCCTCACGTTTTTGTTGGTTTGGCCGTTACGTAAATTTGGCCGACCTCGTTCCTCAACTCGAACGGATTTTCCCGGTCCGTCGGGACGTCCGTTTGAGAATTCGTTCCACCGGTCGCAGTCGTACCAGCAGAAGCGGGAGAACGCTGATAGCTGTCACGGCGACGACTCCGCCGCGCCAGGACCAGCGGTGCGTGGCGAGCATGCCCTGTGCGATCAGCATGTCCAGGGCGACGGCGCCCGCCAGTGCGGTGAGCGCCCGGGCGAACGGATCGAGCCCGCGCAGCGCCAGACCGATCGCCCCGGCAGGCGCGGCGATCAGGAAGAGCAGCGTGAACGGGCCGCGCAGGGACGAGCCCGAATCGGTCAGCGCGAGCAGTGCGCCGGTCCCGGCGACGGCGGTCGCGGCGCCCGCGAGCAGCGGTCCCAGGTCCCTCCCCGGTCCTGGCCGTGCCCGTTCGTCGCCGTCCGGCGATGGTGTCTTGAGCCGTATGGTCTGCATGGCCGACTTTGCCCCCCAAGGCGTCGGATGCCGGACTTCAATGTCGCGCAGGAAAACCGGGGGCGTCAAGCGGGTCTCCGGACCTGACCGTTCCCCGGAGACACGGGTTGCCTCCAGGGAACAAGTCGCTCGTTTCGGGTCCCTATCGCTGATCGATTACGACACGAGCTTCAGGAGCTTGTTCTGTCCTGACTGGCTTGTCATGAGCATGTAAGCACATCGTCAACCACAGGATCGTTCCGGCGAGGGCCGGTTGGGGGCCCGAAAAGTTTTGGCATGGACACTTCCCGTCAACACGCGTAGTTGGTACGACAGTTGTGGCAGAGATCCTGCTAAAGGGAGGTTCCATGAGACGTTCCCGAATTACGGCATACGTGGCTTCACTCCTCCTCGCCTCCGGCCTCGCTCTCGCCGGGGCCGCAACCGAAGCCCAGGCCGCGACCGGCGGCTACGTGGCGCTCGGCGACTCGTACTCGTCCGGTGTCGGCGCCGGCAGCTACATCAGCTCAAGCGGCAGTTGCGACCGCAGCACGAACGCCTATCCGTACCTGTGGAACGCCGCCCACAGCCCGTCCTCGTTCTCGTTCCTGGCCTGTTCGGGCGCCACCACGGGCGACGTGCTCTCCGGTCAGCTGGGCACCCTCAGCTCCTCGACCGCCCTGGTCTCGATCACCATCGGCGGCAACGACGCGGGCTTCGCCGACGTCATGACGACCTGTGTGCTCAGCTCCGACAGCACCTGCCTGTCCCGGATCAGCACCGCTGAGGCCTACGTCGACTCCACCCTCCCCGGCAAGCTCGACAGCGTGTACAACGCGATCAGCGCCAAGGCCCCCAACGCCAGGGTCGTCGTCCTCGGTTACCCCCGCTTCTACAAGCTGGGCACCACCTGCCTCGGCCTCTCCGCGGCCAAGCGCTCCGCCATCAACAACGCCGCCGACTACATCGACGCCGCGATCGCCAAGCGCGCCGCCGACCACGGCTTCGTCTTCGGCGACATCCGCACCACGTTCACCGGCCACGAGATCTGCTCCAGCAGCTCCTGGCTGCACAGCGTCAACTGGCTGGACATCGGCGAGTCGTACCACCCCACCGCGGCCGGCCACTCGGGCGGCTATCTGCCGGTCCTGACCAGCAACGCGTGACCTTCGGTCCTCAGTGCCGACGCGAGACCTCCGGTCCTCGGTCCCGACGCGAGACCTCCGGTCCTCGGTACGCGCTTGCCGGCACTCAGGACGAGCTTGAAGGCGAAGGCGAAGAGGAGGCCCCGCCGGTCGGGGTCTCCGTCGTTTTGGTGCAGGTCACCGAGAACGGCACCGAGTTGGACGTGGTCGTCACCGGACTGCGTACCTCGACGGCGATCGCGTCGTTCAGCGTCCCGCTGTCGGACCAGGTCGTCACGGTCACCCCGGTCTGCCGGGTCTTCCCGCCGCCGTCCGGGAAGGACAGCGTCTTCCACCCCTGGTCGTCGAGCGAGCCGTTCTTCAGCACCCAGCGGTACTGCACCTCCGCGGGTGCCCTCCCGACCGTGAACGTCGCCGTGAAGGCGGGGGCCTGTGCGGTCGACGGCGGACAGCTCCCCGAGTAGTCGGTGCGGGATCCGGCCACGCTGACCTTCACACTCTGTGCGGCCGTGCTGCTGCTCGCGGACGGCGACGGGGACTTGGACTCCTCCTTGCTGCTCCGGCTGGGCGCTGGGGAGCTGAGGTTGCTGGCCGACTGACTGGGGCCGGCGTTGTTGTCGCCGCCATCGCCGTCGTCATGGTGGAGAAGGGCGTACGTCAGCCCGCTCAGCGCGAGGACGACCAGCACCAGCCCGATGACCAGCACGGTACCGGCCCTGCGGTTGCCGTCGCGGTCGGACGCGGGCGGCCGGGTGTCCGTGGGGGTGGGCAACGGCGGTGTGGGGGAGGGCGGTTGCTGCTGGTGGGCGACGCGGGTCGGGGCGTCGTACCGCCCCGGGACCGGCACGGTGGCGGCGGTGCCGGGCGTGCCCCCGAACGAGGGGGTACCGCCCGCCGCGACCAGCCGCAGGTCGTGTTCGGCCTGTTCGGCCGACAGCCGGTCGGCCGGGTCCTTGCGGAGCAGCCCCTCGATGACGGGCGCGAGCGGCCCCGCCCGGTGCGCGGGCGGCAGTTCCTCGTCCACCACGGCACGCAACGTGTTCAGCGGGGTGTCCAGCCGGAACGGGGAGGTGCCCTCCACCGCCGCGTACAGCAGCACACCGAGCGACCAGAGGTCCGACTCGGGGCCGAACGCGCGCCCCAACGCCCGTTCCGGGGCGAGGAACTCGGGTGAACCGATCACCTCGCCGGTCATGGTCAGCGCCGAGCTGCCCTCGACGGTGGCGATCCCGAAGTCGGTGAGCACCACCCGTCCGTCGTTCGACAGCAGCACGTTGCCCGGCTTCACATCGCGGTGCAGCACCCCGGCGGCATGCGCGGCCCGCAGCGCGGACAGCACCTCGGCGCCGATACCGGCGGCCCGCTGCGGGGACATCGGGCCCTCGGTGTCCAGTACGTCGGCGAGGGACACCCCGCGGATCAGCTCCATGACGATCCAGGGCCGTCCGCCCTCCATCGCCACGTCGTACACCGTCACCACATTGCGGTTCGCGACCCGGGCCGCGGCCCAGGCCTCGCGCTCCAGACGGGCGTACATCCGCTCGACGTCGGGGCCGGGCAGCCCGGCCGGCGCCCGTACCTCCTTGACGGCGACCTCGCGGCCCAGCACCTCGTCCCGGGCCCGCCACACGGTGCCCATGCCACCCTCGCCGAGCGGGGACAACAGTCTGTAGCGGCCCGCGATCACTCGCTCACGGCCCGGCTCTTCGGTCACGGGTGCTCCCCACGGCAGCTCGCGCTGATTCATCACAAAAGTAACTCAGAGCAGTGCGGATGCGGCGCCCTTGAGCACCAGTCCGGCGCCCAGGGCCACGACCACGAGCGCCGAGGCGAGCGGGGTGGTCCTGCGGACCAGTGTGGCCATGGGGTGGGTGGTCCACCGAGGGCGTTTGTCGAGCATCCGGGTCATTCCCGTACCCAACTTGACGACGGCGAACCCGGCGGCGGTCAGCGTCAGTGCGAGACCGATGCCGTAGGCGACGACGAGAAGCAGCCCGAACCAGGCCTGTCCGAGGGCGGCGGCGCCGACGAGCACGACCACGGCGGAGGGGCTGGGGACCATGCCCCCGGCGAACCCGAGGAGGAGGGTGCCGCGGAGGGTGGGGGCCGTGTCGTGGGTATGGGTGAACCCGCCGTGGCTGTGCGGCACGGCGGTGTGACCGCTCTCGGGGCCTGCGCCCCCGGGCCCCGCTTCGGCCTGAACGGCCGCGTCCTCGAGCGCCGGACGGGCTGTGCGGGGCGCGGACCGGCCGTCCGCCTCAGCCGTCGTGGCGGTGAACCCATGTGACCCGGCGTCGTGACCGTGGCTGTGACCGTCGGCGTGGCGGTGGTCGTGGTCGTGGGTGTGCGCCTGACCGTGTTCGTGTTCGTGGTCGTGCGGGTGCGCGTGACCGTGTTCGTGGTCGTGTGCGTGGCCCCGCTCATGTGCGTGGGCGGGACCGTCGCCGTCGTCGTGCGCGCGGGCGTGTACGTGGCCCTGCCCGTGGGCTCCGGCCAGGGCGAGCTCTCGCTTCTCGGCTGCGGCGTGCGCGTGCTCGTGTTCATGCGCGTGGTCGTGCTCATGGTGATGGCCGTGGCCGTGCGCCTGCTCGTGGGCCCTGTTCCGCCAGGCTCGGCGGGTCAGGTTCGCGCCCGCCGCCAGGACCATGAGGCCGCTCGCGATGCCGAGCCAGGCGATCACCGACGGGGTGGCCGCCGAGCCCGCTGTGACCAGGACACCCAGGGCCACCACGCCCAGCGTGTGGGTGACCGTGACCGACGCGGCCAGCGGGAGGACGTCGCGCAGGCGAGCGCGGCCGCCGCGGGCCGCCGCCGTCGCCGCCATCAGGGTCTTGCCGTGGCCCGGCGCCAGCGCGTGCATCGCGCCGAGGCCGATCGCGATGAACAGCGCGAGCGCCGCGAACCCGACGGTGAGGTGGTTGCGGGCGACCAGGTCGGTCAGGGCCTGGGTCCAGTGGTCGACGCCCCGGGGGAGGATCGCGGCGCCCGGTGCGTCCTGCCGTTCCTCGGCGAGGGCCGGCCCGCCCGGCCGTACGCGCACGGCGGCGGTCGTGATGTCCGCCGGGGAGGAGAGCAGGTCCTTGGGATAGCTGGTGAGTTCGTGGGAGACGGACGTCTTCGGTACGTCCGTCCTCGTCAGCGTCATCCGGTCGCCGCGCGCCGTGATCTCCCGCCAGCCGGGACCGGTGTCGGTGCCCGCGCTGTGGAAGGAGAGGGAGGCCGTGCTGCCCTTGGGGAGGGGCGCGGTGAACCGGCACTCCACGCGGAGGGTGTTCAGACCGGCCTGGCCGGGCCGCAGTTCGGCGTGGCTGGTCCCGACGGTGAGCGCGGTCGCCCTGCCGTCGACGGTGAGTGTGCTGCCCTCGGCCGCGGTCGTGCAGCGCTGCTCGGCCCACCTGGCCGTGCCCAGCCGCTTCAGGTCGGGCTTGGCCTGGGTCGCCGGGATCTCGGCCAGGTCCTCGACATGGTCGACGCGGAGCTGTCCGGGGGCGGCGACGAGACCGTCGTACTTGTTGACGGTGAAGTTCCCGAGCGGGTGGGCGCTCGCGGCCGTGGCCGGCAGGAGTGCGAGACCGCCGGCCATGACGAAGAGGGCGGCGACGCGGCGGAGGTTCACCTCGAGGCCTCCAGCGCCTTGCGGGCCGTACGGGCGCCCAGCGGGGAGAAGCCGGGGTTGAGCGTGAGGGCCTTGGTGAGGGCCGCCCGGCCGGCCGCCTTGTCGCCGTCTGCCATCTCGATCATGCCCAGGTGGTAGCTGAAGGAGGCGTTGCGGTAGCCGGTGGCGGTGGCCCGACGGGCGTACGGCAGCGCTTCCTTGTCCTTGCCGTTGACGTGCAGCGCCCAGGCCAGCGCGTCCGCCGTGTGCACGGTGTGGCGGCGGGCCCACTCGGCGCGGGCGGCCTTCAGTGCCTCGGCCTTGTTGCCGTGGTCGGCGGCGGCGAGCGCGGTGTCGAGGTCGGCGTTGACGCCGTTGGCACGGGCCAGCGCGATCCAGGCCTCGACGAGCGCGTACTGGTCCTCGGCCTTCGCCCTGTCGCCCTTGGCGTTCCGGTCCTCGTACAACTCGCCGAGCTCCACGAGCGGTTGGGGCAGTGGATAGCGGGAGACGACCAGCTCCATGCCCTTGATGGCGGCGGCCCGGTCGCCGCTCGCCGCCTGGGCGCGGGCCCGGCCCTCCAGTGCGGGGAGGTAGTTCTCGTCGGCGGTCAGCGCGCGGGCGTAGTAGTCGAGCGCGCTCTTGTAGTCGCCCTGGTTCCAGGCGAGCAGGCCGAGCTGCGCGGCCACGTAGGCGATGTCGCCCTTCGAGGTGGCCGTGGACAGCGCCTGCTGCAGCACCTGCCGGGCCGTCCGCACGTCACCCCGCAGCTCCCGCACATACGCGTACCGGGTGAACACCGGTACGCCCGGCTTGCGTCGGTCGGCCAGGTCGGCCGCCTTCGCCGCGTCGGCGTAGCGGCCGAGTTCGACCAGGGCGTCGATACGGGAGGACAGGGCACCGGCGTTGTACGGGTTCTGCTCGAGGGCCCGGTCCGCGTAGGTGAGCGCCGGGGCGAACTGGTGCCGGGCGGCGGCCAGCGCGGCCTGGCCGGCCAGCGCCTGGTCGTTGTCCGGGGTGATCCGGAGCGCGCGCTCGAGGGCCTTCTCGGCCTGCGGGTAGCGGGACGGATCGCCCTTGGTACGCGCCTGCTCGACATAGGCGAGGCCCAGGGTGGCCCAGCTGTCGGAGTCCTTCGGCTGGGTGCGGAGATGGGCCTGGAGGGAGGCGATGCTGGTGTCGAGATCCCCGCTCGCGAGCAGCGCCGGTGACACGGCACTCGACGCGGCCATCGGCGTACCGCCGTTCCCGGACGCCCCGAAGGCGATCGCTCCACCGGTCAGCGCGATGGCCAACAGCACTGCGGAACCCGCGAGTTGAGCCCGCCGCCAGTTCCGCCCCGCGGCGGCGAAGCGGCGCAGGGCGGTGACCCGCTCGTCGTCCTTCGGCTCGGCGGGCTGCTTGTCGTTCGTACCCGGGGCCATGCCCTCTCCTCATAGGTGTCGCATGGGGGTGGCGCGGCCCGCTGCCGTGGGGGATTGAGTGGGAAGCGGGCCGCGCCAGTCAATGGGTTGCATGCAGCGCCCGGTAAGGGGCGCGGGACTGCGTTGGAGATGCGGCTACCGCCGCGTGTGCGCGACCAGCCACAACCGGGCCCGCAGTCACCCCACTACCTGAGTCGCGACGGCGATCAGTACGGCCGCTGCATCCGACGGCGCCACCAGCCGAACGCGGTGCCGATCAGCAGGACGCCCGCCGCACCCGCGGCCGCGGACCCGGCGATCAGCGTCGTGTTGCTGCTGTCGGAGCTGGTCAGGGCGTCGCCCAGGGCGCTCTTCGTGCTGCTCCCGGCCGCCTTGGCGAGCGCGCCGCGCGAACCGGACGTCGGTTCGGCCACATACGGGAAGTACTTCTCGAAGCCCTTGTCGTTCTTGTCGACCGCGTCGCCCAGGTCGTTCTTGGAACCGACCAGTTCGCCCTCGACGACCTGCAGTGCCTCGTCGATCACGTCGTCGGTGAGCCGGCGCCCGTTCGGGAAGCCCGCGTTGTCACCGTCCAGGACACCGAGCCGCTTGGGCTTCGCGGTGGGCTTGATGGACGTGTTCAGGCGGAGCATCTCCGACGGCGTCGCGTACGGCTGCTCCTGGTTGAGACCCTTGACGCCCTTGAGGAACACGTCCACGAGGTCGTTGCGGGGCTCGGACGGCGCCTTGATGTTGTAGATCGCCTGGATGAGCTTCGGCAGTTCCGGGTTGGTCACGTTCTTCAGGAACTGGCCGTCGTCCTTGGGCTGGGACGCGTTGAACTTGTCCTTGTCCTTCTGCGGGTTGACGACCTCGTTGACCAGCGGGTTGCCGAGGCGCGAGACCTGCGCGTAGTAGCCCTGCGCGTTCCTGCGCTGGGTCGTCGCGTAGATGCCGACGGTCGGACGCGACGCCGACTGCCGGATCAGGGAGTTCGGCACCTGGAGGGCGATCGTGTTGACGTTGTAGCCCTTGAGGGTGTCCCGGCCGACCTCGCTGAGGTTGCCGCCGTACAGCAGGTCGAAGACGCGCAGGTCGGCGAAGAACGGGTCGTCCGCCTGACCGGCGAAGGTCGCGCCGCCGTTCGACGTCTTGTAGATGGCCTGGGAGCGCAGCTTCGCGTAGTTCGGCATCGACGCCTTGCCGACGTCCGACGGGGCCGCCGGGATGTCGTCGGCGACCTTCGTCTTGTACTGCTCCTTCCCCTTCTTCAGCTTGATGAGGTCGATGTCGTACGACTGCGTGACGTTCAGGTCGGGGTCGGTCAGGTTGTCGACCACCCCCGTGTTGTAGAGGAACGTCTTCTTGTTCTTGATCTGGGTGTGGAAGGTGTAGCGGAAGATCAGGTCGTCCAGCGCGTCACCGTTGTTGTCGATGTGGATGTCGTACTGGGCGTCATCCGCGAACTGGTAGAAGTTCGGGCCGCCGGCCGGTTCCTCGAAGGGGATGTAGTCCGACACGATCGTCGTCGTGTCGGGCTTGTCCGGGCTGACGAACGCGTACAGGTCGGTGTTGTCGTACTGGGGGGTGCCCGAGATGAGCGGGGCTTCCCGGTGGGAGGAGGCGGAGGCCGCTCCCGGTTCCAGCGCGGCGACGCTGGCGGCTGTGATCCCGCCGGTGGCCAGTGCCCCACAGATGAGCGAGACAAGGCCCTTGCGCCCCGCGCCACTCCTGGAGATTAGAGGTGTCATGCCGTCCGTCCCTCGGTCCCAACTTGCTTGACGGACGGGTATACGGAGCAGGAGGGCCGTTTGGATTGGTCCGAAGAAAAAAATCTTTTCTTCCTGCTCGACCCGCGTTTTCGCCTCCCGCATACGTACTTCTGCCGGAGGTGCGTCAGTTGCCAATGCCTGGTGTGGAAGGACGGGCCGGGTGCGGCCACAGAAGGGGGAACGGGGTGGAGGCGGACGAACTGCTGGTGCTCGTCGCGGCCGGCGACCAGAAAGCGTTCGAGGACCTCTAC
Organism: Streptomyces sp. NPDC026538; assembly: GCF_055567535.1. Taxonomy (NCBI): domain Bacteria; kingdom Bacillati; phylum Actinomycetota; class Actinomycetes; order Kitasatosporales; family Streptomycetaceae; genus Streptomyces; species Streptomyces sp. NPDC026538. The sequence goes on from NZ_JBVHQG010000009.1 coordinate 115,259, forward strand.
GGACTGGTGTCCGGTCCGGTGTTCGGACTCGTACGACGTGTGGTGCGCGACCCCGCCCAGTCCGAGGAGGTGGCCCAGGAGGTGCTCCTCGAACTCTGGCGTTCCGCACCCAAGTTCGACCCGGGCCGGGGCAGTGCCCTCTCCTGGATCCTCACCCTCGCCCACCGCCGCGCCGTCGACCGGGTGCGCAGCGCCCGCGCGGCCGGCGAACGCGAACAGCGCGAGGCGCTGCGTGCGGGCGAACCGGCCTTCGACCAGGTCGCCGAGGAGGTGGAGGCGGGCCTGGAGCGCGAATGGGTACGCCGCTGCCTGGACCGGCTCACCGCACTCCAGCGCCAGTCGGTCACCCTCGCCTACTACGACGGCTACACGTACCGTGAGGTGGCCGAGCGGCTCAAACTGCCGCTGGGCACGGTCAAGACACGGATGCGCGACGGACTCACCCGGCTGCGCGACTGCCTGGGAGGTGCCGCATGAGCCTGGTCGGCCGCCTGCTGCACCGCGAGGACCTGCATTCGCTGGCCGCGCCCTACGCCCTGGACGCCCTGGAGCCCGGCGAACGGCGCCGCTTCCAGAAGCACCTGGGGGACTGCGACCGGTGCGCCGCCGAGGTCCGGGCGCTGACCGAGGACGCGGTACGGCTGGCCTGGTCCACGGCCGCCCCGCCGCCCCTCGCGATGCGTGACCGGGTCCTGGCCGCCGTACGCGCCACCCCGCAGGCACCGGCTGCCGCCCGCGAGCACGTTCCCAACCTGCCGCCGCATGTCTGGGGCGGGCAGCCCCCGCCGCCGCGCAGACGGCGGCGTCCCCTGTTCGTGCCGTTCGCCACCGCCACCGCGGCCGCCGCGCTGGTCGTCGCCTCCCTCTTCGCGGTGCAGGCCGGCCGGACCCAGGACCAACTGGACGCGGAGCGGGCCCAGTCGCGTGACATCGCCCACGTTCTGGCCGCGACCGACGCCCGTGCGACCAGCGGCAAGGACGCCCAGGGCCGAAGTATCGGCGCGGTGGTCTCCGCGTCGGAGGGGCGGGCCGTCGTCACGCTCAGCGGATACGCTGGCCTGCCGAAGGGCCGCGTGCATCAGCTCTGGCTGATGCGCCCCCATGTGCAACCGCGCTCCCTCGGGCTTTTCAAGGCCGACACGCCCCTGGTCGCCACCGGTCTCGACAAGTCCGCCACGTCACTCGCCGTAACCGTCGAGCCCGTCGGCGGCTCGGCGCAGCCCACCAGCCAGCCGGTTGTCCAACTCGCCCTGAAATCGGTCGGATTCGGAGAGTAGTCGAAGAGGGGTCGTCAACAGCCTTGCGGGGAAGGTGAATCCTGTGACCGCGATACACGAGTGCCCCATCGGGGCGATAGGGTTACCCTGCCCGGGCCGGGTGGACTCGTACGGGTGGGGAGTGACATGGATCAGATAACACGCAGCAGGGCGAGGGTTCCTGCGATCACCTGCGGGAGCGGCGCCACCAGTTCGCGCCTCGACCGCCATCTGTCGGTGCTGGCGGGTCCCGCCATACCGCAGCAGCAGGCGGTCGAGGCGACGTCGCTGATGCGTGAGCTGACCGCGCGTGAACCCGCGCGGCGCAGCGACCGGGGTGCGCGGGTCAGCCGTGTCTCCCTCTTCGCACCACTGCGTCGACTGCGCCGTTCGCTCTTCGGCGGCAGCGACAAGCACTGACCGTCAGGCTCGCGCTCAGGCAGCCACACCGTCCCGGCGCAGCGCTGCTGTCTCGGCGTCCGTCATCCCCACGGCGCGCAGCAGCGCCTCGGTGTGCTGTCCGAGCGCGGGCACGTCACCCATCCGTGCCTCGTCCCCGCCGGGCAGCGTGATGGGCGGCAGCAACGCGCGCAGCGGCCCGACCGGCGACCCCACCTCCCGCCACCGCTCCCGGGCCGCCAGCTGCGGATGCTCCGCCAACTCGTGCAGGTCCCGCAGCCGCGCGCACGCGATGCCCGCGGCTTCCAGGCGCGCCACCGCCTCGTCGGTGCCGACCGATCCGAGGGCCGTCGCGACCAGCTCGTCGGTCCGCGCCCGGTTCGCCACCCGTGCGGCGTTCGTCGCGAACGCCGGATCCGAACCCAACTCCGGCCGCCCGATCACCTGTTCGGCGAGTCGCCGCCACTCCCGGTCGTTCTGCACCGACAGCAGCACCCGCCCGCCGTCCCCGGTCGGGTAGGCGTCGTACGGCGCGATCACCGCGTGCGCCAGGCCGGTGCGCTCCGGCGGGGTCCCGCCGTGCAGGGTGTGATGGAGCGGATGCCCCATCCACTCGGCGAGCGCGTCCAGCATGGACACCTCCACCGGCCCGCCCCGGCCGGTCGTCCCGCGCCGCACCAGCGCCGCGAGGACGCCCGAGAAGGCGTACATGCCCGCCGCGATGTCCGCCGCCGGGATCCCGGCCTTCACCGGCTGCTCCGGCGTCCCGGTGACCGACACCAGCCCCGCCTCGCACTGCACGAGCATGTCGTACGCGCGTTTGCCGGCGTACGGTCCTGACGCGCCGTATCCGGACACGTCCACGGCGACCAGGCGCGGGTGCGCGGCACACAGCGTGGCCGCGTCGAGGCCGAGCCGGGCGGCGGCCCCCTGCGCGAGGTTCTGCACGAAGACGTCCGCGTCCGCGACGAGTCGTCGCACGACGTCCAGTCCGCGTGGGTCCTTCAGATCCAGCGCGATGGACTCCTTGCCCCGGTTGCACCACACGAAGTGCGAGGCGAGCCCGCGGGCGGTGGTGTCGTAGCCGCGCGCGAAGTCGCCGCCGTCGATCCGCTCGACCTTGATGACCCTGGCCCCCAGATCGGCGAGCTGCCGGGTGGCGAAGGGCGCGGCCACGGCCTGTTCGACGGCGACGACGGTGATGCCCTCCAGGGGCAGCGGGAGACGGTCCATGGGCTGGATCATGACCCGCGACCGGCGGTTCTGTCAGCAGCGCCGCCACGGGCCGGGGCCGTCGGCCGCGCCCTTGCCGGCGGGTCGGTCGGCCGGGCCGCTGCCGCGGGGTCGGTCGGCGGCGCCGGTGCTGCCGGGTCGGTCGGCGGGTCGGTGCTGTCGGTACCGCGGGTTGTGTCAGCCGCGGCCGTACCGCCGTACGGCCAGCGGGAGGAAGACGGCGATCAGGAGCGCGCTCCAGGCGACCGAGCCCGCGACCGGGTGGGCCACCGGCCAGGCGGCGCCCTCGGGGACGGGCGCGTTGCCGAAGAGGTCGCGCAGGGCCGTCGTCACCGCGCTGATCGGGTTCCACTCGGCCGCCGTGCGCAGCCAGCCCGGGAGGTTGCCGGTGGGGATGTAGGCGTTGGAGAGCAGCGGCAGGACGAAGGACGCCGCGCCGAGCTGACCCGCGGCCTCCTCGCTGCGGCTGAGCAGACCGAGGAAGACGCCGACGGACGTGCAGGCGAACCGGAACAGGAGCAGCAGCCCCACCGCGCCGACGGCCGCGACCGCCGATCCCTCGACGCGCCAGCCCACGGCGAGGCCCACCAGGAGCAGGGGCACGGTACCCGCCGTGGTGACGACGAGATCGGCCACGGCCTGCCCCAGCGGTACGGCGGCCCGGCTCACCGGCATGGTCCGGAAGCGGTCCGTCACACCCCGGTGGGTGTCCTGGGCGGCCTGGAACATCCCGGTCATCACCCCGCCGGCCGCGGTCGCCACCAGCAGCCCCGGCACGAGGAACGAGCGGTACTCCGGGCCCGGCATCGCCAGCGCGCTGCCGAAGACGTAGCCGAAGAACAGCAGCATGTTGACCGGCATCATCTGGGTGAGGACCACCAGACCCGGGCTGTTGCGGACCCGGCGCAGCTGCCGGCCCACCATCGCCGCACCGTCGTACGCGAGCGCGCTCATGCGGGACTTCCCGTCAGTCGGAGGAAAACGTCGTCCAGGGTCGGCGGTCTGAGGCTCGCGTCGAGCAACCGCACCTCCGCCGCGTCGAGTTCGCGTACCAGCCGGGGGAGGGTGAGCGTCGGGTCGGTGGTGAGGGCGCCGACGGTGTGCCGGTCGTGGTCGAACCGCGGCTCGGTCCCGGTGAGGTGGTCGAGAACGGCGGCGGCCTTGGCCAGCGCGTCCGGATCGGCTACCACCGCCTCCGCGTACCAGCCGATGAGCGCCTTGAGTTCGGCGGGGGTGCCGGTCTGCGCCACCCGGCCCCCGTCCATCAGCACGATGTCGTCGGCGAGTCGGTCGGCCTCCTCCAGGTGCTGCGTGGTCAGCAGCACGGTCGTACCGTCGGCCGCCAGCTCCCGCACCGCGTCCCAGACGCCGTTCCTGCTGGCCGGGTCGAGGCCGGTGGTGGGCTCGTCGAGGAACAGCACCTCGGGCCGGCGGACCAGGCTCGCCGCGAGGTCGAGGCGCCGGCGCATACCGCCCGAGTAGGTGGCCGCCTTGCGGTCGGCGGCCTCGGCGAGGCCGAAGCGGTCGAGCAGTTCGGCCGCCCGGTCGTTCGGCCCCCGCACCCGGTGCAGCCGGGCGAACAGGCGCAGGTTCTCGCGTCCGGTGAGATCGCCGTCGACCGAGGCGTACTGCCCCGTGACGCCGATGCTGCGGCGCACGGCCGCCGCCTCCCGGACGAGGTCGTGCCCCGCGATGCGGGCGGAGCCCGCGTCCGGCCGCAGGAGCGTGGTCAACAGCCGTACGGCCGTCGTCTTCCCCGCCCCGTTCGGCCCGAGCAGTCCGCAGACCGAGCCCCGCCGGACGGCCAGATCGAGGCCGCGCAGGGCGTGCACAGCGCCGAAGCGCTTCTCCAGACCCTCACTAAGTACAGCGTACGTAGTATCCATGGGTCGACCATAGCGCACTACGTACGGTGTACGTAACTAGCATGGTGGGCGAGGTGATGACCGATGTCAGTCCGAGGGGCCGAACCCGAGGTGATCTGGGCCCGCCCCGAACGGGCGGGACGGGGGCCGAGGCCCGCGTTCACGCGTGCCGACGTCGCGGCGGCCGCGGTGCGGATCGCCGATGCGGAGGGGCTGGACGCCGTGTCGATGCGGCACGTGGCGGCCGCGCTGGGGTGCGGGACGATGTCCCTGTACAACTACGTCCCCCGCAAGGAGGACTTGTACGAGCTGATGGTTGACGCGGTCGGCGCGGAGCACGAGCTGTGGGAGCCGACGGGGGACTGGCGGGCCGACATGGTGCGGGTCGCCGAGCAGACGCGGGAGCTGATGTACCGGCATCCCTGGATGCCACGTCTCATGTCACCGGTCTATGGGTTCAGCCCCCACGCCCTGCGGTATCTGGAGCACTGTCTGGCCTGCCTGGATCCGCTGGACGCTCCGTACGGGACGAAGCTGGAGCTGATCGCCATGGTGAACGGCGTGGTGACCACCTATGTGCGGAACGAACTCGACACGGCCGAGCGGGCCCGGAGTCTGCCGTGGTCCAAGGAGCAGGAGAACGCGGTGCGGATCGCCTATCTCGGGGGGCAGATCGCCTCGGGGGCGTATCCGCGGATGGCCGCGGCGTTCGCGGAGGACGCGGGGCCGATCGATCTGGAGGGGGTCTTCCGGCGGGCGCTGGGGAGGGTTCTGGACGGGTTCGCGTCGTCGTAGGCCGCGGGTGGGTGAGGCTGGTCGCACCCACGCGGCGGTAGCCGCATGTCGCATGCGGCCCCGCCCCCTGGGTGACTCACAGCAAGGTCAGTTGACCCGCCGGGCCTTCTTCCGTGTGCTCCAGGATCGACGCTGGTTTCCGGGCTGCCTCCGGGGGTGGGAGCAGGCCGGCTGTCGTCAGGTCCGTGGCCGTGATCTGTGACTCGATCTCCCACTCGGCTCGCTGGGCGCGCACGTCCGCCAGCAAGGTCAGGACCGTGATCAGCTCCAGCAGATCCGACGTCCATGACTGGGGCCAGGCCCGCGGGACGATCGCCGCCAGCGTTCCCGGTTCCGCCGAGGCCGTCCGTGCCGCGAACCACGCCTCCAGGATCTTCACGTCACCCATCGCGAACTCCCACGCCTGGGGCGGTACCGGCGAGACGCGGCCCTCGTCGATGTGCAGGGTCTCCTCCTGCGGGTCATAGCGGATGGTGAGCGGGCGGGAGGGGAGCGGGGCGCGCACGTAGGGACGGCGGCCGCCCGGGAGCTTCGGGCGTTCGCCGTCGCGGCGCAGCAGCCACAGGGCCCGGTGGCCCAACCGCACGCCCCGTGACCAGAGATCGGGGTCGTCGGTGAGCGGGACCGTGTGGTCGGGACGGATCGTCGCCAGGGCCCAGGCCAGGACGTCCGGCGGGGCGGGAGCGACGCCCAGGCGGTCGGCGAGGTGCCCCAGCAGGCCCGGTGCCAGGTTCGGTTCCGCGCCGCCCGGGCGGCGGTACAGCGGGCGGACGCGGCCGGCGCGAAGGGTGGGCAGCAGGGAGGTCGCCAGCAGCGGCATGCCCTCCGCCGACTCCACCGCGAAGATCTGGTGGCCGTCCGCCACACGCCACAACTCCGGTCGGGCCGTGTCGATGAGGCGGTGGTCCGGGACGAGCCACTGTTCGTCGAACGGAGCGGACAGCACGCGGACCGGATCCGCGCACGGGCCCGAGGCCTGCGCCAGCCGCTCCGTGCCGGTCGGCTGCCCGGGCAGCTGGGGCACGGCCGAGTGGACCGTGCGGGCGCGCGTCGGTTCGAACAGGGTCTCGCGGTCGGGGCCCTCGGCCTTGAGGAGGGCGTCCCAGCGGGCCTTGAGGGTCGCCGGATCGGGGGCCGTCGGCCACCCTCGGCCGAGCCGTAGTGGTGCGACGGACCACGGCATGAGGTCCGCAAGCAGCGGAGCGTCGTCGTGCGTCACGCCCGGCATCGTACGACGAGTTCAGGTGGCGTCGAGGGTGACCGTGAAGGAGAAACGGTCGCCCCGGTAGTGGATGACCGCCAGGTCCAGGACCCGGCCGGCGGTGTCGTAGGTGACCCCCGTGTAGTGCAGGATCGGGCTGAGGAGGGGGACCTGGAGCAGCCGGGCCGTCTCCGGGTCGGCCAGCCGGGCCTCGACCGTGTCCGTGATACGGCTGATGTCCGCGCCGACCACGTCGCGCAGCACCTTGGTCATGGGCTGCCTGGCCAGGTCCTCCGGGTCGATGCGTCCGGCCAGTTCGGGGCGGACGTGGTTGCGGGCGTGATTGGTCGGCTCACCGGTCTGTTCGTCGCTGCGCAGGCGGTGGTACGTCGCCACCACGTCGAGATCCGGGAAGTACTCGGAGAGTTCGCCCGTCACGGGTGCCGTGCCGTGGTCCAGCAGCTCGGCCGTCATGCCGGACTGCTGGGCCACGATCGCGTCCACCGAGCCGAGGAGCCGTACCGGGGTACCCCGCCGGGCGTCCGGTTCGATGAAGGTGCCCCGGCGGCGGTGCCGGCTGATCAGGCCCTCGTCCTCCAGTTCCTTCAGCGCCTGCCGCATGGTCAGCACGCTCACGCCGAAGTGCTCCGCCAGCTGTTCCTCGGTGGGCAGCCGGAGCGGGTCCCGGGGCGAGCGGCCGAGTATCGAGGCACGCAGCGACTGCGACACCTGGTACCAGAGCGGCAGCTTGCGGTTCAGGACGATCGAGTCCGGGGCGAAGGAGGTCACGGGCCATCCGTACCGGTAGGGGATCTTCAGTGCAAGGGCCGGAAGTGACGTTCCATGCCCTGCCACACGTCGTCGTAGCGCTGTTGCAGGTGCTCGGCGGTCGCCGCCTGCGGGGTGAGCGTCACCGGCCAGCGGGTCTCGAACATGAAGGCGAGGCCGTCGTCGATCTTCTGCGGACGCAGGTCGGCCGTGCTCGCCCGGTCGAACGTCTCCCGGTCCGGGCCGTGTGCCGACATCATGTTGTGCAGGGAGCCGCCGCCGGGCACGAAGCCCTCCGCCTTCGCGTCGTAGGCGCCCTCGACCAGGCCCATGTACTCGCTCATCACGTTCCGGTGGAAGTACGGGGGCCGGAAGGTGTTCTCGCCGACCAGCCAGCGTGGGGCGAAGACCACGAAGTCGACGCCCGCCAGGCCGGGAGTGTCCGACGGGGACGTCAGCACCGTGAAGATCGACGGGTCGGGGTGGTCGTACGAGATGCTGCCGATCACATTGAAACGGTGGAGATCGTAGAGGTAGGGCACATGTGTGCCGTGCCAGGCGACCACGTCCAGGGGGGAGTGGTCATATGTGGCGGTCCACAGGTGGCCGCAGAACTTGTTGACCACCTCCACCGGGCCCTCCACGTCCTCGTAGGCGGCCACGGGGGCCTGGAAGTCACGGGCGTTGGCGAGGCCGTTGGCACCGATCGGGCCCAGATCGGGGAGGCGGAACGGCGAGCCGTAGTTCTCGCACACATACCCCCGGGCCGTGGCATCCAGCAGTTCCACACGGAAGCGGACCCCACGGGGGATCAGCGCCACCTGTCCCGGCTCCACATGCAGCAGGCCGAACTCCGTGCGCAACAGCACCCCGCCGCGCTCCGGGACGATCAGCAGTTCGCCGTCCGAGTCCGAGAAGACCCGCTCCATCGAGGAGTTGGCGTGATAGAGGTGCACGGCCATACCGGTGCGCTGGGTCGCGTCGCCGTTGCCGCCGAGGGTCCACAGGCCCGCGAGGAAGTCCGTACCGGGCGCCGGCTCCGGCAGCGGGTTCCAGCGCAGCCGGTTCGGGTCCGGGGCGACGTCCGTGAAGGGGCCGGTGCGCAGCGCCCCGTCGCCGGCGGCCCGGGTGAACGCCGGGTGGGCGGCCGAGGGGCGGATCCGGTACAGCCAGGAGCGGCGGTTGCTGGCCCGCGGCTCGGTGAAGGCCGTACCGCTGAGCTGCTCCGCGTACAGGCCGAGGGGGGCGCGCTGCGGGGAGTTGCGGCCCTCGGGCAGGGCGCCCGGCACCGCCTCCGAGGAGTGCTCGTTGCCGAACCCCGAGAGATATGTCAGTCCCTCGGCGGTCTTCCGCGCTCCCTCACGCTCGAACACGCTCGCGCGGGAGGTGCCCCCATCGCTCATGATCGCTCCCTGGGCCGGTGCCTGCCTGATTCCTATGTATCACCGTAGGATTGAGTCGGGGCGGGTGCAAGAGGGCCGGGATCATCCCAGCGGGGTACGGCGAGAACCCGACTTCAGGGGGATCCGGTCTCCGGCGCGCTGTTCTACGCTCCCGGGCATGTCGTGGACGCGTGGACTGCCGGGCGCGCTCGCGGTCTGCGTGCTGCTGCTGGTCGCGGCGGCGGGGTGCGCGACCGGGGAGGCGCACGAGCAACGGGAGACGGGGTCGCCCTCACCGGTGGGCAAGATCCTGGACGACACGGACGAGGGCGGACGCCACTACCGGGAGATCGACAAGAAGCAGGCGCCCGAGGTGGACACGGTGGTCACGCCCGACCGCGCCGGAGGCTGGGACGTACGGCTCGACGTGCACCGCTTCCGCTTGTCCCGGACCGGCACCGCGGCCCGCGCGGTCGCCGGGCACGGCCTCGCCTACCTCTTCGTGGACGGCGGCCTCGTGACCCGGCTGCGCACCCCCGCGTACCACCTCCCCGCCAGGCTCGTCCCGCACGGCACCCACCACATCACCGCCCGGCTCTACGCGGACGACGGCACGGTGTGGGCCGTACACGGCAAACCCGTCGAGAGCACGGCGGACGTCACGGCGTCGGGTGCGGAGACGGCAAAGGCGACACCGACCGCCGCACCGAAACCGGCACGGACGGCCACGCCGACGTCGATGGCCACGCCGACATCGGCACGGTCAGCCGCGCCGACGCCGACGGCCGGTCTTCCGGACGCAGGGGCTTCCCCCACGCACCCGGGTGCCGCGGCCGGCGACGGCGGCACACCGTCCGGATGAGTGCATGGGCCATCCGTCTCCGTACTGGGGGGCGAGGTTCACCTGCTCCCTGCGGAAAGGCATCATGAAGCCCGTGCCCCCAGCGCCCTCGCTACGCAAAGCTCCCGTCCAGCGCCGCAGTGCGGAACGGCTGACCAGGATTCTCGACGCCTGCGCCGACCTCCTCGACGAGGTGGGCTACGAGGAGCTGAGCACCCGGACCGTCGCGGTGCGCGCCGGGGTGCCCATCGGCTCGGTCTACCGCTTCTTCGGCAACAAACGGCAGATGGTCGACGCTCTCGCCCAGCGCAACCTGGACCGCTACACCGAGCGCGTCGCCGAGCGGCTGAAGGACGCGCCGAAGGGCGACTGGCGGGCGGCGATGGACGCGGTGCTGGACGAGTACCTGGCGATGAAGCGCACCGCCCCCGGCTTCTCGCTCGTCGACTTCGGCAACCAGATCCCGGTCGGCGCCCGCCACGCCGAACCCAATCGCAGGGTCGCCGACCGCCTCACCGACCTGCTCTCCGACTACATCGGCCGCGCCCCGGACGAGGACCTGCGCCGCACGTTCCTGGTGGCCGTGGAGACCGCCGACACCCTGGTCCATCTGTCCTTCCGGATGAACCCGGAGGGCGACGAGACGATCATCACGGAGGCCCGGGAGCTGCTGCGGGCCTATCTGGCACGGGTGCTGGACTGAGTCCGACTCCTGGGCCCGATTCCGGGGCCCGACTCCTGGGCCCGATTCCGGGGCCCGACTCCTGGGCCCGATCCCGGGGCCCGACTCCGCTGCCGACGGAGCGCCCAGAGGCGCCACCCCGGTCGCCACACCCTCGTGACCTGGAGTTTTGCGCTTATTGCTCGCGTGTCAACGTCTTGTTAACGACGTTTGACGCGACCTAACGTCATCGGACCGCCGGCCCTGGTGGGAGTTCAAGGGCGAACGTTAGGTGTTCCACTCATGCTGACCATCCTCGGCTTCACCATGATCGCGACCTTCCTGGTCCTGATCATGCTGAAGAAGATGTCGCCGATCGCGGCACTCGTGCTGATCCCCGCGCTGTTCTGTGTGTTCGTCGGCAAGGGGGCCAAGCTCGGTGACTACGTCATCGACGGCGTCACCAGCCTCGCGCCCACCGCGGCGATGCTCATGTTCGCGATCGTCTACTTCGGCGTGATGATCGACGTGGGCCTCTTCGACCCGATCGTCAAGGGGATCCTGAAGTTCTGCAAGGCCGACCCGCTGCGGATCGTCGTCGGTACGGCCCTGCTCGCCGCCATCGTCTCCCTCGACGGCGACGGTTCCACCACCTTCATGATCACCGTCTCGGCGATGTACCCGCTGTACAAGCGCCTGAAGATGAGCCTGGTCGTGATGACCGGGGTGGCCGCGATGGCCAACGGCGTGATGAACACGCTGCCCTGGGGCGGACCGACGGCACGTGCGGCGACCGCGCTGAAACTGGACGCCAGTGACATCTTCGTGCCGATGATCCCGGCGCTCGCCGTCGGGCTGGTCTTCGTGATGGCCCTCGCCTACGTCCTCGGCCGCCGTGAGCGCAACCGGCTCGGTGTGCTGACGCTGGAGGAGGCGCTGGTCGAGGAGAAGGAGCGGGCAACGGAGACCGTGCTGGTCGGTGCGGGTACCGGTACGGGCGTGGGAGCCGACTCGGGCAAGTCCGCGGTGCGCGGCGGCGGCACCGGCCCCGGCACCGCCTCCGGCTCCGAGGCGGACCGGCCGGCGGAGGACGACGGCTTCCAGGGCCTCGACCCGCACCGCGAGACCCTGCGCCCCGGGCTGTACTGGTTCAACGCGCTGCTCACGGTCGCCCTGCTCACCTCCATGATCATGGAGTGGCTGCCGATCCCGGTGCTGTTCCTGCTCGGCGCCGCACTCGCGCTGACCGTCAACTTCCCGCAGATGCCCGCCCAGAAGGCCCGCCTCGCCGCCCACGCCGAGAACGTCCTCAACGTCTCCGGCATGGTCTTCGCCGCCGCCGTCTTCACCGGCGTCCTCCAGGGCACCGGCATGGTCGACCACATGGCCACCTGGCTCGTCGACAACATCCCCGACGGCATGGGCCCGCACCTGGCCCTCGTCACCGGCGTACTCAGCATCCCGCTCACGTACTTCATGTCGAACGACGGCTTCTACTTCGGCATCCTCCCGGTCCTCGCCGAGGCCGGCCAGGCGCACGGGGTCTCCTCCGTGGAGATCGCCCGCGCCTCGATCATCGGCCAGCCGCTGCACATGTCGAGCCCCCTGGTGCCCGCCGTCTACGTCTTGGTCGGGATGGCCAAGGTCGAGTTCGGCGACCACACCCGCTTCGTCGTCAAGTGGGCCGCGCTCACCTCACTCGTGGTGCTCGGGGCGGGCATTCTGTTCGGCATCATCTGACCCACCGCACGGAGGACTTCACCATGGCGCCCGGCAGGAACCGCGGCTGGCTGCTCCGCCTCGTCATCGCCTTCGGCTTCGCGCAGGGCGCGGTGTCGATGGCCCGGCCCGCCGTCTCCTACCGGGCGCTCGCGCTCGGCGCCGACGAACGGGCCGTCGGTGTCATCGCCGGTGTCTACGCCCTGCTCCCGCTCTTCGCCGCCGTACCGCTCGGCCGTCGCACCGACCACGGCCGCTGCGCGCCGCTGCTGCCGGTCGGCGTGGTGCTGATAGCCGGCGGCTGTGCGCTCAGCGGCCTCGCGAACTCCCTCTGGGCGATGGCCCTGTGGAGCGGGGTGATGGGCCTCGGCCATCTCTGCTTCGTGATCGGCGCGCAGTCGCTGGTGGCCCGGCAGTCGGCCCCGCACGAACAGGACCGCAACTTCGGCCACTTCACCATCGGCGCGTCGCTGGGCCAGCTGATCGGGCCGATCGCCGCGGGTGCGCTGATCGGCGGCCCCGACATGGCGGGCAGCAGCGCGCTCGCCCTCGTCGTGGCGGGTGCGGGGGCGGCGGTCGCGTTCAGTTCGCTGTGGCGCGTCGAGGACCGTACGGCGGTGACGTCCCGTCCCGAGCCGGGCGGGCGCGTCCCGGTGGGCGGCATCCTGCGCGCCCGGGGCGTCCCGGCGGGCATGCTGGTCAGCCTGTCGGTCCTGTCCGCGACCGACATCCTCACCGCGTACCTCCCGGTGGTCGGCGAGCACCGGGGCATCGCACCGGCGGTGATCGGCGTCCTGCTCAGTGTCCGGGCGGGGGCGACGATCGCGTGCCGGCTGGTTCTCACGCCGTTGCTGCGACTGCTCGGCCGGCCGCTCCTGCTGACCGTGACGTGCGTCCTGGCGGCCGTGCTGTGCGCGGGGATCGCGCTGCCGGTCCCGGTGTGGGTGCTGGCCCTGATGCTTGCCGCGCTCGGCTTCTGCCTGGGGGTCGGGCAGCCGCTGTCGATGACGACGGTCGTCCAGGCCGCGCCCGAGGGTGCCCGGTCCACGGCGCTCGCCCTGCGGCTGACCGGCAACCGCCTGGGCCAGGTGGCCGCGCCGGCCGGGGCGGGGCTGGTGGCGGGGGTGGCCGGAGTGGCCGCTCCGTTCGTGATGCTGGGCGCGTTGTTGCTGGTCTCGGCTGGGGTGGCGGTGCGCTCGCCGGCGGCGGCGGGGCGGTCCGGGGGCGGCGGTCCGGCGCCGCGTCCGCGGCGCAGGGGTCCGGCGTTGCGCCGCACGAGCGATATCTGACGGCGCGTCGAATGTCGATGCCACGGGCCGTGGAGTGCATGGGTGACAGTCCAGACGAAAGGTCGATTTGTATGAAAATCGTCTAACTCGGAGGAGCTTGCATGCCCACGCTCACACTGCCACGCGCCGCCGGTCCCCGTGCGGGCGCAACCGTCGTCCTCACCGCCCTCGCCGCGGCGGGCGCGTCGTGGGTGGCGGCGCCGAACGCGGCGGCCGTAGGGGAGAACGGCGACATCAGGATCCACCGGGTGGGCGTGCCCTTCGGCGTGTCGAAGGACGACCCGGTGGTCTGCAGGTTCTATCTCGACGCCGTCAACTTCGACGTCCTCCCCGGTATCGCCTACACCATCACGCCACAGCCCCCGTTGCCCACCGCCGCCACCGTCGCCGGCACCATCCAGCTCGCCGGAGGTGCCGGGCACACCGATCCGCTGGGGCTGGCGGACGGACAGTACAAGCTCTCGTGGACCGTGTCCGGCGCGTTGAAGGAGAAGGTCTTCCGGCTCAACTGCCATGACGGCAAGCAGGACGGGGCGCAGGGCCAGAACGGTCCGAACGGGCAGAACGACCAGAACGGCCACAACGAGCAGGGCGGTCCGAACGGGCGGAACGAGCAGGGCGGTCCGAACGGGCAGGGCGGTCCCAACGGGCAGATCGAGGACACCCAGCGGGGCGACGCGGCCTGGACGCAGGGTGACGACCACGGCGGCCCGCAGGGCGGTGTGCACGCGGGTGGCGGCGGCCTCGCCGACACGGCGGCCGCGTTCTCGCCGGTGGCCGCGGCCACGGCCGTGGGCCTGGTCGCGGCCAGTGGTGTGGTGTACGTCCGGCTGATCCGCCGTCGGCCCCATGGCGCCGCGTAGGCGCAGACGCAGGCCCTGGTACCGGACCCGCGCCTACCGCCTCGCCAGGACGGCCCTGCTGGCGATCATCCTGGTGACCGTGGTCCGGTACTGGGGGTCCGACGGGCCGGACGGGTCGGACGCCCTGGCGGCGGCCGGCCCGGGCGCGGGCCGGGACGGGTCCGACGGGCCCCCGCCCCGCCCGCTGCCCCGGTCCCGGCCGACGTCGATGCGCATCCCGTTCCTGGGCGTCGACGCGCCGGTCATCGGGGTCCGGGTCGACAGGGAACGGCAGTTGGAGACACCGCCGGTCGACGACCCGAAGCTGATCGGCTGGTTCCAGGGCGGCGCCACGCCGGGGGAGTCCGGCCTCGCGGTCGCCGTCGGCCACCGTGACACCAGGACGGGGCCCGCCGTCTTCGCGGCGCTCGCCCAGGTGAAGCCCGGCAAGCGGATCGAGGCCGGGCGCGCGGACGGCCGTACCGCCGTGTACACCGTGGACCGGGTGAAGGTCTATGACAAGGCCGGTTTCCCGAGCAAAGAGGTGTACGGCACGACCCGGCGTCCCGAACTCCGCGTCATCACCTGCGGTGGCCTCTTCAGCCGGAGGACGGGCTACACCAGCAACGTGGTGGTCTTCGCCCACCTGACCGCGACGCAGTGACCGGGCGGTGCGGGCGGCCGCCCGCACCGCCCGGCCGCTGCGGCCTCCGTCGAATACGGTCCGCCACGCCGTCAGGCTGGTCGCGCGGATCTCCACGCCCCCGGCGGGGCGGCGCTGATGTTCGACCTGGATGAGTGAACCCCGGCTGGAATCCGGGACTTGAGAGGGGCAAACCCCCTAAGAAGGGGGCATGCGTACTCATTCGCTCCGTAACCGGTCGGCCCTTGCGCTGGCCGGAGTTCTGCTGGCCGGCACCCCTGCTGCGTACACGGCGTTGGCCGACGACCGGCCCGCGGCCGTGCCGGTGCGCGGAAAGGCCTACGTCGAGACCCGGCTCTTCTTCGGCACCGCCCGGCCGGCCGGCGGCCCGGCCGTCACCGACCGGCAGTTCACGGCCTTCGTCGACAAGGAGGTCACCCCGGACTTCCCCGACGGACTGACCGTGCAGAGCGGGCACGGGCAGTGGCGGGACGCGCACGGCGCGATCGAGAAAGAGCGGTCGTACGAGCTGACCCTGCTGTATCCGGAGTCGGCGGCGAAGCGCGGCGACCGGAAGATCGAGGAGATCCGGCGGGCCTACGAGAAGGCCTTCGCCCAGGAAAGTGTGGGGCGGGTGGACGAACGCGCCCAGGTCGACTTCTGATGGTCCTGCCACGCACGTGTCTCCGGCGCCGACCCCTGGTGCCAAAAAACTATCGCCGCTAGTTTGTGAGTCGGAGACCCAGCCCCGCCGGGAGGAAGCAGCATGAAGGCACACGACGGCCTGTACATCGACGGCGCCTGGCGCGCCGCCGAGAGCCAGGACGTGATCGAGGTCGTGAACCCGGTCGACGAGCAGGTCATCGGCCAGGTCCCGGCGGGCGGCGCGCTGGACGTCGACACCGCCGTACGCGCCGCCCGTGCCGCCCTCCCGGCCTGGGCCGCCACCCCGCCCGCCGAGCGGGCCGCCCGGCTCGGCGCGCTCCGCGACGCCCTGGCGGCCCGCCAGGACGAGATCGCCGAGACGGTCACCGCGGAGCTGGGCTCGCCGCTGCAGTTCTCGCAGGCCGTGCACGCGGGGCTGCCGATCGCGGTCGCCGGCTCGTACGCCGAACTGGCCGCGACCCATCTCTTCGAGGAGAAGGTCGGCAACTCGACCGTCCACCAGGAGCCGGTCGGCGTGGTCGGCGCGATCACGCCCTGGAACTACCCGTTGCACCAGATCGTCGCCAAGGTCGCCCCGGCGCTCGCCGCCGGCTGCACGGTCGTACTCAAACCCGCCGAGGACACCCCGCTCACCGCCCAGCTGTTCGCGGAGACGGTGGCCGAGGCCGGCTTCCCGGCCGGTGTGTTCAACCTGGTCACCGGCCTCGGCCCGGTCGCCGGGCAGGCCCTCGCCGAGCACCCGGGGGTCGACCTGGTCTCCTTCACCGGCTCCACGGCCGTCGGCAAGCAGATCGGCGCGGTGGCCGGTGCGGCCGTGAAGAAGGTGGCCCTCGAACTGGGCGGCAAGTCCGCGAACGTCATCCTGCCGAGTGCTGATCTCGCCAAGGCCGTCAACGTCGGGGTGGCCAACGTGATGGCCAACTCCGGCCAGACGTGCAGCGCCTGGACGCGGATGCTGGTGCACACCGACCAGTACGCGCAGGCGGTGGAGCTGGCGGCCGCCGCTGCCGCCAAGTACGGGGACCGGATCGGGCCGGTCGTCAGCGCCAAGCAGCAGGCACGGGTGCGCGGTTACATCGAGAAGGGGATCGCGGAGGGCGCCCGGCTGGTCGCCGGCGGGGCCGAGTCCCCGCGCGAGCAGGGTTACTTCGTCAGCCCGACCGTACTCGCGGACGTCACCCCGGAGATGACCGTCGCCCAGGAGGAGATCTTCGGCCCGGTGCTGTCGATCCTGCGTTACGTGGACGAGGAGGACGCGCTCAGAATCGCCAACGGCACCGTCTACGGGCTCGCGGGCGCCGTCTGGGCCGGGGACGAGGCGGAGGCGGTGGCCTTCGCCCGGCGCATGGACACCGGGCAGGTCGACATCAACGGCGGCCGCTTCAACCCCCTCGCGCCGTTCGGCGGATACAAGCAGTCGGGCGTCGGCCGGGAACTCGGCGCGCACGGCCTCGCCGAGTACCTCCAGACCAAGTCCCTCCAGTTCTGAGGAGGTTGCTCTGATGGCCGCCAAGGTCCGAGCCGCCGTACTGCCCGCCGTGGGCGCCCCGCTCACGGTCACCGAGATCGACCTCCCGGACCCCGGCCCCGGCCAGGTCCGGATCCGGCTCGCCGCCGCCGGTGTCTGTCACTCCGACCTCTCCCTGTCCGACGGCACCATGCGGGTGCCGGTCCCGGCGGTCCTCGGCCACGAGGGCGCGGGCACGGTGGTCGCCGTGGGGGAGGGCGTCACCCGGCTGTCACCCGGAGCCCCGGTCGTCCTCAACTGGGCGCCCTCCTGCGGAAGATGCCATGCCTGCACGCTCGGCGAGGTCTGGCTGTGCGCCAACGCGCTGAACGGCTCCGCCGACGTCTACGCCCGTACCGCGGACGGCACCGACCTGCACCCCGGCCTGAACGTCGCCGCGTTCGCCGAGGAGACGGTGGTCGCCGAGTCCTGCGTCCTGCCGCTCCCGGCCGGCATCCCGCTCACCGACGCGGCCCTCCTCGGCTGCGCGGTGCTCACG
Organism: Streptomyces sp. NPDC026538; assembly: GCF_055567535.1. Taxonomy (NCBI): domain Bacteria; kingdom Bacillati; phylum Actinomycetota; class Actinomycetes; order Kitasatosporales; family Streptomycetaceae; genus Streptomyces; species Streptomyces sp. NPDC026538. Next base: position 132,825 of record NZ_JBVHQG010000009.1, read on the forward strand.
GGCTACGGCGCCGTCCACAACTCCGCGCGGGTCCGGGAGGGCGAGACCGTCGCGGTCTTCGGCGTCGGCGGGGTGGGCCTGGCCGCGGTGCAGGCGGCCCGGATCGCGGGTGCGTCCCGGATCGTCGCGGTGGACGTCTCCGCGGCGAAGGAGGAACTGGCCCGGGCCGCCGGCGCCACCGACTACGTGGTCGCCTCCGACACCACGCCCCGGGCCATCCGTGCCCTCACCGGCAAACAGGGCGTCGACGTCTCCGTGGAGTGCGTCGGCCGCGCGGTCAGCATCCGCGCGGCGTGGGAGTCCACCCGCCGGGGCGGTCGTACGACGGTGGTCGGCATCGGCGGCAAGAGCGAGCAGGTCACCTTCAACGCCCTGGAGCTCTTCCACTGGGGCCGCACCCTCTCCGGCTGCGTCTACGGCAACTCGGACCCGGCCCACGACCTGCCGGTCCTCGCCGAGCACGTCCGGGCCGGCCGTCTGGACCTGGGCGCGCTGGTGACGGAACGGATCGCGCTGGAGGGCATCCCCGCGGCGTTCGAGAACATGCTGGCGGGCAAGGGCGGCCGGGCGCTGGTCGTCTTCTGACCCCCGCGCGAGGGTCACGGCACCTGTTCGGACTGCGGCTCCCCGGCCACCGGTACGGCACGGGGAGCCCGCGTCCGCGTCCGCGACCGGGACACCGCCACACCGGCCAGGCACAGCACCCCGCCGGCCAGGGTGACAAGCCCCGGCACCTCGCCGAGGGCCAGCCAGGACATCAGCACGACCAGCGCCGGCACGGCGTACGTCGTCGCACCCATCCGGCTCGCGGTGGTCCGGGCCAGGGCGTACGCCCAGGTCGTGAAGGCGAGCGCGGTCGGGAAGACCCCGAGATACACCATGTCGAGGGTCGCGGACAGCGGCGCGTCGGCGACCTGGCGCACCAGCTGCCCGGCGAATGGCAGACAGGCCACGGTGCCGACGAGACACCCGTACGTCGTCACCTGGAGCGCGCTCGCCCGGGCCAGGGCGGGCTTCTGGGAGACCACACCGGCCGCGTAGGCGACGGCCGCGAGCAGGCACAGCACCACGCCCAGCACCGAGGAACCGCCCCCGCCGGCCATCGACAGCCCCACGGTCACCGCACCCGCGAACGACACCGCCATCCCCGCGAGCAGCCGGGGCGGCATCGGATCACCGAGCAGCCGGGCCCCGAGCAGGGCGATCAGCAGGGGGCCGACGTTCACCACGAGGGCGGCCGTCCCCGCGTCCACCTGCTGCTCGCCCCAGTTCAGGGCGACCATGTAGAAGCCGAACCACAGCACGCCGGATATCCCGATACCCCGCCAGGCGGACCGGGGCGGCAGCCCTTCGCGCCGCACGAGACAGAGCAGCCCGAGGGCGAGGGACCCGGAGAACAGCCGGCCGAGGGCAAGGGCACCGGGGGAGTAGGAGTCCCCCGCACTCCGGATGGCCACGAAGGCGGAGGCCCACAGCACGACGGTGACGACGGCGGCGAGGGCGGGGAGCGGGCGGGGCGCGGAATTCGTCATGGGACCGAGGTTAGAGAGGAGGGACGGGGCGGGGCTGGCGGATTTCGGACGGCTGGGTGGGCGGCTGGTCGCGCAGTTCCCCGCGCGCCTCGCGGGGCACGTCGTGGCGGCGGGCTGGTCGCAGGACGTCCCGCCGCCCTCTACGCGGTCTCTTTTGCTCCCGCGAACTGCTGAGCCAACCCGTCCAGCAACGCCCGCAACCCCGTCTCGAAGGCCCGCTCGTCGATCTTCTCCTGCTGTTCCGCCAGCAGATGCGCCTGCCCGAGATGGGGATAGTCGGCCGGGTCGTAGGCGCTCGCGTCGTCCACGAAGCCCCCGGCGAACGACCCCAGCGCCGACCCCATGACGAAGTACCGCATCAGCGCCCCGATCGACGTCGCCTGCGCCGGCGGCCACCCCGCGTCGACCATCCCGCCGTAGACGGCGTCCGCGAGCCGGAGTCCGGCGGGGCGGCGGCCGGGGCCGCGGGCCAGGACCGGGACGATGTTCGGGTGGTCGCGGAGCGCGGCCCGGTAGGACACCGCCCAGTCGTGCAGCGCGGTGCGCCAGTCCCGCCCGTCGCCGCCCTCGAACATCGACAGGTCGACCTGGGCGCTCACCGAGTCCGCGACCGCCTCCAGGATCTCGTCCTTGGTGCGGAAGTGGTTGTAGAGCGAGGGCCCGCTCACCCCCAGCTCGGCCGCGAGCCGACGGGTGGAGACGGCCGTCAGACCCTCCGCGTCCACGAGTTCCCGTGCCACCCGGACGATCCGGTCGGTGCTGAGGAGGGGCTTGCGCGGTCGGGCCATGGCGCACATAGTAGGGCTGCACCAAGAAACTAGCAGTGCTAATTTAAATGTGGGGTGATCGCGTGGTGAACCTGGGACTCAGCGAGGAGCAGACCGCCGTACGGCAGCTCGCCCGGGACTTCGTCGAGCGCGAGATCGCCCCGCACGTGGTCGCCTGGGACCGCGCCGAGGAGGTGGACCGGGGGATCGTCAAGAAGCTCGGCGAGGTCGGCTTCCTCGGCCTGACCGTGGACGAGGAGTACGGCGGCTCGGGCGGCGACCACCTGTCGTACTGCCTGGTCACCGAGGAACTCGGCCGCGGCGACTCCTCCGTGCGCGGAATCGTGTCGGTCTCCCTGGGCCTCGTCGCCAAGACCGTCGCCGCCTGGGGGAGCGAGGAGCAGAAGCGGCGCTGGCTGCCGGGGCTGACCTCCGGCGCGTACGTCGGCTGCTTCGGCCTCACCGAACCCGGCACCGGTTCCGACGCGGGCAACCTCACCACCCGCGCCGTTCGCGACGGCGACGACTACGTGGTCAACGGCTCCAAGATGTTCATCACCAACGGCACCTGGGCCGACGTGGTGCTCCTCTTCGCCCGCTCCACCGACGCGCCCGGTCACAAGGGCGTCTCCGCCTTCCTGGTGCCGGCCGACACCCCCGGCCTGACCCGCCGTGCCGTCCACGGCAAGCTCGGCCTGCGCGGCCAGGCCACCGCGGAGCTGGTCCTGGAGGACGTCCGCGTCCCCGCCGCCGCGATGCTCGGACCGGAGGGCAAGGGCTTCTCGGTCGCCATGTCGGCGCTGGCCAAGGGGCGGATGTCGGTCGCCGCCGGCTGCGTCGGCATTGCCCAGGCCGCACTGGACGCGGCCGTGCGGTACGCGGGGGAGCGCGAGCAGTTCGGCACGCCGATCGCCGGCCACCAGCTGGTCCAGGAGCTCATCAGCGACATCGCCGTCGACGTGGACGCGGCCCGGCTGCTGACCTGGCGGGTCGCCGATCTGGTCGACCGCGGCCTGCCGTTCGCCACCGAGTCCTCCAAGGCCAAGCTCTTCGCCTCCGAGGCCGCCGTGCGCGCTGCCAACAACGCCCTCCAGGTCTTCGGCGGCTACGGCTACATCGACGAGTACCCGGTCGGCAAACTCCTGCGTGACGCCCGGGTGATGACCCTCTACGAGGGCACCAGCCAGATCCAGAAACTGCTCATCGGGCGGGCGCTGACGGGCGTTTCGGCGTTCTGAGTAGGTCCCTGAGTATCCCGACGGATGTGGCCCGGGCCACATCCGCCGATGATCGAACCATGAATGACACACCGGTCAGACAGCAGAACACGGCCGCCTACTACGGCCAGGCCGTCGCCTCCTTCGCCGTCGCCATCACGGCCACCGCCATCGGCATCTTCCAGCTGCACGCCGACGCCTGGGTGCGCGCCTTCCTGGGCATCGCCGTCCTCTACCTCGTCACCTCCGCCTTCACGCTCGCGAAGGTCATCCGCGACCGTCAGGAGGCCGGGCAGATCGTCAGCCGCGTCGACCAGGCCCGGCTGGAGAAGCTGCTCGCCGAACACGACCCCTTCGAGAAGCTCTGAGCCGCGGGACAAGCTCTGAGCGGGCACACTAAGCGCTCGCTCAGCTTCGGCGGTATGGTGGAGCTCCGGTATCGAGAGGGGCGAGCGAGCGATGAGTACGGCGGAGGAGACGACCGGCGGCGAGGTAGAGCCGTGGGAAGAGGTCACCCCTGACGCGGCCCGGCGTCTGCTGGTCGCCGCCGTGGAGGCCTTCGCCGAGCGCGGCTACCACGCCACCACCACCCGGGACATCGCCGGCCGCGCCGGGATGAGCCCCGCCGCGCTCTACATCCACTACAAGACCAAGGAAGAGCTGCTCCACCGGATCAGCCGCATCGGTCACGACAAGGCCCTGGACATCCTCCGGACCGCGGCCCGGCGCGAGGGCACCGCCACCGAGCGGCTCGCGGACGGCGTCAGCTCCTTCGTCCGCTGGCACGCCGGGCGGCGCACCACCGCCCGGGTCGTGCAGTACGAACTTGACGCCCTCGGCCCCGACGCCCGCGCCGAGATCCTCGGGCTGCGCCGCCAGGTCGACGCCGAGGTGCGCGGGATCATCCAGGAGGGCGTCGAGTCCGGGGAGTTCGACGTCATCGACATCCACGGCACCACCCTCGCGGTGCTCTCCCTCTGCATCGACGTCGCCCGCTGGTTCAACGTGGACGGCCCCCGCACACCCGAGCAGGTCGGCACGCTCTACGCCGACCTCGTGCTGCGGATGGTGGGGGCCAAGTAACCCTGCGGGCCGAGTGACCCCGCGGGCCGAGTAACCCTGCGGGCCGATTGACCCCGCGGGCCGACCGGCCCTACAGGTAGTACCGGGACACCGACTCCGCCACGCAGACCGGCTTGTCGCCGTCCTCGCGCTCCACGGTGAAGGCCACGCTCACCTGGACACCGCCCGTGACGTCCGACACGTCGGTGATCGTGGCGGTGGCCCGCAGCCGGGAGCCGACCGGGACGGGGGCGGGGAAACGGACCTTGTTGGTGCCGTAGTTCACGCCCATCTTCACGCCCTCGACCTTGATCAGCTGGGGGCCGAAGAGCGGGAGCAGCGACAGCGTCAGATAGCCGTGCGCGATGGTCGTCCCGAACGGGCCCGCGGCCGCCTTCTCCGGGTCGACGTGGATCCACTGGTGGTCGCCCGTCGCCTCCGCGAACAGGTCGATCCGCTTCTGGTCGACCTCCAGCCAGTCGGTGTGGCCCAGCTGCTCGCCCACGGCCGCCTTCAGCTCGTCGGGGGAGGTGAAGATCCTCGGTTCTGCCATGTTCCCGGCCCTCTCGCGGTCGCGCGTCCATTCCTAAGCAACTGCTTAGCATGGTCGCGTGAGGGCTCCCTGTCAACGGAGCGCGGCTCACCCGGGTCGGTAGGCTCTGCGGGGTGCCGCAGATTCCCGAGAAGATCCAAGAGCTGAGCGTGGGCCAGCTGTCCGCGCGCAGCGGCGCCGCCGTCTCCGCCCTCCACTTCTACGAGGCCAAGGGTCTCATCAGCAGTCGGCGGACCAGTGGCAACCAGCGCCGCTACACCCGTGACACGCTGCGCCGAGTGGCCTTCGTCCGGGCGGCACAACGTGTCGGCATCCCCCTGGCCACCATCCGCGAGGCCCTCTGCGAACTCCCCGAGGAGCGCACCCCGACCCGGGAGGACTGGGCCCGTCTCTCGCGGGCGTGGCGCGCCGAACTGGAGGAACGCATCAAGCAGCTCAACCGGCTGCGCGATCACCTCACCGACTGCATCGGCTGCGGCTGTCTCTCGCTGGACACCTGCGTCCTCTCCAACCCGGACGACGCCTTCGGTCAACGCCGGGCGGGCTCACGGCTGTTGCCGGAACGCCCGTGAACGTGGCCGGCGCCGGCCTGTGCGAGGGTGGCGGCCGTCATGGACGGCGGCCGGGACCACCGGCAGTTGGGGGGTGCGGCATCCCCGGCGCACCCCCACGTGGTCAGGCCGACATGAGCAGCCGCCCGCGCCTGGCGTAGGCCAGGGCCTCGGGGGTGAGCACCGGACGCGGCACCAGAATCCCGCAGTCCGCGCAGACCGGACCGGCGGAGGGCTCGTGGTCCAGGTCGTACTTCCAGATGAGGCGCTCCCCCGCGCACACCGGGCAGACCGCGCCCGGTTCGCGCTCCAGGGCGGCGATCAGCCGTCGCAGCACCTCGGCCAGTGGTTCGTCGGGGTGGACCCGTGGGTCGTCGCACCAGGCCACTCCGAATCCGCCCCAGGTCAGCCGGTGCCAGTCGTCCACGGTGCCCGGGCGGCGCAGCCCGTCGTGCTTCTCCTTCTTGCGGCGCTCGGCGAACTCGACCTCGTAGGCCAGCCAGACCGCCCGCGCCTCTTCCAACTCCTCCAGTGCGCCCACGAGACGCGCCGGATCGGGGGACCGGTCCTCAGGACCGAACCCGGCCCGCGAGCAGAGATGGTCCCAGGTCGCGCGGTGCCCGTAAGGGGCGAACCGCTCCAGGCACTTGCGCAGCGAGTAGCGCCGTAGCGCCAGATCACACCGTGGGTCTCGCACCTGTCTCGCCAGACTCCGGAAACCGGCCATCGCCCTGCACCTCCGTCACACCTGCACCTGTACTTCGGTCACTTCGGCGGCGTCGCACGGACTTCGCGCGGCGTTGCCGTATAGACGTATCGACACTCGAATCGGCTCCATCCGATTTCCGATGCCGTCCATAAGGCCGCCCGCCTTGACCGACGGCCCGTGACGCCACCGACACGGGCGACCACTCCAAAACTTGACGCATGTTCATCTTCAATCCCGGGGATACCGGCGGTAACGTCCAGCACCACCCCCGTCGTGAGGAGTCGCCATGCCCCGGCGCACCAGACATCACGCGTTGTTCGACAAACTGAGAACTCCCCGCAAGCTCCCCGGGTTCCTGAAAGCGGCGTCTGTATGCGTCCTCGTCGCCGGCCTGCTCTCCCCGCTGGCCCAGGCGACTCCGGCCGCGGCGGCCACCGCCTCCAACGACTACTGCGGCGGCCGGTGTTCGGACATCCTGCCGCCCGGTGAGAACGGCAACGCCACCCTCGCCCAGGTCCTGCTCAACCAGATATTCGGCACCCAGCCCGACCACGCCGAGGACCAGCTCGGCCCCTACAACAACCTGGCCACGGGTTACTCCACGCTCACCGACGCGAAGATCAACACGTTCTTCAACGACTCGTCGTTCGGGGTCGCTTCCGATCAAGTCGCCTCCACGGAGAGTCCGGCGGGCCGCACTGATGTGACGATCGTCCGCGACAAGAAGACGGGCGTCCCGCACATCACCGGTACCACCAGATACGGCACCGAGTTCGGCGCCGGTTACGCCGCCGCTGAGGACCGGCTGTGGCTCATGGACGTGTTCCGGCACGTCGGGCGCGGCCAGCTCACCACCTTCGCCGGCGGCGCCGCCTCCAACCAGGGCCTTGAGCAGGAGTTCTACCGCAACGCCCCCTACACCGAGGCCGACCTCCAGGCGCAGATCGACAACGCCGTCGCCAACAACGGCACCCGTGGCCAGCAGGCCCTCGCCGACGCCAACGCCTACCTCGCCGGCATCAACTCCTACATCGACGCCTCCGACAGCGGCCGTTACTTCCCCGGCGAATACGTCCTGACCGGTCACAAGGACTCGATCACCAACGCCGGCACCATCGACCACTTCAAGATCACCGACCTGGTGGCGCTGGCCTCCGTGGTCGGCTCGCTGTTCGGCTCCGGCGGCGGAGGCGAGGTCAACAACGCCCTCTCGCTGCTCGCCGCCCAGCAGAAGTACGGCGTGGAGCAGGGCACCAAGGTCTGGGAGTCGTTCCGCGAGCGCAACGACCCCGAGGCCGCGCTCACCGTCCACAACGGCGAGAGCTTCCCGTACGGCACCAAGCCGTCCACCCCGCAGGGCGAGGCGCTGCCGGACTCCGGTTCGGTGACGACCGAGCCACTGGTCTACGACGCCACCGGCACCGGAGCCGACCAGAGCGCCTCCGCCGCCTCCGCCGCGGCGACGGCGACCGCCCTCAGCTCGGCCAGGCGCGGGATGTCCAACGCGCTGGTGGTCAGCGGCAAGTACACCGCGAGCGGTCACCCCGTCGCCGTCTTCGGACCGCAGACCGGGTACTTCGCCCCGCAGCTGCTCATGCTCCAGGAGATCCAGGGCCCGGGCATCAGCGCCCGCGGCGCCTCCTTCGCCGGCCTGAGCATGTACGTCGAACTCGGCCGCGGCCAGGACTACGCCTGGTCCGCCACCACCTCCGGCCAGGACATCATCGACAGCTACGCCGTCGAACTCTGCCAGGACGACGACCATTACCTGTACCACGGCACCTGCACGGCCATGGACGAGGTCGAGCAGAAGAACTCCTGGAAGCCGACCACGGCCGACGGCACGGCCGCCGGCTCGTACACCATGCGCGTGTGGAAGACGAAGTACGGACCCGTCGAATACCGCGCGACCGTCGGCGGAAAGAAGGTCGCCTACACCACCCTGCGCTCCTCCTACATGCACGAGGCCGACTCGATCATCGGCTTCCAGATGCTCAACGACCCCGACTACGTGAAGAGCCCGCAGACCTTCCAGAGCGCGGCGCAGCACATCAACTTCACCTTCAACTGGTTCTACGCGGACTCCTCCCACACCGCGTACTACAACAGCGGCAACAACCCGGTGCGGGCGACCGGTGTCGACCCCGAGTTCCCGGTCTGGGCGCAGGCGGCCTACGAGTGGCAGAACTGGGACCCGGCCACCAACACGTCCGACTACACCCCGGCCTCCCAGCACCCCAACTCCATCGACCAGGACTACTACATCTCCTGGAACAACAAACAGGCGCTGAACTACACCACCGCCAGCTGGGGCGACGGTTCGGTCCATCGCGGCAACCTCCTTGACGACCGAGTGAAGAAACTGGTCGCGGCGGGCGGTGTCACACGCTCCTCGCTCGTCAAGGCCATGTCGGACGCGTCGCTCACCGACCTGCGGGCCGAGGACGTGCTGCCGGATCTGCTGAAGGTGATCAACAGCAGTACGGTGACCGACGCCACGGCCGCCGCGGCCGTCACCAAGCTCCAGACCTGGCTGACGGCGGGCGGCAAGCGCACGGAGACCTCGGCGGGCTCGAAGACGTACGCCAACTCCGACGCCGTCCGGATCCTGGACGCCTGGTGGCCGCTGCTGGTGAAGGCCGAGTTCCAGCCCGGCCTCGGTTCCGACCTGTACACCGCGTTCACCAACAACCTGTACATCGACGAGACTCCGTCGGCCGCGCACGGTCCGACCGGGGCACACGCCGGAAGCTCCTTCCAGTACGGCTGGTGGAGTTATGTCGACAAGGACATCCGGTCGGTGCTCGGGCAGAGCGTGTCGGGGCCGCTGGCCGAGCAGTACTGCGGCGGCGGCAGCCTCAGCGCCTGCCGGGACATCCTGATCAGCACGCTGAAGACGGCGGCCGGTACGAGTGCGTCCACGGTCTACCCGGGGGACTCGCTGTGCTCGGCCGGCGACCAGTGGTGTGCCGACTCGATCGTCCAGCGCACCCTGGGCGGCATCAAGCACTACAACATCAGCTGGCAGAACCGCCCGACCTTCCAGCAGGTCGTGGAGTTCACCTCGCACCGCTGAGCACGTCCATGGCGGCGGGGTCAGCCGATCCGCCCCGCCGCCAGCACCACCCTCGCCAGTTCGGGGTGCACGATGTCGCTGTGCGCCCCGGACGGCGGGCCGCCCCTCTTCACGACCGCCGCCGCGTCGACGTTCACACAACCCGGCGCGGCGAGCGGGCCGCGCAGAGCCGCCGCCAGGTCCAGCGACCGGGTGCCCGGCACCGCCTGCACCCCGTCGTGCCCCATCGCGCCCCACCGGGCGCCCAGCGCGTCGCCCACATCCACGCCCAGCACCGACTCGCAGTCGTCCGCCATCCGGGAGGCCAGCGGGTACATCGTGCCGAGCGCCCCGTCGAAGCGGGAGTAACAGCACACCAGCGGGCCGTCGATCCGGTTCTCCTGGCCCTGCAGCACCCCGCCCGCGCGCGGGTCGTGCGGCAGCCGGGCGGCGAACGCGTAGTGCGAGAAGGCCCCTTGCAGCAGCGTCACGGACTTCACCGTGCGCACCCCGTCCGGCAGCCCGCGCAGCGCGAACGACACCAGCCGGCCGCCGAAGCTGTGCCCGACCAGATGCACCCGCAGCTGCGGGGCGACGCCGCCCAGCTGCCCCACGACCCGCCCGAGCCCACGCTCCCCGACGGTCCCGGCGCGCCGCTTCATCGCGTAGTACGTCGCCTGCCGCAGCAGTTCCTTCGCGCCGTCCCAGGGGTTGGGCAGAGTGAAATCCGCCGCGCCGGCGCCCTGCCGGACGGAAGCCAGTGTCTGCGCGAACTCCTCGCACAGCGCCGTCGTGTCCCCGGTGAACAGCACCGGCTCGCTCTGCGGGACGCCCTCCGCGAGCGTGTCCGCCGCGAACAGCGGCTGGGGGCCGCCCGGCAGGACCTCGACGAGCAGCCGTACAAGGCGGCCGAACTCCTCCAACTCGCCACCCGGGCGCTGGTCCAGCATCCGGGCGATCTGGTCGACCACGGTCGCCCGGCCCGGGAACGTGTCGAGGAGCGCGTGCCGGGTGTCCTTGTCGAGGACGGGGACCGGTCTCTCCTCCGCCTCCGTGGCCACCACCGACTTCGGGAAGTCCGGGATCGGCTCGTCGCAGAACCGCATCGACGGCCACACCACCCCGACGTACCCGATCCTCGCCTTCGGCACCAGCTTCGGGATCGGCGCGAAGAACCGCCGGTACAAGGCGGTCGCGCCCGAACGGTCGTTGTTCCAGCCGTGCGCGAAGACGATCAGGTCATGGAGGCCGTGCGCCGTGACCCCGCCCAGCAGCCGGTCGCGTTCGGCGCCCTCCGGGTCGCCGTCGGCGTCGAAGGTCAGCTCCCAGTAGGGAGCCACGCTCATCCCAGGATCCGCCATACCAGGCTCCTCGTCACCCGAACCGGTGCGATCTGCGCGCATCGTCCCGCCGCCGGGCAAGGTTGGCCATACGACGCGCCTCACCTGTAGAGCAGAAATTCCTTTCGGATCCGGCGGAACGCGGCGAGTTCGTCCTGCCAGGCGCCGACGATCTCGTCCGTGCCCGCGCCCGCGTCGGTCATCGTGCGCACGGTCGTGGACCCGGTGAGCTTGTCGATCCAGTTGTCCGACCGCCAGGCGAAGTCCCCCCACACCTTCTTGGCGGTCACCAGGAGCGCGATCCCGGTCCGTACGGGGTCGTAGGCGGCCCGGTCGTGCACATGGAGCTGCACCCCGCCGACCGTCCTGCCCTGGAACTTGGAGAAGGTGGGCGCGAAGTACGCCTCCCGGCACCGCACGCCCGGCAGCCCGACTCCGTTGACGGCGGCCGCCCACCGCGCGTCGATCCCTTCCGCGCCCAGCAGTTCGAAGGGGCGGGTCGTGCCGCGCCCCTCGGACAGGTTGGTGCCCTCGAAGAGACAGGTTCCCGAGTAGACGAGGGCGGTGTCCGGGGTGGGCATGTTGGGGCTCGGCGGCACCCAGGGCAGTGCGTAGGCGTCGTAGAAGCGGTCGCGCCGCCAGCCCGTCATCGTCACGACGTCCAGCGCGACCGGGGTGCTCAGGAACTCCGCGTTGAACAGCTTCGCGAGCTCGGCGACCGTCATCCCGTGTGCCTGCGCGATCGGCTGCCGGCCGACGAAACTGGCGAACTCCCGGTGCAGGACCGGGCCCTGGGCGGTGCGCCCGGTCACCGGATTGGGGCGGTCGAGCACGACGAAGCGCTTGCCCGCCGACCGGGCGGCCTCCATGCAGTCGTACAGCGTCCAGATGTACGTGTAGAAGCGGGCGCCGACGTCCTGGATGTCGAAGACGACCGTGTCCACGCCGGAGGCGCTGAAGACGTCGGCGAGGGGCTGTCCGCTCTTGAGGTACGTGTCGTAGACGGGGAGGCCGGTCGCCGGGTCGTCGTAGCGGCCCTCGGAGCCGCCGGCCTGGGCGGTGCCGCGGAATCCGTGCTCGGGGCCGAAGACCGCGGTCAGCCTGACCCGGGGGTCGGCGTGCATGACGTCGACGATGTGGCGGACGTCGGTGGTGATGCCGGTGGGGTTGGTGACGATGCCGACCTTCTGCCGGCCGAGGAGGGAGTAGCCGTCGGCGGAGAGGCGGTCGAAGCCGGTCTCGAAGCGGCCGGGGGCGTCGGCCGGAGAGGCCGTGGGTACAGGTGTCACGGCTGCCGCCGTGGCGGCTGTGAGCAGACTTCGTCTGGAAGGGCGCCGCATGAGAGGCCTCCGTCGTCCGGGTGCGGGTTGTGTGTGGCTGGTCGCGCAGTTCCCCGCGCCCCCAGGGGGTTGCGGTCGTCCCTTGTCGGGCAGTGGCCCCGCGCCCTTAGGGGGGTGTGACGGTTGCCCTTTTCTCAAACATACCGACCGGTTAGTGTGTCCGTGCTGAGCCGAGTCTGGTCGCGTCGTGTCGAAGGAGACCGATGGTGGGAGCCGTGCAAGATGCCCGAGTCGTCGTCACCGGTGCGGGAGGTGGCATCGGGGCAGCTCTGGCCCGTCGGTTCGCCGCCGAGGGCGCCCGCGTCGTCGTGAACGACCTGGACGGGGAGAAGGCGGCCGCCGTCGCCGAGGAGATCGGCGGGATCGCGGTCCCGGGTGACGCGTCCGGCATCGTCGGCGCCGCCCGGGATGCGCTCGGCGGCGGCGTGGACGTCTACTGCGCCAACGCCGGGCTCGCCTCCGGCGGGTCCGAGGCGGCCGAGGCCGGGGTCTGGGCCGCCGCCTGGGACGTCAATGTCATGGCCCATGTGCGGGCCGCGCAGGACCTGCTGCCCGACTGGCTGGAGCGGGGCAGCGGCCGGTTCGTTTCCACCGTGTCCGCCGCCGGCCTGCTCACCATGATCGGGGCCGCGCCGTACAGCGTGACCAAGCACGCCGCGTACGCCTTCGCCGAGTGGCTGTCGCTGACGTACCGGCACCGTGGCCTCAAGGTGCACGCGATCTGCCCGCAGGGCGTGCGCACCGACATGCTCGCCGCCACCGGCAGCGCGGGCGACCTGGTGCTCCAGCCGACCGCCATCGAGCCGGATGCGGTCGCCGACGCGCTGTTCAAGGGGATGGCCGAGGACCGGTTCCTGATCCTGCCGCATCCCGAGGTCGCCGACTTCTACCAGGCGCGGGCCGCCGCCCCGGACCGCTGGCTGACGAACATGAACCACATCCAGCAGAAGTGGGAGGCCACCCGGTGACCCAGCCGCAGACCCAGTCCCTGTACGCCGCCCGGCCCTGGGTGGCGCTTCTCGACGAGGCCCAGCGCGGCCCGGTCGATCCCCCCGCATCGATGGTGCACGCCCTGCGCGCCGCCGTCGCCGAGGCGCCCGACCGCGCCTTCCTCGCCTACTTCGACGCCCGGCTCAGCTTCCGCGAGGTCGACGAGCTGAGCGACTCCGTCGCCGCGTACCTCGCCGAGCGCGGTCTGGAGCGCGGCGACCGGGTCGCCGTGATCCTGCAGAACTCGCCACACTTCGTGATCGCGGTGCTCGGTGCCTGGAAGGCGGGCGCGACCGTCGTACCGGTCAACCCCATGTACAAGTCGGGGGAGGTCTCCCACGTCCTGCGGGACGGCGAGGTGGCCGCGCTGGTCTGCTCGCAGCGTGCCTGGGAGTCGTATCTGCGGGACACGGCCGCCGACTCGTCGGTGCGGATCGTGCTCACCGCCAGCGAGCTGGACTTCCAGACCCGGGACGACGCGCGGGTGCTGGCCTTCGAGCGGCTGCCGCAGGCCGCCGACGCCGAGGACCTGGTGGCCGTCGCGCGCCGCGGCGGCACGGCCCCCGAGGGCCGCGACCCGGTACCGTCCGACATCGCGCTGATCAGCTACACCTCGGGCACGAGCGGCACCCCCAAGGGCGCCACCAACCTGCACGGCAACATCATGTACAACGCCGAGCGGCAGAGGACCGGGCTCGGGCTGCCCGACGCGCCGGTCTACTACGCCCTCGCGCCCCTCTTCCACATCACCGGCATGGTCTGCCAGTTCGGCGCCTGCCTGACCAGCGCCGGCACGCTGGTGCTGACGTACCGCTTCGAGCCGGGCCTGGTCCTGGAGGCGTTCGCCGAGCACCGGCCGCACTACACGGTCGGCCCCTCCACCGCCTTCATGGCACTGGCCGCCCACCCGGACGTCACCCCGGAGCACTTCGCCTCCTTCGCGACCATCTCCTCCGGCGGCGCGCCCCTGCCGCCGGCCCTGGTGGAGAAGTTCCGGGCCGGCTACGGGCCGTACATCAGGAACGGCTACGGACTCACCGAGTGCACCGCGCCCTGCGCCTCCGTGCCGCCGACCCTGGAAGCGCCCGTGGACCCGGTCTCCGGGACCCTGGCCGTCGGCGTGCCCGGCCCCGACACGATCGTCCGTATCGTCGACGACGAGGGCAACGAGCTGCCCTTCGGCGAACCGGGCGAGATCGTCGTACGCGGGCCGCAGGTCGTGCCCGGGTACTGGCGGCGGCCCGAGGCCACCGCCGAGACCTTCCCGGACGGCGAGCTGCGCACCGGCGACATCGGCTTCATGGACCCGCAGGGTTGGCTGTACGTCGTCGACCGCAAGAAGGACATGATCAACGCGTCCGGCTTCAAGGTCTGGCCGCGCGAGGTCGAGGACGTGCTGTACACCCATCCGGAGGTGCGCGAGGCGGCCGTCGTCGGGGTGCCCGACGGCTACCGCGGGGAGACCGTCAAGGCGTACATCAGTCTTCGCCCCGGTGCTGCAACCGATCCGGACGATCTGGCCCTCTATTGCAAGGAGAGGCTGGCCGCCTACAAATATCCGCGGCTTGTGGAGATCCTGCCCGACCTGCCGAAGACGGCAAGTGGGAAGATCCTCCGACGGGAACTTCGTTCCCGGCCGCAACAGGGTTAGCAGACATACGAGAGAGGCAGGTGGCGGCAGTGCCCAGGACGACGGAGGGCGACGGAGCCCCTGTTCCGCAGCGGCTCCTGGCCGCCGCCACCCGGCTCTTCGCCGAGCAGGGGTACGACCGCACCTCCGTGCAGGAGATCGTGGAGGCGGCCGGCGTCACCAAGGGAGCGCTGTACCACTACTTCGGCTCCAAGGACGACCTGCTGCACGAGGTGTACGCGCGCGTGCTGCGCGTGCAGCAGGAGCGGCTGGACGCCTTCGCGAACGCGGACGAGCCGATCGAGAAGCGGCTGCGGGGCGCGGCCGCGGACGTGGTCGTGACGACGATCGAGAACCTCGACGACGCGTCGATCTTCTTCCGGTCCATGCACCATCTGAGTCCGGAGAAGAACAAGCAGGTGCGCGCCGAGCGCCGGCGCTACCACGAGCGCTTCCGCGCGCTGATCGAGGAGGGCCAGCGCGAGGGCGTCTTCTCCGAAGCGACCCCGGCCGACCTGGTCGTGGACTACCACTTCGGCTCGGTCCACCACCTGTCGACCTGGTACCGCCCGGACGGCCCGATGACCCCCCAGGAGGTCGCCGACCAGCTGGCCGACCTGCTGCTGCGAGCGCTGCGCCCCTGACCGGCAGGGCTCGGAGAACCTGGGCACATGCACCCGGCCCTGTGTGTGCCTAGGCTGAAAAGGCTGAATTCCTCCACGATTCGACTCGGGGGGAAGGAGACCGAGTGCGATGGCGAGAGTCCTGTTCATCGTCAGCGGGGCGACCTACTGGGTGCTGAAGGACGGCACCAGATACGCGACCGGCTACTGGGCCGAAGAATTCGCCATGCCCTACAAGAAGATCACGGAAGCCGGTCACGAGGTGGTGGTCGGCACGCCCGGCGGCGTGATCCCGAACGTCGACATGATGAGCCTGCGTCCGTCGATGGCCGGTGGTGAGGAGATGGCCCTCGAACTGGAGGAGATCATCCGCTCCGCCGAGGTGATGCGGCGGCCCCTCCAGCTCTCGGACGTCCGCCTGGAGGACTACGACGCGGTCTACCTGCCCGGCGGCCACGGCCCCATGGCGGACCTGGCGTTCGACGCCGATGTCGGCCGCCTGCTGACCGCACAGCTGGCCTCCGGCAAGCCGCTCGCGATCGTGTGCCACGCCCCCGCCTCGATCCTCGCCACCAGGATCCACGGCAAGTCGCCCTTCGAGGGATACCGCATCACCTGCTTCACCGACGAGGAGGAAGAAGCCGTCGGCCTGGCCCCCCGGGCACCGTGGCTGCTGGAGACGGAACTGAAGGAGAAGGTCGGCATCGACTTCAGCCGCGGCCCGATCTGGGAGCCCTACATGGTCGAGGACCGCAATCTCGTCACCGGCCAGAACCCCCACTCGGCGGCGATTCTGGCCGACCACCTGCTCCAGCTCCTCAAGTAGCCACTGGTGGCGGCGCACGGGCGCGTGCGCATAGTCTCGCCGGCATGGCAGATGCGTTCGCGGGTGTCCGGCTGCTCGGACCGCCGGTGACCGACGGCGAGTACATCGAGTTGAGCGGGCACGAGACGGTGCACCTGCACGAGTACACGCGGATCTACGCCGTGCCCGGCCTCTACGAGCATGTCGTCCAGGAACGGTTGCGGTGCAGGTCGCCGCAGGTCGCGGCGGAGGGTTTCGTGCGCGCGGCCGCGAGCCTCGGGCTGGCGCCGGGATCGATGACGGTGCTCGACGTCGGCGCCGGCACCGGACTCGTCGGTGAACTCGTGCGCCGCGCGGGCGTGGCCCGGGTCGTCGGGGTCGACGCGCTGCCGGCGGCACGGGAGGCGAGTCTGCGCGACCGGCCGGGCGTCTACGCCGACTACGTGGTCGGCGACTTCCAGCTCGGTGACGGACTGCGTGCGGCACTACGCCCGTATGCGTTCGGCGGGTTGGTGTCGGCCGGCGCGTTCGGCGGCACGCACGCCACACCGCAGGCGCTGGTCAACGCGCTCGCGGTGCTGCCCCAGGGCGCGCCCGCGGCCTTCACCGTCGACGAGCGGTGGATGGACGAAGCGGACCCGGACGGGTTCGGCGCCGCCGTCGAGCGGCTGGTGGCCGACGGAAGTCTCGCCCTGCTGGAGCGAACCCGGTTCCAGCACCGGGTGACGACGACCGGCGAGCCGATCTTCTACCAGCTCGTGGTGGGCCGGACGGGCTGAGGCGGACGGTGCGAGGCCGGTGCGGGCATCGGGGATGCCCGCACCGGCCCGACCATGCGTCGCCTACAGGTACTTCTTCAGCTCCCGGCGGGCCAGCGACCGCTGGTGCACCTCGTCCGGACCGTCGGCGATCATCAGCGTCCGGGCCCCGGCGTACAGGTCGGCCAGCGGGAAGTCCTGGCTGACGCCGCCCGCGCCGTGCAGCTGGATCGCGCGGTCGATGATGCCGACGACCGCGCGAGGCGTGGCGATCTTGATGGACTGGATCTCGGTGTGGGCGCCCCGGTTGCCGACGGTGTCCATCAGCCAGGCGGTCTTCAGGACCAGCAGCCGCAGCTGTTCGACGGTCACCCGGGCGTCCGCGATCCAGTTGTGGACCACGCCCTGCCGCGCCAGCTCCTTGCCGAAGGCGGTGCGGGACACGGCCCGCCGGCACATCAGCTCGATCGCCCGCTCGGCCATGCCGATCAGCCGCATGCAGTGGTGGATACGGCCGGGGCCGAGCCGGGCCTGGGCGATGGCGAAGCCGCCGCCCTCCTCGCCGACCAGGTTCGACACGGGCACGCGCGCGTGGTCGAAGATCACCTCGGCGTGACCGCCGTGCGAGTGGTCCTCGTAGCCGAAGACCTTCATCGCCCGCTTCACGGTGACACCCGGCGTGTCGCGCGGCACCAGGACCATGGACTGCTGGCGCCGGATGTCGGCGCCGTCCGGGTCGGTCTTGCCCATCACGATGAAGATCTTGCAGTCCGGGTTCATCGCACCGGAGATGTACCACTTGCGGCCGGTGACGAGGTAGTCGTCGCCATCGCGCTCGATGTGCGTGGTGATGTTGGTGGCGTCGGAGGAGGCCACCTCCGGCTCGGTCATGGCGAACGCGGAGCGGATCTCCCCGGCGAGAAGCGGCTCCAGCCACTGCTTCTTCTGCGCCTCGTCGGCGAACTGGGCCAGCACCTCCATGTTGCCGGTGTCCGGCGCCGCGCAGTTCAGCGCGGTGGGCGCCAGGTGCGGGGAGCGGCCGGTGATCTCGGCGAGGGGCGCGTACTGGAGGTTGGTGAGCCCCGCGCCGTACTCGGCGTCCGGGAGGAAGAGGTTCCACAGGCCCTGCCTGCGCGCCTCCGCCTTCAGTTCCTCGACCACGGCCGGGGTGTCCCACGGCGAGGCGAGCGCGGCGCGCTGTTCCTCGGCGACCGCCTCGGCCGGGTAGACGTACTCGTCCATGAAGGCGAGCAGCTTGGCGCGCAGTTCCTCGGTGCGCGCGTCGAACGCGAAGTCCATGGCTCAGCCTTCCTGAAGAGTGGTCAGTCCGTGGTCGATGAAGACGGGCACGAGTTCGCCGATGCGGTCGAAGCCCTGCCCGAGCGTCTGGCCCTGCGTGTACCGGTAGTGGATGCCCTCCAGGATCACGGCGAGCTTGAACCAGGCGAACGCCGTGTACCAGGCGATGTGCGAGACGTCCCGCCCCGAGCGGGCCGCGTAGCGCTCGACCAGCTCCCGCGGGTCCGGGTGGCCGGGCGCCTCGGCGGTCGTCGACACCGGCGAGTCGGGTGTGCCCAGCGGCTTGCTGTACATGACCAGCAGGCCCAGGTCGGTCAACGGGTCGCCGAGTGTGGACATCTCCCAGTCGAGGATCGCCCTGATGGTGTCGTCGTCGCCGATCAGCACGTTGTCGAGGCGGTAGTCGCCGTGGATCACGGTGGGCGCGGGGGAGTCGGGCAGCCGGCGGCCCAGGGTGGCGTGCAGCTCGTCGATGCCGGCCAGCTCACGGTTGCGGGAGGCGTCCAGCTGCTTGCCCCAGCGGCGCAGTTGCCGGTCCAGGAAGCCCTCCGGGCGCCCGAAGTCGGCGAGGCCGACCTCCTCCGGGTCCACGGCGTGCAGCTCGACGAGGGTGTCGACGAGGGAGAGCACGGCGTTCCTGGTGCGCTCGGGGCCGAGCGGGACGAGCTGGTCGGAGGTGCGGTACGGGGTGCCCGCCACGAACTCCATCACGTAGAACGGCGCCCCGAGGACCTCCGGGTCCTCGCACAGCAGCACCGGCCGCGGCACCGGCACCTCGGTCGGGTACAGCGCGCTGATCACCCGGTGCTCGCGCTTCATGTCGTGCGCGGTGGCCAGGACATGGCCCAGCGGCGGCCGTCGTACGACCCACTTCGAGGCGGAGTCGGAGACCGCGTAGGTGAGGTTCGACCGTCCGCCCTCGATCAGCCTTCCGGTCAGTGGACCGGTCGCCAGGCCGGGGCGCTCTCGGTCGAGCAGTCCGCGCAGCCGGTCGAGATCCAGTCCGGGCGGGTGGTCGGGGCTCATGCATCGCTCCTACGAACGAGTGAACAGGACCCAACTCATGATGCCGACCAGTCGGTATGTCGTCCAGCGGGAGAACCAAACGTGACCGGGACCACCCTACGATCCGGCCGTGGGTGTGGGGTGACGGCTCCCCGCGCGCGCAGAGCAGGGAGCCGCCGTTCGGGTCGGGGACCGTCTCAGTGGTCGTCCCAGTGACCGTTGTGCTCGGCGTGCCGGTGGCCGTCGTGCAGATAGTCGATGTGGTCGCCGTGCAGTACGCCGGTGTGCCCGCAGCCGTCGCCGTGCCGGTGGTCGTGGGCCTGGTGGGTGACGTGCCCGGCGGGCTCGCACTCGTCCCAGTGGCCGCCGTGCTCGCGGTGCAGGTGCCCGTTGTGCGCGTAGTCGAGGTGGTCGCCGTGCGGCACCTGGTCGTGCCCGCAGTCCGGGCCGTGGCTGTGGCCGTGCGAGGTGTGTTCCTGGTGAAGGGTGGTCATGGTGTTCGCCTTCAGCGGTACGGGGTCGGGAAGGTGGCGTGCTGCCGACGGACAGGCTGCCACGCGAACGGCACATATGCGGGCATCCCGGTTGCGTGGCGTGCGAGTACCCCGGAGGGTCGGTTGCATGAAGGGCATCAGCTACAGCCGGTACGGCGGACCCGGGGTACTGGAGTACGGCGAGGTCAAGGACCCGAAGGTGGGCCCCGACACGGTCCTGGTGAAGGTCCGGGCGGCCGCCGTCAACCCGGTCGACTGGAAGTGCCGGGAGGGCGATCTGCACGGCATCTTGGACGCCGTCTTCCCGGTGATCCCCGGCTGGGACGTCTCCGGCGTGGTCGTTCAGCCGGGGCCGGCCGTCACCGAGTTCGGGGTCGGCGACGAGGTGATCGGTTACGTCCGGGAGGACTTCCTCTCCCGGGGCACCTTCGCCGAGTACGTCGCCGCCCCGGTGCGCACCCTGGCCCGCAAGCCGCGCAACCTCTCCTTCGAGGAGGCCGCGGGTCTGCCGCTGGCCGGGCTCACCGCCTACCAGGTGCTGGTCCACGCCCTGGAGGTCAAGCGCGGCGAGACGGTCCTGGTGCACGCCGCCGCCGGCGGGGTCGGCTCCATCGCGGTCCAGATCGCGGCGCACCTCGGGGCCCGGGTCATCGGCACGGCGAGTGAACGCAACCACGACTTCGTCCGGGGCCTCGGCGGCGAGCCGGTGAGCTACGGGCCCGGCCTGACCGAACGCGTACGGGGACTGGCCCCGGAGGGCGTCGACGCGGTCTTCGACACCGTCGGCGGCGATGCCCTGACCAGCTCGGCGAACATGCTCGCCCCCGAGGGACGGATGGCCTCGATCGCCGACCCGGACGTCGTCGACTTCGGCGGCCGCTACTGCTGGGCGCGACCCGACGCCGAGGACCTGAAGCGGCTCGCCGGACTCGCGGAACAGGGAGCGGTGACGGTCCACGTCGCCGAGACGTTTCCGCTGAAGCGGACGGCCGACGCGCACCGGCGCAGCCAGGAGGGGCGCACCCGCGGCAAGCTGGTGGTCACGGTGGAGTGGCCGGAGGAGGAGGGCTAGGCCCGAGGCCTAGACGACCAGCGCGGCGGCGCACAGGGCGACGGCGACCGTGCACAGCACCGCCGCGGTCGCCTGCCGCGGGGCCAGTGCCGAGGGGCGGTCGGTGGCCGCCAGGGCGCGGATCCGGCGGTTGGCGACCAGGAGGAAGCCCAGCCACAGGACGCAGCAGGCCGCGCAGGCGAGCACGCCGCCGGCCGAGGTGCTGCCGTGCACCGCGGTCTTCGCGGCGAGTACGGCGGCGACGGTCGCCGACAGTGTCGTACGGCGCCAGGCCAGCCGGGTCCGCTCCGGCTGGAGCCCCGGGTCGCGGGCCGGCGTGGTCATCCTTCCCACCCGACGAGCACCACGACGACCATCGCGACGGCGACCACGGCGACGACCACGCCGAGCAGGGCCGGGAACCGGGAGACCGGCAGATCCTCGCCGCGCCGCATGGCCCGCTCACAGCGCACCCAGTGGTTCACCGCCCGCAGCGAGCACAGCACGCCGGCGGCGAGGAGCGCGAGCGCGAGGCCGACCCGCCAGGCCCAGCGGAGGTCGGGCAGGAACTGGTCCACGGCGAAACCGCCGCCGATCAGGGCGAGGGCGGTGCGCAGCCAGGCCAGGAAGGTCCGCTCGTTGGCGAGGGAGAAGCGGTAGTCAGGGGTCGTTCCCTCTTCGCGCACCACTTCGGGGGCGAACCACAAACGGACGTTCCGCGCGAATTCGATCACGTGCCGGAAGCCTACCGGGGAGGGCGGCCGAGGGTTCGTCTGCGGGTGAGTGGGGGCTGCTCGCGCAGTTCCCCGCGCTCCTGAAGGGGCGCCTCAGGCACGGGCCGCCCTGTCAGCTGACGCGGCTGCGGGCAGTCGTGCCGCATGGGCGGCACGGTGGGCGCAGCGGCACCCTGCCGGCGCCGGTAAGCATCCCCACCCCACCTCAGCCCCGCCACTCCCGCAGTCGCTCCCACGCCGCCAGCCCGTCCGGTACCCACTCCCACGCACCGAGCCGCCCCGTCAGTTCCTCCTCCGTGAGGAAGCCGTGCCAGGCCACCTCCTCCACCTGGGGCCGTACCGGCAGCTCGCAGCGGACCTCGTACACCGCCGACCACCAGCTGTGGCCGGCGCCGTCGTCGTACCGGAACTTGAAGAGGTACGTCGGCCGGGGCAGCCCGGACACGCCCAGCTCCTCCTCCGCCTCCCGCAGCGCCGCGTCGTCGTAGGACTCGCCCGCGCCGACCACGCCCCCGACGAACATGTCGTACAGGGAGGGGAAGACCAGCTTGGTCGCGGTGCGGCGGTGGACGAAGACGCGGCCGGCGGCGTCGCGGGCCAGGATGAAGGCGCAGCGGTGGCGCAGGCCCCGGGCGTACGCCTCACCGCGGGGGGCCTGTCCGATCACCCGGTCGTGCTCGTCGACGATGTCGAGGATTTCGTCAGCAGGCTTCATGCCGCCATCCAAGCAGGCCGGAGCCCGGGGGCGTCAGCGCGGCTGGAGGTCCAGCGAGGGCTCCTTCGGCGCCGGACCGCGCGGCATCGCGGGGTGCAGCCCGAGCAGCACGATGCCCGCCACGATCGCCGCGAGCCCGGCCGCCTCCCAGGCCAGCGCCCCGGTGTCGGTGCGCAGCCGGTCCCCGAGGAAGCCGACGCCGCACAGGATCCCGGCGAGCGGCTGGGCGGCGGTGAGCGCGGGCAGCGAGTTGCGCAGCTCCGCCGTCTCGAACGCGCTCTGGACGAGGATCAGCCCGCTGACCCCGAGCACCAGCACGCCGTACGGCTGCCAGCCGGTCAGCACCTCGGTGATGCCGCCCTCGGAGAAGCGGGTGCTGGTGACCCGGGTCAGCGCGTCCTGTACGCCGTACAGCAGGCCGGCGGCGAGGGCGAGCAGGGTCGGCCCCGCGCTGAGCCGGGACCGCTTGGCGTAGGTGGTGAGCACCAGGGCGAGGCCGACCACCACGCCGATGATCAGCCAGTGGCGCAGCGGGTTGACGATGGCGTCACCGCCACGTGGCTGGCCCGCCAGGATGAACGCGGTCACCCCGCCCGCGAGCAGACCGAGTCCGGCCCAGCCCTGGTGGCTCAGGGGATGCTTGGTCTGGTGCCGGGAGAGCGCGAGGGCGAAGAGCAGGTTCGTCGCCAGTAGCGGTTCGACCAGGGAGATCTCGCCCTTGCCGAGCGCGATCGCGCCGAGCACCATGCCGGCCACCATCAGGCCGATCCCGCCGAGCCAGCGCGGCACCCTCATCAGGTCGAGCAGCAGCCGGAAGGAGAGGAAGTCGCTGAGCGGGGCCTTCTGGGCGGCGTTCTGCTGGAGCACGAACCCGAAGCCGAGGCAACAGGCCGCACTCACGGCGAGAATCAGAACCAGAACGGACACGCTGCGTACCTCGATCATGCGGCCGGGCTACGGGGTGCGTAGTGGCCGACTGTAGCGCTCGCGGATGGGTGTTGCCCCGGGAGTACCCGGAATCGGGCGGTTGACTCGGTCACGATGCCCGAGCCGAACACGGCAGGTGGATCAGGGCGCGGCGGTGCGACCGGTACGGCCATGGTCCGATGCCCGGGCGGCCCGCGCCATGGCGTACGCCACAGCCGGAACCCGGAGCCCCACGGCCACGGTACGCCCAACGGACCCCGGCGCGCGTCAAGTTCCGCTGCGCTCGGGGTAGTTGAACGGGGTACCAGCCCCGTTCAGCTTGACGCAAAGTCTTGGCTGGGGGTTTGCTGTGCGTGATCGGCCGATGGCAGCCCGACAACCAGGAAGTTCCGCGGTGCCCCCAACCCCGCCCCTCTTAGGCCCAGGCCGGGCCGTCGCAGAAGGTCCCCGCGCGGCAGCGCACCCCGGGTGCGAACACTGTCCCGACGATGCCCTCGACGACGCCGAACTCATCTCCGCGCGAGCCGCGTTGGCCCAGGGCCGCTGGCAGGCCGCCCGCTCCCTGCTGCTCCACACGGGTGATGACTGGGACCGCCGGGGCCACCGGGTCACCGCCCTCGCCCGCGAGCCCTACGCCATCGCCTGGGCCCGCGAGTGGCTGCTCGCCGAGCCCGGCTCCGCGGGTGCCGCCACCCTCTACGCCCTGACCCTGGTCCGGCGTGCCCTGCGCGGCAAGGAACCCCTTGACCGGGCTCGCGAGGCCTGCTCCGGTGCCGCCGCGCTCGCCCCCGCCGACCCCACCCCGTGGCTCGGCCTCCTGCTGCTCGCCCGGCACCTCGGCACCGACGACGAGACGCGCCGCATGTTCCACGAGGTGCGCGACCGCCATCCCGAGCACCACCACGCCCACCACCTGATGGCCGCCCGTATCGCGGAGACCGAGACCGAGGGGACGTACGAACTGTGCGCCTTCGCGGAACGCTCGGCCGCCGCGGCCCCGGCCGACTCCCCGCTCGCCGTCCTCCCCGTCGTCGCCTACACCGAGCGGCACCGGGTGCTCGCCGCCGCCGGCCGGGCGCCCGCCGACCCGGCCGAGGCCGGCCACTGGGCGGAGCCGTCCGCCCGGCGTGCCCTGAGCGCGGCCTTCGACTGGTGGCTGGAGTGGGGCATCGAGGAGCACCCGCGCCGCCATGTCGACCTCAACCACCTCGCCCACGCCACCTCCGGCGCCGGCCGGTACGCCGAGGCCGCGGCCCTGTTCCAGCGCATCGGCCGGCATGCCACGCCGGCGCCCTGGTCCTACCCGGACCGCGACCCGTGCGAGGCGTTCCGGGCGGCCCGGGAGCGCGCGCTCGGCGGGTGACGCGAAGCGGTTGATGAGAAGAGGTTGTGGATTTCTTACGGCGGCCGGATTTCCTGGCCGGGGCCGCCCCGAGGGTGTTCGAATGTGTACGTGAATTCTGAACGACCCGAGGAGGGTCGGCCGATCGGCCGACGGGTGTTCCTCGGCACCGTAGGCCTGGGCGCCCTCGGTGTCGTGACCGCGCCGGTGCTGCAACGCGTCACCGAGTCGGTCCTCGGCACCTTCTCCGGCAAGGACCCCACGGGCCTGACCGGCCTGCTCCCGAACGGCGGCGGCTTCCGCTACTACTCGGTGACCGGGCCGGTGCCGAACAGGACCGCCGCGGACTACCAGCTGAAGATCGACGGCCTGGTCGACAAACCGCGCACCTTCAGCCTGGCCGAGCTGCGCGCCCTGCCGCAGACCCGGCTGGTCAAGGACGTCCAGTGCGTGACCGGGTGGCGGGTGCCGGAGACCCCGTTCGAGGGGGTCCGCCTCTCGCACCTGCTGGACCTGGCGGGGGTACGCGATACCGCGAAGGCGATCCGCTTCACCTGCTTCGACGGCGCGTACACCGAGAGCCTCACCCTCGACCAGGCGCGGCGGCCGGACATCCTGGTCGCGCTGCGCATGCAGGACAAGGCCATCGGACACGACCACGGCGGCCCGGTCCGCCTCTATGTCGCCCCCATGTACTTCTACAAATCGGCCAAGTGGCTCTCCGGCATCACGGTGACCGACAAGGTGCAGCCGGGATACTGGGAACACCTCGGTTACGACGTCGACGCCTGGGTCGGCCGCTCGAACGGACGCGACGATGAGCCTACGAGCTGAGGCACCGGCCGCAACCGGGCGGCTGCACCGCTTCACCCCCGCCGAGCGCTGGATCCACCGCACGACGGCGGCGCTGATGGGCATCTGCGTGCTGACGGCCGCCTGCCTCTACATCCCGCAGCTGGCGATCCTGGTCGGCCGCCGCGAACTGGTCGTCCGCATCCACGAGTGCGCCGGCCTGGCCCTGCCCGTGCCGGTCCTGCTCGGCCTCGCCTCCCGCGCCTTCCGCAGGGACCTCGGCTTCCTGAACCGCTTCGGCCCCCACGACAGGCTCTGGCTGCGGGCCGCCCTGAGCCGTGACAAACGCCCGTCCTCCCGTCCGGCGGGCAAGTTCAACGCCGGCCAGAAGATCTACGCGAACTGGATCGCCGGCGCCACCCTGGTCATGCTCGCCACCGGCCTGCTGATGTGGTTCACCCACCTCACCCCGCTGATGTGGCGCACCTCGGCCACCTTCGTCCACGACTGGCTGTCCCTGACGATCGGCGTCGTCCTGGCGGGCCACATCGGCATGGCCATGGCCGACCCGGAGGCGAGGCAGGGGCTGCGCACCGGGAAGGTGAGCAAGGAGTGGGCGAAGCGGGAGCATCCGCTGTGGCGGCCCTGATTCCCCGCCGGACGTCGATCAGGCCGGTGGCCGCCCGAGCAGCGAGCGCGGCCGCGAGTCCAGGTTCGCTTCAGCCGCCTCGCTGATCGCGCGGACCACGTGGGCGGCAGGGCGCACGCCCCCGACGGAGGACGCCGACTGTCCGTAGAGGATCTCGCCGGTCCGCCGCCGGATGCCGAGCGGACCCACCCGCTCCTCGACGTCCACGACGCCGGTGTGCGGCCGGCGTCGTGTCCGCGGTGCCTCTAGACGATCAGCGAGAGGAGCAGGACCAGGCCGCCCGCCACCACCGAGATGATCGTCTCCATGATCGACCAGGTCTTGACGGTCTGCCCGACGCTCAGCCCGAAGTACTCCTTGACCAGCCAGAAACCGGCGTCGTTGACATGGCTGAAGAAGAGCGAGCCGGCGCCGATGGCCAGGACCAGCAGGGCCGTGTGGGCCGTCGACATGTCCGCCGCCAGCGGGGCCACCAGGCCCGCCGCCGAGACGGTCGCCACCGTCGCCGAGCCCGTCGCCAGCCGGATCGCCACCGCGATCAGCCAGGCCAGCAGCAGCGCCGGGATCGACCAGTCCTTGGAGATCTCCAGGATCATCTGGCCGACACCGCAGTCGATCAGCGTCTGCTTGAAGCCGCCGCCCGCGCCGACGATGAGCAGGATGCCCGCGATGGGCATCAGCCCCTTGTCGACCGTCTGCTGGAGCCGTTCCTTGGAGAACCCGGCCGGGCGGCCCAGCGTGAAGAAGCCGACGATCACGGCCGCGAGCAGGGCGATCAGCGGGGAGCCGATGACGTCGAAGACCCGCTGGACGGTGTGCGCCGGGTCGTCGACGACGATGTCCACCAGCGCCTTGGCCAGCATCAGCACGACCGGGAGCAGGATGGTGGCGAGGGTGGCGCCGAAGCCGGGGCGCTTCTCCAGCTCCTCCGAGGGACGCTGCGGGAGCATCCGGTCGGGGGCCGGGACGTCCACCCAGCGGGCGGCGACCTTGGAGAACAGCGGACCGGCGACGATCACGGTCGGGATGGCCACCAGGACGCCGAGGGCCAGGGTCACGCCCAGGTTGGCACCGACCGCGTCGATCGCGACCAGCGGGCCGGGGTGCGGCGGCACCAGGCCGTGCATCACGGACAGACCGGCCAGTGCCGGGATGCCGATACGCATCAGGGAGTAGTTGCCACGCTTGGCGACCATCAGCACCACCGGGATCAGCAGCACGATGCCGACCTCGAAGAACAGCGGCAGACCGACCACGGAGGCGATCAGCACCATCGCCCACGGCATGGAGCGGCCGCCGGCCTTGGCGAGGATCGTGTCGACGATCTGGTCGGCCCCGCCGGAGTCGGCGAGCAGCTTGCCCAGGATCGCCCCGAGCGCGATCAGGACACCCACGCCGGCGACCGTGGCGCCGAGGCCGGCGGTGAAGCTGGTGATGACCTTGTCCAGCGGCGCCCCGGCGAACGCGCCGAGCGCGAGCGAGCCGATGGTCAGCGCCAGGAAGGCGTGGAGCTTGAACTTGGTGATGAGCAGGACGATGACGGCGAAGGCCGCAAGGACGGCGATGCCGAGCTGGGCATGTCCGGCCGAGGTGATGGGCGCGACGGTGTCCGCTGCCAGCATCTCGACGCTGAGTCTGGTCACGGTGGTTCCTTGGAGATACGGGGACGGAGAACTTGCAGATACGGGGACAAAAAAAAGGGGGGGTACTGCCGAGAAGGGGGAGTTACCGCCGGGTGAGGTCGGGCAGCGCGTCCAGGGCCCGCACGGCCCGTGCGGTGATCTCCTCGGGGCTGCCGGTGACGTCCACGGCGACCCCCGGCTCGTCCGCCTCCAGCGGCTGGAGCGTGGCGAACTGGGAGTCCAGCAGCGCGGTCGGCATGAAGTGACCCTGCCGATGCGACATCCGGTCCTCGATGAGCTTCCGGTCACCGGTGAGGTGCACGAAGACGACGCCCGGGGCGGCGGCGCGGAGCCGGTCACGGTACGACCGCTTCAGCGCGGAGCTGCTGACCACTCCGCCCAGGCTTTCCCGCCCGTGCGCCCAGGAGCCGATGGCGTCCAGCCACGGCCACCGGTCGGCGTCCTCCAGCGGGTGCCCGGCCGACATCTTGGCGATGTTGGCCGGCGGGTGGAAGTCGTCGCCCTCGGCGTAGGGGACGCCGAGCCGGGCGGCGAGCAGAGGACCGATCGTGGTCTTGCCCGTGCCGGCGACGCCCATCACCACGACGACATGGGGGGTCCGCATCACTGCCTCGCTGTCTTCCTCGGGATTCCTCAACGAGAGACACCGGCGTACGACATCCGGCGTCGGCCTCACTGAAACCCATTAGGTACGACGAATTCAAGAGTCTGTGACAAATAAGTCTGACTTTTTGGCTCTGTGATCCGCTCGGTACGCTGAGTGCATGAGCACCATGGGCCGTGGGCTGCACGGCCGCGTACTTGACTCCCTCGGCCCCGCGATCACCGCCGGCGAGTACCCGCCGGGCAGCGTCCTGCGCACGGACGAGCTGGCCCAGCACTTCGAGGTGTCGCGCTCGGTGATGCGCGAGGCGGTCCGGGTCCTGGAGTCCATGCACCTGGTCGAGTCCCGTCGCCGGGTCGGCGTGACGGTCCGCCCGAAGGCCGAGTGGAACGTCTACGACCCGCAGGTCATCCGCTGGCGGCTGGCCGGCGCCGACCGCCCCCACCAGCTGCGCTCACTGACCGTGCTGCGCTCGGCGATCGAGCCGGTGGCCGCGCGCATGGCGGCGAAGAGCGCCACGGCGGAGCAGTGCGCCGAACTCACCGAGTGCGCGCTCGGCATGGTGGCCAACTCACGCGGCCACCGGTTGGAGCACTACCTGATCCACGACATGGCGTTCCACCGGGTGATCCTCAACGCCTCCGGCAACGAGATGTTCGCCCGCCTCGGCGACGTGGTGGCGGAGGTCCTCGCGGGCCGTACCCACCACGAGGTGATGTTCGAGGACCCCGACCCGGCCGCCGTCACCCTCCATGTCCAGGTCGCCGAGGCGGTACGGGAGGGCGACGCGGTCCGAGCCGAGCAGCTGACCCGCGAGATCACCGTCGGCGCCCTCCAGGAACTGGACATCCTGGCGCCCTAGGCCGCCCTAGTCCAGGAAGTCACCGTCCAGGTACACCCAGGCGCCGTCGACCCGCTCGAACCGGCTGAGTTCGTGCAGGGACCCGCCCCTGAAGGAGGCGCGGAAGGTCACCGTGCCGGTGGCGTGGAAGGCCGAACCGTCGCTCGTCGCCAGGATCTCCAGGCCCGTCCACCGCATCCCGGGGTCCAGGTCGAGCCGGCCCGGACGGGTCCGGGGATGCCAGGTGCGCAGCAGGTACGGCTCGTCACGCCTGACGAACGCGCTGTAGCGCGAGCGCATCAGTGCCTCGGCGGTGGGCGCCGTCGCCGCACCGCGGTGGAACCGGCCGCAGCACTTCTCGTACGTCTCCGCCAGGCCGCACGGACAGTCGGCGGCGGGCTGTCGCCGGGATCGCTTCGCTGCCAAGAGTCCGCCCCCCTACGCCGACTCGGCGTTGGTGGGCGGCTGCACCGGACGGGCCGGCACGCTCAGGGTGGGCAGCGCGGGCAGCGCCACGCCGTGCACCCAGGCGTCGAGGAGGGCGTCGAGCGGCTCGTCCGCGAACCGGTTGACGTGCGCCGTGAACATGGCGGTCGTCACCGTCCCGCCCCGGTGCAGGCCTGCCCACGCCCGCAGCATGTGGAAGAACCGCTCGTCGCCGAGTGCGCAGCGCAGCGCGTGGACCGTGACCCCGCCGCGCTCGTAGAGCCGGTCGTCGAACATCGCCTTGCGGCCCGGGTCGGCGATCCGGATGTCCTGCGGCAGCCCGGACAGCAACCGGTGCGCACCGGCCGCCAGTTGCTGGGCGCTACGGCCACCGGACCGCTCCGACCACAGCCACTCCGCGTACTTGGCGAGCCCCTCGTTCAGCCAGATGTGCCGCCAGTCCGCGATGGAGACGCTGTTGCCGAACCACTGGTGCGCCAGCTCGTGCGCCACCAGCCGCTCCGAACCCCGAGCCCCGTCCACGTGGTTGACGCCGAACAGCGACAACCCCTGTGCCTCGACGGGGACGTCGAACTCCTCGTCGGTGACGACGACGGCGTACTCCTCGAACGGGTAGGGCCCGAAGAGCCGTTGGAACAGGTCCATCATCGCTGGCTGCCGGGCGAAGTCCCGCGAGAACTCGGGCAGCAGCTGCGCGGGTATGTGCCCGTGCATCGGGATCCCGCCGAAGCCCGGATCGCCCAGCAGCACCGTCTGGAACTTGCCGATCGCGAGGCCCACCAGATAGCTCGACGTCGGTGCCGCCTGCTCGTACACCCAGGTCGTCGTGGACGCCTTGGTGGTCCGGGTCAGCAGCCGCCCGCCGGCCACCACCGAGTACGCGGACGGGCAGGTGACCGAGATCAGGTAGGACGCCTTGTCGGCCGGCCGGTCGTTGCAGGGGAACCAGGAGGGCGCGCCGACCGGCTGGCTCGCCACCAGCGCGCCGTCCGTCAGCTCCTCCCAGCCGATCCCGCCCCAGGGGCTGTTCACCGGCCTGGGGTTGCCCGACCAGTGGATCTCCACGGTGAAGGCGGCCCCGGCCCGCAGCGGTTTGGCGGGCTTCACCCGCAGCCTGCCGCCGCGGTGCGTCCAGTGCGGCTGGCGGCCGTCCACCCGGATCCGGCCGATCTTGAAGTCGGCCAGGTTCAGCTGGAACTCGGGCAGCGCCGCCCGGCCCGCTATGGCGTTGATCCGGACCGAGCCGGCCAGTCGGTTGGGGCCGGGCCGGTAGTCCAGCGTGAGCTCATAGCGATGCACCCGGTACCGGGGATCGCCGTTGTCCGGGAAGTACGGGTCCGGACCCGCTGACTGCTGCACTGCCACTTCCGCGTTCGCTCCCTGCGCTGTGCTCGAACCGTCTCTCGGCGCACCGACGCCCGCGGCCACCGAACGGCCCGCGCTCAGGAACGCCATGCCTCGATCGGGTTGCCGAGCCAGCGGGTGTCGTCGGGAACCGACTCCGCCGCCATGACGAGCGACGCGGGACCCAGGGTGGTACGGGCCCCGATCGTGCTGCCGGGCAGCACGATCCCGCCAGGACCCAGTGTGGCGCCCTCACGGAGAACCACAGTATCCGTCCGCAAGATCCGGTCGTGGAAGAGGTGAGTCTGCAGGACACAGCCGCGGTTCACGGTGGCCGCGTCCTCCAGGGTCACCAGATCCGTCTCCGGCAGCCAGTAGCTCTCCACCCAGACGCCCTTGCCGATCCGCGCGCCGAGGCCGCGCAACCAGGCCGTCATCACCGCAGTACCCGGAACCGAGCCGGCCAGCCACGGCACCGCCAGCACCTCGACGAAGGTGTCCGCCAGCTCGTTGCGCCACACGAACGAACTCCACAGCGGGTGCTCCCCACCGCGGTGCCGCCCGACCAGCAGCCACTTGGCCAGCACCGACACCCCGCCCGCGACCGCACCGGCGGCGAGCAGCACCAGCCCCGACAGCACCGGCGCCCAGCCGCCCAGCGCGCACAGCGCGGCGACCGTCAGCCCGGCCAGCGCCACCGAGCACAGCACCGGCACGATCCTGCACAGCTCCACCAGACCGCGCGCCCACAGCAGCCGCGCCGGCGGCTCGTAGGTCCGGCTCTGGTCACCGTCCGACGCGCTGCGCGGCAGTTTCACCGGCGGCAGCCCCAGGTACGACGTGCCCTTCTTCGCCTTCTTCGGCGTCGCCGACAGCACGCCCACCAGACCGCCGTCCGGCACGCTGCGGCCCGGCGCGGTCATCCCGGAGTTCCCGAGGAACGCCCGCCGCCCGATCTCCGCGCGCCCGATCCGCACATATCCGCCACCGAGCTCGTACGGCGCGGTCAGCGTGTCGTCGGCCAGGAACGCGCCCTCGCCGACCGTCGTCAGACTCGGCAGCGCGAGCACGGTCGACACCTCGGCACCGC
Source organism: Streptomyces sp. NPDC026538 (assembly GCF_055567535.1). Lineage (NCBI taxonomy): Bacteria > Bacillati > Actinomycetota > Actinomycetes > Kitasatosporales > Streptomycetaceae > Streptomyces > Streptomyces sp. NPDC026538. The sequence continues at coordinate 164,734 of NZ_JBVHQG010000009.1, forward strand.
GCCCGATCCGCATCCCGAGCAGCCGCAGCCACACGGGCGTGACCAGACCGGCGTACAGCGGGAACAGGGTGTCCCGGGAGCGGTCCATCAGCTGGGAGACCGTCCAGGCCTGCCAGCCGATCCGGCTGTGCGTCGGATGCGTGCCGACCCGCAGGCCCAGGCTGAGCAGCCGAACGGAGACCAGGATCAGCAGCGCGTACACCAGCCCGAAGGCCAGCGTGGCCGGGACCAGCGCGACCGCCGCGCCCCGCAGGGCCTCGGCCAGGCCGTCCCCGGGAGCCACGAGACGCCCGGCGACCAGCAGTGCGGCGGCACCCGCCAGCACGGGCAGCGCGCTGAGCCCGACGCCCGTCAGGCCGTACATCACCCGCCAGTAGGTGCCGCGCTGCGGCCGCTGCTTGGGCCAGTTCCGCTTGGCCTTGCCCAGCTTGACCGCCGGGGCGCCGGCCCAGCGCTGGCCGGTCGGGATCTGCCCGGTGACCGCCGAGCCGGGCGCCACCTCGGCGCGCTTGCCGACCCGGGCGCCCGGGAAGAGGATGCCGCGCGTGCCGACGACCGCGTGGGCGCCGATCCGGACCGGACCGATCACCAGCCGGTCGCCGTCCAGCCAGTGGCCGGACAGGTCCACCTCGGACTCCACGGCCGCGCCGCGCCCCACCCTGAGCAGGCCGGTGACCGGCGGCAGCGAGTGCAGGTCCACCTCGGGACCGATCTTGGCGCCGAGCGCCCGCGCGTACCGCTCCAGCCAGGACCCGGTCAGCGCGGTCGCGCCGGTGAACTCGGTCAGCCGCTCGGCCGTCCACAGCCGCAGATGGACCGAGCCGCCGCGCGGATACCGGCCGGGCTTCACGCCCCGCAGCAGCAGCCGCGCGCCACCGGCGGCGATCGCGATCCGGCCGGGCGGGGTGTACAGGACCAGGGCCCCGAGGGCGACCAGCCACCAGGGTGCGGTGGGCAGCCAGCCGTAGCCGCCGAGCACGTTGCCGAGGGCGGCCAGGACGACCGTCCAGCGCAGCCCGAGCAGGCTGAACAGCGGGAGCAGCACCATGAGCTGCACCAGCTGGGCGGCGCGCGGCACCGGCGCGATCGTCCGCTGCGCGGTGTCGTCCTGCGCGGACTCCTCCAGGTGGCGGGCCAGCTTGCGCAGCTCCGGCTGCTGGTAGATGTCGAGGACGGCCGCGCTCGGGTAGCGGGTGCGCAGCCGGGTGGTGAGCTGGGCGGCGGACAGGCTGCCGCCGCCGATCGCGAAGAAGTCGTCGGAGGCGCTGCTCACCGGGATGCCGAGGACCTCGGTCCACTGCTCGGCGAGCCAGGCCTCGGTGCCGTACAGCTGCTCCGCCCTGCCGGCCGTCTCCAGGCCCTCCAGGGGCCAGGGCAGGGCGTTGCGGTCGACCTTGCCGGAGGTGCGGGTGGGCAGCTCCTCGACGGGCGCGAGCAGCGGGACGAGGGCCGCGGGCAGCTCGGCGCGCAGCTTCTCGACGGCGGTCGGGTGGTCCCAGCCGTCCTGGGTGACGATGTAGCCGACGAGCAGCTGGTTGCCGCTGCGGGCGGTCCGTACGGCCGCCGCGGCGCCCGCGACGCCCGGCAGCGCCTGGAGGGCCGCGTCGACCTCGCCCAGCTCGATACGGCGGCCGCCGAGCTTGATCTGCTCGTCCGCGCGCCCGAGGAACACCAGTCCCTCGCGGTCGGCGCGCACCAGGTCACCGCTGCGGTACGCGCGGTCCCAGCCCAGCGACGGAAGCGGCGCGTACTTCTCCGCGTCCTTCTCGGCGTCGAGATAGCGGGCCAGGCCGACCCCGCCGATCACCAGCTGGCCGCTCTCGCCCATCGCCACGGGCTCGCCCGCGTCGTCGACGACGGCGAGTTCCCAGCCTTTCAGCGGCAGCCCGATGCGGATCGGCTCCTCGCCGCTCATCAGGGCCGCACAGGCGACGACGGTGGCCTCGGTGGGCCCGTAGGTGTTCCAGACCTCGCGGCCCTCGGTGACCAGCCGCTGCGCCAGCTCGGGCGGGCAGGCCTCGCCGCCGAAGATGAGGAGACGGACGTCGTTGAGGGTCTCGGGCTCCCAGAGCGCGGCCAGGGTCGGCACGGTCGAGACGACGGTGATCTCCTGCTCGACCAGCCAGGGGCCGAGGTCGGCGCCGCTGCGGACCTGGGAGCGGGGCACGGGCACCAGGCAGGCTCCGTAACGCCAGGCCAGCCACATCTCCTCGCAGGAGGCGTCGAAGGCCACCGAGAGGCCCGCCATGACCCGGTCGCCCGGGCCGATCGGGTCCTCGGTCAGGAACAGCGCGGACTCGGCGTCCACGAAGGCGGCGGCGCTGCGGTGGGTGACGGCGACGCCCTTGGGCTTGCCGGTGGAACCGGAGGTGAAGATGATCCAGGCGTCGTGCTCGACGCCGGGCCGCCGGGCGGCGTGGCGCGCCTCGGGGTTCCGTACGTCGATCTCCAGCCCGGCACCGAGGACGGCCGCGACCTCCGCCTCCCCGAACACCAGCGCGGCCCGCTCGTCGGGGTCCTCGGCGTCCACGGGGACATAGGCGGCACCGGCCGCGAGCACGCCGAGTACGGCGATGTACAGGTCGTTGGTCCCGGACGGCACTCGAACGCCCACGCGGTCGCCGAGCCCCACCCCGGCCTCGTGGAGCCGTCGCCGCAGCCGCTCGACCTCGACCGCGAGGGCGCGGTAGGTGAGCTGGGCGGTGCCGTCGTCCAGTGCGGGCTCGTCGGGGTGGGTCCGTACCGTTGCTTCGAGCACGTCCACGAGCGTGCGCGGCGAGGCCGCCGCTCCCGCCGAGAAGCGTGCCGTGTCCCCGAACTCCTCGCGGATCTCTTCGTCGAGCAGGCCGAGAGCACTGCTCTCGTCAATCGCTGCCATCCGGTCCTCGCGTCTCGTTCCCGGCACATCCGGGGCGCCGGCGGGTCCCCAGGTCTGCCTGGGGTTATCCGGCTCCGGCTGGGTAACAAGCCGGAAATATTAGTACGACGCTAGGCTCCCGTTCATCTTGTGGCCACTTGGAAGCGGCCGTTCGGGGCAGTCGCTTGAATTTTAAGGCACCGCTGACCAGGCCTTCTCCGACGTTGACGAGAGATGGGACACACAGCGTGAGGCCGGTCAACACAGTGTGAGAAACGCCAACGCGGCGTGGGAGGGGTCGATTCCACGGGTCCGACGGCGCGCGCGGCGACGGCCGGTGCCGTGGCAGGGAGGGGACTACGCCACGGAACCGGCCGTCGTCGTGGGGGGAGTGCGGATCAGGCGGCGGTGACCTCGGCCCAGATGGACTTGCCCCAGGGCAGATTGCCCACGCCCCAGCGGCCCGAGCACAGGGCGTCCAGGATCAGCAGACCGCGCCCGCGGTCGCGTTCGACGGAGATGGGGCGCAGCCGGGGATGGTGGTTGAGCGGATCGTGCACCTCGACCCGGGTCCGGGAGCCGTCGGTGTCGATGAGGAGTCTGACCGGGTCGTCCGGGTCGGTCTCGTAACGCAGGGAGTTGGTGACCAGCTCGCAGGTGACCAGCGCGACGGCCTCGATGTGGTCACGGGAGGCGTCCGGGGTGTGATGGCTGATGAAGTCGCTCACGAACGTCCGTGCCGCCCTGGCCGACTGGGGCTCGCTCGCCAGTAACAGGACCGGCGGCGGGGCGACTTGCAGTGCACGGGTTTCGGTCGTGGTGCTCCGCTGGCGCTCGATCATGTAGATCCCCTCACGGGCATGTCCCAACGCAGGCACGGTGGTTCGCCATGCGAGTGCGGTCACTTTCGTATTTCCCGGATTCATGGTGCCTTCACAGCACAGTCGATCGCAATACGTCCCACGTGATGTGAAAAATTGCGCACCTCTGCGAGAGACTTGCGGCACAAGCCGCCAGCCGGTGGCGAGGGTTGGGGCGGCACGGCAGACTGTCGGGCAGTTCACCGGACAGAAGGGGGAATCCGTGAGCACGCCCACGGTGCGCCGGCGACGGCTCGGTGCGAAGTTGCGCGAACTGCGCGGCGAACTCACCCTCGACGAGGTCGCGGAGCACTCCGAAGGCGCGTTCGTCTCCTCGAAGCTGTCCCGGATGGAGACCGGCAAGACCGCCCCCAAGGCAGCGGACATCCAGGCGCTGCTCGATCTGTACACCGCACTCGGCCGCGACGTGAGCGACGAACTGCGCGCGGCCCTGATCACACTCACCAAGGACGCAGGGCGCCGTGACTGGTGGCACTCGTACCGGGGTGTCCTCACCCCGGTGTACGAGGACCTGATCAGTCTGGAGGCCGAGGCAGAGACGGTCTCCACCTGGCAGTTGGGGATGATCCCCGGACTGCTCCAGACCGCCGAGTACGCCCGCGAGATCATCCGGGCGACCGCCATGTCCGAGGCGGTCGAGGCACGGGTCGACGCGCTGGTCGAGGTACGGCTGGCACGTCAGGCCGTGCTCACCCGCGACAGCGACCCGCTGGCGCTCTGGGCGATCATCTCCGAACAGGCCCTGCGCTGCACCACCGAGGACCCCGCCCTGATGTACGAGCAGTTGGGGCGCCTGCTTACGATGGGGCGGCGTCCGAACATCAACATCCAGGTGTTGCGCTCGGACGCCCCCCTCCACGCCGGCCTGACCGGCACCTTCAGCATCCTGGGCTTCGGTCCGCACACGGACCTGGACGTCGTCCACCAGGAAGGGCTGACCTCCGCCCTGTACATCGAGGAACGTGATCGGGTCTCCACGCACCGGGCCGCGTGGCAACGCCTCACGTCTGCCGCCGAGTCCGTCGAGGCGTCGGTGGAACTGATCACCCAGATAAGGAAGAACGAATAGCGAATGAAGCACGTTGACGACGCGTCGACTCTGCCGGTGACCTGGTGGAAGTCCTCGGCGTCCGCATCACAGTCCGACTGCGTGGAATGCGGGATCGTCGACGAGGCGACGGTGGCCGTCCGCGACAGCAAGCGCCCCTGCGGGCCCGCGCTGCTGCTGGGCCGGGCGGCGCTCTCCGCGTTCACCTCGGCCGTGCCCCACGGAGACCTCGGGAACGGCCGAATAGGCCGCCTCGGCTGACCCCCACACCCTCGAAAACCAAGAAACCCCTGCTCAGCAGGGGTTTCTTTGTGGTGTCCGAGGGGGGACTTGAACCCCCACGCCCGATAAAGGGCACTAGCACCTCAAGCTAGCGCGTCTGCCATTCCGCCACCCGGACAAGGTGTCTGTCGCGCGGGGTCTCCCTCGCGGCGACGAAGGAAACATTACCAGGCTTTCGGAGGTGGCCGATCACACCCCGTTCCGGGGGCGGCCGGGCGTGAACGGCGTGTGACGGACCAGGACCGGTCTTGGGCTCGGGCGGGAAGGGAGAGAGGATGACAGGGACCGGCCGGTAGTGACAGCGGAAGGAAGCAGCGTGAGCGAGACGGACACGGCCAGGAGCGTCACCGGTGAGGACGAGGTCGTGGACCTCTGCCGCGAGCTGATCCGCTTCGACACCAGCAACTACGGCGACCACTCCGGGCCCGGCGAGCGCAAGGCCGCCGAGTGGGTGGCCGAGAAGCTCGCCGAGGTCGGCCTCGAGCCGAAGATCTTCGAGTCGCACCCGGGCCGCGCCTCGACGGTGGCCCGCATCGAGGGCGCGGACCCGACCCGGCCCGCCCTGCTGATCCACGGCCACCTCGACGTCGTACCGGCCAACGCCGACGACTGGACCCACCACCCGTTCTCCGGCGAGGTCGCGGACGGGTGCGTGTGGGGCCGGGGCGCGGTCGACATGAAGGACATGGACGCGATGACCCTGGCGGTCGTACGCGACCGGCTGCGCAGCGGCCGGAAGCCGCCCCGGGACATCGTGCTCGCCTTCCTCGCCGACGAGGAGGCCGGCGGCACCTGGGGCGCCCGGCACCTCGTCGACAACCACCCGGACCTCTTCGAGGGCGTCACCGAGGCGATCAGCGAGGTCGGCGGCTTCTCCTTCACGGTGAACGAGCAGCGCCGCCTCTACCTGATCCAGACGGCCGAGAAGGGCATGCACTGGATGAAGCTGAAGGTGGCCGGTACCGCCGGGCACGGTTCGATGATCCACCGCGACAACGCGATCACCGAGCTGTCCGAGGCCGTCGCCCGGCTCGGCCGGCACAAGTTCCCGGTCCGGGTCACCAAGACCACCCGGGCCTTCCTCGACGAACTGGGCGACGCGCTCGGCACCGAACTGGACCCGGAGGACATGGAGTCGACGCTGGCCCGGCTCGGCGGCATCGCCAAGCTGATCGGCGCGACGCTCAGCAACACCGCCAACCCGACCCAGCTGAACGCCGGTTACAAGGTCAACGTCATCCCCGGCGAGGCCACCGCGCACGTGGACGGCCGTTTCCTGCCCGGCCACGAGGAGGAGTTCCTCGCCGACCTCGACCGGATCCTCGGCCCGAACGTGGTCCGCGCGGACGTGCACTCCGACAAGGCGCTGGAGACCTCCTTCGACGGGGCGCTGGTGGAGGCCATGCAGTCCTCGCTGCTGGCCGAGGACCCGACCGCCAGGGCGATCCCCTACATGCTCTCCGGCGGCACCGACGCCAAGTCCTTCGACGACCTCGGCATCCGCGGCTTCGGCTTCGCGCCGCTCAAGCTGCCGCCGGAGCTGGACTTCGCGGGCATGTTCCACGGCGTGGACGAGCGGGTGCCGGTGGACGGTCTGCAGTTCGGCGTGCGGGTGCTTGACCGGTTCATCGACGCGTCGTGAAGCGGTACGCGTCGTGAAGTCCTGGCTTCAGGTAATCGGGCGGCTGTGCGAGTTCGACTGAAAAGAGTGAATGCGACGATAAGCTCGTAGCTCGATTACTTCCTCCTCGTTACATCTAATGCGATCCGCTACTTGGGATCGCATTGCCAACAAGGAGGAATAATGCTCAAGAAGGTCGTCGCTGCTGCGGCTGCCACTGGTGGTCTGGTTCTCGCGGGTGCGGGCCTGGCCGTCGCCGACTCGGGTGCTCAGGGCGCTGCCGTGGGTTCCCCGGGTGTCATCTCCGGCAACGTGATCCAGGTTCCCGTGCACGTCCCGGTGAACGTCTGCGGCAACACGATCTCGGTGATCGGGCTGCTGAACCCCGCCTTCGGCAACACCTGCATCAACAAGTGACGCCGGCTCCCTGAGGGGCGTCTTTCCGTCGGCCCCGGAGTGCGCGCCATGCGCTCCGGGGCCGACCGGTTTTTCCGCGGGCTCTTTCCGCGGGAAATGCAACGGTCAGGATCCAAGGCAGGGGGAATTCAGAAATGCGACAGGGCACCCGTAAGGGCCTTATGACAGTTGCCGCGGCGACCGGCGTGATCGCCGCGGCGGGCGGCTACGCCCACGCCGACTCGGGGGCCGTCGGCTCCGCCACCGACTCACCCGGCGTGCTGTCCGGCAACACGGTGCAGGCGCCGGTGCACGTGCCGGTGAACGTCTGCGGCAACACCGTGAACGTCGTCGGCGTCCTCAACCCGTCGATGGGCAACAAGTGTGCCAACCACGGTGGCGGGGGCGGTGCTTCCACGGGCCACGGCGGGTACGGGGGGCAGACGGGACACGCCGGGCACACCGGGCACGGCGGTGGCCACGGAAGCCATGGCGGCTCGCACGCCGGGGGACACACCGGGGGTTCGCCCGGGGTCGGTTCGGGCAACACCGTGCAGGTGCCGATCGACGTTCCGGTCAACGTGTGCGGGAACAGCGTCGACGTCATCGGGATCGGCAACACCGCCGTGGGCGACGAGTGCGCCAACGGGGGGAGTTCCGGACATTCCGGTGGCTCCGGTGGTTCCGGTGGCGATCACTGCACGCAGCCGCCCGGTCACGGAGGTCACGGAGGCCACGGAGGTCACGGACACGGGACGCCCCCGGGGCACGGAGGGCACGGAGGGCACGGCGGCCACCCGGGTCACCCCGGGACTCCGGGTCAGCCGGGTCAGCCTGGGAATCCGGGTCAGCCGGGTCACCCCGGGACTCCGGGACAGCCCGGAACGCCAGGACATCCGGGTCACCCGGGCAACCCGGGCCAGCACACCGGTACGCCGCCCGGTCACTCCGGGGGACGGACCGTCACGACCGGTACCCACGGCTCCGGCCTCGTCGCCCCGCTGGGCAGCCTGTCGGTGACCCAGCCCGGCCCGGCCACCGCCCAGCTCGCGCACACCGGCAGTGACCTCCCGCTGGGCCTCGCGCTTCCGGCGGGCGCCGGCGCGCTGCTCGCGGGCGCGGTGCTGTACCGCAAGGCACGCGCCTCGGCGTAGCGCACGGACGGTGACGCGCTCCCCGAGGGGGCGCCCCGGCAGCGGTGCGTGGAACGGAGCGGGCCCCGTCGATGCGGGGCCCCTTCCGTCATTCGGAGAGTCTCACCATGTGGCACGCACCTGGCGGATGATCCGCCGGCGCAACCGCACCCTGCGGCTGCCGTCGCGCATGAGGCTCAGTCGGTCCAACTCCCAGTGTCCGTACTCGGCATGGTCCGTCAGTAGACGCGTCGCCTCCTTGCGGGACACCCCGCGAGGCACGTACACGTCGACAAATTCGTATTCCGGCATCGCATCTATTGTGCGGGCTGGTGCCCGGTACGGATAGCGTCTGCACTATGTCTGATGCTGCGCAGCCCACCGCTGCCGAGGTACGCGCCGCCGCCGAGGCGGTCAAGACCGCGCTCGACCGCCATCTGGCCGCGGTCGAACGCAGGTCGGGGGAGGACGACCCGGCTGTCTACGAGGCGTTCAACCAGCTCGCCGCGGCCGCCGAGGTCTACGACGAGCTGCTCTACGACCGCTATGACGAGGTCACCCCCTTCGAGATCCCCGGCACCGAGGACTCGCTGCCACCGTACGCGGGGCCCGAGGAACCGAACGCGATCAGCGTGCTGATCCGCCGCGACTACGCCGTGGCGGAACCACAGCGGCTGCTGGCGCAGGCCCAGCGGGTCGAGGCGGCGGAGTACGGCGACGGCCCGGGCGCGGACCAGGACGCGGCCGGCACGATCCACGGGGCGCTGGGGATCCTGTTCGGCGAGTTCGAACCGGACGAGATCGCTTCCCGGCACAAGGAGTTCGGCCTGGAGGAGGGCGACTCCACACTGTGGGTGACCGCGGCGGACGAGCCGGCCGAGCCCGGTGAGTGGCTGGAGGCCCCGTTCGAGGGGGTCGATCCGCAGCGGGTCGTGTGCCGGTTCGACGTCAGCGCGGTGTTCGACGACGAGGACCATGAGGACCACGAGGACGCCGCCGGCATCGCGCGCAGCGAGGACCCGGACGAGCTGGAGGTCCTCGGCCTCGACGAGGACGAGGACCTGGAGCCGCTGGACGCCGAGCGCTGACCCTCCGGCCGCCCGGCGGTGCCTTGCCGGCCTTGCGGCCGGTTCGGCACCGCCGGTCAGCGGAGACAGCGGAGACAGCGGAAGAACGGGACAGCGGAGCAGAGAGGCGGAGCCGGGTCAGGCCCCGGCCGTCGTCGGTACCTGGGTCCTGAGCAGGAGCGGAAGGCGGGTCGTCCGGGGCTTCGGCAGGGTCTCGGCCACCGCCTTCGGCAGAGCCTGGTCCACGCCGTGGACCACCGACAGATGCCGCTCCGCCCGGCTGAACGCCGTGTACACCCAGGGGCGGCTGAGCGACTGGGCCGCGTCGCCGGGGAGCACCACGACCGCCGCAGGCCAGCGGCCCCCGACCGCCTGGTGGGCGGTCAGCGCCCAGCCGTGCCGTACGGCCTGCTCCACCCGCTCCTTCGGGACGACCACGGGCGCGCCCGCGCACGACAGGTGCAGCCCGTCGGCGTCGGCGTTCACCACCTGCCCCGGGACCGTACGGCCCGGCGCGGGGGAGTAGGCGATCCGGTCACCTGGATCGAAGCCGCCGAAACGGCCGGGGCCCGGGTTGAGCCGTTCCTTGAGGGCCGCGTTGAGGGCACGGGTGCCGGCCGCGCCGCCATGGCCCGGGGTGATCACCACAGTCTGCTCGGCGGGGACGCCGATGGCGCGCGGGACGGAGTCGGCGACCAGCTGCACCGTCCGGTGCACCGCCTCGCCCGCGTCCCGCACCGGCACGATCACGATCTCCTTGCCGGGCGCCTCGACCTGGCTGAGCTCACCGGCGCCGATTCCGGAGACCAGTTCGCCGAGCGGGCCGGGGTCGGGCGTGCGCGAGGCGATCTGTGGGCACACCCGGGCCGCCAGCAGGTCGGCGAAGACCCGCCCGGGGCCCGCCGACCACAGCACCGCCGGATCCCCGCTGAGCACCAGCCGGGCCCCGTCCGGCAGCGCCTCCACGAGCATCGCCGCGCCCTCCACGTCCAGCTGGGGCGCGTCCAGCACGATCAGCAGGTCGAGGTCGAGGGCACCCTCCGCGTCCCGGCCCGGCCCCTCGGTGCCGGAGAGCAGACCGGCGACCGTACCGACGGCCGCCTCGCCGTCCGCCGGCAGGGCGGCCAGGCGGCGGCGTCCCTCCGGGGTGTGGACGGCGGCGAAGGCGCGCAGTCCGGCGCTCCGGGCGGCGGTCAGCAGGGCCGCCGGTTCGGCGCGGGCCGCCTCGCCGCCCGTGTGCAGCACCAGGCCGTGTCCGGCGACCGCCGCCGCCAGCTCGGCCGCACCGCCGGAGGTCGCCGCGGCGGCCGCCTCCCAGGGCTGTGAGGCGTCGGTGGACAGCGAGTTGACCAGCCGGGCCAGTCCGTCGGCGAGGCTCTCCTCGGCCAGCGCGTACCGCTCCAGACCGACCAGGACCCGGACCGGCCGCTCCTCCTCGTCGTCCTCGGGCTCGGGGGCTCCTGGATCCAGCAGATCCTGGAAGACCAGCGCGTCTCCCTCGGCGAGCGCGTCCTGCACGGCCGCCTCCGGGTCGGGCACCGCCCGCTGGGCCAGCGCGGCGGTGAGCGCCGGCATCTCCAACGCGGTGTGCCCGGCCAGGGCGGCCTGTTCCAGGAGCCAGCCGGTCAGCGCCCGGCCGCGCCGTTCGTCGCCCGGACCGCACTCCGCGCCCAGCAGCGCCCGCGCGAACCCGTCCGCGTGGTCCGGCCGTACGCCGGTGACCCGGAGCAGCTGCCAGGGGTCCTCCCGCAGCAGGGTGTCCGCGCCCTCACCGAGGACGGCGGCGACCTGGGGGGCGAGCGACTCGGGCGCACCGCCCTCGGCCAGCACCGCCCGAACCACCGAGACCGTCTCCACGGCGGGCGCCGCGGGTGCCGCGGGCGCGGCGGCGACAGGTGCGGGCTGGGGCCGGTGAGCCGGCTCCGGTACGGACGCCTGCCGCGGGGCGGGCTCCGGGGCGGCGAACACGGTGGCCGCGGGCTTCTCGCCGCTCTCCACCGCCCGGATCGCCGCGAGCAGGTCGGCCGCCTTGCCACTGAGCTTGGTCCCGGCCTCGACCGGCCCCGCCTTCTCGGCCTTCCGCCGCTCGATCCGCTCCCGCTCGACCCGCTGGGCGGCCAGCTCGGCCTCGGCCTCCGACAGCCGCGCGGCACCCACCGAGCCGCCGTCGCCCCCACCGCCCTCCGAGTCACCGCCCGCGCCCGCGCCGCCGCCGTCGGCCCGGTCGCCGCCATCGCCTTCGCCGGCCTCCGGGGCACCGCCCGCGCCTGCGGTGTCGCCGCCCTCGGCCCGGCGGCTGCCGTTGCCCGCGTCGCCCTTTGCGCCTGCACCGCCCTCCGGGCCACCGCCCGCGTCCGAGATGCCGCCGTCGGCCCGATCGCTGCCGTCGCCCGCGTCGTCCGTGCCCGTCGCGCGGGAGTCGGCGGGTTGCGTGTCGCTTGCCGTGTCGCCTGCCGCGGCGGTGGTGGTGGCGAGGGCGTCGGTCTCCGTCGTGCCCCCGGACGTCGTGCCCTCGTCGGCCTCGGGCGTGGCGCCCAGCCCCGGCTCCGTGCTCACAGCGTGCTCCAGTCGTGATCGGGATAGCGGTGCACGGGCGCCGACACGTCGTCGAGCGCCCGGCAGATCTCGTCAGGAAGACTAAGCGCCTCCACTGACAATGCCCCCGTGAGCTGCTGCGCGTTGCGCGGGCCGACGATGGGCGCGACCACGCCCGGCCGGTCCCGTACCCAGGCGAGCGCCACCTGGAGCGGTGTCACGGCGAGCCCGTCCGCCGCCGTCTGCACCGCGTCCACGATCCGGGTCGCGGTGTCGTCGAGATACGGCGCGACGAACGGCGCCAGATGCTCCGAGGCGCCTCTGGAGTCCGGGGGAGTGGAGTGGCGGTACTTCGCGGTCAGTACGCCCCGGCCCAGCGGGGAGGACGGCAGCAGGCCGATGCCGAGGTCGAGGGTGGCGGGCAGCACCTCGCGCTCCACCCCCCGCTGGAGCAGCGAGTACTCCAGCTGGGTGCTGGCCAGCCGGGTGCGGGTGCCCGGTGCCGCGAGCTGCCAGGTCGCCGCCTTGGCGATCTGCCAGCCGCAGAAGTTGGAGACCCCGGCATACCGGGCGCGGCCGCTGCTCACGGCCAGGTCGAGGGCCTGGAGGGTCTCCTCCAGCGGGGTGTCCGGGTCGTAGGCGTGCACGTGCCAGACGTCGACGTAGTCCGTGCCGAGGCGGCCCAGGGAGGCGTCGAGCGCGGCGAGCAGATGGCCGCGGGAGCCGTTGAAACGGCGGTCGGGGTCGGGGACACTGCCCGCCTTCGTCGAGATGACCAGGTCCCGGCGCGGCACCAGCCCCTCTATGAGTTGCCCGAGCAGATACTCGGCCTCTCCGTCGCCGTACACGTCCGCGGTGTCGACGAGGGTTCCGCCGGCCTCCCAGAACGCCTTCAGCATGTCCGCGGCGTCGTGCTCGTCGACGTCCCGGCCCCAGGTGAGGGTGCCGAGTCCGATGCGGGACACGCGCAGGCCGGTACGGCCGAGATGCCTCTGCTCCATGCCCGCGAGATTACTGGCCAGAGCTGGTGCGTTGGGTTGCCTGTGGATAACCGATTTCACAGCGCAGCGGTGCGTTGCAGGAGGCGGGAGCCGCCCTACCCAGGGGCGCGGGGCAGTCCCGATGCGCGGCTCCGCCGGGTGGGCGCGCTCAGCCCCACGACCCGCCGTCGGACCACGACCAATCCCCCACACAGAAAGTCCCCGCGCTAAGGTCTCCGCGACAGCGACGTTACTGATCGGTAAGGGGATCGGCCATGAAGCTCGGGATCAACCTCGGCTACTGGGGTGCCGGGATGGACGGGGACAATCTGGCCGTGGCGCAGGAGGCCGAGCGGCTCGGGTACGCCGTCTGCTGGGCCGCCGAGGCCTACGGCTCCGACGCCGCCACCGTACTCAGCTGGGTCGCCGCCCAGACCGAGCGCATCGACGTCGGCTCGGCCATCTTCCAGATCCCGGCCCGGCAGCCCGCGATGACCGCGATGACCGCCGCGACGCTCGACTCGCTCTCCAAGGGCCGCTTCCGGCTCGGCCTCGGCGTCTCCGGGCCGCAGGTCTCCGAGGGCTGGTACGGCGTCAAGTTCGACAAGCCGCTCTCCCGCACCCGCGAGTACGTGGAGATCGTGCGCAGGGCGATGAGCCGCGAGCGGCTGTCGTACGAGGGTGAGCACTGGACACTGCCGCTGCCGGGCGGCCCCGGCAAGCCGATCAAGCTGACCGTGCACCCGGAGCGCGAGCACATCCCGGTCTACATCGCCGCCATCGGGCCGAAGAACCTGGAGCAGACCGGCGAGATCGCCGACGGTGCGCTGCTGATCTTCCCCTCCGCCGACCACCTGGAGGAGACGGCCGTCAAGTACCTGCGCGCGGGGCGGGAGAAGGCCGGCAAGACCCTCGACGGGTTCGACATCTGCCCGACGCTGCCGCTCGCCGTCGGCGAGGACAAGGACGTGGCGACGCTCGCCGACACCTTCCGGCCGTACACCGCGCTGTACGTCGGCGGCATGGGCAGCCGCAAGCAGAACTTCTACAACCAGCTCGCCCAGCGCATGGGGTACGAGCAGGAGGCCGTCGAGATCCAGGACAAGTACCTGTCCGGGGACAAGAACGGGGCCGCCGCCGCCGTACCGCAGGAGCTGATCGACCAGACCACGCTGCTCGGTTCCGTGGACCGGATCGCCGACCGGATGAAGGACTACGCGGCCGCCGGGGTCACCACCCTGTCGCTCGCACCCGCCGGGTTCGCCCTGGAGGAGCGGCTCGCCTCGCTGCGGGCCGGCGCCGAGGCCCTGGAGCGCGCCGGACTCGCGTAAGCGCTCCGGCGAGAGAGAAGTCCGCGGCCGTGGTGGGGGCTCGGGGGGTCTTCCCCGCCACGGCCGTCATGCAGAACAACGCGCCCGCGCCCGCCCGGTTACGCCCCCCGTGTGACCCCGGCGCCCCTCCTTTCGGCCGAGTTCGTCCGCACAGCTGTTGCGGCCGTCCGGATGCGGCATTTGACTCGTTCTCTGCGGGTTTGGTGAGTTCTCCGGAGGGGTGCCCACGATGCTTTCGGCGAAGAGTCTGTTCCTGGAGATCCTCGACAACGACGAGTCCTTCCGGCTCTTCTGTTCCATCGCGGCCAGCGGGGAGTCGCAGGGCGGCTGGGAGAACGCGCGGATCGCCGCACTGGTACCGAGGACCGAACGCGACCTCGCCCCCAAGATCACCCGCCACGGCGCCGACGAGGACAAGCACGGGCGAATCTTCGACGCCCTCATGAACAGGCGCGGGCTCACCCCCGTCCCGGTCCCGCCCGACACCGACTACACGATGCTCCTGGAGCGGCACGGCATCGGGCTCGCCCACGACAAGCTCCGGGCCGACCGGCCGCTCACCGTGCAGGACATCGTCACCTACCTCGCCCACAGCCGGGTCACCGAGCAGCGCGCCTCGGAGCAGATGACGCTGCTGCGCAGGTACTTCGCCGACCACCCGGACCTCGGCCGCGCGGTGCGGATGATCTCCGACGACGAGGACAACCACCTCGCCTACTGCCACGAGGAACTGCTGCGGTACGCCGCCGCCGGGCACGGCCGCGCGATCCAGCGCACCCTGCGCGCGTGCGCGCTCGCCGAGATCCGGATCTACCGGGACGTCAGCCTCGCCTTCATGGCCCACATGGGACGCATACTCGGATGGCCCAAGGGCAGGTCCGCGCTGCTCGCGTTCGGCGTCCACGCCGTCTACGCCTACGAGCGCGCCGCCGGCTGGCGCCGGATGGTCTCGCTGCGGATGCCGGAGCGCAGGAACGCCCTGGGCGGCCCGGCCTCCGCCGCCCCCGAGTTCGCCTGAGCGGGAGCGAGGCGCTCGGCCGGCGCAGCTCACATCCAGCCGCGGCGCTTGAACATCCGGTACAGCACCAGCTCCAGGGAGGCCATGACCAGGATCACCGCCGGGTATCCCCAGAACCAGTGCAGCTCGGGCATGTGGTCGAAGTTCATTCCGTAGATCCCCGCGATCAGCGTGGGGACCGCTGCCATGGCCGCCCACGCGGAGATCTTCCGCATGTCGTCGTTCTGGCGCACGCTCATCTGCGCGAGATGGGCGTTGAGGACGTCCGACACCAGCCGGTCCAGGCCCTCCACGCCCTCGTTCACCCGTAGCAGGTGGTCGTTGACGTCCCGGAAGAACGGCCGGGCGTCCTCGCGCACGAAGGGTCCCGTCGCGCCGCTGCCGTAGGGACCCACTGCCGCCAGCTTCGTCATCGGCACGGCCAGCGGCACGGTGGCCCGGCGGAACTCCAGGATCTGCCGCTTGAAGGTGTAGATCCGCGACGCGGTGTGCCGGGAGCCGCCGCCGCTCGGCGAGAACACCTCGGCCTCCAGCTCCTCCAGGTCGTTCTGCAGCTCGGTCGCGACCTCCAGGTAGTTGTCGACGACCGCGTCGGAGATCGAGTACAGCACCCCCGTCGGCCCGTGCTTGAGCAGCTCGTGCTGCTCCTCCAGGTGCCGCCGGATGTCCCCGAGCGGCGAGGGCGTCCCGTGGCGCACAGTCACCACGAACGAGTCACCGATGAAGATCATCAGCTCCCCGGAGGTCACCGTGTCGCTCTTAGGTTCGTACGTCACCGGTTTCAGGACGACGAACAGCGAGTCGTCGTACACCTCCAGCTTGGGCCGCTGGTGGGCGGTCAGGGCGTCCTCGACGGCCAGCGGATGCAGCCCGAACTCGTCGGTGACCAGGTCGAACTCGTGCTCCGTCGGCTCGTACAGGCCGATCCAGAGAAAACTGTCGCCACGCGCGCGTGCCTCCGCGAGGGCATCGGAGAAGTCCTGCGGGGTCTCCATCCGCTCCCCGTCCCGGTAGATGGCACAGTCGACGATCACGGAGAGTATTCTCCCGTCGCCCGGCCCGCACCGCATTCGGTGACGTTCCTCTCCCCCGGACCGCCCCGGGCGGTGTCGAAGGACCGCACGCGCGCAGACCCGAAGCGGCGGGCGCGTTCGGCCCCTCGACACCGGCGCACCCCTTGGGCGGGCGAACGCCTACCCTGGGCCGCATGCCCACGCTGATCCTCGTAAGGCACGGACGGTCCACCGCCAACACCTCCGGGCTGCTCGCCGGCTGGACGCCCGGTGTCGCCCTCGACGAGCGCGGCGCCGCCCAGGCCGCCGCGCTGCCCGGCCGGCTCGCCGGGCTGCCGATCTCCGAGGTCGTCGCCAGCCCCCTGCAGCGCTGCCAGGAGACGATCCGCCCGCTGCTGGACGCCCGTCCCGGCCTCACCGCCCACACCGACGAGCGGATCGGGGAGGCCCACTACGGCGACTGGTCCGGCCGCAAGCTCGCCGAGCTCAAGGACGAGCCGCTGATGGAGGTGGTGCAGGCGCACCCGTCGGCGGCCGCCTTCCCGGGCGGGGAGTCCATGCGGGCCATGCAGACCCGCGCCGCCGAAGCGGTACGCGAGTGGAACGCGCGCGTGGAGCGCGACCACGGCGCCGACGCCGTCTACCTGATGTGCTCGCACGGCGACATCATCAAGTCGCTCGTCGCGGACGCGCTCGGTCTGCATCTCGACCTCTTCCAGCGGATCTCCGTCGAACCGTGTTCCATCACCGCGATCCGTTACACCCGTCTGCGGCCGTTTCTCGTTCGTCTCGGGGACACCGGGGATTTCGCCTCCCTTGCCCCCCGCGAGGAACCTGCCGGGGAAGACGCCCCGGTCGGTGGCGGTGCCGGCGCGCCGTGATCGTCAGCCGCAGTAGGGTGAAGCGATCCACGTAGTCGCCGACCGGCAACCCGCACGGTCAGTCGCCCTTCCGAGCCCCCGCACTCTCGATTCCCATGGAGACAGGACGTGTCCCGTCAGGTGTTCCTCTACGATCCGCCGGACCGCTTCGTCGCGGGCACGGTCGGACTGCCCGGACGCCGTACGTTCTTCCTCCAGGCCACGGCCGGCCCCCGGACGACCAGCGTGGCCCTGGAGAAGACCCAGGTCGCCGCGCTCGCCGAACGCATGGACGAACTCCTCGACGAGGTCGTCCGGCGCAGCGGCGGCAACGCGGCCGTCCCCGCCGTCGCACCCAACGAGATCGCCGACAGCGCCCCGCTGGACACCCCCGTCGAGGAGGAGTTCCGCGTCGGCACCATGGCGCTCGCCTGGGACGGCGAGGAAGAGCGCATGATCGTCGAGGCGCAGGCGCTCGTGGAGCTGGACGCCGATTCCGAGGAGGACCTCGCCGAGGCCGAGGAGCGGCTCCTCCAGGACGAGGAGAACGGGCCCCCGATGCTGCGGGTCCGGCTGACCGGCGCGCAGGCCAGGGCCTTCGCCAAGCGCGCTCTGGACGTCGTCAACGCCGGGCGGCCGCCGTGCCCGCTGTGCAGCCTCCCGCTCGACCCGGAAGGACACGTATGTCCGCGCCAGAACGGATACCGCCGCGGAGCGTGACCGCCGCCGAACTGCTCGCCCAGGGTGAGCTGAAGGTACGCGGACGCATCCGTGACGCCTCCAACGCGGCCCTGTTCTGCACGGTCGCGTACGACGGCGAGGAAGCGTCCTGCGTCTACAAGCCGGTCGCCGGGGAACGCCCGCTGTGGGACTTCCCCGACGGCACCCTCGCGCAGCGCGAGGTCGCCGCCTACGAGGTCGCCGCGGCCACCGGCTGGGACCTCGTCCCGCCCACCGTGCTGCGCGACGGGCCCTACGGCGAGGGCATGTGTCAGCTGTGGATCGACGTCGACCCCGAGAGCGCCGACCTGCTCGCCCTGGTCGACGCCGAGGAGCCGGAGCCGGGCTGGAAGGCGATCGGGTTCGCCGAGGTCGGCGAGGGGAAGACCGCCCTGCTGGTGCATGCCGACGACGAACGGCTGCGCCGGCTCGCCGTCCTCGACGCCGTGATCAACAACGCCGACCGCAAGGGCGGCCACCTGCTGCCCACCGGCGACGGACGGCTCTACGGCATCGACCACGGCGTGACCTTCAACGTCGAGAACAAGCTGCGCACCCTGCTGTGGGGCTGGGCGGGGGAGCCGCTCACCGGTGAGGCCGTGGAGGCCCTCAAAGGGCTGCGTGAGGCCCTCGGCGGGGCGCTGGGGGCCCGGCTGGCCGAGCTGATCACCGCGGCCGAACTCGACGCCACGCGCGCGCGTGTCGACGCGCTGCTCACCACCGGAAAGCACCCGGAACCGAGCGGAGAGTGGCCGGCCATCCCCTGGCCGCCCGTGTGACCGGGCCGCAGCACATCGCGGACGCAAGATCAAGAGTGCCTTCCCGGCCATCTGGCCTGGTCCGGTTCGTATACCGAACTCGGGTCCGGTTACGCTCATGTACATGCATGCCTGGCCCGCTTCCGAGGTCCCCGCCCTGCCTGGTCAGGGCCGCGACCTGAGGATCCACGACACCGCGACCGGCGGTCCGGTCACCCTCGACCCCGGTCCCGTCGCCCGTATCTATGTCTGCGGCATCACCCCGTACGACGCGACCCACATGGGGCACGCGGCGACCTACAACGCGTTCGACCTGGTCCAGCGCGTGTGGCTCGACACCAAGCGGCAGGTGCACTACGTCCAGAACGTGACGGACGTCGACGACCCGCTCCTGGAGCGCGCCGAGCGCGACGGCGTCGACTGGGTCGCCCTCGCCGAGCAGGAGACGACCCTCTTCCGCGAGGACATG
The DNA here is from genome assembly GCF_055567535.1 of Streptomyces sp. NPDC026538. Lineage (NCBI taxonomy): Bacteria > Bacillati > Actinomycetota > Actinomycetes > Kitasatosporales > Streptomycetaceae > Streptomyces > Streptomyces sp. NPDC026538. Next base: position 183,703 of record NZ_JBVHQG010000009.1, read on the forward strand.
ACCGCCCTGCGGATGCTGCCCCCGCAGCACTACATAGGCGCGGTCGAGGCGATACCCGGCATCGTGCCGCTGGTCGAGCGCCTGCGCGACCTCGGCGCCGCCTACGAACTCGACGGCGACATCTACTTCTCCGTCGAGTCCGACCCCCACTTCGGCAAGGTCTCGGGCCTCGACGCCGCCGCCATGCGGCTGCTGTCCGCCGAGCGCGGCGGCGACCCCGACCGCCCCGGCAAGAAGAACCCCCTCGACCCGATGCTGTGGATGGCCGCCCGCGAGGGCGAACCCAGCTGGGACGGCGGCTCCCTCGGCCGCGGCCGGCCGGGCTGGCACATCGAGTGCGTGGCCATCGCCCTCGACCACCTCGGCATGACCTTCGACGTCCAGGGCGGCGGCTCCGACCTCGCCTTCCCGCACCACGAGATGGGCGCCTCGCACGCCCAGGTGCTCACCGGCGAGTTTCCGATGGCCAAGGCCTACGTCCACGCCGGCATGGTCGGCCTGGGCGGCGAGAAGATGTCCAAGTCCAAGGGCAACCTGGTCTTCGTCTCCCAGCTGCGCCGCGACGGCGTCGACCCGGCCGCCATCCGCCTCGCCCTGCTCTCCCACCACTACCGCGCCGACTGGGAGTGGACCGACCAGGTCCTGGCGGACGCGGTGACGCGCCTCGACCACTGGCGAGCAGCGGTCTCCCGCCCGGACGGGCCGCCGGCCGATGCCTTGGTGGAGGAGATCCGCGAGGCCCTGAGCAACGACCTGGACGCCCCGGCGGCACTGGCGGCGGTGGACCGCTGGGCCGCACTCCAGCAGACCGAGGGCGGCACGGACACCGGCGCGCCCGGCGTCGTGTCGCGCGCGGTGGACGCCTTGCTGGGCGTAGCCCTCTGAGAAGCGCCAACCCCCGCGCCCTTTCTTTCAGGGGCGCGGGGGACTGCTCTTTCAGAGGCGCGGGGAACGGCAGTTCCAGGGGCGCGGGGAACTGCGCGAGCAACCACAACTCACCCGCAGACGACTCTCTCGATCAGTCCTCGGAGGTGTCCTCGCCGTCCGGGCCGGGGTCCCCGCCGGCGTCCGCGGAGTCGCCGGTGTCCGCGGAATTCCCCGTGTTCCCGGGCGTGTCGGGCTTCGGTGCTCTGGGCGGCCGGGTCTTGCCGCTGGGGTTGTCCCGCAGGTAGGAGACGCTGTCGGTGCCGTCCGCGGTGGCGTGGCCGCCGGGCGGCGGATTCACGTCCCGGCGCCGCAGATAGCGCTCGAACTCACGGGCGATCGCCTCGCCCGACGCCTCCGGCAGCTCGGCGGTGTCCCGGGCCTCCTCCAGCGTCTGCACGTACTCCGCGACCTCGGTGTCCTCGGCGGCCAGCTGGTCCACGCCGACCTGCCAGGCGCGCGCGTCCTCGGGCAGCTCGCCCAGCGGGATCCGCAGGTCGAGCAGGTCCTCCAGGCGGTTCAGCAGCGCCAGGGTGGCCTTCGGGTTGGGCGGCTGGGAGACGTAGTGCGGGACGGCCGCCCAGAGCGAGACCGCCGGGACGCCCGCGTGCGTGCAGGCCTCCTGGAGGACGCCGACGATGCCCGTCGGACCCTCGTACTTGGTCTCCTCCAGGTCCATCCGCTGGGCCAGGTCCGGGTCGGAGGTGACTCCGCTGACCGGCACCGGACGCGTGTGCGGGGTGTCGCCCAGCAGGGCGCCCAGGACGACCACCAGCTCCACGCCCAGCTCGTGGGCGAAGCCGAGCAGCTCGTTGCAGAACGAGCGCCAGCGCATGGACGGCTCGATGCCCCTCACCAGCACCAGATCGCGCGGCTTGTCGCCGCCGACCCGGACCACCGACAGCCGTGTCGTCGGCCATGTGATCTTGCGCACGCCGGCGTCCATCCACACCGTGGGACGGTTGACCTGGAAGTCGTAGTAGTCCTCGGCGTCAAGGGCCGCGAACACCTCGCCCTTCCATTCCCGCTCCAGATGCGCGACCGCGGTGGAGGCGGCGTCGCCGGCATCGTTCCAGCCTTCGAACGCGGCCACCATGACTGGGTCGATCAGCTCGGGAACCCCCTCCAGCTCGATCACCCAGCGCCTCCTTCCGACGTACCCTCGCGTACGCCCCAACCTTACGGCGTCCGGCGGGGGCGCCCGCAGCCCCCTTGCACGGGGGAGTGAACGGATCACTGCCCCGTTCAACCCCCTCGAACACCCCGATTCGGCGAGGAACCGCTCACCGGTGGTAAGCGCTTCACAGGCTGCTGCGCAGCCATTGCTCCACGCTCGCGATGTGCACGGTCGCCCAGGAACGGGCCGCCTCCGCGTCCCGGTCGCGCAGCGCGGCCAGGATCGCCCGGTGCTCGCGCAGGGTCCGGGCGACCGCGTCCTCCTGGGTCAGCCCGCGCCAGATCCGGGCCCGGGTGGTCGGCCCGGACAGCCCGTCAAGGAGCGAGCAGAGCACCGAGTTCCCGGAACTCTGCACGATGCCCCGGTGGAACTCCAGGTCGCAGGCGACCAGTTCCTCCACCGAGGGCGCGGCGCCCAGCGCGTCCAACTGGGCGCCCAGCGCGTCCAGTTGCTGCTCGCTGATCCGGGAGGCGGCCATCGCGGTGGCGGCCGGCTCCAGGATCCGGCGCACCGCGAGGAACTCCAGGACCGTGTCGTCGCGGTGGAAGTCGACGACGAAGCTCATCGCCTCCAGGAGCAGTTGCGGGTCCAGGCTGGTGACGTAGGTGCCGTCGCCCTGCCGTACGTCCAGGATCCGGATCAGCGACAGGGCGCGCACCGCCTCCCGCAACGAGTTGCGGGACAGGCCGAGTTCGGCGGCCAGTTCGCTCTCCTTCGGCAACCGGTCACCGGGGCGCAGCGCACCGGAGACGATCATGTCCTTGATCTTCTCGATCGCCTCATCGGTGACAGCCATACCGGCCTCCTTGTCGCTGAGACATCCGATGTCTCAGCCACATTATGCGACCTGGTCAGGCCGGGGCGGAACGTGGTGCCGCGCACTGACGACGGGCGCGCGAAAGGGGCGGCCCCTAGGGGAGAGGAGCCGCCCCCTCGCCGGCCCGGCCCCGGTACGGTGGGGCCGGGATCCCGGCGGCTGCCGGACCGGTCAGGGGACCCGGCGCACCGTCCGTGTCGCGTCCGCCTCACGGCGGCTCACTTCTGGCTCACTTCTTGTCGAGCAGGTCCTGGACCTTGGCCTTGACGTCGTCCGTGGCCAGGCCGCGGATCGTCAGGGTGGTACGGCGGCGCAGCACGTCGTCCGTGGTCTCGGCCCACTCGTGGTCGCGGGCCCAGACGACCTGGGCCCAGATCTCCGGGGCGTCCGGGTGGACGCGCTCGCCGAGCTGCGGGTGCTCGTTGGCGAGGCGGGCGATGTCGAAGGCCAGCGAACCGTAGTGGGTGGCCAGGTGCTTGGCCGTGTCGGCGGCCATGCGCGGGCCGGGGGCCGGGTTGTCCACCAGCAGCCGGTGGGCGACCGCACGGGGGTTGGCGACACCGGGCAACGGCAGCTTCTTCGGCAACGAGGCGATCGGTTCGAAGTCGTCGCCCAGCGGGTGCCCCGGCAGCGCCTCCAGCTTCTCCATCACGGTGCGGCCGATGTGCCGGAAGGTGGTCCACTTGCCGCCCGCGACGGACAGCATGCCGCCCCTGCCCTCGGTCACCACGGTCTCCCGCTTGGCCTTGGCGGTGTCGCCGGGACCGCCCGGCAGCACCCGCAGGCCCGCGAAGGCGTAGGTGATCAGATCGCGCTGGAGCTGCTGGTCCCGGACGGAGAACGCGGCCTCGTCCAGGATCTGGGCTATGTCCTTCTCGGTGACGGAGACGTCCGCCGGGTCGCCCTCGTACTCCTCGTCGGTGGTGCCGAGCAGCAGCATGTCCTCCCAGGGGAGGGCGAAGGTGATCCGGTACTTGTCGATGGGCGTCGCGAGGGCGGCCTTCCACGGGGCCGTCCGCTTCAGGACCAGGTGCGCGCCCTTCGACAGGCGGATGGACGGGGCCGCGTTCGGGTCCTCCATCCGGCGCAGGTGGTCGACCCAGGGGCCGGTCGCGTTGAGCACCAGACGGGCGTTGACGCCGAACTCCTCGCCGGAGACCGCGTCCTTCAGGTCGGCGCCGGTCACCCGGCCCCTGGTGAAGCGCAGGCCGCTGACCTGGGCGTGGTTGAGGACGACCGCGCCCGCCTCGACGGCCGCGCGGACCGTCATCAGCGCCATGCGCGCGTCGTTCATCTGGTCGTCGCCGTACACGGCCACGGCCTTGAGGTTCTCGGTGCGCAGCTCCGGCACGTCCCGCTGGGCCCGGGCGGGCGACAGCAGGTGGCCGACGCCGTCACCGAACGCGGAGAGCGCGGAGTAGGCGAAGACGCCCGCTCCGAGCTTCGCCGCACCGTGCGGACCGCCCTTGTACACGGGGAGGTAGAACGTGAGCGGGTTCGCCAGGTGGGGAGCCACCTGGCGGGAGACCGCACGGCGTTCGAAGTGGTTCTCCGCCACCAGCTTCACCGCGCCGGTCTGCAGGTAGCGCAGACCGCCGTGGAGGAGCTTGGAGGAGGCGGAGGAGGTGGCACCGGCGAAGTCGCCGGCGTCGACCAGGGCCACCCTGAGGCCGGACTGCGCGGCGTGCCAGGCGGTGGAGATGCCCAGGATGCCGCCGCCGATCACGAGAAGGTCGTACGACGCCTTGGAAAGCTGCTCCCTGGTCTCGGCACGGCTCGGAAGCGAGCCGGAGGCCGGGTGTGTTCCCAGGGCAGGCACGGACTGCAGGGTGGACTGACTGGTCATGTCGGGTTCTTACTCCTCGTCAGAGCTCGATCGTGAGAGCGTGCGCGCTCTCGTCAGCTCTCGTCGTCGATCCAGCCCATGGTCCGGTCGACGGCCTTGAGCCAGTTCTTGTACTCACGGTCGCGGGTCTCCGCGTCCATGCGGGGGGTCCACTCGGCGGCCCGGCGCCAGTTGGCGCGCAGTTCGTCGGTGCTGGACCAGAAGCCGACGGCGAGGCCGGCGGCGTAGGCGGCGCCGAGGCAGGTGGTCTCGGCGACCATCGGGCGCACCACCGGTGCGTCGAGGACGTCGGCGAGCTGCTGCATCAGCAGGTTGTTGGCGGTCATGCCACCGTCGACCTTGAGGGCCACCAGCTCGTCGCCGGAGTCCTTCACCATGGCGTCGGCGATCTCGCGGGTCTGCCAGGCGGTGGCCTCCAGGACGGCGCGGGCCAGGTGCGCCTTGGTGACGTACCGGGTCAGGCCGGCGATCACACCGCGGGCGTCGGAGCGCCAGTGCGGGGCGAACAGACCGGAGAAGGCCGGCACGAAGTAGGCGCCGCCGTTGTCCTCGACCGAGAGCGCGAGCGTCTCGATCTCGGCGGCGGTGGAGATCAGGCCCATCTGGTCGCGCATCCACTGCACCAGCGAGCCGGTGACGGCGATAGAGCCCTCCAGCGCGTACACCGTCGGCTGGTCGCCGATCTTGTAGCCGACCGTGGTCAGCAGGCCCGCGTAGGAGTTGATGATCTTCTCACCGGTGTTCATCACCATGAAGGTGCCGGTGCCGTAGGTGGACTTGGTCTCGCCCTCGGAGAAGCAGGTCTGGCCGAACAGGGCCGCCTGCTGGTCGCCGAGCGCGGAGGCGACCGGGATGCCACCGAGCAGCTCGCCCAGCGGGCCGCCGGTGACCTCGCCGTAGACCTCGGCGGAGGAGCGGATCTCGGGCAGGATCTGCAGCGGCACGCCGATGGACTCGGCGATCTTCTCGTCCCACTGCATGGTGTGCAGGTTCATCAGCAGGGTGCGGGAGGCGTTGGTCACGTCGGTGACGTGCTTGCCGCCGTCGACACCGCCGGTCAGGTTCCAGATGACCCAGGTGTCCATGGTGCCGAAGAGGATGTCGCCCGCCTCGGCGCGCTCCTTGAGGCCGTCGACGTTGTCGAGCAGCCAGCGGGCCTTGGGACCGGCGAAGTAGGAGGCCAGCGGCAGACCGGTCTCGCGGCGGAAGCGGTCCTGGCCGACGTTGCGGCCGAGCTCCCGGCAGAGGGCGTCGGTGCGGGTGTCCTGCCAGACGATGGCGTTGTAGACCGGCTCACCGGTGTTCTTGTCCCACAGCACGGTGGTCTCGCGCTGGTTGGTGATGCCGATGGCCTTGATGTCGTCGCGGGTGATGCCGGCCTTCTGGATGGCCCCGGCGACGACTTCCTGGACGTTGGTCCAGATCTCGTTGGCGTTGTGTTCGACCCAGCCCGGCTTGGGGAAGATCTGCTCGTGCTCCTTCTGGTCGACCGAGACGATACGGCCGTCCTTGTCGAAGACGATGCAGCGGCTGGAGGTCGTGCCCTGGTCGATCGCGGCGATGAACGGGCCTGCGGTGTGGGCGTCGGTCACTGTGTGCTCCTCGAAGATCCGTGGTGTGTGGCGGTGCGTCTGCTGCTTCAGCGGAGTTCAGCCGGTAGCGGAGGTCTGCTTCTAAGCAAAAGCGACGTTGTAGATGCCCGCGGCTATCGCTGCGCCGATCAGCGGACCGACCACCGGGATCCAGGCGTAGCTCCAGTCGGAACCACCCTTGTTGGGCAGCGGGAGCAGCGCGTGCACGATACGCGGACCGAGGTCACGGGCCGGGTTGATGGCGTAGCCCGTCGGGCCGCCGAGCGAGAGACCGATGGAGACGACCACCAGGGCGGTGATCAGGCCGCCCAGCACACCGAGGCCGTTGCCCTTGTCGTTGAGGCCCTGCGTGAGGACCGCCAGGATCAGCACGATGGTGCCGATGATCTCCGTGGCGAGGTTCTGCACCACGTTCCGGATCTCGGGGCCGGTGGAGAAGATGCCGAGGACCGGGCCGGCGCCCTTCTCCTGCGCCTCGACGGCCTTGGCCGTGGTGGCCTGCGCGCCCGGACCGCCGACGATCTCCCGGTCGGTCAGGTGCGCGTGGAACTGGCCGTAGTAGGCGACCCACACCAGGGTCGCGCCGATCAGCGCGCCGAGCAGCTGGCCGGCGAAGTAGACCGGAACGTTGCTCCAGTCGTCGTTCTTGATCGCGAGGGCGACGGTGACGGCCGGGTTGAGATGGGCGCCGGACAGCGGTCCGGAGATGTAGACCGCCGTCATGACGGCGAAGCCCCAACCGAAGGCGATGGCGAGCCAGCCGGCGTTACGGGCCTTGGAGGCCTTGAGCGTGACGGCGGCGCACACACCGCCGCCGAGCAGGATGAGTATGGCGGTACCGATGGTCTCGCCGATGAAGATGTCGGAGCTGGACACCCGCGACTCCTTTGTCCTTCGTCCAGGGAAGCCGAACCCCGAGTCCCGTCGGGGTGTTGGCGCCCTCGTGGGTGAGAGCGAATCCGGCCCTTGGCGTTGTCACACTCTAGCGCGTATTGCCGGTAGGTGTTCGACAATGCCGACCGATGGACGGGAGTCTCGCCCCGGCGTCACGCGTGCGTCAAGAGTTCTGTTATCGAAAGCGCGATCGTTATTGATTGCTGTGGGTTGTCGATCTTTGTCGGGACCGTGGGTCGGATGTGCTGCGGTAGCCCCACTGAACTCCACTTTTGTCCTGTTTTGTCCACATCAGGGTACGGCTGAGGCCGGTCCGCCGACAGGCGGACCGGCCTCAGGTGGTGATCAGTGGGTCGCGGTCAGAACCGTCCCGCGCCCAGGTCCCGCGACACCGCGCGGGCGCAGTCCCGCACCGCGGCGATCAGCTCGGGCTGCAACTCCCCGTCCTTGCACAGCCGCTCCACCGCGCCCGTGATGCCCACCGCGCCGACCGGCATGCGCCGCCGGTTGTGGATCGGCGCCGCTATCGACGCCACGCCCTCCCAGGTCTCCTCCACGTCCGCCGCGTACCCCCGCGCGCGGGTGAGGTCGAGGACGTGTTCGAAAGCGTCCAGGTCGCTGGTCGTACGGTCCGTGAAGGGCTTGCGGTCGGCCTCCAGGGCCTCGCTGTGCGCCACCGGGTCGTAGGCGGACAGCACCTTGCCGAGCGCCGTGGAGTGCAGCGGCTGCATCGCCCCGATCTCCAGCACCTGCCGGCTGTCGTCGGGCCGGAACACGTGGTGCACGATCAGCACGCCCTGTTGGTGGAGAACGCCCAGGTAGACGCTCTCCCCGCTGGACCGGGCCAGGTCGTCCGTCCACACCAGCGCCCGGGCCCGCAGCTCGTGCACGTCCAGATAGGTGGTGCCGAGCCGCAGCAGCTCGGCGCCCAGCTGGTAGCGCCCCGAGGCCTCGTCCTGCTCGACGAACCCCTCCTGCTGGAGGGTGCGCAGTATGCCGTGCGCGGTGCCCTTGGCCAGACCCAGTGACGAGGCGATGTCGGACAGACCGAGCCGTCGCTCGCCGCCCGCGAGCAGCCGCAGCATCGCGGCCGCCCGTTCGAGCGACTGGATGTTCCGTGCCATCGCAGTCCTGCCTCCGTCCCCTACGACCCTCGCCGTAAGACTGCCGTAACCATCGTTCGGCAATGCCGAACACTACCGGTCCGTGTCGACTCTCCGCTAACGGTTGGTCGACACCCGTTACGCCAGGCGTGGTCCGCGCTCACCGCACGTGTGCTCCCCGTGGCTCACCTCACGTGCGGAGGCCCGTGCCCGGCGCGGATGCCGTGGTGGGCGACATACTCGCCCATCCGCCGCCTCACCAGCCCCTCACTCGTCCGCCACATGGACGCCCTGCACATCCAAGCCCACACCCGGTTACGCTGGCGCAGTGCGTCCATGCCGGGCCCGGCCCGGCGGACCGCATAGCCGACAGCCGTCGCATCCAAGGGAGCCCTTCATGGCCTCGTCGCCACCGTCCCCTTCCGCCGACAGCCGGACCCGCGTGTCCGCGCTCCGAGAGGCGCTCGCCACCCGTGTGGTGGTCGCCGACGGAGCCATGGGCACCATGCTCCAGGCCCAGGACCCCACCCTGGACGACTTCCAGCAGCTCGAGGGCTGCAACGAGATCCTGAACCTGACCCGCCCCGACATCGTCCGCTCGGTCCACGAGGCGTATTTCGACGCGGGCGTGGACTGCGTCGAGACCAACACCTTCGGCGCCAACTACGCGGCGATGGCCGAGTACGACATCCCCGAGCGCGTCTACGAGCTGTCCGAGGCGGGCGCCCGCATCGCCCGGGAGACCGCCGACGGCTATCTCGCCCGTGACGGCCGCCAGCGCTGGGTGCTCGGCTCCATCGGCCCCGGCACCAAGCTGCCCACCCTCGGTCACATCGGGTACACCACGATCCGCGACGCCTTCCAGCAGAACGCCGAGGGCCTGATCGCGGGCGGCGCCGACGCGCTGATCGTGGAGACCACCCAGGACCTGCTGCAGACCAAGGCGGCCGTCATCGGCGCCCACCGCGCGCGCGAGATCGCCGGCCTGGACGTCCCGATCATCGTCTCCGTCACCGTCGAGACCACCGGCACCATGCTGCTGGGCTCCGAGATCGGCGCCGCGCTCACCGCGCTGGAGCCGCTCGGCATCGACATGATCGGCATGAACTGCGCCACCGGCCCCGCCGAGATGAGCGAGCACCTGCGCTACCTCTCCCGGCACTCCCGCATCGCGCTGTCGTGCATGCCCAACGCCGGCCTGCCCGTCCTCGGCAAGGACGGCGCCAGCTACCCGCTCACCCCCTCCGAGCTGGCCGACGCCCACGAGACCTTCGTACGGGACTACGGCCTCTCGCTCATCGGCGGCTGCTGCGGCACCACCCCCGAGCACCTGCGCCAGGTCGTCGAGCGGGTCCGGGGCGTCACCCCGCCCGAGCGCAGCCCGCGCCCCGAGCCCGGCGCCGCGTCCCTCTACCAGACCGTCCCGTTCCGCCAGGACACCTCGTACCTGGCCATCGGCGAGCGCACCAACGCCAACGGTTCCAAGAAGTTCCGCGAGGCCATGCTGGACGCCCGCTGGGACGACTGTGTGGAGATGGCCCGCGAGCAGATCCGCGAGGGCGCCCACATGCTCGACCTCTGCGTGGACTACGTCGGCCGGGACGGCGTCGCCGACATGCGGGAGCTGGCCGGCCGCTTCGCCACCGCCTCCACCCTGCCGATCGTCCTGGACTCCACCGAGGTCCCCGTCATCCAGGCCGGCCTGGAGAAGCTCGGCGGCCGCGCCGTCATCAACTCCGTCAACTACGAGGACGGCGACGGCCCGGAGTCCCGCTTCGCCAAGGTCACCGCGCTGGCGCGCGAGCACGGTGCCGCGCTGATCGCGCTGACCATCGACGAGGAGGGCCAGGCCCGCACCCCGGAGAAGAAGGTCGAGATCGCCGAACGGCTGATCGAGGACCTGACCGGGAACTGGGGCATCCACGAGTCGGACATCCTCATCGACACCCTGACCTTCACCATCTGCACCGGCCAGGAGGAGTCCCGGGGCGACGGCATCGCCACCATCGAGGCGATCCGCGAACTCAAGCGCCGCCACCCGGACGTCCAGACCACCCTGGGGCTCTCCAACATCTCCTTCGGCCTCAACCCGGCCGCCCGCATCCTGCTGAACTCCGTCTTCCTCGACGAGTGCGTCAAGGCGGGCCTCGACTCGGCGATCGTGCACGCGAGCAAGATCCTGCCGATCGCCCGGTTCTCCGAGGAGGAGGTGCAGACGGCCCTCGACCTCGTCCACGACCGCCGCACCGAGGGCTACGACCCGCTCCAGAAGCTGATGGCCCTGTTCGAGGGCGCCACCGCCAAGTCCCTCAAGGCCGGCAAGGCCGAGGAACTGGCCGCCCTCCCGCTGGAGGAGCGGCTCAAGCGCCGCATCATCGACGGCGAGAAGAACGGTCTGGAGGCCGACCTGGACGCGGCCCTCCAGGACCGCCCCGCCCTCGACATCGTCAACGAGACCCTGCTGGACGGCATGAAGGTCGTCGGCGAGCTGTTCGGCTCCGGCCAGATGCAGTTGCCGTTCGTCCTCCAGTCCGCCGAGGTCATGAAGTCCGCGGTCGCCCACCTCGAACCGCACATGGAGAAGTCGGACGCCGAGGGCAAGGGCACCATCGTGCTCGCCACCGTGCGCGGCGACGTCCACGACATCGGCAAGAACCTCGTCGACATCATCCTGTCCAACAACGGCTACAACGTCGTCAACCTCGGCATCAAGCAGCCCGTCTCCGCGATCCTGGAGGCCGCCGACGAGCACCGGGCGGACGTCATCGGCATGTCCGGCCTGCTGGTCAAGTCCACGGTGATCATGAAGGAGAACCTGGAGGAGCTCAACCAGCGCGGCCTGGCGGCCAGTTACCCGGTGATCCTGGGCGGCGCCGCCCTCACCCGCTCCTACGTCGAGCAGGACCTGCACGAGATCTACGAGGGCGAGGTCCGCTACGCCCGCGACGCATTCGAGGGCCTGCGCCTGATGGACGCGCTCATCGGCGTCAAGCGCGGAGTGCCCGGCGCCAGCCTGCCGGAGCTGAAGCAGCGCCGGGTGCGGCCGACCGCCACCGCCGAGGTCGAGGAGCGGCCCGAGGAGGGCCATGTCCGCTCCGACGTCGCCGTCGACAACCCGGTGCCCACCCCGCCGTTCTGGGACACCCGCGTCATCAAGGGCATCCAGCTCAAGGAGTACGCGAGCTGGCTCGACGAGGGCGCCCTCTTCAAGGGGCAGTGGGGCCTCAAGCAGGCCCGCACCGGCGAGGGGCCGTCGTACGAGGAACTCGTCGAGACCGACGGCCGCCCCCGGCTGCGCGGCCTGCTGGACCAGCTCCAGACCGAGAACCTGCTGGAAGCGGCCGTGGTCTACGGCTACTTCCCGTGCGTCTCCAAGGACGACGACCTGATCATCCTGGACGAAAGCGGCAACGAGCGCACCCGGTTCACCTTCCCCCGCCAGCGCCGCGGCCGCCGGCTGTGCCTCGCCGACTTCTTCCGCCCGGAGGAGTCGGGGGAGACGGACGTGGTCGGCCTCCAGGTCGTCACCGTCGGCTCCCGCATCGGTGAGCGGACCGCCAGGCTCTTCGAGGCCAACTCCTACCGCGACTACCTCGAACTGCACGGCCTGTCCGTCCAGTTGGCCGAGGCGCTCGCCGAGTACTGGCACGCGCGCGTCCGTGCGGAGCTGGGCTTCGCCGGCGAGGACCCGAGCGCCGTCGAGGACATGTTCGCCCTGAAGTACCGGGGCGCGCGGTTCTCCCTCGGCTACGGCGCCTGCCCCAACCTGGAGGACCGCGCCAAGATCGCCGACCTGCTGCAGCCCGAGCGGATCGGCGTGCAGCTGTCCGAGGAGTTCCAGCTGCACCCCGAGCAGTCCACCGACGCCATCGTGATCCACCACCCGGAGGCGAAGTACTTCAACGCACGCTGAGTCCGTGGGCGCGCGGCACTGAGCCGTACGTGTGCGGTGCGGCGCCGAGACGCGTGCCACAGAGCACTCTGATCGGATAAGTCGTACACTGGTCGGTCCACAGCAGGCCGGTTCCCCGCATGGGAACCGGCCTGGTCGTCCCTCAAGGAGGTGCGCCCGGATGACCAGTACGGTCCCCGCGCTCGGAACCCGTACGGCGGAAGGCTCGGCGCTTCAGGCGGTGCTCCTGGACATGGACGGCACCCTGGTGGACACCGAGGGCTTCTGGTGGGACGTCGAGGTCGAGGTCTTCGCCCGCCTCGGCCACGCCCTCGACGAGTCCTGGCGCCATGTGGTGGTCGGCGGCCCCATGACCCGCAGCGCCGGGTTCCTCATCGAGGCCACCGGCGCGGCCATCACGCTCGCCGAACTCAGCGTGCTCCTCAACGACGGCTTCGAACAGCGCATCGGCACCGCCCTGCCGCTGATGCCGGGCGCCAAGCGGCTGCTCGCCGAACTCCACGAACAGCAGATCCCCACCGCCCTGGTCTCCGCCTCGCACCGCCGCATCATCGACCGCGTCCTGACCTCACTGGGCCCCCACCACTTCACCCTCTCCGTCGCCGGCGACGAGGTCTCCCGCACCAAGCCCTATCCGGACCCGTATCTGCTCGCCGCCGCGGGACTCGGCGCGGATCCGGCCAGGTGCGCGGTGGTCGAGGACACCGCGACGGGTGTCGCCGCCGCCGAGGCGGCCGGCTGCCAGGTGGTCGCCGTACCGTCCGTCGCGCCCATCGCCCCGGCCGAGCGGCGCACCGTGGTCAGCTCCCTGGAAGAGGTCGACCTGACCTTTCTGCGCGGGTTGATGACAGAAATGCGCTAGCCGTTCACCCAGCGTGCAAAGGGCATTGGGTGAAATCCCGGCGGAGCTCATTCAACGGAATTCGCAAGTGTTCAACCGGCTGAATTCCGTTGCCGCTCCCGGTCATTGTGCGTGTGACGTTCCCCACGCGCACGGGGGTCGACAACGTTGCCCGGGTGTGCCGCTTCCCCCCTGATCGGGGGGAATTCAGGCGCCCTTGTGTCCCGATTGGGGAGAGGCTGCACTAATCCTGCCGCCGTCGGGCTTTCGGTCTGTCCGCAGCCGGTTCCGCTGCGTGATGGGACCTCAACTCAGGGCCCTGTGAGCCCTCCTGCGGGTGCGGACTAATCTCATCGCGAGAACATCGCCGCTACCCCCGTGATCCGCTTCGACACCCCTGCATGCCGGATACACGGACTCGAACAGCTCTGGAGAACTTCGAGCATGAACCGCAAGACTTTGGTGCTGCCGGCCGTCATCGGTCTGCTCACTCCGGTTCTCGCCGCGTGCGGTGGATCCGACAGTGGGAGCAACAGTGACGGCGCGATCGTCGTCGGCACCACCGACCGGTTCACCGCCACGAAGGACGCCCCGGCGCCGATCGACCCCGCCTACTCCTATGACGTCGGCGGCTGGAACATCCTGCGCCAGACGGTGCAGACCCTGATGTCCCAGCCCAAGGGCGACGGCCAGCCGGTTCCCGACGCCGCCGAGAGCTGCTCCTTCACCGACAGTGGCAGCGAGCGCTACGCCTGCAAGCTGCGCGAGGGCCTGAAGTTCTCCGACGGCAACGCCGTCACCGCCGCGGACGTCAAGTGGTCCATGGAGCGCGCCCTGCGCATCAAGTCCAGCACCGGTGTCTTCGCCCTGCTCTCGAACATCGACACCATCGAGACCCAGGGCGACCGAGAGGTCATCTTCCACCTCAAGTCGGCCGACGCCACCTTCCCGTACAAGCTGTCCACCCCGGTCGCCGGCATCCTGAACCCGAAGGACTACGCGAAGGACAAGCTCCGCGACGGCTTCGACGTCGACGGCTCCGGCCCGTACACCTTCAAGGCCGACGTCCAGAACAACGAGATCGTCTCCGCCACCTTCACCAAGAACCCGAACTACAAGGGCAGCGTGACGGTGAACAACGAGCAGGTCGTCATACGCTCGTTCAAGGACGCCGACGCCATGGGCGAGGCGATCGACAAGGGCGACATCGACGTGATGACCCGCACCATGTCGCCGTCCCAGATCGACAAGCTCGACGCCGGCGACGACTCCAACGTCGACCTCGTCGAGATGTCCGGCCTGGAGATCCGCTACCTCGGCTTCGACACCGACGCGCCCACGGTCAAGAGCAAGGCCGTCCGCCAGGCGATGGCCCAGATCATCGACCGCGCCGCACTCGTCGCCAAGGTGTACGGCTCCCAGGCCGAGCCGCTGTACTCGCTGGTCCCGGCCTCCGTGACCGGCCACTCCAACTCGTTCTTCAACAAGTACGGCGACCCCAACGTCTCCAAGGCCAAGAACCTGCTGGCCGCCGCGAACATCACCACGCCGGTGAAGCTGACGCTGCACTACACGACCGACCACTACGGCTCCGCCACCAAGGAGGAGTTCGAGGTCCTGCAGAAGCAGCTCAACAACAGTGGCCTGTTCGACGTCGACATCAAGGGCACCCCCTGGTCGACGTACCAGACCGCCGAGCGCAAGCAGGCGTACGACGTCTACGGCATGGGCTGGTTCCCCGACTTCCCGGACGCCGACAACTTCCTGGCGCCGTTCCTCGACAAGGACAACTTCCTTGCCTCGCCGTACACCAACAACAAGATCATCAACACGCTGATCCCCGACTCCCGCCTCGAGGCCGACCGGGCCAGCGCCTCCAGCAGCCTCACCGAGATCCAGGACATCGTCGCCGACGAGGTCCCGGTGCTGCCGCTGTGGCAGGGCAAGCAGTACGTCGCCGCCCGCGACGACATCACGGGCGTCGCCTACGCCCTCAACTCCTCCTCCAGCCTGCAGCTGTGGGAGCTCGGCCGCGGCTCCAGCAGCTGACGACCGGTCACACGCCGTTCATACGACGGGAAGGGCGCCCCACTCCATCGAGTGGGGCGCCCTTCCCGTCGTAGCGCGTCCTGCCGGGCTTCGCGTGGCGCGTCCTACTGGGCGCCCGGACGCACCAGGCCGCTCTCGTACGCGTACACCGCCGCCTGCACCCGGTCCCGCAGCCCCAGCTTGGTCAGCACATGCCCCACATGCGTCTTCACGGTGGTCTCGCTGACGAACAGGTCGGCGGCGATCTCCGCGTTCGACAGTCCCCGCGCGACCAGCTTCAGCACCTCCACCTCACGGTCCGTGAGGGTGTGCAGGGTGTCCGGCACCGGCTCCTCACCGGACGGCAGATGCGTGGCGTACTTGTCCAGCAGCCGGCGCGTGATGCTCGGCGCCAGCATCGCCTCGCCACCCGCCACCACCCGGATCGCCTGCACCAGCTCATTGGCCGGCGCGTCCTTCAGCAGGAAGCCGCTGGCTCCCGCACGCAGCGCCTCCACCACGTACTCGTCCAGATCGAACGTGGTCAGCACCAGCACCTTCGCCGGGCCGTCCCGGCCGGGCCCGGTGATCTGCCGGGTCGCCTCCACGCCGTCCATCCGCGGCATCCGGATGTCCATCAGCACCACATCCGGCTGGAGGGCGCGCACCTGGTCGAGAGCCTGCAGGCCGTCTCCGGCCTCGCCCACGACCGCGATGTCCTGCTCGGCCTCCAGGATCATCCGGAACCCGGTTCGCAGCAGCGGCTGGTCGTCGACCAGTAGGACGCGGATGGCCACAGTGAGTCTCCTTAGCTAGTCCGCGCCCATTCTGCCCTGCGGGGCGTCCCCGGACTCGGCCGACCTCACCGGCAGCGGGTACGGCGGGGGAGTACCGCCGAACTCCGGGCAGTGCGCCTGATGGTCGCACCAGCCGCACAGCTTCGTCGGACGCGGCCGCCAGTCCCCGGACTCCGTCGCCTGCCGGATCGCCTCCCACAGTGCGAGCAGCTTGCGCTCCACCCGCTCCAGATCGGCGAGCACCGGGTCGTACGTCAGCACGTCCCCGCTGCCGAGATAGACCAGCTGCAGCCGCCGGGGCACCACGTTCTTCAGCCGCCACACCACCAGGGCGTAGAACTTCATCTGGAACAGCGCGCCCTCGGCGTACTCGGGTCTCGGCGCCTTGCCGGTCTTGTAGTCGACGATCCGCACCTCGCCCGTCGGCGCCACATCGACCCGGTCGATGATCCCGCGCAGCCGCAGGCCGGACTCCAGCTCGGTCTCGACGAACAGCTCCCGCTCCACCGGCTCCAGCCGCGCCGGATCCTCCAGCGTGAACCAGCGCTCGACGAGCTGCTCCGCCTCGCCCAGCCAGCGGGCCAGCCGCTCGCCCTCGGGATCGTCCGCGAACAGCTCACCGACCTCCGGCCTGCTCTCCCGCAGCCGGTCCCACTGCCCCGGAACCAGCGACCTGGCCCGCGGCGCCGTCCGCTCCGCGGCGGGCGCGTCGAAGAGCCGCTCCAGCACCGCGTGCACCAGCGTCCCCCGGGTCGCCGCCTCGCTCGGCTTCTCCGGCAGCCGGTCGATCACCCGGAACCGGTACAGCAACGGACACTGCATGAAGTCACTGGCCCGCGACGGCGACAGCGACGCCGGCGGACCGGCCGGCGCCGCCCGCACCGCCGTGACCGGTTCTTCCCCCTGCGTGACGGCCGCGCCCTGAGCCCGCGAAGCGTCCTCCATGCTGCTCTCCATGACCACAGACCATACGGCCCGCCACTGACAGTCACCCAACCCGCGCGACGCCCCGGCCAACACAAGGGGTGCCGGGGCGAAACGCGTCACGACGGCCGCATACCATCGACCGGAGACGACGTTTCTAACGAGGGGACACCGTGGACGTGAGCGGCGGGAGCGGGCAGCCCCGGTCGGACGACGCCGAACCGACCGAGCAGCCCGCAGGTCCTACGGCCCCGACCAACGACGGAGGCCCGGACCCCACCGACGCCCCGACGGATCCCCCACAGGCCGGGACACCCGCCGACACCGGGAAACCGGAGCCGGAGCCGTCCGCGGAACCGCCCACGCCGGAGAACGAGAACGCCAAGACACCTCCCGGTCCACCGGCCTCCAGCCCTGACGGGACCGGCACGCCCGGCGCTCCCGGCCCCGACCATCCCGGCGTCGGCGGTCCCGACCACCCCGGCGTCGGCGGTCCCGACCGCACCGGCGACGGCGGCCCCCACGAGACGGGCGGGCGCGGCCACGCGCACTCCGGCATGGCCAAGGGGCGGCCGCCGCAGCGGCCCAAGGAACCCGGCGGCGGCCTGCTCATGGGGCGGCCCTTCGGCGTCCCCGTCTACGTCGCCCCCAGCTGGTTCGTCGTCGCCGCACTGATCACCTGGGTCTTCGGCGGCCAGCTCGACCGTGTGCTGCCCGAACTCGGCGCCGCCCGCTACCTCGTCTCCCTCTTCTTCGCCATCGCCTTCTACGCCTCCGTCCTGGTCCACGAACTCGCCCACACGGTCGCCGCGATCCGCTTCAAACTCCCGGTCCGCCGCATCCAGCTGCAGTTCTTCGGCGGTGTCTCCGAGATCGAGAAGGAAGCCGAGACCCCCGGACGGGAGTTCGTGCTGGCCTTCGTCGGCCCACTGCTCTCCCTCGTCCTCTCCGGCCTCTTCTACCTCGCCATGCAGCCCGTCGAGCCCGGCACGGTCCCCGGCGTCCTGCTCGCCGGGCTGATGGTCTCCAACCTCATCGTGGCCATCTTCAACCTGCTGCCCGGCCTGCCCCTCGACGGCGGCCGGATGCTCCGCGCGGTCGTCTGGAAGATCACCGGCAGACCCATGAGCGGCACCATCGCCGCCGCCTGGGTCGGCCGCGCCCTCGCCGTCTCCGTCCTGATCGGCCTCCCGCTGCTCAACTACTCGGGCGCCTTCGGCGGCGGCACCGAGGACGCCAACGGCATGGACGCCCTCACCGACGGCCTGCTCGCCGCCGTCCTCGCCGCGATCATCTGGACCGGCGCCGGCAACAGCCTGCGCATGGCACGGCTGCGCGAGCACCTCCCGGAGCTGCGCGCCCGCACCCTCACCCGCCGTGCCGTCCCCGTCGAGACCGAGACCCCCCTCTCCGAGGCCCTGCGCCGCGCCAACGCCGCCGGGGCCCGCGCCCTGGTCGTCGTGGACGCCGACGGCACCCCGCTCTCCCTGGTCCGCGAGGCCGCCATCGTCGGCGTACCCGAGCACCGCCGCCCCTGGGTGGCCGTCAGCGGCCTCGCCCAGGACCTCACCGACGGCATGCGCGTCTCCGCGGAACTGGCGGGCGAGGAACTCCTCGACGTGCTGCGCGCCACCCCCGCCACCGAATACCTGGTGGTCGAGGAGACCGGCGAGATCTACGGCGTCCTCTCGGCAGCGGACGTGGAACGGGCCTTCGTCAGGGCCATGGCGCGGCCGGCCTAGGACAGGCCCTCGTGGTCGGACCCCTCCACAAACCCCGGTAGGCTGTTCACATGTCCGAACCGACCGGTGCCGCCCGCAGGCGCGGGCCCTTCAAGGTCGGGGACCAGGTACAGCTGACCGACCCCAAGGGCCGCCACTACACGTTCACGCTCGAAGCAGGGAAGAACTTCCACACCCACAAGGGCTCCTTCCCGCACGACGAACTGATCGGTGCTCCCGAGGGCAGCGTTGTCCGCACCACCGGCAACGTGGCCTACCTCGCGCTGCGCCCCCTGCTCCCCGACTACGTCCTGTCCATGCCCCGCGGGGCAGCCGTCGTCTACCCCAAGGACGCGGGGCAGATCCTCTCCTTCGCCGACATCTTCCCCGGCGCACGCGTCGTCGAAGCCGGCGTCGGCTCCGGCTCGCTCAGCAGCTTCCTGCTGCGCGCCATCGGCGACCAGGGCATGCTGCACAGCTACGAGCGCCGCGAGGACTTCGCCGAGATCGCCCAGCAGAACGTGGAGCGCTACTTCGGCGGCCCGCACCCCGCCTGGCAGCTCACCGTCGGCGATCTCCAGGACAACCTGTCGGACACCGACGTCGACCGCGTCATCCTCGACATGCTCGCCCCCTGGGAGTGCCTGGAGGCCGTCTCCAAGGCGCTCGTGCCCGGCGGCATCCTCTGCTGCTACGTCGCCACCACCACCCAGCTCGCGCGGACCGTGGAGTCCATCCGCGAGATCGGCTGCTTCAACGAGCCGACCTCCTGGGAGACGATGATCCGCAACTGGCACGTGGAAGGCCTCGCCGTCCGCCCCGACCACCGGATGATCGGCCACACCGGCTTCCTGCTGACCGCGCGCCGCCTCGCCGACGGCGTCGAGCCGCCCATGCGCCGCCGCCGCCCCGCCAAGGGCGCCTACGGCGAGGACTACGAGGGTCCCAACGCCGACGGCGGCGCCGGCCGCTGAGCCGTCCCGTCATCTCCTCGCCGCGTCAACGTACGAGCGTCGCTGCCGAGTTCCCCCGACCCCACCGGAACTCGGCAGCGACGCTCACGCGTTGACACGGCAGGACGTCGACCTGGCTTCCACGCGGCGCAGGACCACGGAGTCCCTCGCCCGTGGACACCAGCCCTGCCGGCCCGGAAGCCGGCTGCGCCACCATGAAAGCCCCTCTCGCCACCGCGGAGGCTTCCCGCCGTCACGGAGGAAGCCCACCCCCGCCGTCGGGGTGGCTTCGCGCCGTCAGGGAGGCCGCGCGTCCGGGGCGGAAGCCGACCGTCGGTGGCGTGGTTCCGGCGCCAGGGAAGGCTCCTCGGCGGCGTCAGCCGCCCGGTGCCGGAAGGCCACCCCGCCGTTCCCCACCCGCTGTGACGTGTGGCACTATGCAGGCCATCCCCACCAGCACAGGCCTCGCAGGAGACACTCCTAGTGCAGCAATCCGTGGTCCCGGAGCTCGCCCACACCGACACCCGCCCCATGCACTGGCTGGCCACGGCCACGGCCCTGACCGGTGTCATCGCGCTGTCATCCCTCTTCCAGCCGGGCGCGGCCAAAGCCGCCCAGCCGACGGCCGGCACCGAGCCGAAGCCCACCCCCGCGGCCACCGCGCCGCCCAGCACCACCGGCGTGGACTTCCCCCTCGACTGCGGTCCCGTGAAGGAGGCGGTCGTCAAGAAGGCCACCGGCGACCTTGACGGCGACGGCAGACCGGAAACCGTGGCGGTGGTCCACTGCGACTCGGCCATGGGCACCCCGCCCGACGGCGTCTACGTCCTCACCCAGGCCGCCGACGCCACCCGGCCCCGTGTCGTGGCCACGCTCGTCGACCCCAAGGACCGGCTCACGGTCACCGACTTCACCCTGGCCGCCAAAACGGTCACCGCGACCCTGCTCGGCTATTCCTCGGACAATGTGCCCAGTTGCTGCCCGGACGTGAAGACCGCCGCCACCTGGCAGTGGAACGGCCACACGTTCGTCCGCTCCACCCCCGCGGCCACCCACAGCGTCTGACCGCCGCACCCGCACGACCCAGGGGCCACGCGGGGTGGCCGGAAAGTCACTCCGCGTCCGGCCCGTACACCTCGACCCGGTCCGTGACCCGGCGCACATGAATGCACTCGCCCGGACATTCCCGCGCCGAATCCACCACGTCCGTCAGCAGCGGCAACGGCACCGGCGCCGTCGCCCCCTTCGTCTGCAGCAGCTCGTCGCCCACGCCCCTCACGTAGGCCAGGCCGTCGATGTCCAGCTCGAACACCTCCGGGGCGTACTGGGCACAGATCCCGTCACCCGTACAAAGATCCTGGTCGATCCAGACCTCAAGCGCCTCCGCGCCGGCCAGGGCCTCCTGCTGCACGGTCATCTCTCCTGCCGTCGAAAGCGCCGGCAGCCGGACCCGGCGGTCACCCGGTCCCGCCCCGGCGGGTGTTGGACTCCCTTGACCCTACCCCCGCCCGAACCGCCCCCGGCCGTGGCCGCCGCCCGCGCACCCACCCGCCCCCCGGCGCCCCCTCCGGCCGCGCACACGGCGCACCGGGCCGCGCGGAGGACGGCGCTCGGCCACCGGATCGATCGACTTGAGCCAACCCCTGGCAGGCGTCCGCGATCACCCGTGCCACCCGGCCGGTTGCTCTGTGTAAGGAGGCCCTCACCGGGGCACAACCCCTGAACCGGCATCGGAGCGGACAACTCCGGTCAGTCACGAAGGGTTTTGACCGTTCCCGGCCCGGAACACGCAGCTTCTAAATCGCGTTGAGTGGGTATCCACCGGGCACGGGGGAGAAGCGATGGGTGACCGACGACACACCTTGACAGTCTTTGTGATCTAGGGGTTTCAATCGACACCCACCCAGGTAGGGTCTGGAAGCGTCCAGCTCCCCTTGGAGGAGGTGAGGACCGTGGCAGCCCACGACGACGACATGAACCGCGGCATCCGCCCGGGACGAGGGTCCGACGACCCCGCCGGGCAGATTGCCTACCTTGAGCAGGAGATCGCCGTCCTGCGACGCAAGCTCGCCGACTCTCCGCGACACACGAGGATTCTCGAAGAGCGGATCGTCGAGCTGCAGACGAACCTGGCCGGCGTGTCCGCCCAGAACGAACGACTCGCGAACACACTCCGCGAGGCCCGCGACCAGATCGTGGCCCTCAAGGAGGAAGTCGACCGACTCGCACAGCCGCCGGCCGGCTTCGGTGTCTTCCTGCAAGCCAACGAGGACGGCACCGCGGACATCTTCACCGGCGGTCGCAAACTGCGGGTGAACGTCAGTCCAAGCGTTGACCTGGACGACCTCAGGCGCGGCCAGGAAGTCATGCTCAACGAAGCGCTCAACGTGGTCGAGGCCATGAAGTACGAGCGCGTCGGCGACATCGTCACCCTCAAGGAGATCCTCGAGGACGGCGAACGCGCCCTGGTACTGGGGCACACCGACGAGGAGCGGGTGGTGCGGCTCGCCGAGCCGCTGCTGGACGTGAACATCCGGCCCGGCGACGCCCTGCTGCTCGAACCCCGCTCCGGCTACGTCTACGAGATCGTTCCCAAGAGCGAGGTCGAGGAACTCGTCCTCGAAGAGGTCCCCGACATCGGCTACGAGCAGATCGGTGGTCTCGGCGGCCAGATCGAGGCCATCCGCGACGCCGTCGAGCTCCCCTACCTCTACCCGGACCTGTTCAAGGAGCACGAACTGCGTCCGCCCAAGGGCGTCCTGCTCTACGGGCCCCCCGGATGCGGCAAGACGCTCATCGCCAAGGCCGTCGCCAACTCGCTGGCCAAGAAGGTCGCCGAGGTCACCGGCCAGGCCGCCGGCAAGAGCTTCTTCCTCAACATCAAGGGCCCCGAACTCCTGAACAAGTACGTCGGCGAGACCGAGCGGCAGATCCGTCTCGTCTTCCAGCGTGCACGGGAGAAGGCCAGCGAGGGCACCCCCGTCATCGTCTTCTTCGACGAGATGGAATCCCTCTTCCGCACCCGCGGCTCCGGTGTCAGCTCGGACGTGGAGAACACCATCGTCCCCCAGCTGCTCGCCGAGATCGACGGTGTCGAAGGCCTGCAGAACGTGGTCGTCATCGGCGCCTCCAACCGCGAGGACATGATCGACCCCGCCATCCTTCGCCCCGGCCGCCTCGATGTGAAGATCAAGATCGAGCGTCCGGACGCAGAGGCGGCCAAGGACATCTTCGGCAAGTACCTCACCGAGCGCCTCCCGCTGCACTCCGACGACGTCGGCGAGCACGCCGGCAGCAAGGCCACCACCGTCGCCAGCATGATCCAGACGGCAGTGGAACACATGTACGCCGAATCCGAGGAAAACCGCTTCCTGGAAGTCACCTACGCCAACGGCGACAAGGAAGTCCTCTACTTCAAGGACTTCAACTCCGGCGCGATGATCGAAAACATCGTCGGACGAGCCAAGAAGATGGCGATCAAGGACTTCCTCGAGCACAAGCAGAAGGGTCTCCGCGTCTCCCACCTCCTCCAGGCCTGCGTGGACGAGTTCAAGGAGAACGAGGACCTGCCCAACACCACCAACCCCGACGACTGGGCCCGAATCTCCGGAAAGAAGGGCGAACGGATCGTCTACATCCGTACCCTCATCACCGGAAAGCAGGGCGCCGACACCGGGCGCTCCATCGACACGGTGGCGAACACCGGGCAGTACCTGTAAAACACAGGGCGGCTGCGGGTGCCCCCACCGGGTACCCGCAGCCGACTGTTTTTCCGGCCAAAACCGGAACCGAGGCGAGCAAGGCAATGACGCAAATGATCTCCCCACCAGCGCAGAGGCGTTCTAGGCTCGTTCCTACCGCCGAGTCGCGCAGTGCGGGGACGGGCACCGCACACGCACCGGAGCACCAGCGGTACGCGAGCGGAGCCCACGACCGAGGGCTCCGCCGGGCAAGGAGGGCCGCATGACCGTACGGCGAGTAATGGGCATCGAGACGGAGTACGGCATCTCCGTCCCCGGCCACCCCAATGCCAATGCCATGCTCACCTCATCCCAGATCGTCAACGCCTACGCGGCGGCGATGCACCGGGCCCGCCGCGCCCGCTGGGACTTCGAGGAGGAGAACCCGCTGCGGGACGCCCGGGGATTCGACCTCGCCCGCGAGGCCGCCGACGCCAGCCAGCTCACCGACGAGGACATCGGCCTCGCAAACGTCATCCTCACCAACGGCGCCCGCCTCTACGTGGACCACGCCCACCCCGAGTACAGCGCCCCCGAGGTCACCAACCCCCGCGACGCCGTCCTCTGGGACAAGGCCGGCGAACGCATCATGGCCGAGGCCGCCGAACGAGCCGCCCAGCTCCCCGGCGCCCAGCCCATCCACCTCTACAAGAACAACACCGACAACAAGGGCGCCTCCTACGGCACGCACGAGAACTACCTGATGAAGCGGGAAACCCCCTTCTCGGACATCGTGCGCCACCTCACCCCCTTCTTCGTCTCCCGCCAGGTCGTCACCGGCGCCGGCCGCGTCGGCATCGGCCAGGACGGCCACGAACACGGCTTCCAGCTCAGTCAGCGTGCCGACTACTTCGAGGTCGAGGTCGGCCTGGAGACGACCCTCAAGCGCCCCATCATCAACACCCGCGACGAGCCGCACGCGGACGCCGAGAAGTACCGCCGGCTGCACGTGATCATCGGCGACGCGAACCTCTCGGAGATCTCGACCTACCTCAAGCTCGGGACCACGGCCCTGGTCCTCTCGATGATCGAGGACGGCTTCATCGCGGTCGACCTCGCCGTCGACCAGCCCGTACGGACGCTCCACCAGGTCTCCCACGACCCCAGCCTCAAGCGCCTCGTCACGCTCCGCAGCGGCCGCACACTCACCGCCGTCCAGCTTCAGATGGAGTACTACGAGCTCTCCCGCAAATACGTCGAGGAGCGCTACGGCGCCGACGCCGACGAACAGACCAGGGACGTGCTGCAGCGCTGGGAGGACACCCTCAACCGCCTGGAGAACGACCCCATGAGTCTCTCCGGCGAACTCGACTGGGTGGCCAAGAAGGAACTCATGGAGGGCTACCGGCGCCGCGACGACCTCGACTGGGACGCCGCCAAGCTCCACCTCCTCGACCTCCAGTACGCCGACGTACGGGCCGAGAAGGGCCTCTACAACCGCCTCGCGGCCCGCGGACGCATCAAGCGGCTGCTGGCCGAGGCCGACGTCGACAAGGCCCGCACGAGCCCGCCGGAGGACACCCGCGCCTACTTCCGCGGCCGCTGCCTCGAGCAGTACGCCGACGACGTAGCCGCCGCCAGCTGGGACTCGGTCATCTTCGACCTCCCCGGCCGGGACAGCCTCCAGCGCGTCCCAACCCTGGAACCGCTACGCGGAACGCGAAATCACGTCAAGGAGCTCCTGGACCGCTGCCGCACCGCAGAAGACCTGGTCAGGGTCCTCTCCGGCGGCTGAACGGGCACCCGGGCCGTACCGGGCGACCGGGGTCAAAATCCCGCCGCCCGGGAATCATCGAGGTGGCCCCCGTACGTTGGAGAAACTGCGGGGCCGATGTCGGACCCGGCTTGTAGGGTCTGATCACCACCGATCGGCAGGAATGCCGACCTGTCGACCATGTCGGGCGAACGCGAACTGAGCGGGGTGAGGGTTATGGCAACCAAGGACACCGGCGGCGGACAGCAGAAGGCCACACGTTCCACCGAGGAGGCCGAGGAGCAGACGCAGGAAGCGCAGGCTTCGGAGGACCTCAAGGAGCGCCACGAGAAGCTGAGCGACGACGTGGACTCGGTGCTGGACGAGATCGACGACGTACTCGAGGAGAACGCAGAGGACTTCGTGCGCTCCTTCGTTCAAAAGGGTGGGCAGTAGACCCCTTTTCCCTTCGAACCGAAGGTGAATGGAGATCGGGAGTGTCGGGGGACCTGAGCGTGAAGCGCTGCGCACGGCCTGGTGACGCCAAGCCGCGCGCAGCCTTCGCAGTCAAGCGGTCGAACCCTCGGCGCCTGTCGGCCTCACCGAGTCAGAGTCCGAGCGCGAGTCGCTGATCGCCTTGCGTCGCTGATCGCCTCGCAACGGGGCGTCCGCCGTATCCGCCCATCCGCCCCCGCCGTTCATGTGGATCACCGCCACAAGACGGGTAGGGTCCGAGGCGTACTGTGCTTCAACTGCAATTCGGCCGTCGGTCTGTTGAGGGACGCCCCCGAGACGATCAACCGAGCAGCCGACTACCTGGAAGGAAACGCGTGGAAGCCAACACTCGTAGCACCGGGCGTCTACCAGCTGCCTTCCTGACGCCTGGGTCCTCTTCGTTCATGGACTTTCTCGGTGAGCACCAGCCGGAGTTGCTGCCCGGCAAGCGGCAGTTGCCGCCCACGCAGGGGGTGATCGAGGCGCCGCACGGGACGACGATCGTCGCGGTGACCTTCCCCGGGGGCGTGGTGCTCGCCGGTGACCGTCGGGCCACGATGGGGAACGTGATCGCCCAGCGCGACATCGAGAAGGTGTTCCCGGCCGACGAGTACTCGGCGGTCGGCATCGCCGGCACCGCCGGCCTCGCCGTGGAGATGGTCAAGCTCTTCCAGTTGGAGCTGGAGCACTTCGAGAAGGTCGAGGGTGCGCAGCTGTCTCTGGAGGGCAAGGCGAACCGGCTGTCGACGATGATCCGTTCCAACCTCGGCATGGCGATGCAGGGGCTGGCGGTCGTGCCGCTGTTCGCCGGGTTCGACGTGGACCGGGGCAAGGGGCGGATCTTCTCGTACGACGTCACCGGTGGCCGTTCCGAGGAGCACAACTTCTCCGCGACGGGCTCCGGCTCGGTCTTCGCGCGCGGGGCCATGAAGAAGCTGTTCCGTGAGGACCTGAGCGAGGAGCAGGCGACCACACTGGTGGTGCAGGCCCTGTACGACGCGGCCGACGACGACTCGGCGACCGGTGGTCCCGATGTCGCCCGCCGGATCTACCCGATCATCACCGTGATCACCGAGGACGGGTTCCGCCGGCTCACCGACGACGAGTCCTCCGAGCTCGCCCGCGCGGTGCTGGCGCGCCGTCTGGAGGAGCCGGACGGTCCGCGCGCGGCGCTGCTCTGAGGCGCTCGGCGCTTGTTGTGAAGGTGATCCCAGTGACTTCGACGGAACCCTAAGGAAGGGGACGGATACCGGTGTCGACGCCGTTCTATGTCTCACCTCAGCAGGCCATGGCGGACCGTGCGGAGTACGCCCGGAAGGGCATCGCGCGCGGTCGGAGCCTGGTGGTGCTCCAGTACGCCGACGGCATCGTGTTCGTCGGTGAGAACCCCTCCCGTGCGCTGCACAAGTTCAGCGAGATCTATGACCGGATCGGTTTCGCGGCCGCCGGTAAGTACAACGAGTACGAGAATCTGCGGATCGGTGGTGTGCGCTATGCCGACCTGCGTGGTTACACCTATGACCGTGACGATGTGACGGCGCGTGGTCTTGCCAACGTCTATGCGCAGACGCTGGGCACGATCTTCTCCAGTGCGGCCGAGAAGCCGTACGAGGTGGAGTTGGTGGTCGCCGAGGTCGGGGAGACCCCGGAGGGTGACCAGATCTATCGGCTGCCGCACGACGGTTCGATCGTGGACGAGCACGGTTCGGTCGCGGTCGGTGGCAATGCGGAGCAGATCAGCAGTTATCTGGACCGTGAGCACCGGGACGGTATGACGCTCGCGGAGGCTCTGAAGCTGGCGGTGACGGCTCTGTCGCGGGAGTCGAACGGCACGCAGCGGGAGATTCCGTCGGAGCGGCTGGAGGTTGCGGTGCTGGACCGTACGCGTCCGCAGAAGCGCAAGTTCAGGCGTATCGGCGGCCCGCAGCTGTCCCGGTTGCTGGAGTCACAGGGTGCGGCCACGGCTGTGGCCACCGACGAGGCGGAGGAGTCCGGCGGAGACGTCGAGTAGTCCCCGCTGCCACCCGCTCTGTGCGCCCCGTCCGGCGAGTCGTCCGGGCGGGGCGCGGGTGTGTGCGGCTCAGACAGGCCCTAGGACTTCCGCGGGGGCGCTGTGGAGCCTCGTACGACCAGTTCGACGGGGATGTCCCGGCCTTCCGGCGTGCGGCCTTCCATGACGGCGAGGAGGGCGTGCATGCCGCGTTCGCCGAAGAGTTCGGCGTCCAGTCGTACGGTCGTGAGTTCGGGGTCGATGGCGGTGGCGAGGGCGAGGTCGTCGAGGCCGGTGACGGAGATGTCGTCGGGGATCCGCAGGCCGTGGCGGCGCAGGGCCTTGTAGGCGCCGGCGGCGAGTTTGTCGTCGTCGCAGACGAGGGCGGTGGGGTGGGGGCCGGGTGCGGCGAGGGCGGCCTCGGTGGCCGTGCGGGCGCCTTCGATGGAGATCGGGGCGTGGACGGTGTGTACCGAGGTGCCGGGTACCTGTGCCGTGCGTGCGGCCAGTTCGCGGGCACGGACCTCGAAGGTCCAGGAGGCGACGTCGGCGGCCAGGTGGAGGAAGCGGCGGTGGCCGAGGCCCAGCAGGTGTTCGGCCGCCTGACGTACGCCGTCGGCGATGTCCAGGTTGACGGTGGCGGCTCCGAGGCTGCCGTCCGGGTCGCTGTCGAGCATCACCAGGGGGAGCTGGTCGCCGCGGATGGCGGTGAGGGCGTCGGCGGCCATGGAGGAGGCGATGACGCCGTCGAGGGCGGCCTGGGCGGAGGCGAAGGGGTCTCGGATGGGGCCGATGCCTTCGGGGGAGGGGTAGAGGACCACGCCGAAGCCGTGGTCGGCGGCCACGCGGGCGGCGCCGGTGTAGACGCCGGCGAAGAACTCGGTGGTGAGGGCGGGGACGACGAGGAGGACGGTGCGGGTGTGGCCGAGGCGGAGGTTGCGGGCGGCGAGGTTGGGGCGGTAGCCGAGGTCGCGTGCGGCTTCCCGGACGCGTGCGGCGGTGGCCTCGGAGACGCGGCCGCGCCATTTGTCGCCGAGGACGAGTGACACGGCTGCCTGGGAGACGCCGGCGGCCTGGGCGACGTCGCGGCTCGTCGGGCGCGTGCTGCTGCGTGCCACCGGGTGCGGGCTCCTTCGTCTGGACGTGTGAACTGCGCACATGGTACGTATGGGAGCCGAGGTTATACGTAAAACTTGGAGGCGGATCATGGCCGCGGGATACCTGGAGATCCTCAGGGCGAGGCACGCGGTCCGCCTGCTGACGGGCACCTTGGTGGGCCGACTGCCGAACGCCACGGCCGCGCTCGCGATCGTGCTGTTCGTACGTGCGCAGGGCGGTACGTACAGCCTGGCGGGGGTGCTCGCGGCCGTGTACGGGGTCGCCAACGCGGTGGGTCAGCCGGTGCTGGGCCGGTTGGTGGATGTGCACGGGCAGCCGCGGGTCCAGTTGCCCGCGGCTGTCGCGTCGGCTCTCGCCATGGCCGGTTTCGCCTTCGCCGGCACCGATGCGCTGCCGCCGGCGTACGCGTGCGTGGCCGCGGCGGGCCTGTTCACGCCTCCCCTGGAGGGCGGTCTGCGCGCCCTGTGGCCGAGTGTGCTCGGCAAGGAGGACCAGGTGCACACGGCGTATGCCATGGACGCGGTGGCGCAGGAAGTCATGTTCACGGTGGGGCCGTTGCTGGTGACGTTGTGCGTGTCGCTGTGGTCGGCGCAGGCGGCGCTGCTGGTGGTGAACGCGGTGGGCGTGCTCGGTGCGCTCTCCGTGGTCCTCTCGCCGCCCTCGCGCGCGTGGCGTTCGGCGCCGCGCGAGGCGCACTGGCTGGGCGCGCTGCGGTCGTCCGGGCTGTTGGCGCTGCTGGGCGCGTTCCTGTTCGTCGGGATCGCGATGGGTTCCATCACGGTGGCGTCGGTGCCGTACGCGGACGAGCACGGCGGTGACGGGGTGTACGGCTGGATGATGGCGGGGCTCGGGCTGGGCGCGCTGCTCGGTGGCTCGGTGTACGGGGCGCGGCGGTGGCATGGGGAGCCGGCGGTGCGACTGCGGGTGCTGGTGGCGCTTCTGGCGGTGTGTTATCTGCCGCTGATGGTGATGCCGGATGCGGTGGCCATGGTGTTGCTCACCGTGCTGGCGGGGGTGTTCCTGGCGCCGGCGATCGCATGTGCGTTCGTGCTGGTGGACCGGCACGCGCCGATGGGGACGGTTACCGAGGCTTTCTCCTGGCTTGTGACGACGTTCACAGTGGGGGCCTCGGTCGGAACGGGCCTGGCGGGCCCGGTCGTCGAGGCGGGCGGGGCGCTGTGGGGCTTCGCGGTGCCGGGTGCGGCGGGGGGCGTGTCGTTGCTGGTCCTGATGGCCACGGGGCGGGTCCTCGCAGCTCCCGGTGGTGGCGCGGTGGTTGCGGCTTCATCGGAAAATGATCCAAATCGTGCTGCCGAACCCCGTTTCAGCTCAGGGGATCGGGCGTAATGTTCAGTCATGGACCGCCGCATTTTCGGGCTGGAGAACGAGTACGGCGTCACGTGCACGTTCAGGGGACAGCGCCGCCTGTCGCCTGACGAGGTGGCGCGGTACCTCTTCCGCCGTGTCGTGTCATGGGGCCGTAGCAGCAATGTCTTTCTTCGTAACGGCGCCCGGCTCTATCTCGACGTGGGATCACATCCGGAATACGCGACACCCGAATGTGACAACGTGACCGAACTGGTCACCCACGACAAGGCCGGCGAGCGCATTCTCGAAGGACTGTTGGTGGACGCCGAACGACGCCTGCACGAGGAAGGAATCGCGGGCGACGTCTACCTCTTCAAGAACAACACGGACTCGGCGGGCAACTCCTACGGTTGCCACGAGAACTATCTGGTGGCGCGGCACGGGGAGTTCTCCCGGCTCGCGGACATCCTCATTCCGTTCCTGGTGACCCGGCAGCTGCTGTGCGGCGCCGGCAAGGTGCTGCAGACGCCGCGCGGTGCGGTGTACTGCGTCAGCCAGCGCGCGGAGCACATCTGGGAGGGCGTCTCCTCGGCGACGACCCGTTCCCGGCCGATCATCAACACCCGGGACGAGCCGCACGCGGACGCCGAGCGCTACCGTCGGCTGCATGTCATCGTGGGCGACTCGAACATGTCCGAGACGACCATGCTGCTCAAGGTCGGCGCCACCGACCTGGTGCTGCGCA
This sequence comes from Streptomyces sp. NPDC026538, assembly GCF_055567535.1. Taxonomy (NCBI): domain Bacteria; kingdom Bacillati; phylum Actinomycetota; class Actinomycetes; order Kitasatosporales; family Streptomycetaceae; genus Streptomyces; species Streptomyces sp. NPDC026538. The sequence continues at coordinate 214,323 of NZ_JBVHQG010000009.1, forward strand.
TGATCGAGGCGGGCACGGTGATGCGGGACCTGACCCTGGAGAACCCGATCCGGGCGATCCGCGAGGTCAGCCACGACATCACGGGACGGCGCAAGGTGCGCCTGGCCAGCGGCCGGGAGGCCTCCGCCCTGGAGGTGCAGCGGGAGTACTACGAGAAGGCCGTGGACTTCTGCGAGCGGCGCGGTATCCGCACCGGCACGGTCGAGCAGGTGCTGGAGCTGTGGGGCCGGACCCTGGACGCGATCGAGGCCGAGGACCTGGACCGGATCGGCACCGAGATCGACTGGGTGATGAAGTACAAGCTCATCGAGCGGTACCGGGCCAAGCACAACATGACCATGTCTCATCCGCGGGTGGCGCAGATAGACCTCGCTTATCACGACATTCACCGTCGTCGGGGTCTGTATTACCTGCTGGAGAGGAAGGGTCAAGCCGCGCGGATCTGCAATGACTTGAAGATCTTCGAGGGCAAGTCGGTACCGCCGCAGACGACTCGGGCGCGGCTGCGCGGTGACTTCATCCGGCGGGCTCAGGAGCAGCGGCGCGACTTCACGGTCGACTGGGTGCATCTGAAGCTCAATGACCAGGCACAGCGGACGGTGTTGTGCAAGGACCCGTTCCGTTCGGTCGACGACCGGGTGGAGAAGCTCATCGCCGGTATGTGAGCGAACGCCACACGGGCGCCGTACGTTTACCGTACGGCGCCCGTGTCACGTCGTAGAGTTGCGCGCACGCATCTGCAAGATCGACCGATTATGAGGCTGTTTCCGTGCGCCGACGCTCTCTTCTCCTTGCCGCCGTACCCGCAGGACTGGTCACGATCGCCGCGTGCGGCGACGACAAGTCCGCTTCCAGCAAGGCCAGCGCGGCGCCGTCGGGTTCCGCGTCCTCGGTGCCGCCGCCGAAGATCGTGGACGGGCCGTTGCCGGCGATCACGGCGGGTACGAAGTTCGGCGAGAAGCCGACGGTGGCCAAGGGTTCCGGGGACCCGTCGAAGGACCTGGCGGTCAAGACGGTGATCGCGGGCAGCGGCAAGACGGTCGCGGAGAACGACTTCATCCAGGCCAACTACCTCGGGCAGATCTGGTCCACGGCGAAGGTCTTCGACGAGTCGTACGACCGTACGCCGCTGCTCATGCAGCTCGCCCAGGGCAGCATCATCGACGGCTGGCGGTACGGGCTGGCCGGGAAGAAGGTCGGCAGCCGGGTGCTGATGGCGGTGCCGCCGACCTGGGGCTACGGCACGGCGGGCAACTCGCAGGCGGGTATCAAGGGCACCGACACGCTGGTGTTCGTGGTGGATGTGCTGAACTCCTTCAACTCCAAGAGTTCCAGCACCGGCAAGGAGGTCGCGCAGAGCGACTCCGCGCTGCCCAAGGTCGGCACCAACACCGACGGGAAGGCTCCGTCGATCGACATTCCCAAGGCCGACCCGCCCAAGACGCTGGTGTCGAACTACGTCCTGGAGGGCGACGGCCCGGAGGTGAAGTCCTCGCAGACGGTCCTGTGTCAGTTCAAGGGCGAGGTCTGGGACAGCGGCAAGGCCTTCGAGCAGACCTACGACAGCGGGCGGCTGGCCCAGTTCGCGGTCGCGCAGATGCAGGAGGTCGTCAAGGGGCTGGCGCAGGGCATCACCGGCAAGAAGGTGGGCAGCCGGCTGCTGATCGTCGTACCGCCGGATCTGGCCTATGGGAACAACCCGCCGAGCGGCGGTGTGGTGAAGAAGGGTTCGACGCTGGTGTTCTCGGTGGACATCCTGGCGGCGATGTAGTCGCGCGGGCGGGAGCCGGGCGGGGATGAAAGACTGTCCGGGTTCCGTGTCGTACACAAGCAGGAGCGAGAGACGTGAGCATCGACAAGCCCGAGATCGACTTCCCGGGCGGCGAGCCCCCGGCCGACCTGGAGATCAAGGACATCTGGGAGGGCGACGGCGAGGTGGCCAAGGCCGGCCAGACCGTCACCGTGCACTACGTGGGTGTCGCGTTCAGCACGGGCGAGGAGTTCGACGCCAGCTGGAACCGGGGTGCGCCGTTCCGGTTCCCGCTGGGCGGGGGCCGTGTCATCAAGGGCTGGGACCAGGGTGTGGAGGGCATGAAGGTCGGCGGCCGTCGCCAGCTGACCATCCCGGCCCACCTCGCCTACGGCAACCAGAGCCCGACCCCGCTGATCCAGCCCGGCGAGACGCTGATCTTCGTCGTGGACCTGCTCGGGGTCTGAGCCCCGTGCCTGGTCGGCGCCGCTCCGGCGCTGATCGGTCCCGGTCGGAAACCGGCTGGACAAGGGCCCGTGCCGTGTGCGCGGGCCCTTGTTGTTTGTCGGGTCCTGTCCGTTTCGGTCCCCGTTGTTGGTACTGGCTTTTGCCGTGACACTCCGGAGCGGTACGGTCATCGGTCAGAAGCACCATAGGGAAGGCGAAGGGCGTCGATGGCCATTGCCAAGGCCGAGCGGCTGATGAACCTGGCGCTGTGCCTGCTGGGGACGAGACGGCCGCTCAGCAAGCGTGAGCTGCGGGAATCCATCGAGGCCTACCTCGAAGCCGGGTCCGACGACTCCTTCAACCGGATGTTCGAGCGGGACAAGGACGATCTGCGCGAGCTCGGACTGGTGATCGAGACCGTCGAGAACCTGGACGGCGAGGTCGGCTATCTGGCCCGCCGCGACAGCAACCGCCTGCCCCCGATCACGCTGGACGCCGAGGAGGCCGCCGCCCTGGGGCTGGCCGCCAAGGTCTGGCAGCAGGCCCGCCTCGCCGGCGCGGCCAGCGGAGCCCTGCAGAAGCTGCGCGCCGCCGGGCTGCCCGAGGACGTCGACCCGTACGAGGCGCACAGCGCCCTGGAACCGCGCATCCCGGTGCACGAGGCCGCCTTCGAGCCGCTGATGCTGGCCTGCCGCGACCGCCGCCCGGTCCTCTTCGACTACCGCAAGGCCACCGCCGCCCGCCCCGAGCCCCGGCACGTGGAGCCGTGGGCCCTGGAGTGCTGGCGCGGCCACTGGTACCTGGCGGGCTGGGACCGGGACCGGGGTGCCGAGCGGGTCTTCCGGCTGTCCCGGATCACCGGCCGGGTCCGCTCCCGGGGCGCCCGCTTCACCGCGCCCGTCCCGGACGTGGTCACCGTCCGCGAGACCGTCGCGGGCTGGGCCGGTGAGATCGCCGACCGCTCGGCGCTGATCCGGCTGCGCACCGGTGCCGGCTACCCCCTTCGGGCGAAGGCCACGGCGGTGCGGGAACTCGGCGACGGCTGGGACGAGTTGGAGATTCCGTACGGGCACGGCCTGGACGCCTGGCTGGTGGAGTTCGGGCCGGACGTGGTGGTCCTGGAGCCGGCCGAGCTGCGCGCGGACGTGGTGGACCGGCTGCGTGCCGTGGCCAAGGGCTGAGGGGGAGCGGAGCGAGACAGTGGCAGGCAAACCGGTCAGGCCCGTGAACGCCATCGACCAGACCCGGCGGATGCTCTCCCTGGTGACCTACCTGCGCGAGCGCCCCGGCGCCCGGATCGCGGACGTCGCCCGTGCCTTCGGCATCACCGAGGACGAGCTGGTCTCCGACCTCGACGTGCTGCCCATGTGCGGCACCAGCTTCCGGGGCGGCGATCTGCTGGACATCGACACCGACGGCGAGCGCATCTGGTGGCACAACGCCGCCGCGCTCGGCGAGGAGGCCGCCGAGCCGCTCCGGCTCGCCGCCGACGAGGCGACCGCGCTGCTGGTGGCCGCCCGCGCGGTGTCCACCCTGCCCGGACTGCGCGAGGGCGACCGGCAGGCGCTGCTGCGGGCCACCGCCAAGGTGGAGACCGCGGCCGGCGAGACGGCCGGCGCCAGCGCCCGGCTGTCGGTGACCTTCGAGTCCGAGGGCGGGGTCTTCGCCGACGTCGACCGGGCGATCTCCGAGCGCCGCCGGCTGTGGATCCGCTACTACTCGCCGGCCCGTGACGAGGTCACCGAGCGCGAGATCGACCCCATCCGCCTGGTCAGCGTCGGCCACACCTACGTGGAGGCCTGGTGCCGCCGCTCCGAGGCCCGGCGCACCTTCCGCCTCGACCGCGTCGCCGAGATCAAGATCCTCGACGAGCCGTCCGCGCCCCCCGAGATCGAGCTGCGCGACCTGTCCGAGGCCCTGGTACAGCCCGCCGCCGAGGACCCCGAGGTGGTCGTCGAGGTCGGCCCGGCCGGCCGCTGGGTCGCCGAGTACTACCCGCACGACAGCGCGGATGAGCTTCCCGACGGCGGGCTGCGTATCACTCTGCGCACCCCCGATCCGGCCTCCCTGCGCCGGCTGGCACTCAGGCTCGGCGGCGACGGCCGGATCGTGTCGCCGCCCGAGCTGGCCGACAGCGCCCGCCGGGCGGCCCGCGAGGCCCTGGCGGCGTACGACGACCATGCGGTGCACGGCGACGAGGAAGGGCAGGCACGAGGGATTTGAACGAGTCTTCGGGGGTTCTGGACGAGTCTTCGGGTTCCGGTGCCGCAGGGGCGGGGGACGTGACGGTCGCGGCCGCGTTCGCCGGGATGAGAAGAGTGGTCCCCGTGGTGTTCAAGGCCGGCTGCCCGGACTGCCGGGGCAGTTTCGAGCTCACCGCGAGCGCCCTGCGGCTGGCCATCGGAGCCACCAGCAAGACCACGTTCTACTCCTTCACCTGCCCCGACTGCGACGTCCTGGTCCGCAAGCCCGCGGGCGAGCGGATCATCGAGCTGCTCACCGGCGGCGGGGTCAGGACCCTGCGGCTGCACCCCACCGTCTAGGCTCACCCGCATGTTCTGGCCGATGTTCGCGGTAGCTGTGGGTTTCGTGGGTCTCGCCGTCCTCGGCGTGCTCGCCGTCCGGGTCTTCCTGGAGGCGCGGCGCCTCGGCGCGCAGGTCACGGACTCCGCACGGCGTATCAACCGGGCCGCCGAGGACCTGGAGCGGGCGGCGGCCGCTGCCGCCCGCGCTGTGGACACCCTCTGAGACCTGCTGTGTGACCGATGTGAGTAGTGCGCCATAAGCGCTTTGCGTCACTTCGCCCTGTCACGGTGACCACCCCGGCAGGTACGCTGGCGCTCGCGGGGCGGAGAACGAGGCCCGTACCGCGGACCGGGCGTACGCACGGGGATTGCCTGACGTTTACCCCCGAGCGTTACGATCGCTGTCAGCACGATTACTCGGACACATGTCTGACTGATCGGACAGCACCCCACCCAGCCGCCTCGGTGAGAAGGTAAAGACTTATGTTCGGAAGGCTCGGAGCTCCCGAGATCATTCTCATCCTTGTCGTCGTCATCCTGCTGTTCGGCGCGAAGAAGCTTCCGGACATGGCTCGCTCGCTCGGCAAGTCCGCGCGCATCCTCAAGAGCGAGGCCAAGGCGATGAAGGAAGAGGGCAACACCACCTCCTCCGCCCAGGCGCCCGCCTCCGGCGAGCAGGCCCAGGCCCAGCGCACCATCCAGGCTGCCCCCGGCGACGTGACCAGCTCCCGCCCGGTCAACGAGCCGTCGGACACCACCCAGCGCTGACGCAAGGCCGGTGACCCCCGGCCTGCCGCACGAGATGAGGACGTGGGTTGCCCAAGTCTGCCCGCAAACAGGAGAAGGATCCCGAGGGGCGGATGCCTCTCGGAGATCACCTTCGTGAGCTCCGCAACCGGCTCGCGAAGGCCATGCTGGCCATCGTCATCGTGACGGTGGTCGCCGCCTTCTTCTACAACGACATCATCAACTTCCTCACCAAGCCGGTCCTCGACTCGGTCGGCTGTGAGCAGGCCTTCGGTGAACTGGCCCGGGCCAAGTCCGACTCGCATCCCTGCGCGCAGATCACGATCAACGGTCTGCTCGCGCCCTTCACGCTGGCCCTCCAGGTCTCGCTGATGGCAGGTGTGGTCTTCGCCTCCCCGGTCTGGCTGTACCAGCTGTGGGCCTTCGTCGCGCCCGGTCTGCACCGGAACGAGAAGAAGTACGCCTACGCGTTCGTCGCCACCGGCGTCCCGCTCTTCTTCGGCGGCGCGTTCTTCGCGTACAAGGTCCTGCCGACCACCGCGAAGGTGCTCCTCCAGTTCACCCCGCACAGCGTGAGCAACCTGCTGCCGCTGGACGACCTGCTCCAGCTGGTCACCCGCATGGTGATCGTCTTCGGGCTCTCCTTCGAGCTGCCGCTGCTGCTGGTCATGCTCAATCTCACCGGCATCGTCACCGGCCGGCGGATGCTCGGCTGGTGGCGGGCGATGATCCTCGGGATCACGGTCTTCGCCGCCGTCGCCACCCCGAGCACCGACCCGCTCTCCATGCTGGCGCTGGCCGGGCCGATCTGGGTGCTGTACTTCGGCGCGGTCCTCTTCTCGCTGCTCAACGACCGGCGCAGGCGCCGCCGCGACGCCGAGGGCCCCGGCGACGACGAGGCCTCCGACCTCGACCTCACCCCCGACGACATCGGCGAGATCGAGACCGTCTCCGCCAGCCGCGGGCTGCCCGAGACCCCGGAGCGGGTCAACGGCTACGACGACGTGACCTGACCGGTCCGTACCGGCCATAGAGAGGTGCCCGCGCCCCACGGCGCGGGCACCTCTTTGTCGTCCGTCGTCCCATGTTCCGGATAATGATCGTCCTGTTGTCAGTGGGGACCGGTACGCTCGAAAGCACGATGACAGAGGACCTCTCACCGGCCGAGCGGTATGCGGCGGCCCGCAGGCGGGCCGCCGAGCAGGCCACCGCACTCGCGTCTTTCCGCGAGATGTACGAATTCGGCCTCGACCCCTTCCAGATCGAGGCCTGCCAGGCGCTCGAAGCCGGGAAGGGCGTACTGGTGGCCGCCCCCACCGGCTCCGGCAAGACGATCGTCGGCGAGTTCGCCGTCCACCTCGCCCTGGAGCAGGGCAAGAAGTGCTTCTACACGACACCCATCAAGGCGCTGTCGAACCAGAAGTACGCCGACCTGTGCCGCCGCTACGGCGCGGACCAGGTCGGTCTGCTCACCGGTGACAACAGCGTCAACTCCGACGCCCCCGTGGTCGTGATGACCACCGAGGTGCTGCGGAACATGCTGTACGCGGGCTCCCAGACCCTCCTCGGCCTCGGCTACGTGGTCATGGACGAGGTGCACTACCTCTCGGACCGCTTCCGCGGCGCCGTCTGGGAAGAGGTGATCATCCACCTGCCGGAGTCCGTGACCCTGGTGTCCCTGTCGGCGACCGTGTCCAACGCCGAGGAGTTCGGCGACTGGCTCGACACCGTCCGCGGCGACACCGAGGTCATCGTCTCCGAACACCGGCCCGTCCCGCTGTTCCAGCACGTGCTCGCCGGGCGCCGGATGTACGACCTGTTCGAGGAGGGCGAGGGCCAGAAGAAGGCCGTCAACCCCGACCTCACCCGGCTGGCCCGGATGGAGGCGAGCAGACCCTCCTACCAGGACCGCAGGCGCGGGCGGGCCATGCGCGAGGCCGACCGGGAGCGGGAGCGCCGGCAGCGGTCCCGGGTGTGGACACCGGGGCGCCCCGAGGTCATCGAACGGCTCGACGCCGAGGGCCTGCTGCCCGCCATCACCTTCATCTTCAGCCGCGCCGCCTGCGAAGCCGCCGTCCAGCAGTGCCTGTACGCCGGCCTGCGGCTCAACGACGACGAAGCGCGCGAACAGGTGCGCACCCTCGTCGAGGAACGCACCTCGTCGATCCCGCGTGAGGACCTGCACGTCCTCGGCTACTACGAATGGCTGGAGGGCCTGGAGCGCGGTATCGCCGCCCACCACGCCGGCATGCTCCCGACCTTCAAGGAAGTCGTCGAGGAACTCTTCGTACGCGGCCTGGTGAAGGCCGTGTTCGCCACCGAGACCCTCGCGCTCGGCATCAACATGCCCGCGCGCTCGGTGGTATTGGAAAAGCTCGTCAAGTGGAACGGCGAGCAGCACGCCGACATCACCCCCGGCGAGTACACCCAGCTGACCGGCCGTGCGGGACGGCGCGGCATCGACATCGAGGGTCATGCCGTGGTGCTGTGGCAGCGGGGGTTCAGCCCCGAGCACCTCGCGGGGCTCGCCGGTACCCGCACCTATCCGCTGCGCTCCAGCTTCAAGCCGTCGTACAACATGGCGGTCAACCTGGTCGAGCAGTTCGGGCGGCACCGGTCGCGAGAACTCCTGGAGACCTCGTTCGCGCAGTTCCAGGCCGACAAGTCGGTCGTCGGCATCTCCCGTCAGGTGCAGCGCAACGAGGAAGGACTCGAAGGCTACAAGGAGTCCATGACCTGCCACCTCGGCGACTTCGAGGAGTACGCGCGGCTGCGGCGCGAGCTGAAGGACCGGGAGACCGAACTCGTCCGGCAGGGCGCGGCCGATCGGCGGGCCGAGGCGGCGGTGGCGCTGGAGAAGCTCAAGCCCGGCGATGTCATCCACGTGCCGACGGGCAAGTACGCCGGTCTCGCGCTGGTCCTGGACCCCGGGCTGCCCGCCGGGCGGTCCAACGGCCATCGGGGCTTCGAGCACCACGACGGGCCGCGGCCGCTGGTGCTGACCGCCGAACGGCAGGTCAAGCGGCTGGCGTCGATGGACTTCCCGGTGCCGGTCGAGGCGTTGGAGCGGATGCGGATCCCCAAGTCCTTCAACCCCCGCTCCCCGCAGTCCCGTCGCGACCTCGCGTCCGCGCTGCGCACCAAGGCCGGGCACATCCCGCCGGAGCGGGCCCGCAAGAAGCGGTCACAGGCCGCCGACGACCGTGAGATCGCACGGCTGCGGACCGCGATCCGGGCGCACCCCTGCCACGGCTGCAACGACCGTGAGGACCACGCCCGTTGGGCCGAGCGGTACCACCGGCTGATGCGGGACACCTCGCAGCTGGAGCGGCGGATCGAGGGCCGGACCAACACCATCGCCCGCACCTTCGACCGGATCGTGGCGCTGCTGACCGAGCTGGACTACCTGCGCGGCGACGAGGTCACCGAACACGGGAAGCGGCTGGCCCGGCTGTACGGCGAACTCGACCTGCTCGCCAGCGAATGCCTGCGGGCCGGGGTCTGGGAGGGGCTCGGCCCCGCCGAACTGGCCGCGTGTGTCTCGGCGCTGGTCTACGAGGCGCGGGTCGGAGACGACGCGATGGCCCCGAAGCTGCCCTCCGGGAACGCCAAGGCCGCGCTCGGCGAGATGGTGCGGATCTGGGGGCGGCTGGACGCGCTGGAGGAGGAGTTCCGGATCACCCAGACCGAAGGTGTCGGGCAGCGGGAACCGGACCTCGGCTTCGCCTGGGCCGTGTACATGTGGGCCTCGGGGACGGGACTGGACGAGGTGCTGCGGGAGGCGGAGATGCCGGCCGGGGACTTCGTGCGGTGGTGCAAGCAGGTGATCGACGTGCTCGGGCAGATCGCTGCGGCTTCTCCTGCGGAGGGCTCGACCGTGGGGAAGAACGCGAGGAAAGCCGTTGATCTGGTGCTGCGGGGGGTTGTGGCCTACTCGTCCGTGGGGTGATGGTTCATCGGCGGGTGCGGGTGGAGTGTGGCTGGTCGCGCTCACGCGGCGGTAGCCGCATATTGAATACAGCCCCGCGCCCCTGAAGGGGCGCTAGTGTCAGGCCTCTTCCAAAAAGGCTCGCCAGCCTCCGTGGTGGGTGATTTCCTCTGCGTCTGCCAGCGCGCTCGGTTCGCAGAGGAAGCCCGGGACTTGGCTGCCGTCCGCCAGCTCCACGCGGCCCAGCGCCATGGGGCGGGGGAGCGTCGCGAGCAGGCGGCCCAGGCCTTCGGCCGGAAGGCTCCACACCTCCGTCTCGATCGCCGCCCCGCCCTCGTCCACCCGCACCAGGCCCGGCTTCGGTGGGGTCGTCCGCAGCGCGTGGAGGCGGTACGTCGGTGCTGTGGTCGTCGTGCGGTCCAGTACCGCGCCCAGGGCCAGGAGCTGAGGGTTGAGGGGCTGGCCGGTCAGGTGGGCGCCCACCACCGCCAGGCTCACCCGCGGCTCCAGGGCGCGGGCGATGGTGGCCAGGCGGTCGTCCGTGAAGGCGGGGCCGATCAGCATCACACCGAACGGCAGACCGTCGACCTCTCCCGCCGGTACCGCCACCGCCGCCAGGTCGAATAGGTTCGTGGAGTTGGTGAAGCGGCCCAGGCGGGCGTTGGCGCCCAGTGGGTCGGCCGCGACCTCGGCCAGAGTGGGGTGGCCGGGGGCAGTGGGGAGCAGTAGGGCGTCCGCGTCGGACAGCTCGGCCAGGGCACGGGCACGCAGGGCGGACAGGCGGTCCTGGTCGGTGAAGAGCCGGTGCGCCGGGATGTCGCGGGCTCGGGTGATGATGCCGCTCACCGTGGGGTCGAGGCCTTCGCCGCCGGAGGAGAGCAGCTTGTCGATGAAGGGGCCCACCGCCGTGTAGCGCTCCGCCACGAACGCGCCCTCGTAGAGCATCGCCGCCGCCTCGGTGAAGGGGGTCAGGTCGAGCGGGCGGACCGAGGCGCCCGAGGCGGTGAGACGCGCGACCGCTTCCTCGTACGCCTTGGCCCAGCCCTCCTCCAGTTCGCCGAGTTGGGAGAGCGGCGGGACCGCGATCCGCCAGGGTCCCGGGGCCCGCTGGGGGAGCGGCGGGAGCGTGCGGTCGGGCGGGGCCGCCAGGTACGACAGCGCCTGCTCGGCCTCCGGGAGCGTGCGGGCGAACACCGTCACGCAGTCCAGGGAGGCGCAGGCCGGGACCACCCCGGTCGTGGGTACCAGGCCACGGGTGGGCTTCAGGCCGACGATGCCGTTGAAGGCGGCCGGGATCCGGCCCGAACCCGCCGTGTCCGTGCCGAGCGCGAAGTCGACGATGCCGAGGGCCACCGCCACCGCCGAGCCGGAGCTGGAGCCGCCGCTGATCCGGGTCGGGTCGACGGCGTTGCGGACCGCGCCGTAGGGGGAGCGGGTGCCGACCAGGCCCGTCGCGAACTGGTCGAGGTTGGTCGTGCCGAGCACGAGTGCGCCGGCCGCGCGCAGGCGGGCCACCACCGGGGCGTCGGCCTCCGGCTGGTAGGCGTACGCCGGGCAGCCCGCCGTCGTCGGCAGTCCCTGTACATCGATGTTGCCCTTGGCGGCGAACAGGCGCCCGGCGAGGGGGAGGTCCTCGCCCGCGGCCACCCGCTCGTCGATCGCCCGGGCCTCCGCCTCGGCATCCTCCCGTGGGCGCAGGTCGATCCAGATCTCGGGGCGGTCGACCGCTTCGATGCGCGCGTAGGCGGCACGGACACGGGAGACGGTGCTGGACATGGTCGGTTGCTCCTGTCGGTCAGTTCGCGGTCGGCGCCAGGACGAGCAGCGCCGTCCCCGCCTCCACCTGGTCGCCGGGCCTGGCCAGGATCTCCGTCACCACGCCGGCCATCGGGGCGTGCACCCTGGACTCCATCTTCATCGCCTCGAGGGCCAGGAGGGTCTGGCCGGTGGTCACCTCGTCGCCGGGGGCCACGTTCAGCTGCCATACGGAGGCCGCGAATTCGGCCTCTATCAGGCGGCCGCCCGGCGGGACGGACACCTCGGCCGGTGCGGTGGACGCGGGTGCCGTCGCCGCCTGGGCCCTCGCGAACTCGCCGGCCGCCTCCCAGGCGTCCCGCTCCGCGCCGAAGGCCTGCTGCTGGCGTGCCCTGAAGTCCCCGATGGCATCGGCGTGTTCGGAGAGGAACTCCTGGTAGGACGCCAGGGAGAAGGTCCCCTCCTCGATGCGTGGCACGAACCTGCCGGAGGTGATGTCGGCCCGCAGGTCGAGGAGTTCGTCGGCGGAGACCGGATACCACCTGATCCGGTCGAAGAAGCGCAGCAGCCACGGCGAGCCCGGCCGGAACGCCCCGCGCTGCTGCCAGCCCGACCACACCTGGGTGGTACGGCCCACGAACTGGTAGCCGCCCGGGCCCTCCATGCCGTAGACGCACAGGTAGGCGCCGCCGATGCCGACGGAGTTCTCGGCGGTCCAGGTGCGGGCCGGGTTGTACTTGGTGGTGACCAGGCGGTGGCGCGGGTCCAGCGGGGTGGCGACCGGGGCACCCAGGTACACGTCGCCCAGGCCCAGGACCAGGTACTCGGCGTCGAAGACCGTGCGATAGACGTCCTCGACCGAGTCCAGGCCGTTGATCCGGCGGATGAACTCGATGTTCCACGGGCACCAGGGGGCGTCGTCGCGGACACCCGCCATGTAGCGGGCGATCGCCTCGCGGGTCGCCGGGTCGTCCCAGGAGAGGGGGAGGTGCACCGTGCGGGAGGGCACCACCAGTTCGTCGGTGGGCGGCAGGCTCAGGACGATCTCCCTGACGGTGGTGAGGAGTTCGGCCTGGGTGAGCAGCCTCGGGTCGGTCTGGATCTGGAGCGAGCGGATCCCCGGGGTGAGGTCCGTGACCCCGGGCAGGTCCGCCGCCGTCACGGCCTCCATCAGCGCGTGGACGCGCATCCGCAGGGCCAGGTCCAGTTGCATCGGGCCGAACTCGACCAGCAGGTTGTCGTCGCCGCTGCGCCGGTAGGTCACGTCCCCGTCGCGGGCCAGGACACCGCCGTCGAGGATCTCCGGGCGGGGCGCGCCGGTCACGTCGACCGGGGCGAACCGGACCGTGTCGCCGGGCCGGAGCTGGCCCAGTTTCCAGCGTTCGCCGCTCAGGACGGTCGCCGGGCACACGAACCCGCCGAGGGAGGGGCCGTCGGGGCCGAGCAGGACCGGCATGTCGCCGGTGTAGTCGACGGCGCCGACCGAGTAGGGGGTGTCGTGGATGTTGGAGGGGTGCAGGCCCGCCTCGCCGCCGTCGGCGCGGGCCCAGCGCGGCTTGGGGCCGACCAGCCGGACCCCGGTGCGCGCCGAGTTGAAGTGCACCTTCCACTCGGCCGCATAGAAGTCACGGATGTCGTCCTCGGTGAAGAACTCGGGTGCCGCGTGCGGGCCTTCGACGGCCCCGATGTGCCAGACGGCGGCGAAGGACGGCCGCTCGGCGACGGGCACGCCGGCCGTGACGGCGCCGCCGTGCAGGACGTCACCGGTGCGCAGCGCCCGCCCGCCGTGGCCGCCGAACCGGCCCAGCGTGAAGGTGCTCGCACTGCCCAGGAAGGCCGGCACGTCCAGGCCGCCGCCCGCGAAGAGGACGTAGGTGCGCAGCCCGTGTGCGGAGGGGGCGCCGATCTCCAGCAGCCCGCCCGCCGGTACGGTCACCGGTTCCCACTGCGCGACCGGGGCGCCGTCCAGCGTCACCGGGGCCGGGGCGCCGGTCACGCAGACGGTCGTGGCGTGGGTGAAGCGCAGGGACGGCCCCTGGAGGGTGCATTCGAGGCCGGGCGCGCCCTCCGGGTTGCCCAGCGCGCGGTTGCCGAGCCGGAAGGAGCGGTCGTCCATCGGGCCGCACGGGGGCACCCCGACCTGCCAGTAGCCGGTGCGGCCCGGCCAGTCCTGGACCGTGGTGAGGGTGCCGGCGGCGACGACCTCGATGCGGGGGGTCGGGTCGGTGACCGTGGCGAGGGTCGCCGTCGAGTGGGCGGCGGCCCGGAAGGCCGGTTCGGTGAGCGCGGCGCGCACCAGGCCCAGGTTGGTCTCGATGCCGTCGACACGGGTGCGGGCCAGCGCCTCGTCGAGGGCGCGCAGCGCCCGGTCGCGGTCGGGGCCGTGAGCGATCACCTTCGCGAGCATCGGGTCGTACGACGTCGTCACCTCGGTGCCGGTCTCCACCCAGCCGTCGACGCGCACCCCCTCCGGGAACTCCACCCGGGTCAGCAGGCCGGCGCCGGGCCGGTGGTCCCGGGAGGGGTCCTCGGCGTAGACGCGGGCCTCGACGGCGTGGCCGCGCGGTTCGCCCGGCTCCCGGACGACATCGGACTCGCCCCTGGCCAGGCGCAGCATCCAGGCGACCAGATCGACGCCGTAGATCTCCTCGGTGACCGGATGCTCCACCTGGAGCCGGGTGTTGACCTCCAGGAAGTAGGCCTCCTCGCGTGCCGCGTCGTACACGAACTCGACCGTGCCCGCGGAGCGGTAGCCGACGGCCGCGCACAGGTCACGTGCGGAGGCGGCGAGTTGTGCGCGTACCCGGGCCGGCAGGCCGGGGGCCGGGGCCTCCTCGACCACCTTCTGGTTGCGGCGCTGCAGCGAGCAGTCCCGGTCGCCGAAGGTGACGACCTTGCCGGCGCCGTCGCCGAAGACCTGGACCTCGACGTGGCGGGCGTCCGCCACCAGGCGTTCCAGGAAGACCCCGGCGGAGGAGAAGGAGGCGGCGGCCACGCGCTGGACGCGGTCCCAGGCGTCGGTCAGTTCGGCAGCCGATCGACATGCCGACATACCGATGCCGCCACCGCCGCCGGTGGCCTTGAGCATCACGGGATAGCCGACGGCGGACGCCGCACGGAGGGCCTCGGGCAGGTCGGTGAGGAGCCCGGTCCCCGGTGCGAGGGGCACTCCGGCCGCCTCGGCCGCCGCCCGTGCCGTGTGCTTGGCGCCGAACAGCTCCAGCTGCTCCGGGGTCGGGCCGACGAACACGATCCCGGCCTCCTCGCAGCGCCGGGCGAAATCGGCGTCCTCGGACAGGAAGCCGTACCCGGGGTGGATCGCGCCGGCGCCGGTGTCCTTGGCGGCCTTCAGGACCAGGTCGGCGTCGAGGTACGACTCCTTCGCCGGGGCCGGGCCGAGCCGTACCGCCTCGTCGGCGAGGCGGACATGGGGGGCCGAGCGGTCGGGGTCGGAGTAGACGGCGACCGTGCGCAGGCCCAGTTCCCGGGCGGTGCGGATGACACGGACGGCTATCTCGCCCCGGTTGGCGATCAGCAGGGTGTCGAAGCTCATCCGGCGGCCCCGATCGTCATCTCCACCGCTGTCGGTTCGAAGCCGTTGCACGGGTTGTTGATCTGCGGGCAGTTGGAGACCAGGACGAGGACGTCCCGTTCGGCCCGCAGCGTCAGCTTCAGGCCCGGGGCCGAGAGGCCGTCGACGATGCCGAGGGTGCCGTCCTTCTCGACCGGTACGTTCATGTACCAGTTGATGTTGGAGACCAGATCGCGCTTGCCGAGGCCGTGCCTGGCGCCCTCCGCGAGGAAGTTGTCCACGCAGGCGTGCTGCGACCAGGTGTGGTGGCCGTAGCGCAGGGTGTTGGACTCCTTGGAGCAGGCGCCGCCGACCGTGTCGTGCCGGCCGACCTCGTCGGCGGTCACGGTCATCAGGGGGGTGTGCTCGTTGGAGAGCAGCACGCTGCCGGTGGTGAGGAAGAGGGAGCCCTGGGCGTGCACGGTGTCGGGGGCGCTGTAGCGGATCGCCGTGTCGTGGGCGTCGTAGACGAGGAAGTCGACGGCCTGGTTGCCGTGCAGGTCGGTGAT
Organism: Streptomyces sp. NPDC026538; assembly: GCF_055567535.1. Lineage (NCBI taxonomy): Bacteria > Bacillati > Actinomycetota > Actinomycetes > Kitasatosporales > Streptomycetaceae > Streptomyces > Streptomyces sp. NPDC026538. The sequence goes on from NZ_JBVHQG010000009.1 coordinate 229,555, forward strand.
GGTCAGGGTCTCGCCGTCGCGGACGACGGCGGACCAGGCGGCGCGGGCCGGGACGACGGTGTGCGTGGTCATGCGAGCCCCCTCGCGGCGAGGAATTCGGCGGTGTTCAGGAAGGCGCGGTGGCCCTCGGGGGTGGCGTCCCAGAGCGGGTCGCCGGGCGGGGTCGGGGCGGCGCGCCAGGCCAGGACCTCCAGCGCGGTGCTGACGTAGTCGGGGCGCGGATCGGCCGGGTGCGGGACGTTCGCGACCAGTACGGTCAGGTCCTGCTCGGCGCGGAGGGTGACGCTGCCGCCGGGGCCGGCCGAGCCGGTGAAGTCCAGCGTGCCGTCCTCGCGCACCTCCACGCCCTGGAAGAACGACAGGGACGGTGGCAGGTCGCGCGGTTCCAGGCCGTTCTTCGCCGCGGCCAGCTTGAACAGCTCACGGCCCGCGGGGGAGGGCGACTGCGGGGTGCCGTCGCCGTAGCGGCCGGTGTTGCGGACCAGGGTGGAGGTGCCGCACAGCGCGTCGTGCCGGCCGGAGGTGTCGGCGACGACGGAGGCGAGGACCCGGCCCTGGTCGGAGAGGAGCAGCACGCCCTCGCCGAGGTAGGCGTTCCACTGGACCTTGACCGTGTCGGCGACGTTCAGCCGCTCCCAGGGCCGGTCGGCGACATACAGCAGGAGGTGCGCGCAGGCGTCGCCGTGCGGGTCGGTCAGGCGCAGCTCGGTGCCGCGGGCCAGCACCCGGTGCGTGTAGTTGCCGCCCGCCACCGTCTCGGCCCACACCAGGTGGCCCGCCTCGCAGGGCGGGTCCGGCCAGTCGGCGGCGGGTACGACGGGCATGGCCTCGGCGCGGGTGCCCTCCTGGGCGCGGGCATGCGCCCGGGCTCCGTACGTGGTCGCTGTCGCCATCGCTGACCTCCGGTTCCATGGGCTCGGCGGTGTTTCTGTCGCCCGACAGAAATTAGGGGCGGCCCGGGTCCGGGGCGTTGCCGTGGCGTTCCGGCCCGGTTACCGAGGGCTCACCGGGGGAGCGCGGACCGGCCGCCGGGCCTCGTGGTGATCGTCGTGCGCTGCCGTGTGCGAGGATCGAACGCATGGGGACGAGCAGTGGCCGCCGGGTCGGCCGGCCGCGCGCGGCGCAGCGGCCGGACAGCGGCCTGGACCCGCGGGCCGAACTGCTCGTGGCCGCGGCCGAGTTGTTCACCACTCGCGGCTACGCGGCCACCACCACCCGGGCGGTCGCCGAGCGGGCGGGCATGCGGCAGGCGTCGATGTACCACTACGTCTCCGGCAAGGAGGAACTCCTCGCCGAGCTGCTGGAGTCCACCGTCACGCCGTCGCTGGACTGCGCGCGGGAGCTGCTCGCCGACGACGTGACCCCGGCCGAGGAGCGGCTGCGGGCGCTGTGCCGGGCCGACGTGGAGCTGCTCTGCACCGGGCCGCACAACCTCGGCGCGCTCTACCTGCTGCCCGAGGTGCACACCGAGCGGTTCGCGGGCTTCCATGCGGTGCGGTCCGAACTCAAGGACGCCTACCGGCAGTTGATCGCCGCGACGGCCGTCGGCGGGGGGCTCGCCAAGGGAGAGCTGGAGCTGCGGACCGACCTCGTCTTCGGGCTGATCGAGGGCGTCATCCTGATCCACCGCTCCGAACCGGAGCGTCCCGTCGACGAGTTCGCCCGCGCCACGGCCGACGCCGCGCTGCGGATCGCGGGGGTCTGAACCCGTCGGAGGTTTCGGCCCGGAGGGCTGTTTCACCCGTCACGGTGAGTCACCTTCGAACGCTCGTGCGCCGTGACGCAACGTGTGCGAACACGTGCCGTGCGTGCAAAACGACCGAGGGTACTCCAGTCGTTTGGGCCTTTTCAGGTGCTTGCCGAATATGACACGGCGTTGATCCGGTCGGACTAAGCTCGCCCGCGGCGCACCGAGTTGAGATGAATTCGTGCGCCTGTTCCCAATCATACGGAAGATCCCGACTGTCCATGAACCTTCCCCCCACGAACTCCCCCGACACCCAGCCGATTCGTCTCAGAAGGCATACATGGTGAGTGTGCAATCGCCTCCCAATGGCCGTGAACTTTCCCTGGCGCGGGTGCTGTTGCTGCCCGCCATACTGATGGCCGTGGCGACCGCCGCAGCCGTCCTCCTGGTGGCGGAGCCCGCCCGGACCGCCGTCGGCGTGTGCGGGGCCGTCGGCATGCTGCTGGTGCTCGCGACGGCGGCGGAAGCGGTGCGCCGCGGCCGCAGGCTCCAGGACGCCACGGCCGAGCACGCCCGTCACAGTGCGTATCTGGAACAGCGCCTCACCACGAGCGACGAGGAGATCGACCGCCTCGGCAAAGAGGTGTTCCCGACCGCGCTCTACCGGCTGAAGGCCGGCGAGTCCCCCAAAGAGGTGATTCGCCAGGTCTTCGATCTCGACCCCCGGCTGCGTCACGCCCCCGAGTCGCAGCGTCGGCTGATCCGCACGATGCTCGACATCGTCGACGAGGAGGACCTCCAGCGCGACTCCCTGGAGCGCTCGTTCGTCAGCGTCGCCCGGCGCGTCCAGGCCATCGTCCACCAGCAGGCACACGAACTGCGGGAGATGGAGGAGGACCACGGCCGCAACCCCGAGGTCTTCGACGACCTGCTGCGCATCGACCACGGCACCGCGCTGATCGGACGCCTCGCCGACTCGGTCTCGGTACTCGGTGGCGGCCGCCCCGGTCGTCAATGGCCCAACCCCGTCGCCCTCTACAGCGTGCTGCGCGGCGCCATGTCCCGGATCCTGGAGTACCGGCGCATCGAACTGCACTCGATCTGCCAGGTCAACATCAAGGGCACCTCGGTCGAACCGCTCATCCACGCGGCCGCCGAGCTCCTCGACAACGCCACCCGGTACTCGCCGCCCTCCACCAAGGTGCACGTCACCGCCGTCGAGGTGCAGTCCGGCGTGTGCATCGAGATCGAGGACGCCGGCGTCAGCCTCAACGAGGAGGCCCGCGGCCGCATCGAGGGCATGCTGGAGAAGGCCAAGCAGGGCAAGGACATCCAGGTCCTCGGCGAGAACCCGCGCCTGGGCCTCTCGGTCGTGGGCCGCCTGTGCACGACGTACGACATGGACGTCTCGCTGCGCGCCTCGGCGTACGGCGGTGTCCGGGCCGTCCTCATCGTGCCCAGCGACATGATGACCACCGACCCGGCTCCCGGCATCGCCCACGGCATCGGCGCCACCGGCATCCCGAAGCCCGAACTCGGCGCCCTCGAAGGCCCCAAGCGGCCGCCCAAGAAGCGCCGGCCCACCAGCCCCCGCATCCCCGCCGGTATCTCCATGGAGGACGACGTCCCCGAGGTCACCGAGTGGACCGCGGGCGGCCTGCCGCAGCGGCGCAGCCGGATGAAGATGCCGCTCAGCCAGCGGCTCGCCGAACAGGCCGCCATCGAGCGCGCCGAGCGCGAGGGCACCCCGACCATCTGGTCGCAGCACAAGGAACCCGAGCCGGTGGCGCCGGAGCCCGAGCGCCGTGAACCGGGGCTCTGGGTGGATGCCTTCTGGGAGGGGCTCAAGAAGAACAACCCGGGGGTCCACCCGACCGACTTCACCCGGAACCCGACCAAGTACCTGCATCTGATCAACGATCCGGCCGGCACCGACGCCGACGACGAGGGGGACCTCAAGTGATCCAGCAGCGAGGCAACTTCGACTGGATGCTCAAGCAACTCGCCGACGGGGTGCCGGGCGTCGAGATGATCGTCGTGCTCTCCGCCGACGGACTGCGCATCGCCCGGCACGGCGGTGACCCCGACGCCGCCGACCGGCTCGCCGCGGCCTGCGCGGGCGTACAGAGCCTGGCCGGTGCCGTCGCCCAGGAACTCCCGATCAGCAACGGCGACATGAACCTCGTCCTGATCGAGATCGACCGGGGCTACTTCTACCTCATGTCCGCCGGCGCCAACGCCTACCTCGCGGTGCTCGCCGACGTGACCTGCGAACCCGGGCGGATGAGCGAGATGATGCGCGACCTCGTCGTCCGCATCGGCGCCCATCTCACCAGTCCGCCCCGGCGGAACGGGCAGACCGTATGACTCCTCCGCAACGCAAACGGCGTCAACCCAGGCCGCAACACCAGCCGCCACCGCCGCCGCTCCCGCCCACGCCGCCGGCCGCCGAAAGCGGGAGCGGCGGCGAGGAAGGCGACAACAAGAACCCCGAGCGGCTCTACGTCATCAGCGGAGCCGACGGCGCACGGGCCGAACTCGACCTGGTCACCTTAATCGTGGCGCGCGCCGACCCACCGCCCTCGGTCACACCGGAGCAGGCGGTGCTGCTCCGGCTCTGTCTCGCCCCCCTGTCCGTGGCCGAGCTCTCGGCCTACCTCAACCTGCCGTTCAGCGCGATGACGGCACTGATCACCGAGCTGATCACGGCCGAACTGGTGCAGGCGCGCGCCCCGATCGTCCGCCAGGCGCTCCCCGACCGTTCACTTCTCGAAGCGGTGATGCATGGACTTCAAAAGCTCTGAGACGATTCCCGGCCCCCGCACCGAGGATCAGCTGCCGCACACCGCCCAGGCCGCGGTGAAGATCGTGATCGTGGGCGGTTTCGGAGTCGGCAAGACCACCATGGTCGGTTCCGTCAGCGAGATCAGACCGCTGACCACCGAGGAGACCATGACCCAGGCCGGCATCGGGGTCGACGACAACTACGGCTCCGACTCGAAGACCGCCACCACCGTGGCCATGGACTTCGGCCGCATCAGCATCACCGACCAACTGGTCCTCTACCTCTTCGGCACCCCCGGCCAGGAGCGGTTCTGGTTCCTGTGGAACGGCCTGTTCGAAGGCGCCCTCGGGGCGGTCGTGCTCATCGACACCCGGCGCCTGGAAGTCAGCTTCGACGTGATGGGACGCCTGGAGGAACGCGGAGTGCCGTTCGTCGTCGCGGTCAACTCCTTCCCGGACGCTCCCCGTTACCCCATCGAAGAGCTGCGCACCGCCCTGGACCTGTCCCCCGAGATCCCCATCGTGGAGTGCGACGCCCGCCGCCGGGCCTCCAGCCGGGACGTCCTGATGACCCTGGTGCGCTTCCTGCACTCGCTCGCCATGTCCGGCGCGCTCACCTGACACCCCCTTCGGAGCGATCACTGTGACGCCTGAATCCCCCTACCCGGCCGGCCCCAGCACGGACCCGGTCCCGCCGCCCGGCTGCCCGGCGCACGACCGCGGACCCGGCGGACTGCAACGGCTCTACGGCGCGGACGCCGACCACCTGGGTGAGCTGTACGAGAAGCTGCGCCAGGAACACGGCGCCGTGGCGCCCGTCCTGCTCCACGACGACGTACCGATCTGGGCGGTCCTCGGACTCACCGAGAACCTCCAGATGGTCCGCACCCCCGCCGTCTACACCCGCGACAGCCGGATCTGGACCCCGCTGCGGGAGGGCATGGTCAAGCCCGACCACCCGCTCATGCCGCACATCGCCTGGCAGCCCATCTGCTCGCACGCCGAGGGCGAGGAGCACATGCGGCTGCGCGCGGCCGTCATGGGCGCCATGACCACCATCGACCACCGCAGCATCCGCCGTCTCATCGGCCGCTACACCCAGCTGCTGGTCAACGAGTTCTGCGAGAGAGGCCGCGCCGAACTGGTCTCCCAGTACTCCGAGCACCTGCCGATGGCGGTCATGTGCGAACTGCTCGGCATGCCCGAGGAGTACAACGACCGGATCGTGGAGGCCACCCGGGACGCGCTCAAGGGCACCGAGACGGCGATCGCCAGCAACGAGTACGTGATGGGCCGCCTGACCCGGCTCACCGCCCGCCGCCGGGCCCGGCCCGAGGACGACTTCGCCAGCCACCTCGTGACCCACCCCGCCGGGCTCAACGACGACGAGGTCGCCCAGCACCTGCGGGTCGTTCTCTACGCCGCCTACGAGACCACCGCCAACCTCCTCGCCAACGCGCTGCGCATGGTCCTCACCGAGCCGGGCTTCCGCGCCCAGCTCAACGGCGGCCAGATGACGGTGCCGGAGGCGATCGAGCAGTCCCTGTGGGACGAGCCGCCGTTCAGCACCGTCTTCGCCTACTTCGCCAAGCAGGACACCGAACTCGGCGGCCAGCGCATCCGCAAGGGCGACGGACTGCTGTACGCGCCCGCGCCGGGCAACGTCGACCCGCGGGTCCGCCCCGACCTGAACGCCAACATGCAGGGCAACCGCTCCCACCTGGCCTTCGGCGGCGGCCCGCACGAGTGCCCCGGACAGGACATCGGACGTGCCATCGCGGACGTCGGGGTCGACCAGCTGCTGACCCGGCTGTCCGACATCCAGCTCGACTGCGACGAGGACGAGCTGCGCTGGCGCGCGTCGATCGCGTCCCGGCACCTGGTGGAACTGCCGGTGCGCTTCGACCCGAAGCCCAAGCAGGACGTGACCCTCATGCCCAGCCCCGCGCTGGTTCCGCCGCAGCGCACGGACTGGCAGGTCGGCACGACCCGCCCGGCAGCACCGGCACCGGCACCGGCCCCCGAGCCGCAGCCCCTGCCCGTGGCACCCCCGCCGGCCGCGGCCGTGGCGCCGGAACCTGCCAGGCCCCGGGGTATCTGGCCGAGGCTGCGCCGCTGGTGGCTCGGCCACTGACCGGCCTAGAGACCGGCCCACTCCTCGTACGACTCCCAGGCCAGCAGCGTCCGCCCGCTGCACAGCCGGTGCTCGACCCCCGTGACCGGATCGGTGAACTCCAACCTCCGCGCCAGCAGTTGCAGCGGACGCCGGAAGTCACCGGCCGGGACGGGGCCGGTCACCTCGGGATACAGCGGATCGCCGAGGATCGGCACGCCCAACGCGCTCATATGGACGCGCAGCTGATGGGTCTGCCCGGTGTGCGGGGTGAGCCGGTACCGTCCCAACGTGCCCTTGCGCTCGACGAGTTCGACGAGCGTCTCCGCGTTGGGTGCCCCCTCGACCTCCTGCGCCGCCGGCACCCCGCGCTCCTTGAGGATCCGGCTGCGGACGGTCCGGGGAAGGACGAGCGAGGGATCGTACGGCGCGATCGCCTCGTACTCCTTGCGCACCCGCCGCGCGCTGAACAGGGTCTGGTAGGAGCCGCGGTCCGCGGGCCGCACCGTGAACAGCACGAGCCCGGCGGTGAGCCGGTCCAGCCGGTGCGCGGCCCCCAGCGCGGGGATCCCCAGCTCCCGCCGCAGCCGGGCGAGCGCGGTCTCGGTGACGTGACTGCCGCGTGGGGTGGTGGCGAGGAAGTGCGGTTTGTCGGCGACGACGAGGTGAGCGTCGCGGTGGACCACCTCGAGGGTGAAGGGGACGGGAACCTCGGGGGGCAGGTCGCGGTGGAACCAGAGCCAGAGGCCGGGCGTGTAGGGCGTGCGGGCGTCGACGGGGTGCCCGTCGACGCCCACGACGAGCCCCGACTCCAGCATCTCCCCGACGACGCCGGGTCCGGCTCCGGAGAGCCGGGCCACGAGGTACTCACCGACGGTGGGCCAGTGATCGGAGACGGGCAACCGCACCCGCACGGGGTCCACCCCTTGGCGCTGGGGGAGGGGAGAGGGCGGGATGCGGGGCTTACGTCTCATTGCAGTCAGCGTATGTGGAGGTGCGTCGAGAAGGGGCACTCCAGGGCCACGGTGGGGGAGGCGCCCCGTAAGGGGCGCGCGGAACTGCGCGACCGGCCACGAACGGCCCGCAGTCGAACGACTACGCCACAGCCTCCGGCACAGCGACCGCCGTTCGGGACTCCGCCCGGATGAGCCGCCAGACCGCACCCGACGCCACCGTCACCGTCAGGAACAACACGGTGAACCACCGGAAGTACCAGTGGCCCCCAGTCGGGTCGTACACCGCTCCCCGGGGCCACGCCAGATTCACGCTCATCACCAGTCCGTACAGCAGCGCCACCGCGTTGACCGGCACCCCCCACCGCCCCAGCGAGAACAACGGCGCCCCGGTCTCGTCCGTGCCCTCGACACGGAACTCCCCCCGCAGCCGCCGCACCAGCAGCGGCCCGGTGACCATCGCGTACGCCAGATACAGCATCACGATGCACGTCGTCCCGATCGCCAGGAACGCGTCCGGCGACGCGAAGTTGAGCAGCAGCAACGCACCGGCCAGCACCCCCACCACCACGGCCGGCGCCCCCGGCATGCCCGTACGGGGATTCACCCGTGCCAGGCGCCCGGCGAAGGCAAGTTGCCCGTCCCGCGCCATGGAGAACAGCATGCGAGAGGCCGCGGTCTGGATCGCCAGCGTCGCCACCGCGATGGCCACCACCACGTCGGCCAGCAGCACCCGGCCCACGCCGTCGCCGAGGCTGCTGGTCAGGACGTAACTCAGACCGTCCACTCCCAGCCGCCCGTCGGTCAGGCTCGGCGCGGCCAGCAGGCCGCCGAGGACGACGAGGCCGCCCAGCAGCCCGGCCGCCCCCAGCGCCGTGAGGATGGTCCGCGGCGCCGTCCGCCGCGGCTGGTGCGTCTCCTCGCTCATCTCGCCCGCGCTGTCGAAGCCGATCATCACGTACGCGGCCGTGAACGAACCGACCAGCAGCGCGCCCAGCAGGCCTCCCTCGGCTGCCGTGCCGGTGTGGAACGTGATGCCGGGGGAGCGCTTCGAGTGGGTGAGCAGCAGCACGATGATCAGGACCGCGCCGATGATCTCGGCGGTCACCCCGACCCGGTTGATCACGGACATCACGCGGTTGTCCATGACGTTCACGAGAGTGGTCAGGACCAGCAGGACGACGCCGAGGACGGCCGCGTTGGCGGCGCCGTCGGCGGAGGTCGGCGCCGGGTCCGTGCCGATGAGCTGGAAGCCGGACCAGAGCGCGGGCAGCACCATCTGCAGGGCCAGCGCGGCCGCCGCGACCACCACGATCTGCCCGATCACCATGATCCAGCCGGCGAACCAGCCGAACGACGGGTTCGACAGGCGTGAGGACCACTGGTAGATCGCGCCCGAGATGGGATAGCGCCCCGCGAGTTCGGCGAAGCAGGCGGCCACCAGCAACTGGCCGACCAGCACGGCCGGCCAGGCCCAGAAGAAGACCGGGCCGCCGAACGCGTAGCCGAAGGCGAAGAACTGGAAGACGGTCGTCAGTACGGAGATGAAGGAGAACCCGGCGGCGAACGAGGCGTACCGGCCGAGGCTGCGGTGCAGCTCTTGGCGGTAGCCGAACTCCTCCAGAGAGCGGTCCTCGGACTCCTTCAGGGAGCGGTCGTCGGTGGTCGTCACGGCGGTACCTGCCTGTCAGGGCGGATTTCCTGTCGGGCGACAGAAATTAGGGATGCGCTGTTTCGAAGGCGTCACACCGGCGTGTCCGGGGCGGGCCCAAGTCCTCACGCCCTTGCGGAGCGACTTAGAACGCGATACATCGTGTGTATTGACGCCGTGCGTGACTCACGATATGTTCGGCCACGTATATTCGGTGACGAGGAGACTCTCGAGAGGGCGAGGTGGATGTCGATGGCGACCAGACGCCGCAAGCTGGGCAACCCCCTGGCGCTCGCCGTGATGGTGCTGCTCGCCGAGCGGCCGATGCACCCGTACGAGATCGCCCAGACCCTGCGCAGGCGCGGCAAGGACACCAGTCTGAAGATCAACTACGGCTCGCTCTACACCGTCGTGCAGAACCTGGAGAAGCACGGCTTCGTCGAGGTCACCGACGTGGAGCGGCAGGGCAACCGCCCGGAGCGCACGCTGTACGGCATCACCGACGCCGGGCGTGAGGAGGCGACCGAATGGCTCTCGGACCTGGTCGCCGTACCCGCGAAGGAGTACCCCATCTTCGAGGCGGCGCTGTCGCTGCTGGGGGCGCTCCATCCCGACGAGGTCGCCCGGCTGCTGGAGGAGCGGCTCAACTCGCTCGACGTGCAGGCGGCGAGCCTGCGCGGGGTGCTGGACAAGCTGCGCGAGACGCTGCCCCGGCTCTTCGTGATCGAGGCCGAGTACCAGTTGCACATGGTCGAGGCGCAGGCCGACTGGGTCCGCGGCTTCCTGGCGGAGCTGACGGACGGCGGCTTCCCGGGCGTCGTGGACTGGCGGCACTTCCATGAGACGGGGGAGATACCCGAGGAGTACCTGAAGCTGGAGGCCGAGTTCGAGCAGAGGCAATGACGAACAGACCCCGGCAGGGCTGTTGCAGCAGCCCGGCCGGGGTCTCGAACCCCGAACCGAACCCGCCGTGCGGCGGCTCCGGGCCATCGAGGTGCGGCACACCCAGGATAGCCCGGCGCTCATCGCGCGGATCATTCGCGACCACCCGCGATCATTCGCGATTTCCCCAGGAGAGCAGCCGACATGAGCACCCGTGCGCCCGCAGTGCAGGCGCGCCAGCTGATCAAGACCTACCCAGGTGACGTCACCGCGCTGAACGGCCTGGACGTCACCGTCGAACCCGGCACCGTCTTCGGGCTCCTCGGACCCAACGGCGCCGGCAAGTCCACCACCGTCAAGATCCTCACCACTCTGGCCCGCCCCGACTCGGGCACCGCCACCGTGGCCGGCCACGACGTGCTGCGCCACCCGGACCGGGTACGCCGGGCGATCGGCGTCGTCGCCCAGAACTCCGGCGCCGACCCGGTCGCCACCGGCCGCGAGAACCTCCAGCTCCAGGGCAGGCTCTACGGCCTGCGCGGCGCCGCCCTGAACGGCCGGGTCGAGGAACTGCTCGCCCGCTTCACCCTCACCGAAGCCGCCGGCCGCCCGGTCAAGGGCTACTCCGGCGGTATGCGGCGCCGCCTCGACGTGGCCCTCGGCCTGGTCCACCGCCCCGAGGTGCTCTTCCTCGACGAGCCCACCACCGGCCTGGACCCCGAGGCCCGCACCGCGATGTGGGACGAGATCGGCCGGCTGGCCGGCCAGGAGGGCCTGACCATCCTGCTCACCACCCACTACCTGGAGGAGGCCGACCGGCTCGCCGAGCGGATCGCGATCGTCGACCGCGGCCGGATCGTGGTCGAGGGCACCCCCGACTCCCTCAAGGGCGAACTGCGCGGCGACGCCGTCCATGTGGAGCTGCGCGAGGCACCCGGCGAGGCCGGCCGCACCCTGCTCACGGGCGCCCTGACCGGGCTGGCCGGTGTACGCGAGGCGCTCTTCGACGGCCGCCGGATCAGCGCCCGCGCCGACGACGGGGCCGTCGCCATGCCGGCGCTGCTCGCCGCGCTGGAGCGGGCCGGGGTGACCGTGCTGGCCGCGACCGTGGCCCGTCCCTCCCTCGACGACGTCTATCTGCGCTACGCGGGCCGCCGTTACGCGGAGGCCGACACCGCCGACGCGCTCGCCCCGGCCGGAGGTGCCCGATGAGCAACGCCCTTTCCCAGACCTGGTACATGACCCAGCGTCAGCTGCTGGTGTTCGCCCGCCAGCCCGCGTTCGCCGTCATCACCCTGATCCAGCCGGTCATCTGGCTGTTCCTGTTCGGCAACCTCTTCAAGAAGGTCGTCGAACTGGGCGGCTTCGGCACCACCAGTTACCTCGACTACCTGGTGCCGGGCGTGGTCGTGATGAGCGCCCTCAGCTCCAACATGTGGGCGGGCATGGGCACGTTGGAGGAGATCCAGCGCGGCACCCTGAACCGCTTCCTGACCACGCCGGTCAGCCGGGCCGCGCTGATGAACGGCAACGTGGTGAACAACGGCCTGGTCACCGCCGGCCAGTCGCTCATCATCGTGCTGCTCGGCCTGCTGGGCGGCGCCGACTACCCGGGCGGGATCGGGGGCATCGCCATCCTGGTGGTGGCCGCCGTACTGCTCGGCACCGTCTTCGGGGCCCTGTCCAACGCGCTCGGCATGCTGGTGCGGGAGCGGGAGTCGATCATCGGGATCAACACCTTCCTGCTGCTGCCGCTGACCTTCCTGTCCAGCGCCTTCATGGCGCCGTCGCAGATGCCCGGCTGGATGCGGCACATAGCCGACTTCAATCCGCTCGACTGGGCGATGGTGGCGGGGCGTTCGGCGATGTCGGCGGATCCCGACTGGGGTGCGGTGCTGGGCCGCGGCGGCGCGCTGCTGGCGCTGGCGGTCGCGGCCGTGTGGCTGTCGATCAGGACGTTCAGGTCGTATCAGCGGTCGGTCTGACCGGCACGGGAGCGGCGGCACCTCCGGGTGCCGCCGGTCTCCAGGCCGCACGCCTCGACGGTCCGCGCGGAGTCGTGGCCTCGCGGTCTCAGGCGGCGGCCGCTCCGTCGCCCTCCTGCTCCGCCTCGATGCGGGCGTTCCAGTCACGCTTGGAGGCCTGCCAGCCGTCCTCGTTGTGGCCGAGACGCCAGTAGCCGGAGATCGACAGGTCCTCGCGCGGGATCTGACGCTCGACGCGCAGCAGAGCCCGCAGGTCCTTCACGAAACCCGCCTCGCCGTGGACGAAGGCGTGCAACCGGCCCTCCGGGAACTCCAGCCCCCGCACGGCCGTGACCAGGGCCTCGCCGACGGGTCGGGTGCCCCGGTGCAGCCAGACCACCTCCACGTCGGAGTCGATCTTCTGCTCCTCCTCGGGGCCGGAGATCTCGACGAAGGCGAAGGCCTTCGCCCCTGAGGGCAGGGACTCCAGGGAGCGGGCGATCGCGGGCAGCGCGCTCTCGTCGCCGACGAGCAGATGCCAGTCGGCGTCCGCGGCGGGGGCGTACGCGCCGCCGGGGCCCATGAAGTGCACGGTCTCGCCGGGCTGGACACGGCAGGCCCAGGGTCCGGCCAGGCCCTCGTCGCCGTGCACGACGAAGTCCAGGGCCAGTTCACGGTGCTCGGCGTCCCAGGAACGCACCGTGTAGGTCCGGGTCACCGGCCAGTGCTCACGCGGGAACTCGGCGCGGATCCGCTCCACGTCGAAGGGCTCCGGATAGGTCACGCCTGCCGGCCCGAAGAGGAGTTTCACGTAATGATCGGTGCAGGTGTCCGCGGCGAAGCCGGCCAGTCCGTCACCGCCGAGAACGACGCGCTGCATGTGCGGCGTCAGCCGTTCGGTGCGCACCACCTGGGCGGAATGGGGCTTGCGCGGCTTGCGTTCCGGGCGCTCTGCCATGACCGACCTCCGTCCTCTTCGCTTAGGTTTACCTAAGTTAGCATCTCCTGTGTAGTCGACACCCCTTCCATGAACACTTGATGAGCGGGTTTTGCCAGAACAATTCTCCGCCACTCACCCGCCGAGTGTCAGCACCAGCCGGTGCAGCGAGCCGCCCAGTCCCCAGCGCGCCGACAGCGCGTCCAGCCGGGCGGGGTCGCGCGGGGCCTTCGGGAGGGTGGTGTCGACGTCCGGCAGCGGCACGTCCCCGGCGACCCGGACCACCGTCGGCGCGACGGCCACATAGGGCCGGGCCTCGTCCAGTCGTTTGCGCTGCGACGGTGTGAGCCTGGCCTTCGGGTCGTCGACGGCGGCCATGATCCCGGCCAGGTCACCGAACTCGGCGAGCAGCTTGGCGGCCGTCTTCTCGCCGATGCCCGGCACCCCCGGCAGACCGTCGCTCGGGTCGCCGCGCAGCAGCGCCAGATCCGCGTACCCGCCTCCGTCCACCCCGTACTTCTCGCGCAGCCACGCCTCGTCCGTCATCTGCAGCGTGCCGACGCCCTTGAGCGGGTACAGCACCCGCACCCCGCGGGCGTCGTCCACCAGCTGGTAGAGGTCACGGTCACCGGTGACGATGTCGACCGGGCCGTCGGCGCGCGCGGTGAACGTGCCGATCACGTCGTCCGCCTCGTAGCCCGCGACACCGACCCGGGCGATGCCGAGCGCGTCCAGCACCTCCTCGATGACCGGCACCTGTGGGGAGAGGGTGTCCGGCACCTCCTCCTCGTCCGGCCCCGTCTCGCGCTCCTCGGCGACCCGGTGGGCCTTGTAGGAGGGGATGAGGTCGACCCGCCACTGCGGCCGCCAGTCGGCGTCCATGCAGGCCACCAGCCGGTCCGGACGGTGGTCCTTGATCAGCCGGTCGATGAAGTCCAGCAGCCCGCGTACGGCGTTCACCGGCGTGCCGTCCGGAGCCTTCACCGAGTCCGGGACGCCGAAGTAGGCGCGGAAGTACAGCGAGGCGGTGTCGAGAAGCATCAGTCGTGCGGTCACGCCTCGCATCATGCCGTACGGCACCGACAGCGACGGGGCGCTCCGCGGCCGTACGGCACGGACGGCCACGGGGCCCGTGCCGGAGTGCGGCTTGTGGAGACCTCGTGACCTGGCCCACTTGTGCGTTTGACCTGCGTGGACCAGGGCAGGGGCGGCTCCTGTCCCATGTCCCCGAGGCGCCGGGGCCCGCGTTTGCGAGGGTCGGCGCCCCCGAGAGAGGTTCGCGTGTCACCGAGGCTAGAGACCGAGCACCTGTACAAGATCTTCGGCAGACGACCGGACACCGCCGTGGAACGACTCCGCCAGGGAGCCGACCGGGAGGAGCTGCGCGCCGACGGCACCACCGCCGCCGTGATCGACGCCTCCTTCCGGGTCGACCCCGGCGAGATATTCGTCGTGATGGGCCTGTCCGGCTCCGGGAAGTCCACCCTGCTGCGCATGCTCAACGGCCTGCTGGAACCGACCGCGGGACAGGTCCGCTTCGACGGCCAGGACCTCACCGCGCTCACCGACCGCGAACTGCGCGAGCTGCGCTCCAGGAAGATCAGCATGGTCTTCCAGCACTTCGCGCTCTTCCCGCACCGCAGCGTCCGCGACAACGCCGCCTACGGCCTGGCCGTGCAGGGCGTGCCCCGCGCCGAGCGCGTCCGCCGCGCCGACGAGGCGCTCGCCCTGTGCGGACTGGCCGGCTGGGAGGACTCCTGGCCCGACGAGCTGTCCGGCGGCATGCAGCAGCGCGTCGGCCTGGCCCGGGCCCTGGCCACCGACGCCGATCTGCTCCTCATGGACGAGTCGTTCAGCGCCCTGGACCCGCTGATCCGCCGCGACATGCAGGACCAGCTGCTGGAACTGCAGAAGTCCCTGAAGAAGACGATCGTCTTCATCACCCACGACCTCAACGAGGCCATGCGCCTGGGCGACCGCATCGCCGTGATGCGCGACGGCCGTATCGTCCAGACCGGCACCGCCGAGGACATCCTGCTGCGCCCCGCCGACGACTACGTCGCCTCCTTCACCCAGGACGTCGACCGCTCCCGGGTGCTGACCGCCGCCGCCGTCATGGACACCGACGTGGCCGGCGACGAGGCGGACTGCGCCTGCGCCACCGCGACCCCCGACACCCCGTTCACCGAACTGTGCGCGCTCAGCGCCCGGTTGTCCCACCCGGTCGCCGTCCTGGACCGGGACGACGCTGTCGTGGGCGTCGTCCCGCAGGAGCGTCTGGTCGGCTTCCTCGCGGAGGACACGGGCGAACCCGTCGTCTGCGACGGTGGGGAGAAGGTGACCGCCCGTGCCTAGGCTGCATCTCGGCGACTGGGTCGACTCCGGTGTGAACTGGCTGGTCGCGCACATGTCCTGGCTCTTCGACGCGATCCGCACGGTCGTCGAGGGCATGTACGACGGCATCGACGGCGTCCTCACCGCCCCCGCACCCCTGCTGCTGGCAGGCATCTTCGCGGTGCTGGCCTGGTGGCTGCGCGGACTGACCGCGGGCGTCCTTGCCTTCGCCGGATTCGCGCTCGTGGACTCCCTCGACCTGTGGGACCGCGCGATGTCCACCCTGGCGCTGGTCCTGGTCGCCACGGTGATCGCGCTGGTCATCTCGGTCCCGCTGGGTATCTGGGCGGCCCGCTCCCGGGCGGTCAGCGCGGCCGTACGACCGGTCCTGGACCTGCTCCAGACCATGCCGTCGATGGTCCTGCTCATCCCGGCCATCCTCTTCTTCGGCCTGGGCACCGCCGCGGGCGTGATCGCCACCCTGATCTTCGCGCTGGCCCCCGGCGTCCGCATGACCGAGCTGGGCATCCGCCAGGTCGACGCCGAACTGGTCGAGGCCGCCGAGGCGTTCGGCACCACACCCCGCGACACCCTGCTGCGCGTCCAGCTGCCGCTCGCGCTGCCGACCATCATGGCCGGCGTCAACCAGGTCATCATGCTGGGCCTGTCGATGGTCGTCATCGCCGGGATGGTCGGCACCGGCGGCCTCGGCGGCGCCGTCAACGAGGCGATCGGCCAGCTCGACATCGGCTTCGGCTTCGAGGCGG
Source organism: Streptomyces sp. NPDC026538 (assembly GCF_055567535.1). Lineage (NCBI taxonomy): Bacteria > Bacillati > Actinomycetota > Actinomycetes > Kitasatosporales > Streptomycetaceae > Streptomyces > Streptomyces sp. NPDC026538. The sequence continues at coordinate 245,627 of NZ_JBVHQG010000009.1, forward strand.
GCGTCGGCATCGTCGTCCTCGCCATCTACCTCGACCGCATGACCAGCGCGCTCGGCACCCAGCTGTCCCCGCTCGGCCGCCGTGCCGCCGCCAAGGTCCGCCCCACCCCCTGGACCTACCGCCCCCGCCCTGCCGTCGCCGTCGTCGGTGTGGTGGTCCTCGCCCTGGTCGCGGGCGGCATGGGCATCTTCGGCTCCTCCTCCGACACCGCCCAGGCCTCCGCCACGGACGTCGGCAAGGGCAAGGAGATCAAGATCGGCTACATCCCCTGGGACGAGGGCATCGCCTCCACCTTCCTCTGGAAGGAGCTCCTGGAGGAACGCGGATACAAGGTCACCACCAGCCAGTACGCGGCCGGCCCCCTCTACACCGGCCTCGCCACCGGCCAGCTGGACTTCGAGACCGACTCCTGGCTGCCCACCACGCACGCCGAGTACTGGAAGAAGTACGGCAAGCAGCTCGACGACCTCGGCAGCTGGTACGGCCCCACCTCCCTGGAGCTGACCGTCCCCTCGTACGTGAAGGACGTGAACTCCCTGGCCGACCTGAAGAACCACGCCTCGGAGTTCGGCGGGAAGATCGTCGGCATCGAGCCCAGCGCCGGCATGATGGGCCTGCTCAAGTCCAAGGTCCTCAAGGAGTACGGCCTCGACGGCAGTTACCAGGTCGTCGACGGCTCCACGCCCGCCATGCTCGCCGAGCTCAAGCGGGCCTACGCCAAGCGGCAGCCGATCCTCGTCACCCTGTGGTCGCCGCACTGGGCCTACAGCGACTACGGCCTGAAGAAGCTGAAGGACCCGCAGGGCGCCTGGGGCTCCGGCGACGGCGTGCACACCCTGTCCCGCAAGGGCTTCGCCGGGGACAACCCCGAGGTCGGCAAGTGGCTCAAGGACTTCTCCATGACGGAGAAGCAGCTCACCGGTCTGGAGGCCGAGATCCAGAAGGCCGGCCAGGGCAAGGAACAGGACGCGGTCCGGGCCTGGCTGAAGCGCAACCCGGGGCTGGTCGACAAGTGGGCGCCGATCCGGAAGTGAACGGGGCGGGCCGCCGCCCGAAGCCGCATCGCCGGTGTGGCGAAGCCCACCTCTTCCGTCCCGCTTCGGGCGGGGCCGGGGCCCGTACTCTCTGACGCCCCGGTCCCGCCCGTTCCTGTGAGCAGCCCGTGATCCGCAGGCTTCTGCCCCTCCTGCTGTTGCTGACGGCCGCGGTGACCGTGCCGCAGTTCTCCGCGGCGAGTCCGGGCCCGGCCTCGGTCGCCACCGCCCGGTTCGAGGCGCTCGCCGGGGACGTGACACGGGCGGACGGCGCGGTCTTCGACGCCCGGGACACCTCCGGCCGCACCATGGACACCGCCGAGATCACGCCGGTACCGGGGGCGTACGGCGGCGGCTATCTCGCCGTCTACCACACCACCCTTGCCGACGGCCGCTTCCACGCGGCCATAGCCACCTCCACCGACCTGCGTGCCTGGACCCGCCGCCAGGACTTCGGCCCGGGCACCAGCCAGCCCTCCCTGCACACCGACGGCACCGGAGGATGGGTCCTCGCCTACGAAAAGGATCCGGCCAACCACATAGCGCTACGGCATTACCCAAGCCTCACCGCCCTGCTGACCGGAGCGGCCGACCACGCGTTCGACGCACCCCGTACTCTGTCCCGCTGTGCCGAGGGCACCCCGGACATCACCGCGGTCCACGGCGACACCGTGGAACTGACCGGCCACTACCGCGCCGACTGCGCCACCGACCGTCAACTCCGCGCCACCCTGCGGGACTTCACCGTCTGGCGGGCCCGCGCAGATCAACGCCTCGACCTGGCCCTGCTGGCCTGGGGCACCGCCGGGAACATCGGGGACCGCTCACGCATTGAACTGATGGGGCGCCCCCTGGTCCTGATCGAGGGCCAGCGCCTGCGCGACGACTTCGGCAGCTGGTCGACCTACGCCTACGACCCCGCCTCCGGCCGGGCCGACCGGCTCCGCCTGCGCACCCCCGGCGGCAGCCGCGCCTTCGCCAATCCGTCGGCCACGCTGCTCACCGACCCCGACGGCCGTCCGGCCCTCCTGGTCAGCGTCTTCGTCCCGAAGGAGGAGTCCGCGCCCGGCGAGTCCGGCGAGCTCGTCTACTGGCGCGAACTGTGAGGGTCGCGCTCACCCGACGTGACGGGGATGTGACGGCCGCCTGAAACGGTTTGCCGAACATGCGTAGGGTGCAGAGAACCCAGCAGAGGGGGCCCGGCCGAAGCAGGGCACCCGGTAGACGGAACGACGAGCGAAGGAGGGAGCCGGAGCGATGGGCGACCACAAAGACCAGCAGCCCGTGCGGGTGGGCGCGGCAGTCCGGCGGCGCCGCCGCGCGCTGGAGCTCACCCTCGCCGTCGTGGCCGAGCGCAGCGGCCTGTCGGTGCCCTTCCTGAGCCAGATCGAGAACGACAGGGCCCGGCCCAGCCGCACCTCCCTGGAGAAGCTCGCCGACGCCCTGCGCACCACGGCCGTCGAACTCCTCGCCGCCGCCGACCCGGCGTGCAGCGTGGACGTCGTACGCGCGGACGCCACCGAACCGGACTTCGCGCGCAGGGTGCGTTCCCTGGTGCGAGGCCACCACCAGCTGCACGCCTCGGAGTTCACCGGCGACCACGACGCCGGCCGCGAATTCCAGCACCGCAACGACGAGTTGATGTACGTCGCCGACGGTGCGGTGGAGATCGAGGCCGAGGGCCGCGCCTACCGCCTGGGCCGTGGCGACACCCTCTACCTCACCGGCGGAGTCCGGCACCGCTGGCGGGCGACGGTCCCGGACACTCGGGTCATCGTGGTCGCGGTGGCGGAACACATCGAGGCGGTCCAGGACCGCCCCCGCTGATGCGTGTGGTCTCCCTGGTCCCCTCGCTCACCGAGGCGGTCGCGGTGACGCTCCCCGACGTCCTCGTCGGCGCCACCGACTGGTGCACCCATCCGGCCGACCTCGACGTCACCCGTGTCGGCGGTACCAAGAACCCCGAGCTGGACCGGATCCTCGCCCTCGCCCCCGACCTGGTGATCGCCAACGAGGAGGAGAACCGCGCCCCCGACCTGGACGCCCTGCGGACGGCCGGTGTGGAGGTGCTGGTCACCGAGGTACGGGAGGTACCGCAGGCCTTCCGCGAGCTGGCCCGCCTCCTGGCCGCGTGCGGCGCGCGCACCCGGCCGCGCTGGCTGGACGAGGCGGAGGAGGCCTGGTCGGCACCGGTGCCCGAGCCTCGTACCACCGCGGTCGTGCCGATCTGGCGGCGGCCGTGGATGGTCCTGGGCCGGGACACCTTCGCGGGGGACGTCCTCAAGCGGCTCGGGACCGGGAATCTCTACGCCGCCCACCCCGAGCGGTATCCCCGCATCCCGGTCGAGGAACTCAACGACATACGGCCCGACCTGGTCGTCCTCCCGGACGAGCCCTACCGCTTCACCGCCGGCGACGGCCCGGAGGCCTTCCCGGGCCTGCCGTGCGCCCTGGTCAGCGGACGGCACCTGACGTGGTACGGGCCGTCACTGGCCGAGGCGCCACGGCTGCTGGACGGGGCCCTGCGAGCAGCTCGCCGCTGAGCAGCCCGCTCACGGTGCCGGCGGCGGCCGCCAGCCAGCCGGCGACGAGGAGGGCGTACAGACCCACCGCCAGCCAGTCGTACACCGCCAGCCCGGTGTGCCGGCCCAGCGCGGCGGCGCCCGTGACGCACGTCCCCACCGGGAAGGTGAACGCCCACCAGGTCATGGCGAACCGCATGCCCTGCCGGCGTGCCCGCACCACGTGCGCGACCGCCAGCGCCAGCCACAGCAGCGCGAACCCCATGACCGGAACGCCGTAGAGCACGGCGAGGAGGCCGAAACCGGCGGCGTACGGGGCCGGTACCACCCCGGGGGCGAGGTCCGCGAAGGCACCCACCGCCGTGGTGGACTGCCCGAGCGGGCCCAGCACCAGGAAGATCGTGGGGGTGAGCGCGAGGGGGAGCGGACCGCAGGTGACCAGCCGGGCGAAGACCAGCGTCAGCATCAGCAGGGTGGCCAGCAGACTCAGGCCGAAGAGCGCGAAGCAGCCGTAGAGCAGTGTCTCGCGGGCCTGTCCGGGCGGCAGATGGGGGACCAGCCGCGGCCCGAGCGCGGCCGACACCAGGGGCGCGACCAGCGGCAGCAGCCACACCGGGGTGGCCTGAGCGGGCTCGGCGCGATGCCGTACGGCCAGCAGGTACGGCACCGCGACGGCGGCCGCGAGCCCCACGGCCGTACCGGCGACGAACAGCACGGCGTCGAGGGCCACGGCCGCGGGTTCGCCGATCCAGTCCGGCCCGAGGGTGAGGGCGCCGCCGCCGACCGCGAGCAGGGCCATGGCGAGGCAGCCGTAGAAGGGGGCCACGGCGGGGTCGCGGAGGTGGGCGCGGGCCTGGTCGGGGTGGTGGGCCCAGTGCAGCGCCCGGGCGGCCAGCAGGACCACGAGTTGCAGCAGGGACAGCGCCCAGACGGCGACGAACAGCTCGCGCAGACTGTCGACGCCGAGCGCGGCGCCGCCCAGGGCAAGGGCGGCGGTGCCCATGACGGAGGCGTACCAGTTGGGGCCGAGATGCCGGACTGTGGTGACCATGAACCAACCGTGCCCCGGCCGCGGGGCCGCGACCAGGGAGTCCGCGTCTATGGGGGCATAAGCTGGCTTTATGAGCGAGACGGGTGAGACGGGCGACCGGGCGGCGGGCGGCACGCTGGCGCACCGCGTGCCGGATCTCGGCGCGCTGGAGCTGCTTCTGGCGGTCGCCCGGCTGGGCAGCCTCGGGGCGGCGGCCCGGGAGGTCGGCATCACCCAGCCGGCCGCCAGCAGCCGGATCCGCTCGATGGAACGGCAGCTGGGTGTGGCCCTCGTCGACCGCTCACCGCGCGGCTCGCGGCTCACCGACGCGGGGGCACTGGTGACCGACTGGGCGCGGCGGGTGGTGGAGGCGGCGGAGGCCTTCGACGCGGGGGCGCAGGCACTGCGGGACCGTCGGGACTCGCGGCTGCGGGTCGCCGCCAGCATGACCATCGCCGAGTACCTTCTGCCCGGCTGGCTGCTCGCGCTGCGCGCCCAGCGCCCCGACACGGCGGTGTCCCTGCTGGCCGGAAACTCCGCGGCGGTGGCGGAACGGCTGCTCGCGGACGAGGCTGACCTGGGCTTCGTGGAGGGGCTGACGGTTCCGCAGGGCCTGGACTCGGCGGTGATCGCCCACGACCGCCTGATCGTGGTGACGGCCCCCGCGCACCCGTGGGCCCGCCGCCGGCGCCCCCTGGCGGCCGAGGAGCTGGCGGCGACCCCCCTGATCCTCCGCGAACGCGGCTCCGGGACCCGCCAGGTCCTCGACGCGGCCCTGGGCGGCCTGGCCCGCCCGCTGATCGAGCTGTCGTCGACGACGGCGGTGAAGGCGTCGGCGGTCAGCGGCGCGGGCCCGGCGGTCCTGAGCGAACTGGCGGTGGGCGAGGAACTGGCGATGCGGCGGCTGGTGAGCATCCCGGTGGAGGGCATCGCGCTACGGCGCGACCTGCGAGCGGTGTGGCCGACGGGCCACCGCCCGACCGGCCCGGCCCGCGAACTGCTTTCCCTGACCCGGGGGTGAGGGGCCCTGGCCCACCCACCACCCGTTTCGGTCACCTGGAAGAGAGCCGGTCCGGGAACACCGGTGACGCGGCGCCGGCCCGGGTCAGGACGCGGCTGTGACCAGTGCCTGCATCACCCGGAGGTCCTCACCCATCTCGGGGTGCCACTGGACGCCGAGGACCCAGCCGTGTTCGGCGGGGAGTTCGATCGCCTCGACCGTGCCGTCGGCCGCGTGGGCCGAGGCCAGCAGGCCGGTGCCGAGACGGTCCACCGCCTGGTGGTGAAAGGTGGGGACGGCGGTCTCCTCCGGGACGGTGTCGGCGTACCGCGTCCCGGGCACCGGCTTCACCTCGTGCCGGCCGAAGACTCCCGGCACCTCCGCGTGGCCGTCCATGTGCTGGACGAGCGTGCCGCCCAGGGCGACGTTCAGCAGCTGCATGCCCCGGCAGATGCCGAGCAGCGGGGTGCCCGCCGCCAGGGCCGCGTCGATCAGGGCCAGCTCCCAGGCGTCCCGGGCGCGGGCGGGGCGGCCGGTGCGGGGGTCGGGTTCGGCGCCGTAGCGGACCGGCTCCACGTCCGGGCCGCCCGCGATCACCAGGCCGTCCAGGCGGCCCACCGTCGCCGCCGCGTGCCGCGGGTGGTCCGGCGGCAGCAGCGCGGCCAGGCCGCCCGCCCGCTGGACCAGCCGTGGGTAGCCGGCCGGCAGCAGGGCCGCCTCCAGCTCCCAGACGCCCCAGCGCGCCCCGGCCTCCAGATATGTGCTCACGCCGATCAGCGGCCGTCCGGCCATGGACCCTCCCTCAAAGGTGTGCTTCCACACCTTTATGGCACGGCGACCGGCCGTTAGGCCAGGAAGCCCCGGAGCAGGGCGGCCGTCCCCGCGCAGTGCTCGCGCATCATCTCCCGGGCGCCGTCCGCGTCCCCGTCCAGGACCGCCTCGACCAGGGCGATGTGCTGGCGCTGTGAGTGCTCCAGGTTGCGGACCAGGAGCGGGATGCAGTCGAGGAGGTCGTTGACGGACGCCCGGACCGCCGCGTACTGGGCGGTCAGGGTGGGCGAGCCGCACAGTTCGGCGATCGTGAGGTGGAGCAGGGTGTCCAGGCGGCGGTAGTCCGCCAGGGGTGCCTCGTGGGTGCGGGCCAGGGCGTCGCGGAGGCGGTCCGCCTGGTCGTCCGACAGCCCGTGCGCCGCGCACAGCCCGGCCGCGCCGACCTCCAGGACCTCGCGGAACCGCAGCACGTCCTCGATGTCGACCTCGGCGATCCGGCGCCGCAGCTCGTCCTCGCCGCCCGCGTCGGCGCGCGGCAGCACGAACGTGCCGCCGTACCGCCCCCGCCGGGACTCCACCAGGCCCTGGTCCTGGAGCACCTTCAGCACCTCGCGCAGGGTCACCCGGCTGATCCCCAGCCGCTCCGCCAGTTCCCGCTCGGCGGGCAGCCGCTCGCCGCCCGGAACCAGGCCCAGCCGGACGACCTGGAGGATCTGCTCCAGCGCCTCCTCGAAGCCGTTGCCCGCCCGTACCGGTCGCAGCACCGGCGTCAACGGGTCGCCGAGGGTGCCGTCCGCATCCAGCGACATATGGCCGTACCCCCTTCCCAAGCAATGGTTCTCAGCAATACCTTAGAGCTCCCGGCCCGGCCGCAGCAGCGCGATGAAGCCCAAGGAGTCCTCCCGTGGCAGACCGCACACCCCCGCTCAGCGTCGAGGAACTGCACACCCTCGTCGCGAGCGGTGAGATCGACACTGTCGTCCTGGCCTTCCCCGACATGCAAGGGCGACTGCAGGGAAAGCGGTTCGCCGCCCGCTTCTTCCTCGACGAGGTCCTGCGCAACGGCACCGAGGGCTGCAACTACCTGCTCGCCGTCGACACCGAGATGAACACGGTCGACGGCTACGCCATGTCCTCCTGGGACCGCGGCTACGGCGACTTCGCCATGCACCCCGACCTCGCCACCCTCCGCCGGGTGCCCTGGAACGCGGGCACCGCCATGCTCGTCGCCGACCTCGCCTGGAACGACGGCTCCCCGGTCGTCGCCGCGCCCCGGCAGATCCTCCGCCGCCAGCTGGAGCGCCTCGCCGAACTCGGCTACACCGCACAGGTCGGTACGGAGCTGGAGTTCATCGTGTTCAAGGACACGTACGAGGCCGCCTGGGACGCCAACTACCGCGGGCTGACCCCGGCCAACCAGTACAACATCGACTACTCGGTGCTGGGCACCGGGCGGATCGAGCCGCTGCTGCGCCGGATCCGGAACGACATGGCGGGGGCCGGGCTGACCGTCGAGTCCGCCAAGGGCGAGTGCAACCCGGGCCAGCACGAGATCGCCTTCCGGTACGACGAGGCCCTCGTCACCTGCGACCAGCACGCGATCTACAAGACCGGCGCCAAGGAGATCGCCGCCCAGGAGGGCGTCTCCCTCACCTTCATGGCCAAGTACAACGAGCGGGAGGGCAACTCCTGCCACATCCACCTGTCGTTGACGGACGCGGACGGCGCCAACGTCTTCGCCGCCCAGGACGGCATGTCCGAGGTCATGCGGCACTTCCTCGCCGGACAGCTGGCCGCCCTGCGGGACTTCTCGCTCCTGTACGCGCCCAACATCAACAGCTACAAGCGGTTCCAGCCCGGCTCCTTCGCCCCGACCGCGGTCGCCTGGGGCCACGACAACCGCACCTGCGCGCTCAGAGTCGTCGGCCACGGCCGCTCGCTGCGCTTCGAGAACCGGCTGCCCGGCGGCGACGTCAACCCGCACCTCGCCGTCGCCGGACTGGTCGCGGCCGGGCTGTACGGCGTCGAGCACAAGCTCGAACTCCCCGAGCCCTGCCCCGGCAACGCCTACACCGCCGACTTCGCGCACGTCCCGACCACGCTCCGGGAGGCCGCCGAGCTCTGGGAGAACAGCCCCATCGCCCAGGCCGCCTTCGGCGACGAGGTCGTCGCGCACTACCGCAACATGGCCCGCGTCGAGCTGGCCGCCTTCGACGCCGCGGTGACCGACTGGGAGCTGCGCCGCTCCTTCGAACGCATGTGAGGCACCACTTGTCGCAACAGTACGAACTCGACGTCCTCAACCCGGCCACGGAGGAGGTGATCGCGACCGTCCCGGGGGCTGTGGCGGAGGACATCGACACCGCCGTACGACGGGCCGCCGGGGCCCAACGGCGGTGGGCCGCGCTCGCACCCGGCGAACGGGCCCGGCTGCTGCGCCGGTTCGCCGTCGTCGTCGACGAACACCGCGAGGAACTCGCCCGGCTGGAGGTCCGGGAAGCCGGGCACACCATCGGCAACGCCCGCTGGGAGGCGGGCAACGTCCGGGACCTGCTCGACTACGCGGCCGGCGGGGTGGAGCGGCTCACGGGGCGCCAGATCCCGGTCCCCGGCGGCCTCGACATCACCCTCCTCGAACCCCTCGGGGTCGTCGGCGTGATCGCCCCCTGGAACTTCCCCATGCCGATCGCGGCCTGGGGCACCGCCCCCGCCCTCGCGGCCGGCAACGCGGTGCTCCTGAAACCCGCCGAGACCACCCCCCTGACCGCGCTCCGCCTCGCCGAACTCGCCCTGACGGCAGGGCTGCCCGAGCACCTCTTCCAGGTACTGCCCGGCCGCGGTGACATCGCGGGCGAGGCCCTGGTCCGCCACCCCGGCGTCGCCAAGATCGTGTTCACCGGCTCCACCCGGGTCGGCAAGCGCGTCATGGCGCTCTGCGCCGACCAGGTGAAGCGCGTGACCCTCGAACTCGGCGGCAAGAGCCCCAACATCGTCTTCGCCGACGCCGACCTCGAGGCCGCCGCGGCCGCCGCCCCCGTGTCCTTCCTGGACAACTCCGGTCAGGACTGCTGCGCCCGTACCCGCATCCTCGTCCAACGCTCCGTCCACGACCGCTTCCTGGAACTCCTCGCCCCCGCGATCGAGGCCGTCACCGTCGGCGACCCGGCCGACGAGAAGACCGACATGGGCCCGCTGATCTCCAGGTCCCAGCTGGACCGGGTCCGTTCGTACGTCGACCCCGAGGCGCCCGGTATCCGGGGCAAGGCCCCCGAGGGCCCCGGCTTCTGGTTCCCGCCGACCGTCCTCACCGGCGTCGACCCGCACGCGCGCGTGGCCGTGGAGGAGGTCTTCGGCCCGGTCGCCGCCGTCATCCCCTTCGACGACGAGGCCGACGCGATCCGCCTCGCCAACGACACCGACTACGGCCTCTCCGGCTCCCTGTGGACCCGGGACGTCGGCCGCGCACTGCGCGTCTCGCGGGCCGTCAAGGCCGGCAACCTGTCCGTCAACTCCCACTCCAGCGTCCGCTACTGGACCCCCTTCGGCGGCTACAAGCAGTCGGGGATCGGCCGCGAGCTCGGCCCGGACGCGCTCACCGCCTTCACCGAGACCAAGAACGTCTTCATCAGCACGGAGGGCCCCGCACAGTGACCGCCGAGACCACTGACATCGTCTGCCGCCGACTCGTCGGCCGCACCGCCGTCATCACCGGAGCCGGCAGCGGCATCGGCCTCGCCACCGCACGGCGGCTCGCCTCCGAGGGCGCCCACGTCGTCTGCGGCGACGTCGACGACACCCGCGGCAAGGCCGCCGCCGAGGAGGTCGGCGGGCTCTTCGTGAAGGTCGACGTCACCGACGCCGAACAGGTCGAAGCACTGTTCAGGACGGCCTTCGACACCTACGGCAGCGTCGACATCGCCTTCAACAACGCCGGCATCTCGCCACCCGACGACGACTCCATCCTGGAGACCGGCCTGGAGGCCTGGAAGCGCGTCCAGGAGGTCAACCTCACCTCCGTCTACCTGTGCTGCAAGGCCGCCATCCCCTACATGCGGCGCCAGGGCAAGGGCTCCATCATCAACACCGCGTCCTTCGTGGCCCGGATGGGCGCGGCGACCTCACAGATCTCGTACACCGCGTCCAAGGGCGGAGTTCTGGCCATGTCCCGCGAACTGGGCGTCCAGTTCGCCCGGGAGGGCATCCGCGTCAACGCGCTGTGCCCGGGACCGGTCAACACCCCCCTCCTCCAGGAACTGTTCGCCAAGGACCCCGAGCGGGCCGCCCGCCGCCTCGTCCACATCCCGCTCGGCCGGTTCGCCGAGGCCGAGGAGATCGCCGCCGCCGTCGCCTTCCTGGCCAGCGACGACTCCTCGTTCGTCAACGCCAGCGACTTCCTGGTGGACGGCGGGATCTCCGGGGCGTACGTCACACCCCTGTAGGAGCCGCCCAACTCCCGTCCTACAGTGCGGGAGTGAGCATGACGCCGCCCGGCTGGTACCGCGACCCACAGGCTCCGCACCTGGAGCGCTGGTGGGACGGCAGGACCTGGACCGAGCACCGGCGCACCCCGGCCGGCCTCCCCGCGCCGCCGACCCCGGCGGCCGGGGCGTCCGCACGCGCCAAGGCGGTCGCCCTGATATCCGCCGGGGCCGTGCTGGCGACGGCGATCGTCGGCGGCGCCACCGTGCTCCGGACGGACGAGCTGCGCGCCGGTACGGACACCGCGATCAACACGGCCCCCATCGGCCCGCCGCCCCCGTCCCTGGTCGTCGACCAGCTCAACGGCATCTCCCTGCCGGTTCCGACCGGCTGGACCGGCTCCTCGAACCCCGCCCAGGACGACGTCGTGATGACCACCGACGGCACCTACGCCTGCCCGGCCGACACCGGCCGGTGCCGCCACGGCGAGGTCCAGAGCCGTACCGCGGGCAGCGCCGACGGCAGCTCCGCGCGCACCGTCGCCGAACGGGACGTACCGGACGCGGCAGAGACGGCCTACGGCCACGAACCCGGCGGCAGGCGGCCCTTCGGCGGCATCCGGTCCCATCAGGTCGTCAAGGCCGGGCGGGTCGCGGTCGCCGGCGGCCACGGATACCTGGTGCGCTGGCGGGTCAGGACAGCCGAGGGACCGGGCGGCTACGTCCAGTCCCTCGCCTTTCCCTCCCACTCCGGCCTCCCGGCCCCGGTCGTCGTCCGGTTCGTCTTCGACGCCGGCCCGGACGGACCGCCGCTGTCCGACATGGACGCGATCACCAGCGGTATCCGCCCGGTGGACCGGAAACCGGAGGGTTAGCGGAACCGGAGGTCAGAGGAAGGTGTGACCTTCACCCCGGTACGTCGGTACGGTCGCCGTCACCCGGTCGCCCTCGACCAGATGCAGCTCGGCGAACCGCTCGCACAGCTCGCCCGCCTTGGCGTGCCGGAACCACACCTTGTCGCCGATCAGCAGGTCGTCCGCCGCGGAGCCGAGCAGCGGGGTCTGCACCTCGCCGGGGCCCTCCTGCGGGTCGTAGGACAGCCCCTGCGGGAGGTACGGCACCGGCAGCCGGTCGGGGCCCGCGGCGCCGGAGGCCGGGTAGCCGCCGCCGAGGACGGTGACGACCCCGACGCCGGGACGCCGGACCACCGGCATGGCGAACAGGGCGGCCGGGCGGCCGGTGAACGACGTGTAGTTGTCGAAGAGCCGGGGCACGTACAGGCCCGACCCGGCCGCTATCTCGGTGACCGCGTCCTCCGCCGCCGTGGTCTGCACACTGCCCGTGCCGCCGCCGTTGACGAACTCCAGGTCCGGCGCCACCGCCCGGACCGCCCGCACCACCGCGGCGCGCCGCTCGGCCAGCTCGCGGCGGGCGGTGGCCTGCATCAGCCGGACCGCGCGGGAGCGCAGCGGCCGGCCGGCGACACTGTCCCCGACCCCGGCGATGTGCCCCTCGTACGCCATGATCCCCACCAGCGCGAAGCCCGGCCGCCGGGCCACGGTCCGGGCCAGGTCGGCCAGCTGGGCGGGGGAGTACAGCGGCGAACGCCGGGCGCCTACCCGCACCCGCCCGCCGAACAGCTTCAGCGAGGTGTCCAACTCCAGGCAGACCCGGATCACTTCGCCGCCGCCGGCGCGGGCCGCGTCGATCAGGTCGAGGTGGGCCGGGTCGTCGATCATCACCGTCACGGCCGCCGCGAGCTTCGGATCGGCGGCGAGCTCGCCGAACCGGGCGCGGTCGGCGGACGGATAGGCCAGCAGGATGTCCTCGAAACCCGAGCGCGCGAGCCACAGCGACTCCGCGAGCGTGAAGGACATGATCCCGGCGAAACCGTCCTTCGCGAGGACGCGTTCCAGCAGGTGCCGGCAGCGGACGGACTTGCTCGCGACCCGCACCGGCTTGCCGCCGGCCCGGCGCACGAGATCGTCCGCGTTGGCGTCGAATGCCTCCAGGTCGACGATCGCGAGAGGGGCGTCCAGATGGGCGGTGGCCCGGTCGTAACGGGCCCGGTCGGCGGCGCGCGCAGTCATGAACGAAGCCTGCCAGACAGGATTACCGCAGGGTAGGGGGACGATACGGGCAGATGCCCCGCGGTCGTGGACTGGTTCCCGTTCGCTGTCGGACAACCCGTAGAGTGACGCGCACGTACGGCGGAACGACCCGGCCGCCTGGCCCGCGCCGGGATGCGGATCCGCGTGTGCGGGTATGCGTGCCCGGGGGCGGACGTCTCCGCGCCGGGGAGCGCGCCGGCCCGTACGCGGAGTTGGCCCGGGCAGGAGGAAACGGGGGCGCATGAGCACGGAAGCGCGGCACGCCCCGATCCCGCGACGCCCTTCGCCCGACCCCGCGCCCACCTCCGAGGGCGCTGCCGAGGCGGCGGCCGGCCAGGGTGAGGCGCCGGGTACCGCCGACGTGAGCGGCCGGGCCGACGGGCCGGGGTTCTTCGACCGGCCGAACCGAGTGAACTGGTCGCACCGGTCCGACGTATCCACTGGTAGCGCCGACGTCACCGGGCAGGACCAGCTGCCGGGACGGCCCGATGCGCAGCAGAGTCGTGAGGACCGGACGAGTCGGGGCGGTGCGGTGGCGCAGGGCGAACAGGGTGCGGGGGACCGGGCGGCCGCCCGCCCGACTACCGCCGAGCGCATCACACGCCCCCGCTACCCCGACCTCCACCCCCCGCAGAGCTCGCCCGCCGCACCCCCGCCCCCCGCCTCGGCCCGCTTCCCGGACACCCCGCCCACCACCTCCGCCCGGGAAACCGGCCGCACCACACCGTCCACCGGCTCCGCCGGACAGCCCGCCCGGCCCGCACCGCCCGCGTCCCCCGGCCGGGAGGACGGCGGCATCACGCCGTCCACGGCTTCCGGATGGGAGAGCGGCCGAAGCGTGCCGCCCGGATCGGCCGGCCGGGAGGATCGCCGGACCGAACCGTTCACGCCTCCCGGCAGGGAGGGTGGCCGCGTCGTACCGTCCGGGGCCTCCGGGTGGGAGAGCGGTCGCAGTGTGCCGCCCGGGCCGGGCGGTCGTGAGGACCGCCGGACCGAGTCGTCGGCGTCGCGCGAAGATGATCTACGAAACAAGCGGTCGGCGTCTCCCGGAAGGGAGGACGGCCGCGGGGCACAGCCCAGGTCGCCGTACGGGCCCGGGCTGTCGGACCGGCGTCCGGAGTCCGCTTCGGAGTCGACCGCCTCGCTGCGTCCCGTCCGCGCCGCGGAGGAACCGGAGGCGTCGCCGGACGGGCGGCGCGGTGCCGCCGCACCGGCGCCCGACGGCGAGACGCCCGGAGGTTCCTCCGGCGTGCCCGGGGCCAGGCGGCCCGAGCGGCCGCGCAGCGACTTCTCGGCCTCCTTCGGGGCGCCGGAGTCGGGCACCGCGTGGAGCCCGCACATGCGGACGTTCCCGGTGCCGACGGCCCCGCCGCGCCCCGGGACGCCCCCGAAAGCCACCCCGCCGCCGCGCCCGGCGAAGCCCCCCATGCCCGCCGCCCCGCCGCTCCCGCCCCGCCCCACGACACCCCCGGCCCCTGCCGCCGCCCCGCCTGCCGGGGGCACCGCCTCCTCGCCGTACGGCCCCGGCCCGGCGCCGGACCCCGCGATGTCCTGGACCGTCGCCGCGGGAACTCCCGGCAGGGACCGGCCCGTTGTGACGTTCGGCGAGCCCGAGGGGTACGACGAGCGAGGGTGGGGGCGGTCGTTGGTCAGCCGGGTGGCGCCCCGCACCGCCGCTGCCGCCGCCTGCATGGTGCTCGGGCTCGGACTCATCGGTGGCGCGGTGACCGGAAGCTGGATCGTCGACGACGACGGTGACCTGGCCGCCGCCAGCAGCTTCAGCTCGGCCGCCGGCCTGTGGCACAACGTGCCCGTCGACGAACTCTTCCCGCCCACCGTGCAGGGCACCGGCGCCGGCCCCGGCGGAGCCGACCGCACCTGGACCCGGATCGCCGTCGCCCCCGCCACCGGCTGCGCCGACGCCTTCGACCCGCTGCTGCGCAAGGCGCTCGCCCCGGTCGGCTGCCAGCGTCTGATCCGGGCCACCTACACCGACGCCACCCAGAGCTACGTGACGACCGTGGGGCTGCTGTTCACCAAGGCCGAACCGGCCGGGATGACCGCCCTCGCCAAGCGGTTCAAGAACGAGCACCTGGACCGCCGTACCGACCTGATGCCCCTCCCGTACGCCGCCAAGGGCACCGCCGCCGAACGCTTCGGCCGGCACCAGCGTGCCTCCTGGACGATCTCCGTGCTCACCGACGCCCCGGTCGTCGCCTACGCCGTCTCCGGCTGGGCCGACGGCCGCACCGTCGACACCCCGCAGTCCGCCGCCGACGCGGAGGCGTCCGGCGCCACCACGGCCGCGGCCCAGGCCGGCCTCGGCAACGAGGCCCAGGGCCTGGCCGACCGCATCGAACGGCGACTGCGTCAGAACACCGCAGGCCCGGCAACGGAGAAGCCCTCATGAAGCGCCGCGCAACCGGGGCCGCGCTGAGCCTGCTGCTCGCCGGCTCGCTCGCCCTGCTGCCGTCCACGACCGCCTACGCCGACAGCATCCGCGCCCAGCAGTGGGGCCTGTCCGCCCTGCACCTCGCCGAGGCCTGGGGGACCACCAAGGGCAAGGGCGTCACCGTCGCCGTCCTGGACACCGGTGTCGAGGCCGACCACCCCGACCTGGTCGGCAACGTCCTCACCGCCAAGGACATGATCGGCTTCGGCGCCAGGCCCGGCGATCGCACCTGGGCCCGGCACGGCACCGCCATGGCCGGCATCATCGCCGGTCACGGCCACGGGGCCGGCGACGGCGAGGGCGTGATGGGGGTCGCCCCGGAAGCCAAGATCCTGCCCGTCCGGGTCATACTCGAAGACGGCGACAGTGCCCGCGGCAAGGCCCGTTCCACCCGGGGCAACGCCCTCGCCGAGGGCATCCGCTGGGCCGCGGACCACGGTGCCGACGTCATCAACCTCTCCCTCGGCGACGACTCCGACTCCGCGCACCCCGAGCCCAGCGAGGACGAGGCCATCCAGTACGCCCTGAAGAAGGACGTCGTGGTCGTGGCCTCGGCCGGCAACGGCGGCGACAAGGGCGACCACATCTCCTACCCGGCCGCGTACCCGGGCGTCATCGCCGCGACCGCGGTGGACAAGTTCGGCACCCGTGCCGCCTTCTCCACCCGCCGCTGGTACGCCACGATCAGCGCACCCGGCGTCGACATCGTCATCGCCGACCCGGACCACAAGTACTACGAGGGCTGGGGGACGAGCGCCGCCTCGGCCTTCGTGTCAGGTGCGGTGGCCCTGATCAAGGCCGCCCATCCCGGCCTCACCCCGGCCCAGATCAAGAAGCTCCTGGAGGACACGGCCCGCGACGTCCCGTCCGGCGGCCGCGACGACTCCCGGGGCTTCGGCATGATCGACCCGGCGGCGGCGATCAAGGACGCGGCCAGGCTGAGGACACAGAGCCTGACGTCGGCGTCGTACGGCAAGAAGTACTTCGGCCCGGGCCCGGACACGGAGAAGGAGACGACCAGCGCGACGGACTGGGCCGCCCCACTGGCCGGCGGCGCGGGCGGCGTGCTGCTGGTGGCGGCGGTAGTTCTCTGGCGCGGACGACGCAGGATGGTCTGACCCGCCCGTTCTTCTGAAACACCCCGAACCGGAGCGCCCGGAAGGGGCGCGGGGAATGGCGCGACCAGCCCCCTGCCGGTCCGCACTCGCCCACGAACCGTGGAACCCTCCCCCTACTGCGAAGCCGAAGCCGAAGCCGAAGCCGAAGCAGACGCGGACGCGGACGAGTCGGCCGACGTGAAGGAACTCACCGCCGCCTTCGCCGCGGCCTCCACCAGCGAGATCCCCTTCGCCTGACTCACCGTCCCCTTGGACAGCACCGCGACCAGATAGCCGGTCCCGTCCACCGTCACCCGCCCGATGCTGTTGACGTCCCACAGCCCGGTCGAACTCCGCGCCAGCCACCCGTTCTTCAGCGCGAACTCCGAACCGTCGGCGGCGGCCGAGACCCCCCATCGCTGGTCGGACTCGACCGTCTTCATCAGGCCCTGGAGATAGGCCTGCGAAGCCGAGCTCAGTTTCGAGTCGTCCCCGAACACCTGCTGGAGCAGGGTGAGCTGGTCCGCCGCCGTGGTCTGGGTCAGCCCCCACAGCGCCCCGTCACCGCCCTCGGTGTCCGTCAGCCCGAAGCGCTTGTTCGCCGCGTCCAGGCCCGCCGCCTCGCCGATGATGTCCCACAGCTCCGACGCGGACGTGTTGTCGCTGTTCTCGATCATCTTCGTGGCGTACGCCTTCTCCGTGGCCGTCAGATGCCGTCCCGCGTCCTGCGCCTGGAGCAGCAGCGTCGCCAGGATGTCGACCTTGACGATGCTCGCGGTGTCGAACGCGCTGTCGCCGTGGACCGCGCTGTCGCCGGAGTCCAGATCGAGCACGGCCGCCGACACCTTCGCCGCGGACGTCACGGTCACCGTCTTCATCGCCGTGCTCAGCAGCGCGTCCCGGTCCACGGCCGGCTCCGTCACGGGTTCCACCGTTGCCTCCCCGCTCGCCGAGGCCGAAGTAGAGGAAGAAGAGGAAGAAGAGGCGGGGGGCGTCGGCGGCGCAGCCGAGGATACGGGGCCGCCGTCGCGGGCGTGCGCCTTCACGTACACGGTCCCGGCCGCGGTGACGCCGAGGACGGCGACCGTGGCGAGGGAGACGGAGAGAAGAGCCCGGCGCCGGGGCCGGGCACGGCGGCGGGCCCGCCGGGATCCTGGGGTGGCTCTGGGGGACTCCATGCCCGCGATGCTCGGGGCGGGGACTGTGCGATCCGTTTGCCGGACGTTAGAAGGAGATCAGGGATATCTGAGAATCCCGTGAAAGCGGTGTCGATCCGGTTTCGGGGGCCGCACAACCGCAGCAGCATCCCCCCGATAGGGTCGGGGACCGTGGCGAACAAGAACATTCCCGACTCCGGCTACTCCGCCGACGACGGTTCCGCGGACCCCCGGCTGGCCGCCGCGCTGGCCGCCTGGGCCGAGGACCGTACGGCCGTGGGACCCGTCCTGGCGGCCCTGAAGGGCGCCCGGCTGCTCGTCCCGGTGGTCGCCGTCCTCGGAGAGGTCGAGGAGGACGAGCACGGGCTGCGCCGCGAGAAGACCAGCGACATGGCCGTCCCCACCCTCAGGGCCGGCGCCCGCACCGCCCTGCCCGCCTTCACCTCCACCGAGTCGCTGGCCCGCTGGGACCCGGCGGCGCGGCCCGTCGCCGTACCCCTGCACCAGGCGCTCCAGGCCGCCGCGCACGAGAAGGCGGACACGGTGGTCCTGGACCTGTCGGGGCCGGTGCCGTTCGAACTGACCGGCCCGGTGCTGCTCGCGCTCGCGGAGGGGCGGACGACGGCCGATCCGCTCGCCGACCCGGCCGTGATCGAGGCCGTCCGTACGGTGGTGGCCGCCGAGCCCGCCGTGCGCCGTGCCCACCTCGGACCGGGCCACACCGACGGCACCCTCGCCCTGGTCCTCGACCCGGCCGCGCCGCCCGCCGAGACCGCCCAGGCCGTCGCCGGGCGGCTCGCCGCCGACGAGACACTGCGGGCCCGCCTGGTACGCGGCCTCGACCTGGCACTGCTGCCGGCCGGGGCCACGCCGCCGGGCGAGCCCTTGTACGTGAGAAACTGACCGCTAGCCGTAGACCGGCCCGGTGTACTTCTCGCCGGGGCCCTGGCCCGGCTCGTCGGGGACGATCGAGGCCTCGCGGAAAGCCAGCTGGAGCGACTTCAGGCCGTCCCGCAGCGGTGCCGCGTGGAAGGAGCTGATCTCGGTCGCGGACGCGTCGAGCAGCCCGGCGAGGGCGGTGACCAGCTTGCGGGCCTCGTCCAGGTCCTTGTACTTGTCGCCCTCCTCGGTCAGACCGAGCTTCACGGCCGCGGCGCTCATCAGGTTGACGGCGACCGTCACGATCACCTCGACCGCGGGGACCTCGGCGATGTCGCGGGTCATCTCGTCGAAGTCGGGCTGACCGGCGTCACCGGTGCCAGGAAGGGGCGTTTCACTCATGACGCACACGATAGGCGCAGCGGGCGCGGGGCTCCGACCTGACCCCGGGACGCCCCAATTGGTCCTCCCTCGGCTTTGCTGCTAACCTTGTGTGATGACCGGCCGAACAGGTATGCCTCACGGCTCACCGACCCGGCCCACAAGTGGAGGCTTCGAACTCCCACCTGACCGCCCTGCAGGGCGGCGGGTCACCGGTCAGACGGTCGCTTTCGCCGCTATGGCGACGGCGTTCCGTCCGATAGCGCGCCCCGCGATCCCCGCGGCGGTGCTCCGGTAGTTCGAGGAGCCCTGCCTGTGATCGTCCGGGGCATTTTTTGTGCTTCGGTGCGGTTAGGTCTTACGAAAAGAGACGTTACGCGGCTGTCCGCCAGACCGTCGCGTGGTGCTACCGAGGAGGATCCATCAGCACCGAGCCCCGCATCAACGACCGGATTCGCGTTCCCGAGGTGCGACTTGTCGGTCCCAGTGGCGAGCAGGTGGGCATTGTCCCCCTGGCCAAGGCACTGGAGCTTGCGCAGGAGTACGACCTCGACCTGGTCGAGGTGGCGGCGAGCGCACGCCCGCCGGTCTGCAAGCTCATGGACTACGGCAAGTTCAAGTACGAGTCGGCCATGAAGGCCCGTGAGGCGCGCAAGAACCAGGCGCACACGGTCATCAAGGAAATGAAGCTCCGGCCGAAGATCGACCCGCACGACTATGACACCAAGAAGGGTCACGTCGTACGGTTCCTCAAGCAGGGCGACAAGGTCAAGATCACGATCATGTTCCGTGGTCGCGAGCAGTCCCGGCCCGAACTGGGCTACCGGCTGCTGCAGCGTCTCGCGGAGGACGTCCAGGACCTCGGTTTCGTCGAGTCGAACCCGAAGCAGGACGGCCGGAACATGATCATGGTTCTCGGTCCGCACAAGAAGAAGACCGAGGCGATGGCCGAGGCCCGGCAGGCGCAGGAAGCCCGCAAGGCCGAAGCCAAGGCCAACCCCGGCAAGTCGCAGAACGCCGCCGAGCTGGAGGCCGACGCCGAGGTCGAGGCCGAGGCGCCCGCCGAGGAGCCTGCCGAGGCGTGATCCCGGGGCAACCGCCCCAGGTCAGCACCCAGGGGCGCAAGCCTCAGGATGTAACCGATACAAGAGCGACGTTCCACCGTGCCCGGTTTCGCGACCGGGCACCGGAGCGCCATCGACGAGGAGATAACGGCGCTATGCCGAAGAACAAGACGCACAGCGGTGCCAGCAAGCGCTTCAAGGTCACCGGCTCCGGCAAGGTCCTGCGTGAGCGCGCCGGCAAGCGCCACCTGCTCGAGCACAAGTCGTCCCGCGTGACGCGTCGCCTCACCGGCACCGCCGAGATGGCCCCGGGCGACACCGCGAAGATCAAGAAGCTTCTCGGCAAGTGACGCACGGGCGCCGGCCGGCGCCCTGAAGTCAAGATCCGGGACCCAGTCGTTTCCGGGCCGCGTGAGTCCAACCGCGGCCCCGCTACAAGGAGTTAACAAGTGGCACGCGTCAAGCGGGCAGTCAACGCCCACAAGAAGCGCCGGGCGATCCTCGAGGCGGCCTCCGGCTACCGCGGTCAGCGTTCGCGCCTGTACCGCAAGGCCAAGGAGCAGGTCACCCACTCGCTGGTCTACAACTACAACGACCGCAAGAAGCGCAAGGGCGACTTCCGTCAGCTGTGGATCCAGCGCATCAACGCCGCTGCCCGCGCCAACGGCATCACGTACAACCGCTTCATCCAGGGTCTGAAGGCCGCGAACGTCGAGGTCGACCGCAAGATCCTGGCCGAGCTGGCGGTCAACGACGCCGGCGCGTTCGCCGCGCTCGTCGAGGTCGCGCAGAAGGCGCTGCCGGCGGACGTCAACGCGCCGAAGGCCGCGTGACGCTGGCGCTGGCCCTGGCCGACGTGACTTGAGGACCCGCAGGCTCTAGGGCTTGCGGGTCCTGTTGTTGAGGTTCCACGGCCGCGGGCCGGTGGGGGCTGGTCGCGCAGTTCCCCGCGCCCCTACGGGGGCGCCTTTCGTCGCGTTACCTTGAAAGTGATCCACACATGCCCAGCCCCGAGCTGATCTCTCCCCGTTCCGTGCGTGTCGCCGCTGCCCGGCGGCTCGGCAAGCGGAACTTCCGGGGGAAGGACCGGCTGTTCCTCGCCGAGGGGCCGCAGGCCGTCCGGGAGGCGGCCGGGCATCGGGTCGACGGGGCGGCGACCCTCGTCGAGCTGTTCGCGACCGTCGAGGCCGCGGAGCGGTACGCCGACATCGTCGGGGCCGCCCGAGACGTCGGCGCCCGGATCCACCTCGCCTCCGAAGAGGTCATCGCCGACATCTCCACCACCGTCACCCCGCAGGGGCTGGTCGGTGTCTGCCGCTTCCTGGACACCCCGTTCGAGGATGTCCTCGCCGCCCGGCCGAAGCTCGTCGCCGTCCTCGCCAACGTCCGCGACCCCGGCAACGCCGGTACCGTGCTGCGGTGCGCCGACGCGGCCGGGGCCGAAGCGGTCGTACTGACCGACGCGTCCGTGGACCTGTACAACCCCAAGGCCGTGCGCGCCTCCGTCGGGTCGCACTTCCATCTGCCGGTCGCCGTCGGGGTGCCCGTCGAGCAGGCCGTCGCCGGGCTGAAGGGCCTCGGTGTGCGCATCCTCGCCGCCGACGGCGCCGGAACGGACGACCTCGACGACGAGCTCGACAAGGGCACCATGGGCGGGCCCACGGCCTGGGTGTTCGGGAACGAGGCCTGGGGGCTCCCCGAGGAGACCCGCGCGCTGGCCGACGCCGTCGTGCGCGTTCCGATCCACGGGAAGGCCGAAAGCCTGAACCTCGCCACCGCCGCCGCCGTATGTCTCTACGCAACGGCCCGTGCACAGCGTGCCTCCGGAGGGTGCCGTTCCGTCACCGAGAGCTAGTAGGGTGACCAGCTCGGGGGCCTACTGCGCCGTCTGAGAGGTGGAGTACGGGGATGAGTGTCGGCACCAGCAACGCGCCGGGCGGCCGCGGTACCGGACGTGTGCCCGCACCCCGGCAGGGCGACCTCACCGGGCTCGGCATCGACCCCGACGAACTGCCCGACGGCCTGGTGGTCGCCGACGAGCACGGCATCGTCGTCCGCTTCAACGCCGCCGCCGCCCGGATCACCGCCACCGCCCCCGCGGACGCCCTCGGGCAGCGGCTGGAGAAGGCCCTGCCCTTAGAGGACCTGGAGGGCAGGCGCTGGTGGCAGCTCACCGATCCCTACGGCGGCCTCGCCATCCGGGTCGGACAGCCGGAGCGGAACCTCCTGCTGCCCGGCGGCCGGGAGGTGCTGGTGTCCGCCACCTACGTACGCGCCGAGCCGACCGGTCCGGTCCGCCGGGTCGTCGTGTCGCTGCGGGACACCGAGGCCCGCCGCCGCACCGAGCGCAGCCACGCCGAGCTGATCGCCACCGTCGCACATGAGCTGCGCTCCCCGCTGACCTCCGTCAAGGGGTTCACCGCCACCCTGCTCGCCAAATGGGAACGCTTCACCGACGACCAGAAACGGCTGATGCTGGAGACGGTCGACGCGGACGCCGACCGGGTCACCCGGCTCATCGCCGAGCTGCTGGACATCTCCAGGATCGACAGCGGACGCCTTGAGCTGCGCCGGCAGCCCGTCGACATAGGCGCCGCCGTCGGACGGCACATCCAGGCGTACGTCACCGCCGGTCAGCCCGCCGACCGCTTCCTGCTCCGCATCGAGCAGCCGCTGCCCGCCCTGTGGGCCGATCCCGACAAGGTCGACCAGGTCCTCAGCAACCTCATCGAAAATGCCGTGCGGCACGGCGAGGGAACCGTCACCATTGACGTCACGCCGTCGGCTTCCCCGCGCGAAGGGGAAGACCTCGACAACACGGCCACCTCGGTCACCGTGAGCGACGAGGGGCCAGGCATCCCGGAGGAGTCCATGAACCGCGTCTTCACCCGCTTCTGGCGGGGCAGCAAGCGCGGTGGCACCGGCCTCGGGCTGTACATCGTCAAGGGCATCGTCGAGGCCCACGGCGGCACCATCACCGTCGGACGCGCCGCGAGCGGCGGCGCCGAGTTCCGATTTACGTTGCCCGTGAGCGCGCCGGCGTATCTCGCCTGACGGCCCACGGGCTCTTCGTATACCTCCACCCCGTTAGACTCGGCCTTTGGCACCTTTGTGTCCTTCTCACGGCCCACCAACGGTCTCGGGGACCATCCGCCAGCCAATCGGAAGCACGGGAAGAGATGTCGGCACCGAATAAGTCGTACGACCCTGTCGAGGTCGAGGCGTTGAAACCGGAAGAGATCGAGCGCATGCGGGACGAGGCGCTCGCCGCCTTCGCCGCCGCGGACTCCCTCGACGCGCTCCAGGAGGCCAAGGTCGCGCACACCGGCGGCACGTCCCCGCTGGCCCTCGCCAACCGCGAGATCGGCGCCCTGCCCCCGCATGCCAAGGCCGCTGCCGGGAAGCTGGTCGGCCAGGCCCGTGGCGCCGTGAACAAGGCCCTCGCGGGCCGCCAGGAGGAGCTGGAGGCCGAGCGAGACGCCCGGGTGCTGGTCGAGGAGGCGGTGGACGTCACGCTGCCCTACGACCGCGTCCCGGCCGGCGCCCGCCACCCGCTGACCACCCTGTCCGACCGCATCGAGGACATCTTCGTGGCCATGGGCTACGAGGTCGCCGAGGGCCCGCAGGTCGAGGCCGAGTGGTTCAACTTCGACGCCCTCAACATCGGCCCGGACCACCCGGCCCGCGGCGAGGCGGACACCTTCTTCGTGCAGGGCCCCGAGGGCGGCACCGAGTCCGGTGTCGTGCTGCGCACCCACACCTCGCCGGTGCAGATCCGCTCCCTGCTCGACCGCGAGCTGCCGGTGTACGTGATCTGCCCCGGCCGCGTGTACCGCACCGACGAGCTGGACGCCACCCACACCCCGGTCTTCCACCAGGTCGAGCTGCTCGCCGTCGACGAGGGCCTGACCATGTCCGACCTCAAGGGCACCCTGGACCACATGGTCCAGTCGCTGTTCGGCGAGGGCATGAAGACCCGGCTGCGGCCGAACTTCTTCCCCTTCACCGAGCCCAGCGCCGAGATGGACATGCTGTGCTACGTCTGCAAGGGCGAGTCCGTCGGCAACCCCGACCGGCCCTGCCGTACCTGCTCCTCCGAGGGCTGGATCGAGCTGGGCGGCTGCGGCATGGTCAACCCGCGGGTGCTCACCGCCTGCGGCGTGGACCCGGAGAAGTACAGCGGCTTCGCCTTCGGGTTCGGCATCGAGCGGATGCTGATGTTCCGCCACAACGTCGAGGACATGCGAGACATGGTCGAGGGTGACGTCCGGTTCACCCGGCCGTTCGGGATGGAGATCTGATGCGGGTCCCGCTTTCCTGGCTGCGGGAGTACGTCGACCTGCCGGCCACCGAGACCGGCCGCGACGTGCAGGCCAAGCTGATTTCGGGCGGGCTCGAGGTCGAGACCGTCGAGCAGCTCGGCGACGGCCTCAAGGGCCCCCTGGTCGTCGGCCGGGTGCTCACCATCGAGGAGCTGGAGGGCTTCAAGAAGCCGATCCGCTTCTGCACCGTCGACGTCGGCACGGCCAACGGCACGGGTGAGCCCCAGGAGATCGTCTGCGGCGCCCGCAACTTCGCCGTCGGCGACAAGGTCGTCGTCGTCCTGCCGGGGGCCGTGCTCCCCGGCGGCTTCGCGATCGCCGCGCGCGAGACGTACGGCAAGACCTCCCACGGCATGATCTGCTCCAGCGACGAGCTGGGCATGGGATCCGACGGCACCCACGGCATCATCGTGCTGCCGCCGGAGACCGAGGTCGGCAAGGACGCCATCGAGCTGCTCGAACTGGTCGACGAGGTCCTGGACATCGCCGTCACCGCCAACCGTGGCGACTGCCTGTCGCTCCGCGGCGTGGCCCGCGAGACCGCCATCGCCTACGGCCTGCCGCTGCGCGACCCGGCGCTGATCGACGTGCCGGGACCGAACGCCTTCGGCTACCCGGTCCAGGTCGCCGACCCGCTCGGCTGCGACCGCTTCACCGCGCGCACCGTCACCGGGCTGAGCCCCGAGGCCCGCTCCCCGATCTGGCTGCAGCGCCGGCTCCAGAAGGTCGGCATGCGCCCGATCTCGCTCGCCGTCGACGTCACCAACTACGTGATGATGGAGCTCGGCCAGCCGCTGCACGCCTATGACCGCTCCCTGGTCCAGGGCACCATCGGGGTCCGCCGCGCGGCCGAGGGCGAGAAGATCGTCACCCTCGACGGCGTCGAACGGAAGCTGCACGCCGAGGACCTGGTGATCACCGACGACCGCGGTCCGATCGGCCTCGCGGGTGTCATGGGCGGCGCCAACACCGAGATCGCCGACCACGAGGACACCGAGAACGCCACCTCCGACGTGGTGATCGAGGCGGCCCACTTCGACGCCGTCGCCATCGCGCGCACGGCCCGCCGTCACAAGCTGTCCTCCGAGGCCTCCCGCCGCTTCGAGCGCGGGGTCGACCCGCAGGCCGCGGCCGCCGCCGCGCAGCGCACGGTCGACCTGCTGGTGCTGCTCGCCGGCGGCACCGCCGAGGCCGGCGTCACCGAGGCCATCGCGCCCTCCGCGCCGCACACCATCACCGTCGCGGCGAACCACCCGGACAAGGTCGCGGGTGTCGAGTACGGCCGGGAGACCGTCGTCCGCCGTCTCCAGGAGGTGGGCTGCGACGTCTACGGGCAGGACGAACTGATCGTCACCGTGCCGTCCTGGCGGCCCGACCTGCTCGAACAGAACGACCTGGCCGAAGAGGTCATCCGTCTGGAGGGCTACGAGAACCTGCCCTCCACGCTGCCCAGGCCGCGGTCCGGCCGGGGCCTGACCCACCGTCAGCGGCTGCACCGCCGGGTGGGCCGCGCGCTGGCCGGGGCCGGCTATGTCGAGGCGCTGAACTACCCGTTCGTCAGCGAGCAGGTCTTCGACCAGCTGGGCCTGGCCGCCGACGACCCGGCCCGCCGCGTCGTCCGGCTCACCAACCCGCTCAACGACGAGGAGCCCGCGCTGCGCACCTCGCTGCTGCCGGGGCTGCTCGGCGCGCTGCGGCGCAACGACGGGCGGGGCGTCCACGACCTGGCGCTGTTCGAGACCGGCCTGGTCTTCCTCCCGCGTGAGGAGCAGGGCGTCGCCGGTCATCTGCCGGTCGACCGCCGCCCGACCGACGAGGAGATCGCCGCGCTGGACGCCGTGCTGCCGGAGCAGCCCCGGCATGTGGCCGCCGTCCTCGCGGGCGCCCGCGAGCAGGCCGGCTGGTGGGGCAACGGCCGTCCGGCCGACTGGGCCGACGCGGTCGAGGCGGCCCGTACCGTGGCCCGTGAGACCGGCACCGAGCTGATCGTGCGCTCCGGCCAGTACGGGCCGTGGCACCCCGGCCGGTGCGCCGAGCTGCTGGTCGTCGCCGACGGCACCGAGCGGGTCGTGGGCCACGCCGGTGAGCTGCACCCGCGGGTGCTCAAGGCGTTGGGGCTGCCCGCGCGCACCTGCGCGATGGAGCTGAACCTGGACGCGCTGGAGCAGGCCGGCGACGGTACGCCGCAGGCGCCGAGCATCTCGACGTTCCCGGTGGCCACGCAGGATGTCGCCCTCGTGGTGGACAAGCCGGTACCGGCCGTCGAGGTCGAGGCCGCGCTGCGCGAGGGCGCCGGTGAACTGCTCGAAGGCATCCGGTTGTTCGACGTGTATGTCAACGACGAGCAGCTCGGTGACGGGAAGAAGTCGCTGGCGTACGCGCTGCGGTTCCGGGCCCGTGACCGGACGCTGACCGTGGACGAGGCGTCGGCTGCGCGGGATGCGGCTGTCGCCCTGGCCGGGGAGCGTACGGGAGCGGTGCTGCGAGGCTAGTCGCCGTAGGGGGGACTGTTGCCGGTCGGCTGCGGCTTCGTCGTGGCTGATCGCGCAGTTCCTCCCCCAGCCTTCGGCCGGGGGGACCCCCGGCGCCCCTGACGGGGCGCTGCCCTTCGCGGCGTGAAGCACGTGCTGTCACCTGCATAAATGCGGGTGTCCTGGGGGTGGTCACTCATTTGGGTGAGATCCAACCCGGACATGGCCCTGTCGGGGCATGCCGTCGACAGAATCGGACCGGCCTTTCGGGGCCGGTCCGTCTGTTCTGTCAGGGCCTACTTGGGGGCCATCGGCATGATCCGCATCAAGGCTGGGGTTCCCCACAGAAGGCGGCCCCGGACCAGCTCTCGGCCCTCGCGCTGTGCGCTCACCCTGGGGTTGCCCACGGTGTGGGGCGCCGTCGCGGTCTCGTACAAGCTCGGATGCCCGCTGGCCGAGCAGAACGGGCTCGGCGCGCGCATCGTCACCAGCGCCGTGTTCTTCGCGGTCGGCACCGGGCTGATACTCCATGTCCGGCGGGCCCTGCTCCGGGAGCTACGGCAGGTCCGCAAGGTGGCCGGCGCCGCGCAGAGCGTGCTGCTGCGGCCCCTGCCACCCCGTCTCGCCGGGCTGAACGTCGCCGCCGCACAGCTCTCCGCCGACCGGGGCGCGGCCATCGGCGGTGACCTCTACGAGGCGGTCGCCACGGAGCACGGCGTACGGGTCGTGATGGGCGACGTACGCGGGCACGGACTGGCCGCCATCGGCACCGTCGCCGCCGTCCTCGGCAGCTTCCGTGAGGCCGCCCACGACGAACCCGAACTCGGCCGGGTCCTCGGCCGGCTGGACCGCGCCCTGGCCAGACACCTACGAGAACGAGCCAGGGCGGAACACCCCGCCGGCGGCCAGGACCCGGACAACCCGGTCGCCGAGGAGTTCGTCACCCTGCTGCTCCTGGAGATCGCCGGGGACGGTGGCGTACGGGCGATCAACTGCGGCCACCCGTGGCCGTATGTTCTGAGCGATGTGCGAGTGCAGCCACTGTCGGGCGCCGATCCACTACCGCCTCTCGGCCCGTTCGCCCTCCCGGCGGACCTCACCCCCACCGACTGCGGCCCTCTGCACCCCGAGGAGTCCCTGGTGCTGTACACGGACGGCGCGGAGGACGCGAGAGACGCCAAGGGCCACTTCTTCTCCCTGCCGCAGGCCCTGGCGGAAGCGGTACGGGATCGCCAGGTCTCTCCCCAGACCATCCTGAGGACGGTCTTCACCGCCCTCCTCCACCACACCAACGGCCGTCCCACCGACGACATCGCCCTCCTGGTACTTCGCAACGAACGCGCCCATCAACGCGCCCCTTTGGGGGCGCGGGGAACTGCGCGACCAGCCCCCATCCACCCGCAGCCGACAACGCACCGCTGACCCACGAACCGTCGGCCAAGCCGACGGCCAGGCCACCGCACTGTACGAGGGGGAGCCGGCGGCCCGGCCGGCCTCTTGCGAGGCAGTTCAGTCAACCGGGCCGACACGCTCCGCAACAGCGCGCGTACGCTGCGGATTCGCGCACTCCGTTCACACCCCGTGTGAACACCCACGCACTACGCTGACGGCACCAGGCCACTCGGGGGGCATCCATGCAGCCCAACTCTCTGCTCGACGCGATCCTGGACGAGGCGGGGATCTCGCACGCCGGTCTCGCCGCCCACGTCAACCAGGCGGGCCGGGCCCGTGGACTCTCGCTTCGTTACGAACACACCGCCGTGGCCCGCTGGTTGAAGGGCCAGCGGCCGCGCGGCCAGGTGCCCGACCTGATCTGCGAGGTGCTCGCCGCCCGGCTGCACCGCACGGTCACCCTCGACGACATCGGCCTCGGGGTGCCCGGCGAGCCCAGCGTCCCGCACACCACCTCGCTCTCCGGGTTCGTCGAACGGGCCACCGCGCTGTGGCGGTCCGACGAACAGCAGCGCCCGCACATACTCGGCGCCCCCGCCGTCACCGGCACACCCGCCGTGATGCCGGTGTGGGAGTGGGAGAACCCCCCTGAGGACGTGGACGTCTCGCGCGGCGGCCGGCACCGGGTCACCCCGGCCGATCTGGAGATGCTGCGGGCCGCCCGCGCCCACTACGAGCAGATGTACCGCAAGGCCGGCGGCATGGCGACCCGCACCCGGGTCGTCGGCTTCCTCAACGCCGAGGCGGCTCCGCTGCTGCGCGGCAGGTACACGGACGCGACGGGGCGTCAACTGCACCGGGCGACCGGTGGGTTGGTCGCCATCGTGGGGATCTGCGCCTACGACTCCGATGCCCACGGCCTCGCGCAGCGCTACTTCCACCAGGCCCTGCGGCTGGCGAAGGCGAGCGGCGACCGGGGGCTCGGTGCTTATGTCATCGCACTCCTTGTCAACCAGGCGCTGTTCATGCGGGAGTTCCGGCAGGCCGTCGCGTTCGCGGAGGCCGCGCTGCGCGCCGCCGGCAAGCACATCACCCCGGCGCTCGCCTCCGACCTCTATGCGATGCAGTCCAAGGCGTACGCCCACCTCGGCGACGGCACGAGCGCGCTGTCCTGCATCCGGCGGGCGGAGGCGGCCGCCGAACGCATCCGGCGGGGCTATGAACCCGACGAGACCGGCTATGTCCAACCCGGTCTGGTCAATGTGCAGGTGGCCGAGGCGCTGCTCAGTCTCGGCGAGCTCGCCGCCGCCCGGGAGCACGCCGCGGCCGCCGTCGACAACCCGGCCCACGACCGGGGGCGGGTGCACCGGCTGGCCATGCTCAGCACCATCGAACTGCGCCAGGGAAACGCGGACAACGCGGTGGCCACGGCCGTGCAAATGGCCGAACAGGCCCGCGGAATGGAGTCCCAGCGCCTGCGCGACAGACTCCGCGCGGTGCGCGAGCACCTGGTGCGCAGCGGCTCGGCCGGAACCGCCGAGGCCGCGGAACTCATCGACAGCGCACTGCGCGTACCGCTGTAGACCACACCCCCGTCGAGCGAGGCGCACTGTAGGCCTGAGGAGTCCCTGCTGCGATATTGCCACTTACTCGGCGGAAGGTGGCAGAACCGTGCAGTGGACGAAACTGAACGAACAAACTGTGTATGAAAACCGCTGGTTCAGCGTCAATCTCGCAGATGTCGAGCTGCCGGACGGCCGGCACCTCGACCACTTCCTGATACGGCTGCGGCCCGTGGCCGTGGCCACGGTGGTCAATGAGGCGGGCGAGGTCCTGCTCCTGTGGCGCCACCGTTTCATCACCGACAGCTGGGGGTGGGAACTCCCGGCCGGGGTGGTCGAGGAAGGCGAGGACATCGCCGTCGCGGCCGCCAGGGAACTGGAGGAGGAGACCGGCTGGCGGCCGGGAACCCTGCACCACCTCATGACCGTGGAGCCGTCCAACGGCCTCACCGACGCCCGGCACCACATCTACTGGTCCGACGAGGGCGAGTACCTCGGACACCCCGTGGACGACTTCGAGTCGGACCGCCGGGAGTGGGTCCCGCTCAAGCTCGTCCCGGACATGATCGCCCGCGGGGAGGTCCCGGCCGCCAACATGGCGGCCGCGTTACTCCTGCTGCATCACATGCGCCTCACCGGCGGCTAGTGGGCCAGTGCCTGCCAGACGGTGACGACGAGGGCGCCCAGCGCGGTGAGCGCGGCGATCGAGGGCAGGGGCCAGCGGGCGTTCTCCAGCAGGGCGAGGCGGCTGTTCAGGTCGTCCAGCTCCTTGGCCGTCTCCTTGGTGCGGTGACTGAGCAGGTTCAGCCCGCCCTCGACCCGGGCGTAGGCCACATCGAGGCGGCGACGTAACTCTGCGAGTTCTCCTTGGACCACGGGATGCTCTGGTTCGGTGGCCACGGGTCCACTCCTTTGCGTAGTCGAAGATGTCGTTCCGCATCCCTTTGCATGCGCATGAAGAGTGAACTCGCCTGGTGAGCGCGTGGGGAGAGTGTGCGCAAGGCATATGCGTGCCCGGAGTGCACACGGTGTGTGAAAGACACGAGCCCGGCACCGATCACGGTGCCGGGCCCGTGGAGCATCGCTCCCTGTAGTCAGCGGGGGTGTGTTCAGCCGTACGTGTAGAAGCCCGAGTTGGTCTTCCGGCCCAGCCGGCCCGCCTCGACCATGCGCTGGAGCAGCGGGGGAGCGGCGTACAGCGGCTCCTTGTACTCGGCGTACATGCTGTTGGCGATGGAGACGATGGTGTCCAGGCCGATCAGGTCGGACAGCTTCAGCGGACCCATCGGGTGGGCGCAGCCCATCTCCATGCCGTTGTCGATGTCCTCGCGGCTCGCGATGCCGGACTCGAACATCCGGATGGACGAGAGCAGGTACGGCACCAGGAGCGCGTTGACCACGAAGCCGGAGCGGTCCTGCGCGCGGATCGCGTGCTTGCCGAGCACCTTCTCGGCGAAGACCTGGGCGCGGCTGATGGTGCCCTCGGAGGTGGTCAGCGCCGGGATCAGCTCGACCAGCTTCTGCACCGGCGCCGGGTTGAAGAAGTGGATGCCGATCACATGGTCGGGGCGGGAGGTCGAGACCGCCAGCTTCACCAGCGGGATCGAGGAGGTGTTGGAGGCCAGGATCGCGTCCGGGCGGCTCACCACCTGGTCGAGCACCTGGAAGATCTCCGTCTTCACCTGCTCGTTCTCGACGACGGCCTCGATCACCAGGTCACGGTCGGCGAACTCGCCGAGGTCCGTGGTGAAGCTCAGCCGGGCCAGCGTGGCGTCCCGCTCCTCCTCGCTGATCTTGCCGCGCTCGGCGGCCTTGGCCAGGGAGTTGAACAGCCGGGTGCGGCCGATCTCCAGGGCCTCGCCGGTGGTCTCGGCGACCTTCACGTCCAGGCCGGAGCGGGCGCACACCTCGGCGATGCCCGCTCCCATCTGGCCGCAGCCCACGACTCCGACCTTCTCGATGTCGGTCACATCGTCCCCTTCGCTGATCTACGGGCGGCCGGCAGGACCTCCGGATCCGGTG
The DNA here is from genome assembly GCF_055567535.1 of Streptomyces sp. NPDC026538. Classification (NCBI taxonomy): domain Bacteria; kingdom Bacillati; phylum Actinomycetota; class Actinomycetes; order Kitasatosporales; family Streptomycetaceae; genus Streptomyces; species Streptomyces sp. NPDC026538. The sequence goes on from NZ_JBVHQG010000009.1 coordinate 277,312, forward strand.
CCTGCTCCGTTCGTGCACGTTACCCGTAAGTATCGATGATCGATCGTGCGGGTGCGGGCATCCTGTGGCGCGGAGGCGATCCGTGACCGCGCGGATCCGGAGAGTTAGAGGGTCTCACGATGGCACAGGTGTCTCGCAGGGCGTTCGCGGTGGCGGCGCTGTCGACGCTGACCCTGGCGGCACCGGGGGTGCCGGCCACGGCCCGGCCCCGGCGCGCGGCCACCGAGATGCGGGGCATGTGGCTGGCGACCGTCTCCAACCGTGACTGGCCCTCGCGGACCGGGCTGTCGGCCTCCGCCCAGCGCAAGGAACTGACCACTCTTCTCGACAAGGCGGTCGACTACCGGCTCAACACGGTGATGTTCCAGGTGCGGCCCACCGCCGACGCGTTCTGGCCCTCGTCCCACGAGCCCTGGTCCCAGTACCTCACCGGCACCCAGGGCAAGAACCCCGGCTGGGACCCGCTCGGGGTGGCCGTCCAGGAGGCGCACGCCCGGGGCCTGCACCTGCACGCCTGGTTCAACCCCTACCGGATCGCCAACAACACCGACCCGGGCAAGCTGGTCGCCTCGCATCCCGCCCGCAAGCACCCGGACTGGGTGGTGCCGTACGGCGGCAAGCTCTACTACAACCCGGGCATCCCGGCCGTGCGGGCCTTCGTACAGGAGGCGATCCTGGACGCGGTCGCCAAGTACCCCGTGGACGCCGTCCACTTCGACGACTACTTCTACCCGTACCCGGTGGCAGGCCAGACCTTCGACGACGACGACGCCTACGACACCCACGGCGCCGACTTCTCCTCCCGGGCGGCCTGGCGCCGGGACAACATCGACAAGCTGGTGACCGAGACCGCCGCCGGGATCAGGAAGCTCCGGCCCGGCACCCGGTTCGGTATCAGCCCGTTCGCGGTGTGGCGCAACGCGACCACCGACTCCCGGGGCTCGGACACCAAGGCGGGCGTGGAGACGTACGACGACCTGTACGCGGACACCCGGAAGTGGGTGCAGAAGAACTGGATCGACTACATCGTCCCGCAGGTGTACTGGCAGATCGGCAACGCGGCCGCCGACTACACCAAGGTCGTCGACTGGTGGGCGGGGGTGGCCAAGGGGTCCGGAACCCGGCTCTACATCGGTGAGGCGCTGTACCGGGCCGGGGCCGCAGACGCGCCCTCGGCCTGGCAGAACCCGGCCGAGCTGTCCCGGCATCTGACCCTGGCCGCCCAGTACCCGCAGGTCGGCGGGCATGTGTACTTCGCGGCCCAGGACGTGGCCGCCGATCCGATCGGGGCGCTGTCACGGGTGGTCGCCGACCATTACCGGCAGCCGGCGCTCCCGCCGAGCTGACCGGCACGCGGTCGGCGACCCCTCGCCGCGGCCTACAGTTGCGGATGGGTCTCCTGGTGCCTGACCTGGCAGTCGGGACCGGGGGACATGATGGCCTCGTGGCCGTCCTCGAAGCGGACCCGGTAGGGCGGATTGCCCTCGGGACCCAGTACCTGGACGACTTCCGAGACCTGGTCGTGCTGGCCGACCACCCTGCCGTGCTGGACAAGCTGGTCGCCCTCGGATGCACGCATCTCCAGGGCCTCCTCACGATCGCGATCGTTGGGTGACGGCGATGCACACGAGCACGGCGGCGGCCGTGAGTGGAGCGGCCGCCGTGAGGTGCTCGCCCAGCAGCAGCACCGACCACACCAGTGTGAGCAGCGGCTGGGCCAACTGCAACTGGCTGGCCTTAGGAATGCCGACCGCCGCCATGCCCCGGTACCAGACCACCAGACCCAGGAACTGCGAGCCCACCGCCACCCACAGCACACCGGCCACACCGTGGATGTTCCAGACGACCGGCTCGTACGACAGCGCGAGCACGGCGGCCGGCACGGTCAGCGGCAGGCAGCCCACCAGCGCCCAGCCGATGACCTGCCAGCCGGGCATGACCCGGGCCAGCCTGCCGCCCTCGGTGTAGCCGGCCGCGCACACCACCAGGGCCGCGAACAGATAACCGTCGGCGGCCGTGAGCGCCCCGCCGCTCTGGGCGACGGTGAAGGCCAGCACGGCCGCGGCACCCGCCAGGGCCGCCGCCCAGAAGGTGCGGGAGGGGCGGATGCCCATGCGCAGGGCCGAGAAGAGGGCGGTGGTCAGCGGGAGCAGGCCCACCACGACGGCCGCGTGCGAGGTGGTGGAGGTCTCCAGGGCGAGCGTGGTCAGCATCGGGAAGCCGAGCACGACGCCGGCCGCGACGACCGCCAGCCCCGCCCAGTGCCGGCGCTCGGGCAGTCGTACCCGGAGGAGCAGCAGGCAGCCGGCCGCCACGGCCGCCGCGAGAACGCTGCGCACCGCCACCAGCGCCCAGGGTCCGAAGCCCTCCAGACCCCAGGCGGTGGCCGGGAAGGTGAGGGAGAAGGCGACGACACCGAGCGCGGCCTGCAGGGTGCCGGCCCGGTGGGAGGCGGGGGCGGCCGGGGAAGTGCCGACCGCTATCGAAGTCGGCTCGATAGCGCTACTCTGTACTCTCATGCAAGAGCGTAGCAGTGTCCTTGAACTGGCGGAACAGCTGCGGCGAGACCTCGACCGCTACTCTCCGGGAGGAAAGCTCCCGTCGAGCCGGGCGCTGGTCGAGCGGTTCCGGGTGAGCCCGGTGACCGTCTCACGGGCCCTGGCCCAGCTGGTCGCGGAGGGGCTGGTCGTCACCCGGCCCGGCGCCGGCGCCTTCAAGGCCAGGCCGCGTGCCACGGCCGAACCCACCGGGGACACCTCCTGGCAGGAGGTGGCGCTCAGTGCCGACGGAGCCCTCGACGTCGTTCCGCGCACGGTCGACGCGTCCGGGGTCACGGTCTGCCTCGCCGTCCCGCCGCCCGGTGTGCTGGAACTCAGCGGCGGCTACCTGCACGCCTCCCTGGAACCCGAACGTGCGATGGCGGCGGCCCTGGCGAGGGCCGGCCGGCGGCCCGGCGCCTGGGGGCGGCCGCCCCTGGACGGGCTGCCGGAGCTGCGCGAATGGTTCGCGCGGGACATCGGCGGCGCGCTGACCGCCGCCGAGGTGCTGATCGCGAACGGCGGCCAGTCCGCCCTCGCCACCGCCCTGCGCGCGCTCGCCCCGCCCGGCGCCCCGGTCCTCGTCGAGTCCCCCACCTACCCCGGCATGCTCGCCATCGCCCGCGCCGCCGGACTGCGGCCGGTCCCGGTCCCGGTCGACCCCGACGGGGTGCGGCCCGCCCTCCTCGCCGACGCGTTCCGCGCCACCGGCGCCCGGGTCTTCGTCTGCCAGCCCCTCTTCCAGAACCCGACCGGCGCCGTCCTCGCCCCCGACCGCCGCGCGGAGGTGGTGCGCATCGCCCGCGAGGCCGGCGCGTTCGTGATCGAGGACGACTACGTACGGCGGCTGGTCCACGCCGACGCGGGCCCGCTGCCCCGCCCGCTCGCCGCCGACGACCCCGACGGAGTCGTGGTCCACGTCGGCTCGCTGACCAAGGCCACCTCGCCGAGCTTCCGGGTGGCCGCACTCGCCGCCCGCGGACCGGTCCTCGAACGTCTGCGCGCCATCCAGATCGTCGACACCTTCTTCGTCCCCCGCCCCCTCCAGGAGGCCGCCCTCGAACTCGTCGGCGCCCCGGCCTGGCCCCGCCACCTGCGCGCTCTGTCGGCCGCGTTGAAGACCCGCCGGTCCACCCTCACCGGCGCCCTCTCCCACCACCTCCCCGAACTGGCCCTCCCGCACATCCCCTCCGGCGGCTACCACCTCTGGCTCCGCCTCCCCGAGGGCGTCGACGACGCGACCCTGACCGCCGCCGCCCTGCGCGCGGGCGTCGCCGTCACCCCCGGCCGCCCCTACTTCAGCGCCGAACCCCCGGCCGCCCACATCCGCCTGAGCTTCGCGGCGGTCGCCGGGACGGGGGAGCTCCTGGAGGGCGTACGACGGCTGCGGACGGCCTGTGACGAGGTCCTACGCCCCGCACCCTGAAAGCCCGGCCCCGAGATCCAGGTGCTGAAATCCGATCGACACCGGCGCCGCCGACTGGCGAGGATCCCCCCATGAGCGACGCACCCAGCCTCCCCGAGGGCTATGAGTTCTCCGCCGACACCGACCGGGTGGACGTCGAACGCGTCCACCACTGGCTGTCCACCGACGCCTACTGGGCGACCGGCCGTCCCCTCGAGCAGCAGCGGCGGGCCATGGCGGGCTCCCTCAACTTCGGGATGTACGACACGGTCACCGGGGAGCAGGTGGCATACGCGCGCGTGGTGACCGACCAGGCGCTGTTCGCCTGGCTCGCCGACGTGTACGTCGACCCGTCGGTGCGCGGCAAGGGCGTCGGCACGGCGATGGTCGGGGCGATCCGCGAGCACCTGCGGCCCTACGGAATCCGGCGGGTGCTGCTCTCCACGCACGACGCCCACGGGGTCTACGAGAAGCTCGGATTCGCCCCGCTCGAACACCCGGACCGGTGGATGGCGCTCTACTACGAGGTGCCGAAGTGACATTCCGGTTGACTTGTCGGACACCTCCTGACCATTGGGTAACGTTTCCCCCACCTCGCGCAATTCACCTATCAAGAGCCCTTGACCTGCGCACTTGAGCGTCACACCATCGCCGCATGTCACTTCGGGTCACGTTCGTCGCGGCCGCACGCAGCTCACCGCTGCTCGCGGAGCGCTTCGAGGACGCCCGCCCCCTGGACCAGGCGGGCTGGGAAGAGGTGCAGCGCGTCGCCGCCGACCTGCTACCGCTCGCGGCGGCCGAGCTGCGCTACTGTTCGCCGACTCCGCGCAGCCGTGCGACCGGCGAGGGTCTGGGGTACGCCCCGCTGGTCCAGCTCGCCCTGCGCGACTGCGACATGGGCCGCTGGCGCGGGCTGACGCTGGGTGAGGCGATGGCCAGGGAGCCGGACCAGGTGGACGCCTGGCTCTCCGACCCGCGCGCCACCCCGCACGGCGGCGAGTCGCTGCTGTCGTTCATCTCCCGGGTCGGCGGCTGGCTCGACACCCGCCCGGTGGACGACGGCGGCCGGATCGTGGCCGTCGCCGAGCCGTCGGTGATCCGCGCCGCGCTCGTCTACGCCCTCAAGGCGCCGCCGTCGACCTACTGGAACATCGACGTGCGCCCGCTGTCCACGACCACGGTCACGGGCCGCGGAGGCCGCTGGAACCTGCGGTTCGACGTATCGCCGGCTCAGGCCGCACGCACCTGAGCGCTCCGCCGCAAGTGCCGGACCGCGCGGTCGGCCGGGCGTCGTGCCCTGGTGGTCGGTCATGCGTCGTGCCGTGGTGGCCGGCCCGGCCGTGCGTCGTGTCGTGGTGGTCGGCGTGCGTCGTGCCGTGGTGGTCGGTCGTGCGTCGTGCCGTGGTGGCCGGCCCGGCCGTGCGTCGTGCCGTGGTGGTCGGCGTGCGTCGTGCCGTGGTGGTCGGCGTGCGCCATGCCGTGGTGGCCGGTCGTGCCCACGTGACGGTGGGCCGGTGCCGGATCCGCTTGTCCGGTCTCAGGCCCGGCGTACGTAGTCGGTGGTCAGGACCAGGTCCTTCGCCGGGCCGCCGACCCGCCAGACCGTGCGCCAGTGGTCGGCGTCCCGGACGGTGAACTCGCCCCGGTAGAGGTCGGCCGCGCACGGGTGGTCGGCGACATACCGCCCCGAGGTCAGGTCCAGGTCGTGGAAGGGCCGCCCGTCGGCGAACCGCACGTCCGCCGTCCCGGGCCGCGGCCCCGGCAGGAACCGCAGCGTGCGCTCGGCCGGCCGCGCCACTCCCTGCCAGGTGAACGTCCCCGACTCCTCGTGCAGCAGCCCGCCCCCCTCCAGCGCCCGGAACACGGCGGCCCCCTCGAACCACCCTTCGTCCCCGCTCGTCAGGTCCCGCACACTCCGCTCGACACGCCACCGCCCGGCCAGATGCGCGAGCACATCCGCCACCGGCCAGAAATCATCCACGGTCGTGCCTTCGGTCGTGCCATCGGTCGTGTCTTCGGTCATGGCTTCTTCGGGCGGGGGGAGCCGGCCGGCGCCTTGCGCTCGGCCTGCTGCCGGATCTCGTGGTGCGAGGCGTGGCCGGTCGCCCGGAACGCCTCCTCGTACGCGGCCAGCGCCGCGCCCAGCCCGCCACCCGCCGTGCCCCGGCGCCGGATGTACCGCGCGAGCCAGGTGAAAGCCGTGAGGACGACGGCCAGCCCGGCGATCACGAACAGGTACGGCAGCAGCGTCTGCATGCCCCGACCTTACGCCCGCCGTGTCACCCGGCCCGGGGTCGGGCGGCGTCCGCCCCATTGACGCGCTCATGCCCCGTACCTATCTTTCCGTTCGAAGTGCTGACCGCTGTCCGATATTTCGAACCCGATTGACCTCGGTTGCGCCTGGCCCCTCCAGGCCAACTCCTTCACGAGCCGCGGAGTATCCATGTCACGCACCAACCGCACCCGGCTGAGACTCGGCCTCGGAGCAAGCGCTTTCCTGCTCGCGGTGGGCCTGGTCCCGGCCCCCGCCCACGCCGAGGACGTCACCGACTACGCGATCACCGTCGACCCGACGGTCCAGGGCGCCAGGATCGACAAGACGATGTACGGCGTCTTCTTCGAGGACATCAACCGCGCCGCCGACGGCGGCCTCTACGCGGAACTCGTCCAGAACCGGTCCTTCGAGTACACGACCGACGACAACAAGTCGTACACCCCGCTCACCGCCTGGACGGTCACCGGCGCCGCCCAGGTCGTCGACGACTCCGGCCGTCTCGACGACCGCAACCGCGACTACCTCTCCCTGTCCGCCGGTTCGGCCGTCACCAACTCCGGCTACAACACCGGCATCCGGGTCGAGGACGGCAAGAAGTACGACTTCTCGGTCTGGGCCCGCGCGGCGGGCCGCACGACCCTCACCGTCGGCCTGTCGGACGCCGGCGGCACACTCGCCACCGCCCGCCGGGTGGCCGTGCGGAAGAACGGCTGGGCCCGGTACAGGGCGACCTTCACCGCGACCCGTACCAGCTCCGCCGGCCGCCTCACCGTGGCCACCTCGGACGCCGCCGCGCTCGACATGGTCTCCCTCTTCCCGCGCGACACCTACCGGCACGAGCCCAACGGCCTGCGCAAGGACCTCGCCGACAAGATCGCCGCCCTGCACCCGGGCTTCGTCCGCTTCCCCGGCGGCTGCCTGGTCAACACCGGCTCGATGCAGGACTACAGCGCGGCCTCCGGCTACCAGCGCAAACGGTCGTACCAGTGGAAGGACACCATCGGCCCGGTCGAGACGCGCGCCACGAACGCGAACTTCTGGGGCTACAACCAGTCGTACGGCCTCGGCTACTACGAGTACTTCCGCTTCGCCGAGGACATCGGCGCCATGCCGCTGCCCGTCGTCCCGGCCCTGGTGACCGGCTGCGGCCAGAACCAGGCCGTCGACGACGACGCGCTGCTGAAGCGGCACATCCAGGACACCCTCGACCTCATCGAGTTCGCCAACGGCCCGGTGACCAGCGAGTGGGGCCGGAAGCGGGCCGAGATGGGCCACCCCGAGCCCTTCCACCTCACCCACATCGAGGTCGGCAACGAGGAGAACCTCCCCACCGAGTTCTTCGCCCGCTTCACGCGGTTCCGGGCCGCCGTCCAGGCCGCGTACCCGTACATTCAGGTCATCTCCAACGCCGGCCCGGACGACTCGGGCACCACCTTCGACACGGCGTGGCAGCTCAACAAGGACGCCAAGGTCGACATGGTCGACGAGCACTACTACAACAGCCCGCAGTGGTTCCTGCAGAACAACGACCGCTACGACTCCTACGACAGGAGCGGGCCCAAGGTGTTCCTGGGCGAGTACGCCTCGGGCGGCAACGCATTCAAGAACGGACTCGCCGAAGCCGCCTACATGACCGGCCTCGAACGCAACGCGGACGTCGTCAAGCTCGCCTCCTACGCGCCGCTGTTCGCCAACGAGGACTACGTCCAGTGGAGCCCGGACATGGTGTGGTTCAACAACCACGCCTCCTGGGACTCGGCGAACTACGAGGTCCAGAAGCTCTTCATGAACAACGTCGGCGACCGGGTCGTCCCCTCCACGGCCACCGGCACCCCCTCCCTGCTCGCCCCGATCAGCGGCGCCGTCGGCCTGTCGACCTGGAACACCAGCGCCGCCTACGACGACGTCAAGGTGACCGACGCCGACGGGAACACCCTGCTCAGCGACGACTTCTCCGGTGACGCCTCCCGGTGGACCCACACCGGCACCGGCAGCTGGAGCGTCCAGGACGGGCAGTACGTGGAGACCTCGGACACGGCCGAGAACACCATGGTCTCGGCCGGCGACCCCTCCTGGCACGACTACGACCTGCACGTGAAGGCCACCAAGAGGTCCGGCAAGGAGGGCTTCCTCGTTGCCTTCGGCGTCAAGGACACCGGCGACTACTACTGGTGGAACATCGGCGGCTGGAACAACACCCAGACCGCGGTCGAGCAGGCCGTGGACGGCGGCAAGTCGACACTGGTCGCCAAGCCGGGGTCGGTGCAGACCGGCCGGACCTACGACGTCGACATCAAGGTGCGGGGGCGGAAGGTCACCCTCTCCCTCGACGGGCAGGAGTGGGGCGGCTTCACCGACGACAGGCCGGCCGAGCCGTTCCGGCAGGTAGTCACCAGGGACGAGAAGACCGGTGACCTGATCGTCAAGGTCGTCAACGCCCAGTCCTCGGCGGCCCGTACGGCCGTCGACCTCGGAGGTGCCGAGGTGTCGAGGAAGGCGAGGGTGACCACGCTCGCGGCCGCGCCGGACGCGGTGAACACCGAGACGTCCACCGCGGTCGCCCCGGTCACGTCCACCTTCGCCGGAGTCGCCGACCGGTTCACGTACACCTTCCCGGCGAACTCCGTCACCTTCCTGCGGATCAGGCAGAAGTAGCCCCTGGCGTGGGCTGCTGCCCGACCGGCAGCAGCCCACGCTCGGCGAAGACCTTCTTGGCGACCAGGGTGGCGTTGAGCGCCTTGGGGAAACCGCAGTACCCGGCGGAGTGCAGCAGCGCCTCGACGATCTCCTGGGGAGTGAGTCCGGCGTTCAGGGAGAAGTTGATGTGCACCTCCAGCTGGGGCTCGCAGCCGCCCAGCGCGGTGAGCATCCCCAGGGTCACCAACTGCCGGTCACGCGGCACCAGTTCGGGCCTGGAGTAGATCTCCCCGAAGCCCCAGGCGACGACCTGGTGGCCCAGCTCCGGGCTGATGTCGGCCAGCGACTCCAGGACCCGCTCCCGGAGCCCGCCGTCGACCTGGCTCATGACCTCGAGACCGCGGGCGAAACGCTCGTCACGGGTGGTGCTCTCGCTCGTGTCAGCTCGTGCGTCCATGGGGAGAACGCTAGGAGTTGGAGCGTGCTCCAGGTCAAGCCCGCTTCGCGATCAGCCCCTGAGGCGGATGGTCTCCGCCGCGGCCCGCAGTTCGCCGAGCACGGTCCGTACCGCCCTGCGAGCCGTGCGCTCGGGTCGGTGGAGCGCGTCGATGTGGCGGTGGGCCTCGATGCCGGCGAGGGGCCTGAGGGTGACGCCCGGGTGCGGGCGGGACGTCCAGCGGGGCATCAGGGCGATCCCGCCGCCCGCGGCGACCAGCTCGGCGACGACCGAGATCTCGTTGACGCGATGGACGATGTCGAGCCGGTGTCCGGCCGCGGCGGCGATGGCCTCGACGGTCGCGAGCAGCGGAAAGCCGTCGTGCACGGTGATCCAGGGCTCGCCGGACACGTCCCGCGCGGTCAGGGCGGTCCGCGCGGCCAGCGGGTGGCCGACCGGCAGGGCGATGTCCAGGGGCTCGCGCAGCAGCGGGGTGGCCGTGGCGGTCCGCGGCCAGGGCGGGGCGTGGTCGAGACGGTGGGCGAGGACCAGGTCGTAGGCGCGGGTCAGGGGCGGGAAGTCGGCCTGGGCCACGTCCTCGTCGTGCAGGGTGATCCTCGGGGAGTTCGGCCCGCGCACCTGTCGCAGCAGCAGCGGATAGAACGCGGCGGCCCCGCTGTGGAAGGCGGCCACCGACACCGTGCCCTCGGGCTCGTCGACGTACTCCTCGACGGTGTGGCGGGCCCGGGCCAGGGCCGTCTCCACCCCGATCGCCGCGTCGGCCAGGGCCTGCCCGGCCGCCGTGAGCACCAGCCGGCGCCCGGCGCGCTCGGTGAGCGGTACCGGGAGGGACCGCTGGAGCAGACGCAGCTGCTGCGAGATCGCCGAGGGCGTCACCCGCAGCGCCTCCGCGACCGCCGTGACGCTGCCCAGTTCGCCCAGCTCCCGCAGGACGCGCAGCTGCCGTTCGTCCATGCCGTGAGTGTAGCTCTGCTACAGGGTTGTTTGAGCAAGTCGTCGTTTACTTCAAAGTCCTGGCCAGGGATCGTGAACGGCATGCCGCACACCCGTCGTACCGATGGGGTGCTCCTGGCTCTCGCCGTCGTCTGGGGCTCCAGTTACCTGACGGCGAAGACGGCCACGGACGCCCTCCCCGTGCTGATCGTCCTCTTCCTGCGCTACGCCATCGGCGCGCTCGTCTGCCTCGTCGCACTGCGCGGCTTCGGCTCCCTCACCCGGGAGGAGAGGCGGTACGGCTCGCTCCTCGGCCTCACCCAGGCCGCCGTCCTCGTCCTGGAGACCTACGGTGTCGCCCACACCAGCGCCGGGAACGCGGGCCTGATCATCAGCCTGACCCTCGTCCTCACCCCTGTCCTGGACCGCGGGCGGCTGCCGGGGAGGTTCTTCCTCGCCGTCGGAGTGTGCGTCGTCGGCGTCGGGCTGCTGGTGTCCGGAAACGGGCTGCGCGCCCCCGGCGCCGGTGATCTGCTGATGCTCGCGGCCGCGGTGGTCCGGGCCGGTCATGTGGTGCTGGTCGGGCGGGTGACCGCGGGCCGGGCCGTGCGCCCGTTCCCGCTGACGGCCGTGCAGACCGCCGTCGGCGCGGTCCTCTTCCTGGTGCCGGCGGCGCCCGGACTGCCGGCGCTCGCCCGGACCGGCGCCGTCACCTGGGCCGAGCTGGTCTACCTCGCCCTGTGCTGCGGCCTGCTCGCGTTCCTCGCCCAGACCTGGGCGGTGCAGCGCACCTCCGCGACCCGGGCCAGTCTGCTGCTGGGCACCGAACCGGTGTGGGCCCTCCTGGTCGGCGTCGGCCTCGGCGGCGAACGCCTCACCGCCCTCGGAGTGCTGGGGGCCGCGCTGATCGTCTCGGGGACGTACTGGGGCCAATCCGTCGAACGCGCCCATCGGGCGGACTCCCCGGAGGCGGTGCGCGATACGGCCCTCCGTCACGCCGACACAGGCCTGCCACAGGCGCGTTAACCAGAAGAACACCTTCCTGAAATCCGCAGTTCCCTTTGAAGTCGCGAATTCTTTGCGATATCGCACGCGGATTCGGAATTCGAGTTATTACTTCACAGGAGACGTACAACCATCAGGAACTTCTACCCGTCTTAGTCGGCGAAACACCGACCAGCGGGGAGTACACCCCCGTATTTCTCTGGGGGCCGCACAGAATGAATCGCACGACCCTGACCGGGCGCGAACAGGGGGTGAAACCGGCGGGGGGCGAAGAGCGGGAGACCGGACCCGCGCGACGGCCCGACGCCGATCCGTGCAGGGCGGCCGCCCTGCTCGCGGCGCTCCTCACCGCCGTCACCCTCTGCGCGGCCGACGTCGTGGCCCGCAGCTACCCCTTCGGCTCCCACACCCGCGACGTCAACGACCTCGGCAACCAGTACGTGCCCTTCCACGCGCACCTGTGGGACCTGCTGCACGGCAGGGCCGACGGCGGGATCGTCTTCAACTGGCAGTCCGGCTACGGCTCCAGCTTCCTGCCGGACATCGGCACCTATGTCAGCAGCCCGTTCGCCCTGCTGGTCGGGGTGTTCCCGCGTGACGAGATCGACCTCGCGGTGTATGTGATCACGGTGCTGAAGACGGCGGTCGCCGGTGCCGCCATGGCCTGGCTGCTGCTCAGCCTGCGCCGGGGCCGCTGGTGGGGAGCCGGGATCCTGGGCGCCTCCTACGCCCTGTGCGGCTGGAGTCTCGCGCTCGCCTCCTTCAACCCGATGTGGCTCGACGGGCTGATCGCACTGCCGCTGCTCTGCCTGGTCGGCGAGTGGGCCACGGCCGGCCGGCGCCCGCTGCTCAGCGTGCTGATCGTGGCACTCGCCTGGACCGCCAACTTCTACACCGCCTACATGGCCACCCTCGGTGCCGCCCTGGTGCTGCTGCTCCGGCTGGTCCTCGCCGAACTGCCGTGGCGGCGGGCGCTGGCGGTGGTCGGCCGGGCCGCGGTCGTGGTCGGGCTGGGGGTCGGTCTGGCCGCGCCGCTGGTGATCGTCGTCTACTCCGGCACCAAGCACGCCTACCCGGGCCGCGAGGGCCACTTCGCCCCGGTGGGGGCCGACGACCTGTTCGCCCGGCTGCTGCCGACCACCTACAGCTACAGCTCCCCGGCCCTCTACGTCGGCATCACCGCGCTGGTGCTCGCCCTGGCCCTGCCCTTCCACCGGAAGGTGCCGGTCCGGGTGCGGGCGGGCTGGACGGTGCTGGTGCTCGCCGTGGGCCTGTCCCTGCAGTGGGCGCCGACCAGCCTGGCCTGGCACGCCTTCGCCGCCCCCAACGGAAGCTCCTACCGGCAGGCCTTCGTGTTCTGCGCCCTGCTGGTCATAGCGGCTTGGCATGCTCTTGCCTACGGGCTGCCGGACCGGCGTGCCCTGGGCGCGGCCGCCGTGCTCCTGGCCCTGGTCGGCGCCGTCGCCAGCCGCAGCGCCCTGACCCAGCAGCACTCCCACCACACCTGGCCGGTGGTGCTGCTCGCGGTCGCCGGTGCCCTCGGCGGACTCGCGCTCCTGAGTCTCAGGGACGGCCGGCCCGTCCTCGCCGCACTCGCCGCGGTGCTGCTGGTCGGCGCCCAGTTCGGCGAGGCCGCCGCCACCTCCGCCGTGGCCACCCACATGCGCCTCAACCAGATGGACGACTACGCGCCCTGGGGAGACCGCCAGCAGCGGGAGGCGGACGCCGTGGCCGAGGCCGACGCGTGGCCGAAGTACCGCACCGAACCCGGCCGCGACCAGACCGTCGCCAACGACCCGATGATGGTCGGCGGCCAGGGCTCCCAGTACTACAGCAGCCTCACCTCCGACGTCCTCAGCCGTACCCTCACCGCGCTCGGCGGCGGCTGGACCTCGCGCGGCCGCAGCCTGCAGAGCCTCGACAACCCGGTCACCGACGCGGTCTTCTCGGTGGGCGCCCGGGTGCACAACCCACCGGACCCGCACCAGAAATGGCTGCCCCAGGGCGGCGGCCCGTCGACCGTCACCCGCGAGGACGTCCCGCCGCTGGTGACCGTACGGCCCACCGCCCCGCGCACCACCCCGGCCTCGTTCGGCCCCTCGCCGTACCGCAACCAGGAACTGCTGCTCGGCACACGTGTCTACACCCTGCCCCACACCACCCTCAGCGGTGCGCGCGAGGGCGACGAGGCGCGCGGGCTGCTGGTCGACGGAGCGCAGACGCTCACCGCGCGCTGCCAGGCCGGCACCGAGGCGTTCCTGTGGGCGCCGCACTACTCCGGTACGGCACAACTGGCCAGCGGCGGGGAGCGGCGGCTCTACCGGTCCGACGCCCAGGGCACGAAGATCGCCGCGATGCAGCCGCTCGGCACGGTACGCGCCTCGGGGCAGGTACGGATCGACCTGAAGCCCGACCGGCTCGGCCGCGTCCCGGCGCAGGGCGCGGTCGGCTGCCTCGACACCGGCGAACTGCGCGCCGCCGTACAGCGGTTGAAGGCCACGGGGGCGACCGAGGTGACCGTCTCCGACGGCACCCTGCACGCCCGCCTCCCCGCCGGCAGCACGGGAACCGCCGTCGTGGCCGCCCCGCGCATCGCCGGCTGGCGCTGCTCCGCCGGGGGCGACGAGGTCGCGGCGGGCGAGTTCCACGGCCTGATCGCCGTCCCGCTGGGCGCCTCGGCCACCAGCCTCACCTGCACGTTCCACCCGCCCGGCCTGCGCCTGGGCACGGCCGTCGGCGGCGCCTCGCTGCTGACCCTGATCCTGCTCGGCATCTTCTCGGCCGTGCGCCGCAGAACCGCCGTCCGCTCCGGCGAGCGCACGACCACCGCCCACTGACCCGTCCCCAGGGGAGAAACCCATGCTGATATCGATCGTCGCGCCCTGTTACAACGAGGAAGACGTCATCGAGCGCTTCCACGAGCAGGTCCAGAAGATCGCCAACGAGCTTCTGCCGCTCGGTCACGACATGGAGTTCGTGTACGTCGACGACGGCAGCCGGGACAGGACGCTGCCCCTGCTCAGCCAGATCGCCGACGGCGACTCGCGCGTCCGGTACGTCTCCTTCAGCCGCAACTTCGGCAAGGAGGCCGCCCTGCTCGCCGGCCTGAAGCACGCCACCGGCGACGCCGTGATCGTCATGGACGCCGACCTCCAGCACCCGCCGTCGCTCATCAAGCGCATGGTCGAACTGCGAGGCGAGGGCTACGACCAGGTCATCGCCAAGCGCACCCGGCAGGGCGACCGTTTCACCCGCACCGTCACCGCCCGCCTCTACTACCGGCTGATCAACCGGCTCGTCGACGTCGAACTCGTCGACGGCGTGGGCGACTTCCGGCTGATGTCGCGCCGGGTGGTGGACGCGATCGTGGACCTCACCGAGTACAACCGGTTCTCCAAGGGCCTGTTCGCCTGGGTCGGCTTCCCCAGCACCACCTTCGAGTACGAGAACGCGGTGCGCGAACACGGCTCCAGCTCCTGGTCGTTCCGCAGCCTGCTCAACTACGGCCTCGACGGGCTGCTCTCCTTCAACAACCGCCCGCTGCGCGCCGCGCTCTACCTCGGCATGACCCTGCTGGGTCTGGCCGGCGTGTACACGGCGTGGATCGTGGGCGGAGCGATGATCAACGGCGTCCAGACGCCGGGCTATGTCACCATCATTACAGCCGTCACCGCCCTGGCCGGCGTACAGATGATCATGCTCGGGGTCATCGGCGAGTACACCGGCCGGATCTACTACGAGGTCAAGGGGCGCCCGCACTTCCTGGTGAAGGCGACGAACGTGCACCGAACGGAAGACCGCACCCGCGGCACGACGAAGGACCTCATCCCCTGATGCCGAACGCCCTGACGACCACCGGACCCACCCGCCCGCTATCGGGCCAGATCATCACCTTCGCGGTGATCGGGGTCATCAACACGGCGACGTACTACGGCCTCTACCTGCTGTTCCTGATGTATTTGCCGTACCTCGCCGCGCATATTCTCGCGTTTCTGCTGAGCATGATCGGTTCGTTCTTTCTCAATGCGAAGTTCACTTACCGAATACGGCCCACCTGGCGTAAGTTCCTGCTGTTCCCGCTGACCAACGCGACGAATTTCGTGATCACCACGGTGGGCGTGTACGTGATCGTCGACGTCCTGCACGCCGGCAGCAGGTTCGCTCCGCTGATGGCGTCGGCGGCGGCGATTCCGGTGACTTTCGTGGTGTCGCGCTGGGTCATGCTCCCGAAGGTGGAGGCGGCGTAGGGAGAGCGAGCGCCTCCTCGATCACGGACGGATCTCCTCGTCCTCCAGGAACGCGCGGTAGTCCCGGTACGTCGACGGCCGCGTCGCACTCCTGGGTGTTCTCGGTCCGAAGGGCTCCGGCGGAGCGGAGGTGGACATCCTCATGCTCGCCGCGCTTCTTGCGGTACTGGTGCTTGGACCGGGCACCCTGTCGCTCGACTCCCTGCTGGGGCTCGATCACAAGGAAGAAGCCGTGCAGTCGAAGCCGTCTCAGCCCCTGCAGGTCGGGACCAGCGGTGAGGGTCTGACGCGAGAGCCGTTGCCGGCGGACTAGAGCTTCAAGCGGATCTTGCCCAGAGCGGGAACTACGCGAGGGTGACCGCCGCTTCGTAAGAGGCGGCGGTTGGCTTTGTAAGTGAGTTCTGGCAGCGTTTGTCGATCAGGATCGGCAGCACCCGCAGCATCGGGGTGACTGTGTTCGCGAGTTTTGACAGCGGTCTTCCTCTTGCGGCGGCAGCATGGATGCGCGAACCGCATTCAGGGGGCGACGATGGCGTCGGACTCCTCGGGCTCCCGAACACATCGATCAGGTGCGCAAGCCGCCACGCGATCGCAGTCACAGGCTCGCGATCGCGCGGCGACTCGGCATAGTCCATAGTGAACTCACCCGTCCCGAGCGAGATCGGCGCCGACCTGCTACCCCGGCGGCTAAAGAGTTCACTCTACGTGGGCCCGCTACGGCGATGGGCGCCAGCCCTGTGGTCGGCGCCCACCCGGAACCGGGTCCGGTCAGAACTTGCCGGGCGTCAATCCGAGGGTGTTGGTCGGGTCGGCCGGGTCCGGACCGACGACCTGGCCGACGTAGAGCTGCACCTGCGAGCGGAACCGCTCCACCGCGTCCCGGTCGCTCATGAACGCCTGAAACCCGGCCACATCGGTCTGGTGATACGTGGCCAGCGGCCGCAGCCCGGCCGGTGGGGCGACGTCCTTGCGCACCGACCAGGTCCACGGAGCGATCAGCTGTTGCTGGGCCGTCCGCGACGTCAGCCAGCTCAGGAACAGCTTCGCGGCGGCCTTGTGCGGAGCGTTCTTGAAGATCGCACCGTGCTGCACCCAACTGTTGAACGGGTCGTTCGCCGGGAAGATCATGGTCGCGTTCGGCGTCGGATCGCCCGCCGTGCCGAGCGTCGCCAGGTAGTCCCCGGCCGCCACGGGTCCGGCCGAAAACGGCGTGCCGCGCACGAACGCGGGGTTCTGTGCGACCAGGGAACGCAGCCAGGTCCAACCGTACTTGTCGACGGTCAGCTTGAAGTCGTAAAGGACGGCGTCGTCATCGTTCGGGTACGTGAAGATCAGCTTCTTCTTGAAATCCGGCTTCAGTAGATCGGCCGCGGTGAACGCCGACGGATCCGACCCGGCCGCCTTGGTGTTCACCATGTCGGCGAAAGCGCCGTAGAACACGCCGGTCCAGTAGCCCTGCGAGTCCTTGGCGTTGTCGAAGACCTCGTCCGAGCCGATGGGCCGGTACTTCAGCAACTGGCCGGCGCTCTTCCAGCGGTCGAAGTCCTGCACGGTCTGCAGCACGGCCACGTCAGCCACTTGGTCGTGGGTGGCGATCTGGTTGTCGATCCGAGCATCGTGGACCTTGCTCAGATCGGTGACCAGATGGATTTTGACGCCGGGGAACTGCGCGGCGAACGCCTTGGCGATGAAATCCCACTGTCCCGGCTTGTCGCCGCCCATGTAGACGGTCACTTCGCCGCCATCGGCCTCAGCCTGGCGGTAGAGCGCCTGCAACATTGCCTGCTCGCCCGACGCGCCAGCCGTTGCCTTCGTGCTCGCATCGGCGACGGCGTAGCTCGCGCCTGCCCCCACCGCCACGACGGCCGCCACCAGCGCGGTCCCGGCCTTCCTGGTGAACCTCATGACACCTCCCAAGAGTTTGAGCTCTCAAACACTCGGATCGACGATAGCCCGATTTGTTTGAGAGTACAAACCTTCGGATATGCTGGTGTGATGAGCGACACCCCCTGGCTCTCCGAGGAGGAGATGCGCGCCTGGCTGGCATACATCGACCTCTCAACGCTGCTGGGCGACTACCTGGAGCGGCAGCTGCAACGGGCCGCCGGCCTGTCACACGCGACGTACAACCTGCTCAGCCGGTTGTCCGTGGCCCCCGGCCGGTCGCTGCGGATGAGCGACCTCGCCGAGCACCTGAAGGTCACCCGCAGCCGGCTCTCGCACGCACTATCGGCGCTGGAAAAACGCGGCTGGGCGAGACGCACCGACGACCCGACGGACCAGCGCGGCCAACTCGCCGTGCTCACCGACGAAGGCTTCGCCGTCCTCGCCGCCGCAGCCCCCGGTCACATCGAGGCGGCGCGCCGGGCGATGTTCGACCACCTCACGCCTGACCAGGTCCGCCAGTTCGCAGAGATCGGCGAGGCCATCATCAAGGGTCTCACCCACGAGGACGACTATCAGGCTGAGCTCCCTTGGCGGCGCAGATAGCGCGCACCGGTCTGCCGACTGGGAGAAGGCGATCCTGGGGCGCTCACATGCCGCTGCCGTCCGACGTCGGCGCTGCGCTGGCCGACTGGCTGCGCCACGGTCGTCGTCCTTCGACCTGCCGAGAGGTGTTCACTTGCGTCCTGGGTCCGGTGGCGCCGATTAACAAGCGCTGTCAAAACTCATCAACATCTCAAGGCCGGCTGACCCTCGACCGCTGCCAGAACTCATCGACAAGTGCTGTCGCTAGTCATAGACGAAGCCAGGCGGTCTTCTCGTATCTGATGGCGAGGCCGCGGGAGTCATGGAGCCGGTTGACACAGCGCTCGATGATGTCGCGCCGGCGCCGACGGGAGGTCTCCCGATCGAATCCTGCTGGTCTGCCACCGCGCTGGCCGCGAGCCGGCCGGAACTGCCTCGCCAGGGCCAGGACCAGGGCTCGGGCGGCGGGCCTTCTGGATGCGCATGCCCCGGGGTACCAGGCCGTGCCACCTCGGGTCATCAACGACAAGCCGCGATTCGCGACCACTTCGTCATCAGGCTCGACAAGACGGACAAGCCCTCCGGCGACCATCCTCTCGTCGATGGCGTCCCGCCAGGTGACACCGCGCGGGACGCGATGACCCTCTCGACCACCTCCGTCGCCCCAGCGCGTCGCGCGCGAGCGACGGGCTGCTCGCCGTAATACAGGGGGACTTGACGGACACAGCACTGAACTAGGCAAGAGATGCCCGGAGTTCGACACTAGATCCAAAGCTCCCTGCAGCCGGAACCCGCAGCAGACCTCCGATCAGACTGATTACCCGTCATTTCCCTGGACAGTGCAGTCTTTCCATCAGAATCTGGACGGAAACGACGACTTGCAGATGTGCGACGTACGTGACCCGCCGCGAGCAAACTGTGTGATGTTCCGTGGCCACCGATCAGCATTCCGGTACGAATCAAACCCATAGAGCGCGATACCTACCGGTAGTTCGTTGAACTCGTCGGTAGGTGGGGTTGACGGCTGAGTGGGTCGATCGTACTGCGGTGGGGTGTCGAGTTTCGGGGGCGAGGATGACCCAGCGACGTCCGTGTCCGCCGGCGCCGAGGCCGTTGGAGGAGTACGCGGCGGCAACCTTCTCGTCCTCTGCGGCAACTAGGAGCCGGAAGGCCGACTCGAACTACCGGATGGACGGGCATGAGGGCAACGAAGCACGCCGCGCCGCAACAGTGGCGCAGGCGCGGAATGGTCACGGGCATTCCCTTGGCGCTGCTCGTCGCCGCCGTGCAGTCGGACGTCGCGCAGCCGACCGGCGTCCGGTTCGCCGGGCCTTGACCAGTCCGCCGGCCGGCCTGCACCGCCCCGCAACCATGCACGACCGCCGTTCGCATCCCGGGCAGGGCACTGTTAGGCTGCGCTCCCCGTTGTTGAACGCGCAACTAACGCGCACATCATGGCAAGGAGAGGGCGACCGGGGGATGGTCCTCTATGACGCGTCCGCGGAGTTCCACGAATTCTTCGAACGCCACTATGCCGAGCTCGCCCGTCTGGCATACCTCCTGACCGGCGAGACCGACGCGGCGGACGACCTCGCGGCGGATGCCCTGGTCGCCCTGTGGCAGCGCTGGGACCGGTTGCGGCAGGCCGACCACCCGCTCGCCTACGCCCGCGGTGTGGTGGCCAACCTGGCGCGGGGGCGCATCCGCAGCACGGTGCGGGAGCGACGCCGGATCACGCTCTTCTGGTCCCGCAGCCCCGAGAAGGTGGAGGGGCCCGACATGGCGGCCGTGCTGGACGTCCGCGCGGCGCTCGCCCGGCTGCCGTTCCGCAAGCGCGCCTGCGTGGTGCTGCGACACGCCCTCGACCTGTCGGAGAAGGAGACGGCGGCAGCGCTGGGGATATCGGTCGGAACGGTGAAGAGCCAGACCTCGAAGGGAATGGCCGAGCTGGAAAAGCTACTGGGCGCACACGCGGCCGGGGACCTGGTGCCAGGGAGGAGGAGGAACCGGTGAACGAGGAGATCGACCGTCGGCTGCGCGAGGCCGCCGAGGCCCATCGGCCCGACCGCGCGCGGATGCTGGCCCGGGTGGAACGCGGCATGGCCGGCCCCGCCGTCCGTCACCGCGCGCGACCGTTCGCGCGGTCCGGCACCAGGATCGCCCTCGCCGGGCTCGCCGCCGGCGGCATCCTGACGACCGGAGGCCTCGCCGTCGCCGCGATCGTCGCGACCCCGTCGCCGTCGCCCACCGTGACCACGCCTGCCGCCCCGTCCCCGACCGTCAGCTCCCCGCACCCGACATCGGCCCGCCCCACCCCTGTCGCGCCGTCCCCGGCCACCACCCCGGGCAGCTCGCGCCCGACTCCGTCGGCCACCAGTCCCTCGCCGACTGCCGGCGAGAACCAGGACGGGCCGCTGTGGTCGGCCGGCTCGCTGAATTCGAAGAGCACTGTCTACTGGACACAGAGCGACCTCGTCCTCAAGACGACGCAGCCGCTCACCTCGCTCACGGTCGAGATCCGGATCGTGCAGACCGGCGGAGCGAAGAGCACCGGCACCTGGCAGACCCTGCCGAGTGATGACTTCACCGTCACCGTCCAGGAGGCCGGCGGCGCGCTGGTCTACCGCTGGGTCCTCAAGCCGGGCCTGACCGTACCGGCCGGGACCCATGAGTTCGCCGTCCAGTTCAACAACGGCGGCGCAGGCGAGCGCAGTGCCGCGGGCGACGGCTACCGCGTCGACGCACAGGGTACGGGCGGCTCCGCGTCGGTCCGGGGAGGGTTCGTCCCGACGCGGTGAACGCGGCTGTGCGGCAGGGCGACGACGGCGGCCGTGAGAATGGCTTCCCTTGATCGCCGCAACCTTTGGTGAGCGTGGCGGCAACTGGTGGGTGACCGGGGCCGGATCAGGGCCCGCTGTGCCAGAAGGACATACCGTTGTCAGATCAGAACCGTTCTCATCGTCGCCGTCCGGCGACCCGCCGCGTGATCGCCGCCGCCGTGGTCCTCGCGGCCGCGGGCGCCGCCGTACCACTGGTCGCCCTGGCCGCACGCACGCCGGAGGCCGCCACACCGGCCGATGGGTGCGAACGGGCGCTACTTCCGCTCGTTCACGGCCTCCAGCCTGAACGGCCCGTGGGCCGAGCAGGCCGGCAGCGAGAGCAGCCCCTTCGCGGGCAAGGCCAACAGCGGTGCCACCTGGACCAACGACATCAGCCACGGTGACCTGGTCCGCAACAACCCCGACCAGACCATGACCATCGACCCCTGCAACCTGCAGTTCCTCTACCAGGGCAGGAACCCCTCATCGGACGGCATCGATTACGCGAAGCTGCCGTACCGGCCGGGTGTCCTTACCCTGAAGCGCTGACCCTCAGCCCGACGAAGATGCCGAAAGGCGCCCCCATCGAAGAGATGGGGGCGCCTTTCGGCATCTTCACCTACTTGAGTGCCGCAGCGCTACTTAATCGCTGAACCACCCGAGTTGTGATAGGCGATCGTCTTGTTGATCAGGTTTCCGCCGTCGGACTCGACCGTGGTCTGTTCCTGCTGCCCCGGACCGAAGAACAGGCCGGCGACATGGGCGTTCGCCACCTGGTCCATGTGTCCGAAGAACCAGTCCACCTTGTCGTCCTTGTAGTGGTTGAGGGTGTTGTTCTGCGCCATGTTGCCCACGGGGATCTGCCACAGGACCACCGGCTTGCCCACGGACTCGGCCATCGTCTTGTAGAACTTCAGCGTGTCAGCGGCCGTCTGGTCGGTCCAGAAGGTGTCACGGCCGCCGTGGGCCGGCTGTGCGTACCAGCCCGCGTCGCGGTCCGACACGTCGGAGACCAGGAAGTCGGCGTTCTGCGCCCCGAGGCTCGCGTAGTCCTTGACGCAACCCTGGGTGTTGTTCTGCCAGTCCCAGCAGGTGAGGTGGAGTCCCGCGGCGGTGTTCGGCGCGTACTTGTGCGCCATCGAGATCAGGCAGCGGGAGAGACCGGCAGCGCTGTTCTCCTGTGATCCGCAATCCTTCGGATTTGCGGCCGAGACCTGCGCGGCAACCTTGTGCGGATCGCCGAGCGACCGGACGTAGCCCCAGAAGTCGGGCTCGATGTCGATCGCGTCGTGCGACGTGCCGATCTTCTGGAGGAAGAAACGGTAGTCGTTCAGGTACCGGGTGAGCAGGTCGACCCGGTTGATGGCCTTGACCTCACCCGGACCGTCGCCCTCGCCCGCCGCATCGCCGAGGTCGCGCAACGAGTACCAGGTCCACAGCATCTTCTGCGGACGCGAGCTGCCCTTGTACGTCGCCTGGGACGCCACCTCGTCCCGCCAGGTCACGTACGTGCCGGGCGCCGTGGTGCTGCCGTTCCAGCAGCCCCACCAGCCCGACCACCCGTCCTGGCAGCGCGCTGCCGTGTAGTAGTCCGACGAGGGCGCGGGCTGGCTGTGCACATAGGCGTAGCGCGCGTCGAACGGCGCGGCGTTCGCCGAGGCGTCGGACATCGAGCCGCCGATGATCACCTTGTCACTGCCCAGGAAACGCTTCGCCGAGCTGCCGCCACCGCTCGTGGGCGACGGGGACGCGGACGAAGGCGAGGACGACGGGCGCGGGTCGCTCGGAGTCGGGCTCGCGGGAGCGCTGCTGCTCGGCGTGGTGGGCGTACCGCCGCCGCTGACGTTCCCGACCGCGACCAGCTTCCACTGCTGATCGGCGCCGCTCCGGTCGCGGTTCTGGACGACGTTGCCCCCGCTGGCCTTGACGGCCTTGTGGACACCGACAGCCATGCCGCTGAAGCGATTGACCAAACGCACGTAGCCGTTGGACGACTTGAACAGCTTGAACTGCTGATTGCTGCCGTTCAGGTCTTTCCACTGCACGAGGGCGGAGCCGGCGGTCTTCGACCAGCCGAGGTCGTCCAGCACCTTGCCGGAGGTCCGGTTCTGCAGCCGGTAGTAACCGTCACCCGAGTCGATGAACCGCCACTGCTGGTTGGCCCCGCCGTGGCGCGCCCACTGCACCACAGCCGCGCCGTCGTTCTTGGCGGAGCCGCGGTCGTCCAGCACCTTGCCGCTGTTGTGGTTGACCAGCACGTACCACTTCTTCAGATCCAGGGTTTTCTGCTTCTGGTCTGCCGAAGCCTGGCTGACCACGACAGCCGAGCCGGCCACGACCACCATGGCGAGACCCGCCCAGAGGCCCCGACGCGCGAGCAACCGACGACCACGATGCTTCGGACGGCCACCGCGCGCACCGCCGTCGGCACGGTGGCCGCCGCGGGACGCCACCGATGACGAGGGTGGACCGGGGACATGTCTGCGCTCTCGTTCCAGGGACATGCCTGTGCTCTCTTTCAACTGTTGCATCTGTCCGGCCCACTTGGCCGGACAACACTGAGTGGTCAGAGAGGCCGAAAAGGTTGCCGCGAAGACCCACAGAACTTTTTCTGCGGGCCGGACGGTCACCCTGAAGCTCAACGGCGTGGAGGAAAAGCGACGCCGTCCCCGCCCGTCCACGAAAGAACAGCGAGCTGCAACGGTTGGTCGTCGGCTCCAGGAGACCGTCAGCTTGTACACCGTGATCGACCAGGCGATCGGCGTGGTCATCGAGGTGTCGTCGATGCCGTAGGTGTCCCAGGCGGGGAGCGGTCCGTGGGCGGCAGGCTCTCGCATTCGGCCATGAGGCAGTCGGTCAGCGCCGCATGCGGTGCGTCCCGGGCTGTCGGCGTCGCGTGCGGCTTGCGAGGGTAGAGGCTCCCCGTCCCGTGCCCGGCACACCCGACACGTGATCACCTCCGTTCTGGCACGGGAGTGGCACGGCTCGCTACCTTAGATAGGTGCCCTAAGGCACGGGAGTAGGCTTCCGGCCCGCGAGGCCGCGCCGCCACGCCGCACCGTCGGAAGTCCACGGTTGTGCGGCAGGGCACATTGGAGCGCCGTTGCTGGCCTTATGCAGGGCACATGGGCCGAGCGCCCTTGCTGGCCGCCACGGGGCGACCGACCTGGCCGGGGCAACTCCGTAGCTGGCGTCACAGCGCGCACTTTCCGTCCGGTGAAGAAGGATGCCCGCACACAACGGGTGACCAACCCGGTCACCGCCCGACAGCCGGGTGCAATACCGGCTCGGCTCCGGGCGCCCCGCGCCGACGCCTGCCCCACTGCCAGGACTCCAGGAGCCGCGGTATCCCGGCGCTTGTCGGTGCGCTCGGGTATGCGACGGCTCCGTTGCATAAAACTGCGTAGAACCGTATAGTCATGCCATCTAGAGGAGGATGGACATGGCGGTACGTGCGGCGGTTGCCGGAGCGAGCGGGTACGCGGGCGGAGAGGTCCTGCGACTGCTCCTCGGGCACCCCGAGGTCGAGATCGGTGCCCTGACCGGCAACTCCAACGCCGGGCAGCGCCTGGGCGGGCTCCAGCCGCACCTGCTGCCGCTGGCCGACCGCGTGCTGGCGGAGACGACCCCCGAGGCCCTCGCCGGGCATGACGTCGTCTTCCTCGCCCTGCCGCACGGCCAGTCCGCCGCCGTCGCCGAGCAGCTCGGCCCGGACGTCCTCGTCGTCGACATGGGCGCCGACTTCCGCCTGGACAACCCGGCCGACTGGGAGCGCTTCTACGGCTCCCCGCACGCCGGCACCTGGCCCTACGGCCTCCCCGAACTTCCGGGTGCCCGCGCCGCGCTGGAGGGGTCCAAGCGCATCGCGGTACCCGGTTGCTACCCCACCGCCGTCTCCCTCGCCCTGTACCCGGCCTACGCCGCCGGGATCGCCGAGCCCGAGGCGGTGATCGTCGCCGCGTCCGGCACCTCCGGCGCCGGCAAGGCGGCCAAGCCGCATCTGCTGGGCAGCGAGGTCATGGGCTCCATGTCGCCGTACGGCGTCGGAGGCGGCCACCGGCACACCCCCGAGATGATCCAGAACCTCAGCGCGGTGGCGGGGGAGCGGATCGCCGTCTCCTTCACGCCGACCCTCGCGCCGATGCCCCGGGGCATCCTCGCCACCTGCAGCGCCGCGGCGAAGAGCGGAGTGACCGCCGAGTCCGTCCGGGCCGCCTACGAGAAGGCCTACGCCGACGAGCCCTTCGTCCACCTGCTCCCCGAGGGGCAGTGGCCCGCCACGGCGTCCGTCTACGGTTCCAACGCCGTTCAGGTACAGGTCGCATACGACGAGGCCGTGGGCCGCATCATCGCGATCAGCGCCATCGACAACCTGACCAAGGGCACCGCGGGCGGTGCCGTCCAGAGCATGAACCTCGCCCTGGGTCTCCCCGAGACCACCGGGCTGACCACGATCGGAGTTGCGCCGTGAGCGTGACGGCAGCGAAGGGATTCACGGCCGCGGGCATCGCGGCCGGGATCAAGGAGAACGGCAACCCCGACCTGGCCCTCGTGGTCAACAACGGACCCCGCCGTGCCGCCGCGGGCGTCTTCACCTCCAACCGGGTGAAGGCCGCGCCGGTGCTGTGGTCCGAGCAGGTCCTCAAGAGCGGCCAGGTCTCGGCCGTCGTCCTCAACTCCGGCGGCGCCAACGCCTGTACGGGCCCCAAGGGCTTCCAGGACAGCCACGCGACGGCCGAGAAGGCCGCCGAGGTACTGGGGCGCGGTGCCATCGAGGTAGCCGTCTGCTCGACCGGTCTGATCGGCGTCCTGCTCCCCATGGACAAGCTGCTCCCCGGCATCGACACCGCCGCCGCCCAGCTGTCCGAGCACGGCGGCGAGAAGGCCGCCATCGCCATCAAGACCACCGACACCGTGCACAAGACCTCCGTGGTGACCGACAAGGACGGCTGGACGGTCGGCGGCATGGCCAAGGGCGCCGGCATGCTCGCCCCCGGCCTCGCCACCATGCTGGTCGTGCTCACCACGGACGCCGTCGTCGAGAGCGAGGTCCTGGACAAGGCGCTGCGGGCCGCCACCCGGACCACCTTCGACCGCGTCGACTCCGACGGCTGCATGTCCACCAACGACACCGTGCTGCTGCTCGCCTCCGGCTCCTCCGGGATCACTCCCGGGTACGAGGAGCTCGCGGAGGCCGTACGGCAGGTCTGCGACGACCTCGGCCAGCAGCTGATCCGGGACGCCGAGGGCGCCAGCAAGGACATCAGGGTCGAGGTGGTCAACGCGGCCAGCGAGGACGACGCCGTCGAGGTGGGCCGCTCCATCGCCCGCAACAACCTCCTCAAGTGCGCCATCCACGGCGAGGACCCCAACTGGGGCCGCGTCCTCTCCGCCATCGGCACCACCAGGGCCGCCTTCGAGCCGGACCGGCTGAACGTCGCCATCAACGGCGTCTGGGTCTGCAAGAACGGCGGCGTCGGCGAGGACCGCGAGAAGGTCGACATGCGCTACCGCGAGGTGCACATCGTCGCCGACCTGGCGGCCGGCTCCGAGACCGCCACCATCTGGACCAACGACCTGACCGCCGACTACGTCCACGAGAACAGCGCTTATTCGTCATGAGTACTACGCGTAAGCACACCGCGCTGCCCAAGGCGCAGACCCTCATCGAGGCGCTGCCCTGGCTGGTCCGTCACAACGGCAGGACCGTCGTCATCAAGTTCGGCGGCAACGCCATGATCGACGAGGACCTGAAGGCCGCCTTCGCCCAGGACGTCGTCTTCCTGCACCACGCCGGCCTCAAGCCGGTCGTCGTGCACGGCGGCGGTCCGCAGATCAGCGCCGCCCTCGACAAGCACGGCATCGTCAGCGAGTTCAAGGCCGGGCTCCGGGTCACCACCGAGGACGCCATGGACGTCGTACGGATGGTGCTCGCCGGACAGGTCCAGCGCGAGCTGGTCGGCCTGCTCAACCAGCACGGACCGCTGGCCGTCGGGCTCACCGGCGAGGACGCCCACACCATCACCGCCACCAGGCACCGGCCCGAGATCGACGGCGAGTTCGTCGACATCGGGCGGGTCGGCGAGATCACCGCGATCGACACGGGCGCGATCGAGGCCCTGCTCGCCGACGGCCGGATCCCGGTCGTCTCCTCGATCGCCCGCTCCCAGGACGACGGACATGTCTACAACGTCAATGCTGATACGGCGGCTGCGGCACTCGCTGCTGCGCTGGGCGCCGAGACCCTCATGGTCCTCACCGACGTCGAGGGCCTTTACGAGGACTGGCCGAACTCCGACGAGGTGATCAGCCGTCTCACCGCTTCCCAACTGGAGAAGCTGCTGCCGGAGCTGAGCTCCGGCATGGTGCCGAAGATGGAGGGCTGCCTGCACGCCGTACGCAACGGCGTCACCACCGCCCGCGTCATCGACGGCCGGGTCCAGCACTCGATCCTGCTGGAGATCTTCACGGACGAAGGCATCGGCACGATGGTCGTGCCCGACGAGCAGGAGGGGAAGCAGTCGTGAGCAACCAGGAGCTGACCACCCGGTGGCAGGGCGCGCTCATGAACAACTACGGCACCCCGCGGCTGCCCCTGGTGCGCGGCGAGGGCGTCAAGGTGTGGGACACCGAGGACCGGCAGTACCACGACTTCGTCGGCGGTATCGCCACCAACGCGCTGGGCCACGCCCACCGGGCGATCGTCGAGGCCGTCAGCAGGCAGATCGCCTCCCTCGGCCACATCTCCAACTTCTTCATGGCCGAGCCCACCGTCACCCTCGCCGAACGGCTGCTCCAGCTCTTCGGCCGCGACGGCAGGGTCTTCTTCTGCAACTCCGGCGCCGAGGCCAACGAGGCCGCCTTCAAGATCGGCCGGCTGACCGGGCGCACCCACATGGTCGCCGCCGACGGCGGCTTCCACGGCCGTACGATGGGCGCCCTCGCGCTCACCGGGCAGCCCGCCAAGCAGGACCCGTTCCGCCCGCTGCCCGCCGACGTCACCCACGTGCCCTACGGCGACGCGCAGGCGCTGGCCGCCGCCGTCACCGAGGCCACCGCCCTGGTCGTCATCGAGCCCGTCCAGGGCGAGAACGGCGTGATCGTCCCCCCGGCCGGCTATCTCAAGGCCGCCCGCGCGATCACCGCCGCCACCGGCGCGCTGCTCGTCCTCGACGAGGTGCAGACCGGCATCGGCCGGACCGGCACCTGGTTCGAGTACCAGGCCCACGAGGGCGTGCTGCCCGACGTGGTCACCCTCGCCAAGCAGCTGGGCGGCGGACTGCCGCTCGGCGCGACGGTGGCCTTCGGCCGGGCCGCCGACCTCCTCCAGCCGGGCCACCACGGCACGACCTTCGGCGGCAACCCGGTCGCCTGCGCCGCCGGGCTCGCCGTTCTCGACACCATCGAGAACGAGGGATTGCTGGAGAACGTCAAGCGGCAGAGCGAGAAGTTGCGGGACGGAATCGAGGGCCTCGGCCACCGGTTGATCGATTATGTCCGGGGCGCGGGTCTCCTCCTGGGTATCGTGCTCACCGAGCCGCTGGCAGCGCAGGTGCAGCAGGCGGCTCAGGAGGCCGGGTTCCTGGTGAACGCGCCCGCCCCGGACGTCGTTCGGCTGATGCCCCCGCTGAACCTCCGCGACGACGAGGCGGACGCGCTGCTCAGTGCCCTGCCCGGCATCCTCGACGCAGCGAGCGGGGACGGACGATCCGGAGAATGAGACGACGATGAGCCAGGCGCAGGAGTTCGACCAGTCCGGCGGGGCGGGGCCCGCGGTACCGCAGACCCGGACCGCCCGGCACCGCCGGATCGTGGACATCCTCAACCGGCAGCCGGTGCGCTCGCAGAGCCAGCTCGCGAAGCTGCTCGCCGACGACGGGCTGACGGTCACCCAGGCGACGCTCTCCCGGGACCTCGACGAGCTGAACGCGGTGAAGATCCGCAACACCGACGGGGAACTGATCTACGCGGTGCCGAGCGAGGGGGGTTTCCGCACCCCGCGCGCGCCGCTGGGGGAGTCGGCGAAGGAGGAGCGGATGCGGCGCCTCTCCCAGGAGCTCCTGATCTCGGCGGAGGCGTCGGCGAACCTGGTCGTCCTGCGGACCCCTCCGGGGGCGGCGCAGTTCCTCGCGTCCGCGATCGACCAGGCGGAGCTGCAGGACATCCTGGGGACCATCGCGGGGGACGACACACTGCTCCTCATCAGCCGTGAGCCCACCGGCGGACAGGCCCTCGCGGACCACCTGCTGCGCCTGGCCCAGAACGGCCACTGACCCGCGTGCGGGGCCCGGCCCGCCGACGGACAATGGGCATGTGATCTTCCGCGGCGAGCGGACAGGCGGGAGAGCAATCCCCTGGCGGCCGTCGAACGTATACAGAGGTGTGTCGGGATTCCGGTTCCCTGTCGGCCGCCTCCCGGACGAGGCTCTGCTGTCCGGGCTGGCCGCCGGAGATCCGGAGCTCGCTGTGATCTTCGTACGGAGGTTCCAGCACCGGGTCTTCGGCGTCGCCATGGCCGTCACCGGGGACCAGCAGCTCGCCGAGGACATAGCCCAGCAGACCTTCGAGCGCGCCTGGCGGCATGCCCAGATCTACGACTCGCGCCGCGGCTCGGTCGCGACCTGGCTGACCACCATCGCGCACAACCTCGCCGTCGACGCCGTCCGCGCACGGCGGACCGAACCGATGGCACCCGAGGACCTCGACCCCCTCCTCGACGCCGTCACCGAGACCCCCGAGCGGTGGGCGCTGGCCGACGAGGCCTCCACCCAGCTCCGGGCCGCACTGGCACGGCTGCCGCGGGAACAGGCCAGGGCCCTGATGATGGCAGGCATATACGGCATGACCGCCCAGCAGATCGCCGACGCGGAGAGGATCCCGCTGGGCACCGCCAAGACGCGGATCAGAGCGGCGATGGCCAAACTCCGCACCGCACTCGCGTCTCCGAAGCGAGGCGACCATGTCCAGTGACGCGCACTGCGAGAAGCTGCGGGAGGTCGGCGCCGAGCTGGCGCTGGGCGTACTGCCCGGCCGTGAGCGGGCCGAAGCCGTCGCCCATCTGGACGCGTGCGCGGACTGCCGGGAGTACGTACGCCAACTGACCGGGATCGGCGACCGGTTGATCGGCCTGTTGCCGGACGGCACACCGTCGCCCGGCTTCGAGACCCGGGTGGCGCGCAGTCTCACCGAGCAGGCGGCGGGACCCGAAGGGCAGCGGCCCGCCGCCCGCGCCCTGCGCGGCTGGCGCAGCCACGCCCGGCGGGCCAGGCTGCGGCTCGCGGCGGCCGCCGCCACTCTGGCCGTCGCGGTCGGGTTCGCGGGCTGGGCGATCGGCAGCGCGGTCGAGGGGGCCGTCACCGCCTCGCCCACCGTCGAGTCCGAGCCCGTACTGGTCGGGGACATGACCCCGGCCGGCGGCGGGCATCCCGTCGGCGAGGTGTACGCCCACCCCGGCAGCCCCGGCTGGATCTTCATGTCCGTGGCCCTCACCGGCACCCCGTACACCGGCAAGGTCACCTGCCTCCTCGAACGTGCCGACGGCGCCACCGTCAGGGTCGGCGAGTTCCCGCTGCGCGCCGGACGCGGCAACTGGGGCGTGGCGGTATCCGTCGACCTCACCAAGTACAGCGGCGCCCGTCTGACCTCCCCCGCCGGCGCCGTCCTGGCCACCGCCGAGCTGCAGAAGGGCACAGTGGTGGCTCCGCAGACGTGAACCGTCCGCTCGGGGACGCAGGGCGGCGCCCGCGTTCGGGTCCGCGAGGTTCATGGCAGGGCGGCGCCCGCGCTCAGCCGGTGCAGCCGGGCGTACGTCCCCTCCCGTCCCAGCAGATCCGCGTGGGCGCCGTCCTCGACGACCCGGCCGCGGTCGAGCACCACGATGCGGGTGGCGTCGCGGACGGTCAGCAGGTTGTGGGAGATGACGACGGTCGTCCGTCCGGCCATCAGCCGGCGCAGCGGGTCCATGATCCGCCGGCCCGACCGCACGTCCAGCCCGGCCGTCGGTTCGTCGAGGAGGAGCACCGGCGCGTCCCGGATCATCGCCCGGGCGATCGCCAGCCGCTGGCACTGTCCGCCGGAGAGCGTCCGGCCGCGCTGCCCGACGAGCGTGTCGTAGCCCTCCGGCAGCCGCTCGACGAACTCGTGCGCGTCCGCGGCCCGCGCCGCCGCGACGATCTCCGCCTCCGTGGCCCCCGGCCGGCCGTAGGCGATGTTGTCCCGGACGGTGCCGTGGAAGACCAGCGTCTCCTGCAGCACCACCGCCACGCTCTCCCGCACGCCGGACAGGCTGAGCTCGCGCAGGTCGGTCCCGTCCAGGCGGACCGCGCCCCGGTCGGGGTCGTAGAACCTCAACTGCAGCTTCGCGAGTGTGGACTTGCCCGCTCCGCTCGCCCCGACCAGCGCCAGCGTCTCCCCGGGCGCCACGTGGAAGGAGACGCCGGACAGCGCCCAGGCCGCCGTACCGGGATAGCGGAACCACACCCCGTCGAACTCGACGTCACCGTGCGCCCGGTGGATCCGCCGGGCCCCCGGCGCTTCGGTCACCTGGGGCCGCTGGTCCAGCAGTTCGATGATCCGTTCCGCCGACGCGGAGGCCGCGTAGAAGGTGGTGCCGAGCCCGGACAGGCCGTGCACCGGGCTGTACAGCTTGCCGATCAGGGCGAGGAACACCAGCAGACCGCCGAGGGTGAGCTGGCCCTGCGCCAGCTTCCAGGTGCCGAGGCCCAAAACCGCGAGGCCGCCCGCCACCTCGATGAACTCGACGACGGGTCCGTACACGGCACGGATCCGTGCCGAGGCCATCGCCGCCCGGAACCTGCCGTCGTTCTCCCGGTCGAACCGGCGCCCCTCCCACTCCTGCCGGTTGTACGCCTGCACCAGCACCACGTTGCCCAGCGACTCCTCGGCGATCGCGCTGAGCGAGCCGCCGCGCCGCCTGCGCTCCCGTGACGCCTCCTTGATCAGCCGGGAGAAGTGCCGGGCGGAGCCCCAGAACAGCGGCACGATGACGAGGGCGAGCAGGGTCAGGTCCCAGCGCAGGTAGAACAGCAGACCGACGAAGACACCGAGGCGGATCACGTAGTACAGGGCGTCCGCCACGCCCGAGAGCAGGAACGTCTCCACGGCGTCGACGTCGCCCGTGACCCGGGAGAGCACGTCCCCGAGCCGCCGGCGCTCGAAGAAGCCCAGCGACAGCCCCTGGACGTGCCGGAAGACATCGGAGCGCAGCGACAGCAGAAAACGTTCGCCGACCCAGGTGGACGTCACGTCGTCGGCGAAGCCCAGCACGCCGGAGCAGACGACGAGACCGAGATAGGCCGGTGCGACCCACAGGAACGGCCGCAGATCCCGTGGCACCAGCACGTCGTCGACGACGACCTTGAACAGCCAGAGTTCCGCCGCGTCGACGACCGGGGCGGTCAGGCTCAGCAGGACGACGGGCACCAGCCAGCGGCGGCCACCGCGGGTGTACGGCCAGAACCGCCGGAACACCTCGCGCGGGGACACCGGGGGAGCGGCCGCGACCACGGTGTCGGAGGGATCGCCGGCCGGCAGCAGACGCCGTAGCACGTGCGCCATGACAGGGTTTCTCGGAAACCGCCGGCGGAGCGGACCGGCTGACCCGTTTCCGGTCCGCTCCGCCTTCAGGTGTGGTCAGTAGCGGTCGTGCCCGTGCCGGTCGCCGTGGTCGTGCCGGTGACCGTGGCGGTCGTGGCGGTCGCGATCGTGGTGGTGCCCGTGGCCGTGGCCGTGGTCGTGGTCGTGGCCGTGCCGGTCGTCGTGGTCGCGGTCGCGGTCCCGATGGTTGAACGGCATGAGGTTGCTGAAGACAGCCATGGTGTTCCTCCCGAAACTTGCTTCACAGGGGGTACGGCCGGGAGGGGCGTTGGGATGGCGTTTTACGGGACGAATCTGAAATACGTCGCGGCAGAGTCCGAGTGTCGGCGGCTGCGGGTGGTTCGTGGCTGGTCGCGCAGTTCCCCGCGCCCCTACGGGGCGCTGCCCAGCCGCCCCCTTTCTCAG
Organism: Streptomyces sp. NPDC026538; assembly: GCF_055567535.1. NCBI lineage: Bacteria > Bacillati > Actinomycetota > Actinomycetes > Kitasatosporales > Streptomycetaceae > Streptomyces > Streptomyces sp. NPDC026538. The sequence continues at coordinate 310,117 of NZ_JBVHQG010000009.1, forward strand.
CTACCTCAGCCGCGGGCAGGCGTGCCGCAGGGCGGCACGGGTGGGCGCGGCGGCACCCGGCAAGCTCCGGTGAGCGTCCCTACCCCCCACCTCAGCCCAGACGGGCGGCCAGCCCCCCGGTGCACCGCACCTCGTCACCAGCCGTGATCAGCAGAGCCTCGACATCCGGCAGTGACTCCAGCCAGGCCAACCCGGCCCGCGACCCCATCGCGAACGCCGCCGTGGCCCAGCAGTCCGCCCACGTCAGACAGGGGCCGACCACCGTCACCGCCACCAGGTCCGTCACCGCCGACTTCCCGGTCCGCGGGTCGACGATATGGGCGCCCCGCTCCGCCGTACCGGACGTCGCCACCGCCAGCTCGTCCACTCCCGCCGCCGTGATCACCGCCGCCAGCCCGCCCGGCCTGAGCGGATCGGCGATCCCCACCCGCCATGCCCGGGTGGGCTCGGGTGCGCCGAACATCTGGACGTCGCCGCCCCCGTTCACGCTCACCCCGGTCACCCCGGCCACCCGCGCCAGCGCCCGCGCCGCCCGCTCGACGGACCAGCCCTTGACGATGCCGGTGGGGTCCAGGCTCCCTCGGTAGCGGGTGCTGAACCAGTCGTCGCTCACCCGCTCCGCCTCGGCGGCGAGCTCCAGCACCTCGGACACCTCGGGGTCGCACTCCGCGAGGCCGATCTCCGCCCGCGCCAGCCGGGACACCTGGCTGTCCTCGCGGTAGGTGCTGAAGACCTCGTCGACCCGGTGCAGTCCGGCGACCGCCTCGTCGAGGGCGGTCCGTACGGCATCCGGGTCCCCGCCACGGACGTCGAAGGAGAAGACGGTCCCCATGACCTCCTCCGCATGACGCACCGCGGCGGGAGCCTCCGCGTCCGCCACCGCCTCAGCCACCGGCCTGGTCCAGCGCCGACTGCAGGGACTGCTTGTAGCCGGTGCTGGTGTAGGTGGCCCCGGAGACGGAGTCGATGTTCGCGTTCCCCGCCGCCACCGCCTCCTGGTTGAGCTTCGGTACGGACAGCGCGGTCTTCTGGTCGCTGGTGCCGCCGCTGGGCGCCTGGACGGCCTCCGCCTTGGTGATCTTTCCGCCGGCGACGGTGATCCGGACCTGCACCGGCCCGTACTGGGTCTGCGCGACCTGCCCGGTCACCGTCTTGGCCTGCGCCTGCGCGGAGCCGGAGGAACCCGACGAGGAGCCCGAGGAGCCGGTCGCGCCCGCCGTCTCCTTCATCTTGTCCAGCGCCGACTGCAGGGACTGCTTGTAGCCGGTGCTGGTGTAGGTCGCGCCGGAGACCGAGTCGATGTTCGCGCTCTGCGCGGCCACCGTCTCCTGGTTGAGCTTCGGTACGGACAGTGCGGTCTTCTGGTCGCTGGTGCCGCCCTTGGGCGCCTGGACCGCCTCGGCCTGCGTGATCTTGCCGCCCGCGACGGTCAGCCGTACCTGCACGACCCCGTACTGGGTCTGGGTCGCGTCACCGGTGACGGTGGTGGCGCCGGCGGCCCCGGTGCCGCCCTGCGGCGACTCCTGTCCCGCCGCCGCGGCCGAGGGGGCCGCGCCCGCCGCCGACGCGGACGCCGGGTCGGACGACGGCTTCAGCGACAGCAGCAGCACGACACCGGACACGGTCGCCGCGGTGGCCAGCACCACACGCCGGATGGGGTGACTCTTCCTCATCGTTTCCGAACTCCCGATTCCCTGGATTCCGTGGTCCCGTCGCTCACATCTCGAACGACTCGTGATGGATGCGGCGGGCGGGAACCCCCGCGCCGCGCAGCGCTTCGTACACTCCCTGCGCGAACCCGGGCGGGCCGCACATGAAGACGTCGTGGTCGTCGATGTCCGGGATCTTCCGCTGGAGGTTCTCCGCGGAGATGTCCGGCCGCTCGCCCTCCGGGCTGTTGACCGCGTACATCAGCCGGGCCCCGCGCTCGTTGGCGATCTTGGCCAGTTCGTCCCAGAGCGCCAGGTCCTGCGTGGTGTTGGCACGGTAGAGCAGCGTCAGGTCGCCGGCGGCGCCGGGCAGCGTCTCGAACAGCGCCCGCATGGGCGTGATCCCGACGCCGCCCGCCACCAGCAGAACCTTGCCGCGGCTGCGCCGGGACGCGGTCATCGCCCCGTACGGCCCCTCGGCCCACACCTTGGTTCCGGGCCGTAGTTCGCGCAGCCGCGCGCTGTGGTCGCCGATCGCCTTGACGGTGATCCGCAGCATGTCGGGGCGGGGCGCCGCCGACAGCGAGTACGGGTGCGAACTGAACCGCATCCCGGGGGCCATGAACCGCCAGCGGAAGAACTGGCCGGACTGCGCGCCCATCCGGTGCAGCTTGCGCCCGCCGATCAGCACCGACACGATGCCCGGCGTCTCCTCGATGACCGCCTCGACCCGCATCCGGTGCCGCAGGTTGAGCCGGATCGGGGTGAGGATCCGGTACCAGACGACCAGCGCGGTGACGGCGCCGTACAGGCCGTACCAGAATGTCTTGGCGAGCGGCGTGAGGGCGAAGTCGTTGCCGGTGGTGATCTGGTGCCAGAAGGTCAGGAACACCGCCGCGTACGTGAGCAGGTGCACGTGGTACCAGGTGTCGTACGGCATTCTGCGCCGGACCGGGCCGATCGAGGTCAGGCCGATGACCACGAACAGGCCGGTGCCGATGGCCGCCTTGCCCATGTCGGGAAGCTGGTTGATGGAGTCGATGGTCTGCTGGACGATGTCGTTGAGCGTCTTGCCGGCCTGCAGGGCATAGCCCCACATGATGAGGAAGACGTGCGCGAAGACCAGGCAGAGGGTGTATCGGCCGCTCATCGCGTGCCAGCGGGCGACGCGGTCGGAGCCGACCCGCCGCTCCAGCGCCGGCACCCGGGCCATCTGCAGCACGACGAGCGCCATCAGGTACCCGGCCAGCAGCCCGGTGATGCGGCCGGCGTTGAGGATCTTGCCGTTCTGGTCGGCGATGGACGGGGTGTTGTGCCACCACAGCCACAGCACGGCCGCCGCGCCCGCCCATACGGCGAGGAGCAGCGGTACGGCCGGGGAGCGGCGCGGGCGGATGCGGCGCATCGTCTGGCGGCGGGCGGCACGTCCGCCTGCGAGCGTGGTGGTCACGGTTCCTCCGTGGGGACTTGACCCTTGGCCCACAGATACGTGCGGCACAGCCTGAGTGTTCAGAGACCCGCCGAGTCCAGCGCGGACTGGAGTGACTGCTGGTAACCCTCGCTGGTGTAGGTGGCCCCGGAGACGGTGTCGATCTGCGCGCTCTGTGCCGTCAGCGTCTCGCGGCGCAACTGCGGGATGGCGTAGCTGTTGATCTGCTGGTCACGGGGGTTCTCCGTCGGGTACTGCACGGCCGTGACGTCGGTGATCTTTCCGCTCTTGATGGTCACCTTCACCTGGACGGGGCCCCAGCGGGTCTGGACCGTGTCCCCGGTGACGGTCCGGGTGCCGGAGCTGCCGCTCCCGGACTTGCCGGAGCTGCCCGAGCCGCTGCTCGCGCCCGGTGAGTCGCTCGCGCCGGCCGACGGGGCAGGAGCCGCCGAGCCGCTGATCACGGTCGGGGTGGTGTGCGGCTTCAGCGCCAGCAGCATCACCATCCCGGAGACGGTGGCGGCACTCGCCAGCATGATCCGCCGCAGCGGCCGGTTCTTGTTCAGTGCGTGCACGGCAGGGGCCTCACAGCTCGAAGGACTCGTGGTGGATACGGCGATCGGGCACCCCGGCGGCGCGCAGCGCCCCGTACAGCTCCTGGGCGAAGCCGTGCGGACCGCAGATGTACACGTCGTAACCGGCAAGGCCCGGGAAGGCCGCCCGCAGCGACTCCGCCGTCAGGGCGGGGCGCTCGCCCTGTGAGCCGTTGAGGGCGTACAGCACCTGGGCCCCGCGCCAGCGTGCGATCGCCTCCAGTTCGCCGCCCAGCGCCAGGTCCTCGGCGGTACGCGCCCGGTAGAGCAGCGTGACCTCGCCGGGCAGGGTCTCGAAGAGCGCCCGCAGCGGGGTGACGCCGACGCCGGCCGCGATCAGCAGGGTCCGGTGACTGCTCGCCCGGTCCGCGGTGAGCGCGCCGTACGGGCCCTCCGCCCACACCCGGGTGCCCGGGCGCAGCAGTGCCACCGCCGTGCTGTGGTCACCGAGTGCCTTCACCGTGATCCGCAGCAGGTCGTCGCGCGGCGGTGCCGACAGGGAGTAGGGGGTCGACGTCCAGCCCATGCCGTCACCGCCGAAGAAGCGCCAGCGGAAGAACTGCCCGGCCTGCGCGCCCAGCTCCTCGATCCGCCGGCCCTGGACGACGACCGAGTAGACGCCCGGCGCCTCCTTCTGCACGGAGTGCACGCGCAGCCGGTGCCGGAGGTTGAGCCGCACGGGCCCCAGGATCCGGAACCACAGCACCAGCGCCGCGACCCCCAGGTACAGCGCGTACCAGAAGGCGGTGGCGACCGGCTTGCCGTTGAAGTCGTTGCCCAGCGTCAGCTGGTGGAAGAAGGCGAGGAAGACGGCCGCGTACGTGAGCAGGTGGACGTAGTACCAGAACTCGTAGCTGGTACGGCGCCGCGCCGCGCGCATCGAGGTGATGCCGACGGCGAAGAGGATCACCGTGCCGGCGGTCGCCTTCAGCATGTCGGGGTAGTCCAGGACGACGTTCAGCGTCTCGTGGACGAGCGAGGCGTGGTCCTGGGCCGCGTACCCGGTGAGGATCAGCGCGACGTGGACGACCAGCAGACAGACCGTGTACCGGCCGGCCATCGCATGCCAGCGGGCGACCCGGTCCGAGCCGATCCGCACCTCCAGCACGGGCACCCGGGCCATCAGGCCGACGAGCACCGCGCAGGCGTACCCGCACAGCAGCCCGGCGATCCGGCCGGCCCCGGTCAGCCAGCCCGCCGCACCGACGACCGAGCCGGTGTCCGACCACCACAGCAGGACCACGGCCGCCGCACCGGCCCACAGCAGAGCGAGCACGGCAGCGGTGGGGGAGCGGCGCGTGGCCACGGCGTGCAGGGCCGAGGCCGTACGCCGTTCGTCCACGGTCGTCATGAGTCGTGTCCTTTCTCCGGTCAGGACGCCACTGTGCAACCCGAACTTCTGAGCACCCTCTGAACCGGGACCGCCTGAGCCGGCTCAGAGGAAACTCAGAGCACCGGGGGTCCCTCAGCGCGGCTCGAAGGAGCGATGCTGGTAGACGCGATGAACACCACCCGCTCCGGCCGCCCCGCCCTCACCCGACCCGACGGCACCCCGCTCCGCGTCCTCGTCGTCGACGACGACCCCGACCTCGCGGAGGTGCTCACGGGTGCCCTGCGCTACGAGGGCTGGGAGGTCCGCGAGGCCGGCGACGGCGCGGCCGCGCTGACCGCGGCCCGGGAGCTGCTGCCGGACGCGGTGGTCCTCGACGTGATGCTCCCGGACACCGACGGCTTCGCCGTGCTCCGCTCGCTGCACCGGGTCAAGCCGGACGTCTGTGTGCTCTTCCTCACCGCCCGGGACGCCGTGGAGGACCGGATCGCCGGTATCACCGCGGGCGGCGACGACTACGTCACCAAGCCCTTCAGCCTGGAGGAGGTCGTCGCCCGGCTGCGCGGACTGCTGCGCCGCGCCGGCATGGCCCGCCAGCTGGACGAGGGACCCCGGCTCGTCGTCGGCGACCTGACCATGGACGAGGAGGCCCGCGAGGTGAGCCGGGCCGGCGAACTGATCGAACTCTCCCCGACCGAGTTCGAACTCCTGCGTTTCCTGATGCGCAACCCGCGCCGCGTCGTCAGCAAGGCGCAGATCCTGGACCGGGTGTGGTCGTACGACTTCGGCGGCCGCGCCCATGTCGTGGAGCTGTACATCTCCTACCTGCGCAAGAAGGTGGACGCGGGCCGCGAGCCCATGATCCACACGGTCCGCGGCGCGGGCTACGTCCTCAAGCCGGTGACCAGGTGAGACTCGTACGACAGCTACGACGGCCAGGCCGGATACGGCGCCTGCCCCGCCCCCGCACCATGCGCGCCCGCCTCACCGCCGGTCTGGTCGTCCTGCTCGCGCTGAGCTGCGCGGCCGTGGGCGTCGCGGCCGTGGTCGAGCTGAACGGCTTTCTCACCGGGCGCCTGGACCAGCAGCTCCAGCAGACCGGGCCGAGTTTCCCGCAGTCCCTGGAACACGGCTCGTACAAGCCCAGTGACCGCGACGGCGACGAGCACGGCGACACCCGGCGCCAGGCCGCCGGCACCTTCGGCGCCCGCCTCCTGAACGGCCGGGTCACCAACGCGGCCCTGATCCCGTCCGGCGCCGACCCCGACCTGACCGTCGGCCTCACGGCGGGGGACCGCGCGGCCCTCGCCCGGCTACCGGTGGACGGCAGGGCGCACACGGTCCCTCTCGCCTCGATCCACGACTACCGGCTGCTGGCCTGGACCGGCCGCGACGGCGACGTCCTGGTCACCGGGCTGCCCCTGGAACCGGTCCGGGCCACGGTGCACCGCCTGGAACTGGTCTGCGCCGCGGTCTTCGGCCTCGCCCTGGTCGTGGCCGGGGTGGCGGGCGCCCTCTGGGTCCGCTGGTCCCTGCGTCCCCTGAGCCGGGTCGCGGCGACGGCCACCCGGGTCAGCGAACTCCCGCTCGCCAGCGGCGAGGTGGCCCTGCCGGCCCGGGCGCCCGGCTCCGATCCCCGCAGCGAGGTCGGCCGGGTGGCCGCCGCCTTCAACCGCATGCTGGGCCATGTCGAGGACGCGCTGACGAAGCGCCACGCCAGCGAGGAACGTCTGCGCTCCTTCGCCGCCGACGCCAGCCACGAACTGCGCACCCCGGTCGCCTCGGTCCGCGGCCACGCGGAACTGGCGCTGCTCCATCCGGGCCCGCTGCCTCACGAGATCACCCGGGCCCTGGAGCGCATCGCCGCCGAGTCCTCCCGGATGGGCGAGATGGTCGACGATCTCCTCCTGCTGGCCCGCCTGGACGCGGGCCGCCCGCTGGAACGGCACCCGGTCGACCTCACCCGCCTGACCCTGGACGCGGTGACGGACGCCCGCGCCACGGGCCCGGACCACCGCTGGACCCTGGACCTGCCCGAGGAACCGGTGACGGTGCCGGGTGACACGCACCGCCTGCAACAGGTGTTGGCCAACTTGTTGGCCAACGCGCGTCTGCACACACCCGTGGGCACCAAGGTGACGGTGACGCTGGAGACGGACGGCGGGACGGCGGTCCTCCAGGTCCACGACGACGGCCCGGGCATCCCGGCAGACATCCAGCCGGGCGTCTTCGAACGCTTCACCAGAGCAGAACACCGCCGCCGCGCGGACGCCTCCGGCGGGGGAGCGGGCCTGGGCCTGTCGATCGTGGCGGCGGTGGTGGAGGCGCACGGGGGGACGGTCGCGCTGGCAAGCGCCCCGGGATCAACGACGTTCACGGTCAGGCTCCCGCTCGGGTGACCCGGTCAGGACCGGTTCCCCGGCGCTACCGCGAGCCGCCGCACCCGCCGACGGGCACCACGGACACCACCGTCGTCAGTACCGGGTGATCGCCGTGGCCCCGCTCGCGGTCCCGATGGCGATGTGCGGCGCCCGGGAAGGATCCGCCCACCGCAGGATCTCCCGCATCGTGTCCAGGGGCACCGATACGCAACCGGCGGTGGCGCCCTGCCCGTTGACATGTAGGAAGATCCCGGCACCCCGCCCCCGCACGGGCCGCTCGTAGTTGAACCCGATCACCAGCGCGTGCGCGTACGGCGTCGTGTACGACGACAGCCGTTCCGACTCGGCGGCACGGCAATCGGCCGGCAACGGCTCGACCCAACGGTTGTATGAGGTCGAGTCGTTGTCCTCGCACCACCACGAATCGGCCTTCACCGCCCGGTAGTCGACGGAAGTCCCGGCCGGCGCCGGCTGGATGCCGAACCCGAACGGAACGTCGTACAACCCCGTCGGAGTCGTGTTCGTACCCTGCTGCCGCTCGGCTCCCTCGACCAGCCCCTTCGCCCCGAACCGGGCCGCGGCCGACCCCACCTGCGCCCACTGCCCGTCCCGGCGCTCCCACCAGGTCAGAGTCCCCGAGGTCGAATTCAGCGCGGACGCCTCCGCGGTGATCAGCTGGTCGCCGCCGCCCGTGTCGGCCATCCGCGCGGGCAGCGGCGCGGCGTCCCCGCCCCCCGGTGCCGCGCCGAGCAGCAGCAGGGACGCGGAGACAAGGGTGACGACGATGCCTGTACGCATGGCTCAGACGGTAGACGGCGGCAGCGGCAACGGCAGCCCGGGTAGGCCATCCAGGCTCACCGCGATGTGGTCCTTCTTCTCGAAGTACGTGCTCAGCGAGGCGTCGTCCTCGCGCGCGAAGCGCCTCCCGTGCAGGTCGCGGTCGGCGTCGTACGCCATGTAGGGGACGGCGTAACCGCAGGTGTCCCGGACGAGTTCGGCGTGCACGACGATGATCGCGCGCAGGCCGTGCGGGGTGGGGTCGATGCCGGGGAAGCGGGTCAGCAGTTCGCCGAAGCGCGGATCGTCGCGGAAGACCGGCTCGCCGCGGCCGTGCACCCGCACGATGTTCGGCGGGCCCTGGAACGCACACCACATCAGGGTGATGCGGCCGTTCTCCCGCAGGTGGGCGATGGTCTCGGCGTTGGAGCCGGCGAAGTCCAGGTAGGCCACGGTGTGTTCGTCGAGCACCGCGAAGGAGCCCTTGAGGCCCTTGGGGGAGAGGTTGACCGTGCCGTCGCCCGCGAGCGGGGCGGTGGCGGTGAAGAAGAGGGGCTGTTCCTCGATGAACGTGCGGAGTCTGCCGTCGATGCGCTCATAGGTCTTTCCCATACCGGGAAATTATCGGCGCATTCACTTCGGGCGGCTGAGCAGTTCCGGCATCCGGACGCCAGGGTCGGGCCCTGGCCTGCGGACACCACTGTGGCCGCCCCGGCCGGCGCTGTACACGGGGCGGCCACAGCTGCCTGTCACGTCACTTGGTGAGCGTGCAGGCGGCCAGGGAGTCGAGGCCGGTCGGCTTGGCCGACGTACGGCCGATCGCGATCGCGATCCGGTCGATGGTCGACTTCCGCTTGTCCGCCAGGGGTCCGAGGATCGCGTTGTTCACGAAGTTCGGGCCGCCCTGGCCGACCGTGGTCCGAAGCCGGTTGTCGGCCTCGTCGATCTGAGTCTGGAGCAGGGTGAGGTTCCGGTCGACCTCCGCCCGCGCGGACGCGGGGATCGCCGGCAGCCGCGAGGCGACGTCCGGGCAGGTGATCGTGCCTACCGCGGAGTTGCTCGTGCCGGTGCCGCCGGCCGACTGCTGCTGGGTGGCCGCCGTGCTCGGGGTGGCCGAGGCCGTGCCCGCCGCCGTACCGCTGCCCGTGTTCGTACCGCTGCCGGTGTTCGTGCCGGTCCCGCTCGCGTTCAGGGTGCAGGGCGCCAGCGCGTCCAGGCCGGTCGGCTTGGCGGCCGTCCGGCCGATCGCCGTCGCGATCCGGTTGACGGTCGCCACCCGCTTGTCCTTGAGGGGTCCGAGGATCGCGTTGTTCACGAAGTTCGGCCCGCCCTGGCCCACCGTGTCGACCAGCCGCTTGTTGGCCTCCTGGATCTGCGTCTGGAGGAGCGTGAGGTTGCGGTCCACCTCGGCCTTCGCGGAGGCGGGGACCGCGGGCAGCCGCGAGGCGACGTCCGGGCAGGTGATGGTGGAGGGCGAGGCGGCGAGGGTGCGCGCATTGCTCGTGCCACTGCTCTTGTCGGGCGTACCCGCGAGGGCCGAACCGGCGATGACCGCACCGGACAGCGCCACGGCGGCGGCACCGCCGATGAGTGCGACGCGACGCTTGTTGTACTTCGGAAGAGCCCTGGACATGGGGATGCCTCACTTGGGTCAGAGGTGGGTTTACAAAGGCGGCGCCGGCGTTCAGGCATGGGTACGAGAAAGCGATTTCGTTTGTTCAAACCCCTTTCATAAATCTCCGACGCGGCCCGGAAGGTCGCCGTGACGGAGCGGGCTGGATTGACGAATCATGCAGGGCTCTGCATACTCATGCATAGCCAGGGGATGTACGTGAGGAGGGACCCATGACCGAGCGCGTCGTACTCGCCTACTCGGGCGGGCTGGACACCTCCGTCGCCATCGGCTGGATCGCCGAGGAGACGGACGCCGAGGTCATCGCCGTCGCGGTGGACGTCGGCCAGGGCGGCGAGGACCTGGACGTCATCCGCAAGCGCGCGCTCGCGTGCGGCGCGGTCGAGGCCGAGGTCGCCGACGCCAGGGACGAGTTCGCGGAGGAGTACTGCCTCCCGGCGGTCAAGGCCAACGCCCTTTACATGGACCGCTACCCGCTGGTCTCCGCCCTCTCCCGGCCGGCGATCGTCAAGCACCTGGTCGCCGCCGCCCGCAAGCACGGCGCCACCACGGTCGCCCACGGCTGCACCGGCAAGGGCAACGACCAGGTCCGCTTCGAGGCCGGCATCGTCGCCCTCGCCCCCGACCTGACCTGCATCGCCCCGGTCCGCGACTACGCGATGACCCGCGACAAGGCGATCGCCTTCTGCGAGGCGAAGCGCCTCCCGATCGCGACCACCAAGAAGTCCCCGTACTCCATCGACCAGAACGTCTTCGGCCGCGCCGTCGAGACCGGCTTCCTGGAAGACATCTGGAACGGCCCGATCGAGGACATCTACGAGTACACGCAGAACCCGGCCACCCCGCGTGAGGCCGACGAGGTGGTCATCACCTTCCAGGCGGGCGCCCCGGTGGCGATCGACGGCAAGCCCGTCACCGTGCTCCAGGCCGTCCAGGAGCTGAACCAGCGCGCGGGCGCCCAGGGCGTCGGCCGGATCGACATGGTCGAGGACCGGCTCGTCGGCATCAAGTCCCGCGAGGTGTACGAGGCGCCGGGCGCCATCGCGCTCATCACGGCCCACCAGGAGCTGGAGAACGTCACCGTCGAGCGCGAACTCGCCCGCTACAAGCGGCAGGTGGAGCAGCGCTGGGGCGAACTCGTCTACGACGGCCAGTGGTTCTCCCCGCTCAAGCGCGCCCTGGACGGCTTCGTCAACGAGGCGAACCAGCACGTCACCGGCGACATCCGGATGACCCTGCACGGCGGCCGCGCGGTCGTCACCGGCCGCCGCTCCGCGTCCTCCCTCTACGACTTCAACCTCGCCACCTACGACACCGGCGACACCTTCGACCAGGCCGCGGCCAAGGGCTTCATCGACATCTACAGCCTGTCGTCGAAGATCGCCGCGCAGCGTCAACTGCGGGCGTAGCCCGACGCGGCCTCGCCCGAGCAGTAGCGTGACAACCGCCTCCCCGTTCATGGCCGGGGAGGCGGCGCCACATCCGTATCTCTCTAGGAGCAACGCAAGTGAGCAGCAACAGCGGTGACGTTCGGCTCTGGGGCGGCCGTTTCGCCGACGGTCCCGCCGAGGCCCTGGCGAAGCTGTCCGCGTCCGTCCACTTCGACTGGCGGCTCGCGCCCTACGACATCGCCGGTTCGCGTGCCCACGCGCGCGTGCTGCACAAGGCGGGCCTGCTCACCGAGGACGAACTCCAGCGCATGATCGCCGGCCTCGACCTGCTGGAGGCCGATGTCGCCGCCGGAACCTTCGTGGGCACCATCGCCGACGAGGACGTCCACACGGCGCTGGAGCGCGGCCTCCTGGAGCGCCTCGGCCCCGACCTCGGCGGCAAGCTGCGGGCCGGCCGGTCCCGCAACGACCAGGTCGCGACCCTCTTCCGGATGTATCTCCGGGACCACGCCCGGGTGATCGGCGGCCTGATCGCCGACCTCCAGGACGCCCTGACCGGCCTCGCGGAGGCCCACCCGGACGTGGCCATGCCCGGCCGCACCCACCTGCAGCACGCCCAGCCGGTGCTCTTCGCCCACCATGTCCTGGCCCACGTCCAGTCCCTGTCCCGGGACGCGGAGCGGCTGCGCCAGTGGGACGAGCGCACGGCCGTCTCCCCGTACGGCTCCGGCGCCCTCGCGGGCTCCTCGCTCGGCCTGGACCCGGAGGCGGTGGCGAAGGACCTCGGCTTCGAGCACGGCAGCTCCGCCAACTCCATCGACGGCACGGCCTCCCGCGACTTCGTGGCGGAGTTCGCCTTCATCACCGCGATGATCGGAGTCAACCTCTCCCGGCTCGCCGAGGAGGTCATCATCTGGAACACGAAGGAGTTCTCCTTCGTCACCCTGCACGACGCCTTCTCCACGGGCTCCTCGATCATGCCCCAGAAGAAGAACCCGGACATCGCGGAGCTGGCCCGCGGCAAGTCCGGTCGCCTGATCGGCAACCTGACCGGCCTCATGGCCACCCTCAAGGCCCTGCCCCTCGCCTACAACCGCGACCTCCAGGAGGATAAGGAGCCGGTCTTCGACTCCTGCGACCAGCTGGAGGTCCTGCTCCCCGCCTTCACCGGCATGATGGCCACCCTCACCGTCAACCGCGAGCGCATGGAGGAACTGGCCCCGGCCGGCTTCTCCCTGGCCACCGACATCGCGGAGTGGCTGGTCAAGCAGGGCGTCCCGTTCCGCGTGGCCCACGAGGTGGCGGGCGAGTGCGTCAAGGCGGCCGAGGCCGAGGGCAAGGAGCTCGACGAACTGACCGACGACCAGTTCGCGAAGATCAGCGCCCACCTGACGCCGGAGGTGCGGACAGTCCTCAACGTCCCGGGCGCCCTGGCCTCACGCAACGGCCGGGGCGGGACGGCGCCGAGCGCGGTGGCGGTGCAGCTGGCGGAAGTGAAGGCGGATGTAGCGGACCAGCACTCCTGGGCAACGGCCCGGCAGCAGGCCTAAAGGGGCGCGGGGAACTGCGCGACAGGCCACAAGGCGTCCGCACCCGCCAACACACCGCACCACCCGAGCCCTGAGGCGAGGCTCATCGCGGGTTACGTTGGTCAGAAGCCGAACCGGAGCCGACCTGACGGAGCCCGCGATGCCCTTCGCCCGACTGGCAACAGCAACAACCCCCACCTGCCACATCGGCCTCGGCCTCGCCGCAGTGGGTCGCCCCGGCTACATCAACCTCGGCCGGGAGGAGGACCTCGGCGAGGACCGCAGCGTCGGCGCCCTCCGCACCCGCACGCACGAACTCCTCGACGCCGCCTACGCCCAGGGCGTCCGCTACTTCGACGTGGCCCGCTCCTACGGCCGCTCCGAGGAGTTCCTCGCCGACTGGCTGAACGCCCGTCCCGACGCCGCCGCCGACGTGGTCGTCGGCAGCAAATGGGGCTACACCTACACCGCCGGCTGGTCCGCGGACGCCGAGACGCACGAGGTCAAGGACCACAGCGTCCAGACCTACGACCGCCAGCGCGCCGAGACCGCCGAACTCCTCGGCGACCACCTCGACCTCTACCAGATCCACTCGGTGACCCCGGACAGTCCGGCCCTCACCGACAAGGAACTGCACGCCCGCCTCGCGGAAGCGGCGGCCACCGGCCTCACCGTCGGTTTCTCCACCAGTGGGCCCGCCCAGGCCGACGCCATCCGTGCCGCCCTCGCCGTCACGGTCGACGGCGAGCCCCTCTTCCGTACCGTCCAGTCGACGTACAACGCCCTGGAGACCTCGGCCGGACCCGCCCTCGCGGAGGCGCACGACGCCGGACTGACGGTGATCGTGAAGGAGGGCATGGCCAACGGCAGGCTGGCCGCCCCGCACGCCCCCGACCCGCTGCGTGCCGTGGCCGAGGAGACCGGTCTCGGCTCCGACGCCGTGGCCCTCGCCGTCGTACTGCGACAGCCCTGGGCCGGAGTCGTCCTGTCCGGCGCGGCGACGCTCACCCAGCTCGTCTCCAACCTGCACGCGGCCGCCGTCGACCTCGACGAGGACCAGCTGACCCGCCTCGCGGCCCTGGCAGAGGAGCCGCACGCCTACTGGGAGCGCCGCGGCAGCCTGCCCTGGCACTGACGCGAGACCATCCCTGACCCTTCTGTGACTCACGCGTGCCCAGGATGAGACAGATGTGTCTCACATGCGCTACCATTGTCTCATGGCCCTTGATCGTGAGCAGGTGCTGCGCAGCGCAGCCGCGTTGCTGACCCGCAGATCCACCGCGACCATGGACGAGGTCGCCAAGGCCGCCGGGATCAGCCGGGCCACCCTGCACCGGCACTTCGCGGGCCGGGACGCGCTCGTGCGCGCACTGGAGGCGCTCGGTATCGAGGAGTGCGAGGCGGCCCTGGACACCGCCCGCCTGGACGAGGGCCCGGCGGCCGACGCCGTGCACCGCCTGGTCCGCGAGATCGAACCGGCCGCCGGGCTGCTGGCCTTCCTCTACACCGAGAACCAGCTGTTCGAGGGCGAGCAGCAGAACCAGGGCTGGACCCGGATCGACGACCGCATCGCGGCCCTCTTCCGGCGCGGCCAGCAGAGCGGCGAGTTCCGTATCGACCTCACCCCCGCCTGGCTCACCGAGGCCCTGTACGGCCTGCTGGCCTCCGCCGCCTGGGCGGTGACGGAGGGCAGGGTCGCCCCCAAGGACTTCACCCACATGATCGTCGAGCTGCTGCTCGGCGGTGCACGACGAAGAGAGGAATCATGACCAGCACCGTGCGGCCGGCGTTCGCCACGGAGACGGAGGAGAAGCGCCCGGGCCGCTGGCTCGCGCTCTCCGTCCTGGTGCTCGCCGTGCTGCTCGTGGCCGTGGACGCGACCGTCCTCGGTCTCGCGACCCCCTACATCAGCGAAGACCTCGAGCCCTCCGGCACCCAGCTGCTGTGGATCGGTGACGTCTACTCGTTCGTCATCGCGGGACTGCTGGTCTCCATGGGCAGCCTCGGCGACCGCATCGGCCGCAAGCGGATCCTGCTCGGCGGCGCGACGGCGTTCGGCGCGATATCCGTCCTGAACGCGTACGCGACGACCCCCGGGACGATGATCGCGGCCCGTGCCCTGCTGGGCGTCGCCGGCGCGACCCTCATGCCCGCCACCCTCGCCCTGATCCGCAACCTCTTCCACGACCCGCGCGAGCGCAGCCTCGCCGTCGGCATCTGGGGCGCCACCGCCTCCGCCGGTACGGCCGTCGGCCCGATCGTGGGCGGCTTCCTGCTCGAACACTTCTGGTGGGGCTCGGTCTTTCTGATCAACCTGCCGGTGATGGTGGTCCTGGTCCTCGTGGGCATCAGGACGCTCCCCGAGTCCCGCAACCCCGACCCCGGTCCCTGGGACCTGATCAGTGTCGTCCTGTCGCTGGTCGGCATGATCGCGGTCGTGTACGCGGTGAAGGAGGCCGCGACCCACGGCCTCACCGGAGTCACCGCGGCCACCGCCCTCCTCGGCACCACGGCCCTCTACGGCTTCGTCCGCCGCCAGCTCACCCTGCCCAAGCCCCTGCTGGACATGCGGCTGTTCCGCGGGCGCGGCTTCAGCGGCGCGGTCCTCGCCGACCTGCTGACCGTGCTCGGCATGTCGGGCCTGGTGTTCTTCCTCTCCCAGTACCTGCAACTGGTCCAGGGCAGGCACCCGTTCGAGGCGGGCCTGGCCGAACTCCCGGCGGCCGTCGGCGCGGTGGCGGCGGGCCTGGTGGCCGGCCGGGTGGCCCGCCGTCACTCGGTGCGCGCGGTGGTCTCCGGTGGCCTGGCCGCCGTCGGCGTGGCCCTCGCGGCCCTGACCACGCTCTCCCAGTCCACCGGCTATCCGATCCTCGGCGCGGCCCTCCTGGTGGTCGGCGTCGGCGCCGGCTTCTCCTTCACGGTGACGGCGGACGTGATCCTCTCCAGCGTCCCCAGGGACCAGGCCGGCGCCGCCTCGGCGGTCTCCGAGACGGCGTACGAACTGGGCGCGGCCCTGGGCATCGCCCTGCTCGGCTCGATCGTGATGGGCGTCTACCGCGGTTTCCCGGGCCCGGCGGGCACCCCGGCCGCCGCCCACGAATCCCTGGGCGCGGCGGTGCGGGCGTCGACGGCCATGCCCCCGCAGACGGCGGCCGAGATGCTGGCGGCGGCCCGGGACTCCTTCGTCCACGGCCTGCACCTGGCCTCGGGCGCGGGCGCCGCGGTCCTGCTGGCGACGGCGGTGGCGGCCTGGTTCCTGCTGAAGGGGCAGAAACTGGAAGGCGCCCTGTCGGCGTGACGTCTCACTTCTGGTAGCCGAGCACCGTCATCATCCCGCTCTCCGAGTGGTACTGGTTGTGGCAGTGCAGCATCCACAGCCCGGGGTTGTCGGCGTCGAAGTCGAGCACCAGCTTGCGGTGCGGCAGCACGATCGTGGTGTCCTTCCGGGCTCCCGCCGAGTTCAGCCCGGTGACCGAGAACGTGTGCCCGTGCAGATGCATCGGATGCCACATGTCGGTCGCGTTGATGAGCGTCAGCCGCACCCGCTCACCGGCCCGCACCGCATGCCGCTGCCGCACGTCGTACGTCTTGTGGTCGAACCCCCAGTCGTACCTCTCCATCGTGCCCGTGATCCTGATCCGCAGGTCGCGGTCGGGTTTCCGGTCGTCCATGCGGACGGATTCGGCCGGCAGCAGCTGGCGGGCCGGCACGATCTCCCGGTCCAGCTCGTTCGGGCGGACATCCGGCGACGGAAGGTTTCTTCCGTTGTTGGTGCGGAGGAGCGCGAGCGCCTTGCCCGGCTTGCCCTCGGCGAGTGCGACGAGCGGGAAGACGCCGTCCTTGGCGGTGACGAGGACGTCGTACCGCTCGGCCATGCCGACGAGCAGGGCGTCTGTCGTCTTGTGCTGCACGGGGTAGCCGTCGGTGTGGGTGACGGTCATGGGGTGGTCGCCGAGCGCGACCCGGAACGCCGTCTCGGAGCCCGCGTTGATGATCCGGATCCGGATGCGGTCACCGGGGCGGCAGCGGAAGACGGAGGGGTCGGTGCGCAGCCGTCCGTTGGCCAGGTAGTGCGGGTAGGCGACGTTCCCGCCCTCGCCGTGCAGCAGGCTGCTGTGGGAGTCGCGCAGCACCCGGTCGGGGCCCGTCCGCGTCTTGGACCCCGACTTGGACGGTGCCGGGGACGTGCCCGCCGACCGGCGCGGGCTCGGGCTGCCGTGGCCGGGCCCCATGCCCATCCCCATGTGCATCGCCATGGAGCCGCCGGGCTTGAGCTGGTCGAGCACCCGCTCGGGGTTGGAGCCGTCGATGTCGTCCACCCAGTCGTCCAGGACGACGACCCACTCCTTGTCGTAGGCGAGGGGCTCCTTCGGGTCGTCGACGATGAACGGCGCGTACAGGGCACGGTCGGGCTGCATGCCGACGTGCGAGTGGAACAGATAGGTGCCCGGGTGAGCGGCGACGAAGCGGTAGACGAAGTCCGTCCCCGGCGCGATGGCCGGCTGGGTCAGGTCCGGAACGCCGTCCATGTCGCAGCGCAGCCGCACCCCGTGGGCGTGCAGCGTGGTCTTCTCGGTCAGCCGGTTGCTGACGGTCAGGCTCAGGACGTCACCGGTGGTGACACGCACCAGCGGACCCGGAACCGACTCGTTGTATGCCCAGCTGTGCACCGACCGCCCGCCCAGGTCCAGCATGCTCTCGGCGGCCGTGAACGTGACCATGCGGACGGGGCCGGAGCCGCGCTTCCGCTCGGTCGCGAGCACCTCTGGATCCGACGGGTTGACGAACCCCTTGGGTCCCTGCGGGACGAAAGCCGCGGTCCGGGCCGTGTGCTGCGGGCCCGGGCGCGAGGGGGAGTCGGAGTCGGAACAAGCAGACAGGAGCCCCGCGCCGGCGGCAGCGAACGGAGCACTGAGCAGGGTACGCCGAGAAGGTTTCTGCATGTCTGAATAAGACATGCTGTCTGCTCATATGGCCGGTAAATGCGAAGGAATGACCGAAGTGTCGGGCCAGATTCCACCGCCAGGCGGACGTGGACAGATGTCAGGCGGATGGCAGACAGAAGGCACGGACCTCAGGCCCGTGCCCTTGCGCCGAAAGAGTGTCAGGCGGCCTTCGCCTTCGTGGCGTACATGTCGACGTACTCCTGCCCGGACAGCCGCATGACCTCGGCCATCACCGAGTCGGTCACGGCCCGCAGCACGTAGCGGTCCCGGTCCATCCCCTCGTACCGGGAGAACTCCATGGCCTCGCCGAACCGGACGGTGACCGTGCCCGGCCGCGGGATGCCCGCGCCGCCCGGCTGCAGCTTGTCGGTGCCGATCATCGCGAACGGCACCACCGGCGCGCCGGTCATCAGCGTCAGCCGCGCGATGCCGGTACGGCCCCGGTACAGCCGGCCGTCGGGGGAGCGGGTGCCCTCCGGGTAGATCCCGAAGATCCGGCCCTCGTCCAGGACCCGCTTGCCGGTCATCAGCGCGGCGACACCGCCGCTCGCGCCGTCCCGGTCCACCGGGATCATGCCGACGCCGGTGAAGAACCAGGCCATCAGCCGGCCCTTGAAGCCCTTCCCGGTGACGTACTCGTCCTTGCCGATGAAGAACACCTGCCGCTTGCTCACGAGCGGCAGGATCATCGAGTCGATGAACGTCAGGTGGTTCCCGGCGAGGATCACCGGACCGTCCCCCGGGATGTGCTCCACGCCCTCCACCTGGGGGCGGAACATCAGGCGCATGATCGGTCCGAGCACTGCCTTGATGAACGCGAAGCGGGACAACGGGTCCTCCGATGTCGAGGGGCGGTATGAGTCTGTGCAGGTGAGGACATTACTCGCGGCTCCCTGGGGAGCGCACATCGAGGACGGCCGGTTCACCGAGGTCTTACGCACTGTTGACGCGGGTTTACCTGCGGTGCCGCCCGGGAGACAGCTTGCGGCGCGGCCGCGTCGATGTGACGGAAGTCGCCGACGGACCGTCATGACGCGCCGTTCATCAGCCATACGGAGTCATCCGGCAGTTGGGCCGACGGTCTCCCTTCGGTCACGTGCGCAGCCCTACGATCAGCCGGCATCGAAGGGCGAAGGTCAGGAGAGCGCTCATGAACACGAACGACTCGAACGAGCGGACACAGGTGAACGGCATGACCGGACGGCGGGCACTGCTCGGCGCCGCGGTGCTCGGCGCCGGCGGGGCGGTCCTCGGACTGCCCGGCGCCGCCAGAGCGGCCGAGGCGAGGCAGTCCGGCCACGGCGGCCTAAAGAGCCTGCCGAAGCCGACGATCATCGGCCACCGCGGCGCCAGCGGCTACCGCCCGGAGCACACCTTCGGCTCCTACAACCTGGCCCTCGACCTCGGCGCCGACATAGTCGAGGCCGGTGACCTCGTCCCCACCAAGGACGGCCACCTGGTCTGCCGTCACGAGCCGGAGATCGGCGGCACCACCGACGTCGCCGACCACAAGGAGTTCGCCGACCGCAAGACCACCAAGGTCCTGGACGGCATCCCCACCACCGGCTGGTTCACCGAGGACTTCACGCTCGCCGAGCTGAAGACGCTGCGCGCGATCGAGCGCATCCCGGCCAACCGCCCGCACAACACGCTCTACAACGGCCACTGGGAGATCCCCACCTTCGAGGAGGTCCTCAAGTGGCAGGACGAGCAGACCCGCAAGCGCGGCAAGCAGGTCTGGATCTACCCCGAGACCAAGCACCCCACCTACTTCCGCAGGCTGGGCCTCGGCCTTGAGGAGCGGGTCGCCAAGCTGCTGCGCAAGTACGGCAAGGACAAGCGGAACTCGCCGGTCATCCTGCAGTCCTTCGAGCCGACCAGCATCCAGCGCCTGAACACGCTGCTCGACAACCCGCTCGTCGTCCTGCTCTCCGCGGCGAACACCCAGCCCTACGACTTCGTCGCGACCGGCGACCCGCGCACCGTCGCCGACCTGATCACGCCGAAGGGCCTGCGCGAGATCGCCGGCTACGCGCAGGGCATCGGCCCGACCCTCGACCTGGTCATCCCGAAGGACGCGAGCGGCGACTTCACCAAGCCGAGCACGCTGGTCGCGGACGCGCACAAGGTGGGCCTGGTCCTGCACCCCTACACCATGCGCAACGAGAACCCCTTCCTGCCGCCGGCCTACCGCAAGGGCAGCGACGTCACCGCGTACGGCGATGTCTTCCCGGTCTTCCGGACGTACTTCGAGACCGGTATCGACGGAGTCTTCTCGGACAACGCCGACACCGCGGTCCTGGCCCGCGACGCCTTCGTCAACGGCTGAGCCCTCGCACCCCGTTCGGGGTGACTCCCGGCCGCCCCGGCAACCTGTCCCGGGGCGGCCGCGTCGTTCCGCATATGACGGACGACCTGGTTGCCGCCCTGGGCCCCCTGCTCACCGCCGAGGCCTCGGCCGAGGCGTATGCCTGCGGCAGCGATCCCGGCGATCTGGAACAGACGGTCTGGCTCCGCCTCCTGGAGCGGCTGGCGGCCCACGGGCCGCCCCGGGCCCCCGAGGACTGGCTGCGCAGAGCCGTCCGTGCCGAGTCCCGCCGCACCCGCCGTACGACACGCCATGAACGCCCCGACGGCACCGATCCCGCCGACCACGCCACCCTCACGCCCGAACAGCGCGTCCTCACGGCCGCCCACCGCCGTGCCGTGCGCGAGGCGGTCGCCCGCCTCCCCGGCCGCTGCCCCCGACTCCTGCAGGCCCTGCTCTCCCCGAACGACCTGACATACCGGGAGATCGCAGGGGAGTTGGGTATCTCACAGGGCAGTCTGGGACCGGAACGTTCCAGATGTCTGGGATGTCTGCGCCGTTTGTTGACGCCGGAGGTTGCGTCCCGCGAAGCGCGGGGATAGGAGTGAGAACGACAGGCGATCAGGTGAGCGGGAGGCGTGCGCACATGGGCATGAGCGTGACCATCTCGGTGGCGACCGAGCAGGACGCAGAGCAGATCTTCAGGCTCCAGTACCTGTGCTTCCAGAGCGAGGCGGCGCTGTACGGCAACTACCGCATCGACCCGCTCGTCCAGAGCCTCGACTCGGTTCGCCAGGAGGTCGCGTCCGACTGCGTCTTCGTCGCCCGACTCGGCGAGGAGGTCGTCGGCTCGGTCCGCGGCTCGGTCACCGAGGACGGCGCCGCCGCCATCGGCAAGCTCTGTGTCCATCCCCGCCTGCAGGGCCACGGCATCGGCGCGCGGCTGCTGCGCGCGGCCGAGTCGGCGCTGGTCGAGGAGCGCGGCGCCAAGAGGTTCCGCCTCTTCACCGGCCACCGCAGCGAGGGCAACCTCCGCCTGTACCGCCGCGTCGGCTACGAAACGGTAGGCACGTCGAAGGGCGCAGACGGCGTCCCGATGATCGTCCTGGAAAAGCCGGCCGGTACGTACGCGACCACGGCCTAGCTTTCAACGTCCCGAAGTGGAGCGCCCCGAAAGGGGCGCGGGGCTCTGCTTGATGTGCGGCTACCGCCGCGTGGGCGCGACCAGCCCCAACGCACCCGCAGTCGCGCACACTCCTCAGGCCCGCTCGTCCCGCGCGCCCTTCCGCAACCAGTACAACGCCGAGATCGGCAACAGCACCGGAATGAACACGTACCCCATCCCGTAGTCCGACCACACGGTCGCGTCCGGGAACGCCGAAGAGTCGACCAGGGTCCATGTGCCCACGATCAACACCCCGGCCAGCTCGGCGGCGCAGCACGCCTGCGCCACCCTGCGCGCCGTCTCGCCGCCCCGCACCAGCGTGTACGTGATGAACCCGTACACCACTCCCGCGACCGCCGACAGCGAGTACGCGAGCGGCGCCCGGTCGAACTCGGTCGCGATCTGGTACGCGGATCGCGACACCGCCCCGACGACCATCACGCCGTAGAACCACACCAGAAGCGTGCCCGGCCCACTGGTGAGCCGCTTCGGCCTCTGCTCCACGGTCGTCATCTCACCCTCCCCAGATGTCATAGAGCCGCACCTCCAGCACGGCCAGCACCACACCGCCCGCGGCGACCGTCACGGAGCCCCACCGGGTCCGCTCGGCCAGCGACATGAACCCCGCCGCCGGGACACACGCGAAGGCGCCCAGCAGATACGCCACGAAGATCGTCGTACCCTGCGCCGGCTTGTCGCCCCGGGCCAGCAGCACGATCCCGGCCGCCAGCTGGATCACCGCCAGCACCGACACCACGGCCATCCCGATGAAGTGCCAGTCCTTCGTCGGCTGGTCCCGGTACGCGGCCCAGCCGCACCATGCGGCGAGCAGCAGCGCGGCGACTCCGGTCACCAGCAACAGGGCATTGAGCATGCGGTGACCTTATTACGGCGGAAACGGCCGCACGCCGTCGCCCCTGCCGTACACCGTAGGGTCTAGACCATGACGATCCACGCACAAGCCCTGCTTTTCGACAACGACGGCACCCTGGTCTCCTCCCTCGACTCCGTGGAGCGCTGCTGGATCCGCTGGGCGGCGGAGTACGGCGTCACCGAGGAGTTCGCCCGAGTCGAACTGCACGGCCGGACCGCCGCGGACATCGTCGCCGACCTGGTCCCCGCCCACCTCGTCCCGGCGGCCGTCGCCCGGGTCGAGCAGCTGGAGGTGGAGGACGTCCCGGGCGGCGGCGTCCGGCTGCTCCCCGGCACCGCCGCCCTCCTCGACTCCCTCCCCGCCGAGCGCTGGGCCGTCGTCACCTCGGCCACCCGCCGGCTCGCCGAGGCCCGCCTCGCCGCGGTCGGGATACGCCCCAAGACGCTGATAGCCGCCGACGACATCACCCGTGGCAAGCCCGACCCCGAGCCCTACCTCCTCGCCGCCCGCCGGCTGGGCGTCGACCCGGCCCGTTGCGTGGTCTTCGAGGACGCCCCGGCCGGTCTCCAGGCCGGCCGCGCGGCCGGGATGACCACCGTGGCATTGGCCACAACCCACCCGGCGCGGGAGCTGGACGCGGACCTCGTGGTGGAGGACCTCTCGGCCCTGTCCGCGCTGGTCACCGACCACCTCATCGAGATCTCCGCGCGCCGCTGACGGGCGTCCGCCGCTGTCCAGCATGCGGACAGCGGCGGACTGTCAGGACCGTAGGTCTGGTTTACTGATCGCATGACCACGACGAGCGACCGCACCCCTGCGACCGAGGCGACCATGACGCCCGGTGCTCGTTGTATGTGTCGAATGTGCGCCTTCTAGAGGGCCCCCGCACCACCCCAGAGCCTCGCGCCCCGAAGCGAGCCGCCGCCGTGGCCTGTCCGTACGCCCCGCGCCGTATGTGACCCGGCTGCCCCGCGCACATTTTCCCTCCCGTACCAGGGCACACCCACGCCCGCGTACTCAACAGTGATGGAATCCCAGTGATCACCACAACGGGCCTGACCAAGGTCTACCGCTCCCGCGGCCGCGAGGTCACCGCCCTCGACGGCGTCGATCTGCACGTCCGTGAGGGCGAGGTGTACGGCGTGATCGGCCAGTCCGGCGCCGGCAAGTCCTCGCTCATCCGCTGCGTCAACCTCCTGGAGCGTCCCACCGCCGGCACCGTGACGGTCGACGGCCAGGACCTCACCGCCCTCGCCGGGCGCGGTCCCCGGGCCGGCCGGGAGCTGCGGCAGGCGCGCAGCCGTATCGGCATGGTCTTCCAGCACTTCAACCTGCTCTCCACCCGGACCGTCCAGGACAACGTCGAGCTGCCGCTCGAAATCCTCGGCACGTCAGGGAAGGAACGTTCCCGCAAGGCGCTGGAACTGCTCGACCTGGTCGGTCTCGCCGACAAGGCGAAGGCCTACCCGGCCCAGCTCTCCGGCGGTCAGAAGCAGCGTGTCGGCATCGCCCGCGCACTCGCCGGCGACCCCAAGGTGCTGCTCTCCGACGAGGCCACCAGCGCCCTCGACCCGGAGACCACCCGCTCCATCCTCCAGCTGCTGCGCGACCTGAACCGGCAGTTGGGCCTGACCGTCCTGCTCATCACGCACGAGATGGACGTGGTGAAGTCGATCTGCGACTCGGCCGCCCTCATGGAGAAGGGACGCATCGTCGAGTCCGGGACCGTCAGCGAGTTGCTCGGCACCCCTGGCTCCGAACTGGCCGCCGCGCTGTTCCCGGTCGGCGGCGAGGCCTCCGGCGACGACCGTACCGTCCTCGACGTCACCTTCCACGGCGAGGCCGCCACCCAGCCGGTCATCTCCCAGCTCTCCCGCACCTACAACATCGACATATCGATCCTCGGTGCCGCCATCGACACCGTCGGCGGCCTCCAGATCGGCCGGATGCGCATCGAACTGCCCGGCCGCTACGAGGACAACGTGGTGCCCATCGGCTTCCTGCGCGAACAGGGCCTGCAGATCGACGTGGTGGGCCAGGAGCCCGCGCTGGTGAAGGAAGGTGCCAAGTGAGCTGGTCCGAGATGCAGCCGCTGCTGTCCCAGGCCTGTTGGGACACGCTCTACATGGTCGGCTGGTCCACGCTGATCGCCGTCGTCGGCGGACTCCCGCTCGGCGTCCTGCTCGTCCTCACCGACCGCGGCGGACTGCTCCAGAACGTGCTGGCCAACAAGGTCATCGGCCAGATCGTGAACATCGCCCGCTCGATGCCCTTCATCATCCTGATGGTCGCGCTGATGACCTTCACGCGCTCGATCACCGGGACGACCATCGGCCGTGAGGCGGCCATCGTGCCGCTCGCCATCGGCGCGATCCCGTTCTTCGCCCGCCTGGTCGAGACGGCTGTCCGCGAAGTGGACGGCGGGCTCGTCGAGGCCGTGCAGTCGATGGGCGGCAACACCTGGACCGTCGTACGCAAGGTCCTCGTGCCCGAGTCACTGCCCTCGCTGATCTCCTCCACCACGACCACGATCGTCGCGCTCATCGGCTACTCGGCCATGGCCGGAACGGTCGGCGCCGGCGGGCTCGGCGACATCGCGATCCGCTACGGCTACCAGCGCTTCGAGACCCAGCTGATGTGGATCACCGTGGCGATCCTCGCCGTCGTCATCTCCCTCATCCAGTTCGCCGGCGACTACGCGGCCCGCTCCCTGCACCGCCGCGGCGGTGCGTCCGGGCCCCTGCCGAAGCTGCGGCTGCTGAAGGCCTCCACGGCCACCGGCAAGACCGTCTGAGCCCCTTCGGCACCCCTTCAGATTTCCCCGCACCACCCATCGCGGGGTCGCTCCACCCTTAAGGAAAGGCACTTTTCGTGCGTAACACCGCCAAAATCACCACCGCCGTCCTCGCCGCCGGAGCCCTCACCTTCGGGCTCACGGCCTGCGGCTCGGACAAGGACTCCGCCTCCGGCTCCGCCGACTACAGCGGCCCGCTGGTCGTCGCCGCGAGCCCGACCCCGCACGCCGAGATCCTGAACTACGTCAAGGACAACCTGGCGAAGAAGGCCGGACTCGACCTGGAGGTCAAGGAGTTCCAGGACTACATCGTGCCGAACACGGCGACCGAGGACGGCTCGGTGGACGCCAACTACTTCCAGAACCAGCCGTACCTCGACGACTTCAACAAGAAGCGCGGCACCCACATCGTGCCCGTCGTCACGGTGCACCTGGAGCCGCTCGGCCTCTACTCCCACAAGGTCAAGAGCGCCGACGCGCTGAAGAGCGGTGCGACCGTCGCCGTCCCGAACGACGCGGTGAACGAGGCGCGTGCCCTCAAGCTGCTGGCCGCCAACGGGCTCATCACCCTCAAGGACGGCGCCGGCACCGAGGCGACCCCGCAGGACATCGCCAAGAACCCGAAGAACCTGCAGTTCAAGGAGGTCGAGGCGGCCCAGACCGCACGCTCCCTGGACGACGTGGACGCCGCGGTGATCAACGGCAACTACGCCATCTCCGCCGGTATCAAGCCCGCCAAGGACGCCCTCGTCCTGGAGTCCGCGAAGAACAGCCCCTACGGCAACTTCCTCGCGGTGAAGAAGGGCAACGAGAAGGACCCGCGGGTGAAGAAGCTCGCCAAGCTCCTCACGTCGCCCGAGGTCAAGAAGTTCATCGAGGACAAGTACCAGGGCTCGGTCATCCCGTCCTTCTGATCGTTCCTCCGATCGTCCTCCGGCTCGGCCTTCTGATCGTCCTTCCGATCGGCTTCAGGACGGCTGGTACACGTCTTTCCGACGGCACGTATACGGCGTATCGCCACGCACGGGGTCCACTCGCTCACCGCGGGTGGGCCCCGTCGTGCCGTTCAGTGGTTTCATGCTGCATGCTGGGCAGTTCGCACGCCCTGAAGGATTTCCGAAGGTTACGGAGTGGCGCATGACTAGCACCTTCCCCAACATCTCCATCAGCACGGAGCGGTTGGTGCTGCGTCCCCTCGATGAGGACGACGTGCCCGCCCTGGCCGAGATGATGAACGACGAGCAGGTCGCGGCCTGGACCGACGTGCCCCAGCCGTTCACCGAGGACGCGGCCCGGAACTGGATCACCGAGTACGCCCCCGCCGAACGCACCGACGGCCGGGGCCTGGACCTCGCGGTCACCGAGTTCCTCACCCAGCGCCTGGTCGGCGTCATCCAGCTCACCAAGACCAACTGGCACATCCGGTCGACCGAGTTGTCGTACATCATCGCCCCCTGGGCCCGCGGCGAGGGCTACGCCTCCGAGGCCGCGCTCGCCACCGCCCACTGGCTCCTGGGCGACCAGAAACTCGAACGCATCGAGATCCGCACCGCCGCCGACAACACCGCCTCCCAGCAGGTGGCCCAGAAGATCGGCGGTATCAGCGAGGGCGTGCTGCGCAACGCCTGCATAGTCCACGTCCGCACCGAGGACGGCACCTGGGCGGACGTGCGCACCGACTTCATCGTGTGGAGCCTGCTCCCGGAGGACCTGGAAGGCGCCGGCGAGGAACTCGCCGAGAGTGGCGGCTTCACCTCCTGGAACTGACGCCGACGGGACTCGCCCCGTCGCGCGCCGGACAACTCCACCAGGTACTCTCACTGAGCCCGTCCACGGGCCCGGACCCTGACGACCTGCGAAAACCCTGGAGACTGACGACGATGGCCGACCGGGTCACGGTGATCGGCTGGGACGGCTCGCCGCTGACGGCCGCGGGACGAGGCGCGCTCGGCGCCGCCACGCTCGTCGCGGGCGCGGCCCACCATCTGGACCTCCCCGAGGTGCCACCGACCGCCGAGCGCATCCGCCTCGGCAGCGTCGCCCTCGCCGCCCGCCGCATCGCCGGCCACCGCGGCACCGCGGTGGTGCTCGCCGACGGCGACCCCGGCTTCTTCGGTGTCGTACGGACCCTGCGCGCGCCCGAGTTCGGCCTGGAGGTCGAGGTCGTCCCCGCCGTCTCCCCGGTGGCCGCCGCCTTCGCCCGCGCCGGCATGCCCTGGGACGACGCGCAGGTGGTCGTCGCACACCCGCGCACCCTGCGACGCGCGGTGAATGTGTGCCGAGCCCATACCAAGGTCGCCGTCCTCACCTCACCCGGCGCCGGCCCCGCCGAACTCGGCCTGCTGATGGAGGGCGTCCACCGCACCTTCGTCATCTGCGAGGAACTCGGCACCGACCGCGAGCAGGTCAGCGTCGTCACCTCCGACAAGGCCGCCGACCACACCTGGCGCGACCCCAACGTCGTCATCGTCATCGGCGGGCCTTCCGCACCGGTGCCGGCGGGCGAGGGCGGCGGCTGGATCGCCGGCCGGGACCCGTCGGCCGGCCCGCGTGGCTGGGTGCAGCCCGACGCGGAGTACGGCGAGGGAGTCGCGCTCGGCGAAGGGGAAACGGATCTGCTGAGGTCCGCCCAACTCGCCCGGCTGGGCCCGCGGGTGGGCGACCTCGTCTGGGACATCGGCTGCGGCAGCGGCGCGTTCGCCACCGAGGCGGCCCGCGCCGGGGCCGCCGTCATCGCCGTCGACCGGGACCTCGCGGCCTGCGTCCGCAGCGACGCGGCCGCCCGCAAGTTCGGGGTCCAGCTCCAGATCGTGCACGGCGGCGCGCCCCATGTGCTGGAGAACCTGCCCGAGCCCGACGTCGTCCGGGTCGGCGGTGGGGGAGCGGCCGTGGTCAACGCGGTCGCCGACCGCCGCCCGCAGCGCATCGTCACTCACGCCGCCACCCGAGACGCAGCCGAACTCGTCGGACGCGACCTGACCGAGCACGGATATCAGGTCGAATGCGCCCTGCTGCAGTCCGTCGAACTCGACACCAGGGCCTGGACGGAGACCGAGCGGAACGTCGCTTTCCTGCTCAGCGGGACATTGCCGGGGCGCGAAGCGCCTCGTTGAGGGGTGGTGGCCGGGCGACGGGCGGGTCTGCCCGAGCGCGCCCCGTGATCCTGTTGTCATACTGCGCGCGGTAGGCTGGCCGATCGCTGCACCGCACCGGTGGCCCGGAAATTCGTTCGTCAATATCCGGAAAACGCGCCCCTTTTGGGGCGGGTGTGGTACGGCAGAACCGGGAACGCGCAACGTGGCGCAGTCCACAGCGGGCTGTCGCGGATCACGCTGTCGCGACGGTCGAACGGCCGGGACAATGCCACTGAATGGCTTTGTCGCCTTTTCCGGCGGGTCGTTCGTGCCGCTGGGCACGCACGCTCGTTCTCACTGTGGGGCGGTCGGTGCGCCGCCCCGAGTGAGCTGGTCGTAGAAGGCACTAACCGATGGGCGAGGGGTACGCATGACGGACACCGGCCAGGTCCCGGGCGAGGGACTGCCGGAGAGCGCAGGCATGGTGGAACAGCCGGGCGTTCCCGCGCACGGCGCGTACACCTACCTCTCCGAGTCGCCCGCCGAGGACGAAGACCTGCTGCTCCCGGGCGCCCAGGGCGCCTGGGGCAACGAAGTGCCGCCGCCGGCCCCGGAACCGGTCGTCGAGGCCGTCCACGAGCCCGGCCCGCACGAGACGGACGGCCGGGACAGCGGCTCGGTCGACCTCAGCGCCGTCCGGCTGCCCAGCTCGGTACCGGCGTCCCCGATCCTCTCCGTGCCCCACGACCCGACGGCCGCCCCGGCCCCACGCCGACCGCTGCACCTCGGTCCGCCGATCCCCGACACCTCCGCGAGCCCGGTCCGTTCCCTCGCCGACCGGGGCCCTGCCGACACGCCGGCGTCCCGGCAGCCGGGCCTGCCGACGGCCGGACCCGAGTACCTCGACGCCCAGCCGCCGCGCGAGGCCGCGCCGCAGTCCGCCGAGCCCTGGGGTGCGTCGCAGGCGGTCCCGCAGGCAGCGCCGGTGGCACAGGTGGCCGCACAGGCCCCGGCTGCGGAAACGGTTGTTCCGGCACCGGAGACGGTTGCTTCCGTGGCCTCCGCCACCGTTGCGGCTCCCACGGCCTTCGCGCCGGGGTCCGCGCTGACGGACGTCGCGGGTGTCGCGGCCGAGCAGCAGGCGCCGGCGAGTCTCGGGGTGTGGCCCGAGACCGCGTACGGCCCGGAAGGCGCGGCCCAGCCGGCCGACGGGGGCGTTCCGGTGCCCGTGGCCGAGCCGGTGACGCCGCAGGTCGCCGAGGCTCCGGGCGGAGCTCAGGGGACCGTGACGGGTGCGATGCCGGAGGCCGCGCCGGTGGTCGCGGAGGTTCCGCAGACGGTACAGGTTCCGCAGGCGGCGCAGGCCCCGGAGGTTTCGGAGGAGCAGAACACCGCGCCCGCGTCCGGTGCCGGGTCGGCTGCTGACGCGATGGCCGAGCCCGCGCCCGAGGCCGTGTCCGTGGCGGAGGTTGCGGGTCCGGTCATGGCGACGGCGGTTCCGGAGCCGGCTGCCCAGGCCGTGACGGCCGAGCCGGTGCACCCCGAGCCGGTTCACCCCGTGTCCCCGGTCGCGCCGGAGGCACAGGTCGCGGAACCTGTCATGCCCGAGCAGGTCGTGGAGCCCGTGGTGCCCGCGCAGGTCGTCGAGACCGCCGCGCCCGAGCAGCTCGTGGCGACCGCCGTGCCCGAGTCCGTTCCGGCGTCGGAGGCGGTCGGCCCCGAGTCCGTCCGCACCCCGGAAGCCGTCCTGGCCGAGGCCGGTCAGCCGGTTGCCGCCGTGCCGCCCGCGCCGGTGCAGCCCGAGGAGGCCGTCGCCGAGGCGCCGGCCCCGGTCGCCCCCGCGGCCGTCGCCGAGGCCCCGGAGCCGCTCGCCCCCGCCGCACCGGAGCCGCTCACTCCCACCACCCCGGAGCCGCTCGCTATCGCCACCCCGGAGGCCGAGCACCTCGCGCCGTCCGCGCCGGACGCCGTGGCGCCGCAGGTCCCGGCCGAGTTCCCAGCGGCAGCCGTCGTACCGCCGATGGAGACCGCCACCGCCCTCGAGGTCCCGGAGATTCCTGAGCCGCTGCCGGTCCAGCCCCTCGCCGGCCCCCAGACCCAGGGCACCCCGCCCACCCCCGCGGCTCAGCCGGAGGAGACCCCGGCGGTCCAGGAGTCCCTGGCCCCGGCCGTTCCGACGGAGCCCGCGTCGGCCCAGCCCCTGGGCGAGTTCGTCGCCGTCGACGGCCAGGTGCCGACCACCCCGCACCTCGCCCCGACTCCGCCGCACCCGCTGGTCCTCCCCGCCCAGGACCA
This sequence comes from Streptomyces sp. NPDC026538, assembly GCF_055567535.1. NCBI lineage: Bacteria > Bacillati > Actinomycetota > Actinomycetes > Kitasatosporales > Streptomycetaceae > Streptomyces > Streptomyces sp. NPDC026538. The sequence goes on from NZ_JBVHQG010000009.1 coordinate 340,285, forward strand.
GGGCGAGAACACGCCGGAGCAGGTCGCCACCGTCCCCGCGCCCCGCGAGGCCGAGCCCGGCCCCGTGGCGGAGCACCACCCCGACGTCGTACAGCACGCGGAGGACCTGGAGACCAGGGCCGCCGACCAGGAAGAGAGCACGGCCCCCGTGGCAGAAGCACGTCAGTCCACCGGCCCGGCCGCGCCCGCCTACGACGACGCCGAGCGCGAGGCCGTTCTCAAGGTCATGCGCGAACGCCGTGACATCCGCAACGGCTTCCGCAGCGACCCCATCCCGCACGAGGTGCTGCTGCGCGTCCTGGAGGCCGCCCACACCGCGCCCTCCGTCGGCCATTCCCAGCCCTGGGACTTCGTCGTCATCCGGTCCGCCGACACCCGGCGCAGCATGCACGAACTGGCCATGCGCCAGCGCGACGCCTACGCCAAGTCCCTCCCCAAGGGCCGCGCGAAGCAGTTCAAGGAACTGAAGATCGAGGCCATCCTCGACACCCCGGTCAACATCGTCGTCACCGCCGACCCGACCCGCGGCGGCCGCCACACCCTCGGCCGGCACACCCAGCCGCAGATGGCGCCGTACTCCGCGGCCCTCGCCGTCGAGAACCTCTGGCTCGCCGCCCGTGCCGAGGGCCTCGGCGTCGGCTGGGTCAGCTTCTTCGACGAGCGAGAGATGGTCCGCGCGCTCGGCCTGCCCGAGCACCTGGAGGTCATCGCCTACCTCTGCGTCGGATACGTCGACGAGTTCCCGGACGAGCCCGAGCTGATGCAGGCCGGCTGGTCCAAGCGGCGCCCGCTGTCCTGGGTGGTGCACGAGGAGACCTACGGCCGCCGCGCCCTGCCCGGCGAGGACCCGCACGACCTGCTCGCCGAGACCGTCGCCGGGATCCGCCCGCTGGACGCCAAGGCGCTCGGCGAGGCCTGGGAGCGGCAGAAGCGGATGACCAAGCCGGCCGGCGCGCTCGGCATGCTGGAGATCATCTCCGCCCAGCTGTCCGGCCTGTCCCGGCAGTGCCCGCCGCCGATCCCGGAGCCCGCGGCCGTCGCGATCTTCGCCGGCGACCACGGGGTGCACGCCCAGGGCGTCACCCCCTGGCCGCAGGAGGTCACCGCTCAGATGGTGGCCAACTTCCTCGGCGGGGGAGCGGTCTGCAACGCGTTCGCGTCCCAGGTGGGCGCCGAGGTGTGCGTGGTGGACGTCGGCGTCGCCTCCGAACTCCCGGCGACGCCCGGCCTGCTGCCCCGCAAGGTCCGCGCGGGCACGTCCGACATGACGACTGGCCCGGCCATGACCCGCGAGGAGGCCAAGCAGGCCATCGAGGTGGGCATCGAGACCGCCCGCGATCTGGTGGCGGCCGGCAACAAGGCCCTGCTCACCGGTGAGATGGGGATCGCCAACACCACGGCGTCCGCCGCGCTCATCTCCGTCTACACCGGGGCCGACCCCGCCGAGGTCACCGGCCGCGGCACCGGCATCAACGACGAGACCCTCGCCCGCAAGACCGAGGTCGTCCGCCGTGCCCTGGACCTCCACCAGCCGGACCCGGCCGACCCCATCGGCGTCCTCGCGGCGATCGGCGGCTTCGAACACGCGGCGATGGTGGGCCTGTTGCTCGGCGGCGCGTCCCTGCGCACCCCGGTGATCCTGGACGGCGTCAGCGCGGGCGCCGCGGCCCTGGTGGCCCGCGCGATCGCGCCCGAGGTCCTGGCCGCGTGCATCGCGGGCCACCGCAGCGCGGAGCCCGGCCATGTCGCCGCCCTCAACAAGCTGGGCCTGCGCCCCCTGGTCGACCTCGACCTCCGCCTGGGCGAGGGCACGGGCGCCCTGCTGGCCCTCCCACTGGTCCAGAGCACGGCACGGGCGATGCACGAGGTGGCCACGTTCGACTCGGCGGGCGTGACCGAGAAGTAGCGGGACCGTCCTGCGCCGACGGAAAGCGAACGGCGGCCCGTGCGGCGCCGCACGGACAGCGAGCCGCCCCTGCCCGGGCGTCCGACCGGAGCCCACGCGGTCGGGCCGCCGCGGCCCGGACGGCCCGTCCTGCGGGGGCACCAGCCGGGTCGTGGTCCGGGTGGTTGGTCGTGCGAGGCGTCGGCCGGATCGTGGCCCGGACGGCCCGTCCTACGGGGGCACCAATCGGGTCGTGGTCCGGGTGGTTGGTCTCGCGAGGCGACGGCCGCTTGGTGGCCGGGGCGCTTCGTCCTGCGCGGGCGTTGACCGCCCGGTGGCCTGGGCGGTGCGTCGCGCGGGGGCGCGAACCGGATCGTGGCCCGGGCGGTTCGTCGCGCGGGGCGCGAACCGCTTCGTGGTCCGTGGGCAGGCGTTCCGCAGGGCGGAACGGGTGGGCACGGACCACGCACCCGCACCCGGCCACCCTGCCCAGCCCCCGGACACCTGACTCGCCGCAACTCAGCGCCCCGTAAAATCTGCACGTCAGGGCATCGAACCGCCGCCACACCTGGGAGTCGCACCCTCATGGCCGAACACCCCGCCTACCCCGTAGGCCTCCGCCTCACCGGCCGCAAGGTGGTCGTCCTCGGCGCCGGTCAGGTCGCCCAGCGCCGCCTCCCCGCGCTCATAGCGGCCGGCGCCGACATCACCGTCGTATCCCCAGAGGCCACCCCCTCCGTCGAGGCCATGGCGGACGCCGGCGAGATCACCTGGGTACAGCGCCCCTACCAGGACGGCGACCTCACCGACGCCTGGTACGCCCTCATCGCCACCAGCGACCCCGACGCCAACACCGCCGCCTCCGCCGAAGCGGAACGGCACCGCGTCTGGTGCGTCCGTTCCGACGACGCCGACCGGGCCACCGCCTGGACCCCGGCCACCGGCCACAGCGAGGGCGTCACCGTCGCCGTGCTCACCACCGACGCCCGGGGCCGCGACCCCCGTCACACCGCCGCCATCCGGGACGCGGTCGTGGAGGGCCTGCGCGACGGCACCCTCGTCGCCCCGCACCACCGGACCCGTCACGCGGGCGTCGCCCTGGTCGGCGGCGGCCCGGGCGACCCCGACCTGATCACGGTGCGCGGCCGCCGCCTGCTCGCCGAGGCCGACGTGGTGATCGCCGACCGCCTCGGCCCCCGCGACCTGCTCGCCGAACTCCCGCCGCACGTCGAGGTGATCGACGCCGCGAAGATCCCGTACGGCCGCTACATGGCCCAGGAGGCCATCAACAACGCCCTGATCGAGCACGCCAAGCAGGGCAGGTCGGTGGTGCGACTCAAGGGCGGCGACCCCTATGTCTTCGGACGGGGCATGGAGGAGGTCCAGGCGCTCGCCGAGGCCGGGATCCCCTGCACGGTCGTGCCCGGCATCTCCAGCTCGATCTCGGTGCCTAGCGCGGCCGGCATCCCGGTCACGCACCGGGGCGTCGCACATGAGTTCACCGTGGTCAGCGGCCATGTCGCGCCGGACGACGAGCGCTCGCTCGCCGACTGGCCGTCCCTCGCGAAGCTCACCGGGACCCTGGTGATCCTGATGGGCGTCGACAAGATCGGGCAGATCGCCCAGACCCTGGTGGCCCACGGCAAGTCCCCGGACACCCCGGTCGCCCTGGTCCAGGAGGGCACGACGGCCGCCCAGCGCCGGGTCGACGCCACCCTCGCCACGGTGGCGGAGGTGGTCCGCGCGGAGGACGTGAAGCCCCCGGCGGTCATCGTCGTCGGCGAGGTCGTGAACGTCGGCCCCCACCCGTCCGCCGGAGAGCCACCCCACCCGTCCGCCGGAGAGGCATCGGCGTAACCCCGGGTAACACAACCCGTTCCAGCCCGTTGGCACCACACCCAGGACAAGGCAGTATCACCCTGTGGCCGATCTCATCACCGTCGAGGATCCCGACGACCCGCGCCTGCGTGACTACACGGGCCTGACCGACGTCGAGTTGCGCCGCAAGCGCGAACCGGCCGAAGGCCTGTTCATCGCCGAGGGCGAGAAGGTCATCCGCAGGGCGAAGGACGCGGGCTACGAGATGCGTTCGATGCTGCTGTCCGCGAAGTGGGTCGACGTCATGCGCGATGTCATCGACGAACTCCCGGCCCCCGTCTACGCGGTCAGCCCGGAGCTCGCCGAGAGGGTCACCGGCTACCACGTACACCGCGGCGCGCTCGCCTCCATGCAGCGAAAGCCGCTGCCGACGGCCACCGAACTGCTGCGTACCACGCGCCGGGTGGTGGTCATGGAGTCGGTCAACGACCACACCAACATCGGCGCGATCTTCCGCTCGGCGGCAGCCCTCGGCATGGACGCGGTGCTGTTGTCCCCCGACTGCGCCGACCCCCTCTACCGCCGCAGCGTGAAGGTCTCGATGGGCGCGGTCTTCTCCGTGCCCTACGCCCGTCTCGACACCTGGCCCAAGGGGCTCGACTCGGTCCGCGAGGCCGGGTTCACGCTGCTCGCCCTCACTCCGGACGAGAAGGCCCGCAGCCTCGACGAGGCCGCGCCGCACCGGATGGACAGGGTGGCCCTGATGCTGGGCGCGGAGGGCGACGGCCTCTCCACGCAGGCGCTGGTCGCCGCCGACGAATGGGTCCGCATCCCGATGTCCCACGGCGTCGACTCCCTCAACGTCGGCGCGGCTGCCGCGGTCGCCTTCTACGCGGTGACCACCGGCCGCCCGCAGGCATAGGAGCTGTCACTCCCTGAGGGCGGCCGACTTCGCGGGTACGCCCCCACCGGGCACGCCCATTCCGTGCGCCGGGCCGGAGCAGCCCTGGGCCAGCGCGATCCCCAGCGCCACCAGCAGGGTCACCACCACGAACACGAAGAGCCGCTGGCGCAGCAGCCGCGGGTTGGCCGGACGCCGTCCGGTGCCCGTGGTGCGCGGCGCCGGTCGCCCGGTACCGCTCCGCGGCCCGGGCCGGTTCCCGTTGGTGCTCCCCGGCCGGGTGCCGTTGCCATGGCCGCGCGGAGCCGGCATGGGGCGCGCGCCACCCGGCCGGGACGGCACCCCGCCGTTCGCCCGTGGGCCGCTGCCGCCGCGCGAGGGCGCGTTGCCCCGCACCGGCGTGCCCGGGGAGGACTGCGGCGGCCGCCGCTGGGCGCGCTGCGGCTCCGGGTAGGTCTCGGCGAGCCGTCCGGTGGGCCGGTCCGCCTCCGCGGCTCGCGGCGCCGGCGGCCGTACGTCCGGCAGCCCCTGCGCCTCGCGCGCGGCGATCTCCTTCAGCCGGAGCGACAGCTGCAGCGTGCTCGGCCGGTCCTCCGGGTCCTTCGCCAGGCAGGCCCGCACCAGCGGGGCGAGCGCGTCCGGCACCCCGTACAGCTGCGGCTCCTCGTGGACCACGCGGTAGAGCATCACCTCGGAACTGCCGTGCCCGAAGGGCGAGTCGCCGGTCGACGCGTAGGCCAGGGTCGCGCCGAGCGAGAACACGTCGGTGGCCGGGGTGACGGCCGCACCGCGCACCTGCTCGGGCGCGAGGAACCCGGGGGAGCCCACCGCCGTACCGACGTGGGTGAGGGTGGAGGCCCCGGTGGCCCAGGCGATGCCGAAGTCGATGATCCGCGGCCCCTTCGGGGACAGCAGGATGTTGGACGGCTTGAGATCCCGGTGGACGACGCCGGCCTCGTGCACGGCGACCAGGCCCTCGGAGAGCGCCGCCCCGACCGCCGCCGCGTCCGCCGCGCCCAGCGGGCCGTCGTCGGCGACCTTGTCGTGCAGCGAGGGACCGGGCACGTACTGGGTGGCGAACCACGGCCGCTCGGCCTCCAGGTCCGCGGCGACCAGCCGTGCCGTGCAGCCGCCCCGGATCCTGCGGGCCGCCGAGACCTCACGGGCGAAACGCGACCGGAACTCCTGGTCCTCCGCCAGATCCGGCCGGATCACCTTCAGCGCGACCCGCTGCCCCTTCTTGTCGGAGCCCAGGTAGACCACGCCCATCCCGCCGGCGCCGAGCCTTCTGTGAAGCCTGAACGAGCCGACGACGCGCGGGTCCTCGCGCCTCAGGCGCATCATCGCCATGTTCATCCCCGCTGCCCGGTCCGTGTGACGTGGCACAGCTTACGTTTCCACGGCCGCCCGCGCGCAGAGGCCGCGCCCTCTCGGCCCGACGGATTGTCAGTGCCGGGTGCGAGACTTGAGGAGTGGTCAGGAAGGCGCCGGTATCGGCTCCTTTGAGCATCCGCCTGCGCCAACAAGCCGTCACAGAAGGGGGATTGAAGCTGTGAAGGGTGACCGAGTGGAGATAGTCGTCGACGCCGGCGACACGACCCGTACGTACGAGGTGGTGGCCAGCAGGGCGGGCCGCCGGGTGGAGACGGCGGTGCGACGAGGGGTGGTGGAAGTGAGCGAAGTCACGCGAAACGGCAGTGTTGTCCGTACGGCCCGTTTCATGGCGACCCGGGTCCTGGCCCTCGTCGAGCAGCCGGTGCCCCGCGAGGACAGCTCGGAAAAACCGGGAAGGACCGGGCACCCCCTCCGGGAAGACCCGGAGGCCTAGGACGAGGTGTAGGACCCCGTCTCCACCCAGGGGAGTAGGCCGCAGGTCACAGCTCATCCTCTCGGAGGCCCGTGATTCGGTACGAGGGCATGACGTCCCCGAGGTGGCCCGCGCCTAGATTTGAGGTCAAGCGGCGGGTGCAGCACTCGTCCCCCGAGGTCAGACACCCGCCGCTGCCAACGACAACTGAACGGTCAGGAGAGGGACCATGGCTCTTACGGCACAGCGGACACACACCACCCGCCCCCGCCGGCAGGGCCGCCGCCACCCCCTGGTGGCGACGTTGATGGCCCTTCCCCTGGCGGCCCTGCTCCTGCTCGTCTTCGACGGCTGGGAGACGGTGGCCACACAGGCGTCGTCCGTGGGAGTGATGCTGGGGCGCTGAGCGGCGACCCCAGGCCCGGAAGAGCGGTTCGGGCGGGGACATCCACCTATGAAACCCCGTGGGGACGGGGGTGCGGCGGACGGCAAAAATGCCGGCGCAGCTGGGGAGCTGCGCCGGCATTGCTTTTTTGCGGTGCGCACGACGACTGATGTGCACCTGCGGGCCGGTGGGGGCCGGTCGCGCCCCGCGGCGGAGCCGCAGACCGGTACAGCCCCGCGCCCCTTACGGGGCCACCCAGTCGCGGGCAATCGTGCGTCCCCCCAGTGCCTTGAGGGCCTGGGAGGTGCCCCCAGGCGGCACGGGTGGGCGCAGCGGCACCCGTATGCGCGGGCGAGCGGCACCCCCGTACCCCAGCCTCCACCCCGCCCGACCGTGAACCCCGCCCCAGTGCACCCACGTACGCTCGGCGCAGCATCCGCACACCCCGGGGGACCCTTGACCACCGCAGACGTGATACCGCAGCTGACCGCCGAGGTCAGAGCCGCCGCCCACCCGGGCGCGACGACCTGCCACTGCGGCGCCACCACCACCCTCGCCCACCGCCCCGACACCACGGTCCTCCGGCACGCGGAAACCGTCGCCAAGGCCCACGCCCCCGGCACCGACCCCACCGCCCTGGCCCGCCGCCTGGCCACCGCCGCCCATATCCCCGACGTCTTCCTCGCCCCGCTCACGCCCATCCCGGCGACCGTGCTCGGCACCCGCCCGGTCACCCTCTGGCCGTACGGCCGCCCCGTGGACCCCGACGCCCCGGACGCCGCCCCCTGGGAAGCCGCCGCCACCCTCCTCGCCCGTCTCCACCGCACTCCACCTCTCCCCGGCACGCCTCCGATGCGCGGCCCCGCCAAGGCGGCCCAGGCGACAGCCCGCCTCCGCGAGGCACTGGCCGCCGCTCCGGGCCACCCCGCCGCCCCGCCGGTCCTCCGCGCCTGGTCCGCGCTGCCCGCCTGGGCCCGCGCGGAGGCCCCGCAGCCCGGCACCCGTACCCTCTGCCACGGCGATCTGCACCTCGGCCAGTTAGTCCGGCACCCGGCGCCGGACGGCCCGTGGCGGCTCATCGACGTCGACGACCTGGGCGTCGGCGTGCCGGCCTGGGACCTTGCCCGCCCCGCCTCCTGGTACGCCTGCGGCCTCCTCCCGCCCGAGGACTGGACCCGCTTCCTGACCGCCTACCGCGCGGCCGGCGGCCCGGCCGTACCGGAGGACGGTGATCCCTGGCCGGCGCTGGACGTTCCGGCCCGCGCCCTCACCGTCCAGACCGCCGCCCGCTACCTCGCGAAGGCTCTCGCGGCGGACCGCGCCCTGGACGAGGTCGAGCAGTCCTTGATCGACGCTTGTGCCCGGATGGCCCCGGAATGACCCCCGTGTCGCTCCCGACCGACCCCGCTCCCCGCCCGGTTGGCCCTCGATTTCCCGAAGTAGGGTGCAACCGACCGGGGTCGGACGGAGTCTGTCCTGGGAGAACGCGAAGCATTTTTTACCGGCGAGGAGTTGAGCCGACCATGCAGTGTCCGAAGTGTCATGCGCCGATGCACACCTACAACCGCAACGGCGTCCAGATCGAGCAGTGCAGCGGCTGCCGGGGCATCTTCCTCGACTACGGCGAGCTGGAGGCGCTGACCCAGATGGAGGCCCAGTGGTCGAAGCCGGTCCCGCCGGCCCCGCAGGCCTACCCGGCACCGCCCGCGCCGGCCTGGGGCGCCCCGCAGCAGCACCACGGCGGCCACTACGGCGGCCATGGTGGGCACCACAGCGGTCACCACGGCCACAACAAGAGCTGGGCCCACATGCTCTTCTCCAGCTGAGCCCGGCGCGCCCGGCACCCGTGCCGGGCGCACGCGCAGCCCCTGGCACACGAAGAAGCCCCGACCGTCGCAACGGTCGGGGCTCTCTGCGGTGTGGACGATACTGGGATTGAACCAGTGACCTCTTCCGTGTCAGGGAAGCGCTCTCCCGCTGAGCTAATCGTCCTCGGGACCGGGATCCGAAGATCACGGGCACTGCGTGCGCGATACTGGGATTGAACCAGTGACCTCTTCCGTGTCAGGGAAGCGCTCTCCCGCTGAGCTAATCGCGCGGGGTCAGATCCCCGGTCCTTCGACGAGAGCGACGAAGGGGGCGAAGATCCAGTGGACGATACTGGGATTGAACCAGTGACCTCTTCCGTGTCAGGGAAGCGCTCTCCCGCTGAGCTAATCGTCCTTGGAGGTGGAGACGGGATTTGAACCCGTGTAGACGGCTTTGCAGGCCGTTGCCTCGCCTCTCGGCCACTCCACCAGGAGTGTAGGGGATCGGGAAGATCCCTACTTCCTTCGAGCGGACGACGAGGCTCGAACTCGCGACCTCAACCTTGGCAAGGTTGCGCTCTACCAACTGAGCTACGTCCGCCTGTCGTTTCGGTCCGCTCTCGCGGCCCGGCGACGTGTTGAACTCTAGCGGATTCCCGGGCCAGTACAAAAACGCGTTTGCGCAGCGTGCTGCGCCGGTCCTGGCGGACGACGTGGTCAGGGCCCCCTTGACGACATGCCCGGGCCACCCCCATGACACCCGCCATAGACTCGACGACGTGCTCCATCACCCTCCTCTGGCCCGCTTCGGCACACGGCTCGCCACCGGTCTCCTCGATGTCACCAGCGACCCCACGGCTCTCGACAGCACCGGTTTCTGGGCCGTCTGCGCGGACTTCGAGGGCCGGCTGACCTGCGCCCGGTTCGGCGACGTACGCGAGGAACCGGTGCCCGCGCCGGTGCCGGGGCGGTGGCGGGGTCCGGCCGCCGGCGACTGGACGTCGTCCCTCGACCGCGCCGCGTACACGAGGGCCGTGGAGCGGATCCGTACGCACATCGCGGCCGGCGAGGTGTACCAGGCCAACCTGTGCCGTGTCCTGTCCGCGCGCGTCGACCCGGACGCCGACGTCGACGCCCTGACCGCGCTGCTCGCCCGCGGCAACCCGGCGCCGTACGCCGGAACGATTCGGCTGCCGGAGCACGGCGTGGAGATAGCCACCGCCTCGCCCGAGCTGTTCCTGCGCCGGGCGGGGCGGAGCGTGGAGAGCGGGCCCATCAAGGGCACCGGCCGCACCGAGGCGGACCTCCTGGAGAAGGACTACGCCGAGAACGTGATGATCGTCGACCTGGTCCGCAACGACATCGGGCGGGTCTGCCTCGCCGGCACGGTGACCGTCCCCGACCTGTGCGCCGTCGAGAAGCATCCCGGGCTCGTCCATCTGGTCTCCACGGTCCGGGGCGAGCTGCCCGTGGAGGCCGGCTGGGCCGAGTTGCTCGCGGCGGCCTTCCCGCCCGGATCCGTCACCGGCGCGCCGAAGTCGAGCGCCCTGCGGATCATCGAGGACCTGGAGACCGCGCCGCGCGGGCCGTACTGCGGCGGTATCGGGTGGGTCGACGCGGACCGGGGCGTCGGCGAGCTGGCCGTGGGCATCCGGACCTTCTGGATCGACCGGGGCGCGGGCGAACTGCGGTTCGGTACCGGGGCCGGGATCACCTGGGGGTCCGACCCCGAAGGTGAATGGCGGGAGACCGAGCTCAAGGCCGCCCGGCTGCTCGCGGTAGCGTCGGGTACGTACGACCTGAACGAAGGGGAACCCCGGTGAAGATCTGGCTGGACGGCGGGCTGCAGGACGCCGAGTCCGCGCGTGTCTCCGTGTTCGACCACGGGCTGACCGTGGGAGACGGCATCTTCGAGACGGTGAAGGCGATCGAGGGGCGGCCCTTCGCGCTCACCCGGCACCTCGACCGGCTGACCCGCTCGGCCCGTGGCCTGGGCCTGCCCGACCCGGACCACGACGAGGTACGCCGGGCGTGCGAGGCGGTGCTGGCGGCCAACCCGATGCCGCTGGGCCGGCTGCGCATCACCTTCACCGGGGGCCACGGCCCGCTCGGCTCCGACCGCGGTGACCGCGGACCCACCCTCGTGGTGGCCGTCGGGGAGACCGGCCGCCGCGCCGACGCCACCGCCGTCATCACGGTCCCCTGGACCCGCAACGAACGCGGCGCGGTCACCGGCCTGAAGACCACCTCGTACGCCGAGAACGTCCTGGCCCTGGCCCGCGCCCACGAACACGGCGCCTCCGAGGCGCTGTTCGCCAACACCGTCGGACAGCTCTGCGAGGGCACCGGCTCCAATGTCTTCGTGGTCCTCGACGGCGAGATCCACACCCCGCCGGTCGCCTCCGGCTGTCTGGCCGGCATCACCCGCGCCCTGACCGTCGAGTGGGCCGGCGCCAAGGAGACCGACCTGCCCCTGGACGTCCTGGAGCGGGCCGACGAGGTCTTCCTCACCTCCACCCTGCGCGACGTCCAGGCCGTGCACCGGGTGGACGACCGAGCGCTCCCCGGCGCCCCCGGCCCGGTGACCGTCAAGGCGATGCGGATCTTCGACGAGCGGTCGGGCGAGGACCTGGATCCGTAAGAGCCCCCTTTTAATTGGGCTGACGCGGGAGTCCGCGGCGGGTAGAACACCTCTGATGACCACCACCCTGCGGCCGACCGAGCCGCTTCAGCACGAAGCCGACGGGACGCGTTCACGCCGGTACCAGGTATGTGTGAACAGTCGTCCCGTCGGCGCGATACACCTCGGCATCAGCCCCCACTTCGGCAACTCGGTGGGCCGGATCCTGGACCTGCGCATCGAGGAGCCGGACCGCCGACGAGGCCGGGGCACGGTCGCCGCGCTCGCCGCGGAGGAGGTGCTGCGCGGGTGGGGGTGCACGCGGATCGAGGCATCGGTGCCCGCGGGGGCGGAGGCGAGGGCGGCGCTGCAGGCGGCGACCGTCCTCGGCTACCTCGTACGCAATCGCCACATGGAGAAGCCGCTCGGCGACACCGCGCCCGGACTGCCCGCGGGGAGCCGGGGGCGGCCCATGACCCCGGCGGAGTTCGGCTCCTGGCAGGAGAAGCACGCAGAGGACTACGCGCGGAGCTGGATCGAGCGCGGGGTGCCCGAGGCGGAGGCCAGGACCAAGGCTCTGCGGGACACCGCCACCGCCCTGCCCGACGGCCTGGCCTCCCCGGGAATGGTCTTCAGGGTCCTGGAGCACGAAGGGACCGCGGTCGGCACGCTCTGGACGGGCACCCGGGAGGACAGGGCCTTCGTCTACAAGGTCGAGACCGACGCGCGCCACCGGGGCAGGGGGCACGGCCGCACGCTGATGCTCCTGGCGGAGGCGCAGGGCGTTGCGGCCGGCCGAAACGCCATCAGGTTGAACGTCTTCGCGGGCAACACCCCCGCCGAGCGGCTCTACGAGTCACTCGGCTACGAGACGATCACCTACCACCTGTACAAGAATCTGCTCTGAAAGCCGCTCCGGCACTGACTGTGGGGTTGCGGCCGCGGGGTTACTCCCGCTCGGCCAGCAACCGGTCCGCGATCTCCGTCACCCGCTCGCGCAGGCCCTCCTGGCTCTTGCCGCCGTCGAGGCGTTCGCCGCCGATGACGTAGGTCGGGGTGCCGGTCACGCCGATGGCCTGTCCCTCGGCCTGGTCGGCGTCGACGATCAGGATGTGCCGGCCGTCGACCAGCGCGGTGTCGAACTCCTCGGCGTCCAGGCCCAGTTCACGGGCCACCTCGACCAGGAACGGCTCGCCCTCGCGGTCCAGTTCCTCCACTCGGCCGAGGACCGCCTCGACGTACTCCCAGCCCTTTCCCTGCTCCAGAGCCTCCTCGGCGGCCTGTGCGGCGGCGAAGGCGTGCTTGTGCTTCTCCAGCGGGAAGTGCCGCAGCCGCAGCTCCAGCCGGTCGCCGTACCGGGCCCGCAGGGCGCGGAGGTCGTCCAGGGCGCTGCGGCAGTCGGGACACTGGAGTTCGCACCAGACGTCGAGGACCGGGGCGTCGGCGCGCGCGGGGGAGTCGTTCATGGCGACCAGTCTTCCAGGCCGGACTCCGTCGACCCAATCGTGACGGTGGGCGGCGGCCGGTGGCCGGCCGTCATCACCGCTCGTCCCTGGGGTGGAGACGACCCGGAGAGCACCCCGAGATGCCCCTGATTGTCGGGCCTGGGCATGGATCGCACGGGCCGGGCGGTGCACGATGGAGGGGGCGCGACGCAGCGCGTGTCCGTCGCCCCGCCCGACCGAGCCCGCCAGGAGGACCGGATGATCGCCGAGACAGTCTGTTCCGCAGCGTCCGCGGCGGGGCTGGGCATCGCCGTGGTGACCGCCTACCGCAAGCGGTACCTGTCGGCGGCCCGTATCGCCGCCTACTCGCTCGTGCCCGTCGGCCTGGTCATGACGGGAGTGGTCGGCTGGCTCGCCGACACGGCGTTCAGCCCCACCGCTTGGGCGGGCTTCGGCGTGCTCGGTGCGGCCTGGGCCCTGTTCGCCTCCACGCGCGCCGTGGAGCGACGGCGCGGCTCCACCCGAGCCGAGCGCAAGGCGGCCGCCCGGGGCGAGCGACGGGACGCCGTCGCCCCCACCGCCTCGGCACCGTCGCTGGGTCCCGCCACCCGCCCGGCGGCCAAGCCCGCGGGGGCGTCCCGCGGTACCGGCTCGGGTGAGGACTTCAGCGACATCGAGGCCATCCTCAAGAAGCACGGAATATGACGCTCCGCGAGGGCGGGCCCCACGCGGGCTTCCGAACGGCGGCCGGCGCCGCGTCGCGCCGGTCCGACGCTGTTCAGACGGGTCGCGGGCGGATGCATATGACAATCGCATGAGGCATTGAAACGACACAGTGCGGCTACGGCGCGCGCGGAAGCGTTCACTGCGCGAGCGCAAGTGAACCGGACATCACGGAATTCGGCGAACTCCCGCCCATTCCGGGCGTGTTGATCGCGCGGCGGGTGCTCGCTGGGTCATCATCGCCGCGAGATGCTGGACACGAAACAGAGCGAGGCCGTGCCGCCGAAGGACGAGCCGCGCGGGTGCCTCTTCGCCCTTTCCCAGCCACCGCTGATGATCTTCCTTGCGGTGATCGGGTGTCTGCTCCTCATGGCTGCGCTGCACGACCTGCTGTGGCTGTGAGCCGTACCCGCCCGTCCCGGCGCCACCCGCCGGGACAGGCGTCGGCATCGACGAACCCCGACGGCGAACCGTACGACCGGCCCGCGGTCTCAGTCCTTCCGGGCTTCGGGCGTTCTCCGGCACCTGGCCCGGGGGTCAGCCCGCCGCCTCCTTGCGACGCGCCCGGTAGGCGGCGACATGCAGCCGGTTTCCGCAGGTCCGGCTGTCGCAGTAGCGGCGCGAGCGGTTGCGGGAGAGGTCGACGAAGGCGCGCCGGCAGTCCGGGGCCTCGCAGCGCCGCAGCCGCTCCTGCTCCCCGGCGACGACGAAGAACGCGAGCGCCATCCCGCAGTCGGCGGCGAGGTGGTCGGCCACCGAGGCGCCCGGCGCGAAGTAGTGCACATGCCAGTCGTAGCCGTCATGGTCCGTGAGCTGGGGAGTGGTGCCCGCGGCCGCGACCAGTTCGTTGATCATCCCTGCGGCGGTCCGGGCGTCCGGGGCGGCGAAGATGCCCGCGAACCGCCCGCGGACCCTGCGCACCGCCGACAGGTCGAACTCCGAGAGCACGCCCACACCGCTCATGTCGTGGTTTCGTACGAAAACCTGGAGCGCCGCGACATCGGGCAGTCCGTCCGGCGCCGTGTCGTCCTCCGGCGCGGTGTTCACCAGGTCCACCACGGCGTCTAGGGAACACCGGGTGTCGTGGGTGATCAGCACGTTTCGCTCCCTGGCCTGGGGGTCGGGCGGGCGCCCGCCGATGGTGGCCGATCGTAGCGACATACGGCTCCACCGCACCGTGCTCTGTCCCACTCGCCGCCGCCCTGTAGAACGCGCGGCGCCCGCCGGTGGTTCCCAGGCACACGGACACACCGGCGCCGCCCCGTGACCGATCGATCACGGTGGCGGCACCGGTGCTGCCGTATGCGGTTGTCTAGGCCCGAGCCGTCTCCCCGAGTGGACGGCGCCGGGCGGCTTGCAGGGGCGTTGCCCTAGCTCTCCGCCAGAATGTGCGAGAGCTCCTGATCGAGATCGAAGTGCCGGTGTTCCGTGCCGGGCGGCACGGCGGCGTCAGTGCGCTTCAGGAAGGACTCCAGAGCCCGCGCCGGGGCTTCGAGCAGGGCTTCGCCCTCCGGAGAGCTCAGGGCGATGCACACGACGCCCTGACCGTGGCTGCGGGACGGCCAGACGCGGACGTCGCCGGTGCCGGTGGGGCGGTGCAGCCCCTCGGCGAGGAGGTCGCGGGCGAACACCCACTCGACGGTCTCCTCGGCTCCGGTGTGGAAGGTGGCGTGCACGGCGTAGGGGTCGGCCGTGTCGTACCGCAGGCCTGCGGGGACAGGCAGGGAAGACTCGCTCGACACAACGAGGCGCAGGTGCAGCTCGCAGCTGACCGTGGTGTTCATAAGCGCCAGGGCCTTTCGCTCAGTGTGCGCTCGGGGATTCGCACGTCGGCGAAATCGACATGCCACCTACGGTGCCGTTGTAAACCCCTCTGAGTGTTTTGCGTGTGTTTACGTAACTCTTCCGGCCGAGAACCTCGGCGCGATCTACGACCATTCCGGTGACCGGAATCGCTCGGGTAGGGTTTGGTCGTATGAATACGGGGAGTAACGAACCGGGCGAGGCTGCCGTGGCCTCGGACGGGAGCGAGGTGGACGGGACGGACGTGGATGGGGCGCGCGACGAGCGGGGGCTCGGATCGCGGGCGCCCGAATTCGTCAAGGCGCGCCGGATGCTGCACCTGAGCTGGCAGGTCGGGGTCTTCGCGGTCGGCCTGGCGGTGGTGGGCGTGGGTGTCGTCCTGCTGCCGTTGCCGGGGCCCGGCTGGGTGATCATCTTCGGTGGCATGGCGATCTGGGCGACCGAGTTCGTCTGGGCCCAGCTGGTGCTCCGGTGGACGAAACGCAAGGTCACCGAGGCGGCCCAGAAGGCCCTCGACCCCAAGGTGCGCCGCCGCAACATCACGCTGACGGCGATCGGCCTGGTGATCGTGGCGGGGCTGGCCGGGATCTACCTCGCCAAGTTCGGCATAGTGATGCCCTGGAAGATCGAGGACTGACCCGGCCGACGGCCGCGGACCCCCGGCGACTGGTCGGGGGCACCCCCTGACATGGGGTAATGTTCTTCCTGCGTCCGGGCGATTAGCTCAGTGGGAGAGCGCTTCGTTCACACCGAAGAGGTCACTGGTTCGAACCCAGTATCGCCCACCCGGAACCACGGCCCACCTGCGAGAGAGCAGGTGGGCCGTGGTCGTTCACAGGCCGGGGAGGGCCGCCGGGGGAGCCCGGCGGCCACACCGGCCTCGTAACGGCCTGCGGCGCGTCTGCTGTGCCCCCGTGTGCCGACGAGGCGGGTGCGGCGTGTGGGCACCGACTCCGCCGCGCTCCGAGCCGTGCGAGGGCTTTCCTGGCCGTCCGAGGTGGCGTGCACGAACACGGGCGGTACGCGGCCTTGCCGCTCCGCTCGGCGGCCGATCGCACCCGCCGGGTAGTGCGGAAGTCGCCGGTGATCTGCGCGGCGAGCCCGCTGGGCGGGACCGGAGGGGGGGCGTGTCGGGGGGCGAAGCGGTCGGAGGAATCGGCCGCGCCGCCGGCTCGGTGCCGTGAGAACCGTTCGTTCATGACGGTGCCCCACCCTCGCTGCCGACCAGGCCGAGCCATCGCCGGGAGGCGAATCCGCAGCGCCCACCCCGAACCCTCGCGGCCCCCCCCCCCCGCAACGACCCCTCGTCCCGGCCCACCTGCCGGCCCGACCCCTCCGGTCGCGCTCTCCGGCCCTGCTTTCCGGCCGGGGGCTCCCTGGCCTGGCCCTCCGGTCGCGCTCTCTGGCTTCGGCTTCCGGTCGCGGGCTCCCTGGCCTGGCCCTCTGGTCGCGCTCTTCGGCTTCGGCTTCCAGCTGCGCCCTCCCCGGCCCGACCCTCTGGCCGCGCCCTCTGGTCGCGCTCCCCGGCCCCGCCTTCCCCGGCCCGCCCGTCGAGGCCGGCTAGCCGAGGCCGACCCATCGAGGTCGACTCGTAATCCTCGCCCCCGTCGGTCACTTCGCGTTCGGCCGCCCGACCGTGCGCCCCTCACCTGCGCCGTCGCCCGGCCGGAGGCCCCCGTGCCCGCACCCCGGCGCGTCGTTCCGCCGCCTCCGGCCGCAAGAAATTCCTGTCCGAATCATTGACGCCTCACCGGCCCCTCCGTAACTTGTGCCAGCAAGCGCTTACTTGAAACGATTCATGCAGGCGTCGGCGACGCTGCGGGGAGGGGCCCGACTGTGGGAACGAGCAGGAACATGGAGCGGCGGACCGTCCTGAAGGCGGCCGGGGCCTCGGCGGCCGTGCTCGGGCTCGCCGCTACGACCGGCTGCGGAGGCGGAAGCGGTTCCGGGGACGGGACGGTGACGATCCGTTACTCGTGGTGGGGTGCCGAGGAACGCGCCACGAAGATCAATCAGACCATCAGGCTCTTCGAGAAGAAGTATCCGAAGATCAAGGTCAAGACGGACTTCCAGACATATCAATCGTTCTGGGAGAAGTTCCAGACCCAGGCCGCCGGCGGAAATCCCCCGGACGTTTTCCAAAATGCCGTCACCTTTCTTCGGAAGTACGACAAGCGCGGAATTCTCCTCGACCTCAAGTCTCAGGTTCAGGCAGGCAATCTGAGCCTGGATCACTTCCGATCCGGCGTCACGAAGGTCGGCGAGGTGGACGGCAAGCAGCTCGGAATCCCGGTCGGTTCCAACACCATGGCGCTCGTCATCGACAAGAAGGTGTTCGAGAAGGCCGGCGTCGAACCGCACGCGGGCTGGACGTGGGACGACTACTTCAAGGCCCTGAAGACCATCCACGACAGGACGAAGGTCGCGGGGGACACCGGCTACTTCGCCATCATGTACCTCTACGACCTCTACCTCCGCCAGAACGGCAAGGCGTTCTACACCGAGGACGGACTCGGCTTCGACAAGGCCGACCTGACGGAGTGGTGGGCCGACGGCTACAACCGCGTGAAGGCCGGCATCGTCACGGACCCGAAGGTCGTCGCCCAGGACGCCCCCAAGTCGTCCCTCTCGGCCGGGCACGGCGCCTCGGAGTTCACCTGGGACAACTTCACCGTGCGCTACTCGTCGGAGGGTGACAGCACCTACGGTCTCGCGCCGATCCCGACCATGGACGGCAAGCACACGGGGCAGTACCTCGCCTCCCTGATGCTGAGCGCCTCCGCCCGTACCGCTCACCCCAAAGAGGTCGCGCAGTTCATCGACTTCATGGTCCACGACCCCGAGGTCGGCAAGATCATGGGATACGACCGGGGCATCCTCGCGAGCACCGAGCAGTACACGGCGTTCAAGCCGACCGACGTGGTGAACAAGGAGATCGCGCAGTACGAGGACGACACCGCCAAGGCGGGCGTCCTCGGCACGATCACCCCGCACCCCTCCGGTGCCGACACCATCGAGGCCGCCTTCCTGCGTATCGGCGGCGACCTCGGACAGGGCAAGACGAAGGTCGCGGACGCGGTGAAGCAGTTCTTCACCGAGTCCGAGGCCGCGTTCCAGGCTTGATGGGACCTGTCGTGACGCTCGTCAAGGACTCCCTGCCCGCCGCGCGCGGGACGCGTTCGGCCGCCTCCGCCACCACGGGGCGGCGGCCGGGCCGCCGGCGCGAGAACCTCGCCGGCTACCTCTTCATGTCCCCGTGGATCGCCGGCTTCCTGCTGCTGACCGCGGGACCGATGGTCGCCTCGCTCTACTTCGCGTTCACCGACTACAACCTCTTCAACACCCCGAAGTGGGTCGGGTTCGACAACTTCACCAAGATGTTCGACGACCCCCGCTGGCAGAAGTCGGTGGAGGTGACCGCGAAGTACGTGGTCATCGGCACCCCGCTGAAACTGCTGCTCGCCCTCGGAGTGGCGATGCTGCTCGCCCAGAGCCGGCGCGGCCAGGCCTTCTACCGGGCCGCCTTCTACGCCCCCTCGCTGATCGGCGCGAGTGTCTCGGTCGGCTTCGTCTGGCGGTCCCTGTTCTCCGACGGCGCGGTCGTGGACCGTACCCAGTCCTTCTTCGGCTGGCACGTCGGCGGCTGGGTCGGCAACGCCGACTGGGTGCTGTACTGCCTGGTCGCACTGACCGTGTGGCAGTTCGGGGCACCCATGGTCATCTTCCTGGCGGGCCTGAAGCAGGTCCCCAGGGAGTTGTACGAGGCGGCCGAGATGGACGGCGCCGGGCCGCTGCGGAAGTTCTGGAACATCACCCTGCCGATGATTTCGCCGGTGCTGTTCTTCAACGTGCTTCTGGAGACCATCCACTCCTTCCAGATCTTCGGCTCGGCCTATGTCGTCTCCAACGGCACCTGTGGACCGGCCGACGCCACGCTCGTCTACACCTGCTACCTCTACGAGCAGGGCTTCAAGAACGCCCAGATGGGCTTCGCCGCCGCGATGGCCTGGATGCTGCTGCTCGCCGTCGCCCTGGTGACAGCCGTCCTCTTCTGGTCCCAGAAGAAATGGGTGCACTACGAGGAGGCCGCCCGATGAGTTCCCCCGCTCTCTCCCGCAAGCGCACCGGCTCGCTCGCCTGGCACCTGGGCGCCCTGCTGATCCTCGCCGTCATCCTCTATCCGGTGGTCTGGGTGATCGGCGCCTCGTTCAAGCCCAGTAAGGACATCATCAACAGCCTCCAGCTGCTGCCGTCCCACCCGATCCTGTCCAACTTCAAGGGCCTCGCCGCCGGAATCGCGGACATCTCGATCTGGACCTTCTTCCAGAACTCGCTCTTCTACGCGCTCGGCGCCGTCGTCGGCGTACTCGTCTCCTGCTCGCTCACCGCCTACGCCTTCGCCCGGATCCGCTTCGCCGGCCGCAACCTGCTCTTCTCCCTGATGATCGGCACCCTGCTGCTGCCGTACCACGTGCTGCTGATCCCGCAGTACGTGATGTTCCAGAAGCTGGGCTGGATCAACACCTACACCCCCCTGCTCATCGGCAAGTACCTCGCGACCGAGGCCTTCTTCGTCTTCCTGATGGTGCAGTTCATGCGGAACCTGCCCCGGGAACTGGACGAGGCGGCCCGGCTCGACGGCTGCGGGCACTTCCGCATCTACTGGTCGATCGTGCTGCCGCTGTGCCGGCCCGCCCTGATCACCAGCGCGATCTTCACCTTCATCAACGCCTGGAACGACTTCATGGGTCCGCTGATCTACCTCAACGAGCCCGGCAAGTACACGGTCTCGCTGGGCCTGATGATGTTCCGCGACTCCGACGGCGTGGCCGCCAACTACGGCGGGATGATCGCCATGTCCCTGGTCGCGCTGCTGCCCGTGCTGCTGTTCTTCCTCGCCTTCCAGCGCTATCTGATCGACGGAATGGCGACCTCCGGACTGAAGGGCTGAGGCCGTGGCCGACGACGTACGGGCGAAGTCCACCGCCTTCTCCGACCGCTTCGGCGTCTTCGCCGAATGCCTGCTCACCGGCGTCTGGATCGCCGTCGCCTCCCTCGGTGTCGTCACCTACCCGGCCGCCTTCGCCGCCGGCGCCCGGCATCTGCGCCGCCGTACCGGGCAGGTGGGCGGCGGGTGGCGGGAGTTCGTGAGCGACTTCCGGGCCGCCCTGTCCGGCGGCTGGCTGGTCGGGCTCGCCGGGTGGGGTGCGGTCGCCGTGGCCTGGGTGGATGTCCAGGCCGTCCGGGCCGGGCTGCCGGGCGGGCCGCTCGTCGGAGCCGTCGGCCTGTTCGCGGTGATCGGCCTCGCCGTCGCGGGGCTGCGCGCGGCGGCCGTCTGGGCGCCCGGCGACCGCTGGCGCACCCTGCTCGCGGCGGCCGGCCGCCGTACCGTCCTCGACCCCGGCGGATCCTTCCTGCTCGTCGGGGGAGCGGTCCTGGTGGCCGGTTCCGCCCTGCTCATCGCGCCGCTGGCGGTGCCCGTGCTGGGCGCCGTCGCGGCGGCGGCCGTCGCCGTGGAGGAGCGCCACCGGCGCGACCGCTGACCGGCCACGTACCAGGGGCGGCGCCCATCCGGCGCCACACCCCTGTCTGTCATGCCCCTGACCATCCCGCACTCGCACGGAAAGGAAGGCGGACGATGTCTCCCATCCCCCGCAGGTCCCTCCTCAAGGCGGCCGCCGTCGCCGGTGCCGCCGCCCGGTTCAGCTGGGCGCTGGGCGCCGAGGACGCGCAGGCCGCGCCCAGAGCCGAGGCCGCCGACGCGGACCCGGTGACCCTGGACTGGCTGGAGGACGGCGGTCTCGGCGCCGCGCCCGGCTCGACCGTCGGGGTGCCCTGGCCGAGGGGCGCGTTCCGGGAGGGCCAGACCTTCGCGCTGACGGACGAGAGCGGCGACGACGTGCCCGTCCAGTCCTGGCCGATCGCCTACTGGCCGGACGGCTCCCTCAAGTGGACCGCCCACGCCGTGAGTTCGGGCAGCGGAACGCTCACGCTCGCGCCGGGCGACACGGTGGCGCCCGACAGGAAGGTCACCGTCTCCACGAGCGGCGGGACCGTCGACGTGTCCACCGGCGTGATCTCCGTGAAGATCGGCAAGAACGGCTCGACACTCGTCAAGTCGGTCACCCGAGGCTCGACGGAGATCGCCAGGAACGGGCGGCTCGTCCTCGTCCGCCAGCCCGAGATCGAGGACGAGGACCAGGGCGCGGTCAGGACCGAGCGCTTCGACGGCGCCATCGACGCGGTGACCGTCGAACAGAAGGGGCCTGTCCGCGCCGTCGTCCGCATCGACGGCAAACACCGCAAGGGAAACCGGAGTTGGCTGCCGTTCTCGATCCGTCTCTACTTCTACGCGGGCGCCGACTCCTTCCGGATGGTCCACACGATCACGTACGACGGCACCCAGGAGCCGGGCAAGGCGAGCGGCGACTTCATCCGCGGGCTCGGTGTCCGTTTCAGCGTGCCGATGCGCGACGAGGCGTACGACCGGCACATCCGTGTCGGCGGTGAGGGTACCGGCCTGCTGCGGGAGGCCGTCCAAGGCGTCACCGGGCTGCGCCGGGACCCGGGCGCGGCCGTGCAGGCGGCCCAGTACGCGGGGCAGCGGCTGCCCGACCCGTCCACCTGGGACCAGCGGGTCACCACCCGCCTCCAGTACATCCCGCACTGGGGTGACTACACCCTCGCCCAGCTCTCCGCCGACGGCTTCACCCTGCGCAAGCGCACCAAGAAGGGGTACGGCTGGATCGCGGCCGGCGGCGGCAAGCGGGCCTCCGGCTTCGGGTACGTCGGTGGCGCGAGCGGCGGATTCTCCTTCGGGCTGCGGGACTTCTGGGAGAAGTTCCCCGCCCAGCTCGACATCCGCGACGCCCACACCGACGAGGCCGAGGTCACCCTCTGGCTCTGGTCGCCCGAGGCCCAGCCGATGGACCTGCGCTCCTACCACGACGGCATGGGCCAGGACACCTACGCCGAACAGCTCGAAGGCCTTGAGATCACCTACGAGGACTACGAGCCCGCATTCGGCACCCCCTACGGCATCGCCCGCACCTCCGAACTCCTCTTCTGGGCCAACGAGTCGACGCCCGCGCCGGAGACCCTCGCCCGGCAGGTCGAGGCCGTGCGGACGCTGCCCCAGCTCACCGCTCCGCCCCGGCAGCTCATCAGGGCCAAGGTCTTCGGCCCCGGCCTCTACTCCGAGCCCGACCGCTCCACCGCGGCCAAGGCGAAGATCGAGGACCATCTCGACTTCCTCTTCACCTACTACAAGGACCAGGTGGAGCAGCGCCGTTGGTACGGCTTCTGGGACTACGGCGACTTCATGCACACCTATGACACCGTGCGCCACCAGTGGCGGTACGACGTCGGCGGCTACGCCTGGGACAACTCCGAGCTCTCGCCCGACCTGTGGCTCTGGTACGCGTACCTCAGAAGCGGCCGCTCGGACATCTTCCGGTTCGCGGAGGCGCTCACCCGGCACACCGGCGAGGTGGACGTCTACCACCTAGGCCAGTGGGCCGGCCTCGGCACCCGGCACGGCGTCCAGCACTTCGCGGACAGCGCCAAGCAGCAGCGCATCTCCAACACCACCTACCGGCGCTTCTACTACTTCCTCACCGCCGACGAACGCGTCGGCGACCTCATGGCCGCCAACGTCGACTCCGACGAGACCTTCCTCGTCCTCGACCCGCTCCGCAAGATCCGCACCGACCCCTACACCCCCGACCGGCACGCCCTGTCCATCGGCTTCGGCACCGACTGGAGCGGTCTGGTGTCGGCCTGGCTCACCGAGTGGGAACGCAAGGGCCCCAAGTGGGAAAAGGCCAAGGCGCGGGTGCTGTCGACCATGGAGGGCATCGCCGCCCAGCCCAACGGCTTCGTGCAGGGCAGCGGCCTCTACGACCTCGACACCGGCAAGTTCGCCACCGCCGCCGCCCCGGTCGTCTCCGTGTCCCACCTCTCGGCGGTCTTCGGCCTCAACGAACTCTGCGCCGAACTCATCCACCTGGTCGACATGCCGAAGTTCAACGAGGTGTACTTCGACTACTGCCGCTACTTCAACGCCACCAAGGCCGAACAAGCGGCACGCTACGGCTCCAACTTCGGGACCCTGCTGCTCTTCCAGGGCCACTCGAGGCTCGACGCCTACGCCGCCGTACAGACCGGTGACGAGACGCTCGCCAGGCGTGCGTGGACGAAGTTCTACAGCTCCGACGGCTATACGGAGTCCTCGCCGTGGAAGACCGCGCCGCTCTCGGGGCCGGTCACGCTCGTCGCGGGGAGCGAGGCGAGCTGGGTGTCCTCCAACGACACCGCGCTGTACGGGCTCGCGGCCATCGAGAACCTGGCCCTGCTGGGCGACAAGATGCCGTCGTAGCGGGTGAAGGGGGGAGCGCCGTCGCACGGGCGGCGGCGCTCGCACTCAAGAGTGTGGTCCGGGTCACTCTGTGCGGCATGAGTATGCGTACTCAGATCGACCCGCCGGGCAGACTCCGCCCATGGACTGGACCCACTACCGCTTCCGCAGTCTGTGGCCGCTGCCCTTCGGGGGCGCGGCCGTCTACCAGGCCCTCGCGCGGGTCGAGGACTACCCGCGCTGGTGGCCGCAGGTCCGCACGGTCAGCCGGCTGAACGACATCACCGGCATCATCACCATCCGCTCGGTCCTGCCGTACGACATGACGTTCACCGCACGCGAGACCCGGCGCGACCCGGCCGCCGGCGTGCTGGAGATCGCGATGAGCGGCGACATCGAGGGCTGGGCCCGCTGGACGGTCACCGCCGACGGCAGCGGCACCCTGGCCCGCTACGACCAGGTCGTCGACGTCGGCAAGCCGCTGCTGCGCCGACTGGCCGTCCCCGGGCGGCCGTTCTTCCGCGCCAACCACCGGCTGATGATGTGGTCGGGACGGCGGGGACTGTGCAGGCACCTGCAAGCGGTTTGAACGAAGCCCGCCGGTCCCTGTATCGTTCACTGCGTTCCCGGGCGATTAGCTCAGTGGGAGAGCGCTTCGTTCACACCGAAGAGGTCACTGGTTCGAACCCAGTATCGCCCACCACCGGGAAGGCCGGTCCGCCTGTGCGGACCGGCCTTTTTTGTATGGGTTCCGGCCGAATGGTGGACCCGCCGGCCCGCACCCGCCTGCCCATCGGCGCGCCGCGGTCAGGTGTGCCTAGGCTGTCACCGCTGCGGAAAGGTGGTGCCATGGACGCTGATTCCGGGATCAGGGCCGCGATCGACGAGCATTGGCGGGCATCGGAACGCGGGGACGTCGAAGCCGAGCACGCCGTCTACGCCGACGACGCGATCCTCGACTACCCGCAGTCGGGGGAGCGCTTCCGGGGGCGCGAGACGATCGCCGCGCAACGCGGCGGACACCCCGCCGACCGGCACTTCACGGTCCGGCGGATCACCGGACACGCGGGAGTGTGGGTGAGTGAGTGCGTCATCACCTACGACGGCGTGCCCTCGTACTCGGTGAGCATCATGGAATTCGCCGACCGGCATGTGGTGCACGAGACGCAGTACTTCGCCGGGCCGTTCGGCTCACCGGCCTGGCGGGCCGCGCTCGCCGAGCCGATGCCGGGGCGGACCATCACGAGCGCCTGACGCCGGCCTCGCGGATCGATCAGCCGGGCGGCCCAACGTCGCCGGCGGTGTCCGCCGTGTCCGTGGTGTCTGTGGCGTCCGTGGTGCGGAAGCGTGCCCGGTAGGTTCCCGGCGTGATGCCGAGGTTGCGTGTGAAGGCCCGGCGCAGCGACTCCGGTGAGCCGAAGCCGGTGCGCCGGGCCACCGTGGCCATGGGGTCGTCGCCGCCCTCCAGCATCGCCTGGGCGGCTTCCATGCGCATCCGCTCGACATAGCGGGCCGGGGTCGTGGACATCTCGTCGTGGAACAGGCGCGTCATGTGACGCGGACTCACACCCGCCCGGCGCGCCATGGCCGAGAGGGTGTGGTCGGCGGACGGGTCCTCGGCGACCGCGTCCAGGACCCGGCGCAGCATCTCCTGCCGCACGAGCGGAGTCCGGGTGCGGACGCTGAACTGCGACTGGCCTCCCGGTCGCTGCATGAACACGACCATGTCCTTGGCCACGGCCCGGGCGACATCGGCGCCGAAGTGCTCCTCCACCAGGGCCAGTGACAGATCGATGCCCGAGCTGACGCCCGCCGAGGTCATGATGTGGCCGTCGCGCACGAACAGCGGGTCGGCCGCCACGGTCACCCGCGGGTACCGCAGGGCGAGCTGGTCGGCGAAGCGCCAGTGCGTGGTCGCGGTGCGCTCGTCGAGCAGTCCGGCGGCGGCGAGCAGGAAGGCACCGGTGCAGATGGACGCCGTACGTCGGCTACGTGCGTCGAGCGCCCGCACGGTGTCCAGCAGGGCGTCGTCCTTGACGAGGGAGGGCCACTCGGGGCCGCCGGGGATGACCAGCACGTCGCTGACATCCTGCGCCTGCGCGGCAGGCAGATCGACGCTCAGGCCGGTGCCGGACGCGGTGGCCACGTCTGCGCCGTCCGGGGACACCGTGCGCACGCGGTAGCGGCCGCCGAAGTCGTTGGCCGACGAGAACACCTCGATCGGGCCGGTGACGTCGAGCAGGCGAACGCCTGGGAAGAGCAGCACGGTCACCAGCAGGGGTTTCCCGCCTGACGCTCTGTCCTTCATCGTGCGCCTCCTGGCCGGACGGACTCGCTCCACAGTAGGCCCGGTGGGTTTGATTACCCAATTCACCTGACCGGGCGGTGCCCCGATGTCCTGGAGTGAGGGCGTCCTGGCACGTGCTGCGCTGTGGCGGGATCAGTGCCGCGCCCTACCTTCGGAAGCGCCAACGGGCCGACGGTCTCGGCCGTGACCCGCGAGCTGCCGGGCGTGGACGGGCCGGTCGGCCCGTCACCGCCGCCGGTCGGAGGCGGTGACGAACCCCGACACGAGAAGAGAAGGCGCTCCACGCCGTGGCACCCCACTCCAGTACCAGCCCAGCGATCCCGTCCCAGGGCGGCCCGGTTCCGCGAGTTTCCGGACGTACCCGGGGTCGGCCCAGCGGGGCGCACGGCACCCGGAGAGGGCGGCTCGGTCCCAGTTGGTTCGCGGCCGTCATGGGCACCGGGATCGTGGCCTCCGCGGCTGCCACCCTGCCGCGAACCTTTCCCGGGCTCGGGGTGGCCGCCACGGTGGTCTGGGCGGCGGCCGCGCTGCTGCTGATCGTGCTGGGCGCCGGGTATCTCGGGCAGCGGATGCTGCGCGTGCACGCCGGTGATCCGGTGCTGGCGCAGTTCTTCGGGGCGCCACCGATGGCGCTGCTCACCGTCGGGGCCGGGACGCTGCTGCTCGGCCGGCGGCTGATCGGGGAACGGGCGGCGCTGGACGTGGACTGGGTGCTGTGGTCCGCCGGTACGGTGCTCGGTCTCGCCACCGCCTGCGCGGTGCCGTACCTGATGGTCACCCGGCACCGTTTCACGCCGGACGCGGCGTTCGGCGGCTGGCTGCTGCCGGTGGTGCCGCCGATGGTCTCCGCCGCGACGGGCGCGCTGCTCGTCCCGCGGGCGCCGGCCGGGCAGCCGCGGCTGGCCCTGCTGCTGGGCTGCTACGCGATGCTCGGCCTCGGGCTGGTGGCGGTCCTGCTGGTGCTGGCCATGGTGTACAGCCGTCTGGTGCACCACGACGCGCCCAGCGGTGCGACGGTGCCCACGGTGTGGATCGGCGTGGGGGCGCTGGACCAGGCGGTGACGGCGCTGGGTGCGCTGGCCACGGCGGCGCCGAGCACGCTGCCGGCCCCGTACGCGCGCGGGAGCGCGGTAGCGGCCCTCCTGGGCGGAATCGGGATATGGGGCTTCGCCACGCTGTGGCTGGTGCTCGCCACGGCGCTGACCGTGCGGGAGGTCCGGCGGGGGCTGCCCTTCGCGCCCACCTGGTGGTCCTTCATCTTCCCGCTCGGCGCCTGCGTCACCGGCACCAGTGCCCTCGCCACCCGTACCGGCTCTGAGCTCTTCGTGTGGAGCGCCGTCGTCCTGTACGCGCTGCTCGTCGTCGCCTGGGCGGTGGTGGCCTGGCACTCCTTGCGGCACGCCGTCCGCCGGTGACACCGCCCCGGCGCCGTGCCGGGTGCGTCCACCGGAGGGCGCTCCCCGCCCGCGAGCGTCAACCCGCCGCGCGAGACGGCGTCCGAGGGGGTGCCGTGGCGCGCGGCCGGAGCACGGTCGCCGCCATGGCGGCGAACACGACGGCCCAGAACCCCGCGGCGACCCACACCTCCCAGCGGCCGGCCGTGGACATCCAGGAGGTTCCGGTGGCGCGTCCCAGTTCGTGGGTGGTGACCGCGTACATGCCGACCGGGAAGACGAGGTTCCACCAGCCGAGCTCGTAGCGCAGCGGAACGCGGCGCACGGCGTGCCGCCACACGCCCAGAGCCAGCAGGAGCGGGATCAGCCAACTGGAGAACGACCACAGGACCACGGACGACCCCAGGACGACCGGACGCGACAGCAGCAGGCTGCCCGGCGGAAGCGAGACCAGCCGCACGCCGGCGAGCACGGCGATCGCCGCCGCCCCCATGAAGATCCAGACCGACGTCATGAGAGTCTTCGGCTGCACCGGCCGGACCAGCAGTCTCGCCAGCACGATCCCGGCGGTCAGCAGGTACTGCATCAGCCCGACGGCCCAGCACACCACCGCCAGCACGGGCAGCACGTGTCCCGGCGTCACCCGTGCCAGCGCGGCCGCCGCGACGGCCACCGACTCCGAGGCCACCGCCCACAGGAACCAGGTGCCGTTCACCTGGTCGAGCGCCGGACCGCGCCGCGTGGTGGTGATGAGCGCGAGCGGAATGCCGTAGTCCAACACCAGCCACACCAACGCGCCGAACGCCAGGAACGCTCCGGCCACCGCGGTGCGGCCGTCCAGGACGAAGCGTGCGGCCAGCACGTTGGCGGAGATGGCGAGCGTCAGGAAGGCGAAGGCACGAGGCCCGAGGAGATCCGCGACGAACCGCTGCCGGTGGCGCAGCAGCCGCAGGCCGTAGGCGGGCACCAGGACCGCGAAGCCGGCCAGGGCCACCCAGAGCAGTGCTGTGGAGAGGGCGTCGGCGCCGTTGGCGTACAAGCAGGTGGAGACGATGCCGGTGCCCATGACGAAGGCGAGCGCCCCCGCGTTGACGTCGGCCAGGGCGGCGAGAGCGGCTGCCCGGTGCCCAGGCGGGCGCCTGCCGGGATCGGCGTCTCCGGCATCGGGACGGCCGGTGTCGGGACGTTCGGTGTCAGGAGGGTCGGCATCAGGACAGTCGGCAACGGGACGTTCGGTGTCAGGAGCGCCGTGGTCGGTGAGCCACTCGGCGAGTACCGCGGCATGACTGTGGTCCGTGTCCTGAGCTGCGGTCAGCAGAGTGAGGCTGTTGTGCTCGGCCAGGTCCCGTAGCCGGGCGGCCGCCCTACGGTGCTCGGGATCGTCCAGCTCGACCAGGTACCGGCGACGGAACTCACCGAACAGGCGGGGGTCCTGTCCGTACCAGCGCTGCAGTTCGGCGGACGGCGCGACATCCCGCAGCCATTGGTCGAGAGGCGCGTCCAGCCGGTCGATGCCCTCCGGCCAGGCGCGGTCGACCAGCACCCGCTCGGCGCTCCCGCCGCACTCGGAAGGCGGTTGCCCGTGGATCCCGCGACAGACGATCTGCTTGGCCATGGCATACGCTCCGGCGGCTCTTGCGGTAAGTGCATCCTAGTGGAATGTGCATTTCATGTAAGTCTGGACGTTTTGTGAGGGGTGTGCGGGCCGGTGTCCTGATCCGAGGGCCTCGTGTCCGTTCGGCCCGCGATCGGTGTCGTACGGCGCCTGGTTGTGATGGTCCGGCCGCGGGTTCGCGGCCCGAGGAACCGTCTCCCGGAGCGACATGAGCGACATGAGCGACAGTGATCCGTCGGACACCACCCGGCGGCAGCCGCCACCGATCCTGCTGACCCTGGGGCACCTGCACGGCGAGCTGCGGGCGCTGCACGGGCTGTCGCTCCACGGTTATCTCATTCTCGGTGCCGTCGCGGAGGCCGGGGGCGGCCCCGTGCCCGTGGCCCGGCTGACGGCCTTCCTCCGGGAGTCGGGAAGCCGGATCACCTCTCTTCTCAAGGGTTTGCAGGCGGCCGGACTCATCGAACGCGATCGACGTGCCGGAGACCGCAGGACGGTCGAGGTCACCCTGACCGACGCCGGACACGCCAGGTTCGCCGACGCCGAGAGGACCGCTCAGGCGCTGCTGCGCAGCCGTCTCGCCCCTGGGCCGTGGTGAGCCGGGCCGGCGTCGCCGGATGCCTGCCGGGTGGACATGCCGGCCGCGAGCGGCGGAGGTACGGTCGGGGGACGGCATGGATGCGGACCTCTCAGCCGACGAACAGGCCGGCGCCCGAGACACGCCCGGGAGGGCCCATGGCTCAGCAAGCGAACATCGCCGCGCAGACCGCCTTCGGAGAGGCCGTCGTCTCCGGTAACCTCGACGCCCTCGACGAGATCGTCGCCTCCCACTCGGTCGACCACGATCCCGCCCCCGGACAGGGGCCGGGGCCCGAGGGGTACAAGGACATGTTCGGCGAGTTGCGAGAGGCCTTCCCCGACTTGAACGTCCAGGTGGAGCATCTGCTGGCCACCGACGACGAGTTGGCCTTCGCCTACGTCATCAGCGGGACGCACCTGGGGCCGCTCATGGGGCGACCGGCGACCGGCAAGAAGGTCAGCTACCGAGGCATGCAGATCAGCCGCTTCGACAGTGATGGCAAGCTCGTCGAACGCTGGGGCAGCAGCGACGAACTCGGCATGCTGCGACAACTCGGCCTCGTCGCGCTATGAAACCGTGAAGCCGTGAGGCCGTGATGTGGCGGGGCGCCGGATGGCCGGCGCCCCGCCCCTCACGCTGCCGTCGGCAGTTCCGGCCGTAGCGGCCAGTACGTGTTCACCGTCTCCGGTGTGCCGCTGCGCGCGAACCAGGCCTGCAGCCCGCGTGCCTGCGCCGCGTGCCACGTCGTCTGCAACGTGTGCAGCTCGGCGGGGCTCAGGCGCTCCAGCCGGGCCGCGAACCGGCGGCCCAGCGCTCGTATCAGATCCAGCGAGGCCAGTGCGTCGGCGGCCGCGTCGTGCGCGCCCTCCAGGGTGACCTCGTAGTGCGCGCAGAGGTCGGTCAGGGTGCGACGGCCCTTGCGGTAGCGGTCCAGATGCTTGTCCAGGACCCGCGGATCGAGGACGAGCAGGGGGCTCGTCTCGAACCAGCGGTCCAGTGCGGACGCCCGGTGCCGCCGCAACTCGCGGTCCAGGAGCGTCAGATCGAACGGCGCGTTCATCACCACCAGCGGGCGGTGCATCGCCGCATGCTCGGCCAGTTCCTCGGCTATCTCGTACATCACCGGCGCCGGCCAACGGCCGTTGCGCTGCAGGTGTTCGTCCGTCAGCCCGTGCACCGCCGTCGCCGCTTCCGGCACCGGCATACCCGGGTTCACCAGCCAGCGGGTCACCCGGGGTCGGGTGCCCGGGGCGTCCTGGACGACGACCGCGGCGGACACGATGCGGTCGGTCTCCACGTCCACGCCCGTGGTCTCGGTGTCGAAGGCCGCCAAGGGCCCCTCGTACCAGCACGTCATGCCAATACAACTCCTCGTTCACCCACGGCAGCTGACGTTCCGTCTTCTGCCCGTTTGGTGATACCCGGGCCGTTTGCGGCGTACGCCGGAAGGACACAACAGGAGTGCGGGTCTTTGCAGTTCAGCGGCCCGCCACGGGGAAACTCTTTGGCTGGGAAGGCTATTGGTCATGGCGATAGCGCAGCCCGAGCGGGGCGGGCTGCTGCCCGAACGCACGGGCCCCCATCGCGGCACACTCGCCACCACCGCCTGCATGGAGACTCTGCAGGTGGGTTATCTGCACGCCGTCGCCGCGGCGGCCGGCTGCTCGCTCTCACAGCCGTTCCCGGACAACGGCATCGACTGGCACGTCAGCCACGGCTCGCCCGGGCACACCGTCGACGACGAGGTGACCATCAAGGTGCAGCTCAAGTGCACGTACCAGATCGCACCCAACCCGCCGGGACGTTTCTTCTCCTTCACGCTGGACAACGACCACCTGCGCAAGCTCGCGCGCACACCGGTGTCGGTGCACAAGATCCTCGTGGTGATGCTGGTTCCGCGCTCCCAGGACGACTGGCTGCGCGCCAGCCACGACCGGCTCGATCTGCGCCACTGCTGCTACTGGGTCAACCTGGCAGGGCACCCGATCACCGGCCGCAACCGCACCACCGTGCGGATTCCGACCTCGCGCATCTTCGACGACCGGGCGCTCTGCGAGATCATGACGCGGGTCGGGACGGGAGGACGACCATGAGGCACCGTCCGTACGAGGAGCAGCTGAGGGAAGTCCGGCCGCATCCGGTGGACCCCCACTGGAACCGTCCTCCCGAGCCCACCGAGGTCGACCCCGCGGTGCTCGGCGCCCTGCTGCGCCGGCACGGCTGGCAGCGGCGCGGCGGAGCCCCGGGGCGTTACGGCCGCTGGACCCCGCCCGGGCCGGGCAACCCCGGCACCAGCCTGCTCGTACCGGAGAGCCGCGCCTTCCCGGACAGTGACGATCTGCTCGGGGAGGCGCTCACGGCTCTCGTGCGCAGCGGCACGCCCGCCGCGCGTGAGGTGCTGGTCGGGCTGGCGGTGCCCAGCGACGAGATCCGCTGGTGGCGGGATGTGCCGAGCGGGCCCGCGGACGTCACGCCCTGGACGGTCGAGGAACAGCTGCGCGCCGCGGCCCGGGGGACCCTGCTGGCCGGCGCGCTCGCCACGCGCGCGCGTGCCGGTTACTACGGCGCCCGGCACAAGCGTGCGGCCGCCGCCCTGCTGGAGTCCGTCCTCGTCGGCTCGGCGGAGGGTGGCCGCAGCCTGACCGCCTTCGTGCCCGTCGGCACCGGGCGGCCCCTCGCCGTCCGCCTCCACCAGGCCCTGTACGCCGCCCGCGAGGCCATCGACTACCAGCGGGCCACCGGCGGCATGGACGCATTCGACGGAGCCGTCGAGGCAGGTGTGAGCCGCGAACTCACCGACGCCCTGGTCACGCTCGTGCGCGGCACCGAGGGCGCCCGGATCTCCGTCGAGTGGGCACCGGGCGCCGGAGTCCCCGACGACTGCGCGTCCACCGTCGAGCCCGTCGAGTTCTCGCCGGGCGACCTGCCCGTGCTGCGCGAGGCCGGCGCCCGCTTCCTGCGCGACGAACCCTCCGTACCGGTCCGGATCACCGGCACCGTGGTCCGGATGCGCCGCTCGGAGCCGCGCGGCGAGGGCGCGGTACGGCTGCGGGTCATCGCCGGCGCCGAGGTGCCGTAC
This sequence comes from Streptomyces sp. NPDC026538, assembly GCF_055567535.1. Lineage (NCBI taxonomy): Bacteria > Bacillati > Actinomycetota > Actinomycetes > Kitasatosporales > Streptomycetaceae > Streptomyces > Streptomyces sp. NPDC026538. The sequence goes on from NZ_JBVHQG010000009.1 coordinate 372,812, forward strand.
GTCCGGGTCACCCTCGACGAGGAGGACTACCGGATCGCCGGGCAGGCCCACCTGGTCGGGCTCCCGGTGCGGGTGCACGGGCGGCTGGAGAGCCGGGGCGGGTTCCGGCGGCTGTCCGGCGCCTCCGGGGTCGTACCGGTGCAGGTGGACGAGGCCGAGCGGGACCGTCTGGTGAAGTCGCTCCAGGAGAACCTCGACTTCTTCGAGGAGGCGTGCAGTGGGGACGACTGCGACTGACCGCGGACTGTCGGTGACCGTTTAGCGGTCGGTGGGGCCGGGTCGGTACGATCCGGTATTGCGCGCGCTCCTGGTATGGCGCCGCGTTCACCTTCAGGCAGGAGAGACCGGTGTCAGACGTCCGTGTGATCATCCAACGCGATTCCGAGCGGGAAGAGCGCGTGGTGACGACGGGGACTACGGCCGCCGAGCTCTTCGCCGGCGAGCGCTCGATCATCGCCGCGCGTGTGGGCGGTGAGCTCAAGGACCTCGCGTACGAGGTGAAGGACGGCGAGACCGTCGAGGGTGTCGAGATCTCCTCGGAGGACGGTCTGGGCATCCTGCGGCACTCCACCGCGCACGTCATGGCGCAGGCCGTGCAGGAGCTCTTCCCCGAGGCCAAGCTGGGTATCGGCCCGCCGGTCAAGGACGGCTTCTACTACGACTTCGACGTCGAGAAGCCCTTCCACCCCGATGACCTCAAGGCCATCGAGAAGAAGATGCAGGAGATCCAGAAGCGCGGGCAGAAGTTCTCCCGCCGTGTGGTGACCGACGAGGCCGCCCGCGAGGAGCTGGCGAACGAGCCGTACAAGCTGGAGCTGATCGGCCTCAAGGGCTCGGCGTCCAGCGACGACGGCGCGGACGTCGAGGTCGGCGCCGGTGAGCTGACGATCTACGACAACCTGGACGCCAAGACCGGTGAGCTGTGCTGGAAGGACCTCTGCCGCGGCCCCCACCTGCCGTCCACCCGCCTCATCCCGGCGTTCAAGCTGATGCGCAACGCGGCCGCCTACTGGCGCGGCAGCGAGAAGAACCCGATGCTCCAGCGCATCTACGGCACCGCCTGGCCGTCCAAGGACGAGCTCAAGGAGTACCTCGACTTCCTCGCCGAGGCCGAGAAGCGCGACCACCGCAAGCTGGGCAACGAGCTGGACCTGTTCTCCATCCCGGAGCAGATCGGCTCCGGTCTCGCCGTCTTCCACCCCAAGGGCGGCGTCGTCCGCCGGGTGATGGAGGACTACTCGCGCCGACGGCACGAGGAGGAGGGCTACGAGTTCGTCTACACCCCGCACGCCACGAAGGGGAAGCTCTTCGAGACGTCCGGACACCTGGACTGGTACGCCGACGGCATGTACCCGCCCATGCAGCTCGACGAGGGCGTGGACTACTACCTCAAGCCCATGAACTGCCCGATGCACAACCTGATCTTCGACGCGCGCGGCCGCTCCTACCGTGAACTGCCGCTGCGGCTCTTCGAGTTCGGGACCGTGTACCGCTACGAGAAGTCGGGTGTCGTGCACGGCCTCACCCGGGCCCGCGGCTTCACCCAGGACGACGCGCACATCTACTGCACCAAGGAGCAGATGGCGGAGGAGCTCGACAAGACGCTCACCTTCGTCCTGAACCTGCTGCGCGACTACGGCCTCACCGACTTCTACCTGGAGCTGTCAACCAAGGACCCGGAGAAGTTCGTCGGCTCCGACGAGGTATGGGAGGAGGCGACCGAGACGCTGCGCTCGGTCGCCGAGAAGCAGGGCCTCCCGCTCGTCCCCGACCCGGGCGGCGCCGCCTTCTACGGCCCGAAGATCTCCGTGCAGACCAAGGACGCCATCGGCCGCACCTGGCAGATGTCGACCGTGCAGCTCGACTTCAACCTGCCCGAGCGGTTCGACCTGGAGTACACCGCCGCCGACGGCTCCAAGCAGCGCCCGGTGATGATCCACCGCGCCCTGTTCGGCTCCATCGAGCGGTTCTTCGCAGTACTCCTGGAGCACTACGCGGGCGCCTTCCCGGCGTGGCTGGCGCCGGTCCAGGCGGTCGGCATCCCGATCGGCGACGGGCACGTCGAGTACCTGCAGAAGTTCGCGGCCGAGGCCAAGAAGAAGGGCCTGCGGGTCGAGGTCGACGCGTCGTCGGACCGGATGCAGAAGAAGATCCGCAACGCCCAGAAGCAGAAGGTGCCCTTCATGGTCATCGCGGGCGACGAGGACATGACGGCCGGCTCGGTCTCCTTCCGCTACCGCGACGGCTCGCAGGAGAACGGCATCCCGTTCGAGGAGGCCATCGCCAAGATCGCGCAGGTGGTCGAGGAGCGGACCCAGGTCTGATCCCACCCGGCGTCGAGGGGCCCTCGGAGATCAGTTCTCCGGGGGCCTTCTCTCGTCCTCGTTCCGCGCGAACCGCTGCAGCATCCAGGACGAGAACGACCCCGTGACCGTGCCCAGCAGTGCCAGACCGCAGGCCATCAGCCCCACGGCGATGAACCGCCCCAGGGTGGTCACCGGGACGTAGTCGCCGTAACCGACCGTGGAGAGGGTCGAGCACGTCCACCAGAGGGAGTCGCCGAAGGTGCGGATCGTGGCGTTCGGGGCCGAGCGTTCGACCTGGTAGACGGCGAGGGCGCCCGAGAACCCCAGCAGTGAGATCGACAGCGTCGAGTAGAGCGCCACGCGCGCGTGCAGCGGGAGCCGGGGTTCCCCGCGCCGGCGCTGGATCGACTCGTAGGTCCGCACGACCCGCACCGGCCGCAGCAGGGGCAGCACCAGGACGAGCGTGTCCAGCCAGTGCCGCCGTACGAACCGCGGCCCCTCACCACTGAGCCGCCAGCGCACCGCGTAGTCGACGGCGAACATCGCCCAGGCCGTGTACATCAGCGAAAGGAAGAAGGCGTGCGCGGCCTTCGGCATCCCGGGCGCCAGCACATGCACCGCGTACGAGCCCAGGAAGACCAGTGACGCGATGCCGAGCGGGAGGTCGGCCCACCGCTGCCAGCGGGTCAGCCGGCTGTCGTCGTCCATCCGCCCAGCTTCGCCGCCGGTCGGCTTCCCCTGGCCCCGGCGACACGCCGCGAACGGGCGAAGCAATATGCTGCCTAGCATGACGAGTGAGCCGGAGCAGCAGATCGGAGTGGGGACGCAGGACGCGTTCCAGCGCCTGTGGACCCCCCACCGGATGGCCTACATCCAGGGCGAGAACAAGCCGACCGGCCCAGGAGCCGAGGACGGCTGTCCCTTCTGCGCGATCCCGGCCAAATCCGACGAGGACGGTCTGATCGTCCGGCGCGGCGAACACGTCTACGCGGTGCTCAACCTCTACCCGTACAACGGCGGCCATCTGATGACGGTCCCGTACCGCCATGTCGCCGACTACACGGACCTGACCGGCCCGGAGACGGCCGAACTGGCCGAGCTGACCAAGCAGGCGATGACCGCGCTGCGCACGGCATCCGGCGCGCACGGCTTCAACATCGGCATGAACCAGGGCACGGTGGCCGGCGCGGGCATCGCGGCTCACCTGCACCAGCACATCGTCCCCCGCTGGGGCGGCGACACGAACTTCATGCCGGTGGTGGGCCACACCCGGGTGCTGCCCCAGCTGCTGGCGGACACCCGCAAGATGCTGGCCGAGGCCTGGCCGGCGGCAGCATGATCAGCCCGTCCGGCGTTTGAGGACGAGGCCGTTCAGGCCGAAGCGGGGGTGTGGGGCGGCAGCCCCCGGGCGGCGCCTGCGGCCCCCCTTCGGCTCCGCCGCCGGAGGCTCACGCGTCGTACTTGTCCGCCTTCTTCGGTGTCGCGTCCTGCACCGCTCCGCTGAGGTTCCCCGCCCGCGAGTTGAACTTGTCGATGTCGACGTCGTGTTCCTTGAGGACACTGAGCGCGGCCCGGTGCACGGCCCTGAGTATCGGCGTGGCAGCGCGCAACGCGTCGTCGGCCATGAAGCGGTGGTCCCAGGGCTGGTCGGCCCAGGCGTGGCGCAGTCCGAACGGCTCGGGCAGGCCTACGGAGCCACCGAGCCACTTCAGCAGCGGCGGGTACCAGCTGATGGCGGCACGGGCGCCGAGGCGGACCACCTCGTCGGGGGTGACCAGCGGCAGCTTGACGGTCCGGGTCTCCCAGAACCGCACCGTCTTGGCGACCGTCCTGGTGGGGGCCTCGGGCTTGTCCTTGAACAGGCCGTTGACCGGGCCCAGGGCGTGTCCGGTGACCTCGATGCGGAGGGTCTCCTTCAGCACGGTCACGGTCGCCATCATCGTGATGATCAGGTCGCCGTTCCACAGGTACGGCCACTGCACACCCAGGTAGTGACGGTCGCCCTTGTCGAAGTGGTTGTTGTTGCAGATGTTCTCGACGTCCTTGGGGCCCACCTTGTAGTCGGTGCCCTCGGGCCTGGACACCGCCTTGGCGCCCGCTCCGACATGGGTGACGATCCAGTGCTTGACCTGGGGTTCGGGGAAACCGCCGGTCTTCAGGTGCTGCCGGTGCAGCACGCTCAGCTCCTTCTCGATCTCCCGGACGACCGTCCAGGCCCGGAACTCGTGGACGCCCTTGACCGGGTCGAGCGGGACCAGTTCCTCCGCGAGCACCCAGGAACCCCAGCGGGTGCCCATCCCGAGTATGCCCTTGGTGCCGGCGTAGAAGACCGCGTTGGACTGCTGCTCGGCGCTGAGCCGGGCCAGTGACTGGCGCAGCTGCTCGGCCGCGGCCTGGTCGGGGCTGGTCGGCACCGCCTCGGGGACCTTCGCGCCGACGCTGCCGCCGGAGAGCAGACCGTCCCAGGCCGCGCGCAGGTCCTGCGCGGTGCGCTCGCAGAGCCGCTTGGCCAGGTACCAGCCGACGACGGGGAGCACGATGCAGCCGCGCGCGTACCAGCCCCAGAAGCCGGTGAGAGGCATCCGGACCAGGAAGATCACGGCGAGCACGCCGACGGCCGCCAGCAGGGCGCTGCCGAGCCCGGAGACCTGCTTGTTGCCGGCCTTCAGCATGGACGCGCGGAGTTGGAAGACCAGCAGCCAGACCACCAGGCCGGGCAGGAACAGCACGCCGCACAGGAGCATGACGGCGGTCAGCCGCTGGTCGCGTTCCTTGCGGATGCGGTTGGCCGCCAGGCAGTGCTCGACGACCACCTGGGGTTCGCTGCCGAAGGACTGGATGAGCGGTTTGCGGTCGACGCCCAGCATGCGGTCGATGACCGCCTGGGAGTACGCCTCACCGAAGTTGGGCCGGAAGATCTTCGCCCACTTGCGGCCCGCGTTGACCGTGGACTGGTGCCACTCGTTGTCGGCCTTCTTGATCTCCTCCATCGGCGTGTCCCGGTAGGCCGCCGAGGCCAGGGCATAGGTCGGGGCCTGCGCCTCGCCGCCCGGCCTGGGCACCTGTGGCCCGAAGAAGTCCTCGAAGCTCATTCCCGCCCCCACTTGCCGCCGTCCCGCTCCTGCGGCCTTCCCGACTTCCGTACTCCGCACACCTGTTGATCAAGTACTCAGGGTATCCCCGGCCACCGACAACCGTCGGCGGACGGCCGAAACCGTCCGCCGAACACCCTTGTCGCCGGCTGCGACAACTCGTCGACCATCCCGACTATGAGGCCGACTACGAGGCCTCCTTGACCTGTTCGCGAATTTTCTCGGCGATCTGCGGTGGCATCGGCTCGTGGCGGGCGTACGAGCGGCTGAAACGCGCCGTGCCGTGCGACAGCGAGCGCAGGTCGACCGCGTACCGGCCGATCTCGAACTCGGGCACCTCGGCCTTGATCAGCGTGCGCCCGCCACTGGTCTGCTCGGTGCCGAGGACCCGGCCGCGCCGTCCGGACAGGTCGCTCATCACCGCGCCCACGTAGTCGTCGCCGACCAGCACGGACACCTCCGCCACCGGCTCGAGGAGATGGATCCTGGCGTCCGCCGCGGCCTCCCGCAGTGCCAGCGCGCCCGCCGTCTGGAAGGCGGCGTCGGAGGAGTCCACCGAGTGCGCCTTGCCGTCGAGCAGGGTGACCCGCACGTCGACCAGCTGGTAGCCGGCGGCGACCCCCTTGGTGGCCTGCGCCCTGATGCCCTTCTCGACGGACGGGATGAACTGCCGGGGCACCGCGCCGCCGACCACCTTGTCGACGAACTCGATGCCGGAGCCGCCCGGCAGGGGCTCCACCTCGATCTCGCAGATCGCGAACTGCCCGTGCCCGCCGGACTGTTTGACGTGCCGGCCGCGCCCGGCGGACTTGCCGGCGAACGTCTCCCGGAGGGACACCTTGTGCGGTACGACGTCGACCTGGACCCCGTACCGGCTGCGCAGCCGCTCCAGGGCGACGTCCGCGTGCGCCTCCCCGAGGCACCACAGCACCACCTGGTGGGTGTCCTGGTTCTGTTCCAGCCGCATGGTCGGATCCTCGGCGACCAGGCGGGACAGGCCCTGCGAGAGCTTGTCCTCGTCCGCCTTGCTGTGCGCCTGGATGGCCAGCGGCAGCAGCGGGTCGGGCATCTCCCACGGCTCCATGAGCAGCGGGTCGTCCTTGCCGGAGAGGGTGTCCCCGGTCTCAGCGCGGCCGAGCTTCGCCACGCACGCGAGGTCACCGGCGATGACATGGGTGACCGGGCGCTGCTGCTTGCCGAACGGCGTGGACAGGGCGCCGATCTTCTCGTCGACGTCATGGTCCTCGTGGCCGCGGTCGGCGAGGCCGTGCCCGGAGACATGGACCGTCTCGTCGGGGCGCAGGGTGCCGGAGAAGACCCGGACCAGGGAGACCCGGCCGACGTACGGGTCGGAGGCGGTCTTCACCACCTCGGCGACCAGCGGACCGCCCGTGTCGCACGGCTTGATGTCACGTGGCTCGCCGTCGATGGTGGTGACCCCCGGCGTGGGGTGCTCGAACGGGGTCGGGAACCCGCCCGTGACCAGCTCCAGCAGTTCCACCGTGCCGAGCCCCTGGCGGGCGCCGTCGGTGGCCGGGGCGGCGGCCAGCACGGGGAAGAACGCCCCGCGTGCCACGGCCCGCTCCAGATCCTCGATCAGCGTCTTGAGGTCGATCTGCTCGCCGCCCAGATAGCGGTCCATGAGCGTCTCGTCCTCGCTCTCCGAGATGATCCCCTCGATCAGCCGGTTGCGGGCCTCGTCGATGTCCGGCAGCTGGTCCGGCCCGGGCTCGGACTCCTTGCGCTCCCCGGAGGAGTAGTCGAACAGCTTCTGCGTGAGCAGCCCGACGAGACCGGTCACGGGCGCGTGCCCGTCCGGCCCCTGCGGGCCGTGCAGCGGCAGGTAGAGCGGGAGCACGGCGTCGGGGTCGTCGGCGCCGAACGCCTCGGCGCACACCCGGGTCATCTCCTCGAAGTCCGCGCGGGCGGCCTCCAGGTGCGTGATGACGATCGCCCGTGGCATCCCGACGGCCGCGCACTCCTCCCACACCATCCGGGTCGAGCCGTCCACCCCGTCCGAGGCCGAGACGACGAAAAGGGCCGCGTCCGCCGCGCGCAGACCGGCCCTCAGTTCACCGACGAAGTCGGCGTATCCCGGGGTGTCCAGGATATTGATCTTGATTCCGTTCCAGTCGACCGGTACCAGTGACAGCTGTACGGAGCGCTGCTGCCGGTGCTCGATGTCGTCGTAGTCCGAGACCGTGCCGCCGTCCTCCACCCGGCCCGCCCGGTTCACCGCTCCCGCGGTCAGCGCGAGAGCCTCCACCAACGTGGTCTTGCCCGATCCGGAGTGGCCGACCAGCACCACATTCCGTACGGACGCGGGGTGGTCGGCCGCTGTAGCCCTGCCGGCGGCTCCGGGGTGTTCCTTGACCTTGTCGCCCATGGCTATGCCTCCCGTGCACGGTGAGGTCTGTGTGGGCGCGGGCGAGCATGGCGGGCCGCGTGCGGTGGCGGCTCCGATGACGCCCGCGGTTATTCGAGCTTTCCACTCCCGTCACGGTGCGTCCATACGAAGGACGTGATCGTGCCCGCGGGGCCCTCCGCGCGCCGCCACCGGTGCCCTCTGCGAGTGCCCGCCCGTCGCACACACGCGCGCGTGGCTACGATGGGCCAGCCGGGGTGGCCAGCAGGGGCCACACGGCGCAACGACCGTCGGGAAGGCCATGCTGAACAAGTACGCGCGTGCATTTTTCACGCGTGTCCTCACACCGTTCGCCGCGTTTCTCATCCGCCGGGGTGTGAGCCCGGACACGGTCACGCTCCTCGGCACGGCCGGAGTGGTCGCGGGCGCGCTGGTCTTCTTCCCCCGGGGCGAGTTCTTCTGGGGCACGATCGTGATCACACTGTTCGTGTTCTCGGACCTGGTCGACGGAAACATGGCCCGCCAGCTGGGCCGCACCAGCCGCTGGGGCGCCTTCCTGGACTCCACCCTGGACCGGGTCGCCGACGGCGCCATCTTCGGCGGCTTCGCCCTCTGGTACGCGGGCAACGGCGACAACGACGTCCTGTGCGCCGTCTCCATCTTCTGCCTGGCCAGCGGCCAGGTGGTGTCGTACACCAAGGCGCGCGGCGAGTCGATCGGGCTGCCGGTGGCCGTCAACGGTCTGGTCGAGCGCGCCGAGCGCCTGGTGATCTCGCTGGTGGCGGCCGGTCTGGCCGGTTTCCACAAGTTCGGTGTGCCGGGCATCCAGATCCTGCTCCCGATCGCCCTGTGGGTCGTCGCCGTCGGCAGCCTGGTCACCCTCGTCCAGCGGGTCGTCACGGTCCGCCGGGAGTCCGCCGAGGCGGAGGCCGCGGCCGAGCGGGAGAAGGCCTCCCACGGGAGCGAGGCCGGGCAGTGACCGCCGCCGACCGGCTCACCGACGGTCTGTACGGGCTCGGCTGGAGCACCGTCAAGAGACTCCCCGAGCCGGTCGCCGTGCGCCTCGGCCGGACCGTCGCGGACCTCGCCTGGCGGCAGCGCGGCAAGGGCGTCGAGCGCCTGGAGTCCAACTACGCGCGCGTGCTGCCCGACGCGAGCCCGGAGCGGCTGCGCGAGCTGTCGCGGGCGGGCATGCGGTCGTACCTGCGCTACTGGATGGAGTCCTTCCGGCTGCCTGCCTGGAGCGAGGACCGGATCCGGACCGGTTTCGCGCCCAAGGACGTCCACCACCTCACCGACGGCCTCGCCTCCGGCCGGGGCGTGATCATCGCGCTGCCGCACCTGGCCAACTGGGACCTCGCCGGCGCCTGGGTCACCACCGAGCTGAAGACCCCGTTCACCACGGTCGCCGAGCGCCTCAAGCCGGAGACGCTGTACGACCGTTTCGTCGCCTACCGCGAGAGCCTCGGCATGGAGGTCCTGCCGCACAGCGGGGGCTCCGCCTTCGGCACCCTCGCCCGCAGACTCCGCGACGGCGGCCTGATCTGCCTGGTCGCCGACCGTGACCTGTCCGCCTCCGGCGTCGAGGTGGACTTCTTCGGCGACAAGGCCCGGATGCCGGCCGGACCGGCTCTGCTGGCCCAGCAGACCGGCGCGTACCTGCTCCCGGTGACCCTCTGGTACGACGACACCCCCGTCATGAAGGGCCGGGTGCACGCGCCGATCGACGTCCCCGAGTCAGGTGACCGGGAGTCGAAGACGTCTGTCATGACACAGGCGCTGGCCGATGCCTTCGCCACCGGGATCGCCGACCATCCGGAGGACTGGCACATGCTCCAGCGGCTGTGGCTCGCCGACCTCGACCCCGCGAAGGGGCCGTCGTGAGGATCGGTATCGTCTGCCCGTACTCCTGGGACGTGCCGGGTGGCGTCCAGTTCCACATCCGAGACCTCGCCGAGTACTTCATCCGCCTCGGCCACGACGTCTCCGTCCTCGCCCCGGCCGACGACGACACCCCACTGCCGCCGTACGTCGTCTCGGCGGGCCGCGCGGTCCCGGTGCCGTACAACGGCTCGGTGGCCCGCCTCAACTTCGGCTTCCTGTCCGCGGCGCGGGTGCGGCGCTGGCTGCACGACGGGGCGTTCGACGTGGTCCACATCCACGAGCCGGCCTCGCCCTCCCTCGGCCTGCTGACCTGCTGGGCGGCGCAGGGCCCGATGGTCGCGACGTTCCACACCTCCAACCCGCGCTCCCGCGCGATGATCGCCGCGTACTCGATCCTGCAGGCCGCCCTGGAGAAGATCAGCGCCCGGATCGCGGTCAGCGAGTACGCCCGCCGCACGCTGGTCGAGCACCTCGGCGGGGACGCGGTGGTCATCCCCAACGGCGTCGACGTCGACTTCTTCGCCGAGGCCGAGCCGCGCCCCGAGTGGCAGGGCGACACCATCGGCTTCATCGGCCGGATCGACGAGCCCCGCAAGGGCCTGCCGGTGCTGATGAAGGCCCTGCCCGAGATCCTCGCCGCCCGCCCGCAGACGCGCCTTCTGGTGGCCGGCCGCGGCGACGAGGAGGCCGCCGTCGAGTCCCTGCCCGCCGAACTGCGCTCCCGCGTGGAGTTCCTCGGCATGATCAGCGACGAGGACAAGGCCCGCTTCCTGCGCAGCCTCGACCTGTACATCGCGCCCAACACGGGCGGCGAGAGCTTCGGGATCATCCTGGTCGAGGCACTCTCCGCCGGGGCGCCCGTCCTCGCCTCCGACCTCGACGCCTTCGCCCAGGTCCTGGACCAAGGGGCGGCGGGCGAACTTTTCCCCAACGAGGACGCGGACGAACTGGCTCAGGCGGCGGTACGGCTCTTGGCGGACCCGGAGCGCCGGGCCGCGCTGAGCGCACGCGGCAGCGTGCACGTGCGCCGCTTCGACTGGTCGACCGTGGGCGCGGACATCCTGTCCGTCTACGAGACGGTGACCGCGGGCGCGGCCGCGGTGGCGGCCGACGAACGCCCGGGGCTGCGGGCCCGGTTCGGGCTGGCGCGGGACTAGGGCCTGTCTGACGGCTGCGGCGCCGTCGTGGCCGGTCGCGCCCGCGCGGCGGTAGCCGCATGTCGGATACGGCCCCGCGCCCCTTCGGGGGCGCTCCCGCGGGCACGTCCTATAGCGTTCCGCCCGTGACCGCAACGCTCATCTGGAGCCTCTGGATCCTCGCCGCCCTCGTGGCGATCGGCCTGTACCTGAGCTGGACCGCGGGACGGCTCGACCGGCTGCACGCGCGCATCGACGCCGCCCGCGCCGCCCTCGACGCCCAGCTGCTGCGGCGCGCCTCCGTCGCCCAGGAGCTGGCGACCGCCGGGGTGCTGGACCCCGCCGCGTCGATCGTGCTGTACGAGGCCGCGCACGCCGCCCGGCAGGCCGAGGAAGACCAGCGGGAGGTCGCCGAGAGCGACCTGAGCCAGGCCCTGCGCGCGGTCTTCGAACATCCGCAGCAGGTCGAGGAGGTCCGTGCGGCCCCCGGCGGCGAGGCCGCCACCAGCGAGCTGGCCGAGGCCGTGCGCCGGGTGCCGATGGCCCGCCGCTTCCACAACGACGCCGTCGGCGCGGCCCGCCGGCTGCGGGAGCACCGCAAGGTCCGCTGGTTCCGGCTGGCCGGCCACGCCCCCTTCCCGATGGCCTTCGAAATGGACGACGAGCCGCCCGCCGCGCTGGCGGACCGCGGCACCGGACCGGCCGCCTGAGCTGCGGCCGGCCGGTCGCGGCAGGCCAAAAGGATCCACCGGCTTGCCATTGGCCCTTGCTGTGGACTGGTCCACTCGCGTTTCCTCGGTGTTTGCAGAAACCCTCTTTCACCCAGTGAGGTCACCCGTGTCCACCGTTGAGAACCAGGCCCCCGAGACCGGCACCGCCCGCGTGAAGCGCGGCATGGCCGAACAGCTCAAGGGCGGCGTGATCATGGACGTCGTCACGCCGGAGCAGGCGAAGATCGCCGAGGACGCGGGCGCCGTCGCCGTCATGGCCCTGGAGCGGGTCCCGGCCGACATCCGCAAGGACGGCGGAGTGGCCCGGATGTCCGACCCGGACATGATCGAAGGCATCATCGAAGCCGTCTCCATCCCGGTCATGGCCAAGTCCCGGATCGGCCACTTCGTCGAGGCCCAGGTCCTCCAGTCGCTCGGCGTCGACTACATCGACGAGTCCGAGGTCCTCACCCCGGCCGACGAGGTCAACCACTCCGACAAGTGGGCCTTCACCACCCCCTTCGTCTGCGGTGCCACCAACCTCGGCGAGGCCCTGCGCCGGATCGCCGAGGGCGCGGCCATGATCCGCTCCAAGGGCGAGGCCGGCACCGGCAACGTCGTCGAGGCCGTCCGCCACCTGCGCCAGATCAAGGGCGAGATCGCCAAGCTGCGCGGCTGCGACAACAACGAGCTGTACGCCGCCGCCAAGGAGCTGCGCGCCCCCTACGAGCTGGTCAAGGAGGTCGCCGAGCTCGGCAAGCTGCCGGTCGTGCTGTTCTCCGCCGGCGGTGTCGCCACTCCGGCCGACGCGGCCCTGATGCGCCAGCTCGGTGCCGAGGGCGTCTTCGTCGGCTCCGGCATCTTCAAGTCCGGCGACCCGGCCAAGCGCGCCGCCGCCATCGTCAAGGCGACCACCTTCTACGACGACCCGAAGATCATCGCCGACGCGTCCCGCGACCTCGGCGAGGCCATGGTCGGCATCAACTGCGACACCCTTCCCGAGACCGAGCGCTACGCGAACCGGGGCTGGTGATGACCACTCCGGTGGTCGGCGTACTCGCGCTCCAGGGCGACGTACGGGAACACCTCGTCGCCCTGGCCGCGGCCGACGCCCTGGCCAGGCCGGTCCGGCGCGCCGAGGAACTCGCCGAGGTGGACGGCCTGGTCATCCCGGGCGGCGAGTCCACCACCATCTCCAAACTGGCCGTCCTGTTCGGCGTGATGGAGCCCCTCCGCGCGCGCGTGCGGGCCGGAATGCCCGTCTACGGCACCTGCGCCGGCATGATCATGCTCGCCGACAAGATCCTCGACCCGCGCTCGGGCCAGGAGACGATCGGCGGCATCGACATGATCGTGCGCCGCAACGCCTTCGGACGGCAGAACGAGTCGTTCGAGGCGGCGGTCGACGTCAAGGGCGTCGCAGGCGATCCTGTAGAGGGCGTGTTCATCCGCGCCCCCTGGGTCGAGTCGGTCGGCGCCGCGGCCGAGGTGCTCGCCGAACACGACGGCCACATCGTCGCGGTCCGCCAGGGCAACGCGCTCGCCACGTCGTTCCACCCGGAACTGACCGGCGACCACCGTGTGCACTCCCTGTTCGTCGACATGGTGCACGCGAACCGGGTGACGGAGTCCTAGTAGGATCTCTGGCGTTCGTTGCAGAGATGGGTTACGCGAAGGAGACAGGCAGATGTCCGGCCACTCTAAATGGGCCACGACGAAGCACAAGAAGGCCGTGATCGACGCCAAGCGCGGCAAGCTCTTCGCGAAGCTGATCAAGAACATCGAGGTCGCCGCGCGGATGGGCGGCGTCGACATCGAGGGCAACCCGACGCTTTACGACGCCATCCAGAAGGCGAAGAAGCAGTCGGTCCCGAACAAGAACATCGACTCCGCGGTCAAGCGCGGCGGCGGTCTCGAAGCCGGTGGCGCCGACTACGAGACGATCATGTACGAGGGCTACGGCCCGAACGGCGTCGCGGTGCTCATCGAGTGCCTCACCGACAACCGCAACCGCGCCGCCTCCGACGTCCGCGTCGCCATGACCCGCAACGGCGGCTCCATGGCCGACCCGGGCTCGGTGTCGTACCTCTTCAACCGCAAGGGCGTCGTGATCGTCCCCAAGGGCGAGCTGACCGAGGACGACGTGCTGGGCGCGGTGCTCGACGCGGGCGCCGAGGAGGTCAACGACCTCGGCGAGTCCTTCGAGGTGCTCAGCGAGGCCACCGACATGGTCGCGGTCCGCACCGCCCTGCAGGACGCCGGCATCGACTACGACTCCGCCGAGGCCAACTTCGTCCCGACCATGCAGGTCGAGCTGGACGAGGAGGGCGCCCGGAAGATCTTCAAGCTGATCGACGCGCTGGAGGACAGCGACGACGTGCAGAACGTCTTCGCCAACTTCGACGTCAGCGACGAGGTCATGGAGAAGGTCGACGCGTAACGCCGCCGTGGGCCGAGCGATTTCGGCGGGCCGGAGGGACACGTCCCACCGGCCCGCCGCTGTTGTCGGTGGCACCGGATAGCCTGCACGAACTGGGGGTACCGCCCAGCGGTGGCTGGGGAGGACGACGGGAGGGGCGCGGTGCGTGTACTCGGGGTGGACCCCGGACTGACCCGATGCGGTGTCGGGGTCGTCGAAGGCGTCGCCGGACGGCCGTTGACCATGGTCGGTGTCGGAGTCGTCCGCACGCCCGCGGACGCCGAACTCGGCCATCGCCTGGTCGCCATCGAGCAGGGCATCGAGCAGTGGTTGGACGAGCACCGGCCCGAATTCGTCGCCGTGGAGCGGGTGTTCAGCCAGCACAACGTCCGGACCGTGATGGGCACCGCCCAGGCCAGCGCCGTCGCCATGCTGTGCGCCGCCCGCCGGGGCATCCCGGTCGCCCTGCACACCCCCAGCGAGGTCAAGGCCGCCGTCACCGGCTCGGGGCGCGCCGACAAGGCCCAGGTCGGCTCCATGGTCACCCGGCTGCTGCGGCTGGACGCGCCGCCCAAGCCGGCCGACGCCGCCGACGCCCTCGCGCTCGCCATCTGCCACATCTGGCGGGCCCCCGCCCAGAACCGACTCCAGCAGGCCGTCGCCCTGCACGCAGCCAACGCAACGAAAGGCCGTACGGCATGATCGCCTTCGTGAGCGGCCCGGTCGCCGCCCTCGCCCCGGATTCCGCGGTCGTCGAGGTGGGCGGGATCGGCATCGCGGTCCAGTGCACGCCCAACACCCTGTCCGGGCTGCGGATGGGTCAGCAGGCCAAGCTCGCCACCTCCCTCGTCGTCCGGGAGGACTCGCTCACCCTGTACGGCTTCGCCGACGACGACGAGCGCCAGACCTTCGAGCTGCTGCAGACGGCGAGCGGGGTCGGACCCCGGCTCGCCCAGGCCATGCTGGCGGTGCACAGCCCCGACGCGCTGCGCCGGGCCGTCGCCACCGGCGACGAGAAGTCCCTCACCGCCGTCCCCGGCATCGGCAAGAAGGGCGCCCAGAAGCTGCTCCTGGAGCTGAAGGACCGGCTCGGCGAGCCCCTCGGCGCCCCCGCGATCGGCGCGCCGGTCAGCCAGGGCTGGCGCGACCAGCTGCACGCCGCGCTGATCGGCCTCGG
Source organism: Streptomyces sp. NPDC026538 (assembly GCF_055567535.1). Classification (NCBI taxonomy): domain Bacteria; kingdom Bacillati; phylum Actinomycetota; class Actinomycetes; order Kitasatosporales; family Streptomycetaceae; genus Streptomyces; species Streptomyces sp. NPDC026538. The sequence continues at coordinate 387,901 of NZ_JBVHQG010000009.1, forward strand.
CTACGCGACCAGGGAGGCCGAGGAGGCCGTCACCGCCGTCGCCCCGCAGGCCGAGGCCGCCGGGGGCACCCCCCAGGTCGGCCAGCTGCTCAAGGCGGCCCTGCAGACCCTCAACCGCGCCCGCTGACCCCACCACCGCTGAGGCACATCACTTATGAACTGGGACGACACGACCGACACCGGCGCCGACGCGGAGCGGCTGGTGGGTGCTGTCGCCGACCGTGAGGACCAGGCCGTCGAGGCCGCCCTGCGCCCCAAGGACCTCGGCGAGTTCATCGGCCAGGAGAAGGTCCGCGAGCAGCTGGACCTGGTCCTGCGGGCTGCCCGCGCGCGGGGCGCCACCGCCGACCACGTGCTGCTCTCCGGCGCCCCCGGCCTGGGCAAGACCACCCTCTCGATGATCATCGCGGCGGAGATGGGCGCCCCGATCCGCATCACCTCGGGCCCCGCCATCCAGCACGCCGGCGACCTGGCGGCGATCCTCTCCTCCCTCCAGGAGGGCGAGGTGCTCTTCCTCGACGAGATCCACCGCATGTCCCGGCCCGCCGAGGAGATGCTGTACATGGCGATGGAGGACTTCCGGGTCGACGTCATCGTCGGCAAGGGCCCCGGCGCCACCGCCATCCCCCTCGAACTCCCCCCGTTCACCATGGTCGGCGCCACCACGCGGGCCGGCCTGCTGCCGCCGCCGCTGCGTGACCGCTTCGGCTTCACCGCGCACATGGAGTTCTACGAGCCGCGGGAGCTGGAGCGGGTGGTGCACCGCTCGGCGAACCTGCTGGACGTCGAGATCGACCCGGCCGGCGCCGCCGAGATCGCCGGCCGCTCGCGCGGCACGCCCCGGATCGCCAACCGGCTGCTGCGCCGCGTCCGCGACTACGCGCAGGTGAAGGCGGACGGACTGATCACCCGCGAGATCGCGCATGCGGCCCTGGCCGTCTACGAGGTCGACGAGCGCGGCCTCGACCGGCTCGACCGCGCGGTCCTGGAGGCCCTGCTCAAGCTCTTCGGCGGCGGCCCGGTCGGTCTGTCGACGCTGGCCGTCGCGGTGGGGGAGGAGCGCGAGACGGTCGAGGAGGTCGCCGAGCCCTTCCTGGTCCGCGAGGGCCTCCTCGCCCGCACCCCGCGCGGCCGCGTCGCCACCCCCGCGGCCTGGGCGCACCTGGGCCTGACGGCACCCCGGGGGACGGGACCAGGCCAACAGGACCTGTTCGGCACGTGACACCGGGCGGACGCCCGGACGTGCGTGCCCGGTCTGCGTGTCTGCGGCGGGATGTGTCCCGTCTCTCCCTTACCCCTGGCCCCCGTACTGGGCCGCCCGCCCCGCGGGGCCCGTGGGCAGACGTGATCTCTTCGTGACGGCGGGGCATTGGCGGGCGCAGGAACCCAGGTGCCATGCTGAGCGTTGTTCCATGCGCGCGGACTCGCTTAGACTCCGCCGATGCTGCCTTTGCGGGCGGCGCCGACCACACCCCCATCATCCAGGCCGCTCACCGCCGCGGCTGCGCGAAGGAAATTCCGTCTCGTGAATACCTTGCCTCTTCTCTTCTTCATCGTCCTTATCGCAGCCATGTTCCTGATGACGCGTTCCAACAGGAAGCGCCAGCAGCAGGCGAAGCAGATGCGGAACGAGATGCAGCCCGGCAGTGGCGTCCGCACCATCGGGGGCATGTACGCGACGGTCAAGGAAGTCAACGAGGACACGGTCCTCCTCGACGCCGGCCCGGGCGTCGACCTCCTCTTCGCGAAGAACGCGATCGGCGCCGTGCTCACCGACGACGAGTACAACCGCATCGTGCACGGCATCGAGCACGACCTGAAGTCCGACACCGACATCGTTCCGGACGACGCCTCCTCCCTCACCGAGACCGACGACGAGCCCGCCGGCGCTGCCGCCGCCTCCGGCGACAAGGCCGTCGACTTCGGCAAGAAGGACGTGGCCGAGGAGAAGGCCGACGAGAAGGCCGAGGACACGGTGGAGGCCAAGGAGGCGGAGCCCACCGAGGCGAAGGCCGACGAAGAGCCGAAGAAGACCGACGGCGACTCCGACGCGAAGTAGCCGTGTCCCGGGGAGCACGGCGCGCATCACCCGCGCCGGACGCACCCCGGGCGCGTCTGTTTCCCGGACGGGATCCCGACACCATGTCATGGCCGACCGCGCCGACCAGGCGCGCGGCGGCCCGAGAGGGAGTACGAGAAGGTGGCAGCACCTAAGAGGGGCCGGAGCGCGAGCGCCCAGAGCAAGCCAGGGCGCTCGCTGGCCTTGATCCTGATCGCCATCGTGGCGCTCACCGGAGGGATGTTCCTCTCCGGCAACACCACCCCGCGCCTCGGTATCGACCTGGCCGGTGGTACGAGCATCACGCTGCAGGCGAAGGCCGACCAAGGGTCCGCGATCAACAAGGCCAACATGGACACCGCGGTCGAGATCATGAACCGCCGTGTCAACGGCCTCGGTGTCTCCGAGGCGGAGGTGCAGACCCAGGGGACGAGCAACATCATCGTCAACATCCCCAAGGGCACCAACTCCGAGGAGGCCCGCCAGCAGGTCGGCACCACCGCGAAGCTGTACTTCCGTCCGGTCCTGGCCAGCGAGGCCAGCGCCGGCGCCGCGGCGACCGCCTCCCCGAGCGCGTCCGCCAGCGGCAGCTCCACCGCCTCCCCGAGCACGAGCGCGAGCCCGTCGAGCAGCGCGTCGGGCTCCCAGAAGGCGTCCGGGTCGTCCTCCGCCTCGCCGTCGTCGTCCGCCACCTCCCAGGGCCGCGCCGTCACGGACGCCCTGAAGGCCGACTCCACGCCGTCCTCGTCGGCGTCCGCGAGCTCGTCGGCGAGCCCCTCCGCCTCCTCCTCGGCCGATGCGGGCGCTTCCGCCGCGGCCAGCAAGCTGGAGGCCCAGTACACCGCGCTGGACTGCTCCAAGGACGCCCAGCGCGCCACGGCCGGCAAGAACGCCAAGCCCACCGACTCGACGGTGGCCTGCGGCAAGGTCTCCGGCGTCTGGTACAAGTACGTGCTCGGCCCGGCCGCCGTCGACGGCACCGAGGTCAAGAAGGCCCAGGCCGTCTTCGACACGCAGACCGCCGCGGGCTGGCAGGTCCAGATGAACTTCAACTCCAGCGGAGCCAAGAAGTTCGCCGACATCACCGCCCAGCTGGCCAAGAACCAGCAGCCGCAGAACGAGTTCGGCATCGTCCTGGACGGCGAGGTCGTCTCCAGCCCGTACGTGAGCCAGTCGATCACCGGCGGCCAGGCGGAGATCTCCGGCAGCTTCACCCAGGAGGAGGCCCAGAGCCTCTCCAACATGCTGTCGTACGGCGCGCTCCCGCTGTCCTTCAAGGAGCAGAGCGTCACCACCGTCACCGCCGCGCTCGGCGGCGAGCAGCTGCACGCCGGTCTGCTGGCCGGTGCCATCGGCCTCGCCCTGGTCGTGGTCTACCTGGTGGTCTACTACCGGGGTCTGTCGCTGGTCGCCATGGCCTCGCTGCTGGTCTCCGCGATCCTGACCTACGTGCTCATGGCGTTGCTCGGCCAGGCCATCGGCTTCGCGCTGAACCTTCCGGCCGTCTGTGGTGCGATCGTCGCGATCGGTATCACAGCCGACTCGTTCATCGTGTTCTTCGAACGCATCCGGGACGAGATCCGCGAGGGCCGCACGCTGCGTCCCGCCGTCGAGCGGGCCTGGCCGCGTGCCCGGCGCACCATCCTGGTCTCCGACTTCGTGTCGTTCCTGGCCGCCGCCGTGCTGTTCATCGTGACCGTCGGCAAGGTCCAGGGCTTCGCGTTCACCCTCGGTCTGACCACCGTGCTCGACGTGGTCGTCGTCTTCTTCTTCACCAAGCCGCTGATGACGATCCTCGCCCGGCGTAAGTTCTTCGCGAGCGGCCACAAGTGGTCCGGGCTCGACCCGAAGGGTCTGGGCGCCAAGCCCCCGCTGCGCCGCACCCGCCGTCCCGCCGGTCCTGTCGCCGGCCCTGTCGACCCGAAGGAAGCGTGAGCGATGTCGAAACTCGGCAGCCTCGGCGCCCGACTCCACCGCGGCGAGATCAGCTACGACTTCGTCGGCAAGCGCAAGATCTGGTACGGCGTCTCCATCCTGATCACCATCACGGCCATCGTCGGCCTGGCGGTGCGCGGCCTGAACATGGGCATCGACTTCCAGGGCGGTGCCGTCTTCACCACCCCGAAGACCAGCGTCTCGGTCTCCCAGGCACAGACCTATGCGACGGAGGCAGCCGGCCACGACGCAGTCGTGCAGAAGCTCGGCTCCGGAGGTCTGCGTATCCAGATCGCCGGCATGGACACCGAGAAGTCGGACGCCACCAAGGCCGAGCTGGCCAAGGACATGAAGCTGGACCCCGAGTCCATCGCCGCCGACCTGGTCGGCCCCAGCTGGGGTGACCAGATCGCCAACAAGGCCTGGGAAGGCCTCGGCATCTTCATGGTCCTCGTGGTGATCTACCTGGCGATCGCCTTCGAGTGGCGCATGGCGATCGCGGCCCTGGTCGCGCTGATCCACGACATCACGATCACGACCGGTATCTACGCCCTGGTCGGCTTCGAGGTCACGCCCGGCACGATCATCGGTCTGCTGACGATCCTCGGTTACTCGCTCTACGACACGGTCGTCGTCTTCGACAGCCTCAAGGAGCAGACGAAGGACATCACCAAGCAGACCCGCTTCACCTACAGCGACATCGCCAACCAGTCGATCAACGGCACCCTGGTCCGTTCGATCAACACCACGGTGGTCGCGCTGCTGCCGGTCGCGGGCCTGCTGTTCATCGGCGGTGGCTTCCTCGGCGCGGGTACGCTCAACGACATCTCGCTGTCGCTGTTCGTCGGTCTGGCCGCCGGTGCCTACTCGTCGATCTTCATCGCCACGCCGCTCGTCGCCGACCTCAAGGAGGCCGAGCCGCAGATGAAGGCGCTGCGCAGGCGCGTCCTCGCCAAGCGGGCCCAGGCCGCCGCCGAGGAGGAGTTCGCCGAGGCCCGAGTCGGGGGCCCGGAGGGACCCGAGGACGCCTCTCCGGCCGTCGTCGGCCCGCGCAACCAGCCCGCCTCCCCCCGCAACCGGGGCGGCCGCGGGCGTCCGTCGGGGAAGCGCCGATGACGGACATCAGGGAACTGCTGCTCAGCCGTATCAGGGACGTCGAGGACTACCCGGAGCAGGGCGTGATGTTCAAGGACATCACCCCGCTCCTGGCGGACCCGGCCGCGTTCACCGCGCTCACCGACGCCCTCGCGGAGATCGCCGGGCGCACCGGCGCCACCAAGGTCGTCGGCCTGGAGGCCCGGGGCTTCATCCTGGGCGCCCCGGTCGCCGTCCGCGCCGGCCTCGGCTTCATCCCGGTCCGCAAGGCGGGCAAGCTCCCCGGAGCCACCCTCCGCCAGGCCTACGAGCTGGAGTACGGCTCTGCCGAGATCGAGGTGCACGCCGAGGACCTCGGCACGGACGACCGGATCCTGATCGTCGACGACGTGCTCGCCACCGGCGGCACCGCGGAGGCCGCGATCAAGCTGATCCACCGCGCCGGTGCCGAGGTCGCGGGCGTCGCGGTCCTGATGGAGCTGGGCTTCCTGGGCGGCCGCGGCCGCCTGGAGCAGGCCCTGGGCGGAGCGCCGCTGGAGGCCCTCCTCCAGATCTGAGCGTCGTACAGCTGATCGAACGGCCGTCCCTGGGGGGCGGCCGTTCGCGTTTGCCCGGGGCTCTCGCAACCCCCAGGACACCCCGGTGGAATCCCTCGGCAGCCTCCCGTGTTACTTGGGTATACGGTTCTCGGTTCGGCCTGCAGGCGATGACATGGCGCAGGATCGCTACCATGGGCACTCCGGAGCCTGACCGGGGGACCCGGATCGCGCACGAGGAGCCCTCTTGCCAGACGAGGCCCAGCCACTGACCGCCGCCAAGCCCGAGCCTGCCTCGGCGCCCGCGGCCAAGCCCGCGCCGAACGTGTCGCAGACGAAGAACGACACCCGCGGGCCGGTCGAGCACGCCCAGTCCGCGCCCGCCGAGAAGTCGGCCGAGACCTCGCGCCCCAAACCGGCCCCGGCCGAGCGTCCCGCGAGCCGCCCCAACAGCGGCCAGCCCGCGCGCACCGGCTCCTCCAACCGCGTCCGTGCCCGCCTCGCCCGTCTCGGCGTGCAGCGCGCCAACCCGTACAACCCGGTCCTGGAGCCGCTGCTGCGCATAGTCCGCAGCAACGACCCCAAGATCGAGAACGCCACGCTGCGCCAGATCGAGCGCGCCTACCAGGTCGCCGAACGCTGGCACCGCGGCCAGAAGCGCAAGAGCGGCGACCCGTACATCACCCACCCGCTCGCCGTGACCACGATCCTCGCCGAGCTGGGCATGGACCCGGCGACGCTGATGGCGGGTCTGCTGCACGACACCGTCGAGGACACCGAGTACGGCCTGGAGGACCTGCGCCGCGACTTCGGTGACGTCGTCGCGCTGCTCGTCGACGGCGTGACCAAGCTGGACAAGGTCAAGTTCGGCGAGGCCGCGCAGGCCGAGACCGTGCGCAAGATGGTCGTCGCCATGGCCAAGGACCCGCGCGTCCTGGTCATCAAGCTCGCCGACCGCCTGCACAACATGCGCACCATGCGCTATCTCAAGCGCGAGAAGCAGGAGAAGAAGGCGCGCGAGACCCTGGAGATCTACGCGCCGCTCGCCCACCGCCTGGGCATGAACACCATCAAGTGGGAGCTGGAGGACCTCGCGTTCGCGATCCTCTATCCCAAGATGTACGACGAGATCGTCCGGCTGGTGGCCGAGCGGGCGCCGAAGCGTGACGAGTACCTGGCCATAGTGACCGACGAGGTCCAGGCCGACCTGCGTGCCGCCCGTATCAAGGCGACCGTCACCGGCCGCCCCAAGCACTACTACAGCGTCTACCAGAAGATGATCGTCCGCGGCCGCGACTTCGCGGAGATCTACGACCTGGTCGGCATCCGCGTCCTGGTGGACACGGTCAGGGACTGCTACGCCGCCCTCGGCACGGTACACGCGCGATGGAACCCGGTCCCCGGCCGGTTCAAGGACTACATCGCGATGCCCAAGTTCAACATGTACCAGTCGCTGCACACCACGGTCATCGGCCCCAACGGCAAGCCCGTCGAACTCCAGATCCGCACCTTCGACATGCACCGCCGCGCCGAGTACGGCATCGCCGCGCACTGGAAGTACAAGCAGGAGGCCGTCGCCGGCGCCTCCAAGGTCCGTACCGACGTGCCGAAGTCGTCCGGCAAGGGCAAGGACGACCACCTCAACGACATGGCGTGGCTGCGGCAGTTGCTGGACTGGCAGAAGGAGACCGAGGACCCCAGCGAGTTCCTGGAGTCCCTGCGCTTCGACCTGTCCCGCAACGAGGTCTTCGTCTTCACCCCCAAGGGCGACGTCATAGCGCTGCCGGCCGGGGCAACCCCGGTCGACTTCGCGTACGCCGTGCACACCGAGGTCGGCCACCGCACCATAGGCGCGCGGGTCAACGGCCGCCTGGTGCCGCTCGAATCCACCCTGGACAACGGCGACCTGGTCGAGGTCTTCACCTCCAAGGCACCCGGCGCGGGCCCGTCCCGCGACTGGCTGGGCTTCGTCAAGTCACCGCGTGCCCGCAACAAGATCCGCGCCTGGTTCTCCAAGGAGCGCCGGGACGAGGCGATCGAGCAGGGCAAGGACGCCATCGTCCGCGCGATGCGCAAGCAGAACCTGCCGATCCAGCGCATCCTCACCGGCGACTCGCTGGTCACGCTCGCCCACGAGATGCGCTACCCGGACATCTCCTCGCTCTACGCGGCGATCGGCGAGGGCCACGTGGCCGCGCAGAACGTCGTGCAGAAACTGGTGCAGGCGCTCGGCGGCGAGGAGGCGGCCACCGAGGAGATCGACGAGGCGGTCCCGCCGTCCCGCGGCCGCCGCAGCAAGCGGCGCAGCAGCCAGGACCCCGGTGTGGTGGTCAAGGGCGTCGACGACGTCTGGGTCAAGCTCGCCCGCTGCTGTACGCCCGTACCCGGCGACCCGATCATCGGCTTCGTCACCCGCGGCAGTGGTGTATCGGTTCACCGCAGCGACTGCGTCAACGTGGAGTCACTGTCCCGGGAACCGGAGCGCATCCTGGACGTCGAGTGGGCCCCCACCCAGTCCTCGGTCTTCCTGGTCGCCATCCAGGTCGAGGCCCTGGACCGGTCCCGGCTCCTGTCGGACGTCACCCGCGTCCTGTCCGACCAGCACGTCAACATCCTCTCCGCGGCCGTCCAGACCTCCCGCGACCGGGTGGCCACCTCCCGCTTCACCTTCGAGATGGGCGACCCCAAGCACCTGGGCCACGTCCTGAAGGCCGTACGGGGCGTGGAGGGCGTCTACGACGTCTACCGGGTCACGTCGGCCCGTAACCGGTCGTAACGCCCGGCACACGCCGAGAGGGGCCCCGTACGCGGCGTACGGGGCCCCTCTCGTCGGATGCGCTCGGCGCGCTCAGCCGCCGAACTCCTGCAGGCCCTTGAGAGCCTGGTCCAGGAGCGCCTGGCGGCCCTCCAGCTCACGCTCCAGCTTGTCCGCCCTGGACGTGTTGCCCTGGGCGCGGGCCTGGTCGATCTGCGTCCTCAGCTTGTCCACGGCCGCCTGCAGCTGGCCGGTCAGACCCGCGGCACGCGCGCGTGCCTCCGGGTTGGTCCGGCGCCACTCGGCCTCCTCGGCCTCCTGGATGGCCCGGTCGACCGTGTGCATCCGGCCCTCGACCTTGGGACGCGCGTCGCGCGGCACATGGCCGATGGCCTCCCAGCGCTCGTTGATCGAGCGGAAGGCGGACCGCGCGGACTTCAGGTCCGTGATCGGCAGGAGCTTCTCGGCCTCGCCGGCCAGCTCCTCCTTCAGCTTCAGGTTCTCGGTCTGCTCCGCGTCCCGCTCGGCGAAGGCGGACCCACGGGCCGCGAAGAACACGTCCTGGGCGCCGCGGAAGCGGTTCCACAGGTCGTCCTCGTGCTCGCGCTGGGCGCGGCCCGCGGCCTTCCACTCCGTCATCAGCTCGCGGTAGCGCGCGGCCGTCGGACCCCAGTCCGTCGAGTCCGACAGCGACTCGGCCTCGGCGACCAGCTTCTCCTTGGCCTTGCGGGCGTCCTCGCGCTGCGCGTCGAGCTGCGCGAAGTGCGCCTTGCGGCGCTTGGAGAACGCCGACCGGGCGTGCGAGAAGCGGTGCCACAGCTCGTCGTCCGACTTGCGGTCCAGGCGCGGCAGCCCCTTCCAGGTGTCCACCAGCGCGCGCAGCCGCTCACCGGCCGACCGCCACTGGTCGGACTGGGCCAGCTGCTCCGCCTCGACGACCAGGTCCTCCTTGGCCTTGCGGGCCTCGTCGGACTGCTTGGCACGCTGTGCCCGACGCTCCTCGCGACGCGACTCCACGGTCTTCACCAGCTCGTCGAGCCGGCCCCGCAGCGCCTGCAGATCACCGACCGCGTGGTGCGCCTCCACCTGTTCGCGCAGATGGTCGATGGCGGCCTGCGCGTCCTTCGCGGACAGGTCGGTGGTCCGTACTCGCTTTTCGAGGAGGCCGATCTCGACAACCAGGCCCTCGTACTTGCGCTCGAAGTAGGCCAACGCCTCGTCAGGGGAGCCGGCCTGCCAGGAACCGACGACCTGCTCGCCGTCGGCCGTACGCACGTACACGGTCCCCGTCTCGTCGACGCGGCCCCACGGGTCGCTGCTCACAGCGCCTCCTCCACATGATGCCCGCGAGGGGCCTCAGCGCCCCCGGGCATCGTCCACAGTTTCGTCACGGCCAACATAGGCGACCGGCGGGTTGCCTGTCCGCATCCCGCGCGACCGAAGTTTCGCAGTTGGACCTCAGGATTTCGTGACCGTCGCCTTGTTGATGACGACCGTCGCGTTCGGGGCTCCGTCACCGGCTCCGGTGCTCTCGCCGGCGGCCGCGATTTTCTTGAGGACCTTGAGTCCGGCGGCGTCCACCGTGCCGAACGGGGTGTAGCTCGCCGGCAGCTGGCTGTCCTGGTAGACCAGGAAGAACTGGCTGCCGCCGGTGTGCTTCTGACCGGTGTTGGCCATCGCGATCGTGCCCGCCGGGTAGACCCCGCCGGCCAGGCTTTTGTCCTTCAGGTTCTCGTCGGGAATCGTGTACCCGGGGCCGCCGCTGCCGGTACCCGTCGGGTCGCCGCACTGCAGCACGTAGATGCCGTTGGTGGTGAGCCGGTGGCACTTGGTGTGGTCGAAGTACCCCTTCGCCGCGAGGAAGTCGAACGAGTTCACCGTGTGCGGGGCGGCCGCCGTCTTCAGGGCGATGCCGATGTCACCGCAGGTCGTCGCCAGCTTCATGGTGTAGTCCGCCGACGTGTCGATCGACATCGCCGGCTCCTTCTTCCAGCTCAGCTTCGCCACCTTGCCGGCGGCGGGCTTCTCGCACGGGTCCGGCGCCTTGCTGGCGCTGGGCGTGGCGCTGGGCGTCGTCTGCGAGCCGGCGTTCGCCTTGTCGTCGCCCTTCAGGAAATTGGTCGTGTACAACAAGATGCTGCCGATCACGATCACGCCGAGCACGGACGCGATCACGGAGTTGCGCATGCGTGACTTGCGGCGTGCGCTGGTACGCCGCTGCTGCTGCCGCAAGAACTTCTCCCGGGCGAGCTGACGCCGCCGCTGCTCCTGGCTGACCACCGGGTTCTCTCCTCATGCCTGTCGTGTGTCGACCGGTACGCGTGCGTCCTGTGCGCTGTGTGAGCCGACCGCTGCGTGTAGCCCCGTACCGTATATGGGTTCGCTGAGGAAACGGCAGCGCCGGTAGGCTCTGGGCCACAGCTTGTAGCCACCCGAATCGACACAACGAAGGACGATCGTGCTCATTGCCGGGTTCCCCGCCGGGGCCTGGGGGACGAACTGTTATCTCGTCGCCCCCGCCGCCGGCGAGGAGTGCGTGATCATCGACCCCGGCCACCAGGCCGCCGAAGGCGTCGAGGAAGCACTCAAGAAGCATCGGCTCAAGCCCGTCGCCGTCGTCCTCACCCATGGCCACATCGATCATGTGGCCTCGGTCGTCCCCGTGTGCGGAGCGCACGACGTGCCGGCCTGGATCCACCCCGAGGACCGGTACATGATGAGCGACCCCGAGAAGGCGCTCGGCCGGTCCATCGGCATGCCGTTGATGGGCGAGCTGACGGTGGGGGAGCCGGACGACGTGTTCGAACTGGCCGACGGCGCGAAGCTGGAGCTGGCCGGACTCGAACTCTCCGTCGCGCACGCACCGGGCCATACCAGGGGGTCGGTGACCTTCCAGATGCCGGAGACGGACGACATTCCCTCGGTCTTCTTCTCGGGCGATCTGCTCTTCGCCGGCTCCATCGGACGCACGGACATGCCGGGCGGCTCCATGGACGACATGCTGGCCTCGCTGGCCCGGGTCTGCCTGCCGCTCGACGACTCCACCGTGGTGCTGTCCGGCCACGGCCCCCAGACGACCATCGGCCAGGAGCGCGCCACCAACGCCTATCTGCGGCAGGTGGCGGCCGGCCTCGGGAGCGCGGACGCTCCCCGACGAGGAATGTGACGAGAGAGCTTCGTGAGTACCTTCCAGGCCCCCAAGGGCACCTACGACCTGATCCCGCCGGAGAGCGCCAAGTACCTGGCCGTCCGTGAGGCGATCGCCGCGCCGCTGCGCGACTCCGGCTACGGCTACATCGAGACCCCCGGCTTCGAGAACGTGGAGCTGTTCGCGCGCGGGGTGGGCGAGTCGACCGACATCGTCACCAAGGAGATGTACGCGTTCGAGACGAAGGGCGGCGACAGGCTGGCGCTGCGCCCCGAGGGCACCGCGTCCGTCCTGCGTGCCGCCCTGGAGGCCAACCTGCACAAGGCCGGCAACCTGCCGGTCAAGCTCTGGTACTCCGGCTCGTACTACCGCTACGAGCGTCCGCAGAAGGGCCGTTACCGTCACTTCTCGCAGGTCGGTGCGGAGGCGATCGGTGCGGAGGACCCCGCGCTCGACGCCGAGCTGATCATCCTGGCCGACCAGGCGTACCGCTCGCTGGGCCTGCGCGACTTCCGCATCCTGCTGAACAGCCTGGGCGACAAGGAGTGCCGTCCGGTGTACCGGGCCGCGCTCCAGGACTTCCTGCGCGGTCTGGACCTCGACGAGGACACCCTCCGCCGGGCGGAGATCAACCCGCTCCGAGTCCTGGACGACAAGCGGGAGTCGGTCCAGAAGCAGTTGGGCGACGCCCCGCTGCTCCGTGACTACCTCTGTGACGCCTGCAAGGCGTACCACGAGGAGGTCCGCGAACTGATCACGGCCGCGGGCGTGGCCTTCGAGGACGACCCGAAGCTGGTCCGCGGCCTGGACTACTACACCCGTACGACCTTCGAGTTCGTCCACGACGGTCTGGGATCCCAGTCCGCGGTGGGCGGCGGCGGACGCTACGACGGCCTGTCCGAGATGATCGGCGGTCCCGCGCTGCCGTCGGTGGGCTGGGCGCTCGGCGTCGACCGCACGGTCCTCGCCCTGGAGGCCGAGGGCGTGCAGCTGAACCTGCCCTCCGCCACCAGCGTCTTCGCGGTCCCGCTCGGCGAGGAGGCCCGCCGGGTGCTGTTCGCCAAGGTCACGGAGCTCCGCCGGGCGGGCGTCGCGGCGGACTTCTCCTACGGGTCCAAGGGCCTCAAGGGCGCGATGAAGAACGCCAACCGCAGCGGGGCCCGCTACGCGATCGTCGCCGGCGAGCGCGACCTCGCCGAGGGCATCGTCCAGCTGAAGGACATGGAGTCCGGCGAGCAGACGCCGATCGGCGTGAACGAGATCGTGGCGGAGCTGGAGTCGAGGCTGGGCTGAGCGCGCCGGAGTGAGGGGGCGCGAGTCCCCTCACTTCCGTGCGTCCTTATGTCCACCGAACGGTGGACAGGGCGCCTCGTGCGGCACAATGGCCCCTGCCCGAAGAAGTTCCAACTCTCAAACAGACGGAATCGGCGTGATGAGCAAGACGACAGTCAACGACGTCTCCACCGAGCCCGGGCCCGAGCACGCCTCCGCAGCACCCCGTACCGAGGGCGGCAGCATCGCCTTCGGACTGCTGCTGATCATCACCGGCGCCGCCGGCCTGCTGGCCGCCTGGGTCATCACGATCGACAAGTTCAAGCTGCTGGAAGCCAAGGTCGAGGGCAAGACGTTCACCCCCGGGTGCAGCCTCAACCCGGTCGTCTCCTGCGGCAGCGTCATGGAGTCCAAGCAGGCCGCCGCCTTCGGCTTCCCGAACCCGATGCTCGGCCTGGTCTGCTACGGCATCGTCATCTGCGTCGGCATGAGCCTGCTGGCCCGCGCCCGCTTCCCGCGCTGGTACTGGCTGACCTTCAACTTCGGCACCCTCTTCGGCGTCGCGTTCTGCACCTGGCTGCAGTTCCAGTCCCTGTACCGGATCAACGCGCTGTGCCTGTGGTGCTCGCTGGCCTGGGTCGCCACGATCACCATGTTCTGGTACGTGACCTCCTTCAACATCCGCAAGAGCTTCCTGCCCGCCCCGAACTGGCTGAAGTCGTTCTTCGGCGAGTTCACCTGGGTGCTGCCGGTCCTGCACATCGGCATCATCGGCATGCTGATCCTGACCCGCTGGTGGGACTTCTGGACCAGCTGACAGCGCGCCGCGTTGTCAGTGCGGTGATTTAGGGTTTCAGCGTGGAACCCGACCTGTTCACCGCAGCCGCAGAAGAACGCCAGGAGAAGGACCCGACCGGCAGCCCCCTGGCGGTACGGATGCGCCCGCGCACCCTCGACGAGGTGGTGGGCCAGCGGCATCTGCTGAAGCCGGGATCACCGCTGCGCAGACTGGTCGGCGAGGGTTCCGGGGGCCCGGCCGGCCCCTCCTCGGTGATCCTCTGGGGCCCGCCGGGCACCGGCAAGACGACCCTCGCGTACGTCGTCTCCAAGGCGACCAACAAGCGGTTCGTGGAGCTCTCCGCGATCACCGCCGGCGTCAAGGAGGTCCGCGCGGTCATCGACGGCGCACGCCGCGCCACCGGGGGATACGGCAAGGAGACCGTCCTCTTCCTCGACGAGATCCACCGCTTCAGCAAGGCCCAGCAGGACTCCCTGCTCCCGGCCGTCGAGAACCGCTGGGTCACCCTGATCGCCGCGACGACGGAGAACCCGTACTTCTCGGTGATCTCACCGCTGCTCTCCCGCTCCCTGCTGCTCACCCTCGAACCACTCACCGACGACGACGTCCGCGGGCTGCTCAGAAGGGCCCTGACCGACGACCGCGGCCTGAAGGGCTCCGTCACCCTCCCCGAGGACACCGAGGAGCACCTGCTGCGGATCGCCGGCGGCGACGCCCGCCGCGCCCTGACCGCCCTGGAGGCCGCCGCCGGAGCCGCCCTCGACAAGGGCGAGACGGAGATCGGTCTGGGGACCCTGGAGGAGGTCGTCGACCGGGCCGCGGTGAAGTACGACCGGGACGGCGACCAGCACTACGACGTCGCCAGCGCCCTCATCAAGTCCATCAGGGGCTCGGACGTCGACGCGGCCCTGCACTACCTGGCCCGGATGATCGAGGCCGGCGAGGACCCCCGCTTCATCGCCCGCCGCCTGATGATCTCCGCCAGCGAGGACATCGGGCTCGCCGACCCCAACGCGCTGCCCATAGCGGTGGCCGCCGCCCAGGCCGTCGCCATGATCGGCTTCCCCGAGGCCGCCCTCACCCTCAGCCACGCCACCATCGCCCTCGCCCTGGCCCCCAAGTCCAACGCCGCGACGACGGCGATCGGCGCCGCCCTGGAGGACGTACGCAAGGGACTGGCCGGACAGGTGCCCCCGCATCTGCGTGACGGTCACTACAAGGGCGCCGCCAAGCTGGGGCACGCGCAGGGGTACGTCTATCCGCACGACCTGCCCGAGGGCATCGCCGAGCAGCAGTACGCCCCGGACCCGATCAAGGACCGCGAGTACTACACCCCCACCCGGCACGGCTCCGAGGCCCGCTACGCGGACGCGGTCGAGTGGACCAGGAAGCACCTCGGTCGCAGGCGGTCCTGAGCAGCCTGTAGAATCCGTCGAAGCGCTGAGTCCCGCGCTGTCAGAGCGGGACAGTCGGCCGGAGCCTCCGCAAGGAGGTTCCAGGAGCGTCGCGCACCGTCGAACGGTGTCGCGGGCAGCCCACCACCACTCGCCGCACGGCGGGACCGGTCGGTGGGCCACTCGCGTGCTGCACGTATGTGCCCAGACCAGGGGAGCGGCTGCCCACCAGGCCCGGCAACGGGTTCCGGCGGGTTTCCCCGGCTGCGGATTGCGACCTCCCTTAACCCTGACGAGCCGGATATCAGAAGGAAGAAAGAGACAAGTGGCGAACCAGTCCCGCCCCAAGGTCAAGAAGTCGCGTGCCCTCGGCATCGCGCTGACCCCGAAGGCCGTCAAGTACTTCGAGGCCCGTCCCTACCCGCCGGGTGAGCACGGCCGCGGCCGCAAGCAGAACTCGGACTACAAGGTCCGTCTGCTCGAGAAGCAGCGTCTGCGCGCGCAGTACGACGTGTCCGAGCGCCAGCTCGTCCGCGCCTACGAGCGTGCCTCCAAGGTGCAGGGCAAGACCGGTGAGGCCCTGATCATCGAGCTGGAGCGTCGCCTCGACGCGCTGGTCCTGCGTTCGGGCATCGCCCGCACGATCTACCAGGCCCGCCAGATGGTCGTCCACGGCCACATCCAGGTCAACGGCCAGAAGGTCGACAAGCCGTCCTACCGCGTGCGTCCGGACGACGTCATCCAGGTCCGCGACCGCTCGAAGGACAAGACGCTCTTCCAGATCGCCCGTGAGGGTGGCTTCGCCCCCGACGGCGAGATCCCGCGCTACCTGCAGGTGAACCTCAAGGCCCTGGCGTTCCGCCTGGACCGCGAGCCCAACCGCAAGGAAGTTCCGATCATCTGTGACGAGCAGCTCGTCGTCGAGTACTACGCCCGCTGATCCCAGCCCCGGCGCAGCACTCCAGCGTCAGCCCGTCGTCTCCCCGCCCTTCCGGGTGGGCGAGGCGGCGGGCTTCCGCGTTCCGGCACCGTCCCCCCGCTGCGGTACCGGCCCGCGCGGCGACGGCAGCCCGTCCAGCGGCCGTACCCCGAAGTACTCCAGCGCCCGGGCCACCGCCGCCTCCCGGTCCAGCCTGGCCCCCTGCCGTGCGCACTCCGCGTACCGCTCCTCGCCCAGCGCCCGCCGGGCCGTCGCCTCGCACAGCTCGTGCGGGGCGTTGTAGTGGGCCGAGCCGAACAGCGGCAGCCCCACCGACGGCCACATCCGCCCCGCCGCGCCCTGCAGTACCGCCGCCTCCGCCGGATCGCCCTGCGCCACCGTCACCAGGGCAAGGAGCTCGATCGACAGCACCGAAGCCAGCAGATCGTGGAAGCCGTGCGCATGGCCGAGGCAGTCGGTCAGCAGCTCGCGGGCGCCCGCGTGGTCGCCGTCCCGCCAGGCCGCGTACGCCAGCACATACAGCGCGTACGACCGGGCCCAGTGCTCGCCGTGGTCCTCGCACACCCGGCGCACGTCCTCGCACAGCCGTACCGCCTCCGGCAGATCGCCGAGGAACGCCCGGGTCATCGCCAGCTCGACCTGGCTCATCAGGACGTTGCTGTTGAGCTCGCCGATCTCCCGGTAGCGGCCGAGCGCCGAGCGCAGCAGCGTTTCCGCGCGGGCCATGTCGTCGGTGACCAGGGCCAGACAGCCGGTGCGGTGCTCCGCGTAGGCCACCGCCGTGGGGTCGGCCACCAGCTCGGCCTCCTCCCGGCACTCCTGGAGCGCCGCCAGCGCGGGCACGGCGTCGCCCTGCAGGATCGTCACGTAGCCGAGCACCCACAGCGCCTTGAGCCGGGACCGCGGGTACTCCGAGTCCAGCTCCAGACTGAGCTCCAGCCAGCGCCGCCCCTCCGAGAGCCGCCCGCAGCCCGCCCAGTAGAACCACAGCGACCCCGCCAGATACTGGCCCAGATGCGCCTCGTCCGGCTCGGTCAGGCAGTGGTCCAGGGCGGCCCGCAGGTTCGGCAGCTCGGCCTCGACACGCGCGGCCACCTCGCCCTGCCGCGGCGAGAACCAGTCCAGCTCGCACCAGGTCGCCAGCCCCATGAACCAGTCGCGGTGCCGGCGCCGCAGCCGCCCCGCGTCGCCCGTCGCCGCCAGCCAGTCGGCGCCGTACGCCCGTACGGTGTCGAGCATCCGGTAGCGCACCCCCGTCGGGGTCTCCTCCCGGGACACCACCGACTGCGCGAGCAGCTCCGTCAGCACGTCCAGGACGTTCTCGGACGACAGCCCGTCCCCGCCGCACACGTACTCGGCGGCCTCCAGGTCGAAGGTCCCCGCGAACGCCGACAGCCGCGCCCACAGCAACCGCTCGGCGGGGGTGCACAGTTCATGGCTCCAGCCGATCGCCGTGCGCAGCGTCTGATGACGGGGCAGGCCGTCGCGCCCGCCGCCGGTCAGCAGCCGGAACCGGTCGTCGAGCCGCTCCAGGAGCTGCCCCGGCGACAGCGCCCGCAGCCGGCCCGCCGCCAGCTCGATCGCCAGCGGGATCCCGTCAAGGCGCCGGCACACCTCCTGTGCCTCCGCACGGTCCCGGATCTCCAGCCCCTGCCGCCCGGCGCGCTCGGTGAACAGCTCCACCGCCTCCTCCTCGCCGAGCGGCGCCAGTGACAACAGCCGCTCACCCGCCACGCCCAGCGGCCGCCGGCCCGCCGCCAGCACGGTCAGGTCGGGCAGCCGCCGCAGCAACTCGGCCACCAGGTCCGCGCACCCGTCGACCAGGTGCTCGCACCCGTCGAGCAACAGCAGGCAGCGGCGGCCGGCCAGGTGCGCCAGGAGCGTCTCGCGCGGCAGCCGGGTGGTGTGGTCGGTCAGACCCAGCGCCTCCACGACCGCGTACTCCACGAACTCGGGATCGCGCACCGCGGCCAGCTCCACCCGCCACACCCCGTCCCGGGGCGCCGCCGCGGCGGCCGCCCGGGCCGCCAGCCGGGACTTGCCGACCCCGCCGACCCCGGTCACCGTCACCAGCCGGCCGGACTCCAGGGCCCGGGCCAGCTCGCCGAGTTCGGCCGAGCGGCCCACGAACGCGGTCAGTTCCAGGGGCAGATTGCCGTCCGCCGAAGAGCCGGGGCGCTGAGGACCTCGCATGGGACACGGAGCGTACTTAACCGTATTCAGTCCGTACAATCGGTTCGCGGAACTCGGCCGCTCGCACGCGGTAATCCGGTACGGAGCCCGACGCCCCGCGCGATAGGCTCAGTGCTCAGTTGATTTTCGCGGGAGAGCGGGAAGCAGGTGCGCGCAGTGTCCGGTGGAGAGGTGGCCGGGATCCTGGTGGCCGTCTTCTGGGCGATCCTGGTCTCCTTCCTCGCGGTGGCTCTCGTGAGGCTGGCCCAGACGCTCAGGGCGACCACCAAGCTCGTGGCGGACGTGACCGACCAGGCCGTCCCGCTGCTCGCCGACGCCTCCGCGGCCGTACGCTCCGCGCAGACCCAGATCGACCGGGTCGACGCGATCGCCTCCGACGTCCAGGAGGTCACGTCCAACGCCTCCGCGCTGTCGACCACCGTCGCCTCCACCTTCGGTGGCCCGCTGGTCAAGGTCGCGGCGTTCGGCTACGGCGTGCGCCGGGCACTGACCGGCCGCAAGGCGGACGTGCCCGCCCGGGAGCCCAGGCGTACCGTGATCGTGGGCCGGACCGTGCCCGCCGCACGGCGGAAGAACCGGGGAAAGTAGGAGCCAGGCAGATGTTCCGCCGTACGTTCTGGTTCACCACCGGTGTCGCCGCCGGTGTCTGGGCCACCACCAAGGTCAACCGCAAGCTCAGGCAGCTGACCCCCGAGAGCCTCGCCGCCACCGCCGCGAACAAGGCGCTGGAGACCGGCCACCGGATCAAGGACCGGGCGATCGGCTTCGCGCTCGACGTCCGCGAGAACATGGCCCAGCGGGAGGAAGAGCTGGGGGACGCGCTGGGCATCAACGCGGACCCCGAACTCCCCGCTCCCCGGCGGCTCACCGCCATCGAGAACAACCGCAGCAACCCGAAGTACATCGAGAACACGACGTACTCGTACGACCGGAATGAGGACCACTGATGGAGTCGGCAGAGATCCGCCGCCGCTGGCTGAGCTTCTACGAGGAGCGCGGTCACACCGTCGTCCCTTCGGCGTCGCTCATCGCGGACGACCCGACTCTGCTCCTCGTCCCGGCCGGCATGGTGCCCTTCAAGCCCTACTTCCTCGGCGAGGTCAAGCCGCCGTGGGCGCGCGCCACCAGCGTGCAGAAGTGCGTGCGCACCCCCGACATCGAAGAGGTCGGCAAGACCACCCGGCACGGCACCTTCTTCCAGATGTGCGGCAACTTCTCGTTCGGCGACTACTTCAAGGAAGGCGCCATCAAGTACGCCTGGGAGCTGCTCACCACGCCCCAGGACAAGGGCGGTTACGGCCTGGAGCCGGACCGGCTCTGGATCACCGTCTACAAGGACGACGACGAGGCCGAGCGCATCTGGCAGGACGTCGTCGGCGTGCCGAAGGAGCGCATCCAGCGCCTCGGCATGAAGGACAACTACTGGTCCATGGGCGTCCCCGGACCCTGCGGACCCTGCTCCGAGATCAACTACGACCGCGGCCCCGAGTTCGGCGTCGAGGGCGGCCCGGCCGTCAACGACGAGCGGTACGTGGAGATCTGGAACCTCGTCTTCATGCAGTACGAGCGCGGCGAGGGCATCGGCAAGGACAACTTCGAGATCCTCGGCGAACTGCCCAGCAAGAACATCGACACAGGCCTCGGCCTGGAACGTCTCGCCATGATTCTGCAGGGCGTGCAGAACATGTACGAGATCGACACCTCGATGGCGGTCATCGAGAAGGCCACCGAGCTGACCGGCGTGGCCTACGGCGACGCCCACGGCTCGGACGTCTCGCTGCGCGTGGTCACCGACCACATGCGGACGTCGGTCATGCTCATCGGCGACGGCGTCACCCCCGGCAACGAGGGCCGCGGCTACGTGCTGCGCCGCATCATGCGCCGCGCCATCCGCAACATGCGGCTGCTCGGCGCCACCGGCCCGGTCGTCCTCGACCTGATCGACACCGTGATCCGGATGATGGGGCAGCAGTACCCGGAGCTGGTCACCGACCGCGAGCGCATCGAGAAGGTCGCCGTCGCCGAGGAGAACGCCTTCCTCAAGACGCTCAAGGCCGGCACCAACATCCTCGACACGGCCGTCACCGAGACCAAGGAGTCCGGCGGCACGGTCCTCGCCGGCGACAAGGCCTTCCTGCTCCACGACACCTGGGGCTTCCCGATCGACCTCACCCTCGAAATGGCCGCCGAGCAGGGCCTCGCGGTGGACGAGGACGGCTTCCGCCGCCTGATGAAGGAGCAGCGGGACCGCGCCAAGGCCGACGCCCAGGCCAAGAAGACCGGGCACGCCGGCGCCGGCGCCTATCGCGAGATCGCCGACAAGACCGGCGAGACCGACTTCATCGGCTACTCCGACACCGAGGGCGAGACCACGATCGTCGGCATCCTGGTCGACGGCGTCTCCTCGCCGGCCGCCACCGAGGGCGACGAGGTCGAGATCGTCCTGGACCGCACCCCGTTCTACGCCGAGGGCGGCGGTCAGATCGGCGACACCGGCCGGATCAAGGTCGACTCCGGTGCCGTCGTCGAGATCCGCGACACCCAGAAGCCGGTCCCGGGCGTCTACGTCCACAAGGGCGTCGTCCAGTTCGGCGAGGTGACGGTCGGCGCCAAGGCCCACGCCGCGATCGACCAGCGCCGCCGCACCGCCATCGCCCGTGCCCACTCGGCCACCCACCTCACCCACCAGGCGCTGCGCGACGCCCTCGGCCCGACGGCCGCGCAGGCCGGTTCGGAGAACCAGCCCGGCCGCTTCCGCTTCGACTTCGGCTCGCCGTCCGCCGTTCCGACGGCCGTGATGACCGACGTCGAGCAGAAGATCAACGAGGTGCTCGCCCGCGACCTGGACGTGCGCGCCGACATCATGGGCATCGACGAGGCCAAGAAGCAGGGCGCCATCGCCGAGTTCGGCGAGAAGTACGGCGAGCGGGTCCGCGTGGTGACTATCGGCGACTTCTCCAAGGAGCTGTGCGGCGGCACCCACGTGCACAACACCGCCCAGCTGGGCCTGGTGAAGCTGCTCGGCGAGTCGTCGATCGGCTCGGGTGTCCGTCGTATCGAGGCCCTCGTCGGCGTCGACGCCTACAACTTCCTGGCCCGTGAGCACACGGTCGTCGCCCAGCTCCAGGAGCTGATCAAGGGCCGGCCGGAGGAGCTTCCGGAGAAGGTCTCCACCATGCTCGGCAAGCTGAAGGACGCCGAGAAGGAGATCGAGAAGTTCCGCGCCGAGAAGGTGCTGCAGGCCGCCGCCGGTCTCGTCGAGTCCGCCAAGGACGTCCGCGGGATCGCCGTCGTCACCGGCCAGGTCCCGGACGGCACCACCCCGGACGACCTGCGCAAGCTGGTCCTCGACGTGCGCGGCCGCATCCAGGGCGGACGCGCCGCCGTGGTCGCCCTGTTCACGGTCAACAACGGCAAGCCGCTCACGGTCATCGCCACCAACGACGCCGCCCGCGACCGCGGCCTCAAGGCCGGTGACCTGGTCCGCACCGCGGCCAAGACGCTCGGCGGCGGTGGCGGCGGCAAGCCGGACGTCGCCCAGGGCGGCGGCCAGAACCCGGCCGCCGTGGGCGAGGCCATCGACGCCGTCGAGCGTCTCGTGGCCGAGACCGCCAAGTAAGAAACGGTAAGAAGATGCGCAGAGGGCGTCGACTCGCCGTCGACGTCGGGGACGCCCGGATCGGGGTCGCCTCGTGCGACCCCGACGGGATCCTGGCCACCCCCGTCGAGACCGTCCCCGGCCGGGACATCCCGGCCGCCCACCGCCGGCTGCGGCAACTGGTCGAGGAGTATGAACCGATCGAGGTCGTCGTCGGACTCCCGCGCTCCCTCAAGGGGGGAGAGGGCCCGGCGGCCGTCAAGGTCCGGGCCTTCGCCCAGGAGCTGGCCAAGGGCATCGGGCCGGTGCCGGTCCGGCTGGTCGACGAGCGGATGACGACCGTGACGGCCAGTCAGGGACTGCGGGCCTCGGGGGTGAAGTCCAAGAAGGGCCGCTCGGTCATCGACCAGGCCGCCGCTGTGATCATCCTCCAGCAGGCGCTGGAATCCGAACGGGTGTCAGGTAAACCACCCGGCGAGGGCGTCGAAGTAGTCATCTGATCGCGATACGGTAACGTTCCGCGCGATGCGATGGTTTTCGAACAGCCACCGCACAGCAAGAGGCGGAACGGTCAATCGGCCCACCAGCCGCGTGACGCGCCGCCTCGCGGCTCTAGGGGATCGATGACTGAGTATGGCCGGGGCCCAGGCTCCGAACCGTGGCATCCGGAGGACCCGTTGTACGGGGACGACGGATGGGGAGGACAGCAGGCCCACGTGGGTCAGCAGTCCCCCTACGGCGGCCAGCCGCAGCACTACCCGCAGCAGTCGCAGCAGCAGTACGGCGACTGGAGCCAGCACCCCCAGGGCGGGTACGACCAGCACCACGGCCAGCAGCAGTACGCGTACTACGACGAGCAGGGTCAGCTTCAGTACGCCGACGGGCAGGGTCAGCAGCAGTACGACCAGCAGTACGACCAGCAGTACGTCGGCCATGCCCAGCAGCAGTACCACCAGGGCGGCTGGGACGCGACCGGCACCCACGGCCAGGTGCCCTACGCCGCCGACCCGGGCGACCCGTACGGCCAGCAGCCGGTGGCGTACGGCGGGGAGCAGCCCGACTTCTACGGCACCGAGGACGCCTACCCGCCACCGGAGCCGCCCGGCCGGCGGCGCGATCCGGAGGCGGAGCCGCAGCCGGAGCCCGGAGCCGAGGAGGAGCAGCACCCCTTCTTCACGGGCGCCGACGACGATGACGACGAGGATGACGACCCGAAAGGGCGCCGCGGTGGTGGCCGCGGCAAGGACGCGAAGGGCGGCAAGGGGGCCAAGAAACGACGCAACGGCTGCGCCTGTCTGGTGGTCTGCCTGGTCTTCGGCGGCGGTGCGGCCACGGTCGGCTACTACGGCTGGCACTTCTACCAAAATCGTTTCGGCGCGGCCCCGGACTACGCGGGCAGCGGCAACGGTTCGGTGACCGTCGAGATCCCGAAGGGCGCGGGCGGCTATGACATCGGCCGGCGTCTGAAGGAGGCCGACGTCGTCAAGAGTGTCGACGCGTTCGTGGCCGCCCAGTCGCAGAACCCGGACGGAAAAACGATTCAGGCAGGCGCCTATCTCCTGAAGAAGGAGATGTCCGCCGCGAGCGCCGTGCAGCTGATGCTCGACCCGAAGAGCAAGGCCAATGTGGTGGTCACCCCGGGCGAGCGCGCGACGGCCGTCTACGTGGCCCTCGACAAACAGCTCGGCCTTTCCTCGGGCACCACCAGGAAGGTCGCGAAGACCGAATACAAGAGCCTCGGTCTGCCGAGCTACGCGAACACCAACAGCAAGATCATGGACCCGCTGGAGGGCTTCCTCTTCCCGGGTACCTATCCCGCGGCCAAGGGCATGAAGCCCGACGCGATCCTGAAACAGATGGTCGCCGCGGCCAAGGAGGAATACGCCACCTACGACCTCGCGGCGCAGGCCAAGAAGTACGACCTGGACAACCCGCTGCAGCTCATCACGGTCGCGAGTCTCGTCCAGGCCGAAGGCAAGACGCACGACGACTTCCGCAAGATGGCGGAAGTGATCTACAACCGTCTCGAGCCCACGAACACCGAGACGAACCGGTTGCTCCAATTCGACTCGACCTTCAACTACCTGAAGGGCACGAGCAACATCCACATCAGCGAGTCGGAGATCAACAGCAACCGGAACCCGTACAACACCTACACGCAGAAGGGCCTCCCGCCGGGTCCGATCGGCAACCCCGGCGACGAAGCGCTGAAGGCGGCACTGAATCCGACCGACGAGGGCTGGATGTATTTCGTGGCGACCGACGGCGTAAACAACACCGAATTCGCCAAGACCAATGCCGAATTCGAAAAGCTCAAGGAAAAATTCAATGCCAACTCGGGCCACTGACGCCCGTCGGGCCGCCGTGCTCGGTAAGCCCATCGCGCACTCGCTCTCGCCGGTGCTGCACCGGGCCGCGTACGACGAACTCGGGCTCACCGGGTGGTCGTACGAGCGCTTCGAGGTCGACGAGACCCGGCTGCCGGGGTTCCTCGGGCAGTTGGGTCCGGAGTGGGCGGGGCTGTCGCTGACCATGCCGCTGAAGCGGGCGGTCATCCCGCTGGTCGACGAGATCAGTGAGACGGCCGCCTCGGTCGACGCGGTCAACACGGTCGTCTTCACGGAGGACGGCCGACGGCTCGGGGACAACACCGACATCCCGGGCATGGTCGCCGCGTTGCGTGAGCACGGCATCGAACAGGTCGACTCCGCCGCGATCCTCGGCGCCGGCGCCACCGCCTCCTCGGCGCTGGCCGCGCTCGCCCGGATCTGCACCGGCGAGGTCGTCGCCTACGTCCGCAGCGAGGAGCGCGCCGCCGAGATGCGGCAATGGGGCGAGCGGCTCGACGTCCAGGTCCGGACCGCCGACTGGGCCGACGCCGAACAGGCTCTGCACGCCCCCCTGGTGATCGCCACCACCCCGGCCGGCACCACCGACGCCCTCGCCGCCGCCGTACCCGAACGCCCCACCACCCTCTTCGACGTCCTCTACCACCCCTGGCCCACGGCGCTGGCCGCACGCTGGTCCATGTTCGGGGGAGCCGTGGTGAGCGGCCTGGACCTCCTGGTGCACCAGGCCGTGCTCCAGGTCGAACAGATGACCGGCCGCGCCCCGGCACCGCTGGACGCCATGCGCCGGGCCGGGGAGAAGGCGCTCGCCGAGCGCTGACCCGGTCACGTCCGCGTCCGTCTGCTGGACCGGCGGCCGGGTTCACCACCCGGACGTGGGAGGATCGGAGACGGCGGACCGGGGCCGCGCACCCGGTCGGGCCGTCGCCGTACGCGAGGACGCGCGTACGCAGGGCAGTACCGGGGCGCGAGCACTGAGGAGCATCGTTGAGCAGGCTGCGTTGGCTGACCGCGGGGGAGTCCCATGGTCCCGCACTTGTCGCGACGCTGGAGGGCCTTCCCGCCGGCGTGCCGATCACGACCGAGATGGTCGCGGATCACTTGGCGCGGCGGCGGCTCGGTTATGGACGCGGTGCGCGCATGAAGTTCGAGCAGGACCAGGTCACGTTCCTGGGTGG
>NZ_JBVHQG010000010.1:0-373572 GCF_055567535.1 Streptomyces sp. NPDC026538
ACGCCCGGTTACATTCCGAACCCGGAAGCTAAGCCTTACAGCGCCGATGGTACTGCAGGGGGGACCCTGTGGGAGAGTAGGACACCGCCGAACAAATTTTGAGAAAGGCCCACGCCGTTATGGCGTGGGCCTTTCTGCGTTTACGGGCACGGTTCGGCTAGAACGTCACGTCCGCCGTGTCGACCGTGCCGCCCTTTCGGCCGGGGGCCTCCTGCCACTGCCAGTAGAGGTTCGTGTGCGAGATGACCTGCTGCGGTGCCGGCGCACCGTACGCGGTGAGGTCCTCCGTGGTGTGGGCGTCGCCGACCAGGGTCGCGTCGTAACCGCGGACCATCGCGCCGTGCAGGGTGGAGCGGACGCAGGCGTCGGTCTGGGCGCCGGTGACGACCACGCGGCCCACGCCGTGTGCGGCCAGGACGGACTCCAGCTCGGTGTCCTCGAAGGAGTCACCGTAGCGCTTGTGGATGAGGGGCTCGGTGGCCTCCTCACGGGTCAGCTCCGGCACGTACTGCCAGGGGGCGCTGTCCGGCTTCAGCTCGTCGCTGGAGTGCTGGATCCAGATCACCGGGACCGCCTCGGAACGGGCCTTGGCGATCAGGGCGTTGATGTTGGCGATGACCTCGTCGCGGTTGTGGGAACTGTCCACCACCCCGTTCTGCACATCCACGATCAGCAGGGCGGTGTTCGGTCGGTTCGGCAGAGTCGTCATGGCGTCCACAGTAGGCGGGGGCACTGACAGCGGGCCCTGTGTGAGCGTCGTAAACGAGGTGAGCGTGGTGGGCGGTGGCGGCTACCGTGGCCGTATGAGTGCGATGACCAGCGGTGATTACGTTGTTCGTGCGATACGGGCCGAGGAGTGGGAGGACGTGAAGCGGCTGCGGCTGGTCGCGTTGCGGGACCCGGTGGCGCGCATCGCGTTCCTGGAGACCTACGAGGACGCCGTGGGCCGGCCGGACTCCTTCTATCAGGAGCGGGCCGCGCGGTCGGCCGAGGAGCCGAGCGGTGCGCGGCAGTTCATCGCCGAGGCGGCGGACGGGGAATGGGCCGGGAGTGTGACCGTACTCGTCGAGGAGGCCGGGTCCACGGATTGGGCCGGGGCCCGGGTCGAGCGGCGGCAAGGGCATGTGGTCGGGGTGTTCGTGCGGCCCGAGCACCGTGCGAGCGGGCTGATCAAGGCGCTGTTCGACGCCGGTGTGGCCTGGGCCAGGGAACGGGGTGCCGAGCGGGTACGGCTGCTGGTGCACCAGGATAACGCGCGGGCCCAAGGGGCCTACCGCAAGGCGGGGTTCGTGCCGAGCGGCGTACTCGTGCCGTTCGTCAAGGACGAGACGGAGAACGAGGTGGAGTTCGTTCTGGAGTGGCCGTCCTAGGCATTCGGCTGGACGGGCAGTTCCCGGTGCGGCCAGCGGGAGCGGGCCTGTTCGTGGGAGCGGAGCAGCGCCAGGGTCGGCAGGCCCTGGTCGACTCCGGTGGCGAGCAGGTCGGGGAGCTGGGGGAGCGGGGCCACGGCCGCGACGTCGTCCAGGACCAGGGTCAGTGGTGGGTCGAGCCGACCGGAGGATGACCGTTCGGCCATGCGCCGGCCGCGCTCGACCACGCTGGAGACGAGGGCCGTCAGGAGAGGCATCGCGCCGGGATTGGTCCTGGGGTCCTCGATGGATTCACCGACCACATAAAGCGTGCCCCCTTCGGCCACGAAGGAATCCAGGGCGAGGGCATCGGATCGGTTGGGTGTGCAGGCCTCGCGGATGTTGACCGTGAAGAGGGCGGCGAGCGTCCGGGCCGTCAACTCCTGTGCGATGTCGCGGCGTTCGGGGTGGGAGGTGAGTGCGGCTTCGAGCTCGCCGGCCGCGCCGGGGGCCGCCTTCGGGTGGGTGCGGAGGGTTCGTACGGCGTCCTGGACGCCGGTGCCCTGTGCCCAGCGGTGGACGTGGCGGATCGCGCGGTTCTCCAGGGCGGCGGCGTGGAGGTAGCTGCGCAGGAGGGTCTCGGCCGTGTCGGTGACCGCCTGGTCGATCTTGGCGGTGGGTTTCACGGGGGTGAGAAGTGCCTGGGCGCGCAGGACCGCGGTCTGCTTGTCCTCGCAGTTGGCCGTGGGCGACCAGTGGAAGCGGGCCGGGGTGTCGCAGAGGTGGTTCGGATCGTAGAGGAGGACCGGGCCGAGTTTGGCCCGGGCGTCCTTGGTGTCGGACCAGAGGGCGGGGTTCGAGGTGACGACGAGGGCGGGGCCTGCCGCGTCGCGGACGGCCTGGGTCGCGGTGGTGTGGCGGGTGTCCTTGGGTGCGATGTGGATTTCCGTCCACCTTCCCACCAGGCCGCCGTTGACAGCGGGGTGAGCGTAGAAGCCGTCGGGGACGGGGCGGCCCGGAGCGTCACCAGGGGTGGAGGGGGCCAGTGCGCTGATCGGTCCCGGGGCCGGGTAGGTGCCGTGCGCGTCGTGGCCGGCCTGTTCGAGTCCCGGGACTCCCGCGTCCGGGACTCCCGCTTCCAGGGCTCCCGCTCCCGGGACGGCCGGGTTCGAGGCTGACGCCCCCGAGGCCGGCGTCTGCGCCGGTTCCGGGCCCGTACGTGGCTCGGGCACCGCGGTGGTCGCCGCCGCGTACTTGTCCGCCGCCCGTCTTCTTCTCCCCGCGCGCCATCTCGCCACCGTGCCCATCACGAAGATCGTCAGGACCAGCAGGATCATCAGCTGGCCGATGAACAGGCCCCAGAACAGGCCCCATCCCGACAGCTGGGCCGGCGGCGTGTCCGGCCAAGCGCCCGTGATGTCGTGCGGTTCGCCGACGAGGTGGCGCATCGCGAGGGGGGTGTGGGAGAGGTCGACGGTCGACGGCCAGGCGCCGTGGGAGAACCAGGCCGCCAGGCCGGTCGCCGTCCACACCATCACCGTGATGCCGAGCAGGAACGCGAGTATGCCGATCAGCAGGCCGTCGGGGATCCCGCCGCCGCTCTGCTGTTCGCGCTCCTGCCGGGGGTCCGGTCTCACGATCGGGTCCTCCCTACGCCACCGTCGATTCCGAGTCGCCGAGATGCTGTTCGACGAAGGCCGCCGCTCGCTCCTCAGCCTCCAGTTCGGCGGCGCGCAGGGCGTCGTCGGCGGCGGCGAGCTGATCGGCGGACGACTCGGTCATCGCGCGGTCGGTGAAGACGAGTGGGCGTTCCGTCTCGGTGACCAGGTGTTTGACCACCTGGACATTGCCGTTGACGTCCCAGACGGCGATGCCCGGGGTGAGGGTGGGGATGATTTCCACCGCCCAGCGTGGGAGGCCCAGCACGCGGCCGGTGGCACGCGCCTCGTCCGCCTTCTGGGCGTAGATCGTCCGTGTCGACGCCATCTTCAGGATCGCCGCCGCCTCCTTCGCCGCCGCGCCGTCGACGACGTCGGAGAGGTGGTGGACGACCGCGACGAAGGAGAGGCCGAGCCGTCGGCCGAACTTCAGCAGGCGCTGGAAGAGCTGGGCCACGAAGGGGCTGTTGATGATGTGCCAGGCCTCCTCGACCAGGAAGATGCGCTTCTTCCGGTCGGGGCGGATCCAGGTGTGCTCCAGCCACACGCCGACGATCGCCATCAGGATGGGCATGGCGATGGAGTTGCGGTCGATGTGGGAGAGGTCGAAGACGATCAGCGGGGCGTCGAGGTCGATGCCTACCGTGGTCGGGCCGTCGAACATCCCCCTCAGGTCACCGTCGACCAGGCGGTCCAGGACCAGGGCGACGTCCAGGCCCCAGGCCCGTACGTCGTCTATGGCGACGTTCATCGCCTCCGCGGACTCCGGCTCGGGGTGCCGTAGCTGCTCGACGATGTCCATCAGGACCGGCTGGCGGTCCAGGATCGTCTCGTTGACGTACGAGTGCGCGACCTTGAGGGCGAAGCCCGAGCGTTCGTCGAGGCCGTGGCCCATCGCCACCTCGATGATGGTGCGGAGCAGCGCCAGCTGGCCGGTGGTGGTGATCGACGGGTCCAGCGGGTTCAGGCGGATGCCGTGGTTCAGCGCCGCCGTCGGGTCGAGCCGGATGGGTGTTATCCCCAGCTCTTCCGCGATGAGGTTCCACTCGCCGACGCCGTCCTCGCCCTGGGCGTCCAGGACGACGACCTGGCGGTCCCGGAAACGCAGTTGCCGGAGGACGTAGGTCTTCTCCAGGGCCGACTTGCCGTTGCCGGACTCGCCCAGGACCAGCCAGTGCGGGGCCGGGAGCTGCTGGCCGTAGAGCTGGAACGGGTCGTAGATGTAGCCCTTGCCGGAGTACACCTCGCGGCCGATGATCACGCCGGAGTCGCCCAGGCCGGGGGCGGCGGTCGGGAGGTAGACCGCCTGGGCCTGGCCGGTGGAGGTGCGGACCGGGGAGCGGGTCGTCTCGACCTTCCCGAACAGGAAGGACGTGAAGGCTTCGGTGAGGACGGACAGCGGGTCCCTCATCAGCGCATCAGCCTCTACCTTCGGATTCCGGTGGCGAAGGGAAGTGTGTTCACGAAGGCGCGGTGGTGCTCACGGTCGCACCACTCCAGTTTCAGGTACGACTTTCCGGCGGACGCCCTTATCGTGCGCTTGTCGCGGTTGAGGGCCTCCGGGGTACGGGAGGAGACCGTGATGTAGCCGACCAGGTTGACGCCGGCCGCGCCGCTGGCCAGGTCCTCGCCGCGCTGGTCGAGGCGGTTGTGGGCGGCGATGTCGCGGGGGTCGACGGTCCGGTTCATCTTGGCGGCGCGGGACGCCTCCGCCTCGTCGTTGGTCTTCTCGGTCAGCATGCGCTCGATGGCCACCTCGGTGGGTTCGAGGTCCATCGTCACGGCCACCGTACGGATGACGTCCGGGGTGTGGACGAGGAGGGGCGCGAGGAAGTTGACGCCGACGGGCGTCATCGGCCACTCCTTCACCCAGGCCGTGGCGTGGCACCAGGGCGCGCGGGTGCTGGACTCGCGGGTCTTCGCCTGGAGGAACGTCGGCTCCATGGCGTCCAGTTCGGCCGGCCAGGCGTTGCGCTGGGTCATCGCCTGGATGTGGTCGATGGGGTGGTCCGGGTCGTACATGGAGTGGATGAGGGAGGCGAGCCGGCCCTGGCCGAGGGGCTGGCGGACACGGATGTCCGCCTCCTGGAGGCGGGAGCAGATGTCGGTGAGCTCGCGGGCCATGACGACCGCGAGACCGGCGTCGCGGTCCAGCTTGCGGCCGGACTGCGGGCGGGCGGCGCGGGCCATCGCCTGGGCCTCCGCGGCCAGTTCGCGGGAGTAGTGCATGCAGGCGACGAGGTAGGCGCGGTGCTGCTCGCTGCTGGTGGAGACCATGGACTGCAGCTGGTCGTAGGAGCGGGACAGCCAGTCCGGGGACTTCTCGTCACCGCGCTGGGCGACGTCCTTGGCGTGGGCGTCGGGGTCGGCGGGGAGGGTGCGGGCGAGCATCTGGAGGCGGGTGACGAAGCCGTCGCCGTTGGCCACGTGCTTGAGGAGGGTGCCGAAGCGGTCGACGAGGGCTTCCTGGTCCTCGGAGTCGCGCAGGCCGACGCCGGGCCCCTCGATCTCGATGGCGGCGGTGACCGTCTTGCGGTCGGCGTGGAGCAGGACGGCGATCTCGTCCGGGCCGAACGGGGCGGCGAGCCAGCTGATCCGCCCGATACCGGGTGGGGGACCGATCTCGACCTCACGGCCGTCGATCCGGGTGCCGGCCTCGGCGGCCGCGGAACGGTAGACGGTGCCCTGGCGGAGCGTCCGTTTGAAACTGCGGTTGATCTCGAACCACTTGTAGAACGTACGGCGCTTGTACGGCACGTAGACCGCCGCCAGCGCGAGCAGCGGGAAGCCCATGAGCAGCACGATCCGCAGGGAGAGGACCGGGACGAGGAGCCCGCACATCATGCCGAGGAACGCGCCCGCGATGATCAGCACGATCTCGCCGGATTCACGGTTCCGGCCGACGATCGCGTTCGGCCGGGCGCGGCCGATCAGATACGTACGGCGGGGCGTGACCGGATGGGACAGATGGGACTCGGTCGTCAACGCCCTTCACCTCCCGAGCTGTTGTTGCGGGTGTTGCCGGCGTGCGGGGTGTTCAGAGGGCTGGGCGCGCGGGGTGCGGGTGCGGCGGAGGGGACAGATCCGCCGCCACCACCGTTCGGGGTGCGCGTGCTGTGCGCGGCGACGCCGCCCGAGGCCGGGTTGGACGGGCGGGCACCGGAGGAGGCGGAACCGCCGCCCCCGCCCCCGCCGCCGTTGTTGTCGGCGCGGGCGCTGTGCGTTCTGATGCCCTGGGCGACCAGGTTGGCGGGGCTGCTGATGACGGCGGCTGCCTTGCCCTCGGCGCCCTGCATGATGCGGTTGCTGCGGCCGGCCGCGATCTCGTCGCCGAAGCCGGGGACGAAGCGGTAGATCATCGCGCTGGCGAAGATGGCGAGCAGGATGATGGCGAGGCCGGAGACGACGGCGGAGAACGCGTCGGGGCCGCCGTCGGAGGACAGGGCGCCGGCGAGGCCGAGCACTATCACGATGACCGGCTTCACGAGGATGACGGCGATCATGACGCCGGCCCAGCGGCGGACGTGGCCCCACAGGTTCTTGTCGACGAGGCCGGCGTAGACGACGGTGCCGAGGAGGGCGCCGACGTAGAGCAGGGCGGCCCGGATGACGAGCTCCAGCCACAGCACCCCGGCGGCGAGGATGCTGACCAGGGAGACGACGATCAGCATGATCGGGCCGCCGCCGATGTCGTCGCCCTTGCTGAGGGCGCCGGAGAAGGTACCGAAGAACGTGTCCGTCTGGTTGCCGGTGGTCTTCGCGAGGACGTCGGTGACGCCGTCGGTGGCCGATACGACGGTGTAGAGGATGAGGGGCGTGAAGGCGGACGCCAGCACCGTCAGCCACAGGAAGCCGATGGCCTCGGAGATGGCGGTGCTGAGGGGTACGCCTCGCACCGCGCGCTTGGCGACGGCCAGGAGCCAGAGCAGGAGCGTGAGGATCGTCGACGCGGCGAAGACGACGGCGTACTGCTGGAGGAACTTCTCGTTCGTGAAGTCGACGTTCGCGGTCTCCTTCACGGCGTCGCTGAGCTTGTCGACGGTCCAGGAGGCAGCCTTGGCACACCCCTGAGCAAGCGAGGAGAGGGGGTCGAGGGTGGAGGTGAGGGGGTCGGTGGTTCCGCCGGTGCCGCCGCCGCTGCCCTTCTCGCAGTAGTCCTTCGCGGGACCGATCAGCAGGCTGCAGGAGTCGCTGCTCGACGACGCGGCGGGCGAGGGGGTGGGGGACGGAGACGGGGCCGCCATGGCACGGGTGGCCAGCAGCACCAGTGTGGTCTGTACGGCGGTCAGCATGCCGGCGAGCTTGAGTGCGCGGGACGGGCTACCGGGCATAAGTGAACCCTCCGTACTGCTCGACGGCCTTGCTGATCTCGTCGGATGTGGCGGCCTGGTCGTCACCTGGAACCGGAGCCGGTCCGTCCGCCTGTGTGTCCGCGCTGATCTTCCAGTCGCCGCCGGTCCACTGGAGGTCGAAGGTCCAGGTCTTCCAGGTGGTGGTCACGGGGTTGGTCGAGGAATTGCCCGACATGCCGATCAGCCCCATGTACCAGACGGCGATCTTGGCGCTGCTGTCGCTGTACTGCTGGATCTCGGTCCCCACCGGCACCGTACGGGAGACGAAGGTGCTGCCCTGCGGAGGATTTCCGTTGGCGTCCAGGCCCATCTTGCTCAGGAAGTTCGCCGAGTATGCCGAGTCCATGGCGCTCTGGAGGTTGTTCGCCGCGGTCGACGTATAGAGGCCGGTGACGATCCGGTGCCGGTTGTCCTTGTTGAACATGCCGGTCGAGCCCAGGGTCACCGCGTAGTTCGCCGCCGCGCTCTGCGCCCCCTGCGCACTGTGTGCGAACCCCGTCGGGATTCCTTCGGTGTTCTTCGTCTCCACCGGCTTGGTACCGCTCGCCGCCGTTGACGAAGTCGTCGGCCGGCCCCCGTTGCCGTTGCCGCCTCCGGTGCCCGTCGCCGATGACGAGTCTCCGTCCCCGCCTCTGTTCGCGAAGGCGATCGCCGCGATGAGGAGGACGACCACGCCGACGACCGTGACCAGGCTTCTGGAGGAGGAGCGGCCGCCGCGGCGGGACGCGCCGCCGTACGGGTCGCTCTCGGGCAGGCGGGTGCGGGTGTGGCCCGTCTCCGGGTAGCCGGGCTCGTCTCCGAGGCTCATGCCGCGTACTCCCCCTCCACGTCGTACCGGAACGCGTAGCAGTACGACGGTAGCCGTGCTGGTTCCCGCGCGGGCGCGGTGTGGTGACTCGACATCAGGGAAACGCAACCTCGGAGCGGGGGAAAGGGAGGTGCAGATTGGCTAGACGGCCATGCCGTACACGATCGTGAACAGGGTGCCGAGTGAGCCGATGATGAAGACTCCGGTCAGTCCGGCGATGATGAGGCCCTTGCCCTGTTCGGCACTGAAGGTGTCACGGAGGGCCGTGGCGCCGATGCGCTGTTTGGCGGCGCCCCAGACGGCGATGCCGAGGCAGAGCAGGATGGCGACGGCCATGACCACCTGGATCATCGTCTTCGCCTCGTTGCCCAGGCTGCCGAAGGGGCCCCAGTCCGGAGCGATCCCGCCGATGATGGTGTTGATGTCTCCCTTGTCGGCCGCATAGAACACGTAAGTCACCGCCCCTGGTGGGTAGTTCCGTTCGCCCCTGCCGGGTGCAGAGGTCACGCATCATTCTCGCCGAAAACGTCGCCGGAGTATGTCGACTTGACGTCATCGATTGGCGGGTTTCGTACGAAAGGCTCGTACGGTCACTCTGTGTATCACGGCAGGTCACGCCGGGCAATGAGGCCTGAGCGGAACCTGTCGTGTGGTTCCGTCGTTGACCCCCTCTATGACCTGGCACGTTTGATGGCGGCCGGTCGGGTGAGGGATCGAGACGATGTTCTCACGGTAGCCATGGGGAAATGGCCAGTGGACCCCGGCCGATGCCGGGGCCCACTGGGTCGGTGACGGGTGTTCAGCCCGCGAAGGCCGTGACGCCCTCCGGGGTGCCCCAGCCGGTCGGACCGTCGTAGCCGGTCGTGGCGGTGCAGTAGTACGACGTGGTGCAGGTGCCGTTGTTGCCGCTGGTCACGTCGTTGAGGTACGAGGTGCCGGCGTAGCCGTAGGGGAACTTGGCCGGGTAGGAGCCGCTGGACGGGGTGCCGGCCAGGGCGTAGACGCCCGCGATGATGGGCGCGGAGACGCTGGTGCCGCCGAAGGTGTACCACCCGGCGGTGACGCCGTAGGAGTCGTAGACGGAGACGCCGGTCGCCGGGTCGGCCACCGCGGAGACGTCCGAGATCATGCGCTTGGTGCAGCTGGTGTCGGTCTGCCAGGTGGGCTTGGCGTCGTAGGCGGAGCAGCCGGAGCCGGTGCCCTCGGTGCTGGACGTCTTCCAGACGGTCTCGGTCCAGCCGCGGGTGGTGGAGGAGGTGGCGAGCTTGGTGCCGCCCACCGAGGTCACGTACTTCGACGCGGCCGGGTACTCGGCGCCGTAGCCCTCGTCGCCGGCGGAGACGGTGATGGCGACACCGGTGTGGTTGAAGTAAGAGGAGTCGTACGAGGTGTCGGACGAGGACTCGCTGCCGCCGTAGCTGTTGGAGACGAACTTCGCGCCCAGGGTGACCGCCTCGTTCACGGCGGTGCCCAGGTTGGCCATGGTGGCGCTGGTCGCCTCGACGAGCAGGATCTTGCAGTTCGGGCAGATCGCGGAGGCCATGTCGAGGTCGAGGGAGATCTCCTCGGACCAGCCGGCGTCGGACGAGGGCAGCGAGGTCGTGGAGCCGGTCTGGCTGACCTTCTTGAAGCAGCCGTTGGCCGTGGGGCAGGCGGAGAGGCCGTAGTACGAGCGGTAGGTCGCGAGGTCGGTCTCGGCGTTGGGATCGTTGTACGCGTCGACGATCGCGATGGTCTCGCCCGAGCCGTTGGAGGCGGCGGCGGAGGTCAGGCCGTAGGCGGCCCGGAGGTTGGTCGGGCTGTAGCCGGAGGGGGTGCTGGCGTCGGCGGCCTTGGGGGTGACGCCGGTCTTCGCGGCCCGCTGCTTCTGGTAGGCGGTGAGGCCGCCGGTGACGCGGTAGGAGTTGCAGGCGAGTTCGCCCGTGTGCTTGGGGGTGGCACAGGGGGTCGCGGTGTAGGTCACCTTGGCGGAGGAGACGGAGGATGCCGCGTCGGCCTGGACGGCGGTGCCGAATCCGGTGAGCAGCAGCGCGGCCGTGGCCGCTGCCGCGGTGCCGACGCGGCGCCAGCCACCGCGTATGGAAAGTCTGTTGGGGGGAGTGGAACGCATGCGTGCAGCCTCCTGAGTTCCGGTATGGGGGAGGAACAGGGGCGGTGCGGGTGCGATCTGGTGCGTTGTGGTGCGCGATGAGAATCCTTTGTTGAGTACGCGACAACAAGAGGCTTCAGGAATCATGACTTCCGCATTGCCGAACGAGGCGTTCGCGTGACTCGTCGATGGCCGCCAGTTGTCCTGCGGGTGGCAGGCGCTTGACTCAACTCACAGCAAGTTCAAGGGAGTTACCAAGGCGGCCAGGAATACGAAAAACGGGCCACGGCCGGCTGCCGTGACCCGTTCCCTTTGCGTGCCGCCGAGGGGACCCCACGTCCCCCTCACGGTGGCGGCTCCCCGTGACCCGACGGGGAGGTCCTGCGGTCGGGGTTCAGCCGGTGAAGGCGTCCGTCCCTTCCGGGGTGCCCCAGCCGGTCGGGCCGTCGTAGCCCGACTTGGCGGTGCAGTAGTACGACGTGGAGCACGAGCCGTTGCTGCCGCTCGTCACGTCGTTCAGGGCGGAGGTGCCGGCCGCCGCGTAGGGGTACTGGGCCGGGTAGTCGCTGCTGCCGGGGGTGCCGGCCAGGGCGTAGACCGAGGCGATGATCGGCGAGGAGGCGCTGGTGCCGCCGTAGGTGTTCCAGCCGGTGCCGTCGGCGCCGTAGGAGTCGTAGACGGAGACGCCGGTGGCCGGGTCGGCGACCGCCGACACGTCGGCGATCATGCGCTTGGAGCAGCTCGTGTCGGTCTGCCAGGTGGGCTTGGCGTCGTAGGCCGAGCAGCCGGAGCCGGTGCCCTCGGTGCTGGACGTCTTCCAGACGCTCTCGGTCCAGCCGCGGCTGGTGGAGGAGGTCTTCAGGGCGGTGCCGCCGACGGCGGTCACATAGCGGGAGCCGGCCGGGTACTCGGCGCCGTAGCCCTCGTCACCGGCGCTCGCGGTGATGGCCACGCCCGCGTGCTTGTAGTACGAGGTGTCGTACGACGTGTCCGACGACGACTCGGCGCCGCCGTAGCTGTTGGAGACGAACTTGGCGCCCAGCTTGACGGCCTCGTTCACCGCGGTGCCCAGGTTGGCGTCGGAGGCGGACTTGGCCTCGACGAGCAGGATGTTGCAGTTGGGGCAGACCGCACTGACCATGTCGAGGTCGAGGGACTCCTCGCCGGCCCAGCCGCTGTCGGCGGAGGGGAGCGAGGTCGTGGAGCCGGTCTGGGAGACCTTCTTGAAGCAGCCGTTGCCGGTGGTGCAGTCCGACAGGCCGTAGTACGACCGGTAGGTCGCGAGGTCTTCCTCGGCGTTCGGGTCGTCGTACGCGTCGACGATCGCGACGGTCTCGCCCGAGCCGTTGGAGGCGGCGGCGGAGGCCAGGCCGTAGGCCGACTGGAGGTCCGAAGGGCCGTATCCGGTGGGGGAGTCGGCGGCGGCGTTCGGCTTGACGGTCTTCGGCGTCACGCCCTTGAGCGCGGCCTGCTTCTCCATGAAGGCGGTGGTGCCGCCGGTGACCCGCAGGGCGTCGCACGCGGCGAAGCCCTTCTTCGGGGTGGCGCCGCAGCCGGCCTTCTCGTACTGCACATGGGCCTTGGCGACCTGGGCGGCGACGGTCCTGGCGCTGACCTTGTGGGTCGTGGTGGCGGTGGCCGCGGTGGCGTGCGCCGCGGTGCCGAGCCCGGCGACGAGCAGGGCGGCGGTGGCCGCGGCTGCCGAGCCGGCGCGGCGCCATCTGCCGCGTATGTGGGGGGTGTTGGGGGTGGTCGTACGCAACGTACAGCCTCCTGGAAGAGGGGGACAGAGGCCTGCGGGTGGGGGCCACCGGTGTGGTTGCCGGTGGGGGCGGCGGCCCGCGAAGACCATCGCGTTGTTCAGTACGCGACAACAAGGTGGGTTTCGGAATCCTGACTTCCGCGTTACTGAAGGACGGCCGGGACTTACTGATCATTGGGCCGCGGATGGCCGGAAGTTGGGGTCCGATTGACCTGGGGGCGCGCGTGGCAGGGGCTCAATGCGCGTTGACGGTGCATTGAGGACGTGTCAGACGGGCGTTTTCCGTGCCGTTTCCGGACCGTTGCGGGCCTGTCCCGGCCTGTCCCGGCCTGTCCGGTCCCGTCCGGCCTATCGGGGCTTCAGGCCGTGCAGTACGAGGTGGACGTGTTCGTCGAGTCCGGCCAGGGCCTCCTGGGCCGGC
Source organism: Streptomyces sp. NPDC026538 (assembly GCF_055567535.1). Classification (NCBI taxonomy): domain Bacteria; kingdom Bacillati; phylum Actinomycetota; class Actinomycetes; order Kitasatosporales; family Streptomycetaceae; genus Streptomyces; species Streptomyces sp. NPDC026538. The sequence goes on from NZ_JBVHQG010000010.1 coordinate 12,440, forward strand.
AGGGCGCAGCCGGCGATGAGGGCGGCGAGGCCGTGGATGCTCGCGGCCGCGACGAGGGTGAGCCGTTCCGGGTCGCCCTCGACGATCTCGCCCCGGGCCTGCGCGTCGGCGACCAGCCGGGTGAAGGACCCCAGGGACGCGTCGATCACCTCGGCGGCCTGCACGGAGCTCTCCGGGTCGTGCTTGCGCGCGAACATCAGCTCCAGCAGCTCGGGGTGATCCACCGCGAAGGTGAGATAGGCCCGGGCCAGTGCGCTGACCCGCGGTTCGAGGGGGGCGGCCGGGTCGTCGGCCGCGTCCAAGGCGCGCTGCAGGCGGTCGTACCCGCTGAGCGCGAGCGCGTCCAGCAGGGCCTGCTTGTCCTTGAAATGCCGGCCGGGCGCGGCGTGGCTGACGCCGATGTCGCGGGCCAGTTCGCGCAGGGACAGCGCGGCGGCGCCCTTCTCGCGCAGGGTGCGTTCCGCGCTGGCGAGCAGGGCGGCGCGCAGGTCTCCGTGGTGGTAGGGGCGGCTTTGCGGCATGAAGGTCATCCTAACCCGGATGTTGACGGTGCCAGCTTTGTTGGCGCCGTCAGCTTTGTTGGCGTTGCCATCTTTGTTGTCATTGACAGCATTGTTGTCGACGCCTACATTGGCGGGCATGGCGAAGAAGACCGGCACATGGAACGCATCCGACCTCCCCGACCTCTCCGGCCGCACGGCCGTGGTCACCGGTGCCAACAGCGGCATCGGCTTCACCGCCGCGGACGCGTTGGCCCGGGCCGGTGCGCAGGTGGTGTTCGCGGTACGGGACCCGGAGCGCGGGCGCGCGGCCGCCGCGCGGGTGAACGGCAGTACCGAGGTGCGCCGCCTGGACCTGGCGGACCTGGCCTCGGTACGGGAGTTCGCGGCGGGCTGGGACCGCCCGCTGGACCTCCTGATCAACAACGCGGGCGTGATGATGCTCCCGGAGCAGTCCACCAAGGACGGCTTTGAGATGCAGTTCGGCACGAACCACCTGGGCCACTTCGCGCTGACGAACCTGCTGCTGCCGCATCTCACGGACCGGGTGGTGACGCTCTCCTCCGGGCTGCACCGCGGGGGCGACGGCGTGATCCACTTCGCCGACGTCAATCTGCGCGGCACCTACAGCCCGACCCGCGCCTACGCCCAGTCCAAACTGGCCAATCTGCTGTTCACCCTGGAACTCCAGCGTCGGCTGACGGAGGCCGGCTCCCCGGTCCGCGCGCTGGCCGCCCACCCCGGCTACGCGGCCACCAACCTCCAGAGCCACACCGCCAGCCCGCTGGCCCGGCTCGGCATGCGCCTCGGCAACCTCCTCGTCGCCCAGGACGACCGCTCCGGCGCGCTCCCCACGCTGTACGCGGCGACCCAGGACCTGCCCGGCGCCAGCTACGTCGGCCCGGACGGCATGGGCGGGATGCGGGGCGCGCCGGCCCTGGCCGGCCGCAGTCCGGCGGCGAGCGACCCGGTGGCGGCCCGCAGGCTGTGGACGCTGTCGGAGGAGATGACGGGGGTGACGTGGCCGCTCGGGGTGGAGGCCGTGTGACCGCGGCCCGGTAGCCCGGCGCCCAGTACCCGGACGCCCGTCGGTCCGTCCGCACCCGCCGGATACGGTGAGCCGATACGACGGATACGGCGGATACGACGGTTCTCCGGGAGGTGGCCGGATGAGCGGTGGCGTGGACTTCGCGCTCGACGGGCGTACGGCCCTGGTGACCGGCTCCGCGCGCGGACTGGGCCTGGAGATGGCCCGGGGACTGGCGGGCGCCGGCGCGCGGGTGATCCTCAACGGGCGTGATCCGGCGACGCTGGAGGCGGTGGCCGGGCGGCTCCGCGACGACGGTCTCGACGCGGTGGGCGCGGTGTTCGACGTCACCGACCGGGAGGCCGCCGAGGAGGCGGTGACCGCCCTCGGCGGGATCGACATCCTGGTCAACAACGTGGGCCACCGCGACCGGCGCGGAGTCCGCGAGATGACCCCTGACGAACTGTCCGCGCTCCTCGACGTCCATCTGACCTCGGCGTACGCGCTGAGCCAGACGGTGGCCCGGGGGCTGGCCGCGCGGGACGTCCCGGGCCGGATCATCAACGTCTCCTCGGTCGTCGGCCAGCTGGGGCGCACCGGGGACGTCGCCTACGCCACGGCGAAGGCGGGTCTGGACGGTCTGACCCGGGCACTGGCGGCCGACCTCGGCCCCAGCGGCACGACGGTGAACTCGGTGGCACCGGGCACCTTCGCGACGGACGTCAACGCGGACCTGGCGGAGGACCCGGAGTGGGCGCGGTGGCTGCGTACGCGCACGGCGCTGGGCCGCTGGGGCCGCCCCGCCGAGATCGCCGGCATCGTCGTCTTCCTGGCGAGCGACGCCGCGTCCTTCATCACGGGCCAGACGATCGCGGTCGACGGCGGGATGACCACGACGTTCTGAGGGCGGGCGCGGGCTGCATCCCGTGCGGGCGTGCGCCGAGTGCCGGTGCCCCGTGGCGGGCGCGGTTCACAGAGAAATCTCAGTCAAGTGGGGAACCGTTTCTCACCTTTGTGGGACACAGTGGGGGCTGATGAAGCGCACCTCACGCATCTCTTCCGTATCGCGCCGTGTCGCGCTCGGCGCGGCGATCGTGCTCGCCGCCACCTCGGCCTCCGTGGCGGCCGCCGACGACGGGCCCGGGCCGTTCGGGGTCACCGCGGTGGTCGGGCCGACCGCGGAGAGCGCGCGGGTCGGGGCCCTGTTCGGCGCCGACAAGGCCGGGAGTCTGGCCGGCAACCACTTCTGCACCGCCTCCGTCGTGCACAGCCCGCAGCGGGACCTGATCGTCAGCGCCGCGCACTGCGTCGACGGCGACGACACCACCGGGCTCGTCTTCGTGCCGGGCTACCGGGACGGTCAGGCGCCGTACGGGGTGTGGAAGGTGGGGAAGCGGTACCTGCCCGACGGGTGGGCGAAGGGGCAGGACGAGGACAGCGACGTGGCCTTCGCCGTCGTGGCCGAACGGGGTGGTAAGAGGGTCGAGGAGGTGACCGGGGCCAATCGGTTCGTCAGCGGCATGGCCACCGGGGCCACCGCCGTGACCGTCACCGGGTATCCCGACTCCCGTGAGGTGCCCATCAGTTGCACCAACAAGCCCGTCGCCGACAGCGCCACCCAGCAGCGGTTCGACTGTCCCGAGTTCACCGGGGGAACCAGCGGGAGCCCCTGGGTGAACGGGGACCATGAGGTGGTCGGGGTACTGGGCGGGCACGAGCAGGGCGGTTCGACCCCCGACACGTCCTACAGTGTCGTGCTCGGGAGCGAGGCCGGCGAGCTGTACAAGGACGCCGTGGCCGGCTGAGACGGCGTCATGTGCGCCGTCCTGCTGTGAAATAGCGCCACTCTCCGCCGAAATGGCGTTGAACAGCCCTGACATGGGGGAGGGTTGGGGCGTGCGGAAAGTATGGGTGATCGGTGGCGCGGCGGTCGGCGCCGGGCTGAGCTTCGTCATGCTGCTCGTCGTCGGGGTGTACGTCGTCGCCGGGAACCTGCTGGGCGGCGCCGGCGGTGCCGGCAAGGCACTGGCCAAGGGAGCCGTACCGGCCGCCTACTCCACGCTCGTGCAGAAGTGGGGCAACCTGTGCTCCGCGATCAATCCCGCCCTGCTCGCCGCGCAGCTCTACCAGGAGAGCGGGTTCAACCCGAAGGCGCAGAGCGCGGCGGCCGCGCAGGGGATAGCTCAGTTCATCCCGGGGACCTGGGCCACCCACGGCATCGACGGCGACGGCGACGGGGACCGCGACGTCTGGGACCCGAATGACGCGATTCCGTCGGCCGCCTCCTACGACTGCCAGCTCGCCTCGTACGTCAAGGACGTCCCCGGCAACGTCTCCGAGAACATGCTCGCCGCCTACAACGCGGGGGCGTACGCGGTCATCCAGTACAAGGGTGTGCCGCCGTACAAGGAGACCCAGAACTACGTCAGGACGATCACCACCCTCGAGGACAGTTTCGCCGCGCCCGTCAGCCGGCTCTCCCCGACCAAGCAGGCCGCCGGCGCCATCGAGTACGCCCAGAACAAGCTCGGCACCCCCTACCTCTGGGGCGGCAACGGCACAGCTCAGGACGGTGGCCGGTTCGACTGCTCGGGGCTGACCAAGGCGGCGTACGCGAAGGTGGGGATCACGCTGCCACGCGTCGCCAACGATCAGTACAACGCCGGTCCGCACCCCTCGCGCAAGGAACTGCTCCCGGGGGACCTGGTCTTCTTCTCCACCGACCTCTCCGACTCCCGCGCCATCCACCACGTGGGGATCTACGTCGGCGGCGGGTACATGATCGACGCGCCGTACACCGGGGCGGTCATCCGGTTCGACCCCATCGACAGCGCCGACTACTTCGGGGCCACCCGGGTCACCGAGGATGGCGCGAAAGCGCTGCCCACCACGGTATGAACGGAGCGTATAACCCACCCCCTGAGCTGGGGCTTTGTGTCTCTCTTCGATAACGTCTGCGTGATCATTCGGTGGAACCTGGAACGTAGTGACGGGGACCGTGCGTTCCTGTTGACGTAGCCGACCACGGGGGTGGCAGCGAGCGACGCACACGAGGTGCGTCCGGGACGACGACGAAGGGGCCGCAGGCACGATGGCTGTACTCGCCGAATCCGGATCCAACCCCGACGTCGACCTGCTCTACGACATCAACGGCCTGGCCAAGGACGCACCGCACTGGTTCGACCGGGCCATGGAGTTCGTCGGGGAGTACGGGCTGCTGGTCGCGATGGTGCTGCTGGTGGTGTGGTGCTGGTGGTCCGTGCGGCGCCGGGGCGAGGAGGACACCGCGTCCACCATGGCCGCGCTGGTGTGGACGCCGCTCGCCGCCGCGATCGCCGTCCTCGTGAACGTCCCCATCCGCGGGTTTGTCGAGCGGCCCCGGCCGTTCCTCACCCACCAGGGGCTCGACGTCCTGGTCTCCGGCAAGACCGACTACTCGTTCGTGAGCGACCACGCGACGATCACCATGGCCCTGGGCGTCGGGCTGTTCATCGCGAACCGCCGGTTCGGGCTGGCGGGGATAGGGCTGGCGCTGGTCGAGGGGTTCTGCCGGGTGTACATGGGGGTGCACTACCCGACGGACGTGGTCGGGGGGTTCGCCCTCGGCACCGCGGTCGTGCTCCTGCTGTCCCCGCTGGCCGCGGCTGTGCTGACGCCGGTGATGAAGGCGGTGGAGGGGTCGCCGAGGGTGGGGTGGATCGTGCGGGGGCGGTCGGTGACGGTCGGGTTGGTGCCGGGAGCTCGTACGCCGATGGACCCGGAGGAACGAGACCTGGCGGCGTAGCCGGGGGCGGGGGTTTCGCCTACCGGCGCCGGCAGGGTGCCGCTGCGCCCACCCGTGCCGCCTCGGGGCACCTCCCAGGCGCTCAACGCACTGGGGGAGGCACGCTTGCCCGCAGCTGGGAAGCTGACGCGACTGCAGCGCCCCGTAAGGGGCGCGGGGCTGGGACATGTGCGGCTCCGCCGCGTGGGCGCGATCAGCCCCCACGCAGCCGCGGACGGAAACGACTCCCTACAACCCCTGCGGAGAAGAGAAGAACCGCTCCGGGTCGTACTGCTTCTTCACCTTGCCGAGGCGGGTCACGGCGTCCCCGTAGTACGCCTTCTTCCAGTCGGCCAGCGTCGGGTCCGTGTAGTTCTGATAGGCCGCGCCGGAGGCGTACGGCTTCATCGCCGTGTGCGCCCCGTTCAGCCACGTCTGGCCCGAACCGCCGGAGGCCCCCGCCCCCCACGACACTATGTACTGCGCCAGCATCCGCGACCGCCGGTGCACGAACGCCGTCGCCGTCGGCGAGACCCGGTTAACCGCGCCGCCGAGCGCCGTGAAGGCGATGCTCCCGGCGCCGCCGCGCACCGCGCCGATCTGCCGCAGGGCCGTCTGGATGCCGGCCGCCGAGAGCGAGCGGTCGAAGAAGTCGGACCGGGCCGCGTAGGTCTCCCGGCCCAGCCTGCCCGCCGTGGAGCGGCCCGGCGTGGACCCGGGCAGGTGGCACTGGGGCTCGGTGGCGAAGGAGGAGCAGCCGGCGTAGCTCTCCATCGCCTCCTCGTAGCCGTGGCGGCGCAGCGAGACGGAGGAGGCGTTGGCGCCCGCCTTGTGGGCGAGGGCGTCCACCGCGTTCTGGAGTTCGCCGTAGGTGCCCATCGAGAAGCAGGCCACGGAGACGCGCGGGCCGCTGCCCGCGTTCTCCAGGTGCAGGGAGGACCAGATCTCGTCCGGCTGGGAGGGGCCCCACTCCTGCCAGGCCTTGAGGACCTGCGCCGCCTTCGACCAGGGCCAGGTCAGGTACGCCGTCACGGCCTGCGGGGCGGGGTGGGTCCGGAACTGCAGTTCGGTCACGACGCCGAAGTTGCCGTTGCCGGCCCCGCGCAGTGCCCAGAAGAGGTCCTTGTTGGTGCTCGCGTTGGCGACCACCTGCGTGCCGTCCGCCGTGATCAGCGTCGCCTGGGTGAGGCTGTCGCAGGTCAGGCCGTACGCGCGGGACGCCACCCCGTGGCCGCCGCCGAGGACCAGGCCGGAAACACCGACGGTGGGGCAGGAGCCCGCCGGGATGGTCACGCCCTTGGCCGCGAGGCCGCGGTAGACGTCGATCAGCTTGGAGCCGGCGCCGACGACCGCCGTGCCGCCGCTGACCCGGATGCGGTTGAGCTTGGAGACGTCGAGGATCAGGCGGCCGTCGCCCGAGGAGTAGCCCGCGTAGGAGTGGCCGCCGTTGCGGATCGAGACCTTCAGCCCGTGGGCCTGGGCGTACGACAGCGTGGTGCGGATGTCGTCCGCGTGGGCCACGTAGGCCACCGCGGACGGCTTCAGTCCGTCGAAGCGGGTGTTGTAGAGCTGGTGCGCCGTCGTCCAGCTCGCGTCGCCGGGGCGGACCAGGGTGCCGTCCAGGGCGTGGGCCAGGGCGGTCCAGTTGGCCGCGGCCGCTGCGCTGGTGGTCTTCAGCGCCGTACGAGAGGATGTGGACGCGAGTGGCGCGCCGGTCGTGTGGGATGCGGTGGCGCCGCCGGAGCTGCACCCCGTCAGTGCGGTCGCCGCGAGGGCGGCCGCCCCGCCCGATATGAAGGTACGCCGTTCCATGCCCGTGCCTTTCGTCGGCTTTCGTGGGACGAGACGGCGTCCGTCGCACACGGGTTCCCGTGCGGTGTAACGAACGCTGTGACGTCGTAACGGCTGTGATGGCGAACGGCGAATAAATGTTCGCGTAACCCGGCGGTCGGAACCATGGCGTGCCCTCACCGTGAGCGTTCCGTGACCTAACCGGGTCGACGGCAGGGGTTCACCCTCCGTTTACCTATGGCCATCGGCGGCTTCACCTGTTCTGCCTAATTTCGGCCGTACCCGATGCGGTGAGCGGTCCTAAATGACCAGTCAGGAGGCCCTCACCCCATCACGACTACTTCGCACGCCGCCGAAGGTGGCGCCTCTGGAAGGAACCCCCGAAAGTGAAGCTTCAGCGCAAGAACCGGCTGCGCGCCCTGTCTCTCGGTGCTGTCGCTGTCTCCGGCGCCCTGGCCCTGACGGCGTGCGGCTCGGACGACAACGGTGGCGGCAGCGGTTCGAGCACCTCCTCGGCCTCCGCTAACGCCAGCTCCATCAAGTGCGACGACGCCAAGGGCCAGCTGCTCGCCGACGGCTCCTCCGCGCAGAAGAACGCGATCGACGCCTGGGTGAAGAACTTCTCCCAGGCCTGTGGTGTGCAGATCAACTACAAGGGCTCCGGCTCCGGCGCCGGCGTGACCGCCTTCACGCAGGGTCAGGTCGCCTTCGCCGGTTCCGACTCCGCGCTGAAGCCGGAAGAGGTCACCGCCTCCAAGAAGATCTGCACCGGCGGCCAGGGCATCGACCTCCCGATGGTCGGCGGCCCGATCGCCCTCGGGTACAACGTCCCGGGTGTCGACAACCTGGTCCTGGACGCGCCGACGATCGCCAAGATCTTCGACAGCAAGATCACCAAGTGGAACGACGCCGCGATCAAGAAGCTGAACCCCGACGCGAAGCTCCCCGACCTCAAGATCCAGGCGTTCCACCGCTCGGACGAGTCGGGCACGACGGACAACTTCACCAAGTACCTGATCGCCGCCACCCCGTCCAACTGGAAGTACTCGGGCGGTAAGGCCTGGCAGGCCAAGGGCGGCCAGTCCGCTCCGCAGTCCGCGGGTGTCGCCCAGCAGGTCAAGCAGACCTCCGGCGCCATCGGCTACTTCGAGCTCTCCTACGTCTCGGACGGCGTCAAGGCCGTCTCGATCGACACGGGTGCCAGCAAGCCGGTCGCCCCGTCCACCGAGTCCGCCACCGCCGACATCGCGGCCGCCAAGGTCGTCGGCACCGGCAAGGACCTGGCGCTGCAGCTGGACTACAAGACCAAGGCCGAGGGTGCGTACCCGATGACCCTGGTCACGTACGAGATCGTCTGCGACAAGGGCAACAAGGCCGACACCCTCCCGGCGACCAAGGCGTTCCTGCGCTACATCGCCTCCGAGGACGGCCAGAAGGTCCTCTCCACGATCGACTACGCCCCCGTCCCCGACGACATCATCGCCAAGGTCCGCACCACCATCGAGGGCCTCAGCTAAAGATCCGCGAGTGCGGCCGAGTTCCGTGAGGAGCCCGGCCGCACCGTCCGGTGCACCGCCGCCCGGAGCCGTACGCCCACAAGCCGGGGCGTGCGGCTCCTCCGAGCCGCCCCTCAGGACGGCTCCGCAGACCGGAGAACCCGATGGACATATCTACACAGACAACAGACGCATCTCCCCCCACCCCACGGCCCGGCACGGCCGAGCAGAAGCGCAACGCCCGCGGTGCCACCCGGGCGGGTGACCGGGTCTTCCTCGGTCTCTCCCGCGGATCCGGCATCCTGCTGCTGGTGATCATGGCCGCGATCGCGGTCTTCCTCACCTACCGTGCCGCCCTCGCGATCAGCCGCGACCACGGCAACTTCCTCACCACTTTCGAGTGGAACACCAACCTCATCCCGCCGACCTTCGGCATCGCGGTCCTGGCCTTCGGCACGGTCGTCTCCTCGATCATCGCCATGGCCATCGCCGTCCCGATCGCCGTCGCGATCGCGCTGTTCATCACGCACTACTCGCCGCGCAGGCTCGGCGGCACCATCGGCTACGTGATCGACCTGCTCGCCGCGGTGCCGTCCATCGTGTACGGCCTGTGGGGCGCGCTGGTCCTGGTACCGCACATGACCGGCCTGTTCGGCTGGCTCGACAAGTACTTCGGCTGGACCGGGATCTTCTCCTGGGACGGCGGTGCCCCCCGCTCGATGCTGACCGTCGGCGTCCTGCTCGCGATCATGATCCTGCCGATCATCACCAACGTGAGCCGCGAGGTCTTCCGCCAGGTCCCGCAGATGCACGAGGAAGCGGCACTCGCTCTCGGCGCCACGCGCTGGGAGGTCATCCGCATGTCGGTGCTGCCCTTCGGCCGCTCCGGCGTGATCTCCGCCTCGATGCTCGGCCTCGGCCGTGCGCTCGGTGAGACGATGGCCGTGGCCACCGTGCTCTCCCCGGACTTCGACATCCACACCAGCCTGCTCAACCCGGGCGGCGGCACCTTCGCCCAGAACATCGCCAGCAAGTTCAGCGAGGCGACCGCGGACGGCCGTGACGCGCTGATCGCGTCCGGTCTGGTCCTGTTCGTCATCACCCTGCTGGTCAACGGCGCGGCCCGCATCATCATCCAGCGCCGCGCGGAGTACTCGGGGGCCAACGCATGAGCACCGCAGCAGTCAACCGCCCCAGCACCCTGCAAGGCGCCACCCTCCCCAAGTGGACCCCCTACGCCATCATCGGCGGGTCCATCGTCCTCGGCGTGGTCATCGGCCTCGTCGCCGGCCTGGACAGCAAGATCCAGTGGGGCCTGATCGCCGCGCTCCTGTACATCTTCGGCACCTACGGCATCGCCGCCCGGGTCGAGGGCCGCCGCCAGGCGAAGGACCGGATCGCGACCTCGCTGGTCTGGGTCGCCTTCATCGTCGCCGTCATCCCGCTGGTCTCCCTGATCTGGGTGACCATCTCGCGCGGTGTGAAGGTCCTGGACTTCTACTTCCTCAGCCACTCCATGGGTGTGGTCGCCGACTCCGAGGCCGGCGGTGGCGCCTACGCCGCCATCATCGGCTCCCTGGAGCAGGTCGGTCTCGCCACCGTGATCGGTGCCCCGATCGGCATCCTCACCGCGGTCTACCTCGTCGAGTACGGCCGCGGCCGGCTCTCCAAGGCGGTCACCTTCTTCGTGGACGTGATGACGGGTATCCCGTCGATCGTCGCGGGTCTGTTCATCCTCAGCCTCATGCTGATCTTCGACATGCAGCCCTTCGGTTTCGCCGGATCGCTCGCCCTGGCCATCCTGATGATGCCGGTCGTGGTCCGCTCCACCGAGGAGATGCTCAAGCTCGTCCCCAACGAGCTGCGCGAGGCCTCGCTGGCCCTGGGCGTGCCGAAGTGGCGCACGATCCTGAAGGTGGTCCTGCCGACCTCCATCGGCGGTATCACCACCGGTGTCATGCTGGCCATCGCCCGTATCGCGGGTGAGACCGCCCCGGTGCTGCTGCTGGTGTTCGGTAACCCGTTCATCAACAACAACCCCTTCGAGGGTGCCCAGTCGTCGCTGCCGCTGTTCATCTACCAGCAGTACGCGAACAGCGCGGGTGCCAACGCCGCGTACGACCGTGCCTGGGCGGCGTCGCTCACGCTGATCGCCTTTGTGATGATCCTGAACCTGGTGGCCCGCGGCATCGCCCGCTGGAAGGCCCCGAAGACCGGTCGCTGACCGGCCTACAGCGACCGACTCCCTGGAAGTGAAGAAGTAATGTCCAAGCGAATCGACGTAAGCGGGCTCACCGCCTACTACGGCTCCCACAAGGCCATCGAAGACATCTCGATGAACATAGAGCCGCGCACCGTCACGGCGTTCATCGGCCCCTCCGGCTGCGGCAAGTCGACGTTCCTGCGCACGCTCAACCGCATGCACGAGGTCACCCCCGGCGGCCGCGTCGAGGGCAAGGTCCTCCTCGACGACGAGAACCTCTACGGCGCCGGTATCGACCCCGTGTCGGTGCGCCGTGAGATCGGCATGGTGTTCCAGCGTCCGAACCCCTTCCCCACCATGTCGATCTTCGACAACGTGGCCGCGGGCCTGAAGCTGAACGGCAACTACAAGAAGAGCCAGCTCAACGACATCGTCGAGAAGTCGCTCAAGGGCGCCAACCTCTGGAACGAGGTCAAGGACCGCCTGAACAAGCCGGGCTCCGGCCTCTCCGGTGGTCAGCAGCAGCGTCTGTGCATCGCCCGCGCGATCGCGGTCGAGCCGAAGGTGCTGCTCATGGACGAGCCCTGCTCCGCCCTCGACCCGATCTCCACCCTCGCCATCGAGGACCTGATCGGTGAGCTCAAGGAGCGCTTCACGATCGTCATCGTGACGCACAACATGCAGCAGGCCGCGCGTGTCTCCGACCGCACCGCCTTCTTCAACCTGGCCGCCGTCGGCCAGCCCGGCCGGCTGATCGAGATCGACGACACGGAGCGCATCTTCTCCAACCCCTCGGTCCAGGCGACCGAGGACTACATCTCCGGCCGCTTCGGCTAGGCCGGAACCGACCCCTCGCGGTGCTGCATGGCGGTGCCACCGCGAGGATGCAAGAGGGCCCGCCCCTGGCTCCCGGGGGCGGGCCCGTCTGCGTGTCCGGCGGCGGCTCGGTGTTCACACCCTGTGGACGGGGAAGTCGACCGGTTCCACTCCCGACTCCCGCAGCTTGTCCACAGCCTGTTGGACCACCCGGGGTCCGGTCAGTCCCATGGTCTGCGCCAGCCGCCGCCAGGTCACCGCGTCCGGCCGGCCACCGGGGCCGCCCGGGTACGGCCGACCGGACGCCGGCCGGTCGGCGCAGTCGTGCGCCACCAGGGCGAGGGGCTCGTCCGCGGTCGCGAACCGGACCACCGAGGCCGTGCTCCGGTCCACCCGCGTGATCTCCCCGTCGGGAAAGGTCGCCACGTCCCCCTCGAAGCCCAGCGCCCCGGCGCAGACCAGCGCCAAGGTGTCCGAGCAGTCGTGCACGACACTCGTGGCGAACTCCCGGGCCACGTCCTCGCCGACCTTCGTCCCCTCGGCCGAGGTCAGCGCGGACACGAACGCCCAGTAGTCGTCGGCCGAGCCGGACCCCACCAGACAGACGGTGAAGTGCCGCAGCGGCGCGAGCAGCGCCTGTACGGCGTCCCCGGCGGGGCCGGGCGGCGGCAACCGCACACCCGAGCCGCAGGAACACCGGAACGGTCCGCCGACGGACACCACCTCGACGACCGGGTCGCCGAGCTCCCGCCGCAGCGCGGCCAGCACGTCGAGGACGGCCGTGGTCGGCAGCTGGTGATCCACCAGCACCAGCTCGACGGGCGCCGCGTACGCCGCCCGGACCCAGTCCAGGTCCTGCGGAAGCGCGCCGAGCAGAGCGGGGGTGAGGCGTACGACACCCTCCGTGCCGCCGGCCGCCTTCCGTACGGCACCCTGCGTGCCGTACGCCGGCTCGCGCACGGCCCGGCCCTCGTCGCCGACGAGCACGACGGTCGACACCCGCTCCGCCGCGTCCGGCCGCCGTGCCATCGCCGCGGCCACGAAGTCCCCGAGGCCGTTGCCGGCCATGACATGAATCGTTCCTGCCCTCAGACCCACCGAAGCCTCACCGGTCCCGTCGCGGAGCCGCACAGGGCGTACGGCGTCCCGTCGGCATGATCACACCGAAGGACGAGGATGGGGTGAAGGCGGGGGCGGCGGGCGCTGCCGTTACAGGAATGCCAGGTCCACGAGGCCGAACGTCGCCGCTGCCACCAGGGCCGCCGCCGGCATCGTGATGAACCAGCCCAGGACGATGTTCTTGGCCACGCCCCAGCGGACCGCGTTCACGCGCTTCGTCGCGCCGACGCCCATGATGGCCGAGGTGATGACGTGGGTCGTGGAGACCGGTGCCTTGAAGAGGTACGCCGTGGTGAACATGATCGAGGCGCCCGTCGCCTCGGCCGCGAAGCCCTGCGGGGGGTCCAGCTCGATGATCTTGCGGCCCAGCGTGCGCATGATGCGCCAGCCGCCCGCGTAGGTGCCGAGGGAGAGCATTACGGCACAGGCGATCTTGACCCAGGCCGGAATCGCGTCGCCGTACGTCTCGTGGCCGGAAATCACCAGTGCCATCACGACGACGCCCATCGTCTTCTGGGCGTCCTGGAGACCGTGGCCGAGGGCCATGCCGGCCGCGGAGACGGTCTGGGCGATACGGAAGCCGCGCTTGGCCTTGTGCGGGTTGGCGCGGCGGAAGATCCACATGATGGCCGTCATGACCAGGTAGCCGAGGACCAGGCCGACGACCGGCGACAGGAACATCGGGATGATGACCTTGTCGACGACACCGTTCCAGAGGACCTCCGTGCCGCCCGCCAGGGCGGCGCCCACCAGACCGCCGAACAGAGCGTGGGAGGAGGACGAGGGCAGACCGAAGTACCAGGTGACGAGGTTCCAGACGATCGCGCCGACCAGCGCGGCGAAGAGGATGCCCATGCCCCTGGAACCCTCGGGCGTCTCGATCAGGCCCTCGCTGACGGTCTTGGCGACGCCGGTGCCGAAGAACGCACCGGCCATGTTCATGACCGCGGCCATGGCGAGAGCCGCGCGCGGGGTGAGCGCACGTGTCGACACGGACGTCGCGATCGCGTTCGCCGAGTCGTGGAAGCCGTTCGTGTACGTGAAGAAGAGCGCGACCAGGATGGTCACGACGAGCGCGAAGGTGTCCATCGACGCCTCAGGACTCCTTGACGGCGATGGTCTCCACCGTGTTCGCCACGTGCTCGAACGCGTCCGCGGCCTCTTCCAGGACGTCCACGATCTGCTTGAGCTTCAGCACCTCGATCGCGTCGTACTTGCCGTTGAAGAGGTGGGCGAGAAGCTTGCGGTGGATCTGGTCGGCCTGGTTCTCCAGACGGTTGACCTCGATCCAGTACTCGGTGAGGTTCTCCATCGTGCGCAGGTTGGGCATCGCCTCGGCGGTCAGGTCGGCGGCCCGCGCCAGCACCTCGATCTGCTGCTCGACGCCCTTCGGCAGCTCCTCGACGTTGTAGAGGACGACCAGGTCGACGGCTTCCTCCATGAAGTCCATGATGTCGTCGAGGGAGGACGCGAGGTTGTAGATGTCCTCGCGGTCGAAGGGAGTGATGAACGAGGAGTTCAGCTGGTGGAAGATCGCGTGCGTGGCGTCGTCACCCGCGTGTTCCGCTGCCCGCATACGCTCCGCGATCTCGGCCCGGGCAGACGCGTCCGCCCCGAGCAGTTCCATCAGGAGTTTCGAGCCCGTGACGATGTTGTCCGCGGACGCGGCGAACATGTCATAGAAGCTCGTCTCCCTGGGGGTCAGACGAAAGCGCACTTGGGGTCCTCGGTATGCATGGGTTTCGGTCAGGCTGATGCTAGGCGCATCATCCGGCCACGGCTAATGGGCCGTCCTCCAGTGTCGCCCATCGGGCAAGGTGATCAGTACGGGGGCGTCCCGAGGGCCCTATACCCAGCAAAGTTCGTTACCATATACCCACCAGGGGTATATGTATCGGCAATGCGGAGGACGCGATGACGACCACCGAGGCCGGCGCCACCAAGCCCTCCGGCGACGGGGCTCCGGCGACCACGCACGGCTACCACAAGCAGAAGGACGAACACCTCAAACGGCTGCGCCGGATCGAGGGCCAGATCCGTGGCCTGCAGCGCATGGTCGACGAGGACACCTACTGCATCGACATACTCACCCAGGTCTCCGCCTCCACCAAGGCCCTGCAGTCGTTCGCCCTGCAACTGCTTGAGGAACACCTGCGGCACTGCGTCGCCGACGCTGCGGTCAAGGGCGGTGCGGAGATCGACGCGAAGGTGGAAGAGGCCACCCAGGCCATCGCCCGGCTGCTGCGGACCTGAACCGGCGGACCGAACCCGCGGACCCGAACCCGCGGGCCTGATCTGCGGACCTGACCTGCGGACCTGGCCGAAGTCAGCCGCCCTCGCGCGCCTCGGCCACGCGCAGCACCTCGTCGATGCTCTCCAGGCTGAGCCGTTCCTCGGCGGCCGACGCCGCGATGATCAGTTCTCCGCACAGCTCGATCTCGGCGAGGGCCACGTGGTCCTGAACTGCCGTACCGCCGACCGGAGCCACGTGCATCACCTCTTCTCTGCCGTCACCGACTTCCTAGAGTAGGGAGCGGTCTACACAACGCGCATGGCACGGACGGGCTAGTTCACAGGTTGTACAGAGCCGATCCCGGACTAGTGCGCTGGCTGGTTTTCGGCGATCCGGCCCGCGTAGATGTCCCGGGAACGCGGCAACTTTACGTCCACCGGAGTGCCGAAGTCGTACAGCAGGGTCGTCGAGGCGACCGCGACCGTGCCCTTGCTGCTGTCGTTGACGAAGCTGAACCGCTGCCGCAGTTTGCGGATACGGCCCTGGTCGTCGAGGTACGCGTCGAACGGAACCTCGGCCGTGGCGAACCCTTTCGCTGCGGCGGCGAGGGCCGGCCGGTTGCCGGCGGAGGCGGCGCGGGCGGCGGCCGCGAGGTCGGCGGTGCCCCGGTAGTGCCGGACCTCGGCCCCGGCGACCTCGGTCTTTCCCAGGTAGGTCGCGGTGCGGGTGCCGAGGAGCAGCTCGGCCGCGGCGAACGGGTCGGTCGCGCCGCCGGTGACCAGGTTGCCGTCGGAGAGGCTCGCGGTCTCCACCCGGACCCATTTGTCGGCGGGTACCCCGGCGCCCCGGTTCTTCATGAACAGCGCGCCGGGGGCGAGGAGTTCGGTGATCGGACGGTGCTCGGGAGTGCCCGCGGGGTCCTGCGGGAGCACGACCGTGAGTTCGCCGAGCTGGTTGCGGTAGTCGTAGCGGCCCTTGCCGCGGATGGTGACCCGGGTGCCGCCGGTCGCCATCTCCATCGACGTCGTCGCCCTCGACGTGGCTGCGGCGCGCAGGGTGTCCGCCGCGCGCTTGAGGACGGCGACCGAGGTGCCGCCGGGGTCGCCGTTGGCGCCCTCCGCCGCGGCGCCGCCGCAGCCGGTCGCGCATGCGCCGAGGCCGACCATGAGCCCTACGGTGACGGCCGTCTTTCCAGCGCGCCTGTGCTGCCGCCGATCCATCGCCTGCCTACCCCCAGCCGGTACGTCCGTCACGGGCCCCCTGTCGTTCCGCTTAACGAGGGGTGGGTGGGGCCGTCACGCATACCGGCCGTTTACCGGGCGTGGGTAACGTTGTCAGGGTGGCGCAGAAAGACGGTTCCGGGCGGGGCGTGCAGGGGCAGCAGCACGATACGAGGCTGGTCGAGCACGGACCGTTCTGTTACGCGCGGTGTATGTGTGGGTGGAGGGGGCCGGCGCGCCGGGCGAGAAGCCTCGCGCGTACGGACGGGGCGGGGCATGTGAGCGGCGGGGCCGGCTGAGGTGGTTTGCTGGCTGCGGCTTGGTGGGGGCTTGTCGCGCCCGCGCGGCGGTAGCCGCAAGTCACACAGCCCCGCGCCCCCGATGGGGGCGCTGTAGCTTGCGCCCTCTGAGAAGGCTCCCCCTACTGCGTGTTGTGCAGCGAGGCCAGTAGTTCGTCCACCAAGTCGGCGTCCCTCGGTTGGGTGAGCCGTCGGCGTGCGTCCTCCGGGCGCAGCCACAGGAGCCTGTCGACCTCGTGGTTCGGGGTGAAGTGGCCCTCTCCTGCCTCTCCCGCCCAGTAACGGACCTGCTTGGGGCGGTCGTTGGCGTAGTAGAGGGCCGTGGAGAGTTCGCTGCCGACGTGTGCGGTGTAGCCGGTCTCCTCCGCGACCTCGCGCAGGGCGCCCGTGACCGCGTCCTCGCCGCGCTTGAGCTTGCCCTTCGGGTGGGACCAGTCGTCGTACTTGGGGCGGTGGACGAGGCAGACCTCCAGGTCGCCGTTCACCGGTGAGCGGCGCCACAGGACGCAGCCGGCCGCCAGGACCGGGGTGTCGTTCACACCGCCTCCAGTCGCTGCTTCTGCCACGCCTGCTGGAACGCGAACCGGGCCGCCTCCACCTCGTGCCGCTGGTCGGCGTGGAGGACACCGAGGGCGTAGGCGGTCGCCGGCGCGATGCGCGGGGTGCGGGCCGCGGCCGCGGCGGCCGCGGCCGCTTCGGAGGCGTCGCGGTGCCGGTTCAGGGCCTGGCCCGCCGAGAACAGCCGTACGTCCACGGGCGCGCCCTCGCCGCACAGCACCTCGCGGGCGTAGCGGTGCAGGCGCAGGAGAAGGCGGACCTGGTGCCAGGGGCCGTCCTGGGGGTGCGGGGCCGGGTCCGGGGACAGGCCGTGGACCAGGGCCTCCGCGTTGTAGGGGTGGCCGGCGGTGACCAGCGGGAGGGCCGCGATGGCGTCGGTGAGGCGTTCCTCGGCCGCAGAGGCGAGCGGGCGCAGGTCGGCCGAGGGCGCCGCGGGGGTGAGCGGGACCTCGCTGGCCAGGACCGCGACCTTGTCGGCGACCGCGTGGAACCGGGAGGAGCCGAGCGCCTGGAGGGCGGTGGAGTGGGCCCTGGTGCGGGCGAGGGTGAGCTGGCGGTCGAGCAGGGCGCCCGCCTTGGCGGCGCCGACGGTGAGGTTGCCGCGCTCGACCGGGGTCTCCGAAGTGGCCTGGCTCGGCAGGGTCGTCGAGCCGGAGAGCCGGTGGAGTGCCAGCAACAGGCGCTCCAGTCTTGCCTCGTAGGCGTGCTCAAGACCCAGTGTGCCCGACAGCCAGGCCAGTTCGGGGCGGATCTCCTCCGACCAGTCGGCCTCGAGCAGCGGCCGGAAGGTGTGCAGGCTGCCGCTGATGCGCCGGGCCGAGCGGCGCAGCGCGCGGGCCGCGTCGACGGACTCCTCCGCCGAGCTCGCCGTCCCGGTCTCCCGGTGCAGGCGCAGCGCGCGGAGGAACTCGGTGGCCTGGGCGCGCAGGTAGCCCGCGAGGGCGTCCCCGGTCACCACCCGGGCCGTCGGGTCCGTCGGTTCAAGGTGTTGCTGTGCCACGCCGGCGCCTCCGGGCGTCTATGAGCATCTCCTGGATGTTGCGCAGGGGCTGTCCGTCCGCGTCGGTCGCGTGCCGGGTCCACTCGCCGTCCGCACTCAGGTGCCAGGAGGAGGTGGAGTCGGACATACCGGTTTCGAGGAGCCGGTTGAGCGCGGCTCGGTGGGCCGGGTCGGTGACCCGGACCAAGGCCTCTATCCGGCGGTCGAGGTTGCGGTGCATCATGTCGGCGCTGCCTATCCACACCTCGGGCTCGCCGCCGTTGCCGAAGGCGAAGACCCGGGAGTGTTCCAGGAAGCGGCCGAGGATCGAGCGGACCCGGACGTTCTCCGACAGGCCCGTGACGCCCGGCCGGATCGCGCAGATGCCGCGGACCCAGATGTCGACCGGTACGCCCGCCATGGACGCGCGGTACAGGGCGTCGATGATCGCCTCGTCGACCATCGAGTTGACCTTGATGCGGATGAACGCGGGACGGCCGGCCCGGTGGTGCTGTACTTCCTTGTTGATCCGCGCGATCAGTCCGTCGCGCAGCGACTTGGGTGCCACCAGCAGGCGGCGGTAGGTCTCCCGGCGCGAGTAGCCGGAGAGCCGGTTGAACAGGTCGGACAGGTCCGCGCCGACCTGGGTGTCGGCGGTGAGCAGGCCGAGGTCCTCGTAGAGCCGTGCCGTCTTCGGGTGGTAGTTGCCGGTGCCGACATGGCTGTAGCGGCGGAGCGTCTCGCCCTCCTGGCGGACCACCAGGGACAGCTTGCAGTGCGTCTTCAGGCCCACCAGGCCGTAGACGACGTGGCAGCCGGCCTCTTCCAGGCGCTTGGCCCACTTGATGTTGGCGTGCTCGTCGAAGCGGGCCTTGATCTCGACCAGGACGAGGACCTGCTTGCCCGCCTCGGCGGCGTCGACGAGCGCGTTGACGATCGGGGAGTCGCCGGAGGTCCGGTACAGGGTCTGCTTGATCGCGAGGACGTCCGGGTCCTCGGCGGCCTGCTCGATGAAGGCCTGCACGGAGGTGGAGAAGCTGTCGTAGGGGTGGTGCAGCAGGACGTCCCGCTCGCGCAGGGCCGCGAAGATGTCGGGCGCGGACGCCGACTCGACCTCGGCGAGATCGCGGTGGGTGCCCGCGATGAACTTGCGGTACTTCAGCTCCGGCCGGTCCAGACCGTGGATGCGGAACAGGCCGGTCAGGTCGAGCGGTCCGGGCAGCGGGTAGACCTCGGCCTCGGAGACCTTCAGCTCGCGGACCAGCAGGTCGAGCACCTCGCGGTCGATGGACTCCTCGACCTCCAGGCGCACCGGCGGCCCGAAGCGGCGCCGCATGAGCTCCTTCTCCAGGGCCTGGAGCAGGTTCTCGGCGTCGTCCTCCTCGACCTCCAGGTCCTCGTTCCGGGTGAGGCGGAAGGCGTGGTGCTCCACGACCTCCATGCCCGGGAACAGTTCCTCCAGGTGGGCGCCGATGACGTCCTCGATGGGGACGTACCGGCCCGGGCTGCTCTCCAGGAAGCGGGACAGCGACGGCGGCACCTTGACCCGGGCGAAGTGCTTGTGGCCGCTGACCGGGTTGCGTACCACCACGGCCAGGTTCAGGGAGAGGCCGGAGATGTACGGGAAGGGGTGCGCCGGGTCGACCGCCAGCGGGGTCAGGACCGGGAAGATCTGGTGCCGGAAGAGCGTGAAGAGCCGCGCCTGCTCCTTCTCGGTCAGCTCGGCCCAGCGGACCAGGTGGATGCCCTCCTCCGCCAGCGCGGGGGCGATGTCCTCGTGGTAGCAGGCGGCGTGCCGGGCCATCAGCTCACGGGAGCGGGCCCAGATCATCTCCAGCACCTCGCGGGGCTGCAGCCCGGAGGCGGACCGGGTGGCCACGCCCGTCGCTATCCGGCGCTTCAGCCCTGCCACCCGGACCATGAAGAACTCGTCCAGGTTGCTGGCGAAGATCGCCAGGAAGTTCGCCCGCTCCAGCAGTGGCGTGTTCGGGTCCTCGGCGAGTTCGAGCACCCGCTCGTTGAACGCGAGCCAGCTGCGCTCCCGGTCGAGGAAGCGGCCCTGGGGCAGTTGGGGCCCGTCGTACGGTGACTCCTCGTACGCGTCGAGGTCGGCATCGATGTCGGGTTCGAGGTCGGAGACCGCGGCGGCCACGGTGTGCGGGCGGTGCGCGGCGATGGAGCCCACGGAGGGCTGGGCGTGCTGGACCTCGGCTGCCTGGGCGTTCTGCTGACTCATGACCCCATTCTTCCGCGCCCGGGGCGTGACAGGCGCGTCGGAGCGTGCGGTCGGGAGCTGAACGACCCCGTTTCCCGCGAACCCCTGCGGGGGCGGCGAAGGCTCTGGCACGGCGGGCTTCATTGGCTGAGCGTCGCAAGCCAGCCTGAACCAATGGTTACGAAGACATGGCGTATGGGATAGCTGCGAGAGGCTCGCGGACGTCGAAGATCAGGTCGCGGCGCTCTCCGGGATCACGAAAGCGACGTTCCTGTACGACCTTCCCACGGATCCCGTACGCCCTTCCGCCGACGGGGGACGCACGGGTCCGACGGTCCCTCAGCGGGCCCGGTGGCGCAAGAGGGAGAACGCGCCGACGACGGCCGCCGCGGCAACGGCGAGCACCATGGCGGTGGCCGTGAGGTGGACGGCCCAGAAGCCGTGCAGGGGACCGTGCAGCGGCTGCCATGCCGCGCGCAGATACAGCCTGATCACCAGGGTCACGGCGGCGGCCGCGGCCAGCGCGGGCAGGGTGCGGCGCAGGGCGATGCCGGCCAGCGCGCCGACCGCGAGGCCGAGCAGCAGCAGGGCCGGCAGCAGCGGGCCGCGCGGGATGAAGACGCGGTCCCAGGTCCAGTTGGTGACCAGGGCGCCCCGGTCGGAGGTCCACACCCAGCCGAAGGCCAGTGCCAGCAGTCCGCCCCCGGCGAGCAGCGGCACGGCGGCGGCGATCAGCTTCCCGGCCAGCCAGCGGGCCGGGGAGACCGACTGGGTCCAGGCGAGCTTGGCGGTCCCGGACTCCAGCTCCCGGCCGATCAGCGCGGCGCCCGCCCAGGCGGCGACGGCGACACAGGAGTAGCTGAGGGCCTCGCCGAGGAAGTTGAAGAGGTTGTTGGCATCCGTGAACGCCGAGTAGGTGCAGGTGGGGAGGTTGCCGTCGGCGGAGTAGCGAAAGCCCATGCAGGCCTGCTCGGCGGGCACCTCGGAGAAGTGCAGCCAGAGCAGCCAGCCCGTCACCAGCAGCACGAACGCGGTCCAGACGAGCAGGGCCGGGCCGTGCAGCCGGCGCAGGGACCGTTGGGCGGCCGCGGGACCGGGGGCGGCGGACAGGGTGGTCATCAGGCGGTCGTCTTTCCGGTCAGGCGGCGCAGGGCCAGGAAGCAGCCGAGGGTCAGCAGGGCCGTCACGGCGAGGAGCAGGGCGGTGGTGGTCAGCTGGAGCGGCCAGTAGTGGGAGGCCGGATGGTAGTCGCCGGAGGGCACTGCGCCGTTCTTGCTCTCCCGCACCGTCCAGGAGCTGTTGGGAAGGGCGAAGAAGGCCTCCCCGGTGCTGGTCCTCGTCGGCCACAGGCGGGGCATGACCAGCTGGGCGACGGTCCAGATCGCGCCGGTGAGGAGCAGGCCGAGGCCCAGGGCGGGCAGGGTGCGGCGGGACAGCAGGCCCGTCAGCGCGCCCGCCGCCAGGCCGCACAGGGCCAGGGCGACGAGAGTGGGGCCGTTGGTGTGGAAGGTCCAGACGTCGTACCACTGCTTGGCGGTGTCGATCCGGTGGTTGCCCGCGGCCCAGGCCAGATGGTGCAGCCAGACCAGCAGTCCGGTCCCGCCGGCGACGGCCGCGGCCGGAACCGCGAGGCGGACGGTCAGCCAGCGCACGGGGGTGCTGGACTGGGTCCAGGCCAGCCGGGCGGTGCCGGACTCCAGCTCCTTGCCGAACGCGCCGCCCGCCCAGCCGGCCGTCAGGAGGGGCACCGCGGCCAAGGTCAGGGTGGCGTAGTTGTACCAGTCCTTGTAGCGCAGGATCGCGTTCTGGTCGTACTCACACCGCTTCGGCCACTCCGGGCAGCCGTGGTACCGGTGCCAGGCTTCGGCCGCGGCGTCGGTCATGGGGCCGTGCAGGAGGAGGAGCAGGACGGTGGCGGCGAGCACCAGGCCCGCCCAGACGTACAGCGCGGGGCGGTGCAGGCGCAGCAGCCAGCGGGTGAGGTGGGCCCGGGTGGCCGGTGCCGGCGCGGGTGCGGTCAGGGTGGTCATACGGTGGCCTCCACCGCGGTCAGGGCCGGGGCCTCGGGGTTGCGGAGATGGGCGAGGACCAGCTCCTCCAGGGAGGGGGAGCCGGTGCTCCAGCCGGCGGGCAGCGGGCCCGCCGGGCGGATCATGGCGCTCAGCCGGCGGCCGGTGGTCCGGGACTCCACCACGGTGTGCGGGGCGAGGTCGGCGTCGGCGGTGGCGCCGACCCGGGTGTGGGCGGCCAGCAGGTCGTCGATCTCGCCGGCCAGCCGGACCCGGCCGCCGCCGATCAGCAGCAGATGGTCGCAGGAGTCCTCCAGTTCGGCGACCACGTGCGAGGACATCGCGATGGTGGTGCCGTGCTGGGCGGCCTCCACCATGAGCAGGCCCATCAGTTCGTGCCGGGCCAGCGGGTCGAGGTCGGCCATCGGCTCGTCCAGGAGCAGCAGTTCGGGCCGCTTGCCGAGCGCGAGGGCGAGCGCGACCCGGGTGCGCTGGCCACCGGAGAGGGCGCGGACCCGGGACTTCGGGTCCAGGTCGCCGCCGGCCACGACGTGCTCGGCGGCGGCCGCGTCCCAGCGCTCCGGGTTCAGGTCGGCGCCCATCCGGAGCGTCTCGCCGACCGTGAGCTGCGGATACAGCGGCTTGTCCTGGGCGACGTAACCGACCCGGCTGCGTGCCTCGGCCGGGGTGGTGCCGAGGACGGTCAGCTCGCCCTCGGTCGGGCCCAGCAGACCGGCGGCGAGGGCGAGGAGCGTGGACTTGCCCGCCCCGTTGGGGCCTACGACGGCACACACGCGGCCGGCCGGCAGCCGGAAGCCGCACTCGCGCAGCGCCCAGCCCCCGCGCCGGCCGAACCGCTTGCCGAGCGCGGTGGCCGCTATCGCGGTGTCGGTCATGAACTCTCTCCTTGGAAGTGCTTCTCGGGCACGGTGAAGTGCTTCTCCGGTACGGGGAAGTGCTTCTCCAGTACGGCGGTGAAGAGTGCGGCCACGTCGTCCCGGTCCAGGCCGGACTCCCGGGCCCGGACGGCCCAGTCGTCCAGCTCCCCGTGCAGCGGGGACTCGGCCGGGGCGGTGCCCAGGGCGCGTTTCACGAACGTGCCCAGGCCGCGCCGGGCCTCGACCAGGCCCTCCCGCTCCAGCTCCCGGTAGGCCTTGAGGACCGTGTTGGGGTTGATGGCCGTGGCCTCGACCACCTCACGCGCGGTGGGCAGTTTGTCTCCCGGCTGTATGTGGCCGAGCCGGAGCGCCTGCTTGGTCTGCTGGACGATCTGGACGTAGGTGGCGACGCCGGAGCGCCGGTCGATGCGGTACTCGACCACCCGTACAACCACCCTTTCACTAATTGAGTAGTGAAAGGGTGGTGCAAGGGTGGGTCGAAAGTCAATCCCGGAAGATTTCCGGAACGGCCCCGTAGCCCGTGAACCGATCGGCCGGGCTCGTGCGATGAGGAGACGTGAGCGGAACGAGAAGCGACGGGGAGCTGCTGCGGGCGATCGCGGCGGACTCGGACCGACGCGCCTTCGAGGAGCTGTACCGGCGGTACGCGCCGTGGCTGACCGCGCGGCTGCGCGGCCGGTGCGCCGATCCGGCGGTCGTCGACGACGTCGTACAGGAGACGTTCCTCGCGGTGTGGCGGGGAACCGCCCGCTACCACGAGGAGGGGGACGCCGCCGGGTGGCTGTGGCGGATCGGGTCGCGGCGGCTGGTCGACGTGCTGCGCGGCGACGGGGCCCGGGGCCGGCTGCGGCAGGCGCTGGCGCGGCTGCGGCACCGGGACGAGGCCTCGGCGGAGGAACGCGTGCTCGCGGGGGTGGAGCACGGGGACCTCGCCGGGGCCCTGGTCCGGCTCTCGCCCGAGCTGCGGGCGGTGCTCCAGGCGACGGTGATCGACGGGCTGACCACCCGGGAGGCGGCGGTCCTGCTCGGCATTCCGCCAGGGACGGTCAAGACAAGGGCGATGCGGGCGCGCAAGCAGTTGCGGGAGGAGTTGGCATGACCTGGCATGTGTCTGAGGAAGAGCTGCGGGCCTACGCGCGCGGCGAGTTGGCGGCGCCGCTGCTGTGGTCGGCCGACACCCACGTCGGCTCCTGCGCCGAGTGCCGTGCGGTGCTCGCGGCGGTCTCCGACCCGGTCGCGCTGGACGCAGGCTGGGACCGCCTGGACGCCGAACTGGACGCGCCCCGGCCGGTACGGGGCGAACGGCTGCTGGTGCGGCTGGGCGTCGGCGAGCACACCGCGCGGCTGCTCACCGCGACCCCGGTGCTGCGCCGCTCCTGGCTGGCGTCGGTCGCGTTCGTGCTGGCGGCGACGGTCACCGTGGTGCGCCTGGTGGACGCCCCGGCCCTGTTCCTGGCGCTGGCCCCGCTCCTTCCGCTGGCCGCGGTGGCGCTGTCGTACGGACCGACACTCGACCCGACGTACGAGATCGCCGCGGTCGCCCCGACGCACGGCTTCCGGCTGCTGATGATCCGTACGGTGGCCGCGCTGACCGCCTCGCTCAGCCTCAACTGCCTTGCCGCGCTGGCCCTTCCGGGGTTCGGCCTGCTCGCCTTCGGCTGGCTGCTGCCCGCCCTCGCGCTCACCGCGGCCGGCCTTGCGCTCTCCGCGCGGCTGGGCCCGCTGCTCGGCCCCGGCCTGGTCGGCGGCGCCTGGACGCTGCTGATGGTGATGGCCGCGCGGCACCCGGCGGACACGCCGGCCGCGTTCACGACGGCGGGCCAGTCGGTGGCCGCGGCGCTGGCCGCGCTGGCGATCTTCCTGCTGCACCAGGCGCGGGACCGCTTCGACGCCAAGCCCTACTGACCCGCCGACCTGCCGACCTGCCGACCTTCTGCCTCGCCGTCCTTCTGTCTCCTCCTTCTTCTGTCTCCTCCTTCTGTCTTCCCGACCTGCTGATCCTGATCGCTGGAGCCCCTACGTGAACACCACTGTCTCCGCCGCAGGCCTCACCGTGCGCTACGGCGGCACCCGGGCCCTGGACGGCGTCTCGCTGCGTCTGACGGACGGCGTGACGGGCCTGCTGGGCCCGAACGGCGCCGGAAAGACGACCCTGCTGAAGGTCCTGGCCACGGCCGTACCGCCCGACGGCGGCGGCTTCACGGTCCGCGGCGAGGACCCGTCGACCCCGGCCGGCCGCCTGGCCGTCCGCCGCACGCTCGGCTACCTCCCGCAGACCCCCGGTTTCCACCCGGACTTCACGGCCTTCGAGTTCGTCGACTACGTGGCCGTCCTCAAGGAGCTGACCAGCCGGGCCGAGCGCCACCGCGAGGTGCGGCGCGTCCTGGACCAGGTCGGGCTCGCCGACGTACGCGGCACGCGCATCAGGCGGCTGTCCGGCGGCATGCGCCAGCGGGTCGCGCTGGCCGCCGCCCTCGTCGGCGACCCCGGCTTCCTGGTCCTGGACGAGCCGACCGTCCACCTCGACCCCGAACAGCGGATGCGGTTCCGGGAGCTGGTCGCGGAGGCGGGGGAGGGCCGCACGGTGCTGCTCTCCACCCACCAGACGGAGGACGTGGCGATGCTCTGCCACCACGTCATCGTCCTGGCGGGCGGCCGGGTCCGCTTCGACGGCACCCCCGCCGAGCTGACGGCACGGGCGGCGGGCCGGGTGTGGAGCAGTACGGAACGCGCCCCGGGCGCCCGGGCGGGCTGGCGCACCGGCAGCGGCGCCTACCGCAACGTGGGCGATCCGCCGGCCGGCGCCGGCCTGCTCGAACCGACCCTGGAGGACGGCTACCTGCTGGTCCTCGACGACGAGACCACGGAGGTGGCGGCGGCATGACGACGACCCTGGTGAAGCCGGCCGTGCCGGTGGCGGGCGGTCCCGGCCGCCGTACCGCGTCCGTGGTGACCCTCGCGGCCTTCGAGGCCCGCCAACTCGCCCTGCAGATTCCGGTGGTGGTGCTCGGTCTGCTCTATCTCGTCTATGTCGGCCACCAGTTGCTCGGCCGGGACGAGGGCATGGACGCGTATCCGGTCCTCCACGACGCCGACCGGGCCACCCAGGGCGGTCCGATGCTGCTCTGCGTCGCCCTGCTGGCGTGCGTGCACCGGGCCGCCCTGCTGAACCGGCGGCGTGGGCTGGAGGAGCAGCTCTCGGTGCTGGTCATGTCGCCGCCGCGACGCACCCTGGCGCACGCCCTGTCGGTGGTGCCGTTCGCCGTCGGCGTGGCCCTGGTGGTGGGTGTCCAGTTCGGCTGGGCGGCGCTGCGGCCGGGCGCGGTCGGCCATGGCTCGCTCGCCGAACTCGCCGTCGCCCCGCTGACGGTCCTGCTCTCCGGGGCGGTCGGTGTCCTGCTGGCCCGGGTGCTGCCGTTCCCGGCGGCCCCGGTGCTGTTCGTGATCGCCCTGGCGGTCGTCGTCAGCCTCCTCGGCGGTGTCACGGGCGGCGCGTACGGTGTCCAGTGGCTCTGGCCGACGGTGCAGGAGAACGGCGGCACGCCGGTCCCGGGCGAGCTGCTGGGCCGCCCGGCGGGCTGGCACGCGCTGTACCTGGCGGGACTGACGGTGCTGGCGGCGAGCGTCGCGGTACTGGTGGCGGGCGGCCGGACGCGGGCGCTCCAGGTGGTGACGGCCGTGGCGCTGGCCGCGACGGTCGCCGGCGTGAACGGCCAGACCCCGGGCACCTCGGCCTCGCTCCAGGCCACCCGGAAGGCGGAGGCGGACCGCCCGGGGAAGTTCCAGACGTGCGTGGAGCGCGACGGATCCCGGTACTGCGCCTACCCGGACTGGACGGGCTGGACGGCCGACTGGGCGGGAGTGGTGCGCCGGGTGCGGGCCGAGGCGGGCGGCGACGCGGCGAACCCCCGTCTCACCGTCCGCCAGCGCATCCAGGAGATCACCGACCTGACCACGGACGCCACCCTGCCGACCAGTTCTACCCGGGGCACGGTCACGGTCGGCACCCAGTGGGGCGGCAACCGGGTCCCCGAGTTCGCGGTCGGCGTCGCCAGGGTCCTGGTGGCGGGCGACGAGATGGCGTCCATCGACATGTGCGACGCCCGGGCGGTCACGACGATGTGGCTGGCCCTCGCCACCGACCCCACTCCGGAGGACACCTTCCGCCGGCTCCGCATCGACGACAGCCTCACCGGGCCGGCCGCGGTCCTCACCCCGGACGGCGGCAGCATGAGCGTCTCGGCCCAGGCCACCGAGGTCGTACGTGAACTGCTCCGCGCACCGCACGACACGATCACGGCCCGGGTGAAGGCCCACTGGCCAGAGCTGACGTCACCCCGGACGACAGCGGCGGAAGCGGCCCGCCTCCTCGACGTGACCGTACCGAAGGGCCAGGACGACTGCGGGGAGGGCTGACCGTCCTCACGTCTCCGTGCGGTACATCAGGTCCGTCTCGTGCGTCGTGAAGCCGAGGCGTTCGTACACCGCCACCGCCGCCGTGTTGTCGGCGTCGACGTAGAGCATCGCCGTCGGCAGGCCCCGGTCGGACAGGTGGCGCAGGCCGATGGTGGTGAGGGACTTGCCGAGGCCGCCGCCCTGGGCGGCGGGGGAGACGCCGAGGACGTAGACCTCGCCGAGGCCCTCCTGGTCGTGGACCTTCGTCCAGTGGAAGCCGACGAGTTCGCCCGCGCGCTCGGCGAGGAAGAAGCCGGCCGGGTCGAACCAGGGCTGGGACTTGCGGTCGTCCAGGTCGCGTTGGGTGAGCGAGCCCTGTTCGGGGTGGTGGGCGAAGGCGGCCGCGTTCAGGGCGAGCCAGGCCGTGTCGTCCTGGCCGGGCACGAAGGCACGGACCGTCACGCCCTCGGGCAGCTTCGGGTCGGGCAGGTCCAGGCTGGTCAACGGGCGGCGCATCTGGCGCAGTTCGCGGAACAGGGTGAGGCCGAGGACCTGGGCGAGGTGGCGGGCCGCCGAGTGGCCGCCGTGGGCCCAGACACGCAGCCGCTTGCCGGAGGCCGCGAGGAGGGCGGAGCCGAGGGCGCGGCCGTGGCCGTGGCCCCGGTGGGCGGGGTGGACGACGAGTTCCGCGGCCGGTGCCTCCACCGGGTCGGTGTCCTCCAGCTGGGCGTAGCCCACGAGTTCGTCGCCGACGCTGAGCAGCAGATGGGAGACGCCCTCGCGGGCGCCGCCGCGGATCTGGATCCGGCCCTGCTCGGACACCGGCTGCTGGCCGTCGGAACGGGCCGCCTCCGCCAGCAGTCCCAGCACGGCCTCGGCCTGGTCCGGGGTGAGCGCGGAGTAGGTGTCGATGGAGCGGGAGTACATGGGCGGCCGTGCGGTGTCGTCGCTGGTCATGCGTACGAGGGTACGGGGCCGGACCGGCAAAGTGGGGACACCGGGGAAGGTAAAGGGCAGGGCAACCGGCAACCAAGATGTAACCATGAACCCCCTGTTGCGCTACGCGCGTTGACCCTAGGCTGCGCCGGACCGGGCCACTTCTCAGCAGACCCACAGGGGGGTTCCATGCAAGCGAAGGCCAGACCGTCCAGACGGCGTACCTACGCGCTGCTCGCGTCGGCCGCCGGGCTCGCCACCGTCGCAGCCCTGGCGAGCGCGCTGCCCGCCGACGCCCACTCCGGCAAGGGGCACGGGCACCACGGCCCCAGCCGCTACCAGGACGTCCAGCTCCTCTCCTTCAACGACCTGCACGGCAACCTGGAGCCGCCGGCGGGCTCGTCGGGCCGGGTGAGCGAGACCCAGGCCGACGGGACGACGAAGACGATCGACGCCGGCGGTGTGGAGTACCTCGCCACGCACCTGCGCCAGGCCCGCAAGGGCAACCCGTACTCCGTCACGGCCGCCGGCGGTGACATGGTCGGCGCCTCCCCGCTGATCTCCGGGCTCTTCCACGACGAGCCCACCATCGAGGCGCTCAACAAGCTCGACCTGGACGTGACGACGGTCGGCAACCACGAGTTCGACGAGGGCGCCAGGGAACTCGCGCGCCTGCAGAACGGCGGCTGCCACCCCACCGACGGCTGCTACACCGACAAGAGGTTCAAGGGCGCCGACTTCCCCTACCTGGCCGCCAACGTCCTCGACGACAAGACCGACAGGCCGATCCTGAAGCCGTACTGGGTCTGGAAGAAGAAGGACGTCAAGATCGGCTTCATCGGCGTCACCCTGGAGGGCACGCCGGGCATCGTCTCCGCCGACGGCGTCAAGGGGCTGGCCTTCAAGGACGAGGTCGAGACGATCAACAAGTACGCCAAGGTGCTCCAGAGCCAGGGCGTCCAGTCGATCGTGGCGCTGGTGCACGAGGGCGGCTTCCCGGCCTCCGCCAACTACAACTACG
Source organism: Streptomyces sp. NPDC026538 (assembly GCF_055567535.1). Lineage (NCBI taxonomy): Bacteria > Bacillati > Actinomycetota > Actinomycetes > Kitasatosporales > Streptomycetaceae > Streptomyces > Streptomyces sp. NPDC026538. The sequence continues at coordinate 41,919 of NZ_JBVHQG010000010.1, forward strand.
ACTGCGACTCCTCGGGCGCCGGCAGCGGCATCTCCGGGCCGATCGTCGACATCGCGAAGAACGTCACCCCGGCCGTGGACGCGCTCGTCACCGGCCACACCCACACCGCGTACGTCTGCACGATCGACGACCCCTCCGGCCGGCCCCGCATGGTGACCTCGGCGGCCTCCTTCGGCCGCCTGTACACCGACACCACCCTCACCTACGACCGCCGCACCGGCGACATCGTGCGTACGGCCGTACAGTCGGCCAACCACGTGGTCACCCGGGACGTCGCCAAGGCGCCCGACATGACCGCGCTGATCGGCAGGTGGAACACCCTCGCCGCCCCGATCGGCAACCGCGCCATCGGCTACATCTCCGCCGACGTCAACAGCACCGGCACCGAGTCCCCGATGGGTGACCTGATCGCCGACGCGCAACTGGCGTACGGCAGGAAGCTGGACCCGGAGACCGACCTGGCGCTGATGAACCCGGGCGGGGTGCGGGCCGGGCTGACGTACGCGGCCAAGGGGAGCGAGGGCGACGGCGTGGTGACCTACGCCGAGGGCTTCACGGTCCAGCCGTTCGCCAACACCGTCAACCTCCAGGACTTCACCGGGGCCCAGGTCATCCAGGCGCTCAAGGAGCAGGTCAGCGGGAGCAACGCCGCCGCCCCGAAGATCCTCCAGCCCTCCAAGGGCCTCACCTACACCCTGGACCTGACGAAGACGGGCGCGGACCGTGTCGTCACCGACTCCGTGAAGCTGAACGGCACCGCCATCGACCCGGCGGCCACCTACCGCGTCGCCACCAACTCCTTCCTCGCCGGCGGCGGCGACGGCTTCACCACCCTCGGCCAGGGCACCGGCGACGTCGTCGGCACCGACGACCTGTCCGCCCTGGCGGACTACCTGACGGCCAACTCCTCGGCCACGGCGCCGCTCGCGTCGCCGGCCACCGACCGGATCACGATCGTGCAGTAGTCACCCCACACCAGCCCTCGGGCCCGGTGCGCGCACCCGCGCGCACCGGGCCCGTTCTGTTTTATAAAACCTGTGTGAAGTGGTGTTCGGTTCCGCGTTGCTCCTGAAAATTGATCTCAGCCGCAATTCATCGAGGTCTAAGTGAAAATGGCTTTCTTCGGCTCGCGGAGCACGTAATGTTTTCCATGTCGAAAGCGAACGGCGCAGACGACAGAACGAAGGAGAACAGCATGAGCTTCCACAAGATCGCCCCGGTGAAGAAGCACCACAAGCCCGCCCCGGCCCCGAAGAAGCCCGCGCCGAAGAAGCCGGCTCCGAAGCGCCGACCGGTCGGCGACCAGCGCTGACAAAGAATTTACAGACGTAATTCAAATCAATTCACAGGTCATTGCAGCAGGGCGGTAGAGGAACTGTTGCAGAACCACGACAGAGGCCCCGGCAGAGGCCACGACAGAGAGGAACAGCACCATGAGCTTCCACAAGATCGTCCCCGTCAAGAAGCACCACAAGCCCGCCCCGGCCCCCAAGAAGCCCGCCCCGAAGAAGCCGGCCCCGAAGCGCCGCCCCGTCGACAAGGGCTGAGGCACGCAGCGAGGCGGGGTCACCGGTGGAGTGTGGTCGCACCGGTGGCCCCGCCTCGGCCACGCGCACTCCTGTGCGCACAGAGACAAGAAGGGAGTTGCCGACCATGAGAGAAGCCCGGGTGGCCTTCCGCCGCTTCTGGCCGCTGACCCGCGGCGACCGCAGATGGCTCGGCGCGATCATCGCCTGCGTGGTGGTGTCCGCGCTGGCCGAGACCGCCGCGATCCTGCTCTTCGCCGACCTCACCGACAACGCCCTGGCGGCCGGCTCGCTGTCCGCCTTCTGGGGGCCGGCAGGCGCCTGGCTGGGCGTCGCCGCGCTCGGCGCGTTCGTCGGCTACTGCGGCAACTCACTGGCCACCTGGACCGCCGAACGGTTCGTGCTGCGGCTGCGCGCCAAGGTCTTCCGGCACGTCCAGGACCTGCCCCCGCACTTCTTCCAGCGGCACCGCCAGGGTGACCTGGTGGAGCGCCTCACCGGTGACGTCGAGGCCGTCGAGCAGATGGTCGTCTCGGGTGTCGTCGGCACCGTCGCCGCCGCCTTCTCCGCGGTCTTCTACGCGGCCGCCGCCTGCTGGCTGCGCTGGGACCTGGCCGTGGCCACCTTCGTCCTCGCGCCCCTGTTCCTGTTCGCCGCCCGCCGCTTCTCCGGCCGTATCAGGACGGCCTCCCAGGACGAGCGGGTCGCCGACGGCGCGATCACCTCCGTGGTCGAGGAGTCCCTCGGCAACGTCGTCCTCACCCAGGCGTACAACCGGCGCCGGGACGAGGAGAAGCGCCTCGACGTCGAGGCCCGCGCCTGGATGCGGGCGAGCGTGCGCGGCGCCCGGCTCAGCGAGATGTACGCGCAGTTCGTCGAGGTCGTCGAGACCCTCTGCGTGCTCGCCGTGATCGGCCTGGGCGTCTGGGAGATCTCCGCGGACCGCATGACCCTCGGCCAGCTGCTCGCCTTCGCCGCCTTCCTCGGCTACCTCTACCCGCCGATCCGCAACCTCGGCCAGCTCGGCCTCACCCTCACCGCGGCCACCGCAGGCGCGGAACGCATCAACGAGATCCTGGACGCCGAGCCCGCCGTCACCGACCCCGCCCGGCCGGTCGGCCCCTGGCCGGTGCGCGGCTGGGTCAGCTTCCACAACGTGTCCTTCCGCTATCCGGACTCCCGCCGCGCCTCCCTCCGGGACGTCGACCTCGCGGCCGGCCCCGGCGAACTGGTCCTGGTCACCGGCAGGAGCGGCGCCGGCAAGTCCACCCTCTCCAAGCTCCTCACCCGCTTCTACGACCCCTCGGCCGGCGTGATCTGCCTGGACGGCGTCCCGCTCACGGACGTGCCGCTGGAGTTCCTCCGGGAGAACGTGGCCCTGCTCCCGCAGCAGACGCTCATCCTCAACGGCACGGTCCGCGAGAACATCGGGTGCGGGCGGCCAGGGGCGACGGACACCGAGATCGAGCAGGCGGCCCGGGACGCCGCCGCCCACGACTTCGTCGCCGCCCTCCCCGAGGGCTACGACACCCACATCGCGCCCGGCACGGCCGCCCTCTCCGGCGGTCAGCTCCAGCGGATCGCCATCGCCCGCGCTATGCTGCGCGCCGCCCCGGTCCTCGTCCTCGACGAGCCCACCGCGGGCCTGGACGCGATCGCCGCCCGCCAGGTGGTGACCCCGCTGCGCAGGCTGATGGCGGGCCGTACGACCATCATGATCACGCACGACCTCACCCTCGCCCCCGACGCCGACCGCATCCTGGTCGTCGACCACGGCCGCCTGGTGGAGTCCGGCACGCACGCCGAACTCCTAGCCCGCGACGGCGCGTACGCCGGCCTGGCCCACCCCCTGCCGGAGGCGATCGCGGCGGCACCGGCACCGGTGCCGGACGAGACGATGATCCTCAGGTGGTAGCGGCGCACGGTGGTTCAGGCGAAGGCCAAGGCGAAGACGGCCGCCACGATCGCCGCCGCCAGCGCCAGAGCCACCACCACCGACCACGTCTTGCGCCGCGCGATCCGCCGCACGATCTGCTCCTCGACGGCCGGGCGCAGCTCCCAGTCGAAGCCGCGGTACGGGACGGCGGTCAGACAGATGTCGGTTATCTCGGCGTACGGGTCGTCCAGTTGCCAGTTGTTGAGCTGTGGCAGCGGGAACCGGCGTCCGTCGAAGTCGTACAGGTAGACGACCCAGTCCGGATACGTCACCCCGGAGCCGCCGCCCGGGACGCGCTCGACCCGGATGCCGTACACCTCCCGCCACGCCCAGGTCCGTGCGTGCAGGGCCCACTGTGCGGTGACGCCCTGCCCCGTGACCCGGGTGTGCGCCCGGTACTGGTTCAGCGGGACCATGACCAGGATCATCAGGAACAGCAGCCCGAACCCGAGTGAGCCCCATCTGCGCAGCTCGCCGTCATCCGTGTAGAGCTGTAGGTACGCTCCCCCGATGGTCGCGCCCACCACCAGGAAGTACCGCCCCGGCAGCCGGCGCCGTCTCCGGTACACGCGCTCCACGCCTGTCGCCTCCCCCATCGAGGCCCCCTCCTCAGACCCGCACCGAACTGGTGCGCGGCTGAGGAGAGGATAGGACCGCTCGCTGTGACGTCAGTCGGGCTGCCGGGCCAGGGAGCGCGGCGGCCGGGTGCTCCAGTACCACCGGAGTACGGCGCTCAGCACGACGCCCGAGGCCAGCGGCACGCACACCATCAGCAGGAAGGGATGGTCCGCCCGGTCCGCGGACACCAGCGCCAGGGAGACCACGAACATCACCACCATCACGGCGACGGCTCCGTACCCGCCCCACAGCCGTGCCTTGCGCCGCACGGCCCCCCGCAGGATCCGTTCCTCGACGTCCGGGCGCCGCTCCCAGCCGAGGCTGCGCTGCGGGGCGGCGGCCAGGCACAGCTCCGAGACCTCGGTGTAGGGGTCGGCCAGCTGCCAGTCGTCGAGGTGCGGGAGCAGGAAGCGGCGGCCGTCGAAGTCGTACAGGTGGGTGAGCCACCGGGGACCGTTCCCGCCGGAACCGCGCGGGAGCGGCTCGACCCGGATGTCGTACACCTCGGACCAGGCCCAGGTACGGGTCCGCAGCGGTCCCCGCGCGGTGATCCCGGCGCTCGTGACCCTGGTGTACGCCCGGTACTGCTGCAGCGCGACCCGCGTGAGCACCACGACGATCAGCAGCCCGAAGACGGGCGGCCCCCACCAGTCCCCGCCATCGCCCTCGTCGTGGAGACGACCGGTCTGGAGGAGGGAGTTGAACAGCACCACCCCCACCAGGACGAGGTACGACCCGGGCGGCCTTCGCCTCTTCCGGTACTCCCGCTCCACTCCACCCTCGGCCACGTCCCGAACCCCTCCCCAGACGCACCGAACGGGTGCGCGACTGGGGAGAGAATAAGCGGCCTGGTTGTGGAGCCTTCAGGCAGATCAAGAGGCGGCCGGCGGCCAGGAAGCCGAACCTATCGGCCTGCCTCCGGCGGAGCCGTGGGTGCCCCCGGCAGCCGTACCGTCGCCACCGTGCCGCCGCCGCTCGCACGGGCCAGGGTGACCTCGCCGCCGACCTGCTGGACCGTGCGGGCCACGATGGACAGGCCGAGACCGGACCCGGGCAGGGCCCGTGCGCTCGGGCTGCGCCAGAAGCGGTCGAAGACGTGGGGGAGTTCGTCCTCCGGGATGCCGGGGCCGTGGTCGCGGACGGTGAGGATGCCGTGGTCCAGGGCGACGTCGATCGTGCCGCCCTCGGGGCTGAACTTCACGGCGTTGTCCAGGATGTTGACGATCGCCCGCTCCAGGGCGGAGGGCTCGGCGCGCACGAACCACGGCCGTACGTCGGCCGTGATCTTCAGCTCCGGGCCGCGCAGCTGGGCGCGGCGCAGGGCCGCCTCGACCGTGTCCTGCAACGCCACCACCTGGACGCGCTCGCCGCGCTGGCCCTCCGACCGGGACAGCTCCTGGAGGTCGCCGATCAGCGACGCCAGCTCCGTCATCTGCGCCTTCACCGACGCGAGCAGCGCCTTGCGGTCCGCCGGGGGGATGGGTCGGCCGGTCTCCTCGCTCCGGGTGAGGAGTTCGATGTTGGTGCGGAGGGAGGTGAGGGGGGTACGGAGTTCGTGGCCGGCGTCGGCGATGAGCTGCTGCTGGAGTTCGCGGGAGCTCGCGAGGGAGGTGGTCATGCTGTTGAACGAGCGGGAGAGGCGGGCGATCTCGTCGTCCGACTCCTCCTCCACCGGGATGCGGATGCTCAGGTCCTCGGTACGGGCGACGTGTTCGACGGCTTCGGTGAGTTCGTCGACGGGACGCAGACCGGCCCGGGCGACCGCGAGGCCGGCGGCTCCGGCGCCGATGACTCCGATGCCGGAGACGAGCAGGAGGATCAGGGCGAGGTCTTTGAGGGTGTCCTGGGTGCTCTTCAGGGGAACTGCGGTGATCAGTCCGACGTAGGAACCGCTCTCGGTGGCGAACACCTGGGTCATCACGCGCAGCGGGTTGCCGTCCTTGTCGGTGCCGTTGCGGAAGTAGAGGGTCCCGAGGTTCCCGGCCTTGATGACGTCCTTGTCGTGCTGCGCGACCTTGACCACGCCCGTGGAGTCGTGGTCGAGGCAGATCGAGCCGTCCGTCTTGACCACTTGGGCGTAGCTGATCCGCAGGCCGTTGGAGTCCGAAACCGTCGGGGAGCAGTCGAAGAGGATCCTCTGGGCGGCCATTTGCGCCGGTCCGCGCACCTTCTGCAGGTCCGCGTCCAACTGGCCGTACAGCTTCCCCTGCACGATGAACCAGCACGTCACCGAGACCGCCGCCACCGCGAACGCCACCGCTGCCGCGACCAGCATCGACAGACGGGCGCGGATCGGGAGGGTGCGGAAGCGGCGGGCGAGCCTGTTCACTCGGCGCCGCCCTGGCGCAGGACGTACCCGACGCCGCGCACGGTGTGGACGAGGCGGGGCTCGCCGCCGGCCTCGGTCTTGCGGCGGAGGTACATGACGTAGACGTCGAGGGAGTTGGAGGAGGGCTCGAAGTCGAAGCCCCAGACGGCCTTGAGGATCTGCTCGCGGGTGAGGACCTGGCGTGGGTGGGCCATGAACATCTCCAGGAGCGTGAACTCGGTGCGGGTCAGCTCCACCTGCCGGCCGGCGCGGGTGACCTCGCGGGTCGCCAGATCCATCCGCAGGTCGGCGAAGGTGAGCGCTTCGTCCTCCTGGCCCCCGTCGGCCACCGAACCCGAGTAGGAGCTGCGGCGCAGGAGGGCGCGGATACGGGCGAAGAGTTCGTCCAGTTCGAAGGGCTTGACCAGGTAGTCGTCCGCCCCGGCGTCGAGTCCGGTGACGCGGTCGCCGACGGTGTCGCGGGCCGTCAGCATCAGGATCGGGGTCGTGTCGCCCGCCCCGCGGATCCGGCGGGCCGCGGTCATGCCGTCCATCCGCGGCATCTGGATGTCGAGGACGATCAGGTCCGGCTTGTAGGCCGTGGCCTTCTCCAGCGCGTCCGCCCCGTCGACCGCGACCTCGGTCTCGTATCCCTCGAAGGCCAGGCTGCGCTGGAGGGCTTCGCGTACGGCCGGCTCGTCGTCGACGATCAGAATGCGCTGGGGGTCACGGTCGCCTTCGGCGGGGCTCATCGCTCGCGGTTCCTCGGGGTGTGATGGATCGGGGTGCGGTGGTTCGTGGTGGGGCGCCTCTCAGCGTCGCATGTTTGCGGGCTGTCGGGTATGCACGCCGGTGGGGTGGTACGCCCCCTAGCCGCGTACCAGGGTCATCCGGCTCAGCGGCACCTTGCGCTGGTGCGGCCGGGCCGCGGTCACGCGCAGCCCCATCAGCTCCGGGGCCGGCACGATCTCCGGTGCGCGCGGGGCCGGGGCCGCCACCTCGGTCGGCGCGTTGAGCTCGTACGCCACCTCGAGGGCGAGGTCGAAGCCGGCCGGGTTGTCACCGCTCGTGTGGTGCGAAACCTGCTTGATCATGACGTACTCCCTTGCTCTTGGTGTGCTCGTGGTGCCGTGTTTCAGCTGGTGGAGCCCGCCCGCAGCTTGGCCAGGTCGGACTTGACGGTGTTGATCGGGATGGCGAAGCCGAGGCCGACGCTGCCCGCGTCCGAGGAGGACGACGAGGAGTCAGAACTGGCCGAGTACATCGCCGAGTTGATGCCGATGATGTTGCCGCCGGCGTCGATCAGCGCGCCGCCGGAGTTGCCGGGGTTCAGCGAGGCGTCGGTCTGGATCGCCTTGTAGGTCGTCGTCGAGGAGCCCGTGTCGCCGTTGAACTGCCGGCCGCCGAAGGAGAACGGCCACTGGCCGTTGCCGCCGCCGCCCTGGCTCTGCTGGTCCTGGCCCTCGTCGGTGGAGACGGTCACGTCCCGGTCGAGCGCGGAGACGATGCCGCTGGTGACGGTGCCGCTGAGGCCCTCGGGGGAGCCGATCGCGACGACCGTGTCGCCGACCTGGACGCCGTCGGAGTTGCCGAGGGTGGCGGTCTTGAGGCCGGAGGCGCCCTGGAGCTTGACGAGGGCGAGGTCCTTGGCGCTGTCGGTGCCGACGACCTCGGCGGTGTAGGACTTGCCGGTGCTGGTCGTCGCCTTGATCGACTGGGCGCCGGAGATCACGTGGTTGTTGGTGATGATCTCGCCGTTGCTGCTGATGACGACGCCGGAGCCGGTGGAGGTGCCGTTGCTGAGGGTCGCGGTGATCTCGACGACGCTCGGGCTGACGGCGGCGGCGATCGTGGCGACGTCGCCCTTCTTGCTGGAGGGCACCACGCTGGTGGTGGTGCTGCTGGAGACGGTGTCGTTCTTGCCGGTCAGCTCCTGGAAGGCGTACGCGGTGCCGCCGCCGACCGCCGCCGCGACGATCGCGACCGCGGCGAGCAGGGCTATCGGGCCCCGGGTGCGCCTCTGCTTCGCGTGGGCCGAGTGCTCCGGGTGCTCCGCCGTGTGCAGCGGCGGCACCGCCGTGTACTCCGGGAGCTGCGCGGTCCCCGGCTCCGCGGGGACCTGCGGCTGGTGCGCCGGCGGGGGCGGCCACTCCGGGTTCACGGGGGCGGAGGCGTGCTGCTGCTGGGGGTACGCGCCCTGGTAGGCGTCACCCTGGGGACCCTGGGGGTTCTCGTACTCGCCGCTGCGGCGGAGGCTCTCGGTCATGACAAACAGCTTGTCCCGTGACCATGAGAGCTTCCTGAGGGCCCGCTGAGAACGCCGCGAGAAGCGCGTTTGCCCGATATAAGGAACCTTCTCGCAGGTCGGGCGAGGTTCTCAGAAACCGTTCATGAAGCGCTTCCGGTGGGTGCGGCCCAGTGGGGGCTGGTCGCGCAGTTCCCCGCGCCCCTAAAGGGGCGCTCGCCGTGGCGCCCTGCTTTCAGGGGCGCGGGGAACTGCGCGAGCGACCACGACGCACCCGCAGTCAAAGAGCTACCCGCACCCGCGCTCGGAGAGCTACCCGCAGCCGCAGGAACCCCGCACCACCAGCCGCGACGGAAACGTCTTCAGGCGTTCCCGCCGCGACCCCGCCACCCGCAGGCCGTCGTCCAGGACCAGGTCCACCGCCGCCCGGGCCATCGCCGGGCGGTCCGACGCGATCGTTGTCAGCGGCGGATCCGCCAGCCCCGCTTCCTTGATGTCGTCGAAGCCGGCCACCGCCAGCTCGCCCGGCACGTCGATGCGCAGCTCGCGGGCCGCCCGCAGCAGGCCGATCGCCTGGTCGTCGGTGGAGCAGAAGAACGCCGGCGGCCGGTCGGGGCCGGCCAGCACCTCCAGGGCCACCCGGTACGCGTCGTACCGGTTGTACGGCGCCTCGAACAGCCGGCCCTCCGTGGTCAGGCCCGCCTCGTCCATGGCCCGCTTCCAGCCCTCGACGTGGTCGGAGACCGGGTCGCCGACGGCCGGGGTGTCCGCCGTACCGCCCATACAGGCCACGTACTCGTAGCCGTGTTCCAGTAGGTGCCGGACGGCCAGCTGGGCGCCGCCCAGGTCGTCCGTCACCACCGCCACGTCGTCGATCGCCTCCGGCCGCTCGTGCAGCAGCACCACCCGGGCGTCCCAGGCGTCGATCTCGGCGGCGGCCAGATCGTTCAGCGCGTGGGAGACGAGGATGAGGCCCGAGACCCGCATTCCCAGGAACGCGCGCAGATAGTGGACCTCGCGCTCGCCGACGTAGTCGGTGTTGCCGACCAGCACCATCTTTCCGCGCTCGGACGCTGCCTGCTCCACCGCGTGCGCCATCTCGCCGAAGAAGGGCTGACGGGCGTCCGGGATGATCAGCCCTATGAGGTCCGTGCGCCGGGATGCCATCGCCTGGGCGACCCGGTCGGGCCGGTACCCCAGCTCCTTGATCGCGGCGAGGACACGCTCGCGCGTGGCCGGTGCGACCGGCCGGGGTCCGTTGTTGATGACATAACTGACCACGGCGGTCGAAGTCCCCGCCAGCCGCGCCACATCATCCCGAGTCACCTTGGCCACGCGCGGAGTCTACGCGGATGGACCCGCTCTGGGCAGGGCATATCGAAGCTTCGCTTGCGGAAGCAATGCCCTGTCCGGGCGACGGCCATGCCTCGCCCGGACCCCCACTACGTCTCCGCCGGTACCTCGACCGCGTCCAGGGCCGCCGAAGCGTCCGCATCCTCCGGCTTTGGACCCTCCGCCCGTGCCCTGGCCTCCTCGCTGACCCGCTCGCCCCGTTCGCCCTTCTCCGGGGTAACGAATCGATAACCGACGTTCCGGACGGTCCCGATCAGGGACTCGTGCTCCACGCCGAGCTTGGCGCGCAGCCGTCGTACGTGTACGTCGACGGTCCGGGTGCCGCCGAAGTAGTCGTAGCCCCAGACCTCCTGGAGCAGCTGTGCACGAGTGAACACCCGGCCGGGGTGCTGGGCCAGGTACTTGAGGAGCTCGAACTCCTTGAAGGTGAGGTCGAGGACCCGTCCCTTGAGCTTGGCGCTGTACGTCGCCTCGTCCACCGAGAGGTCGCCGTTGCGGATCTCCATGGGGGAGTCGTCGTTGACGATCTGCTGGCGGCCCATGGCGAGGCGCAGCCGTGCCTCGACCTCGGCCGGGCCGGCGGTGTCGAGGAGTACGTCGTCGATGCCCCAGTCGGCGGTGACTGCGGCGAGTCCGCCCTCGGTGACGACCAGGATGAGCGGACAGCCGGGGCCGGTGGAGCGCAGCAGCTGGCAGAGGCTGCGGACCTGGGGGAGGTCACGGCGCCCGTCGATGAGGATGACGTCGGCGCCCGGGGTGTCGACGAGGGCGGGGCCCTCGGCCGGAGCGACCCGCACGTTGTGCAGGAGCAGCCCGAGGGCCGGCAACACCTCCGTCGACGGCTGGAGGGCGTTGGTCAGGAGCAGCAGAGAACTCATACGTCTGGTTCCTCCTCGGTCCCTGCGAGGACTGTGTGCAATGACACTGCGCTGCGCTCCCGAGCCTCCGTACAGCCGCGGTCACCTGGAGTTTCCCGCTTCGTATACAGAGCTTCCGAAAGCACAAAAGGACCCGGTGGCGGCGCTGCCCGAGTCCTCTGCAAGCAGAATAGCCCACATGAGCAACGGTCCGGCAGGTCATGTGGCACGTTCCGTAATTCGTCCGAACTGTGAGACAAGCAGAAGCACCCCTATCCGGACGTTTCTGCGCACGGACGACGGGGTTTCCGTCGATTCCGTATACGATCCCGCCTCCGTCGTATACGACGGCTCCCAGCCACTCTCCCGTGACCTGGTGTTTGTCCTGGCCCATGGTTTCACCGGCGACGTGGACCGGCCACACGTACGACGGGTGGTGGCCGCGCTGACGCGTTACGCCCCGGTGGTCAGCTTCTCCTTCCGGGGCCATGGCCGCTCCGGCGGCCGCACCACGGTCGGTGACCGCGAGGTCCTCGACCTGGCGGCGGCGGTGCGCTGGGCGCGTCACTTCGGGCACGTCCGGGTGGTGACCGTCGGCTTCTCGATGGGCGGCTCGGTGGTGCTGCGGCACGCGGCGCTGAACGCCGGGGTGGACGCCGTGGTCTCGGTGTCGTCCCCGGCCCGCTGGTACTACCGGGGCACCGCCCCCATGCGCCGCGTCCACTGGCTGGTCACCAGACCGGAGGGCCGTCTGGTCGGCCGCTACGGTTTCCGCACCCGCATCCACCACCGCGACTGGGACCCGGTGCCGCTGTCCCCGGTGGAGGCGGTGCCCAAGATCGCCCCCACCCCGCTGCTGATCGTGCACGGCGACAGCGACGGTTACTTCCCGGTCGACCACCCCCGGATGCTCGCGGACGCCGCCGGTGGCGCCGCCGAGTTGTGGCTGGAGCCCGGCATGGGCCACGCCGAGCACGCCGCGGACGACCGGCTGCTGGCCAGGATCGGCGACTGGGCGACCTCCCGGGCGGGCTAGCCTGAGCCTGTAGAACTGCTACACAGCCGACTGATTGTTCTTACTGGTTCTTACTGAGTCTCTTGAGGAAGCTGATGCCCAAGGTCACGGTGCGCTACTGGGCCGCCGCGAAGGCCGCGGCCGGCATCGCCGAGGAGCCGTACGACGCGGACACCCTCGCCGAGGCGCTGACCGCGGTACGTACGCGACACCCCGGGGAACTCGCGCGCGTCCTGCGGCGATGCTCCTTCCTCATCGACGGTGACCCCGTGGGGACGCGCGAGCATGAGACGGTACGGCTGGCCGAGGGCGGCACGGTCGAGGTGCTCCCGCCGTTCGCAGGAGGGTGAGCGAGACCGATGACCAACCAGCCGTACGAGGGCTACGACCCGTATCAGCAGTATCAGCAGCCTCAGCAACAACCCCAACAGTCCCAGCAGCCCCCCGCCCAGCCCCAGTGGGGGTACGAGGAGCAGCAGTACGCCACCCAGCAGTGGCAGGGGCAGACCTGGGAGACGCAGACGCACGCGCCGGTGCAGGCGGCACAGCCGCAGGCGTCTGCGGCGGAGACGGCGTACATGTCCCAGCAGACCTACACACCGGCCCAGCAGCAGGCTCAGGCGCAGGCCCAGCAGCAGGCGCAGGCTCAGCAGCAGGCCCAGGCCCAGCAGCAGCCGGTCTACATGCAGCAGGCACAGCAGCCGCAGCAGCCGCAACAGCCGACGCACACACCGCCCCCGGCTCCCGGCTCCGGCCCCGCTGAGCCCGGCGCCGGCTACGGTCCCGCGACCCTGGCCGGCAACGCGCGCGTCACCGACGCGCAGCGGGCCCGCCTGGAGGGGCGCTCGCCGATCATCGAGCCGGGGATGCAGCCGGCCCTGCTGACGGGCCTGCTGGGCCTGCTGCTTGCGGTGGCGGCCCCGGTCTCCTCCTACGCCCTGGTGGTCCCCCTGGTGATCCTGCAGGCGGTGACGGCGGCGGGCTGGTTCCGGCTGAACGGCATGTGGCCGGCCCGGCAGGGCATCGCCCTCGCCTTCCTGGGCGCGCTGGCGGCGGACGCCGCGGTGCTGGTGGCGGGCCGCGACCAGGCCCCGGCGGCGATCCTCGGCCCGCTGGGCATCTGGGTGCTGCTCTCCCTGGTCCTCCAGCTCCGCTCGCACGCGGACCCGGACACCCGTATGTACGGCCTGATGGCGACGGTCGCCTCCTCCGCGCTGGCGATCATCGCGACGGGCTTCCTGGGCGCGGACCCGGACGCGGCCTCGGTGGGCGCGGCGGCGGTCGCGGTGGCGGTGGTGGCGCGTGCGCTGCCGCTGCCGACGGTGGCGTCGGTGGTGGTGTCGGTGCTGGCGGCGGCCGGGGCGGGCATCGCGGTGGGCGGCATGACCGGGCTGGGCACCAAGGGCGCGCTGATCGGCGCGGGGGCCGCGGTGTGCGCGCTGGCCGGCCACCGTGCGGCGAGCTACGACTACCCGTCGAAGTTCGTGCACTTCACGGCGGGCGTGGCGCTGCCGCTGGCCGCGGCGGCACCGGCGGTGTGGATCCTGGGCCGGTAGTTCTCGCGTTCTGAAGGAAGCGTCGCTGTGGGCGTCCCTTCGGGGGCCGCGGGGCCGTGTTCGACATGCGGCTGCCGCCGCGCGGGCGCGACCGGCCCCCGCCGGGCGGCTCTCGATGTTCAAACCTGTCACAGGTGTTCGACAATTTCCCGGTTGTCGTCCCCGGCGGGGTTAGCGTGAACTCGCCGTTATCGAACGCCGACCCGGGGGACCCCATCACCATGCGAGCCCTGCGTATCTTCCTGATCGTCGTCGTCATCCTCGGTGTGCTCTTCGTGGTCGTCGACCGCGTCGCCGTGCACTTCGCCGAGGGCGAGGCCGCCGGCAAGCTGAAGACGACGGAGGACCTCGCGAGCACCCCCGACGTCTCCATCAAGGGTTTCCCGTTCCTCACCCAGGTCGCCGGCGGCACGCTGGACGACGTGCAGGTCGGCATCAAGGACTACGACGCCACCACCGGCACCGCCGGCAAGACGATCCGTGTCGAGGACCTGAAGGCCGACATGAAGGGCGTCACCTTCACCGGCGACTACAGCTCCGCCACCGCGCGGACCGCCACCGGCACCGCGCTCATCTCCTACAGCGAGCTGCTGAAGAACGTGGACACGCAGCCCACCGACCTCGGCCTCGGCTTCACCGGCAAGGTCGCCGGTCTCGCCGACGGCGGCAACGGCAAGATCAAGGTCACCCTCGACCTCACCGTCCCCGGTGTGGACGCCCACCAGAAGGTGACCGTCCTGAGCACGGTCACCGTCAAGGACAACACCGTGCAGGTGCACGCCGACAACCTGCCCAAGCTCGCCGGGGTCAGCCTCGTCGAGGACCGGTTCCGGCAGGCCTCCGACTTCCAGCAGGCGATCAGTCAGCTTCCCGGCGGCATCCAGCTGGACAAGGTGGAGGCGGCGGCGGATGGTGTGGAGATCGGGGTGAAGGGTTCGAACGTCCGGCTGGCCGGGTAGAAGGCGCCACGGCGACGGCCGACACGGCAGCCGGAACCCGTCCATCTGTCGAGACGGCGATGTCCGTACCGTAGATATGACAACGGACGCGGCGGGGCGGCGGCTGCCCGGCCATGCCCCGGACCGCCACCCCGTCCCATAATCCGGACGATCGCGTCTCATCATGCGACATGCCGGTGACATGCCCGGTCATCCGTCCCTACGATCGAGGCCATGAAGCGTCAGGCGGATCTCACGAAGCGGCGGGCAGTCGACCTGTGCCGCGTCGCCGCCATGCTCTGTCGCCCCTTCTGACGGTGGAGGCCGCTGCCTCCGCATCCCCCTGCCCTCCCACGCCGAGGGCATCCGTGCGCGCCTGCGCGCACCCACCCGCACTCGCACGCCCCGCCGCATCTGCCCCGGAGGAGAAAGAGCATGAGCCGCAGCGACGTCCTGGTCGACGCCGACTGGGTCCAGGAGAACCTGGACAACGCCGACATCGCGATCGTGGAGGTGGACGAGGACACGTCCGCCTACGAGAAGAACCACATCCGAGGCGCCATCCGCATCGACTGGACCAAGGACCTTCAGGACCCGGTCCGCCGCGACTTCATCGACCAGGAGGGCTTCGAGAAGCTCCTGTCGGCGAAGGGCATCGCCAACGACACGCTGGTGATCCTGTACGGCGGCAACAACAACTGGTTCGCGTCCTACGCCTACTGGTACTTCAAGCTCTACGGCCACGAGAACGTCAAGCTTCTCGACGGCGGCCGCAAGAAGTGGGAGCTGGACGCCCGCGAGCTGGTCGAGGAGGTGCCCGAGCGCACCGAGACCTCCTACCAGGCGAAGCCGCAGAACACCGCGATCCGCGCCTTCCGCGACGACGTCGTGGCGGCCATCGGCTCGCAGAACCTCGTCGACGTCCGTTCCCCCGACGAGTTCTCCGGCAAGCTGCTCGCCCCGGCCCACCTGCCGCAGGAGCAGTCGCAGCGCCCGGGCCACGTCCCGTCCGCGCGGAACATCCCGTGGTCGAAGAACGCCAACGACGACGGCACCTTCAAGTCGGACGACGAGCTCAAGGAGCTCTACGCCGAGGAGCAGGTGGACCTCGCCAAGGACACCATCGCCTACTGCCGTATCGGCGAGCGCTCGGCCCTGACCTGGTTCGTCCTGCACGAGCTGCTCGGTGTCGAGAACGTCAAGAACTACGACGGCTCCTGGACCGAGTACGGCAGCCTCGTCGGCGTCCCGATCGAGCTCGGCGCCAACAAGTAGGACCCGCAGGACCCCGGCAAGTCCCCAGACCGACCTTTCAAGACCTCAACAGGAGTACGACATGTGTGGAGCGAAGGCCGGCGGCCCGGACAGCTCGACGATCAAGCCCGGTGAGACCACCATCCAGGGTCAGGTGACCCGCGACGGCGAGCCGGTGACGGGTTACGTCCGTCTCCTGGACTCGACGGGCGAGTTCACCGCGGAGGTCCCGACCTCCGCCACCGGACAGTTCCGCTTCTACGCGGCGGAGGGCACCTGGACCGTCCGCGCCCTCGTCCCCGGCGCCACCGCCGACCGCACGGTCGTCGCCCAGCAGGGCGGCCTGGCCGAGGTCGCGATCGCGGTCTGACCAGCTGGAAGCAAGGGCCGCACCTCCCGGGTCGAAGTCCGGAGGCGCGGCCCTTCGCCGTGTCCGCACACCGGACCTACCCTGGATGCATGCTGGCCCGGCGTCGTCGCGTGCCCCCTTTTTGACGCGTCTCTCGCACTGCTTCGCAGGCTTCGAGACGCTGCGTCGGCGTGAACATCAGTCGCTCCGCGACGGGCGTCCGTCGATCCCGCAGCGGGGTCGTGCTCAACCTTCCCGGCCGACCTACCCTTGACTCATGCTCGCCCGGCGTCGTCGCGTGTACTTCGTCATGATGGGGATCTGCATCGGTCTCTTCGTCCTGGCCTGGGGAGTCGTGCGTATCTGGTCCGTCCCCGCCGCCGTGGGGATGTGTGTGGTGGCCATGGTCATCCCGCCCGTCGCCGCGATGGTCGCGAACCGGCGGGGGCCCGACGACCGCTGGTGGGACGACCCCTCCGGTGACCCCAAGTCCGACGAGTGGTGGGACGAGCTGGACGGGAAGAAGCGCCCCCGGTCCTGAGGTCCGACGTGCCCGGCCTACCGGAACGCCTCGACGTTGCGCAGGGCCCACGCGGCGAAGGGCCGGGGCGGACGGCCGAGCACTCCCTCGATGTCCGGGCTGAGCCGCAGCTCGCCCGCGTTGGGTTCGCCGAGGACGGCCAGCGTCGTCGCCACCACCGGCTCCGGCATGAACGCGGCCATCCGGGCGTGCGCCGCGGCCCGGCTCAGCTCCACGAACCGCACCGGCTCGCCGAGGGCCGCGCCGATGGCCTCGGCCTGCTGCCGGGGCGTGACGGCTGCCGGCCCGTTCAACTCGTACACCTGGCCCACGTGTTCGTCCTTGCGCAGAGCCACCGCGGCGACCTCCGCGAGGTCCGCCGGATCGACCACCGGGATCCCGACGTCACCGAACGGCGCGGCGACCGTCCGTTCCGCGCGCACCGACTCCGCCCAGGCGTAGGCGTTGGACGCGAAACCGCCGGCCCTGAGGATCGTCCAGGCCAGGCCCGACCCACGCACCGCGTCCTCGACCGCCCGCATCGCTCCGCCGTGCGAGGGCGACTCCGGCCTGGTCACCACGCCCTGTGAGGAGAGCAGCACCACCCGCGCCACGCCGGCGTCCCGGGCCACCGCCAGCACGGCCGGCGCGTCGAGCCCGTGTCCGCCCGTGCCGCCGTCGTGCAGGAACAGTGCCTCGGCACCGTCGAACGCGGGCCGCAGACTCTCCGGCTCGGCCAGGTCGGCCCGCACCTGTACGACCCCTGCCGGCAGGTCCACAGGGGCGATCCCCCGCGACACGGCCGTCACCCGTTCCCCGGCCGCCGCCAGGGCCGCCACCAGCGACCGGCCCACGTTCCCGGTCGCACCCGTCACCACGATCATGCTCAACTCCCGTATTTTCCGGTGGTCTTCCGCGATGACAGCGACGCTAACAGCGCCGGTATAGTAGGTACCTAGAGGAAAGTGACTACCTCAGAGGGGTGTGGCTCATGACGACCGCGACGCGACGGCCCGCGCCCGACGCCCTGTCCGACCCCGAGCTGGCCTGCCCGGTCTCCCCGGTCGTGGACATCGTCTTCAGCCGGTGGACCACACCGATCCTCTGGTCCCTGCACACCTTCGGCCGCCAGCGGTTCGTCCAGCTGGAGCGCCGTATCAAGGGCATCACGCCGAAGGTGCTCACCCAGCGGCTGCGCCAGCTGGAGCGCGACGGCCTGGTCGTGCGCACCTACCACCCCGAGGTGCCGCCGCGCGTCGAGTACGAGATCAGCGACCTCGGCACCACCCTCGCCCCGCTCTTCGCCCACCTCGCCGACTGGGCCGGCACCCACCTCGACGACGTCGAGACGGCCCGGCAGCGCTACGACGAGGCGGGATCCCCGCGCCCCTGAAGCGCGGTCGCGGAAGCGCGGTCCCAGCAGCGCGGTTCTAGTAGACGAGCGCCTGGGCCCCCTCCGCCATCGCCTCCTGCACGAAGACCTGCGCACCCGCGATCCGTACGCCCTCGATGACGTCCTTCTCCGTGATGTCCCGGCGGGCCGCGCACTGCGTACAGAGCGTGAGCGTGCCGCCCGCCAGGATCGAGTCGACCAGGTCCGGCAGCGGAGCGGCGTGCGGCAGCTCGAACTCGGCGGCCCGCCCCGGCAGCGCGAACCACGCGGACTCGCCGGTCAGCCACATCGACACCTCGACGCCGCTGGCGACGGCCACCGCCGCCACCGTGAACGCCTGAGAGCACCGCTCCGGGGCGTCCGCCCCGGCCGTCACCTTGATCACGAGCTTCTTCGCCATACGTGCAGGGTAATCGGGCCGCGTCATGGCTGGTGCGCCGCGCGCTGATGCTGGCGCAGCAGCACGTTCGCGTCGGTGGCCGCGCTGTGGTCGTACGCGACCAGCGCGGTCTCTCTTCGATCGCAGAGGGCCGCGCACTCGGCGCAGCCGGGGACGGGCCGGGGTGGTCGGCTCAGGTCGTCGGGGGACGGCGGTACGGCCCACGTACTACGGTCGTTCGCCGCGCGTACGCCGGCGCTGATCCGCTCTCTGTCGGTAGCGGGGCGTAGCGTCGCCGGGTCGGCCTGCCACTCCCTGCCGCCGCCGACGGGACGCAGCATCGCGTACGGCCCCGACTGGTCCCGGTACTCGCCGACCTGGTCGGTGGCGGTGTCGTAGAACAGGGTTCCGGGCTCCATGGCATTTGCTCCTTTCGTCCAACATCTATACGAAATGCGTGAGTTGGACTACTCTGGGTATCGAGGCTGCTACGAGCATGGCCCGGAGGTGGCGTCGGCACGCCGATGGCGAGCGGTTCTTCCCCGTCTGGCGGCGCTAATTCCACAAATTCCATGACGTACCAGGGAGGGGTGCGGTGCCGCAGAGGCGCGTGGTGACGGGGCGTAGTCAGGAGCCCAGGCAACGGTTCGCGGAGGAGTTACGGCACCTGAGGGCCGAGCGGGGGGTGAGCCTGCGGGAGCTGGCCGAGGAACTGGGCTGGGACGCGTCCAACTTCGGCAAGATGGAGAGCGGCCGGAGCCTGGGGAGCCCGGAGATCGTCGAGGCGCTGGACCAGTACTACGGGACGCCGGGGCTGCTGCTGGCCTTGTGGGAACTGGCGGTTGGGGATCCGTCGCAGTTCAAGGAGCAGTATCGGCGGTACATGGTGCTGGAGGCCGAGGCGACGAGCCTGTGGCACTACGCCGTGAGTTCGCCGCCAGGTCTGCTCCAGACGGCCGGCTACGCCCGTGAGGTCCTCGCCGTGGGCTGGATCGAGGGTATTGAGCTGGAGCAGCAGGTGGAGGCGCGCGTAGGACGTCGCCAGCTGCTGGAGGGGAACGCTCCGCCAGCGTTCCGCGTCATCCTCTCCGAGGCCGTGCTGCATACCTCGCTGCGCGACTTGAGGGCGTGGCACGAGCAGTTGAAGCACCTGGCGGAAGCCGCCGAACGCCCGAACATCACCCTGCAGGTACTGCCGTTCAGCGCCGGACCCCACGGACTGATGAACACAGCCGTGAAATTTTTGCGGTTGCCGGATGGCCGCACGGTCGCCTACACCGAGAACGATTTGCGTGGTGAACTGGTTGAGGAAATTGCCTCGGTTGAGCTGCTGCTACGTAGGTACGATGCGATGCGCGACCTGGCACTATCACCGGCCGAGTCGCGCAAGTTCATCTTGCGGATGTTGGAGGAAGTGCCGTGCGAGTCGTCGACCTGAGTGGCGTGACGTGGCGCAAGAGCAGCTACAGCAACACGAGTGGTGGCGATTGCGTCGAGGTCTCCGACGAACTCCTGGTCTCCGCGTCCTGGCGCAAGAGCAGCTACAGCAACCAGGACGGCGGCGCCTGCCTCGAAGTCGCCGCCGACATCCCCTCCCTCGTCCCCGTCCGTGACAGCAAGGACCCTGATCGCGGCGCCCTCGTTTTCTCGGCCTCCGCCTGGTCCGCGTTCATCGATGGAGTCGCCCGCTGACGTGGCGGTAGGCCTCGATCGCCACCTGGACGAACGGCCGCAGCAACGGATTGGTGTCTCCCTCGACCCATGCCACCACCACCCGGCTCGGCTCCATGTCCACGATCGGTACCGTCACGAGCCCGGCGCCCGGCTCGTGGTCGGTCGTCGTCATGCCCACCGTGCCGTTCCACAGCACCGCCTGCCGGCATTCCTGGATCGCCCGCACCGCCGGCCCCTCCCGCACCGCCCCGCCGTTCCAGTACGACTGCCAGCGGCCGTCCGTGCCCGCCGGGAACCGGAACCACTGCCGGTCGGCGAGGTCGGCCAGCGTCAGGCTCTCCCGGCGGGCCAGCGGATCGTCGGCGCGGAGCAGCGCGCCCACCGGGTCGGCCCGCAACTCCCGTACCACGAGGCCGGTTTCGTCGAAGGGTGCGCGGGTCAGGGCGATGTCCACGAGCCCGGCGTGCAGCCCGCAGGTGGGGTCGGTGAGGTCGGTCTCGCGGATCCGGATCCCGACGCCGGGGTGACGTTCGCGGTAGGCGCGGGCCAGCCGGCGCACGCCGGGATCCGTGCTGTCGCCGAGGAGACCGACGGTGAGGGTGGTGGCGCCCGCCGCCGTGGCGACCCGTACGCGCAGCCTGTCGGCCTGGTCGAGCAGCGCCCGGGCCTCGTCGAGTAGCACGGCTCCGACGGGGGTGAGCGCGACACCGGCCGAGGACCGCTCGAAGAGCGCCGCACCGATCTCGCCCTCCAGCCCCTTG
The DNA here is from genome assembly GCF_055567535.1 of Streptomyces sp. NPDC026538. Lineage (NCBI taxonomy): Bacteria > Bacillati > Actinomycetota > Actinomycetes > Kitasatosporales > Streptomycetaceae > Streptomyces > Streptomyces sp. NPDC026538. Next base: position 62,601 of record NZ_JBVHQG010000010.1, read on the forward strand.
ATCGCACGGCTCAGCGGGGGCTGGCTCATATGGAGCCGGGCGGCGGCCCGGCCGAAGTGGAGTTCCTCGGCGACGGCCACGAAGTAGCGCAGCGTCCGTAGCTCGATCCGCTCCATCCGCTCCATGCAGCCACGATACCGATCGGGTATCGAGGCGGCGGAACAGGTCTTGGACAGCCGTACCGCCCCGGCCGTCGAATCGAGGCATGACGACCCACGACCACCACGAACCCGCCGTATCCGTCGTCGGCCCGGACGACGGCGAGGTGCTCGTCCTCGGCACCACCCGGATGCGCGTCCTGGAGGACGGCCGTACCACCGGCCACCGTCTCGGCATCGCCGAGTCCGTGCTCGCGCCGCACACCCCCGGCCCGCCGCAGCACCGGCACGCCGGGCACGACGAGGGCTTCTACGTCGTCTCCGGCTCCGTGCGGTTCACGGTCGGGGAGGACGACCACGACGCCGGCGCCGGCACCCTGGTGATGGTGCCGCCCGGCGCCCCGCACACCTTCGCCAACGTCACCGACGAACCGGCGGTCATGCTCAGCACGTTCACGCCCGACCTGTACGTGCGGTACTTCCGGGAACTGCGGGACCTGTTCGCGACCGGAGAAGCGCCGAGCCCGCGGGCCGGTCTCGAGGTGATGAGCCGTTACGCCACCGAGCCCGCCTCATGAGCGTCGCCTACTGGATCGTCGCCGGGCTGCTCGCCCTCTTCTACCTCTACGCGGGCGGGCTGAAGGCCGTCCGGAGCCGGGAGCGGCTGCGGCCGATGATGGCGTGGGTGGACGGCATCCCGATGGCGGCCGTGCGGGCGATCGGGGCCGTGGAGCTGCTCGGCGCGATCGGCCTGCTGCTTCCGCGCCTGACCGGTGTCGCGCCGTGGTCGGCGACCGCCGCCGCGGTCGGGTTGGCCGTTCTCCAACTAGGGGCGATCAGGGTGCACTTGCGTATGGGGGACCGTCAGGTCGCCCTCAACATCACGCTGCTGCTCACGGCGGTGGCCGCTGCCTGGCTCGCGGCGGTGTCCTGATCGTGATTAATCGTTGTACAACTCAGTGAGTGGACCATGAGTCTCCTGTGGCGCGTGGATCAAGGAATCCGCGCTCCCGTTTCCCCAGGGGGACCCATTGGACGCGCCAGACACACCACCCGAGAGACCCGGAAGACGCCGTCGTACCGGCGTGCTGATCGCCACCGCCGCCGTGCTCGGCGTCGTGGCCGGCGGCTGCGTCGGCTACCTGGTCCAGGCCGACCGCGAGCCCACCGCGCTGCCGCCGCTCTCCCAGCCGTCCGTCGCGCAGGCGAAGGGAGCGGCCCCCGAGCCGCTGTCGGCCGCCCAGGACCGGAAGGTCAAGGTCGACGGCGACCTGCGCAAGCTGCTGCTGAGCAGGCCGAGCGGGGCCCGCGAGTCGCGGTACCCGGTGGGCAGCGACGGGTGGATGGACGCGCGGACGCTCGCGGAGACGTACAAGTACCCGGCCACTGCCTTCCACGACCTGGTCGGCAAGAAGGAGTTCCGCCGGGCGGCCGTCACCGAATGGCGGGAGAACGGCGACCTCAACGTCGAGATCCGGCTGGTCCAGTACCGCCAGGAGGAGACGGGCACGGAGGCCGCCGATGCGGCGGGCAACGCGTACTACTTCGCCGAACCGGCCGACGACTACGACACCGACAGCTGGCCGATCCCCGGCACGGGCGACGGCAGGGCGTACGTCCACGGAAAGCCCGACACCTCCTACGGCGTGAGCCAGTACTCCGCCGAGGCGCACGCGTGGCGCGGGGACATCGATATGGAGCTGTGGATCAACGACACGAAGCCGATCCCGAAGACGAAGGTGCTGGATCTGGCGAAGCGGCAGATGGAGCGGCTGTGACCGAGAACCCGGAAACGTCCGTGAGCCCCGAGCCGGAGGCCACGCCCGCCGCCGCGCCGGTGCCCGCCGCCGACTCGGCGCCTGTCGCCGCCCCGACGTCCGCCGAGGCGAGCGCCGCTGACGTGAGCGTCGCCGAGCCGAGTGCCGTGGAGCCCGCGCACGCGGAGACGCGGCCGCGTGACCGTCGTCGTATCGCTGTCGTCGCCGGTGTCGGTGTCCTGGCCGCCGCGGTGCTGGCCGGGGCCACCTGCACCGTCGTCGCCGTCCAGGGCGCCGATCGCGACCCCGGTGCTCCCGTCTGGAGCATGCCGAAGGCCGCCAAGGACAGCAAGGCCGCCGGCACGGGCGGCCTCCAGGGGATGCTGCTGCCGTACGGCACCGGCACGTACGGGCGGGGCCCGGACATCGCCGAGTTCGGGTCGGACGTCGCGCTGTCCGGCAAGCAGGCGACCCTGCTGCGCGAGGAGTCGATCAAGGACCTGCCGCGTTCGCAGCGGCAGGCGCTGGAGCGGCAGCTCGACCGGAACCCGGTCAAGGGCATGGCGATGCGCAGCTACTTGAACGCGTCGGAGGTACCCGGCTACGAGTACACGATGGAGATCGTGCTGGCGCGGATGGGGAACCGGCGGACAGTCCGTTCCATGGCGACCGCCCAGAAGGAGATCCTCGACGCGCTGAAGGTGTTCCGGAAGGGTCCGGAGATCAAGGGGTACAAGGACTCGACCTCCTGCTTCCTACCGCCGACGGACGTGGACGAGAAGATCGACACGATGTTCTGCACCGGCTACGTGGGCGACGTCGCGGTCACCGCCACAGCGACCGCGGCCAAGCCGCTGGACAAGGAGAGCGCGGCCGGCATGCTCCGCGCACAGCTCGACCGCATCAAGGAGCCGGGGGCGTCGGTATGACCACGGACACGAACCAGCCGGAGGTCTCCGACGACCTCGGCGACCTCGGCGACCTGGACGACCTCGCCGAGTTCCCGACCCAGCTCCCGAAGAAGGACCGCCGCGTGCTGCGGGCCGCGCTTCGCTGGGTCTGCGCCGTCGCCGTCTTCGCGGTCGCCGGGGCCGGAACGGCCTACGGCATCATCCGGGTCGACCGGACCGACGTACCCGGGCTCGGCACGCACTCCGACGGGCGCTGGACGTACCCCGCCCTCGTGCGGCCGCCGCTGCCGTCCGGGAGCCCCGGGCCGAACGACGATGCCCGTAACCCGGCCGGGACCCACTTCGCCGACCTGCGGAAACTCGTTCTGCCCGCGCCGGCGGGGGCCACCGCCGACGCGGCGCTGAAGGGGGCGGACGGCTGGCTGCCGACCGGGACGTTCCTCGCGGAGTTCACCGCGTCCGAACGCCCCGGGCTGCGCCAGAAGCTCGTCGACAACGGCCTGCGGCACATCACCGCGCGCGGCTGGACCACCCCCGACGGCACGCACACCCGGATCTACCTCCTCCAGTTCGACACGGCCGCCGTCGCCGAGGAGCTGCTCAACCACCAGCTCATGAGCTACTCCACACCGGCCTACGCACTGCGCGACGGCGACCAGTACGAGCTCGACCAGAAGTTCCCGGACCGGGCCCGGACCGACGACGTCCTGATGGTGCCGTACACGGAGCTGAAGCCGTACGGTGCCGAACAGGTCCGGCAGGCCTACCTGGCCACCGGCGACACCGTCGGCGTGATCGTCCAGTCCAGGAAGGGCCGGGCACTCGCCGTCCCCTTCCAGCAGACGGTGACCCTCCAGGGCGAACTGCTCGACTGACCTCGCCAAGAGCCCCGGGCCCCGGCCGCGTAAGCTTGGGCCCGGCTCTTGTACGTACGCCCACCCCCGCTCAAGGAGCACCCGTGGAGATCTTCTTCGAAACCCTGCTGGTCCTGGTCTGCGTCGGCGTCATCGCCTTCGCCGGACTGACCGTGAAGAAGCTGTACCAGGGCCAGCGCTGATCCTCTCCGTCTAGGAACCGCCGTCATGATCGAGATTCCGTCCGACCTGCACAAGGACCTGGTCCCGCTCGCCTTCCTGCTGGGCAAGTGGGCCGGTGCGGGCGTCCACGACTTCCCGGGCTCGGAGAAGTGCAACTTCGGCCAGGAGGCCACCTTCAGCCACGACGGGCGTGACTTCCTGGAGTACCACTCCCAGACCTGGGTGCTGGACAACGACGGGAACAAGGTCCGCCCGCTGGAGACCGAGCACGGTTTCTGGCGCATCGACGCCAACCGCAGGGTCGAGGTCACCATGACCCGCGACGACGGTGTGATCGAGATCTGGTACGGCGAGATGGCCGACAAGAAGCCCCAGATCGACCTGGTCACCGACGCCGTGGCCCGTACCGCCGCCTCCGCCCCGTACAGCGGTGGCAAGCGCCTGTACGGCTACGTCAAGAGCGACCTGATGTGGGTGGGGGAGAAGCAGACCCCCGAGGTCGAGCTCCGCCCGTACATGTCCGCGCACCTGAAGAAGGTCGTCACCCCGGAGGAAGTCGAACGCTGGGCCAAGGCCCTCCCCAGCGACATGCCGGACGACGGCATCGCCTTCTTCAAGTAGTCGCCAAGTGGTCACCGCCGAGTGGTTCTAGACTTTCTGTGTGGTGAGCACCGACTGGAAGAGCGACCTAAGGCAGCGCGGCTACCGGCTGACGCCGCAGCGGCAACTCGTGCTCGAAGCCGTGGACACCCTTGAGCACGCGACCCCCGACGCCATCCTCGGTGAGGTGAGGAGGACCGCGTCGGGGGTCAACATCTCCACGGTGTACCGGACCCTGGAGCTCCTGGAGGAGCTGGGGCTGGTCAGCCATGCCCATCTGGGGCACGGGGCGCCGACGTACCACCTCGCCGACCGGCACCATCACATCCACCTGGTCTGCCGTGACTGCGAGAACGTGATCGAGGCGGATGTGACGGTCGCCGCGGAGTTCACCGCCAAGCTGCGGCAGGAGTTCGGCTTCGAGACCGACATGAAGCACTTCGCGATCTTCGGCCGCTGCCAGGACTGCGCGCACAAGAGAACCAGGGGCGCAGCCGTCCAGACTTCAACAGCCGTCCAGACTTCAATTACCGAGTCGTAGGCTACTCATATGAAGAGCCCCCTGCTGACCCTGCCCGGCGCCGTGCCCGCCGAGGGCGTGGACGAAGGTGTCGCCGCCCACTACGGCGACCTGTTCCGCGAGCAGCGCGCCCTCGCCGACGGCGCCGGTTTCGTGGACCTCTCGCACCGCGGTGTCGTCACCGTCACCGGTGAGGACCGGCTTGCCTGGCTGCATCTCCTGCTCACCCAGCACGTCAGCGAGCTGCCCGTCGGTGAGGCCACCGAAGCGCTGGTCCTCTCCGCGCACGGCCACATCGAGCACGCGCTGTACCTGGTCGACGACGGCACGACGGTCTGGGCCCATGTGGAGCCCGGCACCGCTGAGGCGTTGATCGCCTACCTGGAGTCGATGAAGTTCTTCTACCGGGTGGAAGTCGCCGACCGGACCGGCGAGTTCGCCGTCGTGCACCTTCCGGCCGGCTCGATCGCCGAACCCCCGGACGGTGCCGTCGTACGCGAGACGGCGTACGGCCGTGATCTCTTCCTGCCCCGCGCGGACCTGGAGTCGTACGCGGAGAAGGCGGGCCCGGCGGCCGGCCTCCTCGCCTACGAGGCCCTGCGGGTGGAGAACCACCGGCCCCGTCTCGGCTTCGAGACCGACCACCGCACCATCCCGCACGAGCTGGGCTGGATCGGCACCGCGGTGCATCTGCAGAAGGGCTGCTACCGGGGCCAGGAGACCGTGGCCCGGGTCCAGAACCTCGGCAAGCCGCCCCGCCGCCTGGTCTTCCTGCACCTGGACGGCAGCGACGTGCACCTGCCGCCGCCCGGCACGGAGATCCGGCTGGCCGACGACGGCGAGGACGGCCGCAGGATCGGCGTCGTGACGACGTCGGCACGCCACCACGAACTGGGTCCGGTGGCCCTGGCGCTGGTCAAGCGAAACGTCCCGGTGGACGCCCGGCTGATCGCGGGAGACACGGCCGCGGCACAGGAAGTGATCGTCGAACCGTAGGGACCCGCAGGAGCCCGGGAGGAACCCGGGATTACCGCCAGCGCCCTGCGAGATATGCCGTTGACACTCCATAATTGGCAACGGGCAGCGACTTCCTGAACACGGTGTGCAGGTGTTCGAGCGTCGGCCGGCGTGCCCCGGGGGAGGCGCCTTGACACCGCAGGAGGAGTTCGCCGAGGCCCTGCGCGTGCGCCGGGAGGCCGCCGAACTCTCCCTCGCCGAGCTGGCCAGACGGGTCCACTACAGCAAGAGCTACCTCAGCCGGGTGGAGAACGGCCTGCGGCAACCCGGCCGGCTGCTGGCCGAGCGCTGCGACGCCGCCCTGCGGGCCGACGGCGCCCTGCTCGCCCTGCTGCCGCCCGGACCCGAGCCGTACGAGCGACGGGACGGCGGAGGGGCCGGAGGGGACCAAGGGGACCGAGGGGACGGGGCCGACCGGGCCGTGCGCCGCCCCCGTCCCGACCCGGCGCCACCCGCCCGGCCGGGCCCCAGCGGCTACGGCGCCGAGTTCGACCAGCACATCCGGCGTGGCGACACCCGCCACCTCCTCGGCGAGATGTACGAGGCGGGCCGGCACTACCAGGCCGCCTACGAGGCCGCCGGCGACGACCGGGCCCGCGCCTACGCCATGGTCCGCAGTGCCCGCCGCTGGTCGGACCCCGGCCAGGTCGACCGCGACCTGCTCTTCCGCATTGACGCCTGCCTGGCCGCGCTGGCGGACCGCGAGGACGCGCCCGCCGTGGAACTGCGCCTCCAGCTCACCGCCCACCGGGCCAAGAAGCTCGCCATGGCCATCGGCTACGACACCGCGATCACCGGCGCCGAACCCCGCACCGGCGCCCGGCTGGCCCGCCAGACCCTCGCGGAGCTGCGCGAACTCGGCCGCCGGGCTCCCGGCCGGATCGGCGACGAGGCCCGCTGCGAGGTACTGACCGAGACCCGCTGGGCCCTGTACGACTTCGCCCCGGCCCGCGAACTGCTCGCCCTGTCCAGCGAACTCCGCGACCTCGCCGTACGCTCCCACTCCACCTACTTCCAGGGCGAGGCCCTGGTCGCCCTCGCCATCGACCAGCTCCGCACCGGCCGGGTGCCCGCCGCCGAGGCGACCATCAACCTCCACCGCCAGTACGCCGCCCGGCACCGCAGCCGGCTCGCCCACTGGCAGCAGCGCACCCTGGACGCCCTGATGAGCCTGTGGCGCGGCGAGTTCGCCGCCGCCGCGGAGTGGATCCTCGGGGAGGCCGGGGAGGTGGCGGCCGCGATGGAGGGCGGGCTCTCGATGCCCGCCGACACCCTCGGCCAGACCGTCCTCGGCCAGGAGTTCTGGCTGCGGCACGAGCAGGGCCGGCTGGCCGAGCTGTTCGCCTCCCCGCGGATGTCCGGCGTCCAGCAGCGCGGATACTTTCCGGTGTGGCGGGCGGGTCTGGCCATGGCCCTGTGCGAGACCGGACGGTACGAGCAGGCCGTGGACCAGTTACGGGCGTTCGCCGCCGACACCGACGGGTTCACCCGGTTCCCGCCCAGTGGCTGGGCGCTGCCCACCGCGGCGGTCCTCGCTCAGGTCTGCGCCGAACTGGCCGAGCGCACCGACCGCCGCGGCGAACTGTCGGCGTACGTCCCGCCGCTGCGCGCCCTCCTCGACGCTCACGGCGACGAGGTGGTCCTGGCCGGCTGGCCCACCGTCCTGCTCGGCCCCGCCGCCCGCTTCAGCGCGCTGCTCGCCCTGGTCGCCGGTGAACCGGAGACGGCCCTCGGGCACCTGGGCCGGGCCGTACGCCTCGCCCAGCGCTATCCGGCCCAGATGGCCCGGCTCCGCCTCGACGAGGCCCGCGCCCGGATCCGCACCGGCTCCCCGGCCGCCCGGGACACCGCCCACGACCTGGCCAGGACCGCGCTCGGCACGGCGGAGGAACTCGGCATGGCGGGCCTGGCCCGCGACTGCCGGGAACTGCTCACATCTCCAGCAGAACGGTGAACGGCCCGTCGTTGGTCAGCGACACTCGCATCTGCGCCCCGAAACGCCCGGTGGCCACGGTCGCCCCCAGAGCCCGCAACTGCGCCACGACCTCCTCGACCAGCGGCTCGGCCACCTCGCCCGGCGCCGCCGCGTTCCATGTCGGCCGCCGTCCCTTGCGCGCATCGCCGTACAGCGTGAACTGGCTGATCACCAGCAGCGGCGCGTCGATGTCACTGCAGGACCTCTCGTCGGCCAGCATCCGGATCGACCAGAGTTTCCGGGCCAGTTGGGCCGCCTTCTCCTTGGTGTCGTCGTGGGTCACGCCCACGAGCACACACAGCCCCTCGCCCTCGATCGCGCCGACCGTCTCGCCGTCCACGACGACATCGGCGCCGTCCACCCGCTGAACCACAGCTCGCATGCGGACCATCATGCCCGGTGCCCCGGCGGCCCCCGCAGGGGGTCCATTATTGATCCTTAACCTCACATCTAGGGCCGTTCGGGGGCACTCGGTCACATTGCGGCCACTTGGGGTGGCACCATGCTTCCACACGCCGGTCGAGGGGACGGTAGAGGCGTATGAGCACACCGAGTACCGGGCGACTGAAGGTGCAGGGCACGCAGAGCGCGCAGAGCCTGCCCCGGCCGCCCGCACAACGCGGGGAGGGCATCGCCCTGCCCGCGGAGCCGCCCGAGCACGACCTGACCCGCCTGAGCCTGCCCGAACTGCGCGTCCTGCGACGGGACGCGCAACGCGACGAGGCCGACCTCAGCTACGTACGACGGCTGCTCCAGGGCCGTATCGACATCCTCCGGGCGGAACTGGCCCGCCGCTCCCCGGCGGGCGCGGCCGCCGTCGTGGACCGCCTCCCGGAGATCCTGACCGACGCCCCGGCCCGCCACCGCTCCTCGGCCCGCCACGTCACCCTGGGCACCCCGCACAACGAGGAGTACGACCGGCTGGCCGCCGACATGCTGGCAGAGGTGGAACTCTCCGACCTCCAGGCCCGCACGGACGCCGAACTGACCACGGCGATGGGCCGCCTGGTCCGCTACGAGCAGGAGGTGTCGAGCCGACGACAGCGCCTGCAACGGACCGCAGACGATTCGAGTGGGGAGATCACCAGGCGCTACCGGGAGGGCGAAGCGCAGGTGGACGATCTGCTGACGTAAGCCGCAGCGCCCCTTCAGGGGCGCGAGGAACTGCGCGATCAACCCCCACGCACCCGCGCCCGAAAATAAAACTGCACCACCCCGATCGAACACCTACCGTGCTGTCATGACCGACGCCGTCGAAATCCGCGCCGTAACCGAACCCGAGCTGGAGGACTGGCACCGGGCCCTGAACACCGGCTTCCTGCAACCGCCCACCCTCACGGCCGAGCAACTCGACGCCCGCCGAAGGCAGTTCGTACCGGGCCGACTCCTCGGCGCCTTCGACGGCTCCCGCTGTGTGGCGACGTTCCGCTCCTTCGACCAGGAGCTGACCGCCGTCGGCGGCGCGACCGTCCCCGCCGACGCCATCTCCAACGTCACGGTCACCGCCACCCACCGCCGCCGCGGCCTGCTCACCCGCATGATGAGCCAGGACCTCGCCGCGGCCAAGGAGCGCGGAGACGTGGTCGCGACCCTGATCGCCGCCGAGTACCCGATCTACGGCCGCTACGGCTTCGGCCCGGCGACCACGCTGACGGAGTGGACGGTCGAGGTCGGGCGCGCCGGTCTGGACCCCCGCTGGTCGGCTCCCGAGGACGGCGGCCGGATCGACCTCCTCGACGCCGAGGACGTCCGCAAGCTCGGCCCCGAGCTGCACGAGCGGGTCCGCCGCAGCACGCCCGGCGCGATCAGCCGCAGCGAGCTGTGGTGGCAGCTGCGCACCGGCGCGGTCCGCTTCGAATCCGACTGGAAGGAGCCGTTCCACGCGGCCTACCGGTCGGCCGACGGCGAGGTCGGGGGGATGGTGGCGTACGCGGTGGACGACACCTGGCACGGCAAGCAGCCGGACGAGACGGCCACCGTGAAGTGGCTGCTCGGCGCCACGCCCGCGGCCGAGCGTGCCCTGTGGCACTACCTGTGCTCGATCGACTGGATCACCAGGGTGAAGAGCGGCTGGCGGTCGCCGGACGACCTGCTGCCGCACTACCTCCCCGACCCGCGCGCCGCGCGGATCACCACGCAGGCGGACTGGCTGTGGGTGCGGATCCTGGACGTCATACGGGCCCTGGAGGCGCGGACGTACGACATGGCGGGTTCGCTGGTCCTTGAGGTGGTGGACCGGCAGGGGCTGGCCGGCGGCCGGTTCCGGCTGGACACCTCCCCCGAGCAGGCGTCCTGCGTCCCGACCACCGACGCCCCCGAACTCACCCTCGCCATCGCCGATCTGGCGACCGTCTGGCTCGGTGACCAGTCCGTGGCACGGCTGCACGCGCTCGGCCGGGTCCAGGAAGCGCGAGTGGGCGCCGCCCGGAAGGCCGACGCCCTGCTGCGCACGCCCGGGCGTCCTTGGTGCCCGGACATCTTCTGAGACGGTCTCCTTCCGTGCGGCGACGGTGCCTGAATCACCTTGTTCACTTGTTCAGCCGCGCTCATCCGTAGCGAGCCGTTCGAGCTTGTGAAGTTGTGGCTGTGCGGGCCTGCGTGTTCGATTGCCGGTGTTCAGTTGTCGGTGTTCAGTTGTGACTGTGCTCAGGTGCGGTGCGCTGGTCGTGCATCTCGGCGGCTGCCCTGTTGACCGGGCTCCCGGCTCCCCTCCGGAAGGGAACCCGTCGGCCAACCACCGGGAAAGTATGACCATGTTGCAGAAGTTGGTGGCCAACTCCTCTGTACTTATCTCCACTTGGACACGACTCATAACCACCTTCCCGTGAACTGCCGAAAGATGGCGGGAAGTTGTACTGTTTGTCCGTGGACCCGGAACACGTCTCCGCCAGTGGACGGGAGAGGTCACAGCGGCCTCAGACGTCACACCACGCGGTGGCCGACGTGCTGCGCACCCGGATCAGGTCAGGGGTGCTGCGGCCGGGCCAGCGCATGCCCACCCAGGCCAAGCTGGCCGACGAGTTCGGCGTCGAGCGGGGGGCCGTACGGCAGGCGCTGCGCATCCTGCAGTCGGAGCATCTGCTCACCAACGTCTCGAAGGGCGCGCCGGCGACGGTCGCCCCTGCTCCGGGCCCGGTCCGGCTCGCCGTGGGCCCGGAAGCGCCGCCGCAGCCCACCATGGTGGCCCTCGCCTCCCGGATAGAGGCGGCCTTCGCGGCCCCGGAGGTGGAGATCGACGCGCTCTGCCTGACCTCGGTCTCCCTCAACCTCGCGCTCGGCGAGCCGCTGCGGCTCATCCACGCGGGGCGTCTGGAACCGGCCAAGATCGACGTGCGGGTGCTGCTGCCGAGCCGGAACATCGACCTCGCGTTCCCGACGGCGCTGGACGCCTCGGCCGAGGACGCGGTGCACGACCGCTGGCTGGCCCAGCGCAACGCCCAGGGCCAGGTCCTCCAGGACAACCTCCAGGGCCTGCGCGCCACGCACGGCATCGACGTCAGGGTCACCTTCCGGGCCCTGCCGTTCACCCCGCCGGTCAAGCTGTACCTGCTCAACGGGGTGGAGGCGCTGTTCGCGTACTACACGCTGGGGCGCCACGAGCGGGAGATCGGCCACGAGCACCTGCAGACGTACGACGCCGAGGGCACGCGGTCGATGCTCTTCGCGTTCGAGCAGGGCGCCGGCCTGCGGGACACCGCGTTCGTGGACCAGTCCACGCGATGGTTCGACGCCCTGTGGGAGACGATCAGTTCGGAACTGCAGCTGACGGCCTAGCGCTCACCGGGCCGGTCCTCACAGCGCGGGACCGGTGATCAGCAGGGCGAGCAGGACCGCACCGACGGAGCTGACCGCGGGACTCTTGGCCTTGATCCCCACGGTGAGCAACAGCAGACCGATAATGCCGGTGGCACCGTACTTCGACTGGACCATCTGTTCGAAGCCGACGACGAAGACGGCGGAGAAGAGAGCGAGGGCGGCGGGCATGTCGGTTCCCCCATCGTCGGGAAGCAAAGCTTCCACCAACTTGACCAAGTTGGTAACCAACTCTGATTAAGTTGTTCCCAGTTGGCTATGACTTATAACCAATCTTCAAACAACTCCCGGTAGATGGATCAGAGTTGTAGCGTTTGGTCGTGACCCAGGAGAACGTGGCAGTGAACGCCGGCAGCACACCTCAGGAGATCGCCGACACCCTGCGGGAACGCATCCGCAAGGGCGACATCAAGGTCGGTGACCGCCTGCCCACCCAGGCCGAGCTGGCCGAGGAGTTCGGCGTGGAGCGGGGTGCCGTACGCCAGGCCATGCGGGTGCTGCAGGACTACGGTCTCCTCGCCAACGTCACCAAGGGCAGCCCGCCGCGCGTCGCCGAACCGGCTGTCCGGCCCCTGGGCGAGCCCCAGCCGACGATGGTCGGCCTCGGTCCCCGTATGACGGAGGCGTTCGCCGCCCCGCACGTCCGTATCGACGCCGCCTGCCTCACCGCCCAGAGCCTGCTCCCGGCGCTCGCCGAACCCCTGCGCCTGATCCACGAGGGCCGGATCCGTCCCGAGAGCATCGACGTCCGCGTCCTGCTCCCCGGCCGCGACATCAACCTCGCTTTCCCGACGGCGGTCGAGGGCGACGACGACACCGTCCACAACCGCTGGCTCGGTATGCGCAACGCCCAGGGCCAGGTCCTCCAGTACAACCTCCAGGGCCTGCGCTCCACCCACGGCATCGACGTGCGGGTCACCTTCCGGGCCCTGCCCTTCACCCCGCCGGTCAAGCTCTACCTGCTCAACGGCGCGGAGGCGCTGCTCGCGTACTACATGGTCACGCGCCGCGAGGAGCAGACCGAGTCCGGCATGCTCGACATGTACGACGCCGTGGGCTCGGAGTCCCTCCTCTTCTCCTTCGAGAAACGAGCCGGCCACCGCGACGCCGCGTTCGTGGAGCAATCGCAGAAGTGGTTCGACGCCCTCTGGGAAACCATCACCACGGACCTGACACTCTCCTAGTGACTTCTGATGCGACGCAGACTGAACGGGTGGCAACCGAGAGCGAGAACCAGGCCGAAGGGCTCGCGGAACTGATCAGAAGTGCCCGTGTGGTCCTCTGGGACTTCGACGGCCCGATCTGCCGGCTGTTCGCGGGGCACTCGGCGGAGAGCGTGGCCGACGGGCTGGTGGAGTGGCTGGCGAGCCGGGGCCTGCGCGGCCTGGTCACGGAGACCGAGCGCGACTCCCTCGACCCGCACCTCGTGCTGCGCGCCGTGGACCGCAGGCATCCCGGCAGCGACCTGGTCACCGAGTTGGAGGAACGTCTCACCAAGGAGGAGCTACGGGCCACGACGACGGCGATGCCGACGGCGTATGCGGACATCCTCATCCAGACCTGGCGAGCGCGTGGCGTCCGTATGGCGGTGACGACCAACAACTCCCCCCGGGTGGTCCGCGCCTACCTCGACGACCGCGGCCTCACCCCCTGCTTCGCCCCGCACATCTACGGCCGCACCGAGGACCTGCACCGTCTCAAGCCGGACCCGCACTGCCTCAACCGTGCCCTCAACGCGATGGGCGCCGCCCCCGCCGCGGCCCTGATGATCGGCGACTCCCCGTCGGACCTTGAGGCGGCCGAGAGCGCCGGCGTCCGCTTCCTGGGCTACGCGCGTAACGCACGGAAAGCCAAGCTTTTGACCGCGGCCGGTGCGGACCGCGTCGTCGTCTCGCTGGCGCCGCTGCTGGAACTGCTGCGGGGCTAGCCGGCAGTTCCCGCCCCTGCCGTCGGCGCCTGCGCAGCCATGCCGTCAGGGACGCCAGTAAACCGGCGGCCCAGAAGGCCAGTTGACCGAGATCGTCGATCTGCAGGTCGATCCCGAGCACCTGAACGGTCATGGCTCTCCACCCCCCCTCGCCTCACGGCTTTCCGTCAACCTCTCAAGCTGACCAGTTGACTGAGAAGTTGACTGCTTGTGGCAAAGATGCCCGTCCAACTAGATCCAGTAACCCGGAACTTGACTGACGAGTTGCCTGACTGAAAGTTGTTTGCCGGGGGGCCGGGAGCGGTACGTACGGCATGTGACCAAGCGGACGACAGGTGGCGCCGGAGCCTTTCAGCGGGTCTCGGAGGAACTCCGGGTCCGGCTCTCCGACGGCGCCTACCCCATCGACTCCTTCCTGCCGTCGCAGGAGTCGCTCGCGCGGGAGTTCGGCGTCGCCCGCGACACCGTGCAACGGGCACTGCGCGAACTGAGCAGCGAAGGCTGGATCGAGTCGGGCCGGGGCAAGCGCTCACGGGTCGTGATGCGCCAGCACATACAGTCCTCGGCCCCCCGGGCCAGTCGCTCCCGGCACCACCCGGTGACCCTCGGTCCGCTCATCGGCGAGGCCTTCGAGCAGGACGAGGTCACGCTGGACATCTACACGCTGACCTCGGAGAGCCTGGACGCCCACATCCGCATCCAGGCGGAGCGGATCCGGGCGGGCGACATCTCGCCCCGGCGGATCGCCCTGCGGATGATCCTGCCGGCCACACAGCACCCCATGCCGTACCCCCGGGCCCGGGACAACAGCGCCGATCCGCGGCTGCCGAAGCGGCTGCACACCATCACCGAGGCCCACACCGGCTCCCTGCGCGCCGTCCTCGAGGAGCTGCGCGCCGAGGAACTGGTGCGGAAGGTCGAGCTGGAGGTGCGCCGCACCGAACTCACCCCGACGTTCAAGCTCTATGTCATCAACCACGACGAGGTCCTGCACGGCTTCTACGAGCCCATCCTGCGCAAGGTCATCCTCGACGACGGCACGGAGGTCGAGTCCGTGGACGTCCTGGGCTTCGGCGCCTCCCTGACCCACCACGTCCGCGACGCGAACCCGACCTCACCCGGTTCGACCTTCGTCGCCAACACCACCAAATGGTTCGAGGCGGTCTGGACGCTACTCGCCCGGTGACCACGGCCGGAGATGATCCGGAGCAGGCCTCCGCTGCGCTAGCATGCCGAAATCGACTGAGCAACCGCTCGGGTTCGTGCGTAATGGGGAAGGTGACAGAGCCGACCTCGGGCGACCGTACCGGCCGACGGCCGTACAGCTGAGTACCCCACCACTCGTCAGGGTCACTCCACTGCCCCCCGGCTCGTGCAACACGTCAGCCGGCAATACCGTTTCCCCTACTCGATCCCCGCGAACCACGCGCGAACCACCCCGGAGCGACCAGTGGGTGCACCCTCCGTCCCCCCTGTCGTGACCGGGAGAGACACCGGCAGACCTCTCTTCGACGACGAGTACGAGGCGTTCCGGGGGCATGCGGCGGAACAAGGGCTGGCGAGCAGCGGCTTCCACAACCAGAACTACGTCCTTCCGCTGAACGAGCCGGTGGCCCGGCTGCTGCGCCGGGCGCCCGGGACCGCGGTCATCGTCCGGGTCCGCAGACCCGACGCCCTCTCCGTGGTGATCCGGACCTGGGCGAACGAGGCACGGATCCTGGGCGCGCTGCAGGGCGTGCTGCCCAACGTCCCCGAGTGCCTCTTCGAAGGGAATCGCTTCACCATCCACAGCTATGTGGAGGGAGTTCCGCTCTCCAGCGTCTGCGCCAACGGCAAGCCGGTCGACACCGTGCTGCTGAAGGCCCTGGCCCGGCTGATGGCCGGGACGACCCAGGTGCGCGGTGCCGCGCTGCCGCCGCTGCCGTCGACGTGGCCCCGGAACCACTCGGACAGCCAGGCCTTCCTGCGGACACTGGCCCGGATGGCGGATCTCCAGATCCGCCAGGCCAACGGTCCCGCGTTCGGCTGGCTGTTCGCCGCCCTGGGTATCCCCGAGGACGCCCTGCTCCGGTTCGCCGACCGGGTGCCCTGGATGACCCGGCGCCCGTACAGCCTTCTCCATGCCGACCTGCACCGGGACAACCTGATCGTGTCCCAGTCCGGCGACGCGTCCCTCACCTGCGTCGACTGGGAGCTGGCCACCTTCGGCGACCCCCTGCACGACCTCGCCACCCATCTGGTCCGCATGCAGTACCCGGCCCAGCAGCGGGAGGAGGTCGTCGAGGCCTGGACGGAGGCCATGCGGGCGGTGCGGCCGGCCGCCACCCACGGGGCCGCCAAGGACCTGCGGCACTACGTGGACTTCGAGCGCGCCCAGTCCGTCTATCCGGACGTGATGCGGGCCGCGCGGTCCCTGGAGGAGTCCTTCGACCAGCACAGCCTGGACGCTGCCACCGCGGCCGTCCGGCAGGCGCTGGAGGCGGCCGCCGGACCGCTGCGGCTGCGCACGGTGCCGGGCGACCGGGAGATCGAGCGGATCCTGTTCCGCTGGGCGGCGTCCACGCCCGCCGGCGGCCCCGCCCCGCGGGGCCGGATCACCGACGTCATCGAATGGAAGCAGGACCGGCGGGTCCCCGAGCGCCCCGACTTCCCGCACTCCGCGGTGCGGGCCGCCCTGTTCCTGGAAGGCGCGACACCGGCCGGCCAGGTCTTCAAGGGCACCGCGCACCTCAACTCGGTGATCCGGGTGCCCGGCATCGACTTCCCGGTGGTGGTCCGCCGGAAGGTGCCGCACTTCCGCCGCCTGGAGCGCAGCTACCTCAGCGAGCACGCCGTGCTGCGGGCGATCGAGCGCTCCGGGGTCGCGGTGGCGGCGCCCCGCGTGCTGGCCCTGGGGGAGACCCGGGCGCGCTACCTGTGCGCCTACTCCCGGGACCGCTTCGCCATCCACACCTACGAGGGCCCGGGCGACCTCGGCCGCAGGCCCGACCACCCCGTGCACGGCCTGCGCCCGCACGAGGCCGACGTGCTCGTCGACCAGCTGGCCGCGCTCACCGGGGTCGACTACACGCAGGTGGACCCGGTCGCGGGCGAGCTGGGCGTCTTCTACGGCTGGCTGTGCGACCAACTCGTCGCCCTGGTCGCCAGCCTCCCCAGGGAGTCCCAGCAACTGGCCCGCTTCCTCGGGCTCCCCGACGCCTCCCGGCTGCGCGAGATCCTTGCCCGGCACCGGGTGAGCGACCGCGCCCCGGCCCTGCTGCACGGCGACCTCAACCCCTGGAACCTGGTCCGCCGTGACGACACGCTCGCCCTGACCATCATCGACTGGGAGATGGCCCTGGTCGGCGACCCGCTCTACGACCTGGTCCGGCACATGCACCTGACCCCGACCCGGCCGGAGATCCGGGACCGGATGCTCCGCCGCTGGGAGCGCGGGCTGGAGTCGAGGTTCACCCGCGACTGGGAGCGGGACTGGCGGGTCTACCGCTGGATTGAGATCGTCCGCTCGGCCTACGTCGATCTGGACCGCCTGGTCACCGGGGCCGGCCTGGACGCGCCGAACGTACGGCGCGCGGTGGACTCGTACGCCATGACTCTGGCGGCCGCGACCGGTTCCCTGGGCCTGCCGGGCCGGCGCCTGGCGGACCTCGCCCGCGCCCTCGCCTGACGCCCGCTGCGTAGGCTCCCCCCATGGGTGAGATGGGCCTGCGTGAGCGCAAGAAGCGGCGGATGTACGAGGACGTGTCGGACATCGCCGTACGGCTGTTCCTGGCGAAGGGGTTCGACGCGGTGCCGGTCGCCGAGGTGGCGGCCGCGGCCGGTATCTCCAAGCCGACCCTGTTCCGGTACTTCCCGGTCAAGGAGGACCTCGTCCTGCACCGGATCGCCGACCACGAGACGGAGGCCGCGCGGCTGGTCACGGGGGCCGAGTCCCCGGTCGGCGTGCTGCGGGCCCACTTCCTGGACGGCCTGCGGCGCAACGACCCGATCACCGGGCTCAACGACCACCCCCAGGTCCTCGCCTTCCACACCCTCCTCAACAGCACGGCCACCCTCGTCGCCCGCCAGCACACCTATCTGGAACGGTCCGAGGCCGCGCTCGCCGAGGCCCTCGGCGGCACCCTGGACGCGCGGCTGGCCGCCGGCCAGATCATCGCCGTACAGCGGATCCTCGCGCAGGACAACTGGCGGCGGATCGTGGCCGGGGAGCGGGTCGAGGAGGTGCGGGAGGACGCGGTGCGGGCGGCGGAGCGGGCCTTCGGGCGGCTGGAGCGGGCACTGTCCGATAGTCCCGGTTAAAAATTTAACCGGGTTACGTTTTCTCGTCTACGCTGTTCCCATGCAGCAGGAAGTC
The DNA here is from genome assembly GCF_055567535.1 of Streptomyces sp. NPDC026538. NCBI lineage: Bacteria > Bacillati > Actinomycetota > Actinomycetes > Kitasatosporales > Streptomycetaceae > Streptomyces > Streptomyces sp. NPDC026538. The sequence continues at coordinate 80,610 of NZ_JBVHQG010000010.1, forward strand.
GCCCAGCAGGAGCCCGTCCAGCGCGAACCCGACCGGCATGAACCCGACCGGCGCGAACCCGACCGGCGCGAACTCGACCGGCGCGAACCCGACCGGCGTGAACTCGGCCATCGCGAACTCACCCGCGAACGCGCCTACCACGACACCTGCCGAGCCGCCCTCGCCCGCATGGTCGAAGGCGCCGCCGACCACGTCGTCACCGGCGAGGACGTCTCCGCCTCCGGCGCCGACGCCGAGGTCCTCGGGTACCGGCTGCGCAGCCGGGCCAAGGAGATGCGCGAACTGCCCCAGGGCCCGCTGTTCTTCGGCAAGCTGGACTTCGCCTCCGGCGAGCACGCCGGGCAGAGCTACCGCATCGGCCGGCTGCGGATCAGCGCGGAGCCGACCGCCCCGCCCCTGGTCGTCGACTGGCGGGCACCCGTCTCCCGGGCCTTCTACCAGGCCGGCCCCGACGAACCGCAGGGCGTCGCGGTACGGCGCCGGTTCGGCTGGGCCCCGGGCAGCCACGGCGACTCCGCAGACCTCACCGGCTGGGAGGACGAGCGGCTGAGCGTGGGCGAGTCCGGCCCCGGCACCCTCCTGGCCCGGGAGATCGAACGGCCCCGCGTCGGCCCCATGCGGGACATCGCCGCCACCATCCAGCCCGACCAGGACGACCTGGTACGCGCCGACCTCACCGCCTCCGTCTGCGTCCAGGGCGCCCCGGGCACCGGCAAGACCGCCGTCGGCCTGCACCGCGCCGCCTACCTCCTCTACACCCACCCCCAGCGCATCCGCCGCGCCGGCCTGCTGATCCTCGGCCCCAACCGCACTTTCCTCTCCTACATCTCCGAGGTGCTGCCGGCGCTGGGCGAGACCGGCGTACGCCAGACCACCCTCCACGAGGAGATCGCCCGCCATCCGGCCACCGGCACCGACTCCGCCCGCGCCGCCGCGCTCAAGCACGACCCCCGGATGGCCGAGGTGCTGCGCCGCGCCCTGTACGCCCACGTGTCCACCGAGGCCGTCCACCCCCTCTCCCTCTCCGACGGCACCTACACCTGGCGGGTGTCCGCCGCCGCACTGACCGAGATCGTCGCGGCGGTACGGCGCGAGGAACCGCCGTACGCCGTCGGGCGCGAGCGGGTGCGGGGGCGGGCGATGCGGGCCGTACAGCTCCAGGCCGAACGGCGGGCCGGGCCGCAGCCGGCCACCTGGACCCGCCGTCTGGAACGGTCGCGGGCGATGAGCGCCTGCCTCGACACCGTCTGGCCGAAGGTCCGCCCGGAGGAGGTGCTGGCCGGACTGCTCACGGACGCCGAGGTGCTGGCGCGGGCGGCCGAGGGCCTCCTCGATCCCGACGAGCAGCAGGCGTTGCGCTGGCCCCGCCCCCCACGCTCCTACAAGTCCGCCCGCTGGTCACCCGCCGACCTGGTGCTCCTCGACGAGGTCGCCGGGCTCGTCGAACACCCCGACGGGTACGGCCATATCGTCGTCGACGAGGCCCAGGACCTGTCGCCCATGGAGTGCCGGGCGATCGCCCGCCGCGCCGTCTTCGGCTCCCTCACCGTCCTCGGCGACCTGGCCCAGGCCACCACGCCCTGGTCGGCGCGGAGCTGGGACGCCGTACTGCGCCACCTGGGCAAGCCGGACGCGACGGTCGTCCCGCTCACCACCGGGTTCCGCGTCCCGGCGGCGGTCGTGGAGCTGACGAACCGGCTGCTCGAACGGCTGGACACGGACGTGCCCCCGGCCCGGTCCTACCGCGCGGACGGGGAGCTGACCATCCGTCCGACGCGGGACGTGCGGGCCGCCACGGTCACCGCGGTACGGGAGGCTCTGGCCCGCGAGGGGTCGGTGGGCGTCCTGGCGGCGGACGCACAGGTCGCCGGCGTACGCGCCGCGCTCACCGCCGCGGGTATCGAACCGGCGGAGGCGGACCAGCTCGGCGCCAGGGTGGCCGTGGTCCCGGCGAGCCTGGTCAAGGGCCTGGAGTACGACCATGTGGTGGCGGTGGAACCGGCGGCGGTGGCGGAGGGCGAGGCACGCGGCCTGCACCGGCTGTACGTGGTGCTGACCCGGGCGGTGACGAGGCTGGACGTGGTGCACGCGAGGCCGCTGCCGTTCTGAGGGATCCTGTCCCCGATGATTCTCTTCCTGGACATCGACGGCACCCTCATCCCGTTCGGCGCCCCGGCGGGGCACCCGTACCCGGCCTACGAGACCGCCCACGCCCCCCTGAACCCGCTGGTCACCCGTATCGACCCGGCGCTGGGCCCGCGCCTGGCCGCACTCGGCTGCCAGCTCGTGTGGGCCACCACCTGGATGGACGACGCCAACGCCTGCGTCGCCCCGTGGCTGGGCCTGCCCCCGCTGCCCGTCGTGGAGTGGCCGGACGAGGACGAGCCGCCCGCCCTGCTGCACTGGAAGACGCGGCCGCTGGTGGAGTGGGCGGGTGAGCGGCCGTTCATCTGGATCGACGACGAGATCACCGAGGCCGACCGCGCCTGGGTCGCCACCCACCATCACGGCCCGGCCCTGCTCCACCGTGTCACCCACGAGTTCGGCCTGACGCCGGCGGACTTCGGCGCCCTGGAGTCCTGGCTGACGACGCACCGTTGACGCCGCACGGGTGGCGGTCCGTGGCCGGCGGCTTGGACAGCGGCCTGGAGGCGCCGGGGACGGCGCCGGCCCGGCTCAGTAGCCCCGGATGATCACCTTTTCCCGCATCAGCTCCTCCAGTTCCGCGTTCGACAGCGGATGCAGTGTGTTCAGGACGCGGCGCAGACCGGGTTCGTCGAGGGACTGACTGCTGACCTCGATCTCCGCGTCGTGGTGGCGGCGGGTGAGGGTGACGGCGAGGACGCCGCCGGGGATGCGCTCGACCGTGCGCATCCCACCGTGCGCGTCCACGCTGCAGGTCACGGCCTTTTGCGCGGGCACGGGGCACTGTGGGGTCCGGGTGAGCGCCGGCCGCACCACGAGCCCCACGTACGACAGGTCGTATCCCTCCCGGACGGAGCGGTACGCGACGCTGAAGTAGGCGGGGCCGACCTCGGCACTGGCCACCCGCATCCCTGGTGGCGGGGCGCCCAGATACAGCAGCTCCGCGTGTTCCCGGTAGCGCGCGATCTCCGCCGCCTGCCGGTGCTGATCCGCCCGCGCCGGACCGACGAAGCCCCCGTAGGCGACACCGGCCGCCAGCGCGGCCACCGCCCCCAGCCGCACCCACCGGCTCGGCACGAAGAACGCCGCGGCGACGGCGTACGGCACCCCCGTCAGCGCGACCCGGGCGCCGGCGCTTCCCAGACCGACGTCCCCGCTGTAGGCGGCGAGGCCCGCCAGAACGCCGAGGGTGCCAAGGGCGAAGACCAGGGTCGCCCAGCCGAGCCGCCCACGCCCCGAGCCGCACAGCGGCACCAGGGTCCTGGCCGGTACGCCCACCACGGCCAGCAGGCCTATCAGCAGCGGCACGCTCAAGGCGAGGACCAGCGCCGCCGCCCCGACACCGCTGCCCCAGCCCGCCAGCAGCAACCCGAAGCCGAGCGCCGGCACGGTGGCCGTCATCGCCGCCCAGACCAGGAGGAGATGCAGCGCCGTCGACGTCCCTCTGCCACTCGTCATGCCGCGGAGCCTGCCAGCCCGGGCCACGGCACACATGAGTCGTCCTACTCAGGCGGGTGGGCCCTGTCGCTCTAGGGTGTTCAGCGCGGAAATCCACGGGCCGACCCGGAGGTGCCATGTCCCCGCAGATGAAGCTGGTCGCGATAACGCTCGACTGCCCTGATCCGCCGGCTCTGGCGGCTTTCTACCAGCAGGCCACCGGCCTTGAACCGCACCCGAAGTCGGACGCCGACTTCGCGGGTCTCAACGGTGAGCACGGACTCTTCATCGGTTTTCAGCGGGTCGACGACTACCGGGCGCCGCGCTGGCCGGAGCAGACCGTTCCGCAACAGCTGCACCTCTGCTTCGACGTCGAGGATCTGGACGAGGCCGAGGCCCGGCTGCTGGAGCTGGGCGCGGGCAAGCCGGAACACCAGCCGCACGAAGCCGTCAAAGCGCGGGTTCTCACCGACCCGGTGGGCCATCCCTTCTGCATCTGCCGAAGCTGATCCCGCAGCTGCCGAGGCCGACCTCATCGAGCGCGACACGCGGACACACTTTTGCAAGCGGGTGCTTGCAATTGTTAGCGAGGATGAGGCAGGGTGGAGGTATGGCATCGCTCAACGTCGGCAATCTCGGTGAGTATCTGCGCGAACAGCGGCGCAACGCGCAGCTGTCGCTCAGGCAGCTCGCCGACGCCGCCGGGGTGTCCAATCCGTACCTGAGCCAGATCGAGCGCGGGCTGCGCAAGCCGAGCGCGGAGGTGTTGCAGCAGGTCGCGAAAGCCCTGCGGATCTCCGCCGAGACGCTGTACGTCCGCGCCGGCATCCTCGACGCCGAGCGGGATCTGAACGAGGTGGAGACCCGCGCGGTCATCCTCGCCGACCCCACCCTCGACGAGCGGCAGAAGCAGGTGCTGCTCCAGATCTACGAGTCGTTCCGCAAGGAGAACGGCTTCGGGTCGGGCGGGGAGAGCGCGAGCGCCGGCAGCGAGGCCGGCGGTGTGCGGGGCGACGGAGTGCCGCGCGACGGCAGCGGAGCCGGCAGTGACATCGGCAGCGACGCCGACAGCGGTACCGGCAGCGACGCCGGCAGCGAGACCGATCCGGGGCGGACGGCCGGATGAGCCGGCCAAGCGCGCCGACCGCCACGCCACGGACCACAAAACCCTCAGCCGAACCTGAATCCGGGAGGACCATCACCATGGCCATCACCGACGATCTGCGCAAGACCCTCAGCGACCCGACTCCGTTCTACTTCGCCGCCGGCACCGCCGACCTCGCCCTCCAGCAGGCCAGGAAGGTGCCCGGCCTGGTCGAGCAGCTGCGCGCCGAGGCCCCGGCCCGCATCGAGGCCGTCCGCAACGCGGACCCGAAGGCCGTGCAGGAGAAGGCCGCCACCCGCGCCAAGGAGGCCGGTGCCAAGGCCAAGGAGGCGCAGGCCAGCCTCCAGGCCAGGGTCAACGACTTCATCGTCTCCCTCGACGGTGACCTCAAGAAGCTCGGCGAGTCCGCCCAGGACTTCGCGCTGCGCCAGGTCGGCGTGGCCGCCGAGTACGCCGTCAAGGCCCGCGAGACCTACGAGAAGGTCGCCGAGCACGGCGAGCAGGCCGTGAAGACCTGGCGCGGCGAGGCCGCCGAGGAGATCGAGGACCTGGCCATCGCCGTCGAGGGCAAGCCCGAGCCGGTCGAGGTCAAGGCCGACGAGAAGAGGGCGGAGCAGCCGAAGGCCGCCGAGGCCAAGCCGGCCGCGGTGAAGAAGGCTCCGGTCGCCAACGCCAGTGCCAACGCCAAGAAGGCCCCGGCGCCCCGCAAGGCCACCCCGGCCAAGAAGACCACCCCGCCGGCCAAGTAACCGGCAGGTCGAAGGGACGCACGGGCCGGGCACTCCTCGGGTGTCCGGCCCGTTATCGGGGTAGCGGGATCGGCCCAGCGGGTACGGTGGCCGCGTAGGAACAAGCCGAAACGGGTGGTGGACGTTGTGCTGATGCAGGGCTTCTCAAGTTTTCTGGGGCTGCTCTACCTCGCCATGCTGGTCCTCGCCGTGGTGGCGCTGGTCATGGCCGCGCTCTTCCGGAACGACGCGTACCGGGCCGCGGACAAGCAGAACAAGGGCTTCTGGCTGATCATCCTCGGTATCGCGGTCGCGGTGAACCTGCTGGTGCCCATGCTCTTCCTCCAGCTGGCGGGCCTGGTCGCCACGATCGTCTTCTTCGTCGACGTCCGCCCGGCCCTCAGGCAGGTCTCCGGCCGCGGCTTCGGCCGCCGAGGCGGCAGCAGCAGCGACGGCCCGTACGGGCCGTACAACGGCGGGCGGTGACTCCGCGGGGGGCGCGCCCGCTGAGGCGCGCCCCCCGCGGGCACCGGTCAGGCCTGCCGGTCCAGCAACACCAGGGCGACGTCGTCCGTCAGCTCGCCGCCGTTCATCTCCCGCACCTCGTTGACCGCCGCCCGCAGCAAGGCCTCCCCGCTGAGCCCCTCGCCCAGCTGCCGGCGCACCATCTCGACCATCCCGTCCTGACCGAGCCGCTCGCCGCCCGAGCCGATGCGGCCCTCGATCAGCCCGTCGGTGTAGAGCATCAGGCTCCACTCGGCGCCCAGCTCCACCTGCATCCGCGGCCACCGAGCCCCCCGCAGCAGCCCCAGCGCCGGCCCGTTGTTGTCGTATGGCAGCAGCTCCGCCGGCCGCCCGGGGCGGGCGACCAGCGGGGCCGGGTGACCGGCCAGGCACAGCCCGGCCCGGCGCCCGTCGGGCGCTATGTCGACCGTGCAGAGCGTCGCGAAGATCTCCTCGTCGGAGCGCTCGTGCTCCAGCACCTCCTGCAGCGTGCCCAGCAGCTCGTCGCCGCACAGTCCCGCCAGGGTCAGCGCACGCCAGGCGATCCGCAGCTCCACACCGAGCGCGGCCTCGTCCGGGCCGTGGCCGCAGACGTCACCGATCATCGCGTGCACGGTCCCGTCGGGCGTGCGCACGGTGTCGTAGAAGTCACCGCCGAGCAGCGCGCGCGAGCGGCCGGGGCGGTAGCGGGCGGCGAAGCGCAGCGAGGAGCCGTCCAGGAGGGGCGTGGGCAGCAGGCCCCGCTCCAGGCGGCGGTTCTCCTGCGCCCGCATCCGCCCCTCCGCGAGCTTGCGCTCGACCGCGAGGGACCGCTTGCGCTCGACGGCGTACCGGATGGCGCGGCTCAGCAGCCGGCCGTCCAGCTCGTCCCGGAAGAGGTAGTCCTGCGCGCCGACGCGCACGGCCTCGGCGCCGCGCTCGGCGTCACCGGAGGCGGTGAGCGCGAGCACGGCGTGCCGGGGCGCGAGCTTGAGCACGTGCTTGAGCACGGCGAGCTCGTCGGCGTCGGCGCGGCCCGGCGCCGGCAGCGCCAGGTCGAGCAGGATGCAGTGGACGTCGTCGGTCAGCAGCCGCTCGGCCTCGGTGAGGTTGCGGGCGGTGCGGACGCGGATCGAGTTGCCGGACGCGTCCCGCAACTCGGGCAGGACCGGCGAGCCGGCCGGATCGTCCTCGATCAGCAGCAGGGTGAGAGTGGTGCCGCCGCTGTTCGGGGCGACGGCTTCCGTGCGGTTGGCCTCTTCCTTGAGGTGGCCGCCGCCCTGTGCGGGCATGGCGACCGGCGCCTGACCACTCTCCACGGCCGGGATGGCTCTCTGCCGCGGTACGGGTACGGGCATCGTGTTGGGTTCCTTCCCTCCCCCCGAGGGCATGGCGGGGCGAGGGACCTCGACCCACCCGACGGGGACCATAGCGGTACTGGCCGCCGCAACGGAATGGTGTGAGCCCCGTCGCTCCGTCTCAGACCCTTGGCATATGCCGCGTGCCGTAACGCAGTTGGACAAGAAGGCCGTCCGTCGGGGATGACGAAGGTCACGTGGTGCCGGGGTTTCCAAGGGTGTTGGCGTGTACTGGGTCACATGGCGCAGGTCACGAAAGGTACATCACACCCAAAGTGCCTTGCGGTGCTCAGGCGTCCGGCCGTACCACCCCGAGGATCGGCATCGTCCCGGCGCCGCCGATCGACACCGTCCGTCCCGGGCGCGGGGCTTGGATGATCGCGCCGTCGCCGACGTACATCGCGACATGGCTGGCGTCGTCGAAGTAGATGATCAGGTCGCCGGGGCGCATGTCCTTCACGTCGACGTGCTTGAGCTGCTTCCACTGCTCCTGCGAGGTGCGCGGGATCGGCCGCCCGGCGCTCGCCCAGGCCTGCGAGGTCAGCCCGGAGCAGTCGTACGAGTCCGGTCCCTCCGCGCCCCACACGTAGGGTTTGCCGATCTGGGCGGTGGCGAACTCGACCGCCTTCCTGCCCGCCGCGGACGCCTTGCTGTGGATCTCGTCGAGTATCCCGGTGTCCAGCCAGGCGGTCTGCGCCTTGTAGGCGGCCTCCCGCTCCAGCTCGGCGAGCCGCTCCTTCTGCTTCTTCTCCAGCGTCGACTGGAGCTTCTCGGCGGCGGCGATCCGCTGCGTGATCTTCTTCTTCGCGGCGGCCTTCGCCTTGCGCCCCGCCTCCAGCCTGTTCCACTGGTCGGCCGCGTCCGCCGCGTACTGCTTCAAGTCCTGCTGGGTCCGGGTCAGTTCGCTGATCAGGCCCTTGGTGGCGCGCTCGCCCTGGAGCACCCTCCCGGCTCCGTCCAGGAACTGCGAGGGGTTGTCGCTCAGCAGCAGCTTGGCGCTGTCGGGCAGCCCGCCGGTGCGGTACTGGGCGGCCGCCGCCCGGCCCGCCCGCGCCTTCAACCCGTCGAGCTTCTGCTGCCCTTTGACGATCTTCTTGGCCAGGTCGACGATCTCGGCGGACTGCTTCTCGGCGGCCTCTTCGGCGGCGTTGTACGCGTCGGTGGCGACGGCCGCGTCATGGTAGAGATCGTCCAGTTTCTCCTGTACGGCCTCAAGGTCCTTGTCGGGCGGGAGGGTCACGGAGGCGCCGGGGGAGCGGCTGGGTGACGGTGTGGGGCTCGGTGCCGCGAACGCCGTGCCGGGCGCGGCCAGTACGGTCACCGCGCAGACCACGGTCACGGCCGCTGCCAGGATCCCGCGGCGCCCACCCGCCCGGACGTCGTGCTTGTCCGGTCCCATGACCCGACCCCCCAAAACTGATTAACCATCAGTAACTTCCGACACGTGGAGGATCGTGCCATGTCACGCCGCAAATCGACAGAGGTAGTGACGGGTGGGTTCCTTCCCGGTCTCCCCCCGGGCATGACCGTCTCCCCGCCTTTGTGACGAACACCTCACCGAGATCGTTCCCGGCTGGCCGACCTCAGGCCGAGGGTGCCAAGGCCTCCCACGTCACGGTCACTTCCCCCTGCCGCCAGCGCACCGCCGAGTCCGTCACCGGCCAGTCGCCGGCCAGATCCCGCACCGTCCGGATCCACCGCTGCCGGGCGCCGTACGACGCGTAGGGCGCGGCGGCCGCCCAGGCGCGGTCGAAGTCCCGCAGGAACGCGTGCACCGGCTCGCCCGGCACATTGCGGTGGATCAGCGCCTTCGGCAGCCGCTCGGCGAGGTCCGACGGCCGTTCCAGGGAGCCGAGCCGGGTCGCGAAGGTCACCGTCCGGGGCCCCTCCGGCCCGAGCGCGACCCACACGTGCCGTCGCCCGATCTCGTCGCAGGTCCCCTCGACCAGCAGCCCGTCCGGCGCGAGCCGTGCGCACAGCCGCGCCCAGACGGCGGCGACCTCGTCCTCGTCGTACTGCCGCAGCACGTTGGCCGCGCGCACGAGCAACGGCCGCCCGGGGACCGGGATCTCGAACCCGCCGTGCCGGAAGACCAGTCCGTCCCGCTCGTACGGCTTCGCGGCGGCGACCCGGTCGGGCTCGATCTCGATCCCGACGACCCGCGCACGCGGCGCGACGGTACGCAGCCGCCCGAGCAACTCGACGGCGGTCCAGGGAGCGGCCCCGTAACCGAGGTCCACGGCCACCGGATCGACGGCGCGACGCAGCGCGGCCCCGTGCGTGGCGGCGATCCACCGGTCCATACGCCGCAGCCGATTGGGATTCGTGGTCCCGCGCGTCACCGTCCCCACGGGGCGGGAGGCGCGGGTAGTCATGGGTATGAGGGTAAGCGTGAGCGCCCCTGGAAGGGCGCGGGGCTGAGTCGATATGCGGCTCCGCCGCGTGGGCGCGACAGCCCCCACCGGCCCGCACGCACCCAACAGCCGGACCGCCCTACGCGGCTTTCCCTCGAACGGTTGAGCGGCCAGAGGTAATACCCCGGTAAAAACCCCACCCCGTGGAATGGGAATCCACGCCTCCGCGTTGCACTTCCTCGGAGGGTCCCCACACCCTCCGACTGGCATGCCCGCAACTAGGAGGACCGCCACGTGAGCCAGTACGTCAGCAGGCTCGGGCGTCGCTCTCCGGCGGCCCCCTCACGGCTTCGGCTGCACCGCAGGCCCCGCCGCGTCGCCATGCTCTCCGTGCACACCTCACCGCTCCACCAGCCCGGCACCGGCGACGCCGGCGGCATGAACGTCTACATCGTCGAGCTCGCGCAGCGCCTCGCCGCGATCAACATCGACGTCGAGATCTTCACCCGGGCCACCTCCGGCGGCCTCCCGCCGACCGTCGAACTCGCCCCCGGCGTCCTCGTCCGGCACGTCGACGCCGGCCCCTACGAGGGTCTCGCCAAGGAGGACCTCCCCGCCCAGCTGTGCGCCTTCACGCACGGCGTGATGCAGGCCTGGGCCGGCCACCGCCCCGGCTACTACGACCTCGTCCACTCGCACTACTGGCTCTCCGGCCACGTCGGCTGGCTCGCCGCCCAGCGCTGGGGCGTCCCCCTCGTGCACGCGATGCACACCATGGCCAAGGTCAAGAACGCCAGCCTGGCCGACGGCGACACCCCCGAGCCCGCCGCCCGCGTGATCGGCGAGACCCAGATCGTGTCCGCGGCCGACCGCCTGATCGCCAACACCTCCGAAGAGGCCGACGAACTCGTACGGCACTACTGCGCCGACGCCGCCAAGGTCGCCGTCGTCCACCCCGGCGTGAACCTCGAACGCTTCCGCCCCGACGACGGCCGGGCGGCCGCCCGCGCCCGCCTGGACCTCCCGCAGGACGCGCTGATCCCGCTCTTCGCGGGCCGCATCCAGCCTCTGAAGGCCCCCGACGTACTGCTCAGGGCCGTGGCCGTGCTCCTCGACGAGCGGCCCGAACTGCGCTCCCGGATCGTCGTACCGATCGTCGGCGGCCCCAGCGGCAGCGGCCTCGCCAAGCCGGAGGGCCTGCAGAAGCTGGCCGCGCGGCTCGGCGTCGCGGACGTCGTCCGCTTCCGGCCGCCGGTCGGCCAGGAGCAGCTGGCGGACTGGTTTCGGGCAGCCTCCGTGCTGGTCATGCCGTCCTACAGCGAGTCCTTCGGCCTGGTCGCGATAGAGGCGCAGGCGGCCGGTACCCCCGTCCTCGCCGCCTCGGTCGGCGGGCTGCCGGTGGCCGTACGGGACGGCGAGACCGGCTTCCTGGTGCGCGGGCACGATCCCGTCGACTACGCGCGCGTGCTGTGTCGTTTCGCCGATGATCCCTCCCTGGCGGACCGTTTCGGCAACGCCGCCGCCCGGCACGCCCAGTCGTTCGGCTGGGACACCGCGGCCGCCGCCACCGCCGACGTCTACATGGCCGCGACCCAGTCCCACCGCCGTCGCGTACGCTCGGCCCATGGGTGATGTGGACAAGGCCGCACAGGTCATCGAGGGGGCTCTGAAGGACGCCGAACTGGAGTGGGAGAGCCCCGGTCCCGGCAACTACGTCGTACAGCTGCCCGGCACCCGCAAGCTGAAGACCACCGTCTCCCTCCTGGCCGGCCGCCACTCCCTCTCCCTGAACGCGTTCGTCATCCGGCACCCCGACGAGAACGAGCCGGCCGTCCACCGCTGGCTCCTGGAGCGCAACCTCAAGCTGTACAGCGTGAGTTACGCCGTCGACCGGCTCGGTGACATCTACGTCACCGCCAGGCTCCCGCTCGCCTCCGTCACCCCCGACGAGATCGACCGCCTGCTCGGCCAGGTGCTGGAGGCGGCGGACGGCGCCTTCAACACCCTCCTGGAGCTGGGCTTCGCCGCCGCGATCCGCAAGGAGTACGCCTGGCGGGTGTCCCGGGGCGAGTCGACGCGGAATCTGGACGCGTTCACGCACCTGATCGAACGGCCCACTGACTGACTTCAGGTCCAGACCTGATTGACCCCTGCACGACTCTTTTGAGGTGACAGGGCGCCATGGCATGCTCGCGGCCGACGCAGATATGAACGTCGTTCACAACCATGAAACGTCGCCAGGAAAGCCGGCAGGAAAGTCGCCATGGGAAGGACGTACGGAATGAGCACCGCCGGAACCAACAGCGCACACCACGGCATGACGAGACGGAGCCTCCTCGCCGGCGCCACGGCGGTCGCCGCGACCGCCGTGGCGGGCACCTCCGTCCAGGCGGCGGCCGCCACCGCCCGGGCAGCGGACCCGACCGCCTCCGCGGCAGGGGCAGCCGGCGGTGAAGTCCCCTCCATCTGGCGGGAGTTCACCCGCACCCCGTTCACCCACCCGCAGATCCCGTACGTCGGCAGGGCCGGAGCGGCACGGATCCGCCGCCTTCCGGTGGTGGCCGACGTCCGCGCGTACGGCGCGGTGGCCGACGGCGTCACCGACTGCGCCCCCGCGATCAACCGTGCCATCGCCGCTGCCGCCAGGGCCGGCGGTGGCACGGTCACCATCCCGCCCGGCACCTTCCGCATCGACGGCCTGATCCACCTCGCCTACGACCACGTGGTGCTGCGCGGCGCCGGCAGCGGCCGTACGACGCTGTACGCGACGAAGAACCTCACCGAGCTGATCGGCCCGTACGGCTCCCGCTACGGCGGCACGAAGTCGGCGTGGTCCTGGGCGGGCGGCCTGATCTGGCTGGCGCCCAAGGCCCGTTGGGACTCCCTGACCGCCGCGATCAAGGCGCAGGACTGGCCGTTCGAGGGCTGGACCGGCAACAAGCGGGACGAGTGGGAGGAGCTGACCCCTCTCGCCCCCGCCCGCCGGGGCGAGTGGACGGTCACCGTCGCCGACCCGTCCCGGCTGCGCCCCGGCCTCCTGGTCCTGCTGCGCGTCTCCGACGACGCCGCCCACACCCTCCTCCAGCACATGTCGGGCGGCGGCCCCGGCCCGGCCGCGTACTACTGGGAGGACAAGACCAAGCTGCTGTCGTACGTCCCCTATGAATGGCCCGTCCGCGTCGCGGCCGTGCGCGGACACCGGGTGACGCTGGAGCGCCCCCTGCCGCTGGACCTCCGGCCCGAGTGGAACCCCCAACTCACCACCCATGTAGGTGAGCTGACCGGCTCCGGGGTGGAGGGGCTCACCCTGGACGTGATCGAGACCCCGCAGTCCACGCACCTCCTCGACAAGGGCTACAACGGGGTCGTCCTGCAGTGCGCCTACGACTGCTGGGTGGACGACGTCACGGTCCGCAACGTCGACAACGGCTTCGGTCTGGTCGCCGCCTCCGCCTGCACCCTGCGCCGCACCCGGGTCGGCGGCCGGGGCGAACACCATCCCTACTTCTGCCGCGAGGGCTCGCACGACAACCTCGTCGAGGACTTCACGGTCGAACAGCGCACGGTCCCGGCCCCCTCCGACACCCAGCTCCACGGCATCAACGTCGAGGGCCTGTCGTCGTACAACGTGTGGTCGCGCGGCGAGATGCAGATGGGCACCTTCGACTCCCACCGCGGTCTGCCCTTCGCCAACGTCCGCACCGACATCACGGTGGACAACAACGGCCGGCACGGCGGCGACGCCAACGCGGGGCCGCTGTTCGGGGCACGGTTCACCCACTGGAACGTGCGCGTGACCAACGGCCGCGCGGGCCTGATGCGCCTCGACGGCCTCGCCCCCTGGTCCGCCACGGTCGGCCTCAACGAGGTGACCGACTTCGACCAGATCGACGTACCGGACTTCACCGGGGACCTGCACGCGCGCCTTGAGCTGTACGGCACCTGGGACGCGGTGCGGCCGCGGAACCTGTACGAGGCTCAGCGCGCGCTGTCCCGGTAGCGCCCCGGGGTCACCCCCACCAGCTTCTTGAAGTGCCGGGTGAGATGGGCCTGGTCGTAGAAGCCGGTGGCGGTGGCCGTCTCGCCGGGCGGGACGCCCTCGAGCAGCAGCCGGCGGGCGCGGCCGACCCGGCGGGACATCAGGTACTGGTGCGGGGCGATGCCGTACGCACTGCTGAACGCCCGGACCAGGTGGGCCGGATGGGCGTGCAGCAGCCGTGCGGCCTCGTTCAGGGCGAGACCCTCGCCGACCCGCTCGTCGAGGAGCTCGCGCAGGGTGCCCGCGAGGGCCGGGTCGGCGGGTCTGGGTGCTGCCGTGAGCCCGGGGCGGAGCAGGTCGCGCAGCCGCTCGCCGATCAGGGTGAGCCGGCTCTCGGCCTCCAGCTCGTCACCGGGGCGGGCGAGGGAGGCGTGCAGCCGGCCGACCCGCCGCCGCAGCAGCGGGTCGCGCAGGTCGGGTTGGTCGACCGCGGCGCCGATGAGCTCGTCCCCGAGGAGGGTGCCGTCCAGGTAGACCACGCGCTTGCGGAAGCCGTCCGCGGTGGCCGGGGAGCCGTTGTGCGGCACGTGCGGGGGGAGCAGCGAGACCGTGTCGTCCGGGGTGCCGTGCTCATGCCGTTCGAGGTCGTACCGTACGGCGCCGTCGTCCACGATGAGCAGCGTCCAGGCGTCATGGACGTGCATCGGATACGCGTACTCGGTGAAGTGCGCGTGGAAGACCTCGGTGACGCCCGGGACACGGGGGCGCCAGGCGGTGACTTCCTCCGTGAGGTGCTGCCGGGCGGCCATGCAAAGAACGTACAAGACGACGCCGTACGACGATCGGCAGTCTCATTGCATGAGCACTGAACCCATCGCGCCCGTCCGTTCCGATGTCCCTGCCGCGGTCCGTCCCGACGTCCATTCCGACGTTCGTTCAGACGTTCGTTCCGACGTTCGTTTCGACACCAAGATCGCTGTCCTGCTGCGGGAGGACCTGGAGCCGTGGCAGCGCCTCAATGTCACCGCGTTCCTGGTCAGCGGCCTGGGCGCGACGGTCCCCGAGGTGATCGGGGAGCCGTACGAGGACGCCGACGGGGTGGCGTACCTGCCGATGTTCCGGCAGCCGGTACTGGTCTTCGAGGGCACGAAGGAGACGGTGACGGCGGCGCACGAGCGGGCGCTGAGCCGGGCCCTGCCCCGGGCCGTGTTCACCGCGGACCTGTTCGCCACCGGCAACGACCGCGACAACCGCGCGGCGGTCCGGGCGGTGCCGACGGCGGAGCTGGACCTGGTGGGACTCGCGGTGTACGGGCCGCGGAACGGGGTGGACAAGGTACTGAAGGGGGCGCGGATGCATCCGTGAGGGCGGATGCATCCGTTAGGGCGGATGCATCCGTTAGGGCGGATGTATGCGTGAGGGCGGATGTATGCGTAAAGGGGCCGCATATACCCGTGAGGCCGGATGTATCCGTGAGGCCGGATGTATCCGTGAAGACCGGATGTCCCGTGAACCGGGGGACTGGGCCGGTCGGAGGAATCACGCGGCGTGACCGGGTGATCTGGTCATCACACTCGCCCCATCCCCTGGCGAACGACGCATCTGACTGTCATGCGACTCATCAGATTCAGCAGCATGGTGGCGGTGGCGGTGGCGGCGGCGGTCGTCACGAGTGTGACGGGCGTGACGGGCGGACCGGCGACCGCCGTGGGCCAGGACGACGGCACCCAGGTTCCCTGTAGCGCGACGGCACTGACCACTGCCATCAGTGCGGCGTCACCGGGCGAGACGCTCTCCCTCTCCCGTGACTGCACCTACCATCTGACCTCTGTCTTTGACGGCAGCGGTGAGGGTCTGCCACCCATCGGCCAGCGCCTCACGATCCGGGGCAACGGTGCGACGATCGTCCGCGACGGAGTCGGGACCGCCTTGTTCCGGATCTTCCGTGTCACCTCCGGCGGCAACCTCCGTCTGGAGGACCTCGCCGTCCGCGGCGGGAACACCAGCACCAACGGCGGGGGCATTCTGGTCGACTCCGGCGGCAGGCTCACGCTGGTCGGTGTCGACGTGATCGACAACACCTCCTCGAGCAGCGGTGGAGGGGTGGCGGTGTCGGCGGGTGCCACGGCGGTCGTACGGCGTGGCTGGCTCGCGTTCAACAACGCCGTTAACGGTGCCGGGTTGTACAGCCGGGGAACGCTGAGCGTGGACGACTCCGAGCTCAGCCGCAATCACGCCCGGACCCTCGGCGGTGCTCTCTACCTGGACGCCGGCAACGCCTTCGTGCACGCGAGCCTCGTCAGGCGCAACACGTCGGCCAGCAGCGGTGGCGGCGTCGCCAACAGCGGCACCGCGTCGCTGGAGTTCAGCGAAAGCAAGATCGCGAACAACACGACCGCCGGTACCGCGGGTGGCGGGATCCGGAACCTGTCGAAGCTGAGGCTGGAGACGACCGAGGTCAGCGGCAACGTCGTCGGAGGCACGATGGGAGCCGGGGGCGGCATCTACAACGCCACGAGTGGCGCCGTGCTCGTCCTGAAGGGCAGCGAGGTCCTCCGCAACAGCGCGAACGGCCCCGGCAGTTCCCAGGGCGGCGGCATCTACAACGACCTCGGCTCGGTCACCCTCGACCACACCCACGTCCGCAACAACGCCTCCACGGTGGCCCCCGGCGGCGTCTACACGACCGACCAGTTCACGGTCGTCGCCTCGGACATCACCCACAACATCCCGACCAACTGCGCGGGGAGCCCCGTCGTGGTGACGGGCTGCACGAACTGAGGCGGCCGGGGCGGGTCTCGTGGGTCGGGTCTCGTGGGCTGGGCCTCGTCGGTCGGGCCTCGTGGGTCGGGTCTCGTTGGTCGGGGCGAGGACAGGGCGCGTGCCGGTCAGGCGCGCGCCTCGGCCTCGATCTCGGCCTCGATCTCGGCGTCGACCGCGTCGGCACCCGCGTCGGCATCCGCGGCGGCGTCCGCCCCTGTGATCGCGTCCTTCGTGACCGGGGTGCGCTCTTCCGGCCCGCGCTCTTCCGGCAGTCGCCGCATGAGGACGCCGTACCCGAACGCCGCCGCAGTCCCCACCACCGCGCACACGCCCCACAGCCACCGCGCCCCGAACCGGTCGATGACGACACCGGACATCAGCGGCGCGATGAGCGCGGCGGCCGACCAGGACAGCGTGTACATGCCCTGATAGCGCCCCCGTCCGTGCACCGGCGAGAGCCGCACCACCAGCCCCGTCTGGGTCGGGGCGTTGACGATCTCGGCGAGCGTCCACACGCACACGGTGAGCGCGAAGACCCCGACGGACCCGGCGAATGCGGTGAGTCCGAACCCGTACCCCGCCAGGAGGGACGAGACGACGAGCAGCGACCGCGGATCACGGTGCTCGATCACCCGCGTGACGGGAATCTGGAGTACGACGATCAGCACGCCGTTGACGGCGATGGCCATGCCGTAGTCGGCGGGCGAGAACCCGGCCTCGCCCATCGCCACCGGCAGCCCGACGGACCCCTGCTGGAAGATCAGGGCGACGAGGAAGGACAGCCCGACGACGGCCATGTACCGCCCGTCACGCACCACGGTCCCGAGGCTGACCGCGCCGTCCTTGGTGCCGCCCCCCTTGGCGGTGCGCTCCGGCCGCGACTCGGGCACCTTGGCGAAGACGAGGACGGCACAGACGGCGGTCATCCCGGCCTCGATCAGGAACCCGGCGCGGTAGCTGAACTCGGCGATGAACCCGGCCCCCATGGACGACACGGCGAACCCGAGATTGATGGCCCAGTAGTTCAGCGAGAACGCCCGCACCCGGTCCTGCGGCCGCACGATGTCGGCCATCATCGCCTGCACGGCAGGCCGGGAGGCGTTGGAGGCCATGCCGACGAGGAAGGCGACGCCGGCGATGGCGACGGGATCGTGCACGAACCCGAGCAGCGCGACGGCCCCCGCGGTGGAGCCCTGGGCGAGAAGCATGGTCGGCCGCCGCCCCAGCCGGTCGGCCATCACCCCGCCGCCGAGGGCGGAGGCGACCCCGCCCAGCCCGTGCAGGGAGGCGACAAGCCCGGCGTAGGAGGCGCTGTACCCCCGGTCCAGCGTCAGGTACAGCGCCATGAAGGTGGCGACGAAGGCGCCCAGCCGGTTGACGAGGGTGCTGGTCCACAGCCACCAGAACTCACGGGGCAGACCGGAGACGGTCTCCCGGACAGCGCGTCGCACGGCGACGGACGGCATGGCTCCCCCAGGGCAAGGCGTAAGTGCTGCTTGTGATGAACGGACCTTACTTTTGACCCGCTCAACTGAGCCACTCAATTAACAAAAGCAGTCAACTGTCCGACGTCTGGGACGGCCTCCGGGCGGCGGCGCTCCGCCCCGAACACGTGGATTACGCTCTGACCCATGGCCGACGCACCGTACAAGCTGATCCTCCTCCGCCATGGCGAGAGCGAGTGGAACGCGAAGAACCTGTTCACCGGCTGGGTGGACGTCAACCTCAACGAGAAGGGCGAGAAGGAGGCAGTCCGCGGCGGTGAACTCCTGAAGGACGCCGACCTTCTCCCGGACGTGGTCCACACCTCGCTCCAGAAGCGGGCGATCCGCACGGCACAGCTCGCCCTCGAAGCGGCCGACCGCCACTGGATCCCGGTCCACCGCAGCTGGCGCCTGAACGAGCGCCACTACGGCGCCCTCCAGGGCAAGGACAAGGCGCAGACCCTCGCGGAGTTCGGCGAGGAGCAGTTCATGCTCTGGCGCCGCTCGTACGACACCCCGCCCCCGCCGCTGGACCGCGACGCCGAGTACTCCCAGTTCGACGACCCGCGCTACGCCACGCTGCCGCCGGAGCTGCGCCCGCAGACGGAGTGCCTGAAGGACGTCGTCGTCCGCATGCTCCCGTACTGGTTCGACGGCATCGTCCCCGACCTCCTGACCGGCCGCACGGTCCTGGTCGCCGCCCACGGCAACAGCCTGCGCGCACTGGTCAAGCACCTCGACGGCATCTCGGACGCCGACATCGCGTCCCTGAACATCCCGACGGGCATCCCCCTCTTCTACGACCTCGACACGGACTTCAAGCCCCTCACTCCGGGCGGCCGCTACCTCGACCCGGAGGCAGCGGCAGCAGCGATCGAGGCAGTGAAGAACCAGGGCAAGAAGAAGTAGGTTCCGTGATCATGCCCCCGACCTGCGCATACGGCGCGGTACGGGGGCATTCTCACGGCCTGGGCCCACTACGGCGTCCAGCAGCACCGAGGCGTAGAAGTGCCTCAGCGCGTGCATTCCGTGCTCGCGGGCCGCCACGTACTTGCCGTCTTTCCCGGCATCCGGGATGAGGCCGAATTGGCGCACCTTCCACGGCCGTTGACGGCGCCGTTCGACAACGTTCCGAGCAGAGGCACAGGCTTGCCCGCCCGGCGGGTCGGTGGCGTCGCACGCTCAGTGCTGCGTACGGAGTGCTACCGCTTGCGCACCCACTGTAATCAACCTAGCTTCTCAATCAGCGAGTGCTTGCCCGCGCTTCGTTCGGTTTACGTAACTGATGGAGTCCGGAAAATTCCAGCTCGTTCCATCAAGTCCGGCTGCCAGGTTATGTGCCACCTAGCCGCTTGTACTGCCGCGCGACCGGATGCGGTCTGCATCGAGAGTCAAGGAGAAGACCATGAAGAAGACGATTCTTGTCGCGGCGTGCGTCGCAGTGGCTACAGCGTTCCCGGCAGTGCCCAGCCAGGCAGCTCAGGCCGTACTCGTTGTGGATGACAACGGAGCGCAATGCCCGGGTGCACCTTTCACCACGATCCAGGCAGCGATTACTGCGGCCTCGCCGGGAGATGAGATCAGGGTCTGCGCCGGAACATACAACGAGGTTGTCACCGTGAACAAGGCGAATTTGCGGTTGGTCGGACCGGCCGCCGCCCCCAGTGGGACAGTGTGCCGCCAGGCCGGAGCTCCGAATCCGTCTAGGCAGGCGATCATTCAGTCGGCGGATGGTTCGGGCAGTGTCCGCTTGATGGAGAACGGCATCAGGTTCTCCCGCTTCACCGTTCAGAACAATACGTCCAGTTATGGCATTGTCACGAGTGCGGCACACTCAGGCTACCAAGTACGGCAGAACGTAATCCAGGACAACGTATTCGGAGTCTATTTCAACTCCAGCGGAACAAACCTCTCCGAGGTTGAACAGAACTGTATCCGCCAGAACAATGAACCCGGCTCTGCAAGCGGCAATGGAGTCTACTCGGACGCGGGCCTGAAGAACGCGGACATCGAAAACAACACATTTTCCGGTAACGAGAACTCTGGTGTCCTTCTGGACGCACTGGCACCCGGAGGAGTCGACAATGTCAGAGTAAATAGAAACACCTCCTTGAAGGATAGAGCCTTTGCGTTCATCTTCAAGTCCAGCAACGTCTCCGTAGGGAATAACCTCATCCAGGACAACTTTGGCGCCCCCGGGATCTTCTTCGGCGACAGCAATACGAATTTGAGGATCACCTCCAACACCATTGAGAGGGGCTTCCTAGGCGTGCGGGCCAACGCCTTTGGCCTTTCGCCCAACACCAACGTCACCATCACCAGCAACATCATCAGAAATTCCAAATCAAGCACCGTCGGCCACGGCATCAGCGTGGCAGCGAACTCGCTCGGGAACTCCGTCATCTCCCGGAACGTCGCCAGCGACAACGCGGGCGACGGCATCCGCATCGATGCCGGCGGCAACGGGGGCAACACCATCGACTCCAACATCGCCCGCCGCAGCGGCATGCTCGACTGCCGCGACGCCACCAGTGGCGCCGGCACCGACGGCACGGCCAACACCTGGATTCGTAACATTGGCCCGAACGCGGCCCCTCCCGACATCTGCCGCTGATCGAACTTACAAGGCGGATGTCGCCGGTTCGAAACCGTCCGCGCCTACCAGAAAAAGGCCCCCAGCCGATCACGGCGGATTCTGGGGGCCTTTCGCCGTCCGGAGCCGACGTCAGTGCCGGGACCACGACAATGGTGCGATGCTGTCGGCCGAGCTCACCGAGGATGAATATGAGAGAACTGTCGAAAGTCTGCGTGGGACGCGCCTGGTCGAAGTCACCTACTACCCGCTGAGCTGCGGTGACGATGGCATCGAGGCCGAGGAGTGGGACTTCGGCGTGTGGCACCAGCCCACGATGGGCGTCGGCCTCGTCGCCGAGAACGGCACTCGATACTCGGCAGTGTGGGGCCACAGTTTCGGGCACTACGGCTTGGAGATCTTCCGAGAGCCGATGTCCACCCGATTGGCCATGATCGGACAGCCCGGAGGGACGCCAGCCGTGGTTGTAACTGACCATCCTTCTTGGTCAGGGCTCGTCGGGGTTTCGCTCCTGGGTGCCGACATCCTCTGGTCCGAGGGTGACGGTGAACTCCGAATGCCGGTCGCTGTCGAGCTTCGTGCGCCTGCTGCCACAGCGTGGCTTGTCGTAGGTCGGCCGGCAGCGTGGCCACCAGACGGGCGTTTCTACCTCGCTACCGACGACGTAATGGCCGTCTTCTCGCACGAGTTCGCTGGCGCCGTCGGTCTCCCTCTGGGGGGCGGGAAAGGCTGACCGCAACCAGTGGCGACTCGTGATCAGATGTTGTGTCCGTGGGCGGCTGCTCCCGAGCCGACGGCGAACGTGCCTGCTACAACCGCGAGTGGAGTACTAAGCGGCGACTGCTCCTCTTCGTGAGTGAGGTCCGGGTGACGCCGCCGGGCCCTCGCTGGGCCCTCCGAGGTCGACCGACGACGACCAACAACGACCAACAACGACCGCCCGACCGCAGGTCAGTTGAGGTGTGGACCCCTCTGACCAGGGCCGAAAAACGGGCCCCCCAGACCCAGGGCAAGAAGAAGTAACGCGGCACGATCAAGGCCCCTGCCTGCGGTTTCTCCGCTGGAAGGGGCCTTGATCGTGTGCTGGGGCCGTCAGCCGGTTGATCGGGCCGCGTTCAGTGCCTGAGGAAACTCCGGCTCCGGGTGTTCTCTCGTCTCTGCCTGGGTCCCACATCGCGGAGCGCCAGGACGGCTGCCGCCGCGTCTTCCCGGGGCACGCCGCCGAGAATCAGGGCAGGAACCTGCGTTGCCAGTCGACAGCTGCCGACAGCTCGACGGCAGGCCAGGGTATTGATCGATTGGACGGCCGTAGGCACGGCAGCCGGTGATCAGGTGGCAGCGCACTGATCGCGGCCGCCGTCTACGGCACGCCGTCGAAGAAGCCGGATTTCAGGTCCCCGATGATGGCGTCGAGCGGATGCCCACTGACGATGAACGGTCCGCTCCAGGGCGCGCTGAGTGCGAAGAGCAGCGCCAGGCTCAGGCCGACCACACTCGCAACCCCTACGATGAGCAGCGACGTTCGCAGACTGCTGCGGAAGACCAGTGCGCCGGAGTTCACGATCAAGGCCAGTCCGCTGACCACAAGCGTGACGATGTAGAGCACGGGAACTTCGCGCGAGGCGGCCGCAACGCGGGCGCGACGACTACTGGTGACACCGTCCAGGGAAGCCACCAACTCCGTCCCTGTCGGGGTTCCCACCTCGGGCCGGGCCGCCTCGGTGCGCACACTGCGCTCCAGCCGCGCGATCGCGCGAGCGGTGGCCGGGTCGTCACCGGACGCCGCTTCTGCACCCTTCCACTCCCTGGCACGCGTGGTCTGCAAGTAGTCCAGCAGTGCCGCATGGATCGGCTCCGACTGGACGTGCGGACTTGTCGCCGCCCATGCGAGGCGGGAGGTCGCGGCCGCCTCGTCGCTGACCAACCCCTCGGCTGCCCGCAGGTAGCCGGCCTCGCTGGCCAGTGAGAGTGCCGCGAAGATCGCGAAGGCAGCGCCGAGCGTCGGCATCAGGGGCGTCGCGATCTGCGGCACCCGATCCCGTTCACCGACCGGTACGAGCGCCCGGACGCCGACCCGCGCCACTGCCGCAACCAGCAAGGCAAGTAGGAGACCGCCCACAACCAGCACCACCGCCGGCAGCGAGGTCAACCAGTTCACCACATCACCTACAGCGCGTTCCCGCGAGCGCCCCACGGCGGCGGCACATCGGGCCCCGCGACCTGAAGCTCCTCGTCGATCACTCTCAATGAACGCTCCATGATCACAGGTCGAAGACCTTTGACCCTCGCGACGCCCGGCACGGCATCCCTTTTCGTTTGTCAAACAGCCGAATAAGGCTCAGTTTGTGTACGCGTTCGCTGAAGGTCGGTACGCAGTTCGGGGCCGCGGCGATGTACACCGACAACTCCAAGCTGACGGTCACTGTTTCCGCTCTCCTGCCGTGAACGGGCCGGTCGCGGGGGCCACACACGTGTCGACGACGGTCTTCTCACCGGCTGCCGAGCCCTCCAGGCACAGCCGTCCACCCTGGTCACGCAGGTCAAGGAAGAACCGCGTGGTCGCACCGGACTGCTTGAGGTCGTGGATGCGCTCGTCGACATAGCCGAGGTCGTTAAGGATCGCCCTGACCTTGGTGGGGGTGGGTTCCACCAGATCCCAGAGCGCCTGGGTGATGCGCTGCTCATGAAGGGAGCTCGCGCACCCGCGACGAGGCCGGCAGCCAACGTTCCCCACCGAGAACACCGGAGGGGCGCGTCGGAGCCCCAAGTCGGCCTCAGAACCACGATCTTCCGATTGTCGCGGGCATGCCCTGCGCATAGTGTTCTCATGCCCGATCGCCACGGGGGCGGCTAACCAAACAAAGGTGTCACATGGGCATCAGCTCACGGCGCGCATGGACCAGCGCTGCCGCAGCACTGCTTCGGGTTGGTGGAACGACACCGCGGGCCTGGTTCGCCGGATGCGCTGTGGCAGCGTCGGCGTTGCTGCTCACCTCGTGCACCTCCGAAAGCGCTGCCGACGGGGCCGCCACCCCCCGGTCGTCAACGCCCACGGTGAGCGCGTCTCAGGCCGGCGCCAAGGCACAGGAGAAGAAGCTCACCGACGAGGCCCAGACAGCCCTTGCCGCCGTTCAAGGCGGGACGATGGTTGAGGCCGGCGCGGAGCGCGTGACCGACGGTATCCACACACAGCCCACCCTGAGCCAGGGCAAGACATACAAGCTGAACCTGGTGTGCATGGGCAGCGGCAACGCGCACGTGACAATTGCACCGGCGGGCACCGGGTCGAAGGCCGAGGTGCCGTGCGATCAGTCAGTGGTGCAGCAACGGATCACCGCGCACAAGCTGCCGGTACGCATCGATGTCGATGGCGCCAAAGGAGCTACAGGTGTGATCGCCTGGCAGATCGACTCGGCCTGACCCGGTGCTCTCACCCGGGCCAACTGGGAGACCCACACGTACGTCGGCTACACCGGGACCGTTCGAACGTGCGGAACGTGGTGCGCGGCCGGCGCTGGCAGGTCTCCCTCTGGCCATCGACGAAGCCCGGTCGTCGGTTGGGTCCCGGACGGGATCTCCGGGCCGCCCCCGACAGGCCGGGGATGCAACCATTCCCTACGGAGCTGGAACCCCCGGAAGCCGGCCGCGCGGGTGTGACCCTAGCCGCGGGGACTGACAACGGGTCCTTCAGCGTGGGGGCGGGAAGCCGAGGGGGCGGTGTCGGCGCGGAGGGTTTGGCCGGGTTGCCGGATCGGCAAATGTGTTCGTGGTCCTGGTTGCGGTGCTCGCATGATCCGTGGTGAGGCGGCGAGGCCGAGACCGAGGAGGGATCATGGAGGGCACGCATCGGGTTGTCTCCGGTGGTGGACGGCGGGTTCATCTTGTCGAGCAGGGGGCCGGGCCCCTCGTACTGCTCGTGCACGGGTTTCCCGAGGGCTGGTACTCCTGGCGGCATCAGCTGCCGGTGCTGGCCGCGGCGGGATACCGGGCCGTCGCCATCGACGTGCGGGGGTACGGGCGGTCCGGCAAACCGGTCGCGCCGGACGCCTATCGGATGACCGAACTCGTCGAGGACAACGCCTTCGTGGTGCGTGCGCTCGGCGAGGAGTCGGCCGTGGTCGTCGGCCACGACTGGGGTTCCACCATCGCCGCGAACTCCGCACTGCTCAGGCCCGACGTCTTCCGGGCCGTGGGGCTGCTGAGCGTGCCGTACGCCCCGCGCGGCGGGCCCCGGCCCAGTGACGTCTTCGCGCGCATGGGCGGTGAGGAGTTCTACGTCTCGTACTTCCAGAAGGCGGGGCGGGCCGAGGCCGAGATCGAGCCCGATGTACGAGGGTGGCTCGCGGGGTTCTACGCCGCCTTCTCCGCCGACACCATGCCCGGGCCCGCCGCTCCCGACCCCCACTTCGTCGGTGCGGGCGGCACCCTGAGGGACCGGTTCCCCGTCGGCCGGCTGCCCGGATGGCTCGGCGAGCGGGACCTCGACGTCTACGCCGGGGAGTTCGAGCGCACCGGACTCGCCGGGGCGCTCAACAGGTACCGGAACATGGACCGCGACTGGGAGGACCTCGCCGCCTACGACGGTGCCCCGATCACCCAGCCCTCCCTGTTCGTGGGCGGCGGCCTGGACGCCTCCACGACCTGGCTGGCCGAGGCCATCGAGGCGTACCCGGTCACCCTCCCCGGCCTGGTCTCCTCGCATCTCCTGGACGGCTGCGGGCACTGGATCCAGCAGGAACGGCCCGACGACGTCAACCGGCTGCTCGTCGACTGGCTCACCGGCCTGCCCACCACCTGACGGCGGTAGGCCGCCCAGCCGTCGCAGACCACCAGCACGAAGGCCCACCAGCACGAACGGGCCCACCAACACGAAGGCCCCCGGCAGCACGAAGGGCCCCCGACCGGAGTCGGGGGCCCTTGGCCGTACGTCGGTTGGGTGCTCAGCCGCACTGGCAGGGGCTGCCCGACTGGCAGCCGCAGCCGCAGCCCGAGCCGCACCCGCACGCGCCGATGACCAGAAGGTTCTTGATCTCGACGGGCTGGTCGGTCTCGCGCTGCTGCGTGGGGTCGGGCGTGGTGCTGGGGGATTCGGCCATGGATCCCTCCTAGAGGTCCCTAGAGGCAGGGCGTGGTGCCCTGCCCATTTCATGCCCGTTTCACTGGGCGCATCAACGGCGCACAGTGGCGCCCGCACGCCCGACCCGCACGCCGCGAGCCCCCGGCCCGCCAGGGGAGCCGTCAGCGGAACCCTCAGGAGTTACGCCCCCTCGACACCCGTCACCGGCTGGATGTCCGGCTGCAGCTCGTCCGCGTGCTCGCCCGTGACCAGGAAGACGACGCGCTTGGCGACGGCGACCGCGTGGTCGGCGTACCGCTCGTAGTAGCGGCCGAGCAGCGTCACGTCGACGGCGGTCTCGATGCCGTGCTTCCAGCGGTCGTCCAGCAGGTGCTGGAAGATCGTGCGGTGCAGCAGGTCCATCTCGTCGTCGTCCTGCTCCAGCTGCAGGGCCAGGTCGACGTCCTTGGTGATGATCACCTCGGCGGCCTTGGCCATCAGGCGCTGCGCGAGCTGCCCCATCTCCAGGACGGTCGCGTGCAGGTCGTGGGGGATGGCGTTCCCCGGGTAGCGGAGCCGGGCCAGCTTCGCCACGTGCTGCGCCAGGTCGCCGGAGCGCTCCAGGTCGGCGGACATCCGCAGCGAGGTGACGACGATCCGCAGATCGGTCGCCACCGGCTGCTGGCGGGCCAGCAGGGCTATCGCCCGGGCCTCCAGGTCGTGGTGGAGTTCGTCCACCTTCTGATCGGCCTCGATGACACTTTCGGCCAGCTTGAGGTCGGCGTCGAGGATCGCCGTCGTGGCGCGCCCGATCGCCGATCCGACCAGCCTGGCCATGTCGACCAGGCTGTCGCCGATCGAGTCGAGTTCCTCGTGGTACGCGTCCCGCATCAGGGTTCCCTCTCGTACGTGTGTTCTAGGGCTCCGGAGGCCGGGGCCCGTGGCCGAAACCAGCTCCGAACCCCACGCTCCCATGTTCTGGTCCCCGCGCGTCCGTTTCTGCCATCGCAAATGAACCAATACTGGCTCCAAGGTGAACTCTGGGCGACGAGTGTTCGAGCTGACACCTCGCGGACTGTGGGGATGTCGTACCCCCTGCTTAACCTGTTTGCATGGACGTGAACGCGGCGGTCGCCGCAGCGGCAGCGATCGCCGGGGTGCTTACCGGTGTCATCGCCATGCTGGCGTTCCGCTGGAGCGAACGCGACCAGAAGCGACCGACCAGGACTTCTCTGCACACCGACCCCGTACTGCCCCCGGGCGTGGACACCGTACTGAGCGTGCTGCGCTCCTCGGCGGTGGTCCTCGACGAGGGCGACATCGTGGTGAAGGCGAGCTCGGCGGCGTACGCCCTCGGACTGGTGCGCGGCGGCAAACTCGCCGTCGAACCGATGCTCCAGATGGCCCGGGACACCCGGCGCGACGGCGAGATACGCCAGGTCGAGCTGGACCTGCCCCGGCGCGGCACCGGACGCGGAGAGGCGCTCGCCGTCTCCGCCCGGGTGGCGCCCCTCGGCTCCCGGCTCGTACTGCTCCTCGTCGAGGACCTCACCGAGGCCCGTAGGATCGAGGCGGTACGACGCGACTTCGTGGCGAATGTCAGCCACGAGCTCAAGACCCCGGTCGGCGCACTCTCCCTCCTCTCCGAGGCCGTCATGGACGCCTCGGACGATCCGGAGGCGGTGCAGCGCTTCGCCGGTCGTATGCAGATCGAGGCCACGCGCCTGACCAACCTGGTCCAGGAGCTCATCGATCTGTCGAGAGTGCAGAACGACGATCCGCTGGAGGACGCCGAGCCAGTCCGGGTGGACGAACTCGTCGCCGAGGCGATCGACCGGTGCCGGCACCAGGCCGGCACCAAGCAGATCACCATGGCCGCCGGCGGCACCGCCGACCTGCACGTCTGGGGCAACCGCGGTCAGCTGGCCGCCGCCCTCGGCAACCTCGTCGAGAACGCCGTGAACTACTCGCCGGCCCGCACCCGGGTCGGGATAGCCGCCCGCCGGCTCAACGCGCCCGGCGGCGACATGATCGAACTTGCCGTGACCGACCAGGGCATCGGCATCACCGACAAGGACAAGGAGCGCATCTTCGAGCGCTTCTACCGCGTCGACCCGGCTCGCTCGCGGGCCACCGGCGGTACCGGTCTCGGTCTCGCCATCGTCAAACACGTGGTCGCCTCGCACGGCGGGGAGGTCACGGTGTGGAGCGCCGAAGGTCAGGGCTCCACGTTCACCCTCAGGTTGCCGGAGGCGGGCGCGGCTCGTGACCGCGCCTCGCAGCACCCCGACCCCGACCTCGATGACGAGGCCGGCACCACCGAGTCATCCCCGTACGAACCGCTTCCCGCCCCGGAGGTCCTTCCGTGACCCGAGTGCTCGTCGTCGAGGACGAGGAGTCCTTCTCCGACGCCCTGTCGTACATGCTCCGCAAGGAGGGCTTCGAGGTCGCAGTGGCGGCCACGGGCCCCGACGGACTCGACGAGTTCGAGCGCAACGGCGCCGACCTCGTCCTCCTCGACCTGATGCTGCCCGGCCTGCCGGGCACCGAGGTCTGCCGCCAGCTGCGCGGCAGGTCCAACGTCCCCGTCATCATGGTGACGGCCAAGGACAGCGAGATCGACAAGGTTGTCGGGCTCGAAATAGGAGCCGACGACTATGTCACCAAGCCCTTCTCCTCCCGCGAGCTGGTCGCCCGTATCCGGGCCGTCCTGCGCCGTCGCGGGGAGCCGGAGGAGGTCACCCCGGCCGCCCTCGAGGCGGGTCCGGTCCGCATGGACGTCGACCGCCACGTGGTGACGGTCTCCGGCTCCAAGGTCGACCTGCCCCTCAAGGAGTTCGACCTGCTGGAGATGCTGCTGCGCAACGCGGGCCGCGTCCTCACCCGTATGCAGCTCATCGACCGGGTCTGGGGCGCCGACTACGTCGGTGACACCAAGACCCTCGACGTCCACGTGAAGCGCCTGCGCGCCAAGATCGAGCCGGACCCGGGCGCGCCCAGGTACCTGGTGACGGTCCGCGGCCTCGGTTACAAGTTCGAGCCGTAAACCGCTGACCTGGTCCTGTGACCAACGCGAGAAGGGCGGTACCCCCGAGGGGGCCGCCCTTCTCGCGTTGGCCGTACGGCCGTACGCCTGCTCAGCCCGCGTTCGTCGACTCCGACGCCGAGTCGCTCGGGGTGGCGCTCTCGGACGCCTTGTTCTTGCCCTTGGCGCTCTCGCTCGCCGTGGCGCCCGCCGCCGGGGAGGCGGAGGTCGAGGAGGAGGCGGACGAGGACGCGGAGGCCGAGGGCGACGGGACCGTGCTCGGGCCCCAGCCCGTGAAGAAGCTCTCGGCGGGCACGACGAACGCGCGCAGGCTCACATCACCCGTCCTGCTGAAGGTGAACGTGACCTTCTGCGCGTTGCCGTCCTTGACCGCCTCGCGGCTGCTGCCCAGCACCGCGGAGGCGTTGCCCTTGCCGCCCAGGATCAGCCGGCCGCCGCCCGGGATGGTCAGCGGCTGGGACTTGGTGGCGTGCAGCTCGGCGGTCTTGTTGGTGCCGGCGACGACGATCGACTGCAGTGTCTCGGGCTCGGTGCCGGTGTTGAAGATGGTCGCGGTGACCACGGCCGGGCCGGTCGAGGTGAGGTCGGGCTGGGTGATCACGGTCGCGTTCTGGACCTTGATGTCGCCGACACTCGTCGCGGCGTTGTCCGGCTTGATCTCCAGCGTCTGGGAGTTGTTGCCGGCACCGCATGCGGCGAGCGAGGCGACGGAGACGGCGATGGCGGAGGCGGCGAGGGCGCCGCGTCGAAGGCTGCTGCTCACGGCGGCGGCTACTCCTTGAACGCACGGGCAGCCCCTATAAAGCCGCCCTAAGTGTCTGTCAGCGGCCTTAGGTTACCGAGCCGTTCCCGCGTGGCCGCACCCGACCCTCCCCAAGCCCCTCGCTTCTCTTGAGCAGCTGCGCCCCCAGGGCTCCACAAGTGACTCCTCGGTCACTTTGGGGGGCGCTCGTCAGGCATTCACATAACTCGCTCGCAACACCGCGCGCAAAATTTCCGTGAAGGAATGCGCGACCGCCGGGGAAATTGATCACGTACCGTTCGGTCGGACGCCTGTGATCAATTCCGGAAACGTCTCCGATCCGACATCGGCAGCCGAACGGAGTAGCGGAAGTCGTACGCTTGGAAGCGGACATATGGGGACGTTCGGCCACTTGGGCGGCCGTCCGGAGGTGTGTGACGTACGCGTTTCACCTCGCCCGAAGAGCCGCTCCGACCTGCGAATACCTGCTTCCGGACGGCCTGCGCAGCACGTCCCTGTCGCTGTTGTCAAGCCCCGAGATATGCTCTGACCTGCGAAAACGCCATTCAGAACCGCCGGTTTCCGTGTTACCCTGGATAGCCACGGAAGGGGTACCTGTCACATGACGTTCAAGGTTGGCGACACCGTGGTCTATCCCCATCACGGGGCCGCGCTGATCGAGGCTATCGAAACTCGCCAGATCAAAGGCGTGGACAAGACCTACTTGGTGCTGAAGGTCGCCCAGGGTGACCTGACGGTACGTGTGCCAGCGGACAATGCGGAGTTCGTCGGCGTGCGTGATGTGGTCGGTCAGGACGGGTTGGACCGGGTCTTCGAGGTGCTGCGCGCGCCGTACGCCGAGGAGCCCACGAACTGGTCCCGTCGTTACAAGGCAAACCTGGAGAAGCTCGCCTCGGGCGATGTCATCAAGGTCGCGGAAGTCGTGCGTGACCTGTGGCGTCGTGAGCGTGAGCGCGGACTCTCCGCCGGTGAGAAGCGGATGCTCGCCAAGGCCCGCCAGATCCTGGTGAGCGAGCTCGCCCTCGCGGAGAACACGAACGAGGACAAGGCCGAGGCCCTGCTCGACGAGGTCCTCGCGTCCTGACGCCGTCCAGCTCGGCACACCGAAACTCCGCACACTGAATGCCGTGGTGCCCGATGACAGACTTGTCGCCGGGCGCTGCGGCATGTCCGTGCCCGGAACTCGCGCTCTGGGAACCCCGCCCCGGCGGAAACCCCCGATACTAGGCGTGCCGGGCCCGGGCTGCTGGCTCGACCAGTGTCACGGAAGGGTCCGGTCAAGGCGTCGCGCCCGGCACTTCCCAGGCCATACCCACGCCAGGCCCGCACACAAACCTGACAGGAACCGATGTCTGACGATTCGCGTCCTTCGCGTACGGAACCCCGTACGGAACTGCGTACCGCGGCCGTGATTCCCGCCGCCGGCCGGGGCGTACGGCTCGGTCCGGGCGCCCCCAAGGCGCTGCGCGCGCTGAACGGCACGCCCATGCTCATCCACGCGGTGCGCGCGCTGGCCGCCTCCCGCGCGGTCTCCCTGGTCGTCGTCGTGGCCCCGTCCGACGGCGCGCCCGAGGTCAAGTCGCTCCTCGCCGCGCACGCGCTGCCCGACCGCACCGACTTCCTCGTCGTCCCGGGCGGCGACTCCCGCCAGGAGTCCGTGAAGCTCGGCCTGGACGCACTGCCCCCCGACTACGACATCGTCCTCGTCCACGACGCGGCCCGCCCGCTGGTCCCCGTCGACACGGTCGACGGCGTGATCCAGGCGGTCCGCGACGGCGCCCCCGCGGTCGTCCCCGCCCTGCCGCTGGCCGACACGGTCAAGGAGGTCGAGCCGGCGACGGTCCAGGGCGACCCCGAGCCGGTCGTGGCCACCCCGCACCGCGCCCGTCTGCGCGCGGTCCAGACCCCCCAGGGCTTCGACCGGGCGACGCTGGTCCGCGCCCACGAGACGGTCACCGACAACGTCACCGACGACGCCAGCATGGTGGAACAGCTCGGCGAACGGGTCGTGGTCGTCCCCGGCCACGAGGAGGCCTTCAAGGTCACCCGCCCCCTCGACCTGGTCCTCGCGGAGGCGGTCCTGGCCCGCAGGAGGCTCAACGATGGCTTCTGAGCCGCCACTGCTTCCGCGGGTGGGGATCGGCACCGACATCCACGCCTTCGAGGAGGGCCGCGAGCTGTGGTGCGCCGGCCTGAAGTGGGAGGGCGAGGGCCCGGGCCTGGCCGGCCACTCGGACGCGGACGTGGTCGCGCACGCCGCGTGCAACGCGCTGTTCTCGGCGGCGGGCCTGGGCGACCTCGGTCGGCACTTCGGCACGGGGCGTCCGGAGTGGTCGGGCGCGTCGGGCGTCACGCTGTTGACCGAGGCGGCACGGATCGTCCGCGACGCCGGATTCCTGATCGGGAACATCGCCGTACAGGTCGTAGGGCCGCGCCCGAAGATCGGCAAGCGCCGCGACGAGGCGGAGAAGCTCCTTTCGGACGCGGCGGGAGCTCCGGTCTCGGTTTCGGGGGCCACGACGGACGGCCTGGGATTTCCGGGCAGGGGAGAGGGCCTTATGGCTGTCGCGACGGCGTTGGTTGTCGAACAGGGCTGACCGGTCCCACCAAGGCGCGCGGGGCGGTGTCTACTCGGCGGCTCCGCCGCGGGGCGCGACGAGCCCCCGCGCACCCGCACCCGACAACGGCGCTACCCATCCGGCGCCACGCACTACCGTCGGCCCACTACCCTAGGTCCCGTGACCATTCGCCTGTACGACACCAACGCCCGGCAGATCCGTGACTTCGCCCCGCTCGCGCCGGGCTGTGTCTCGATCTACCTCTGTGGTGCCACCGTGCAGGCGGCACCGCACATCGGCCATATCCGCTCCGGCCTGAACTTCGACATCATGCGCCGCTGGTTCGAATACCGCGGCTACGCCGTGACGTTCATCCGGAACGTCACGGACATCGACGACAAGATCATCGCCAAGTCCGCCGACCAGGGCCGTCCCTGGTGGGCGATCGGCTACGAGAACGAGCGCGCGTTCAACGACGGCTACACCGCGCTCGGCTGCCTCCCGCCGACGTACGAGCCCCGCGCGACCGGGCACGTGCCGGAGATGATCGAGATGATGCGCGGGCTGATCGAGCGCGGGCACGCTTACGAGGCCGACGGCAACGTCTACTTCGACGTGCGCTCCTACCCGGACTACCTCCAGCTCTCCAACCAGGAGCTGGACAACCTCCGCCAGCCGGAGGGCGAGGGCGAGACCGGCAAGCGGGACCAGCGGGACTTCGCGCTGTGGAAGGCCGTGAAGCCGGGCGAGCCCAGCTGGGAGACGCCGTGGGGCCGCGGCCGGCCCGGCTGGCACCTGGAGTGCTCGGCGATGGCCCACAAGTACCTCGGCGAGGCCTTCGACATCCACGGCGGCGGCCTCGACCTGATCTTCCCGCACCACGAGAACGAGATCGCCCAGGCCAAGGCCTACGGCGACGACTTCGCCCAGTACTGGGTGCACAACGCCTGGGTGACCATGAGCGGCGAGAAGATGTCGAAGTCCCTCGGGAACTCGGTCCTCGTCTCCGAGATGGTCAAGGCGTGGCGCCCGATCGTGCTCCGCTACTACCTCGGCACCCCGCACTACCGCTCGATGATCGAGTACAGCGAGGAGTCGCTGCGCGAGGCCGAGGCGGCGTTCGCCCGGATCGAGGGGTTCGTGCAGCGCGTGGTGGAGCTGGCCGGGGGAGCCGTCGAGCCCTCGTCCGAGGTCCCGCCGGCCTTCGCCGAGGCCATGGACGACGACCTGGGCGTCCCGCAGGCACTGGCCGTCGTGCACACCACCGTCCG
The DNA here is from genome assembly GCF_055567535.1 of Streptomyces sp. NPDC026538. Lineage (NCBI taxonomy): Bacteria > Bacillati > Actinomycetota > Actinomycetes > Kitasatosporales > Streptomycetaceae > Streptomyces > Streptomyces sp. NPDC026538. The sequence continues at coordinate 113,733 of NZ_JBVHQG010000010.1, forward strand.
GCAGGGCAACAGCGCGCTGGCCGCCGACGACAAGGAAGCCGCTGTCGCCCGCCTCGCCGAGGTCCGCGCCATGCTCGGCGTGCTCGGCCTCGACCCGCTCGACGCACACTGGTCCGGCGGGACCGAGAAGGGCGAAGACCTGCACGGGGTCGTCGACAGTCTCGTACGACTCGTCCTGGACCAGCGTGAGTCGGCCCGCGCCCGCAAGGACTGGGCGACCGCCGACGCCATCCGTGACCAGCTCAACCAGTCCGGTCTCTCGATCGAGGACGGCCCCCAGGGCCCCCGCTGGACCCTCAAGTCCTGACCACCGGTCAATCAAGATCGACTGTGCCGCCCGGCCCCCCGGGCGGCACACTGCATAAGACGTACAACACCGCATCAGTACGACGCCGCATGAGACGTACGTACGAAACGAAGCTTACGGAGACGGGTAACCCATGGCAGCCAACAACCGCCGCATGTCCGGCAAGAAGGGCGCGCAGATCGGCAGTGGCGGCCAGCGGCGCCGAGGCCTGGAGGGCAAGGGCCCGACCCCGCCCGCCGAGATGCGCAAGGGACACAAGAAGAACCGCATCGCCAACGCCAAGACGAAGCAGACCGTACGGCGTCCCGCGCCGCGCGGCCGGGGCGGCAAGGGCACCTCGGAGCTGGTCGTCGGCCGCAACCCGGTCGTCGAGGCGCTGCGCGAGGGCGTTCCCGCGTCCACCCTCTACGTCCAGCAGTTCATCGACAACGACGAGCGCGTCCGCGAGGCCCTCCAGCTCGCCGCCGAGCGCGGTGGCATCAACCTCATGGAGGCGCCGCGCCCCGAGCTGGACCGGATGACGAACGGCCTGAACCACCAGGGCCTGGTCCTCCAGGTCCCGCCGTACGAGTACGCGCACCCCGAGGACCTGGCGGCGGCCGCGTACGACGACGGCGAGGACCCGCTGATCGTCGCCCTGGACGGGGTCACCGACCCGCGCAACCTCGGCGCGGTCGTCCGTTCCGTCTCCGCCTTCGGCGGCCACGGCGTGGTCGTGCCCGAGCGGCGCGCGGCCGGTATGACGGCGGGCGCCTGGAAGACGTCGGCCGGCGCGGCGGCCCGCACGCCGGTGGCCCGTGCCACGAACCTCACCCGGGCCCTGGAGGCCTACAAGAAGGCCGGCATCGTGATCGTCGGCCTGGCGGCCGACGGCGAGCACACGATCGGCGACCTGGAGGCGCTCTCCGGCCCCGTCGTCATCGTCGTGGGCAGCGAGGGCAAGGGCCTGTCCCGGCTGGTCGGCGAGACCTGCGACTACCGGGTGCGGATCCCGATGCCGGGCGGCGCCGAGTCGCTCAACGCCGGTGTGGCGGCCGGGATCGTCCTCTACGAGGCGGCCCGGCGACGCGGCTGAGGCGTGGTGCGGGGTGCTCCGGCGGCGGGGCGACCTGCGGTGCGGGGTGTTCCGGCGGCGGGGCCGACCTGCGGTGCGGGGTGTTCCGGCGGCGGTACGCGGTGGCGTGCCGTCGGGGTTGAACAAACGTCCGTAACCTCACCTGTGCGGGGTAATTGCGGCGTCCTGCGCATCCTTGACGGGGTCCGGACACTTCGGGGCGGTCAAAGCAGTGTCCTAACTCCACGTCACTCGGTTAGATGAGTGTGGACACCAGAACACCCCGCACACCCACGGGGGACCGCTCGCCGGGGTTCCGCTCCGGATTCACTTCCGGGCCCGACGACGCTCCCGCGCTGAGCATGGTGAAGGTGCCGAGCGATCCGGCGCAGGTCATCGTCAACCACGCGAGTTTCCGCGTGCAGTTGGGCGTATCGACACGGCGTACCCAATCTCCCCGGGTCGCACGGCACCTGAGCGCCACCGAGAACACCGCGCGCGTCCCGGCCGCCGGCACGGCGGGCAGAGCGGGGGCGGCGCCCGGCCGTCGCCGCCCGGTCGTGTGGAGCGGCAAGTCCGCGCCGGACGACACCGGAGCCCACCGGCTGCTCCAGGCCGTTCGCGGCGGTAGCGTCCGGTACGCCGAGGAGCCCGTCGAACCGGCCGGCGCGACCCAGGTCATCCCGCGCGTCGGCGGCGGCTACGCCGACCTCGACCAGACCGTCGAGACCCCGACGGTCGGCCATCCGCGCTCCCCGGTCTCGGGCGAGACCCGGCTGCTGCCGCCCATGCGGACAGCGGGCAGCACCTACGACGAACCGGCTTACGGCGGACCGGCCTACGGCGAGCAGGCCTACGACGAGCTGGCCTACGACGAGCAGGCCTACGGCGAACGGGGCTACGCCGACGACGAGTTCGAGGACTTCGACGAGCCGCCGTCGACCAGGCGGCACGGCGACGACCCGTCCCGGCACGCCTACTACCCCGGCCGCCGGATGAACCTGGGCGTGGTCCTGCTCCCGCTGCGGATCTTCCTCGGCTTCATCTCCATCTACGCCGGCATGGGCAAGCTGTGCGACCCCGTCTACTTCGACGGCGGCAAACGCGGCTCGATGGTCACCTGGCTCAACACGCTGCATCCCTGGGACGTCGCCGAGCCGCTGCGCCAGTTCGCCCTTCAGCACCCGGTCGGCTCCGGCCTGGTCATCGCCTTCTTCCAGGTGATCGTCGGCGTGCTGACCGTCCTCGGCTGCTGGCAGCGGGTGGCCGCGGTCGTCGGCGCCCTGCTCTCCGCCGCGCTCATCGTCACCGTCAGCTGGAAGACCGTCCCGGCGTACGACGCCCCCGACATCATCTATCTCGCCGCCTGGTCGCCGCTGATCATCGCCGGCGCCCCCGTCTACTCCGTCGACGGCCGCCTCGCGGGCAGCGCCTGGCGACGCCTGGGCCCGCACTCCGACATCTGGGACCTGCGTGCCTTCGTGCTCCGCCGGGGCGCCCTGGTCACGGCCGTCACCATCGGTCTCACCCTCCTCGTGGGGTCCCTGCTGGGCGGCGCGGTCCGCGACTCCAGCCGCGTGGTGGTCCCCGGCCCCGGTGAGGCCCCCCGCAACAACCTCCCGGGCTCCCCGCTGCCGGGCGAGTCGGCCAAGCACCACAAGCAGACCCCGTCGGCCTCCACGGCCCCCTCGGGCGGCGCCACGGCGAGCCCGTCCCATGCGGCGACCACCCCGGGCGCCGACCGCAGCACGAGCGGTGCCACCACCACGACTCCCAGCCAGACCCAGGGCACCACGGGCCAGGCCCCGCCCCAGCACCACACGGCTCCCGCACCGACCACGGCCGGTCCGACCTCGGGCGGCACCGCGACCGGCGGCACGTCCTCGACGGGCGGCACGGGCAGCGGCACGGGCAGCACCGGCGGCGGCTCGACGTCCTCGGGCCAGCCGGGCCTGGTGGGCGGCCTGCTGGGCTAGTACCGCCGACTGAACGTTGAGGCCCCGCACCTGCAAGGGTGCGGGGCCTCAACGCGCCCTTCAGGGGCGCGGGGCTCCGTATCGATGTGCGGCTGTGCCGCGGGGCGTATCGATGTGCGGTTGCGCCGCGGGGCGCGACCAGCCGCAACGGACCCGCGGCCGACGGACTGCCGCCGGCCCTCTTCGGCCTACCGGCCCAGCGCGGCCAGTTCCTTCGCCGCCTCCGTCAGGTCCTTCGCCGTGTCGATCGCCCGCCAGTACGCCCCCTGCGGAATCGGGAACCCGGCCAGCCGCCGGCTCCGCGCGAGGTGCGGAAACGTCGTCCGCTCATGGTCCCCCCGTTCCGGAAGCATCTCGGCGAACTCCGGCGAGAAGACGTACACACCGGCGTTGATCTCGAACGTCGACGGCGGTGCCTCGATGAAGTCCGTGATGTGCCCGAAGCCGTCCGTCTGCACCGCGCCCCAGGGGATCCGCGGCCGGGCGAGCGCGAGCGTCGCCACCGCGTCCCGCTCCGTGTGGAAGTCGGCCATGTCGCGCAGCGAGAACCGCGTCCAGATGTCGCCGTTCGTGGCGTACCAGGGCCGGTCGGTGTGCGGCAGACGCGCGGCGGCGTACCTCAGGCCGCCGCCCCGGCCCAGCGGCTCGCTCTCCACCACGGTCGTGACGGAGAGGGGCAGGTCGGCCGAGTCCAGCCACTTCTGCAGGACGTCCGCGAGGTGGCCGCAGGAGACCACCACGTCCGTGACGCCCTCCTCGGCGAGCCAGGTCAACTGGTGGCCGATGATCGGCGTGCCCGTACCCGGGATCTCGACCATCGGCTTGGGCCGGTCATCGGTGTACGGACGAAGCCGTGAGCCCTGGCCACCGGCCAGGACCACGGCTTGAGTGGGGCGCAACGCGGCGTTCGGATGGGTCATGCCCCGAACTGTACGACGCGCCCCCGGGTCGGCTTCCCGCCGCGAGGCGGCCCTTGAGGACCCCTTACCTGCTTACCGAACGGTGTTCAGCTGTGCGCCGCCAGCACTCCGGACGCGAAGGCCGTGTCACAGACCGGCCGGGCGTACGACTGGGCGCGCGAGGCGCCGTAGATGCGTACCGCGGCCCGGCCCAGCGCACGCGCGATGGACGAGCAGTGCTGGGCCAGCGACGGGTGGCCGTTGACCGCCTGCTGGAGGTGGGTGAGGACCTGGCCCGGGTTCTTGTCCTGGAGCTCGGTCATCAACTGGTCGCGCAGGACGTCCTGGGGGGGCCGCGAGACGGCCTTGGAGGAGACGTCGGCGTCGGTCACGTCGGTCGCGGTGAGCACCGAGTTCCGCGGGCTTCCCGTCCAGTTGACGCGGGTGACGGCGAGGGTCCCGGAGAGCACCAGGACGACGGGCAGGACGAGGGCGAGAGTGCGGCCGATCCGGCGGGCAGGGCCGCCCCGATGGCCGCGTCGCGTCTGAGGGGTGGTGGAGTGCTTCACGCGTGTGAGGGTAGCGTGCGGTAATGATTTGGCGACATTTAGTCACCGGTTCGGGGGATGGAGAAGTGCCCTGTTTCGGGTACGAGGTTGACGTACACGGCTCGAAAACCACCCGCTTGCCGGGGTAAATCGGGACAACGGAAAGGGCCCCGCAGCAGGTCGCGGGGCCCTTGTCGTCAACCTGGGCAAGTTCACCCTGGTCAGAGGTTTCTCTGCTTGATCGGTCAGTCGGAGAGACGCTCGCCCGTGGAGGTCGAGAACACGTGGGTCTCGCCCGGCCGCGGCACGACGTGCAGCGTGGCGCCCTTCTCCGGGACCGCGCGGCCGCTGACGCGGACGACCAGGTCCTTGAGGTCGTCGCCGACCTTGGCGCTGCCGTAGACGTAGCCGTCGGCGCCGAGCTCCTCGACGACGTTCACGGAGACCGCGAGACCCGCCGGGGCGTCCTCGGAGTCCTTGGTGAGGGAGGCCGCGGCCTCGCCGTTGTGCTCGACGATGTCGAAGTGCTCGGGGCGGACGCCGACGGTGACCGTGCGGTCGCCCTTGTCGGCGGCGGCCTGGAGCGCCTCACGGTTGACCGGGACCACGCTGTTGCCGAACTTCACGCCGCCGTCGGTGATCGGGACCTCGACCAGGTTCATGGCGGGCGAGCCGATGAAGCCGGCGACGAAGAGGTTGGCCGGGCGGTCGTACATGTTGCGCGGCGAGTCGACCTGCTGGAGCAGACCGTCCTTGAGCACGGCGACCCGGTCGCCCATCGTCATGGCCTCGACCTGGTCGTGGGTGACGTAGACCGTGGTGATGCCGAGGCGGCGCTGGAGGGACGCGATCTGCGTACGGGTCGAGACACGGAGCTTGGCGTCCAGGTTGGACAGCGGCTCGTCCATGAGGAAGACCTGGGGCTCACGCACGATGGCGCGGCCCATCGCGACACGCTGGCGCTGACCGCCGGAGAGCGCCTTCGGCTTGCGGTCCAGGTACTCGGTGAGGTCGAGGATCTTCGCGGCCTCCTCGACCTTCTGCCGGATCTCCGCCTTGTTGACGCCGGCGATCTTGAGCGCGAAGCCCATGTTGTCGGCGACCGTCATGTGCGGGTAGAGGGCGTAGTTCTGGAACACCATGGCGATGTCCCGGTCCTTCGGCGGCAGGTGCGTGACGTCGCGGTCGCCGATGCGGATGGCGCCGGCGTTGACGTCCTCGAGTCCCGCGAGCATCCGGAGCGAGGTGGACTTGCCGCAACCGGACGGGCCGACCAGGACGAGGAACTCTCCGTCCTCGATCGCGATCTCGAGTCCGTCTACGGCGGGCTTGGTGGAACCCGGGTAGATCCGGGTCGCCTTGTCGAACGTGACAGTGGCCATGGCTCAGAGGCCCCCTTCTACCGGCAGGAACGTGCCGGACGATCCGTTGTAGGAAGGTGGTGTAGTCCACGAGAGTGAACTGGCTCAGGACCGTACCTGGCGTTCACCCCGTATGTCAGTACCTGGAGCCCTGTGAACTTCGCGGAAATTTTCGACGGGCCCCACCTGCGAGCTGGGTACACTGCACTGGCACGCATCCCAGGATGCCTGCACGCCTCCTTAGCTCAGCTGGTCAGAGCGCCGCTCTTGTAAAGCGAAGGTCGTCGGTTCGAATCCGACAGGGGGCTCCAGCAGCTCCGGCAGGGGGCTTCAGCAGCATGGACGACCTGCCGCGATGCCCGCGGCGTCAGGGCAGGGCAGCCGGGGCGGGCGCCGCGCTGTGGCCGGTGGCAAGGGCGGTTTCGCGCAGTGTGGTCCCCTCGTCCTCCGCCTTGTGTGCGATCCGGCCGGTTTCGTCGTAGCCGATCTCCGGCGTGAGTGCCGGGACGAGCACGTTTCCAGCGGTTTCCCTGTCGTCGTCACTCGGCCCAGCTGGTCGGGCGTGCCCCTTGTCGACGTACCGCGGCACAACGCGAGAAAATGGCTCAAGAGGCTGTTTCGGCAGGTGCCAGGGAGTCACGATGGCGGTCTCGGACGAACTCCTTCGAGGGGCCGCCCCTGCGGCTGTTCTGACGCTGGACGGCGCCATCCGCAGCCTCAACGCTGCGATGGCCACAGCGCTGGGCAGGCCTGCGGAGCAATGCGTGGGACGCGACTTCGGGCATATGTGGCCCGCAAGCCAGCGGATGTCGGCCGAGAGCCTCGTGGCCCACGCCGCCAGGACGAAGTCGGTCGCGATGCGGGTGCTGGACTTCCCCGGGCGAGGCGGAACACCCGTTGCCTCCTTGATCGAGGCGCAGCAGGTGAAGGATCCCGCAAGTGACGAGCAACTGGTCTGGGTGCACGCACTGGACGCGCGAAACGATCTGGCCAGCCTGCTGATCCCGTTCCGGTTGGCCACCACGGCCGCCCACCTCGGCCTGTGGATGTATTCATCCGACGAGCACCAACTGGAGTGGCTCGGTGGCGCACCCGCCCTGGCAGCGCTCTTTCCGAAGCCCACGGTGTCGCTTTCCACGACGATATCGGCAGTGCACCCTGAAGACCGGGAGGCCTTGCGAGAGCTCCTGCGCTCGGCCTCCACCCAGCAGTCCCCCTGGGTGAGGTTGCGCTACCTCGCCCAGGACGATGGCTGGCACCAACTGGTCGCCAAGACCCGTCGGATCCAGTTGGGATACGGCGGCCCCGAGCGGATCTTCGGAATTCTCCGCGACGACACCAAGCAGGAGAAGCGCAAGGAGAAGGCGCAGGCCGCACTGGCTGCCGAGCGACAGCGCGCCAAAGACATCGCCGACTTCTCCTCCGCCTTGATCACCGCAGCCACGGAGCAGGAGCTGCAGCAGGTCGCCCTGACCCGGCTCGCCGCAACCTTCGGCGCCACCGGCGCCCTGCTCGCGCTCGTCGACGAAGGCCGCCTGCGTGTCTCCACCGACGCCGGGATAGCCATGTGGGAGGTCGACGTCCTGCACGGCCTGCCGCTGGACCATCCGAGCGCCCTGCCCGTGGCGATCCGCACGGGCAAGTCGCAGTTCATCCTCGACCGGGAGGATTACATCCACCGCTGGCCACACGGGGCCGAATTTCCGCGGCTCGGCCGACTCGGCTTCGACTACGCCACGTCGATCACCCCTCTGAGCGAGGCCGGCAATCAGCCGCTCGGGGCATGGCTGGTGACCTACGGCAGCGGATACCGGCCGTCCCTGGACGAACGGACCCTCATGGGTACCCTGGCCGACCTGGCAGGCCAGGCACTGAGGCGCATCAGGTTGCAGCAGGCACGCGTCGAGCTGGCCGCGGCGCTGCAGAAGACCATGCTTCCCACACTGCCCGAACACCTCGCGGGGCTGGAGGTCGCCGCCCGCTACCGGCCAAGCCGCGACGGACTGGACATCGGCGGAGACTGGTACGACGCCTTCGTGATGCCCGACGGCGCGATCGCCCTGGAGATCGGCGACGCCCAGGGGCACGACGTGGGCGCTGCCGCGGCCATGGGCCAGGTACGCGCCTCCATGCGCACGATCGCCGCCCACGAACCGGATCCCGCAACCGTGCTGACGCGCACCAACGACCTGCTCGTCACGATGGACGTGACACGCTTCGCCAGCTGCACCTTGCTGCATATCGACCCGGACAACGGAGAGGTCACCGGCACCAGCGCCGGCCACGTGCCGTTGCTGTGCGCGCGCAAGGACGGCAGCCACAGCATCCGCGAGCTGGCGGGCGGCCCGGTCCTGGGAGTCGTGCCCGGCACCGAGTACTGCGAGGACACCTTCGCCCTGGACGAGGACAGCATGCTGGTCATGGTCACCGACGGGGTGGTCGAGGGACCGGGCCTCACGTTGGAAGCCGGACTGGAGCGAGCCGGAACACTGGCCGGCGCGGCCCTCCGCGACGGTCTGAACGCCGAGGAGACCGCCGACCGTGTCCTCGATGCCGCGGTAGCGGTAGACCACCTCGACGACGTGGCCGTGCTGGTCATCCGTCGCACATGACGGCGTCCACGTCCTCACGACCTCGGTTACCCGGCCACGGAAGTGGTCGGCCGGACCGTCTCCACGCTCCTGCCGGTTACCTGCCAGACACTCCTGGAGTGGGCGTCAACCGAGGAGTGCCGGGCCCGGGGCGGCTGGTCCGGCACCGCGACCGTCCGTCACCGCGACGATCTCCCCTGACCGTCCGGGCCTGGGCGGTCCCCCTTCTCCCCTCGTGTGCGGCGGGGTGGCGCGACGCATCCTCAGGCCCGGCAGGTGTGATCTGTCAGTCAGGCGGTGACCGTCTTTGTCGGCTTGCTGGTCGCCGTGCCGTCCTGGTGGCCCGTGCGGTGGGCCGTGACCTTCACGGTGATCTTCTTGCCCTTCTGGGCCGGCTTCAGGGTCAGCGTGGACTTGGTGGCCCCGCTGATCGCCCTGCCGTTCGCGTACCACTGGTACGCGTACGAGGTCGCCGCCGGACTCCAGGTGCCGTGCGCCGCCGTCAGCTTCTTCCCCACCTTGGCGGTGCCGCTGACCGTCGGCTGCTTGGTCGCCTTCGGCGCGACCCCCTTCGCGACCGTCACCGCGGCCGAGGTCGCCGACCCGCTCAGCCAGCCGCTCTTGGCGGCCGTCACGGTCACGGTGAGCTTCTTGCCGAGCAGGGCCGCCGGGACGGTGTACGACGCGGCGGTCGCGCCGGAGATCGCCTTGCCGTCGGCCTTCCACTGGTAGGTGTAGGAGGTCGGGGTCGCCGACCAACTGCCGTTTGCCGCCGTGACCTTGGCGGCGACCTTGGCCGTTCCGGTGATCTTCGGTGCGGCCGTGCTCGCCAGCTTGGGCTGGGTCACCGTGAAGGAGCCGCTCGGGTACTCGCAGCACGTGGTGAACACGCTGACGTTCCAGGTGCCGGCGGCCACGCCGGTCAGGTCCAGGGTGGCCGTCACGGAGCGGTTGTCGGCGGCGACCGAGTCGGCCTTCGCTGAGACGGTCCTGCCGGACAGATTCAGCCGTACCTCGGTGTTCGGGCCTAGGGCGGTGCCGGTGACCGTCACCTTGACCTTGGTGCCGCTCACGCCGGTGGCCGGGCTGATCCCGGTGACGCTCACCCTGTCGGTGCCGCACAGGGTGGACTGGCAGGCCAGCCGGGCGCTGTAGGCGGTGCCGGACGTGGTCTCGGGGAGGCCGAGCAGGAACACGGTCGGGGTGAGCGCCGTGGACGAGCCGAGCGTGGCGCAGTCGTAGCCCTCGCCGTTCTCGCCGAGGTAGCGGGTGCAGCCGTTGCGCCAGGACGTCGTGTTGTACAGCGTCGGTACGGCCTTGGCGGTCGCGCCGTTGGTGTCCTTGATGTCGGCGGAGAAACGGTCGAGGCCGGCCGTGGGCAGCACCGCGCAGACGGCGCTGTGCGCCTCGTCGAGGGTGCCGGTGACCGGGCCGTACCCGTAGGACACCGACGGGACCCTGGTGCACTCGGGTGCGGGGCCGTCGGCGGTCGCGATGCGCAGGGCGTCCAGGTGGTACTCGGGGGCGGCCTTCAGGTCGGCCGGGGTCTGGACGAGCACCTGGTGGGTGGTGGAACCGGTGACCGCGCAGGAGCTGTTGCGGTAGGAGCACTCGACCTTGCCGTCACCGCCGATCACCGCGATGTTCGCCGTGCCCAGCGCGTCCCGCACGTTGACGTGGACGACGTCGGTGGCGGCCGGGGTGGTGACCTGGACGCAGTCGACGGTGCCGGCGGCGCCGGCCGTGCCCTTCACCGAGGGGCCGCCGACCTTGGCCGCCGCGGTCTTCGTGCAGCCCGCCGAGGCGGCGGTGGCGGTGACGTCCCGGCGGGTCAGGGTGTAGGCGGCGGCCTGGTCGCGGCCGGTGACCAGCACGGTGTGGGCCTTGCCCGGGGTGAGCGAGCACACCGTCCAGCCGCTGGTGGTGGGGATGTGGTCGCAGACCTTCTTGCCGGTGGCGTCCAGCACCGAGAACCTCGCCGGTACGTCGCCGGAGGTGGCGGTCAGCTGGAGGAGCTCGGTGCCGGTGTGGGCGTCCGCCGGGATGCTCAGGCACTGGGAGAAGACGCCGTCGCCGGTGGCGATGGTGGCCTTGGCGCCGTCGGCGGCGAAGCTGCCGGCGGGCAGGACGGGGCAGTCACCCGCGGCGTCGGTGCGGTACAGGGCGAGGGCGTAGGGGCCGGTCGCGCCCTCGGCCTGGTTCTCGGTGTGCACCAGTGTCCGGTAGGGCGCGGTGCCGGTGAGTGCGCAGTTGCCGTCCGAGATCTCCTGCACGGTGCACTGGGCGGTGCCGTCCCGGTCGAGGACCTCCAGGTCGGCCTCGACACCGGAGGAGGCGAGCGGCCTGAGGACGGCGATCCGGGCGTTCTGCGAGGCGGGCAGGGTCAGGCAGTCGTACTGGCCGGGCGTGCTCAGCTCGCCCTGGCGCAGGCCGTACCCGGTCGCCGTGCAGCCCGCGTCGGAGGCGCGGTCGAGGACGACCAGGCCCTGGCGGGCGGGGCCCTCGGGGATCGCGGTGTAGGTGCCGGCCGCGGGCACCCGGCACGGGTCGGTGCCGCGGCACACGGTCCTGCCGTCCGTGCCGTAGACCTGGACGGGGCCGGTGGCGCGGTCCTCGTTCACGTAGTGGACGGTGTACAGGCCGGCCTTGTCGGTGGTGAAGGTGTAGCAGCCGCCGACGGTGAGGTCCTGCGGGTCCAGGGCGCCGTAGGGGCGGACGGGGGCGGTGGTGCAGCCCTGGGGGTCGTTCAGGCGGCGGGCGGTGACCGTGTAGTCGGCGGGAAAGCCGCCGTCCGTGGAGGCCACCTGGGAGATCACCCGGTAGGGGCCGCTGCCGGGCAGCACACAGCTGTCCTCGCCGTCCTCCGGGAAGTGCGGGCAGATCCGGGCGCCGGTCGCGTCGGTGAGCCACGCGGTGGCGCTGCCGTAGACCCTGGTGACGGCGGTGAGCCGGATGCGCTCGCCGGGCCGGGCGTCGATGCCCTGGCAGTCGACCTCGATCGGGCTCACGCTGGTGTGCGTGGTGAGCGGCTGGTCCCAGTTGGTGCCGGCGGTGTCGAAGCAGCCCGGCGTGGCCGACCCGAGTGGGACGACGGTGACCTGGGCGTCCTCCGGGTCCACCCAGCCGCTGTTGACGACCGTGAGGGTGTAGGTGCCGGCCGCGGGCACCTGGCAGCGGCCCTGCTCGGAGAACTCCTCGTCGTAGCAGTCCACCTGGGTGCCGTCCGCGGCGGACAGCTGGGTGTACGCCTCGTGGTGGCTGTCCTCCAGCGACACCATGTACAGGCCCGCCTCCGGGGCCGTCACGGTGAAGCAGGCCTTGTCCTGGGCCGGGACGGTCGCCCTGCCGACGGCGTCCCCGGGGTCACCGAACGACGCGAGGGCCAGTGGTGCGCACACCGGGTCGTCGGCGCGGGCGGACCCGGCGGCGGTGAGGGTGAGCAGCGAGGTGAGCAGGGATACGACGAGGACCGTCACGGCGGTGAGCCGCCCGGGTCTCGCCGACGGGCCGAAACCGGTGTCGGGCACGGGGTGCGCCATCAATTCCCCCCTGGAATACGAATGTTGGGGCGATGGTCGCACACAGGTGTGACACAGCCTCAACGGGTTTCCAGGGGCGCCCGCGCCCGAGGTGCGGTGCGGTGCGTCAGTGCCGCCCCGCCACCCGGTCCGCGAGCCTCGCCAGGCGGGACGACTCGGTGCTCGGGCGGCGGCGTTCGCGCTGGTCGGCGGTGCGGTAGGTGGCGTACATGCCCTGCACGCCGAGCCAGCGGAAGGGTTCCGGCTCCCACTTGCGGACCTTGTGGTTCACCCATGGCAGCTCCGTCAGGTCGGTGCGGCCGGCCTGGCCGGAGTCGAGCTGGACGAGGTCCCGCAGCGTCCGTCCCGCGAGGTTGGTGGTGGCGACACCGGAGCCGACGTATCCGCCCGCCCAGCCGAGCCCCGTGGAGCGGTCGAGGGTGACGGTCGCGCACCAGTCGCGCGGGACGCCGAGCACCCCGGACCAGGCGTGCTCGATGCCCACCCCCGCGAGCGCCGGGAAGAACCGCACCAGGATCTCGCGGAGGGCCTCGATCGTCGCCTCCTGTGTCCGGCCGTCGTTGTCCGTCCGCGACCCGAAGCGGTACGGCACCCCGCGCCCGCCGAGTGCGATCCGCCCGTCGGCCGTGCGCTGGGCGTACATGTAGGCGTGCGCCATGTCGCCGAGGGTCTGCATCCCCTGCCATCCCACCGACGCCCACTGCTCCTCGGTCAGCGGCTCGGTGGCGATCATCGAGGAGTTCATCGGCAGCCAGGTGCGCTTCTGCCCCTTCAGGTTCGCGGTGAAGCCCTCGGTGCAGCGCAGGACGTAAGGGGCGCGGACCGTGCCGTAGGGCGTGACGGCGTGCCGCGGCCGGATCTCCGTCACGGGGGTGGACTCGTGGATCCGCACCCCCAGCGCCTCCACGGCCGCCACCAGCCCCTTCACCAGCTTCACCGGGTGCAGCCGGGCCCCGTGCGGGGTCCAGGTCGAGCCGACCGCGTCGGCGACCCGGATCCGCTCCCGGGTCTCCCCGGCGCCGTACAGCTCGCGGTCCTTCTCGCCGTACGACAGCTCGTGCTCGTGGAAGGCCCTGAGGCGGGCCAACTGGGCCGGGGTGGTGGCCACTTCCAGCACGCCGCCCTTGTGTAGATCGGCGTCGACGCCCTCGGCCGCGGCGACCGCCACCACCTCGTCGACGGTCTGGTTCATGGCCCTCTGCAGCCGTACGGCGGCCTCGTGACCGTGCAGCGCGGCGTACCGGTCGCGGCCGGCGATGCCGTTGTAGAGCCAGCCGCCGTTGCGGCCGGAGGCGCCGTAGCCGCAGAACTTCTGCTCCAGGACGGTGATCCGGAGGAAGGGGGCGGCCTTCTTCAGGTAGTACGCGGTCCACAGGCCGGTGTAGCCACCGCCCACGATCACCACGTCCGCGGTGGCGTCCCCGTCGAGCGGCTCCCGTACCGCCGGGAGACCGTCGTTCGCGTACCAGAAGGAGATGCCACCGTTGACGACACTGCTTGCCGAGCTGCTCATGGGCGGACGTTAACCGTTGAGGGCGGCCAGTGTCTCCTTCGGATTCCATGCTTTTCCGCGGCCTCTGACCAGCGGATAGCAGGCGAGACCGATCAGTGTGGCGACGAAATGGCCGAGGTCGGTGAAGGTGGGCGACTCGGTCAGCGGCAGGCCGTAGACGAGCAGGACGACCGCGATGAACGGATACCGCCAGGGCGTCGCGATCCGGTACGCGAGCACCGCGATCACCCCGGCCAGCGCGTAACTCACCCCGATGTCCAGGGTGTTGACCGCGGAGTGCGGGGCGATGCCGTCATGGATGCCCTTCAGCAGCGCACCCTCGCTGATCAGGGTGGCCAGCACGTGCGCGGCCACGCACACCAGCAGCCAGCGGGCCGTACCGAGCCAGCGTTCCGCGGGTGCGTGGAAGACGGTGTAGAGGAAGGCGTACGGCACCCAGTGGCCGCCCTCGATCCACATCGCGCTGGCGACCAGTACCCGCACCGGGTTGTCCGACAGCTCGCGGATGTTGGTGGACCGCTGCCGCAGGAACTGCTGCTCGAACTCCGGTGACATGTGGTGCAGCGCGACGGTCGTCACGAAGAGAATCGCGAGCCAGACGTACGTGCCGGGGGCGCTGCGGACATACGCCCACGCCTTGCCGCCGAGACCCCGGAAAATTCGCATGAGGCGATTCATGCACGGTCGCAACGTCATGCGGGTGATTGACATTCCGGCGGGCTGATCGCGCGCGGCCCGCCCGCCCACCGCTCAGCTGACCGGTTCCGCCACCGGGGTCTGCGTCGGGGCGTCCTGCTTCGGGGGCTTCGCCGTCACCAGCAGGGCCGCGGACAGGCCTCCCAGGAGCATGATGCCGGACGCCCACCAGATGGCGGTCGTGTAGCCGTGTACGACGGATTCCGGGACCACGACGGCCCGCTGGGCGGGGCTGTGGAGGTGCGCGGCGAGGTAGGCCGCGCTGCTGCTGGTGGCGATCGTGTTGAGCAGGGCCGTACCGATGGACCCGCCGACCTGCTGCGAGGTGTTGACGGTGGCCGAGGTGACCCCGGAATCCTGCGGGGCCACGCCCGCCGTCGCGGTGGCGAAGACCGGCATGAAGGTCAGGCCCATGCCGAGGCCCATCAGCACCAGGGAGGGCAGGATCTCGGTGGGGTAGGAGGAGCTGACCGTCATCCGGGTCAGGAGCAGCAGACCGCAGGCGGCCAGCAGCGTCCCGGGGACCATGAGCATGCGCGGCGCCACCCGGTACAGCAGGCGCCCGGATATCTGGGTGGAGCCGGTGATGATCGCCAGGGTCAGCGGGAGGAAGCCGAGGCCCGCCCGGACCGGGGAGTAGCCGAGGACGACCTGGAGGTAGTAGGTCAGGAAGAGGAACAGCCCGAACAGGGCGATGGTCGCGAACGCCATCGCCAGGAAGCAGCCCGCGCGGTTGCGGTCCCTGACGATGTGCAGGGGCAGCAGGGGGTTCGGGGCCCGACTCTGCCACCAGACGAACCCGGCGACCAGGGCGACCCCGGCCGCGAACAGGCCGAGGACCAGCGGGTCGCTCCAGCCGCGCGGCTCGGCCTCGCTGAAGCCGTAGACGATCGCCACCAGTCCGCCGCAGCCCAGCAGCGCGCCGGGTACGTCGAGCCGGGCGCCGGCGCGGCCCGGGCGGTCGTGCAGCAGCGCGGAGGCGCCGAAGACGGCGAGGACGGCGATGGGCACGTTGACGTACAGGCACCAGCGCCAGTTCAGGTACTCGGTGAGCAGCCCGCCGACGATGAACCCGATGGCCGAGCCGCTGCCCGCGAGGGCGCCGTAGATGCCGAAGGCCTTGCCGCGCTCCCGAGGGTCGGTGAAGGTCGTCGTCAGCAGGCTCAGCGCGGAGGGTGCGAGGACGGCGGCGAAGACGCCCTGGAGGGCGCGGGCGTCGAAGAGCATCCCCGGGGTCTGCGCGGCGCCGCCGAACGCGGAGGCGACGGCGAAGCCGGCCAGCCCGACGACGAAGGTCCGTTTGCGGCCGACCAGGTCGGCGATCCGGCCGCCGAGCAGGAGCAGGCCGCCGAAGGCGAGTGTGTAGGCGGTGATCACCCACTGGCGGTTGCCGTCGGACATGCCGAGAGCACGCTGTGCGGAGGGGAGCGCGATGTTCACGATCGTCGCGTCGAGGACGACCATCAGCTGGGCGAGCGCGATGATCACCAGGCCCCACCAGCGGTGGGTGTCGGCCGCGTCCCTGCCGGGGTTCATGCCGGGCGTTTCACCCGTTCGGGCGCTGCTCATTCGAACAGAAGACCATCAATCTGTACGTATCGCATCCCGGGGTGTGTCAAGGCGGGCCGGCCCGGGCCCGCCTTCCGCTGTCAGGCCGGCCCGGGCCCGCCTTCCGCTGTCAGTGGCGGCCTGCAAGATGGGGGCATGGCGAGGACAGTGGCCGGTGGGACCGGCGCAGGCAGGGTGAAGGGCGCGCGGCGGCCGGAGGTACGGCTGCCCGAGCTGGAACCCTGGGGCGGCGGCGAGCTGGAGCCGGACGGGGACTACGACGGGCTGGAGTTCCGGGAGGCGGACTTCGTCGGGCAGGACGGCGCGGGCGCCCGCTTCATGGACTGCGCGCTCACGGGCTGCGCCTTCGACGAGACGGGGCTGCGCCACGCCAGGCTGCTGGACACCGTCGTCACCGGGGCGAGAGGCGTCGGCACGGACCTGGCCGAGGCCACCCTGCGCGACGTCGAGCTGGTCGACGCCCGCCTGGGCGGCACCCAGCTGCACGGTTCCGTCCTGGAGCGCGTGGTGATCCGCGGCGGCAAGATCGACTACCTCAATCTGCGCACGGCCAAGCTCAGAGACGTGGTCTTCGAGAGCTGCGTCCTGGTGGAACCGGACTTCGGCGACGCCGTCCTGGAGCGGGTGGAGTTCGTCGACTGCACCCTCAAGGAGGCCGACTTCACGGGGGTGACGATGAAGGACGTCGACCTGCGGGGCGCCGCGTCCCTGGAGATCGCCAGAGGGGTGGAGCGACTGGCGGGGGCGGTGATCAGCACGTCCCAACTGCTGGATCTGGCCCCGGTGCTGGCGGTCCAGCTGGGGATCCGCGTGGAGGGCTGAGCCCGGCGGGCCGCGGTGCTCAGTCCTGGGGTGTGGCCGCGGCCGCCTTCCGCGGGCCCAGGTGGTCGTCCGGGTCCTGGAGCCGGTCCTGCTGGGCGGCCAGCATGCGGCGGACCACCGGTTCCGGCATGCGGATCACCACCGGCCGGGGCAGGGTCAGCTCCCGCACGGCGGTACCGGTACGGCCGGGGCGCACACGGTTGCTCACCCTGGCCACCACCCGCACGTCCAGCGTGAACTGCACCAGGACCGACGCGGACTTGGGCTTGTGCAGCGGCATCGAACCCGACGCGTTCACCGCCGAGTCGGCCGCGCCCCCGCTGCCACCGGCGTTGCCCATCAGCTGGTTGAGGCGGAACTCGTCGGCGTTGAGCAGTCCGGCGCCCACCAGCCCGCGGGCCGATCTGCCGTGGTCGGCGGAGCTCAGGCCGTCCGTCTGGGTGGGCCGGGGCGCGTCCAGGTGGCTCTGCCCCACCGTCTCGAAGGTCATCTTGTCGCCGACCCCCAGTACCCGCCCGTCCCGCAGCCGCGCGTGCAGGGACGCCCGCAGGTCCTGGCCCGCCGCTCCGGTGGCGTGCACCGGCGGCAGCTCGGCCCCGGCGGAGGTCAGCAGCGGCAGCGCCGCGATCAGCCACTCGGTGGAGACGGCCTCGTTCAGGGTGTACGCGGCGGCCTGGCCCTTGGACCGGAAGCGGTCGCCGCCGCCCGCCTCCCGGACCGCGGAGGCGACCAGCTCCCGGATCTGCGGGGCGCCCTGGAAGCCGTTCACCTGCGCCTCCATCGGCAGCCGCACACCTCCGGAGCGCCAGTTGCCGAGCGCGGCCGGGCGGTCGCCCCGCGGGCCGGGGGCGGGGGCGGGGGCCACCGGCTGGTGGCGCGGCGCGGTCAGCCGGCCCAGGGCGGCCAGGTCCTTCTCCAGGACGCGGTGGGTCAGCGCCTGGCGGCCCAGGGAGACCAGCGCCACCCGGCGGTCGCCCCGGTGCAGTTCCAGGGTCGCCTCGATCGGCACCCGCATCTTCGACGACTTCGCGGTCTTCGCCTCCGCGACCGTCTTCATGCCGAGCTGGCCGCGGTCCGCCGTGCCGGAACGCCGCGAGCCGCCCGAGCCGACACCGAGCCCCGCCGCACCGCCCATGCTCTTCAGCTGCCCGGCGCCGCCGTCCGGTTTCCCGGAGCCGGCGAAGATCCCCTCCACGCCGGTCGTCGCGCCCTCGTCGTGGGAGGCGGCCTGCTGGGCGACGGCCGCGGTGATGTACTCCAGGTCCCGGCCGTCGTCCGCCGCACCTTCGTAACCGCCGTCGCCCAGGCGGTTGACCTTGAACACCGCCCAGTAGGGGGTTCTGCGGCCGTCGAACAGCTCGACGGTGACCCCGCCGTCCATGGCGCCGGAGAGCAGTCCGGCGCTGCCGTCGCGGTCCAGGACGCGCAGCAGCCGTTGCACGTTGTCGTTGCGGTCGGCCAGCTGCCGCCGGGGCAGCAGGTCGTCGGCGAGGCTCTGCTGGCCGCTCTCCGCGAGGCGGGTACGCAGCCGGGCCAGCAGCGGCACGAAGTTCGGCAGGTTCTCGATCATGCCGAAGCCGAGGGGCAGCGCGCGGTCGAAGGACGGACCGGTGGCGCGCGGCGGCGCGGACGTGGTGGAGCTGGCCGTGTCCGTCGTTCCTGTGGCGCGGACCCCTTCCCGGGCCTCGCGTTCGGCGCCCGCGCGGGAGCTCTCCGCCGGTCGCCGTTCCTGCCGGGTGGACGGCGGCGTCGCCATCGGCGCCGGTTCGGCGTCGAGCTTGAGCTGCCTGCGGATCGAGGCCGGCAGCTGCGCCTCCGTCAGCCACACCGCCGCCTCGGCCGGCAGGGTGCGGGCGGCCGTCGCCACGTAGGGGCCGCCGCCGGTGACCTTGACCTCGGCGACCATGGTGACGAGCAGGTCGCACTGGACCAGATAGAGCGGCGCCTTCTTCGGGGTGTGGGCGTTGCGCTCGACCGTGCCGGACAGCGCCGCGGACCGGGCGTCGCCCTCGCTGGTGGTGCGGCTCCCGGACAGGCCCTGGCCCAGGCGCCACTCCGGGCCGTTCTCCGAGCCGGTGGCGCCGACCTGCCAGGTGCTGGTGGTGCCCTGCCCCTCCTGGCCGGCGGCCTGGTGGCCGCCGAGCACGAAGGTCTCCGTGCCGGGACCCGCGCCCCGGTGCAGGAACTTCGGGTTGGCCAGGGTGAGCCGGGTGCCCACGGCCCCGTTCAGCGCGGCGAGCCGCCGCGGATAGCGCAGGTTCTTCACCACCCACCCGGAGGACGCGGCCTGCCGCAGCGCCGCCGTGACGGCCTGCGGGCCGAACCGCTCCTCGATGGCCAGCCGTGGCGCGAGCCCCTCCGCCGCCAGCGCGGGATCCTCGCGGACGTTCTTGTTGCGGGCGGCGGCCCGGGACAGCAGCTGGAAGGCGAGGTCCCGGACGGCCTGTCCGTCGCCGACCGTCTCCACCAGCTGCCAGTCCCGCAGTGCCTGTCCGGTGGACGGCCGGGGCACGAGCGTGGCCAGGTCGCCGATGCCCTCGGCGGTGACGGCGTGATCGGGCCGAGGGGGCTGTGCCCGCCGCCGGTCGCGCACCGCGTCCTGCCGCCGCTTGCCCTCCTCGTCGAGGGTGAACTCGGTGGGGGTGACCAGCCGTACGTCCTGCTCGTCCAGACGCAGTCCGGCAAGCCGTTTCGGCTCGGGCGCGTCCTGGCCCGGGGAGCCGGGGGTGAGGGCGCGGCCGAGCTTGCGCTGCCGGGAGGTCATGGTGACGTCGACGTCGAGGCGCAGGGCCGCCCCGAAGGTGCCGGCCTTCTCGGAGCCGTTGGTGAGGACGTCCGTCCGGGTGGTGGGGCCGGCCTGGTTGCGGCGGGTGCCGGCGCGGTGCCTCTCGTAGCGGGCCGAGCCGGTCAGCATGCCGGGGACGATCCTGGCCTGCCCGAGCACGAGACCGCCGATCGAGCGGGAACTGCCGCGTCCGCTCTGCGCGTTGCCGGTGACACCGGAGTGGCTGCGCACCAGCCAGTTGTCGGTGTCGCCGAGGTAGCCGGTCTCGCGGAGCTGCCCTGTGACCCGGAGCTGCACGTCGTGCGCGTGCAGGGTGGTCTTGCGGCGCAGCCGGACCCGGATGCCGGTCGTGGTCAGCTGGTCCTTGTTGACCCGCAGGTTGGTCTCGGACAGGGCGGCCATCAGCTCGCGGTGGTTGCGCCGCTGGAGCGCGGCCTCCTCCTTGCCCGGCGCCGAAGCCACCGCATCCGTACCGAAGGAGGGCAGGTAGCCGGCCAGCCGGGGGTCGGTCGCGAACAGCTCCTGTACGGCCCGGACCATGGGGCCGGTGTCGAGTTGGCTGAGGGTGACGCTGGAGCCCATGGCGCCGAAGGGGAGGTGCCGCTCGACGTCGACCTCGTTGCCGTTCTCGTCGGTCCGCCTGGGCTTCTCGATGAACTCCCCGGCCTCGGTGCCGGGCGGCAGCGGCAGCCCGAGTGACCGCGCCTCGTCGGCCCGCAGGCTCATCCACACCCGCATCGGGTGCCGGGCGACCCGGGTGCCGGGGCGCAGGATCATCTCGGCCGAGCGCGGTCCCGTGCCCTCCGCGGTGAACTGGACGCTCGCCAGGTAGAGCACCTTGTCGCCGCGCACCTCCGCGCCCTGGCGGCTCGACACGGTCTGCTCGGCCACCGTGAACCGTGCCTTGCGGGCCGCCGCGACCGGCATGGCCGTGGCCCGTACGACGGCGGCGTTACCGGCCGCTCCGACGCCGATGGCCGGGCCCAGGCCGCCCGTGACGGCACGCCCCTTGCCCGCGCTCTCGGTGACCGAGTGCTGGGTCTGCTGGTGGGTGCGCAGCTGGGTCCCGCCGGTGCCCCAGCCGGGCGACATGCCGGTGATCTCGGCGCGCAGGCGGTAGCTGCCGACGCTGCTGCCGTCCTTGGACGCCAGGTCCTCGCCGGTGACGCCGTCGCGCAGCAGCCGGGGCAGGTCCTCCAGGACGGTCGCCGTGGAGGTCGCCTCGTAGAGCCGGGCGCGGCCGGGTGCGCCGGGTGCGGTGAGCGAGGGGTGCAGGACGGCGGCGACGGCGTCGAAGAGCCCGCCGCCGCCCTGGTGCGGGGCCGCGCTGTCGGTCACCGCGACCGGGGCCATGGAGTCGGCGAGCGAGACGAGCCGGGCGGTGTCCGCCCGGAGGGGCTGCGGAGCGGCGGGCGCCGCGGTGCCCGCCGGGACGAGGTGTTCGGTGGGCACGCGCTGGGTGAGGGTCCCCGAGCCGTGGAAGGTCTGCGCGGGCCGCGTCGCGTGCTGGGCGCCCTGCTTCTTGATCCGTACGCCGTACCGCACCTTGCGCGGTGCCTCGACCGAGCCCTTCTCGCTGCGCAGCACCCGCGGTTCGGCCACGTTGCGCTGGCTGCGGGACTCCCGCGAGGACTGCCAGGGCTGCGCGTTCGCCAGACCGGCGCCGCCCAGCCACAGCCCAGGTACGACGGGCGCCAGCCCGAAGGCCATGCCGCCCAGGCCCTTACTGGATCCGCCGCTCGCCGTGGTCGCGACGGTGGCGGCGGTGTTGTGCTGGACGTCGACCTTGGTGTCCTTGCCCTCGGCCTCGTCCACCGCGGCGAGCGGCGCCCCGTCCGGGTCGGGCAGGGTGTTCGCGAGCAGGTCCTTGGGATGGAAGACCGGCGGCCGGTCGTCGGGGGCACGGGAGACGGTGACGGTGACGTCGAACCACTCCTTGCCGGTCTTGCCCTGGACGGTGAAGGCGCGGCCCTGCCCGTAGAACGACTCGGGGCGTCCGGCGAGCTCGGCGCCGATGCCGGCGACCGTGCCGTCGCCGTGCCCGACCACGGCGGCCACCGCGTTCCGTACGAACTCGTGCCCGGTCAGCCCGTACGCCGTGGACAGCCCGGCGGCCTGGAAGTCCATCAGGTACGGCGGCAGCACGAGCCCCGGCTCGGTGCGCTCTTCCTCGATGGGGGCCACGGGCGCCACCGGCCGGCCGCGGACCGCCGACGGCCGGGAGACGCCTTTCCCCTTCGCGTCCCGCAGCGCCTTCGTGGTGGCCGCGTTCCCCGCGGCCCCCCGGAGGGCCAGCAGCGCGTGTTCCGTGGGCCCGATGGACGTGCTGGGCCCGGCAGGCGTGGTGGTGCCGACGGGCACGGTGGAGCCGATGGGCTTGGCGGTGACCGGTGCCCGGGAGCCCTCGGGAGAGGCGTCTTTTCCGCTGTCGCCTGCCTGTCGCTGCGTCCGCACGGAGTCAACGTAAAGGCGGCCGGGTCGGGCGGAACGCCTTCCGCCGACTCCGGCCCCACTTGTCACTCCCGCCTCGGTGGGCAGTCAACTTCCGTACATCCGGAGGTCGTTCAACCGCCTGGGAAGGGCGCGCGGGAGGCGTCCGGGAAGGCGTCCGGGAGTGGGCCCGGAAGGCGTCCGGAAGGCTACGACACCCTCGGGAAGCGGGCCTGGAGTGTCCAGATCGCCGGATTGTCGGCCAGGCCCTCGTGCATGTCGGTGAGGTCGGCGATCAGATCGTGCAGGAAGTCCCGTGCCTCCCGGCGCAGTTCGGCGTGGGAGAAGGTGAGTGGAGGCTCCTCGGCCGGCATCCAGTCCGCCTCGACGTCCACCCAGCCGAAGCGACGCTCGAAGAGCATGCGGTCGGTGGACTCGGTGAAGTCGAGTTCCGCGTGCTGCGGCCGGGCGGCCCGGGACCCCGCCGGGTCGCGGTCGATCCGCTCCACGATGTCGCACAGCGCCCACGCGAAGTCGAGCACCGGGACCCATCCCCAGGCTGTGGACAGCTCCCGGTCCGCCTTGGTGTCCGCGAGGTAGACGTCCCCGCAGAACAGGTCGTGGCGCAGCGCGTGGACGTCCACCCGCCGATAGTCGGTCTGGGGCGGGTCCGGGAACCGGTTGGAGAGGGCGTAGCCGATGTCGAGCACGTCGTCGATGGTGTCATGGCGTCCTACGATCACGTGCGTGCCCCGATCCATGCCCCGGTCCGTGCCCGTTCTCCCCTCCGTCCTGCTCTGCCTCGTGCTGGCCGCGTGCGACGGCGGGGTGCACGGCACCCCGGGCGGCGCGGGCGTCCACGACCCGTACTTCCCGAAGGCGGGCAACGGCGGCTACGACGTGAGCCACTACGCCCTGGACATCGGTTACGACCCCGCCACCCGCCGCCTCACCGGCACCGCCGTGATCACCGCCCGGGCCACGCGGGACCTGTCCGCGTTCGACCTCGACCTCCGGGGGCTGCACGTCGACCAGGTCACCGTCGAGGGCAGGGAGGCCCGCTGGAACCGGGCCGGCCAGGAGCTGACCGTGCGCCCGCACGACGACCTGGACAAGGGCGAGACCTTCGGCACGACCGTGCGCTACTCGGGCCGCCCGGAGACGATCACCGACCCCGACGGCTCGAAGGAGGGCTGGCTGCGTACCGCGGACGGCGCCCTCGGCCTCGGCGAGCCGGTCGGCGCCATGGCCTGGTTCCCCGGCAACAACCACCCCTCCGACAAGGCGTCGTACGACATCACGGTCACCGTCCCCGAGGGCCTCCAGGCCGTCTCCAACGGGGAGTTGAAGAGCGAGACGACGAAGAACGGCCGTACGACCTTCGTCTGGCACACCGCCGAGCCGATGGCGAGCTACGTCGCCACGGTCGCCGTCGGCCACTACACGGTGACCCGCTCCGCCCTCTCCGACGGCCTGCCGGTGTACACGGCCGTGGACCCGACGCAGGTGAAGGCGAGCCGGGCGGTGCTGGCGAAGCTCCCCGAGATCATCGAGTGGGAGGCGTACAACTTCGGCCCCTACCCCTTCTCCTCCACCGGCGCGATCGTGGACCGCCCGGCGGACTCCGGGTACGCCCTGGAGACCCAGAACCGGCCCGTCTTCCCCGGCGCCCCGGACACCGCGACCCTCGTCCACGAACTCGCCCACCAGTGGTACGGCGACTCCGTCACCCCGAGGACCTGGCGGGACATGTGGCTCAACGAGGGCTTCGCGACCTACGCCGAGTGGCTCTGGGACGAGGACCACGGCGGCCCGAGCGCCCAGCAGACCTTCGACAAGGTCTACGCGGGCTCCGGGGACAGCGGCTTGTGGGCGTTCCCGCCCGCCGAGCCGTCGAGCGCCGCGCACATCTCGGACCCGCCCGTGTACGACCGCGGCGCGATGGTCCTGCAGAAGATCCGCCAGGCCGTCGGCGACGACGCGTTCTACGACATCATCCAGGGCTGGGCCGCCACCCACCGCCACGGCAACGCGGACACCGCCGAGTTCACCGCGTACGTCGAGAAGAAGGCCCCCGGCAAGGACTTCTCCGCCATCTGGAAGACCTGGCTGTACGGCGACGGCAAGCCGTCCCGGCCGTAGGCCCGGTCACCCCTCCGTCCTGGTCAGCTCCTTGCGCAGCACCGCACACGGCCGCCCGAGCTGCCGGTCCGGGCGATGCCCGATCACCTCGTACCCGAGGGCCGTCCAGAAGGCGAGCCCCTTCGGGTTGTTCTCCAGCACGGCGAGCCGCAGCGCGTCCCGCCCCGCCGCCCGGAACCTCTCCTCGACGCCCTCCGCGATCCGCCGCCCGTACCCCCGCGCCCGCGCCCCCGCGTCGACCATCAGCAGTCCGATCCACGGATCCGGGTCGGCCGGATCAGGGTGCCGGGCCAGCGTGATCACCACCCCGACCAGCCGCCCCTCGGCACGCGCCAGCAGCACCTCCACGTCCGGGTTCGCCAACTCGTCGGCCAGCGCACCGGCCACCTGATTCGGCCGGATGTCGTCCGGATCCGGAAAGTCCCCGCTGAGCGCCTGGAACTCCCGATCGGAGGCGTACAGCGCGGTGAGCTCGGTGAGGAGCGGGCCCGGGATGTCGTGGTCGGGGGTGAGGGGGAGCGGGGCGAGGATCATGTCGGCAACCTATCCGGCGCTACCCGCCCGGAGGCGGGTAGCGCGGCAGGCCGTCCGTCGCGATGGTCCAGTCGCCGATGGTGACGTCCTCGCCGTAGACGAAGTCCTTGCGGGTCGCGTAGCGCGGCCCGTCGGGGGTGGGGTGGATGTCGGTGAGGACGGCGCCGGTGCCGGTGCGGGGGTCGAAGACCGCGTAGACGGGGATGCCGATCAGGGGATAGTCGCGCATCTTGGAGACCCAGTCGTTGTCCGGATTGGAGCGCGAGACGATTTCCACGGCGGCGACGAGCGAGCGGGGATCGAAGGAACCGTCTCCCTCCATCTCCGCATCGCTGATCACCATCACATCGGGGCGGCGCATGACCCCCTCGGGTTCGTCCTCGACGTCGGGTTCGCCCGTATGAGCCACCAGTGTCTCGGGCATCACCTTCTCCAGCCGCTGCCGGACGCGCAGCACGGTGAGTTCGTGCGGCTTCGAGGGCGACATCATGTCGAGGACGATCCCTTCCTTGGTGATCTCGAACTTGCCGGGAAGGGTGTCGTCCGTGGAGTGCACGAAGTCCCGCATCGTCCGGTAGAGGTGGGAGGCGCCCTGCCGCGCGTTGTCCGGTGCGATGGTCATGGCGCTCGCTCCTCGTCGTCTGTGCCCAGGGGCAAGGATCGTCGCCTTCATGCTAGGTCTCCTCCGGGAGGTCGGTTCGGCAGTCACGGCAGAGTCCAGGTGCCGGGGAGCGGAAGCCTCGGTCGCAGCTGTCGCAGTTGTGGATCCGGGTGGGCACGGCTGGTGGCGGAGCCGGTGCGCGGAAGGGTGGTGGCGCGGGCAGCCGGTCCGTCAGGCGGTGGGCCAGGAGGGCGGCGGGCCTGTGGAGCGGTTCGGCCGGCAGGTCTGCGGTCAGGGCGTGCCGTACGGCGCTGGGGGCGGCGTCGCGTTCCAGCCAGGCGGCGACTCCGGGGGCCAGGTGGGCCGCCTCGACGGCCGACAGCAGCAACCGTGAGTCGTGGCGGCGGAGGGATGCGAGCAGGTCCAGGGCATTTTGGAGGAGCGCGGGGGAGGGGCAGGCCGGGCGCGGCACGGGTGGCAGGGCCTTCTTGCGGGCGGGCTTCTGCGGTGTCCCGGGTCGTGCCACGGCTTCGGATCGGCGGGCGCGGTGGCCGGGCTGGTTGCAGGAGACCGTGCGGGTGATGATCCGGCCGTCGGCGATCCGCTCGCGTTCGCGCCGCAGATAGCCCTCGGCCTCCAGCTCGTTCAGCGCGGCGGCGATACGGTCCCTGCCCTCCGGGAAGCGGGCCGCCAGGCTCTTGATGTCCACCCGGGCGCCCTTGGGAAGCGACTGGATGTGCACGCCGAAGCCGATCGCGAGCGCCGACAGGGTGGGGTGCTGGGCCAGGTGGTTGCCGATCACCACGAAGTGGGAGGTGTGGCGGGAGTTGTCGTGCATGAGGCCGCCGGACCCCCGGTTCGGGTGCTTCTTGGCGGCAACACGGGGCTCGGCGCACGAGGGCGCGCTAGGGTTTTTCGTATCCATCGGGAAGGTCGTTCTTCCTAGGTGGTCAGGCCCTCGCACTGGGATTGCCCGTCCCGGCGAGGGCCGAAGTTTTTCTGCGGTTGTCGCGCTGAGCGTAGGGCACGCAACCCGCCTCAAATCCAGCCGAGTTGGGCATATTCACTCGCGGGAGTGACTCTGCGCGACGGGCGGGAGGGGTGGGGCTTGGCGGGAGTTCTTTCTCCCCGTCGTTCCTTAGGTGGTGACGTCCCTCGCCACCGACGCCCGCGTTTCCGGGCTACGGCGACACCCCGATCTCGGCCCACACCGTCTTGCGCGGCGACAGCCCCGGTGCCACGCCCCACTTGTCGGCGAGCGCCTCCACGAGGACGAGGCCCCGGCCCGACTCGGCGTCCGGTGAGGGGGGTTGGGTGTGCGGCGTGCGGTCACCCCGGGTGTCCGCGCATCCTTGAGCCGCGGTATGGCGCCATCCGGGCGCAGGCGCTCTCACCACGTGAGTCGTCGGCCTTCATCGAGCAACTGCTCGGAGAAACATGATCCGCAAGGCCTCCGCCGACTTGACGTGGAGCCCTGGCCCCCGGCTCGCCCTGACCCCCTCCGCCTGCGCGGCCTTCGTGTCGTACGCGTCCGCGCCCGTGAAGTGAGCGGAAGCGGGGAGCCCCCGGCCGCAACCACCCGGCCAGGGGCTCCCGTACAGCGCGGCGACCGTCAGACGTTGACGCCGAAGTCCTGGGCGATGCCGACCAGGCCGGAGGCGTAGCCCTGGCCCACCGCGCGGAACTTCCACTCCGCGCCGTTGCGGTACAGCTCGCCGAAGACCATCGCGGTCTCGGTGGCCGCGTCCTCGGAGAGGTCGTAGCGCGCGATCTCGGCGCCGCCGGCCTGGTTGACGATGCGGATGTAGGCGTTGCGGACCTGGCCGAAGTTCTGCGAACGGGTCTCCGCGTCGTAGATCGAGACCGGGAAGACGATCTTGTCGATGTCGGCCGGGAGGGCCGCCAGGTTGACGTTGATCGCCTCGTCGTCGCCGGCGCCCTCACCCGTGCGGTTGTCGCCCGTGTGGACGATCGTGTTGTCCGGGGTCTGCTTGTTGTTGAAGAAGACGAAGTGGGCGTCGGAGTAGACCTTGCCCTGCGTGTTGACCGCGATCGCCGAGGCGTCGAGGTCGAAGTCCGTGCCGGTGGTGGTGCGGACGTCCCAGCCGAGGCCCACGGTGACGGCGGTCAGGCCTGGAGCCTCCTTGGTGAGCGAGACGTTGCCACCCTTGGACAGGCTTACAGCCATGGTCGGGAGTCCTTTCCCTCGTTTGCGTACGGCCGTGCGGCGTACGGGCTTGAAGCT
Organism: Streptomyces sp. NPDC026538; assembly: GCF_055567535.1. Taxonomy (NCBI): domain Bacteria; kingdom Bacillati; phylum Actinomycetota; class Actinomycetes; order Kitasatosporales; family Streptomycetaceae; genus Streptomyces; species Streptomyces sp. NPDC026538. Next base: position 141,345 of record NZ_JBVHQG010000010.1, read on the forward strand.
ACAGCTACCCGTATGAACGCCACGAGGGGTACCGAAGGTTCCAGCTCGCTTTACTTTCTTTGCCAAACGGGTGAGGGGCGATATTCGCGTGACGTGTGCCGGTCAGGCGCGCGACCATGGGGGCATGTCCGGTCCGTATCTCATCCGCGGCTCCGTCTCGCTCCCCGAGGCCGAGCTCAACTGGCGTTTCTCGCGGTCGTCCGGGCCAGGCGGGCAGCACGTCAACACCAGTGACTCGCAGGTGGAGCTGCGCTTCGACCTCGCGAACACGGCGGCGCTGCCGCCGGTGTGGAAGGAGCGGGCGCTGGCACGGCTGGCCGGTCGGCTCGTCGACGGCGTGGTCGTCGTACGGGCGTCCGAGCACCGCTCCCAGTGGCGCAACCGCGAGACCGCGGCGGTGCGCCTCGCGACCCTCCTCGCCGAGGCCACCGCGCCCCCGCCCAAGCCCCGCACCCCGACCCGCATCCCACGCGGCATCAACGAACGCCGGCTGCGCGAGAAGAAGCAGCGCTCGGACACCAAGCGGGGCCGCTCGGGCCGCGACTGGTCCTGACGGCCGTCTCCGGATCTGCCAGATCTTCTCCGCGGTGAGATCACCGGCATTCCGAGATCACCGGGATTCTCGGTCGCGACCGGTCGGTCGTCGCCCGGCACGGGTCATGTCTTTCACGTTCGTTCGCGATCGCATCGCGTGTATCGCGTCCCGGAACGGCCTTTCGGTCCGCGCCCGCGGAAAGCGTGTCCGAGGAAAGAGTGCCCGCGGAATTGAAAAACAGACCGCGCGGTTTCATTCCAGCTGCCGGTACCGGCCCCGGAAATACATCAGCGGTCCGCCTTCCGCGCTCGGGAGGTCGGCGGTGAGGACGCGGCCGATCACCAGGGTGTGGTCGCCTGCCGTCACCCGCTGCTCGGTGCGGCACTCCAGGGTCGCGAGGGCGCCGCCGACCAGGGGCGCGCCCGAGGCCTCGCCGCGTACGTACGGAATGTCCTCGAAGAGCAGACGGTCGCTGATGCGGCCCTTCATCGCGAAGCGGCCGGCGATGTGGCGCTGGCTCTCGGTCAGCACGGAGACCGCCCACCGTGGCTGCTCGTCGAGCAGGTCGTCCATCCGGGAGCCCTCACGCAGGCTGACCAGCACCAATGGCGGATCCAGCGAGACCGACATGAACGCGGTGGCGGTCATGCCGACGTCCTCGCCCGTCGGCGCCAGCGGGTCGTCCGGGTCCAGCGACGGCTCCTGCGCGGTCACCAGGACCACGCCCGCGGCGAGCCGGGCCAAGGCCGCCTTGAACGCTTCGTTGCTCACCCCCACAGCATGCCCGGTGGCTTCTGTGGCGGTGGGGGAGGGAGTCTTCAGCACGCCGGAAACGCTAGTGTCGGCCCCTGTGCGTCCGCATCGGCCATCGGCCCGAGCCGGGTCCTAGGACCAAGGGCGGGGTGGTGAAAGCTCGTAACGTGCATCATGTGCACACACCTACAAAGGCTGTGTTCAGTAAACGCACAGGGAAAACGCAGAAACTCCACGCAATTGCTCATGTTCTACTGTGACTTGAGTCACAAGGGGCATTAATTGTTGACCCTGTGTACCGAGTGAGCAGCGCACTGTGATTCAGTGGCTGGGAAAAGTAGCGCCGAAGCAGACCCTTGATTCGCTGCGAGGTCTCGGGGGGAGGGCGAACATGGAGACCGAGTCGGAACCCTACGTCCGTCTTGCGTCCCTGCGACAACTGCACCAGGTCATGGCCGACATGAACACGGCCCGCAGTCTGGCGGACACCCTGCAGACCGTCGCCGACGGCGTGATCACCGCCCTCGGGTTCGAGATGGCGTGCGTCAACCTCGTACGCCCCGACGGCGATCTCGTGGTCGCGGCCCTGTCCGGCAACTCCGCCGCCGAGGCCCTGATCACCGGCCGGGTCGGCTCCCGTGACTCCTGGGACCGGCGGTTGAACATGGGCGAGAAGTGGGGCGACCTCGTCTTCATACCGCACACCGAGGGCTGGGTCCTCGACGACGACGACGTCCCGCAGTGGTACACCGACGGCCCCGCGCCCCGCTTCGAGGACGAGTGGCACCCCTCGGACCGCCTCTTCGCCCCCATGTACACACCCGGCATATCGGGCAGCTCGTGCGGCGAACTGCTCGGCGTGATCTCCGTGGACCGCCCGCGCAACGGCCGGCATCCCGGCGCCTGGGGCCGCGAGGCCCTGCAGATGTACGCCTTCCAGGCCGCGATAGCCATCAGCAACGCGCGTCTACGTGCGAACATGCAGCGGGCCCTGGTCCGCCTGGAGCGCGAGCAGCAGGCCCTGCGCGCCAGCGAGGAGTCCTTCCGGCAGGCCTTCGAGTACGCCCCCTCCGGCATGGCGATAGCCGAGATGGGCGGCGACCAGCACGGCCGAATACTGCGCACCAACGACGCCCTGTGCCGCCTGCTGGGCCGCCCCGCCTCCGCGATGCGCCGCTACTCCTTCTCCGACCTGGTCCACCCCGAGGACATCGGCACCCTGCTGCGCACGTCGGCGGAGGGCGGCCGCGCGGAACTCCGCCTCGGCCGCCGCGACGGCACCTACGTCTGGGTCTCGCTCCGTAACTCCGTGGTCGCCGACGCGGCCGACGGCCCCCGCTTCCTCCTCACCCACGTCGAGGACATAGAGGAGCGCAAGCGCCGCGAGCTGCAGCTCGCCCACCGCGCCTCCCACGACTCCCTGACCGGCCTGCCGAACTCCGCCGAGCTGCGCTCGCGGCTCGCCTCCCGGCTCTGCCGGCGCGCCGACAGCGACGGCCTGGAGTCCCTGGACGCGGCCTACGGCCACCCCGCCTACGACGCCAACGGCCACGGCTTCGACTTCGCCGCGTCGACCCAGTCGTACGACGGCTTCGACCACCATGTGCACACTGTCGCCCCCGAGGACGGCCGTGACGACGGCGCCAAGGGGCTCGCGGTGCTCTTCTGCGACCTCGACGGCTTCAAGTCGATCAACGACCGGTTCGGGCACAACGCGGGCGACGCGGTCCTCATCGAGGTCGCCCGGCGGCTCAGCCGGGGGGTGCGCGACGGGGACACGGTGGCCCGCCTCGGCGGCGACGAGTTCGTGATCCTCGCCGACGGGCTCGGCAAGGCCGACGCCCAGGACCTGGCCGTACGCCTGCGCAACGAGATCATCCAGCCGATCCGCGCCGAGGGCCGGGCGGTCCGGGTGGGCGCCAGCTTCGGCATCGGGTGGGCGCACTGCGGCATGTCGGCGGACGAAGTCCTGAAATCCGCCGACGAGCGGATGTACGTAGAGAAACGATCTCGTCCCAAACAGCATCGCCGTGCCGGATGATCCCCAGGTCATAGCATTGATGCGGTCCGAGTCACCCGTTTGGGTCAGTCAGACCGGGTAGGCTCGACTCTCAATACCTGTACCGCATCCGCCCGCACCTGTTGAGGAGTACCAAGGGATGACGCCCGGCGACAACGGCGCGAGCACGCCCGAGGACGACGACCCGTTCGGCTACCTGTACGCCGACGGCCAGGCCAGAGGAGCCCAGCCGCCGTCCGGCTCCGGTGGTTACGGCTACCCGAACGCGGTCAGCAGGGTGCGCTCGGTCGGCGAACGCAGCTACGGCGGGCAGCAGGCCCCGCAGTACGGCGGCAACCAGACCATCCCGCAGCAGCAGCCCGGCTATGGCCAGCCGCCGAGCGCGGCCTACCAGGCCCCGGAGACCTTCCCGGGCGGCGCGCCGACCACCCGCCAGCAGACGCCGCCGCCGGGCCGCGGCCGGGGCCCCAACACCAAGGGCCTCCTCATCGGCGCCATCGCGGTGGTGGCGGCGGTCGTCATAGGCATCAGCGTCGCGATGATGAACGGCAACGGCGACGACGACAAGGCGAGCGGCGACGCCTCCACGTCCCCGTCCCAGTCCCAGAGCGCCTCCCCGAGCCCATCGAGCACCAGCTCGGTGTCGGCGTCGGGTGAACTGCCGAAGACTGATGCGAAGGCGCTGCGGCTGGAGGGCGGGACCACCACGGCGTCCGAGTTCAAGGGTGCCAAGGCCGACGGCGGCATCTATGTGACAGGCTTCAACCAGGTCGGGGCGAAGGTCACCTGGACCGTCGACGGCATCCAGAAGGCCGGCACCTACCGGCTGTATGTGCGCTACGGCGTCCCCGGCGCGGACGCCAACGCCACTCTGCTGGTCAACGGCGAGGCCAATTCCCAGCCGCTGAACATGAAGAACTTCGGCAACACTCCCGCAGGCAACTGGGAGAAGGGCTGGAAGACCACATGGGCCAACGTCACCCTGAACCAGGGCACCAACACGATCGCGGTTGCCTGCAACGACGGCAACCAGTGCAACGCCGTCCTGGACCAGGTCTACCTGACTAAGTAACGGCCGAGCCCCGAAACGCGTGAAGGGTTCCTGCCGCCCGGAGGGAGGCAGGAACCCTTGCAGGCGGTATTACGCCACTGTGATCCCGCCCGTCACCGTGACCTGGCCCAGCAACTCCTCGTAGGTCGGGCCGTCGAACTCGCCGGCCACCGGTGACGCCACGGTCGCCGCCGACAAGGCGAGGGCGCGGGTCAGGCGGGCCGGCCAGGAAAGGTGTTCCACCAGGCCGGAGAGCAGGCCGGCGACTGCCGAGTCGCCTGCGCCGGTCGGGTTGCCGTGAAGCGGTGTCGGAGGCGTGGCGCGCCAGCGGCCCTCCGGGGTGAGGGCCAGGAGGCCCTGCGGGCCCAGGGAGGCGACCACCGTGCGGGCGCCGCGTCGGCGGGTGTCCTGGGTGGCGCGCAACGGGTCGTGGGAGCCGGTGAGTTCGGCCAGTTCCACGGCGTTCGGCTTGACCAGGTCCGGGCGGGCGGCCACCCCGCGCCGCAGTGGCTCCCCGCTGGTGTCGAGGAGGACGGGGACACCGGCGGAACGGGCCGCTTTTATCAGTCCCGCGTACGCCCCGACCGGTACTCCCGGCGGGAGGCTGCCGCACAATGCCACCGCCGAGGTGCCGGGGAGCAACTCCTCGTAGTGGTCGAGGAAGGCGCCCCACTCGGCTGGTGCTATCTGCGGGCCCGGCTCGTTCAACTGGGTCGTGTCACCTGTCAGTTCGTCCACGACGGCGATCGTGCGGCGGGTCGGCCCGGCGACCGGGAGCAGCGCGTCCCGCACGCCCGCGGTGTCCGCGAGCCGCTCCCGTACCGCGCGCCCCGTCGCGCCGCCCGCGAAACCGGTCACCGTCGTCTCGTGCCCGAGCGCGGCGAGCACCCGGGCCACGTTCACCCCCTTGCCGCCCGGCCGTTCGGTCACGTCGGAGACGCGGTGCGAGGCGTGCGGGCGCAGTGCGCCGACCCGGTAGGTGATGTCGAGAGCGGTGTTCAGCGTGACCGTGAGGATCACCGGGCGACCTCCGTCGTGCATGCCCGTGCCGTCCGTCGGGGGTCTCGATCATGCCAAAGAGACGGCGACCGGCCTAGAGTTCAGGTCCGTCCAGGGAGGTCGCCTCGGGCTTGGTGTGGAGGATCTCGCGGGCCTGCTCCGCCGCGCGGGCGATGCTCTCGCTGACGAAGTCGAGGAAACGGGCGATGTTCTCCAGGCGGGTGGCGGCCGGGGTGCCGGGGACGAGGACGCCGACGCCCTGCCGGGCGATCTCGACGATCTTGGCGGTGGACCGGGCGCTGGCCATCATCGACTGGTACCAGATGTCGTCGTCGACGACATAGCGCTCGCGGCGGCCCTCGCCCTGTTCCCGGCGGGCGAGTCCCTGGCTCTCCAGGAACGCGATCGCCTTGGAGACGGACGCCGGGCTGACCTTCAGGCGCTCGACGAGTTCGGCCGCGGTGAGGCTGCCGGTGTCGGTGAGGGTGAGGGAGGCCATGACGCGGGCGGGCATCGTCGTCATGCCCGAAGCCATCATGACGGTGGTCAGGGTCTCCTCGTACTCCCGCACGGCCTCGGGGTCGCGTCCGTGGGCCGGCGCCGGAGCCCCGGCGACTTTGGGCGCGGGCTGCCTGCTCCGGTGGGCGCGGTGTTCGGTGGCGCGGTGGGCCAGGTCGGCGCGGTAGGCGGTGGGCCCGCCGTTGCGCATGACCTCGCGGGTGACCGTCGAGGTCGGACGGTCGAGGCGGCGGGCGATCTCGGCGTAGGCGAGGCCGTCGGCCAGTCCCAGCGCGATCTGCTGGCGTTCCTGCTGGGTGAGCCTGCCTCCCGGCATCGGCGGTCTCCTTCGTGCCTCGGCGGTCCTGCCGGTCCCAGCATAGCGTTCACTTCCAATTCATTGCAACGATCGGACCGTCGTCGTTGCGTTCATCTCTAAAGTCAATGCAACACTTTCTAGGCTGTGAGCTGCATAAACGACTGTGCAGCGCAACGAGTGTGTTGCCGAATTCGTGAACGCAACGTAGCTTTTCCTTCATCGGAAACAGCGAGTCACAGGAGAAGACGATGCAGAAGTTCGACACCACCGCCCCGGTCTCCGTCGTCCTGGAGATCCCCGCCGGACGCGTCCAGCTCATCGCCGCGGACCGCGCCGACACCACCGTCGAGGTGCTGCCCGCCAACCCCGCCAAGAGCCGGGACGTCGAGGCCGCCAAGCAGGCCACCGTCGTCTACGCCGACGGCGTCCTGCGGATCACGGCCGCGGCCTCCGGCAACCAGCTCTTCGGGCCGTCCGGATCCGTGGAGGTCACCGTCCAGCTGCCCGCCGGCTCCCGCGTCGAGGCCCGCACCAGCGGTGCCGAGCTGCGCGGTGTCGGACGCCTCGGTGACGTCGTGTTCGAAGGCGCGTACCGCCAGATCAAGATCGACGAGGCCGCGGGCGTCCGCCTCACCGCGCTCGACGGCGACGTCGAGATCGGCCGGCTGGGCGGCCCCGCGGAGATCAGCACCACCAGGGGCGACATCCGGATCACGGAGGCCGTGCGCGGCACGGTCGTGCTCCGCACCCAGGACGGCGACATCTCGGTCGGCGCCGCCGCCGGCGTCTCGGCCGCCCTGGACGCCGGAACCGGCTACGGCCGGGTCAGCAATGCCCTCAAGAACGACGGCACCGCCGAACTCGACATCCGCGCCACCACCACCCGCGGCGACATCACCGCCCGCAGCCTCTGAGGAAGCAGCACCAGGACCACCCCGGCAGGGCCCCGCCGCCGATCCACGTGCGGGGCCCGCGGGAGCCGTACCCGACACGCTCACACGATCAGGGAGCAGACATGGCGAAGAACAGCACTTCCGCGGCCGGTTCGCAGTGGACCGGCATGGTGCCGGTCGACGACACCGCCCTGGCCGTCACCGACAGCGGCGGCGGCGGAATCCCGGTGGTCTACCTCAACGGCCAGTTCGCCACGCAGGGCTACTGGCGGCGGACCGTCGCCGAACTGGGCCCGGAGTGGCGGCACATCACCTACGACGAACGGGCCCGCGGCAGGAAGTCGGGGCGCTCGGCGGACTACTCCTTCGAGGCCGCCGTCCGGGACGTCGACGCGGTTCTCGCGGCCAGAGGAGTGGAGCGGGCGCTGGTGGTGGGATGGTCCTACGGGGCGGTCGTCGGGGCGCACTGGGCGGCCCGGAACCCGGAGCGTGCCCTGGGCGCGGTCCTGGTCGACGGCGCCGCACCGCACGACTGGCTGGACGAGGCCATGGAGCAGCGGATCCGGAAGCTGTTCCGGCGGATGGGCTGGTTCATGCCGCTGCTGCGCCCGACGGGCCTGACCCCGCGGATGAACCCCGCACAGATGGCGGACTCCAACATCGAACTCGGCAGGCTCTCCCGCGCACGCGAGCTGGGACCGGTACTGGACGCCATCACCGTCCCGGTGCGGTACGTGCTCGCCTCCGGGACGTCCCTCGGCAGCAAGGGTGACGAGCAGGAGGAGATCCGCGCCAGTCTCGACCAGGTGTTTGAGCGAAAGCCGAACGTCCGGCTCAGCGCGAAGGTCGCCAGCAATCACGGCGCGATCCTGAAGAAGGACTTCCGGGCCGTCGCCGACGCGGTACGCGAGGTCGCCGCCCTCGACCCCGGCCGGCGCTGAGCACGACCAGTGGTCCGGCCCGGCCCCGCCACCGCATCCAGGTGGCGGGGCCCGCCTTTTCAGTGCAACTCGGGTTCGACCACCCACGCGCCCTGTCGCATCACGCCCTTCAGCGTGAAGTCGGCGTCCAGGACGAGCAGGTCGGCGTCCTTGCCGGGCTCCAGGGAGCCGACGCGGTCGTAACGGCCCAGCAGCCGCGCCGGGTTGACGGACAGGGCGGCGACGGCGTGCTCGACGGGGAGCTTGTCGATGGTCACCGCCCGCCGCAGCGCGCGGTCCAGCGTCAGCGTGGAGCCGGCGATGGAACCGCCGTCCACCAGCCGGGCGACCCCGTCGGCGACCTCGACCTCCAGCGGGCCCAGCAGATAGCGGCCGTCACCGCTGCCCGCCGCGTCCATGGCGTCCGTGATGAACGCGACCCGGTCCGGGCCGGCGTGGTGGAAGGCCAACTGCAGGGCGGCCGGGTGGAGATGGGTGCCGTCGTTGATCAGCTCGACGGTCACCCGCTCGTCCTCCAGGAGGGCGGCGATCGGACCGGGGGCGCGGTGGCCGATCTGCGGCATCGCGTTGAAGAGGTGGGTGGCGACCGTGGCGCCCGCGTCGATCGCCTCCAGCGTCTGCTCGTACGACGCGTCGGTGTGGCCGACGGCGGCGATCACGCCGTGCTCGGTGAGCAGCCGTACGGACTCGATGCCGCCGGGGAGTTCGGTGGCGAGCGTGACCATGCTGGCGTGGCCGCGCGCCGCGTCGACCAGCTTGCGGACCTCCGCCGGGTCCGGGTCGCGCAGCAGCGCCTCGGAGTGCGCGCCCTTGCGGCACGGGGAGATGAACGGGCCCTCGAAGTGGATGCCGGCGATCTCCCCCTGCTCGGCCAGCTCCGAGAGCAGGCCGGCCTGGCGGGCGAGGACGTCCATGTCGTCGGTGACGGTGGAGACGACGAGGGTGGTGGTGCCGTGCACGCGGTGCGTGTGGACGCCGGTGAGGACCTCCTCCGCGGTGCCGGAGCTGAAGGAGGCGCCGCCGCCGCCGTGGTTGTGGATGTCCACGAAGCCGGGCAGGAGCCAGTGGCCGGTGACGTCGATGAACTGGGCGTTTTCCGGGGCGGTGGCGGCGATTTTCGTGCCGTCGACGACCACTTGGCCCTTGTCGACGACTCCGGTCGGGAGGACTACCCGGGCGCCGTCGAGGACCAGGCCGTGCGTCCCGGGCTGCGGGTGCGTGGGGGCTGGTCGCGCAGTTCCCCGCGCCCCTTGCGGGGCGCTGTAGTGCGGCTCGTTGGCGGCCATCAGGGGGTTACCTCCGGAGTTGTCGTCGCTAGTAGGTCCTGGGCGAGCAGGCCCGCCCCCAAACAACCGGCCGTGTCTCCCAGGGCCGCCGGGACGATCGTCGGCAGCTTCTGGAAGGTCACTCGGCTCTGTACGGCCTCCCTCAGGGGGTGGAAGAGCACATCGCCCGCCTCCGCCAGGCCGCCGCCGATGATCAGGACGCGCGGGTCCAGCAGGGTGAGGGCGGTGACCAGGCCGTCGGCCAGGGCGGCCAGCGCCTCTCCCCACACCCGGACGGCGTTCGGGTCGCCGGACGTGACGGACGTCGCGCAGCCCGCCGCGTCCGCGTCCGGATCACCGGTGGCCTTCGCCCACGCCTCGCTCACCGCGGCCGCCGACGCGTACCGCTCCAGACAGCCGCGCTGCCCGCACGGACACGACACGCCCTGCGGTCGTACGACGATGTGGCCGATCTCGCCCGCGAAGCCGTGCGCGCCCGACTCCACCCGGCCGTCCAGGCCGAAGCCGCCCGCGATACCGGTGCCGAGAGCCACGAAGAAGAAGCGGTCCGCGCCCTTGCCCGCACCGAGCCGGCCCTCGGCCAGGCCGCCGGTGCGCACGTCGTGGCCGAGGGCGACCGGGATGCCGAGGCGGTCGGCGAGCAGGGCGCGCAGGGGTACGTCGCGCCAGCCGAGGTTGGCCGAGAAGACGGCGACGCCGTTCGGCTCGTCGACTATGCCGGGTACGGCGAGGCCGGCCGCGGCCGCACCCTCGCCGAAGTGCTTCTCGCCGTACGCGTACAGGTCGGCGGCGAAGTCGAGGATGGCGGCGACGACGGACTCGGGACCCCGGTCGCGGCCGGTCGCCCGGCGGTCCTGGTGGAGCAGCTCGCCGTCCGGCCCGACCAGCGCGGCCTTCATTCCGGTGCCGCCCACGTCCAGGGCGATGACATGTCTCACGGGAACAGTGTGGCCCTCCGACCCGCAAGAGGTCTAGTCCACTTGCGTGGTGTAGACCTTGTGGGTCCACATCTTGAACAGCGAGACAGTTAGACAGGGGCAGTACACGTGCGGCGGCGTAGGGCAGGAATGATCGCGGTGGTGTCCGCAACGGGCATGACAGCGGTCCTCGGTGGCTGTGGGACGACCGGATCCTCGGACGTCACCCTCAGACTCGTCGCCGCCGACTACGGAGACTCCGCCGCCAACAGCTCCCAGAAGTACTGGGACCGGCTGGCCAGGGCGTACGAGGCCAAGCACGCCGACGTGAAGGTCGACGTGACCGTCTACTCGTGGAACGACGTCGACCGCAAGGTCAAGGAGATGGTCGCCGACGGCCAGGCGCCCGACCTCGCCCAGATCGGCTCGTACGCCGACTACGCGGCCGCCGGCAAGCTGTACGAGGCCGGGGACCTGCTCTCCATCCCGGTCCAGGCCGACTTCCCCTCCCAGCTCGCCGAGGCGGGCCAGTGGAACCACGCCCAGTACGGCATACCTTTCGCCGGGTCCACGCGCGTCCTCTTCTACAACAAGACCCTCTTCAGCGAGGCCGGCATCACCCCGCCGACCACCTGGAAGGAGCTGGCGGCCGACGCCGAGGCGCTCAAGGCGCACGGGGTGAAGTACCCGTACGCGCTGCCGCTCGGCCCCGAGGAGGCGCAGGCGGAGACCATGCAGTGGCTGCTCAGCGGCGGCAGCGGCTACACCGACGACATCGGCACGTACACGATCGACTCCGCGCAGAACATCGACACCTTCAAGTGGCTCAAGGACGAGCTGGTGGGCAAGGGCCTGACCGGGCCGACGGCGCCCGGAAAGCTGAACCGCGCGACGGCGTTCGCCGCGTTCGCCGACGGCCAGGTCGGCATGCTCAACGGCCACCCCACGCTCATCAAGCAGGCCGAGAAGAAGGGCGTCAAGTTCGGCACGGTCCCGATGCCGGCCCGCGCCGGCCAGACCACCACCACCGCCTCCATGGGCGTCACCGACTGGATGGCGGCGTTCAAGCAGAACGGCCACGCGGACCAGGTCGGTGACTTCCTCGACTACGTCTACAGCGAGAAGAACGTCCTCGACTTCTCCCGCGAGTACGGCCTGCTGCCGGTCACCACGTCCGCGTCCCAGACGATGACCGACTCCCCGCAGGCCCAGGACAAGCAGCTGCTCCCCTTCCTGGAGCAGTTGCCGACCTCCGAGCTGTACCCGGCCGGAAAGACCTCCTGGGCCGCGGTCAGCGCCGACGTCAAGGCGCAGATAGGCACGGCGGTCACGTCCACGGGCGACCCGACCGCCGTACTCACCCGGCTCCAGTCCGAGGCCGCGGCGGCGGACAGCCGTACGAACACGGGCTGAGCGTTACGGTTCTCGGCATGGACCGGCAAGAACTGGGCGCACGCGAACAGGCGATCCTCGCCCTGGAACGCCGGGGCTTTCCGAGCCCCGGCGCGAAGGAACGGGCGATCCGCGAGGAACTGGACCTGGCGCCGGTGCGCTACTACCAGCTCCTCAACGCCCTGCTCGACGACGAGCGGGCGCTGGCCCATGACCCGGTGACGGTGAACAGGCTGCGGAGGGTGCGGGACGCGCGGCGAATGGATCGCTGAGGCCGGGGGGATGTGCGGGCCGGTGGGGGCCGAGCGCGCAGTTCCCCGCGCCCCTTGGGGCGCGCTGTCCCGGGCGTCGCCGATAGGGTCGCCGTATGGGTACGCATCCGACGGACAATCCTCTGCCTTCGCCTCGCACCCCCGCTGGTCGCGAAGGGCTCGAGGCCCTGCTCTCGCAGCCCCGCTCCGCGCTCGTCGGCCTCGACTTCGACGGGACGCTCGCGCCGATCGTCGCCGACCCCGAGCAGGCGCGGGCTCATCCGGACGCCGTACCGGCCCTGGCCGACCTCGCGCCGAAGGTGGCCGCCGTCGCCGTCATCACCGGCCGTCCCGTCGAGATCGCCGTCCGCTACGGCGGTTTCGCCGGCGTCCCCGGCCTGGACCACCTCGTCGTCCTCGGCCACTACGGTGCCGAACGCTGGGACGCGGCGACCGGTGAGATCACCGCGCCCCCGCCGCACCCCGGCATCGCCGCCGTCCGCGCCGAACTCCCGGCCGTCCTCGACGGCGCGGGGGTGCACGGCGCCTGGATCGAGGACAAGGGCCACGCCGTGGCCGTCCACACCCGCCGGGCCGACGACCCCCAGGCCGCCTTCGAGTCCCTCCGCGCACCCCTGACGGACCTGGCCACCCGCCACGCCCTGATCGTCGAACCGGGCCGCCTGGTCCTGGAACTGCGGCCGCCGGGCATGGACAAGGGCGTGGCGCTGCGCGAGTACGCGCGGGAGATCGGCGCGGGCGCGGTCCTCTACGCGGGCGACGACCTGGGCGACATCCCGGCCTTCGCAGCCGTGGAAAAGCTCCGCGCGGAGGGCGTCCCGGGCCTGTTGGTATGCAGCGGCAGCGAGGAGGTCACCGACCTCGCGGAGCGGGCCGACCTGGTGGTAGACGGCCCGGAGGAAGTCGTACGGCTACTGAAAACTCTGGCTGAGCTGAGCGCCCCGTAAGGGGCGCGGGGAACTGCGCGGCAAGCCCCCACCGGGCCCGCGCATGCCCCTCATTCCCGCAGTGCCCCCAACTGCTCAAGAAACCAGGCCGCCGGCGGCAACGCCGTAGCCGCCGCGGCCAGCCGCTTGCACCGCTCCGCCCGCTCCGCCCCCGGCAGACTCAGCGCCTCGTGCAGGGCGCGGGCCGTCCCTCCGATGTCATACGGGTTCACGACGATGGCGTCCTCGCCCAGCTCCTCGTACGCCCCCGCCTCCCGCGACAGCACCAGCACGCACCCCTCGTCCGAGACCACCGGGATCTCCTTGGCGACCAGGTTCATGCCGTCCCGGATCGGGTTCACCAGGGCCACGTCGGCCAGCCGGTAGGCCGCCAGCGACCTCGCGAAGTCGTCCTTCACATGCAGCACCACCGGCGTCCAACCCGCCGTCCCGTACGCCGCGTTGATGTCGTCCGCGACCCGCTGCACCTCGGCCGTGTAGTCGCGGTACACCGCGAGGTCCTGCCGCGACGGGTACGCGAACGCGACATGCACCACCCGCTCCCGCCACTCGGGGTGGTCGTCGAGCAGCTGCCGGTACGCCAGCATCCCCCGCACGATGTTCTTCGACAGCTCGGTCCGGTCCACCCGGACGATCGTCCTGCGGCCCTCCCCGATCTCCTCGCGCAGCGCCCGCATCCGCTCGTCCACGTCCGGCTCGTGGGACCGCTTCCGCAGGAACTCCGCGTCGGCCCCCAGCCCGTGCACCCCGATCCGGGTCTCCCCGGCCGTCGGGATCCCCGGGCCCAGCACCGCATGACAGCAGGCCACGAACGCGTCCGCCCACCGCCGGGTCAGGAACGCCGCGTGATCGGCGCCCAGGATCCCGCTCAGCAGCTCCGCCGCGATGTCGTCGGGGAGCAGCCGGAAGTAGTCCGGCGGTGCCCACGGGGTGTGGGAGAAATGGCCGATGCGGAGATCCGGCCGCAGCCGGCGCAGCATCCGTGGGGCCAGCGCCAGGTGGTAGTCCTGGATGACCACCACCGCGCCCTGGCCCGCCTCCTGCGCCAGCGCCTCCGCGAACGCCTGGTTGTAGGCCTGGTACGACGCCCACTGCCGCCGGAACTCCGCGTCGAAGATCGGCTCCAGCGGGGTCTGGTAGAGCATGTGGTGGACGAACCAGAGCATCGAGTTCGCGATGCCGTTGTACGCGTCCGAGAACACGTCCGGATCGATGTCGAGCATCCGGACCTGCTGTCCGCCGGTGTCCCCGGCCGGCAGCCGGCCGCCCTCGGCCCGCCGCACCGCCTCCCGGTCGCCGTCGCTCAGCGCCGCGCACACCCACACCGCGTTCGCGTCCGGCCCGATCGCCGACAGCCCCGAGACCAGCCCGCCGCCGCCGCGTCTGGCGTGCAGGGCACCGCCTTCGCCCACTACATACGAAACCGGGCCGCGGTTGGACGCGACCAGCACCTCAGCACCGCCGGTGAAAGCCATACGCCACAACCTAGCCCGGCCCGGAAACGCTCAAACGTACGGCTACGCCCGACGCGCCGCCGTATACGGCCGTACGACGAAGTCACGCCACCCGGCGCTCGGCGTACTCGGCGATCTCCGCCATCGGCGGCCGTTCCTCGGTGTCCACGGAGTAGGTGCGCGGTTCGAAGCCGTCCTCACCCCGTTCGAACTGGGTGAGGGAGGGGCGGATCAGGTGGCCGCGGGCCAGCCGCAGCTGGGCCGTGCGGTAGATCGCGGCGGACATCCGGCCGAGGGCCTGGCCGTCCTGGTGACGGTGTTTGCGGACCCCCACGTCGACCTGGGCGAGGGCGTCCAGGCCCACCAGGTGCAGGGCGTCGACCAGCATGCCCAGCTCCACGCCGTAGCCGACCGGGAAGGGGAGCTGTTCGAGGAGCGAGCGGCGGGCCGCGTACTCGCCGCCGAGCGGCTGGACGAACCCGGCCAGCTGCGGCCAGTGCATGTTCAGCAGCGGGCGGGCCATCAGTTCGGTGACCCGGCCGCCCTGTCCGGCCGATCCGGCGAGCGGGCGGTCGTACATCGCCTTGACCAGGTCCACGTCCGGGTCGGTCAGCAGCGGGCCGACGATCCCGGTGACGAAGTCGGAGGAGAAGTCACGTAGGTCGGCGTCGATGAAGCAGACGATGTCCCCGGTGGTGACGAGGAGGGAGCGCCAGAGGACCTCGCCCTTGCCGGGGACGGCGGGGATGCGCGGCAGGATCGTGTCGCGGTGCACGACCCGGGCGCCGGCCGCCGCGGCCACCGCCGCCGTACGGTCGGTGGAGCCGGAATCGACGACCACGAGCTCGTCGACGAGCGGCGCCTGCCGCATCAGGTCGTGACGGATGATCGCGACGATGTCGCCGACGGTCGCCTCCTCGTTGAGCGCGGGCAGCACCACGGAGACGGACTGCCCGGTGCGCTGCTTGGCGGCGAGTATCCGGTGCAGCGGGCGGTCGTTCATGGACCAGGAGCGGGTGGCCAGCCAGCGCTCGACTTCTTCCAGCACAGTCAGCGGCTCCTCACTGTCACGATCACACTGCGAGGTGTGATCCATCTCGCGGTTCGGACGACACTCTCAACTGTCCTGGCCTTCGGTTACAGTCTTGAACAACGCCGATGACCATCGCATGTCCTGGGGTCACCGGTCGTTGACAACCGCATACCGCTCATCCAGAGGGGCAGAGGGATACGGCCCGATGAAGCCCCGGCAACCCTCCAGTCGGTTACTCGTGGATCGCTGATCACTGTCGATCACTCGCGAGGCTCCCGGCTAGGGAAGGTGCCAAATCCGTCTCACGGCGAGATGCGTCGTGAGGAAGATGAGGAGAAAGGGCCTCGCCTCACATGGCTGTGCAGACTGCTGCGACCACCACCGACTCCACGACCGTCGATCTCGGTCCCGCCACTGCCCTGAGCTGCCGCGAGTGCGGCCACCGCGTGCCGCTCGGCCCGGTGTTCGCCTGCGAGGAGTGTTTCGGCCCGCTCGAAATCGCGTACGACTTCTCGGGCTACGACACCGAGGAGCTGCGGAAGCGGATCGAAGCGGGTCCCGCGAACATCTGGCGTTACGCGCCGCTGCTGCCCGTCCCCGCGGACGTGGCGACCAAGCCGAACATCAACCCGGGCTGGACCAAGCTCGTCCAGGCCGACAACCTGGCGAAGGAGCTGGGCGTCACCGGCGGCCTGTACGTCAAGGACGACTCCGGCAACCCGACGCACTCCTTCAAGGACCGGGTCGTCGCCCAGGCCGTCGAGGCCGCGCGCGCCTTCGGCTACACCACGCTCTCCTGCTCCTCCACCGGCAACCTGGCCGGCGCGGTCGGCGCCGCCGCCGCCCGGGCCGGCTTCCGCTCCTGCGTGTTCATCCCGCACGACCTGGAGCAGGGCAAGATCGTCATGGCCGCGATCTACGGCGGCGAGCTCGTCGGCATCGAGGGCAACTACGACGACGTGAACCGTTTCTGCTCCGAGCTGATCGGCGACTCGGCCGGCGAGGGCTGGGGCTTCGTCAACGTCAACCTGCGGCCGTACTACGCGGAGGGCTCCAAGACCCTGGCGTACGAGATCTGCGAGCAGCTCGGCTGGCGGATCCCGGACCAGCTGGTCGTCCCGATCGCCTCCGGCTCGCAGCTCACGAAGATCGACAAGGGGCTGCAGGAGCTGATCAAGCTCGGGCTCGTCGAGGACAGGCCGTACAAGATCTTCGGCGCGCAGGCCGAGGGGTGCTCACCGGTGTCGGTGGCCTACAAGGCGGGCCACGACGTGGTGCGGCCGCAGAAGCCGAACACCATCGCCAAGTCGCTGGCCATCGGCAACCCTGCCGACGGGCCGTACGTCCTGGACATCGCGCGTCGTACCGGCGGTGCGGTGGAGGACGTCACCGACGAGCAGGTCGTCGACGCGATCAAGCTGCTCGCGCGGACCGAGGGAATCTTCGCGGAGACCGCGGGCGGGGTGACGCTCGGAGTCACCAGGAAGCTCATCGAGAATGGGCTGATCGATCCGGCGAAGTCGATCGTCGTACTCAACACGGGTGATGGACTGAAGACGCTGGACGCCGTGGCGGGGACCGGGCTCACGGCGACCATTCGCCCGAATCTCGAGTCTTTCCGCGAGGCCGGGCTCGCCTGAGCCAGCTGTAAGAAACCAGGGCGTTGCCCCGATCGGAGGTTCAAACGTGAGCGTCACCGTTCGCATCCCCACCATCCTGCGCACCTACACCGGTGGTCAGGCCGAAGTCAGCGCCGAAGGCGGCACCCTCGGCGAGGTCATCTCCGACCTGGAGAAGAACCACACCGGGATCGCCGCCCGTGTTCTCGACGACGAGGGCAAGCTGCGCCGGTTCGTGAATGTGTACGTCAATGACGACGACGTGCGGTTCGAGCAGGGACTTCAGACGGCGACCCCGGACGGTGCGGGCGTCTCCATCATCCCGGCCGTGGCCGGCGGCTGACCTGCTGACAGGCTGATCGAATGACCGAACATTACCTTTGGTAACGCCGATCACCCACTGTTCATTCGATTGCCCCCTCCGTGAGAGAAGCGGAGGGGGCAATTCTGTGTGGTTGAGCGCGGTACAGTTGGGGAACGCGGTCCCGATCTCCAGGTCGGGAGCCCCGTATTCGACACCGCTGACCCGCCAAGAAGTAGCCAAAGTGTGCGGGTTATATGCGGCTTTCGCGGCTTTTATGGGGCCCGACTTGCCCTGAATTCGGCCGAATTCTTGCTATATTCCGGACCCTTCCCGTCCAGAATTCTCGTCCGATTGACCTGTTGCAGACGGCAGTTGGACAGATACATTCAGCCGCGGTCGACGCGTTCCGGCGCACGCCCCCAACCATTGGGGGGTGAGGTCTGACCCGGATCCGCGAAGTGTGGATCTGTGCAAGGGCCAGTAATAGGGGAGTTAGGCATGGCTCAGGGCACCGTCAAGTGGTTCAACGCGGAGAAGGGGTACGGCTTCATCGCGGTCGACGGTGGTGCGGATGTTTTCGTCCACTACAGTGCGATTCAGATGGACGGCTACCGCACCCTGGAGGAAGGTCAGCGGGTCGATTTCGAGATCTCGCAGGGCCAGAAGGGGCCGCAGGCGGACATGGTCCGGCTCGCGACCAGCTGAAGCACGCGCCGACTGACAGCGTCGTTCTTCTTTCATTGTCGGAGGGCTCGTATCCCATGGGGAGTCATGGGTTACGAGCCCTTTGGCATGCGCGGGACGAGTGGGCCGGCGCACCACCGCGGGCGGCCCGGCGCACCACCGCGGGGCGGCCCGGCGCGCCGCCCCGCGCGCGGCCCTGGCGCGGCCCAGTCTCCCGGAGGCGCTTGCACTCGGCATGGGCGAGTGCTAATCATTGGCGTTAGCACTCTGAAGGTGAGAGTGACAAAAATGGACCGGGTCGGTGAGGCCCGCAGGCCGGGTGGGGCAAGGAACCCACGGGTCGGCGAGCCGTCCGTCGCGGGCGCGGGCGCGGTCCGAAGACTCACCCCCAGTCCTGGAGGGACCACTTCACATGGCCAAGATCATCGCGTTCGACGAGGAGGCGCGGCGCGGCCTTGAGCGCGGTATGAACCAGCTCGCCGACGCCGTCAAGGTCACCCTCGGCCCCAAGGGCCGCAACGTCGTCCTTGAGAAGAAGTGGGGCGCCCCCACGATCACCAACGATGGTGTGTCCATCGCCAAGGAGATCGAGCTGGAGGACCCGTACGAGAAGATCGGCGCCGAGCTGGTCAAGGAAGTCGCCAAGAAGACGGACGACGTCGCCGGTGACGGTACGACCACCGCGACCGTGCTCGCCCAGGCCCTGGTCAAGGAAGGCCTGCGCAACGTGGCCGCCGGCGCCAACCCGATGGCCCTGAAGCGCGGTATCGAGAAGGCCGTCGAGGCCGTCTCCGGTGCCCTCCTGGAGCAGGCGAAGGACGTCGAGACCAAGGAGCAGATCGCCTCCACGGCCTCCATCTCCGCCGCCGACACCCAGATCGGCGAGCTCATCGCCGAGGCCATGGACAAGGTCGGCAAGGAAGGCGTCATCACCGTCGAGGAGTCCCAGACCTTCGGTCTGGAGCTGGAGCTCACCGAGGGTATGCGCTTCGACAAGGGCTACATCTCGGCGTACTTCGCCACCGACATGGAGCGTATGGAGGCGTCCCTGGACGACCCGTACATCCTGATCGCCAACTCGAAGATCGGCTCCGTCAAGGACCTGCTCCCGCTCCTGGAGAAGGTCATGCAGTCGGGCAAGCCGCTGCTGATCATCGCCGAGGACGTCGAGGGCGAGGCCCTGTCGACCCTGGTCGTCAACAAGATCCGCGGCACCTTCAAGTCCGTCGCGGTCAAGGCCCCGGGCTTCGGCGACCGCCGCAAGGCGATGCTGAACGACATCGCCATCCTCACCGGCGGCGAGGTCATCTCCGAGGAGGTCGGTCTCAAGCTGGAGAACACGACCCTCGACCTGCTGGGCCGCGCCCGCAAGGTGGTCATCACCAAGGACGAGACCACCATCGTCGACGGCGCCGGCTCCACCGAGCAGGTCCAGGGCCGGGTCAACCAGATCCGCGCCGAGATCGAGCAGTCCGACTCGGACTACGACCGCGAGAAGCTCCAGGAGCGCCTGGCCAAGCTCGCCGGTGGCGTCGCCGTCATCAAGGCCGGTGCCGCGACCGAGGTCGAGCTCAAGGAGCGCAAGCACCGCATCGAGGACGCCGTTCGCAACGCGAAGGCGGCCGTCGAGGAGGGCATCGTCGCCGGTGGTGGCGTGGCCCTGCTCCAGGCCTCCCAGGTGTTCGAGAAGCTGGAGCTCGAGGGTGACGAGGCGACCGGCGCCAACGCCGTGAAGCTCGCCCTGGAGGCCCCGCTCAAGCAGATCGCCGTCAACGGTGGTCTCGAGGGTGGCGTCGTCGTCGAGAAGGTGCGCAACCTTCAGGTCGGCCACGGCCTGAACGCCGCGACCGGCGAGTACGTCGACATGATCGCCGAGGGCATCATCGACCCGGCGAAGGTGACCCGCTCTGCCCTGCAGAACGCCGCCTCCATCGCCGCGCTGTTCCTCACCACCGAGGCCGTCATCGCCGACAAGCCGGAGAAGGCCGCCGCGGCCGCTCCGGGCGGCATGCCGGGCGGTGACATGGACTTCTGATCGACCTCCGGCCGATCGCTCGTCCTGACCGAGGGCGGCACCCCCTGTTCGACAGGGGGTGCCGCCCTCGGGCGTTTGCGCCGCTCACGGGCCAGGTACGGCACCTTCGGCGGGTACCTGAAGCGGGACGGAGAGCAGGACGTCCGGGTCCCGCTCATGGACTCCGGGGAGGCGCCCTCCGTGTCCGGAGTCACACGGCTTTCGGGTGGGGGGCGGGAATGGGTGCGTCCGGGCCGGTCGTTGCACACGTATGTGCACTCGATGCGTGTGCACATACCGTCCGGTCTACAGCACACTCACGAGGAGCCCCCCACGTGACCGTCACCACGCCCCCCGCCTCCCGCGCGGCCGAGATCCTCTCCCGTCCGATCGCCCTGAACGGGCTCACGGTCCCCAACCGGATCGTGATGGCGCCGATGACCCGCCAGTTCAGCCCGGGCGGCGTCCCCGGCGAGGACGTGGTCTCGTACTACGCCCGCCGGGCCGCCGCCGGTGTCGGCCTGATCGTCACCGAGGGCACGTACGTCGGTCACGACTCGGCGGGGCAGAGCAGCCGCGTCCCGCGGTTCCACGGCGAGGAGCAGCTGGCGGGCTGGGCGAAGGTCGCCGAGGGCGTACACGCGGCCGGCGGCACCATCGTCCCGCAGCTGTGGCACATCGGCATGGTCCGCAAGCAGGGCCAGCCGCCGTTCGCGGACGCCCCCGCCGTCGGCCCCTCCGGCATCCGCCTGGACGGCACCGAGGGCGAGGGCAAGGCGATGACCTCGCAGGACCTGGACGACGTCATCCGGGCGTTCGCCGAGGCCGCGGCCGCCGCCGAGCGGATCGGCTTCGACGGGGTCGAGCTGCACGGCGCCCACGGCTACCTCCTCGACCAGTTCCTGTGGGCGGGCACCAACCGCCGTACCGACGCCTACGGCGGCGACCCGGTCGCCCGTACCCAGTTCGCCGCCGAGATCGTGGCCGCCGTACGCGCGTCGGTCTCCCCGGAGTTCCCGGTGATCTTCCGCTATTCGCAGTGGAAGTCGGACAACTACGACGCCCGTCTCGCCGAGTCCCCGGAGGAGCTGGAGGCGATCCTCACCCCGCTGGCGGCGGCCGGTGTCGACGTCTTCCACGCCTCCACCCGGCGCTACTGGCTCCCGGAGTTCGTGGACTCCGACCTCAACCTGGCCGGCTGGACCAAGAAGCTCACCGGGAAGCCGACCATCACCGTCGGCTCGGTCGGCCTCGACGGCGACTTCATCAAGGGCTTCGCGGGCGAGGGCTCCCCGGTCCGGGGCATCGAGGACCTCCTCGACAGCCTGGAGCGCGAGGAGTACGACATGGTCGCCGTCGGCCGCGCCATCCTCCAGGACCCGGAGTGGGCGGCGAAGGTGCTGGCCGGGCGCACGGAGGAACTGAAGTCGTACGACGCGGCGGCGCTCAAGAGCCTGAGCTGAGAGCTTGAGCCGAAGGCTTGAGCTGGGAGCTTGAGCCGGGAGCTTGAGCTGGGAGCTTGAGCCGGGAGCTTGAGCCGAGAGCTTGAGCCGAGAGCTTGAGCCGAACCACCCTGTTCGCCCTCGGGCCGGCCCGCGACCGGCAGGCCGAGCCCGAGGGCGAACGCGTACGGCACGAGCGGTACCCGCGTGGCACACGGGCCGGTGATGGCCGGGGAATTCACCGGTACCGTCCGAGCATGCGGATACTCCATCTCTCCGACACCCACCTGGACCGCACCGACGCCCCCAACAAGCGTGGCGTCAACGCCACGGCGTCGCTGCGGCTGATGCTCGACGAACTCCGCCACCTCTCCGGCTTCGACGCGGTGGTCGTCACCGGCGACCTGGCCGACGACGGCGCGGTCGAGGCGTACACCGCGCTGCGCACGCTGATCGGCGCGTACGCCCAGGAACGGAACATCCCCGTCCTGTGCACCACCGGCAACCACGACGAGCGCGAGGCCTTCGCCAAGGTGCTGGGCAGCGGGCATCTGGCCGCCGACGGCACCGACCGCGCCGAGCAGGTGTTCGGCGGGGAGGAGCGGGCCGCCGTCAGCACGGTCGGCGGCTGGCGTTTCATCACCCTGGACTCGCTGGTGCCGGGCAAGGTCCACGGCCGGCTGGCCGCACCCCAGCTGGAGTGGTTGCGCGAGGTGCTGCGCACCCCGGCCGAGCACGGCACGGTCCTCGCCTTCCACCACCCGCCGTTCGCCCTGGACCTCTCGGTGACCCAGTCGGCCTTCGGACTGCGCGACCCCGGCGAGCTGGCGGCGGCGATCCGCGGCGGCGATGTGCGGATGATCCTCAACGGCCACTACCACCTGCAGCTCTTCGGCCTGCTGGAGTCGGTGCCGGTGTGGGTGACGCCGGGGGTCGTCAACCGGATCGACCTGACCGTGGCGCCCGGTGAGCGGGCGGTGCGCGGGGCGTCGGCCTCGCTGGTGGAGCTGGGCGGACCGGCCGGTCCGCTGTGCCACACCTTCCATGCGCGCGATCCGCGGGCCCATGAGACGGTGTATGAGATCGACGAGGTGCAGGCCAGGGCGTTCGTCGCCCAGTACGGCTGACGGGTTCACCCATACGGGTGAGTGGTGTTCGGCACTCGTGCGATGTGCCGGGCGTTCCACGAGTGACCGGCCGTGATGACGGCAGCGCCCCCACCGAAAGCGAGCGAGCATGACGACAAGTCAGTCTCCGGAGCCGCCCCACGCCGCCGAGGGACCGATCGTACGCACGGCGTCGGGCGCCGTGCGCGGGTTGCGGGAGGACGGGCTGGCGGTCTTCCGGGGCATACCGTTCGCCGAACCCCCGGTGGGGGAGGCGCGGTTCGCGGCACCCCGCCGGGCACGCGCCTGGGAGGGCACGCGCGAGGCGTACGCCTTCGGGCCGCCGCCCCCGCAGGATCTGGGCATCCAGGGGCGCACCGGCGTCCTGGAGGCACCCGAGGGCGACGACTGGCTGACGGTGAACGTCTGGACACCCGACCCGGACCCGGCCGCCCGCCGCCCGGTGATGGTGTGGATCTACGGCGGCGCCTACAAGCTGGGCCACTCCGGCAGCCCCGGCTACGACGCCCAGCACCTCGCACGCGACGGCGACCTGGTCGTGGTCTCCCTCAACTACCGCGTCGGCATGGAGGGTTTCGCCCAGATCGAGGGGGCGCCCGCCAACCGGGGCCTGCTGGACCAGGTGGCGGCGCTGGAGTGGGTGCGGGAGAACATCACGGCCTTCGGCGGCGACCCCGACCAGGTCACGGTCTTCGGGGAGTCGGCGGGCGGCGGGTCGGTGGCCGCGCTGCTGGCGATGCCCGGCGCGCGGGGCCTGTTCCGGCGGGCGATCGCCCAGAGTGTGCCGGGCACGTTCCTCTCCACCGAACTGGCCGGGGACATCGCCCAGGCTCTCGCGGCGGAGGCCGGCCTGCGCCCCACGCTGGCCGACCTGGCGACGACCGACCCGCGCAGGCTGCCGGACGCGGGGCAGTCGCTGGGCATCAAGATGCCGCAGTACATGGCCCGTTGGGGCCAGATCGCGCCGACGATGACACCGTTCTCCCCGGTGGTCGACGGCGAGGTGCTGCCCACCACCCCCTGGCAGGCGCTGGCCTCCGGCTCCGCCCGGGACGTGGACCTCCTGGTGGGCCACAACCGCGACGAGTACCGCCTCTTCCTGGTCATGGGCGGGATGTACGGCAAGATCACCGAGGAACAGGCAACCGGCGCCCTGCGTCTGTTCGCACCGGGCGGCGAGGCGGGGGTGCAGGCCTACCGCGAGGCCTTCCCCGAGGCGTCGCCGGACGAGCTGTACGAACGGGTGCAGACCGACTGGCTCTTCGGCATACCGTCACTGCGCCTGGCGGAGGCGCAGAGCGCGGCCGGCGGCCGGGCCCACCTGTACGAACTGACCTGGGGCGCCCCGGGCAACGGCGGGCTGCTGGGCGCCTGCCACGGCCTGGACATCCCGCTGCTGTTCGGCACGTTCGAGGCGGACCTCGCCAATCTCCTCTTCGCGGGCACGGGCGTCACCCCCGAGGCCGAGGCCCTCTCCGCCCGCTTCCGCACGGCGTGGACGGCCTTCGCGAGGACGGGAGACCCGGGCTGGCCGGAGTTCGACCTTCAGAACCGCCTCACCCAGGTACTGGACACGACACCGACGGTGACGCCGTACCCGGAGGAGCAGAGCCGAAAGCTCTGGGAGGGGCACGAGTTCACCCCCTCGCCGTTGCTCGGCTGACCGGCGGGAGCGGGGCTCAGAGGTTGCCGAGGGGTTCGATGTCCCTGTGGACCGGGGTGCCCCAGACCCGGAGCACCTCGTAGTCGGTGAACTCGTGGACGAGCCGGTAGGCCATGGCCGGCCGGGACCCGCGGCGCTGGGCATTGAGGTACAGCTCGGCCTCGCGCCGGTCGCGGCGGGGGGTGCCGCACAGCTCCCACTCCCGGCCGTTCCACGCCTCGGGCAGCCACCGCTGCTGGGCCTGCGGCCGGTCGGCCCGCACCCCGTACCGGGACATCGAGGGTTCCACGGCCGTCTCGCCCTGCACCGGCCGGGGGCCGCCCGCGTACTCCGACCGCCGGGCGGCCCGCCGCCGCGTCTCGCAGAGCAGACACAGATCCGGGGCGCTTTCGTCCACGGGCCCCTGCGGATGCTCGGCGCACCGGGTGGTGGGCGCGGCCGCGCTGACGCTCTCCTCCAGAAGGTCGAGAGCGCGCCGGAGGTCGTCCTTGACCTCGTGCAGCTTGGCGTCGGGCGTACCGGCGGTCAGCGCCTCCCCGTGCTCGCCGAGCAGACGAAGGGCACGACCCAGGGAGGTGAGCTGGGAGTGGTTCATACGGTCCAGCGTGGCACACGGCGCTGACAACACACCGGGGAGATCAGTCGGCGAACCGGTGGGCGGTCGTGCGCAGGGTGTCCAGTCTGTCGGGGGTGTCGGTTCCGGTGGCGGGCGCGTAGACGACGATGCGGAGGTCGGAGCCGGGGACCGTGAGGACGTCGAGGTCGAGAGTGAGGTCGCCGACCAGAGGGTGTTCGACGGTCTTGCGGTCGCCGGTGTGGAGGCCCGCGGTGCCGTTGGACCACAGGCGGGCGAAGCGGGGGCTGGTGTGCAGGAGCCGGTCGACGAGTAAGGAGAGACGGGCGTCCTCGGGGTGGGCCACCGCCGTGACCCGCAGGTCGGCCACCAGGGACTCCTCCTCGGCCTCGTCGCCGGCCCAGGACCGTACCGGCCAGGCGCCGATGGCGTCGACCCGGTGGCCGCCGGCGGAGCGGAACATCCCGGCGACGAGATTGCCCTGGTCCCAGCCGTAGGCACGGGGGTCCCCTATGACGGCGGTCCACATCCGGTTCCAGCTGAGCAGCGTCCAGTCGGCGGCGTAGACCGCGACCGGTGCGTCGCCCAGTTGCCGGACGAGCCGGTGGACCCTCGGCGGCACCTGCCGCGGCACCTCGCCGGTGGCGGGCGGGGTGAGCCTGGCGCACCGGAACAGGTGGTCGCGCTCCTCGGCGTCCAGGCGCAGGGCCCGGGACAGGGCGCCGACGACCTGGGCCGAGGGGTTGCGGGCGCGGCCCTGTTCGAGCCGCACCACGTAGTCGACGGACAGCCCGGCCAGCCGGGCCAGTTCCTCGCGGCGCAGACCCGGGATGCGCCGGTCCGCATCGGATGCCGGCTCGCCCGTCAGGGGTGAACGGCGCTCCCGCCAGCCGCGCAGGGCGATGCCGAAGTTGTTCGTCGTTGCCATGCGGGCATCATCGTTCGCCATTGTTTGGATGAGCCGCGCGCAGTGGAACTCTTGTGCCACATCTGGGTAAAGGCCTGCTTGTGGCGGCGGTCAGGACCCGAGGGCGGCCTCGGCGGAGGTCCGGGCGGCCGTCCAGTGGGCCCGAGTGAAGGCGGCGGCGGACTCCAGCGCCTCGTCGGCCTCGTCCAGCATGACCGCGAACGACTGGAAGACGTGCGGGACTTGGGGCCAGACCTGGAGGTCGACGCGGACGTCGGCGGCGGCGGCGCGGGCGGCCAGCCGCACGGCGTCGTCCAGCAGGATCTCGTGCGAGCCCACCTGGACGAGCAGCGGCGGCAGTCCCGTCAGGTCGGCGAAGACCGGGCTGGCCAGCGGTTCGGTGCCGGGCGTCGTACCGAGGTAGTCGCGGGCCCGGGTGCGCAGGGCCTGCGGGGTGAGCGCCGGGTCCAGGGCGGCCTTGCCACTCGCGCTGGCGCCGGACACCGTGAGGTCGGCCCAGGGCGAGAACACCGCGGCCGACGACGGCTGGGGCAGTCCTGCCTCCTTGAGCGCGACCAGCGTGGCGACGGCCAGGCCGCCGCCGGCGGACTCGCCGACGAAGGCGGTCCGGGCCGCGGGGACGCCCCGGTCGAGCAGTGCGCGGTACGCGGCCACGGCGTCCTCGACGGCCGCGGGGAACGGGTTATCGGGCGCCAGCCGGTACTCGACGCAGACGGCGCGGGCGCCGACCCGCCGGGACACGTCGGCGGCCAGGCCCGCCGCGTCGGCGGCGGATCCGATGGCGTAGGCGCCGCCGTGGAAGTACAGCACCACGTCGGACGGGTCGCCGCCGGGCGTCTCGACCGTGACGACGGGGACGCCGCCGAGCCGGCCGGGCGTGGTCGTGACATCGGGCGGCAGCGGTATCGAGGTCATCATCGTGTGGAAAGCCGCGCGCGCTTCCGCCACGTCGCCTCCGACGTCGAGCGGGGCGTGCCGGAGCATCTCGTCGAGGTCGCTGCGTTGCTGCCCGGACATGGCTGTGCCTTTCGTAGCTGGGCGGACGTGCCGGTGCCGACGCTCAGCGCGGCGGGCCGACGATGATCTGGCCGTACATGTCGGCCGCCTCGGCCATCAGGTCCTTGGATATCTCGAACCCCTTCGGCCGGGCAGTCGACAGGTCGCGCCCCGCGTGCCGGAACATGCCCTCGATGCCGCCCGGAGTGCAGATCATCAGCAGGTCGGCGGTGTCGGAGGTGATCCGGTAGCCGTGCGGGACGTTCTTGGGCAGGTAGACGATCCCGCCCTCCGACAGCTCCAGCTCCTGGTCGTCCGACCACACCAGCGCGGTGCCCTTGATCAGCATGAAGATCTCGTCCTCGCGGGTGTGCATGTGGTACGGCGGCGCCTCCCCCTTGGCGACGCTGAACCGTCCCACGGTCAGCTGTCCGTCGGTGGCCGCGCTGTCCAGGAGGACGGCGAACTGCCCGCCGTCGAGCCATTCGAGCTTCTGCTGCTGATCGGGCTGAGCGAGGTACATCATGCTCACGGCGACGTCCGTTCGGTGTGGGTGACCGGTGTGGGGTGACCATCCCGCGCCGATGATCCTCTTCCGGTACCGGCCGCCGCCAGATACGGGGGTGGGACCAGCAGTACCACCGGCAACATCACCGGCAGGGCCTCCGGCCGGCCTTTCGCATACGATTCAGATGCGTGGTCCGTTATGCGAGCATATGGGGAGCTCTGTCATGGACGGTCTTGCTGATCTGGGCGGCACACCGGGATGGGGCCCCGTGCACCCCCCGCCCCCTGACGAACCGGTCTTCGCGGAGCCCTGGCAGCGCCGGGCCTTCGCCCTCGCGATCCTCTCCAGCCGTGTCGCGTCCGGCGGCGTCAACACGGACGCCTTCCGGCACGCCCTGGAGCGCCTGGACCGGGCCGCCTACTTCGACGACGGCTACTACGGCCGCTGGCTCAACGGCGGGGAGCTGATGCTCGCCGACAGCTCGATCCTGGCGCCCGGCGCCATCGACGCCCGCGCCCGCAACCTGCGCGGCGAACACGTGCCCGAGCCGCCGGTCCCCGAGCCCGCCCGGCCCGACTACGCCCCGACCGCCCCCGGCTCCCTGCGCTCCCTGGACACCGCGCCCGCCTTCGCCGCGGGCGACCGCGTCCGGGCCCGGGCCACATCCGTCCCCGGGCACACCCGGCTGCCGCGCTACGCCCGCGGCCGCACCGGCGTCGTCCAGGCCGTGCGGCCCGCCTCCGTGCTCCCGGACACCAACGCCCACTTCCGGGGCGAGAACCCGCAGTACGTCTACTCGGTGCGGTTCGACTCCCGCGCACTGTGGGGCTCCGACGCCGAACCCTTCGCGATCACCGTGGAGATGTACGAGAGCTATCTGGAGGCCGCCGCATGACCACCGCCGGACCAGAGGAGCGCCTGCCCCCGGCCCTGCGCACCGAGGCGCTGGAGCAACTGCTCACCGAGCGGGGCCTGATCGACCCGAAGGTGATGAACGGGATCATCACCGAGTACGAGACCAACGTCGGCCCGCTCAACGGCGCGAAGGTCGTCGCCAAGGCGTGGACCGACCCGGAGTACCGGCGCCGGCTCCTCGACGACGGCACCGAGGCCATCCGGGAACTCGGCTTCTCGGGGCCGCAGGGCGAGCACATCGTCGTCGTGGAGAACACCCCGACCACCCATCACGTCGTCGTCTGCACGCTCTGCTCTTGCTACCCCTGGCCGGTGCTCGGCCTGCCGCCCGGCTGGTACAAGGACCCCGCCTACCGCGCCCGCGTGGTGAAGGAACCGCGTCCGGTGCTCGCCGAGATGGGCCTCGACCTGGACGACGACGTGCAGATCACCGTCCATGACTCCACCAGCGAGGTCCGCTGGCTGGTCCTGCCCGAACGCCCGGCGGGCACCGAACACCTCTCCGAGGAGGAACTCGTGCCCTTGGTGTCCCGGGACGCGATGGTCGGCGTGGCCAAGGTGGCGGCACCGTGACCGCGCCGCTGGAGGTCGAGGGCCCGGCCGCGCCACCGCGCTCCAACGGCGAACTGGTCTTCGCCGAGCCCTGGGAGAGCCGTGCGTTCGGCATGGCGGTCAGCCTGTACGAGGCGGGCGCGTTCAGCTGGCCGCAGTTCCAGGCCGCGCTGATCGCCAGGATCGCGGCGGCGCCGCGCGACGAGCCGTACCGCTACTACCGGTTGTGGCTGGCCGCGCTGGAAGACGTGCTGGTCGGCGTGGACGCGGTGTCGAGGGCCGAGATCGCCGCACGCGCCCAGGCCCTGGCGCGGCGCCCTCCGGGCCACGACCACGGGGTTACTGCTTGACGCCGTCCACGAAGGCGGACCAGGCCTCCGGCCGGAACGCGAGTGTCGGGCCGTGGGGGGCGGTTTTGGAGTCTCGGACGGGGATGAGGGTGGGGTGGGCGTGGGTGATTTCGAGGCAGTTGTCGCCGCCGCCACCGCTGTAGCTCGACTTGTGCCATATGGCCGCAGTCAGGTCGTGGTCAGGGATGTTCCTCATGGGTGTAATCCTGCGCCAACTCCTCGATCAGGACCAGAGACTTCTCCTGCGAGAGCGCCGAGGCCACCAGGAGATCGAACACGAACCTCAGTTGGGTGAGGGTGGCAGGGTCGTCCTCGAGCCTGCCTGTGCGTACCCCCTCGAAGTAGACCAGTGGAGGGGCGTCCTCAAAGTCCATCAGCTTCAGGGCGCCCTGCATCGCCGTGTGCCCACCCGCGCTGAATGGCAGCACCTGAACAATGACCCGGCTCTTGCGTGCCAGACGCGCGATGTGGAGCAGGGCCTCCGCCATCACCGCGCGGCCTCCGGTCTCCCGGCGCAACGCGGCTTCGTCGAGCACCGTCCACAACAGCGGTTTTGTTGGGTGGTCGAGCAGGTGGGTCCGCTCGATCCGGCCTTCCACCCACTCCTCCACAGTCTCCTCCGGTGTCGTCGGGTCGTATGCCCGGTTCACGGCCCGTGCGTACGCGGGAGTCTGTAGTAGTCCTGGGATCAGAAGCGGCGTGTACTCCCTGATCGCTGTGGCTTGGGCTTCCGACTCAGCCACTTCCGCGAAGTGTTCTGGATACCTCGACTTGGCCGCCGCCCTGCAGTTGCGCGTGAAAAAGCCCCCAGTCCCCAGGACTTCGTCCAGCATCCGCGCGATATCGGGCAGCATCCGCCGCGTCCCCGCCTCCAACTGCCCGATGAACGACCCGCTCACGAAGAGCCGTTGCCCCAGTTCCGTCTGGCTGAGGCCGGCCTTCTCGCGTGCGTGCCGTAACTCGGCCCCCAGCAGCGCTCGCGGTGACGACGACGGGTCCAGGTCCTTCGGTGCCGCCATGGGCAACCCCCTGTTCCACGGACGAGGTTGTTGGGATGTCGTATCTAGCCAGGTTAGAGCGATGGCCGACACGCTGTGTTGCGAATGGTGAACTCAGCGTGGAGGTGGGAAAGGTGCGGCCGACCGAAGAAGTCGTGGAGTCGTTGCGGATGGCCCTGAAGGGCGCCGGGGTCGTGCTGCCGTCGTTGTGCGTCGATCCGGTGACCGGTGCGAGTGACGAGCCCTTCGCCCTGGTCGAGCTGGGGCGCTGCAACGTCCGGGTGGCGGAGCGGCTGGCCTCGGTGGTGCGCGGTGAACGGCCCCCCGTCGGGACGCGTGTGACGGACGTACGGGACGGTCGGATCGGCGAGGTCATGGGGCACGTCGGCGGCAAAGTACAGCTGCGGCCCGTGGCCGGTGGGCGGGAGTGGGACTGTCCGGCGGAGTCGCTGGAGCTCACGCCGCCGGACGAGGTGCTGCGGGAGCAGGTGCGGTGGGCCAACCGGGCGCGGGGGATGCACTGTTGATGGCGGTCAGTTCGGTTTCGAGTCGCGTGTCTCGGAGAGCAGCTTCGCGGCCTGCCGACGGTGTCTGCGTCCGAGGGTGGCGTCACTGATGAGCTCGCTGAGGACTGTCCGTGCTCGCTGCGGGTCGATCTGTGAGAGCCACCGCGCGGCCTCCAGGCGCTGGGCGGCCTCCGTCACGGGGTCCCGGGCGATCCTCTCGTGCAGTGCGGTGGCCGTGTCGTGGTCGGCGTCGTGCAGCACCCATCCCACGGTGATGCGGTGGCTGATGGGCAAGGTGGTGTCGTCGGCGAGGGAGCGCAGCAGTGCGGCGTGGCCGGACCTCCCGTCGAGCATCTTCACGACGAGCACTGCCTGCGCCCGTTCGTGAAGCGGCGCACTGGCGTCGCGGGCGAGTTCGTGCAGTCGTCGGAGGGCGGCTCCCGGATCGAGTGGGGTCAGAGCCAGCGCCGCTTCCAACGCGTTGGACGGCTCTGCGCCGCCTGGCGTGTCCTGGGCGCGATCGCCGAGGAACCGGGTGGGTTCCGCCTGCGCGAGATCGGCGAACATGGTTGCCGCGATTGCTCGGATGTAACCGTCCGCGGTGGGGTCTTCGGCGAGTTCTCGGAGGGCTTCGTTGCGGGCCGTCGGGTCGACGTCGTTCATTACCGCGATCAAGCGCAAGCGGGTGAACGCGTTCAGCGACCGGTCGCCGCTGAGCCGACGGAGCACACTCACTGAGTCCTTGATCAGGCCTTCGGGCAGCGAGGTTCCCGAACGGGCCTGCTTGAGCAGGAACTCGTGGCCCGCGAGGCCCGCACGCCCCGAGGCGATCAGGGTGAGGAACCCGGTCTTGAGCGGATGGCCGTCGGGTGTGATGTCCAGGAGGAAGCCGCCGAACGGGTCGTGGTCGGGCGGCGTCCAGTGCTTGCCGAGCCGCCGCCGCGGCCGGGTCGTACGCAGGAACGTCTTCCGGAAGACGGCCTGGAGTCTCTTCTCGTCGCCGACGGCATGGCGGGCGGCGAAGTACTCCAGGAAGGTCTGGTGGGTGAAGACCAGGTCGTCCGAGCGCCGGGTCAGCAGTCCGGTGCCGGACAGGACCGACTCCAGGAACTCCCGCCAGCGTCTTTCCGGTACCGCCGCCGGCCGTTCGGCGCACTCGTGATCCTGCACGGCGTCGAGGACGGCCCGGCTTTCGTGTTCGTCGGCGAAGAGCAGCCGGTGGGCCAGGTCGGCGAGGATCGGCCGGAGGTTCTGGACGGTCCGTTCCGCCCCGGCCTCGGCGTCGGAGCCGTACTGCCGCAGGGCGGCCCGGGCCTGTTCCACGGCGCCGGCGGCGTACTGGCGCTCGTGCAGCAGGTCCACGAACCTGCGGTAGAGGTCGCCGCGCCCGCGAGGGGGCGGTTCTGCCGGGGCGTTGGCGCGGAGCTGGCAGAGCATGGACATGGTGAGGGGGACCCGGGCGAGATCGATCAGCCCCATCGCGTGAAGCGTGTCGAGGAACCCCCTTACGGTCTGATCGGGTTCGGTGACATCCAAGGCGCGGAACCAGCCGGTCGCGACGCGGTCCAGCTCGTCGGTGCGGAACGGTTCCAGCTCGTAGCAGGGGACCTGCGGATCGAGAACGCCCTGTTCGGCTTCGCGCACGGGGCGGGTGGCCACGACGAACGCGTACTGGTCGCCGGCGTGGGCCACGGTCCTGAGGACGTCCTCCCGGCCGGAGGCGCTCGTGATCTCGTCGAGGCCGTCGACCAGTACCAGCCAGCCGTGCCCCGGGGCCGGACGGTCTTCGAAGAAGGTGTCGGGGAGGGGGGACGTGAGGCCGTACTGCCGGAGTTGGGCGTTGACGGTGTCGGCGAGGGCTCTGCTGAGGGGAGCGCCGACCAGGGCGGCGGCCGGCACCAGGACCGGCGCGGGGCCCGGGTCGGCGGTGCCGTCGAGCCACTGTGTGGCGCCGTGGGTGAGGCGGGTGCGCAGCAGGCTCGACTTGCCGCCGCCCGGTCCCCCGACGACCAGACAGACTCCGTCACCGGTCAGGACCTCGTCGGCCGTCCGTGGCGGGGAGGCGGGGAGCAGGCCGCCCGCCATGAGAGCGGCGTTCCCTGCGCTCTCCTCGGTGGGCGAGTTCCGGCTCACGACCCGCTGGCGCACGTAGACGTGGGACAGCGGCGGCATGGTGCCGGGCACGACCCCGGGGTACGGGTGCTGGGTGGCGGCGAGCCGGGCGGCACGCAGATAGCGTTCCAGGTCCGTGCCGACCTGGCTCAGCCGGGGACGGCCGTCGCCGTGGCGGTCCAGTACGTCGGCGAAGCCGGGGTCGTCCACGAACGACCGGGCGGGACACGCGTGCAGCCGGCGGTTCCGGAACGCCTCGTCGTCGTGGATGACGACCCCGACGAGATGGTCCCGGCAGAAGACCGCGCTGCCGGAGGCGCCGGACCAGGCCTTGCCGCCGGCCCCGGGATCCGCTTCCGGTGCGGGGCCCTGGTCGAGGACGTACCGGTCCAGGTCGCCGGCGCCTCCGCCCAGCACGGGCAGCTCTCCCCGCAGGTGCTCGACGCCGTACTGCCCGTTGCTCGTCGTCGCCGCCGGGAAGCCGAGCGCCTCGTAGGGGAGGGGGTCGTTGCCGACCGGGCGGCCCCAGCGGACCGTGCCCGGTGCCTCGACGGACTCGTCGAGCAGGAGCAGGGCGACATCGCGACCGTCGGGGTGGGTCCAGCAGACCTGTGCCGCGCAGCGCCGTGTGTCCTCCTGGGGGTGCCCCACGCGTACGTCGATGCGTGGCCAGGCGGCTCCCGGGTGCTCCTCGACGACATGCCGGGCGGTCAGTACCAGGCGCGGTGCGATCAGGTACCCGCTGCCGATGCGGCGGAACCCGGTGTCCGCTCCGCCCCTGACCAGGGTGAGACGTCGGCGGTCCACCTCAGTCCTCGTCGTCCCAGGAGCCGGACCGCGAGCCGCCGATCTCGGGGCTGCCGCCGCCCGTCGCCCGGTCCCTGACCCGGAGCTTCAGCGTCAGCTTGTGCGACCGGGCCGACGAGTGTCCGGCGCCCGCGCCCGCCGTGGCCACCCCGAACTGGAGTTTGCCCTCGCCCTTGACGTCGTCGCGCAGTTCCAGCAGCAACTCCAACTGGGCTTCCTGGATCTCGAAGGCGAACTGTTCGTGCGTGCCTCGGTCCTGGGCCTCGTACAACTCCTGCCGCAACTCCTCGATGGCTGCCGCCAACCCGATCGTCGCCATGGCAACTCCCCCTGAATGCACGCCTCGTACCCGGAAGTGTGCCCTCACAGTGTCAGGGACCGCTGAAACTGGCCAACTTCCGTGTCGCGACTCTCTCCCGACCAGGCAGTGTTGACAATTTTGGCGGCAACTCACGGCGCGACAACGACCCCGGGGACTTCATCACGTGGATCGCGCAGGTGTCGGGTCACCGGCCCGCGAGCCGTCGGCGCTGAAACTCAGGTAGGTGGCCAGGAAGCCGACGGCGTAGCCGGTCAGCAGGCCGCCCGCGTAGACCGCCGCCGCCAGGGCCGGGCCCCTGTTCCCGGTCAGCAGGGGGAACAGGGCCCAGCCCGAGGGGCCGATGGCGGTGGCCCCGACGCGGTCACCGAGTACGGCGAAGAAGCCGACGAACGCCCCGCCCGCCGCGCCGCCCGCACAGGCGGTGAGGAAGGGCCGCCCGAGGGGCAGGGAGACGCCGTAGATCAGGGGTTCGCCGACCCCGAGCAGGCCGGCCGGGAGGGCGGACCTGATGGTCGTACGCAGTGAGGTGTCGTGGCGGAGGCGGACGTAGACGGCGAGGGCGGCGCCCACCTGTCCGGCACCGGCCATGGCCAGCAGCGGAAGCAGCACGGTGTAGCCCTGCTGCTGGATGAGGGTGGTGTGGATGGGGATCAGGGCCTGGTGGAGGCCCAGCATCACGAGGGGGAGGAAGAGGCCGCCGAGGACCAGGCCGGCGAGGGGGCCGGTGGTGGCGAGGAGCCAGTCGGCGGCGGTGCCGATGGCGGAGGAGACGACCCCGGCGGCGTACATCAGGCCGTACAGGGTGGCCAGCCCGGCGACGAGGACGGTGACGGTGGGGGTGAGGAGGACGTCGAGGGCGTCGGGGACGCGGCCCCTGCACCAGCGTTCGACGTGAGCGGCGAGCAGGGCGGCGGCCAGCGCGCCCAGCACCCCGCCCTGCCCCGGCGCGAGCGCCACCCCGAAGGCGGTCACCTTCGCGACGCCCGGATAGACGACGATCGCCGCGACCGCACCGCCGAGCACGGGCGTCCCGCCGAACACCTTCGCCGTGTTGTAGCCGACGAAGACGCTGATCAGAGCCATGAAGCCGGAGGCGATGGCGGCGAGGGCCGGGGTGAGCCAGGGCAGCATGCCGGCGTTGACGAGGAGCCCGTTGAGGCCGGCCAGCACCCCGCAGCCGATCAGGGCGGGGATGAGCGGAACGAAGACGTCGGCGATGCGGCGCAGGGCGGTCTTGAGGGGGGTCGCGTTGCGCCGGGCGCGGGCGGCGCGCAACTCGGCTCCCCGGGCGGCGAGCTGTTCGGCTCCGTGGGGGGCGGAGTGTCCGGCTCCGGGCCGTTCGGCTCCCCGGGCGGCGAGCTGTCCCGCTCCGTGGGGGGCGGCCTGCTCGGCTCCGTGGGTGGCGAGCTGCTCGGCACCTTGGGCGGCGGCCTGGCCGGCCGTCGCCGCCTTCTCCGTCGTCAGCAGTCGCTGGAACTCGGCGGTCACCGTCACCACCGCTCCCGGCCCCAGCACCACCTGGAGGCCGTCCCCGGCGGCCACCACGCCCAGCACCCCGGGCACCGCCCGCACCGCCTCTCCCGCCACGAGCGAGGGATCGTTCAGCCCCAGCCGCAGCCGGGTCATGCAGTGGGCGACGGAGCTGACGTTCGCGGGGCCGCCGACGAGGGGCAGCAGTGCGGCGGCGGTGTCGTACGGCGATCTCTGCACACCCCGAGCGTGCGGGTCAGCCGGCCGCCGTGGCGAGCGCGGCGCGCAGACGGCCGCCGGACTCCTCCAGAAGGCGGGTGGCGGTGGGCCCGTCGACACCGGCCAGGATCACCAGGATGGCGTCCTTCACCTCACCGTGGGTCGCGGTGAGGGCCTGCTCGATCTCCTCGTCCCCGGCGCCGGTCGCGAGGGCCACGATCCGTCTGGACCGGGCGCGCAGCTTCTCGTTCGAGGCCCGGACGTCGACCATCAGGTTCCCGTAGGTCTTGCCGAGCCGGATCATCGTGATCGTCGACAGCATGTTGAGGACGAGTTTCTGGGCGGTGCCAGCCTTCAGACGGGTGGAGCCGGTGAGCAACTCGGGGCCGACGACCACCTCGATGCCGTGCTCGGCGGCGGCCGCCAGCGCGCTGCCCGCGTTGCAGGAGAGGCCGACGGTCAGGGCGCCGAGGGCCCGGGCGTGCTCGACGGCGCCGACGGCGTAGGGGGTGCGGCCGGAGGCGGAGACACCGACGACCGAGTCGAGGACGTCCACCCCGAGGGCGTCGAGGTCCTTCCGGGCCAGCTCGGCCGAGTCCTCGGCGCCTTCCACGGACGTGACCATGGCCTCGGGGCCGCCCGCGATGACACCGACGACCTGACCGGGAGCGGTGTTGAAGGTGGGCGGGCACTCGGAGGCGTCGAGCACCCCCAGCCGCCCGGCGGTACCGGCACCGGCGTAGACGAGCCGGCCGCCTTCGGCCATACGGGCCGCGATCGCGTCGACGGCGGCGGCGATCTGGGGCAGCCGCAGCGCCACAGCGGCGGCGACCCCGGCGTCCTCGCCGTTCATGAGCCGTGCGATGTCGAGGGTGGGCAACGTGTCGATCTCGGCGAGCTCCGGCCGAAAGGCCTCGGTGGTGAGCGTTTCGAGTTCGGTGCGCAGAGCGCGGTCTTCGGTGGTCATTTCGGAAACGGCCCTTTTCAGCGCGGACGAGTGCATTAACCCAGGGGCGCGGTGCTGTATCGATGTGCGGCTCCGCCGCGTGGGCGCGACAAGCCACTGCGAACCGGCACGTCCCCGCGACGATCAAGCCCTACGGTCTATCGAGGCAAGTTACGGTGCCGATGGGCCAACGCCTCGTAAGACGCCGCCAACGCCGGAGCCGCCGCCTCGTACGTCCGCTGCGCAACCCCCACGAACAGGCAGTCCACCACCAGCAACTGACTGGTCCGCGAGGACATCGCGGCCGGCCGCAGCTCGCTCTCCCGCGCGGTCGAGGTCGTCAGCACATGGTCGGCGTACTGCGTCACCGAGGAATCCGGCCGCCCGGTGACGGCAACGGTCGTGGCCCCCCGCTCGAAGGCGACCCGCAACGGCTCTATGACATCCCCGGTGGACCCGGAGTGCGTGATGGCGATGGCCACGTCACCCGCCCGCAACTGCACCGCGTTGGTGACCGCCAGATGCGGATCGTTGTGCGCGTGCGCTATCAGCCCTATCCGCAGCAGCTTCTGCGTGAGGTCCTGGGCGACCAGCCCGGACGCCCCGATGCCGTAGACGTCGATCCGCCGTGCCCCGGCGAGCGCGCTCACCGCGGCCCCCAGCTGCACGGTGTCCAGGCCGGCGGCCGTGTCCGCGAGGGTCTGCTGCTCGTCGTAGGCGAGTTTCGCGACGACGTCGGCGATCGGGTCGTCGACGGCTATGTCGGTGGTGATCGCGGGCGCCCGCCCCGACTGCTGGTGCGCGGCGAGCCCGGCGAGGGCCAGCCGCAGATCGCGGTAGCCGGGATAACCGAGCAGCCGGGCGGTGCGCACGACGGTCGCCTCGCTGGTGCCGGTGCGCTCCGCGAGTCCGGTGACCGTGAGGGCCGCGCAGCCGGCGGGGTCGCCCGCGACGGCTTCGGCGACCCGCTGCATGGAGCGGGTCATGGAGGGGGCGAGAGTGCGCACCTTGGCCGCGAGGGCGGCCGGAGCAGGCGGCGCGCTCCCCGGGGCCGGGGTCCCGCCCGGACGGTTGCCGAAAATTTCCTTCACGTTCTCGGTCACCCCTGAAAGATATTTTCGTTTCGGGCACCCGGTCAAGACCGCGCACAATAGGACCATGGACCCCGTAAGCCCCCTGGAACAGGCGCTGCACGCAGCCCGCGCCCTGGTGCTCGCCGACCTGGTCGCGGGCGAGGTCGCCGAGGCGGACGTCGTCTCACTGGTCGAGGACTCCGTCGTACAGCGGCGCTGGTGGGTCGAGCAGTGGCCGGACGGGGCCGGGTACGTGGCGGGGCTGGTCGCCCAGGACGTACAGGACGCGCTTCTTGAGCGGTACGGCCGCTGGCCGCTGTGCCCGGTGTGCGGCACCGGCGACCCGCACGCCCTGGACGTCGAACCCGAGCTCGGCCCGGACCCGCACTGGGTGTGCCACAAGGCGGGCGTGAAGGTCGCCTCCGTCGGCTCCCTGGGCCGGGCGACAGGCGGGATGGCGTCCTCGTGACGGTGCTCTCATGAAGGTGCGCTCATGACGGTGTACATCGACCCGCCGACCTGGCCGGGCCACGGCCGCATGTGGTCCCACCTGGTCAGCGATGTCTCCTACGCCGAACTGCACGTCTTCGCCGAGGCGTTGGGCGTACCCCGGCGCGGCTTCGAACGCGACCACTACGACCTCCCGTCCGACCGCTACGCGGACGCGGTACAGGCGGGTGCGCTGGAGGTCAGCAGCCGCGAGGTGGTACGGCTGCTGCACGGGGCGGGGCTGCGCAGACGCAAGGGCGACGTGCCCCGGTAACGGCCTCTGCCGCGCCGAACTCGGCAACGGCCCCTACCGCGCCGCCCGCAGTTCGAAGGCGAGTCCCTCCCCGTCCTCGCTCACCTTGGTGAAGCCCGCGCGGGTGACGACCGCCTGGGAGGGGAGGTTGGCGGGCTCGATCGTGGCGAACAGGGAGCTCACGTCGGCGCGGGACAGGGCCCAGTCGGCCAGGGCGCGCAGCGCCTCCGTGGCGTAGCCGTGGCCGCGGGCGGACTCGGTCAGGTCGTAGCCGATCTCCACCCGGCCCTCCTCGTCCGGCGCGGAGTGGAAGCCCATGCCGCCCACCGCACGGCCGTCCTCCCGGCGCACCAGGGCGAAGACGCCGAACTCCGGTCGGTGCACGCCCCCTTCGTATGCCTTGAGCATGAAACCGGCCGCGTCCCGGGTGCCCTCGTACGGGCCGCCCTCGATCCACGTGAAGCCGCCGTCGCCGCCGAGGCGCAGGTCGCGGGCCTCGGCGGGGCGGATGCCGACGAGGTCGAGGCGGTCGGCGGGGATGACCAGGTTGTTGTGCCAGCGCCAGTCGGTGACCGGGGCGCGGCCGGGCAGTTCGCTGCGGCCGGTGGCCCACAGCAGGGTCTCCCAGGGCGTCGGACCGGGCTGGACGTGCGGGAAGAGCAGCGCCAGGACGGATTCGGCCAGTTCGTCGGACGGCCGGTAGGGAACCCCGAGGCCCGCCGCCATGTCGTGGGTGTGGAGCAGTACTTCGGCGATGCCCATCGCGGCGAAGCCGACCCGGTCCGCGCTGCGGAAGGGGTACGGGTGGAAGGCGCGGACCTCGGGCGGGGTGGTCCGGACGGTGGCGGCGAGCAGGGCGCCGGTCGTCTCGACGACGTGCAGCAGGCCGGAGTTGTCGGTGCCGTCGTCGAGCTTGAGCTCGAAGGGCACGTACGCGTCCTGGGCGCGTCCGGCCAGATTGGCGGCGTACGCGACGAGGTCGTCGGCGACGTGGACCGCCGTCTCGTGGCAGTTCCAGTCCAGGCGCCCTGCCTTCACCTCCGTCCAGTCCCGTGCCACCGCCGGCCGCAGCGCCGCGACACAGCCCGCGACGGCCTCTTCCACCTGATCCCCGCCCATTTCCCGCATGGGCCGCACCTTAGGACGCCGGATCCTGTGCGGTCGACAGCATTTCCAGCTCGGCTGCGAGGTTGTAGCGGGCGGTCGGCTCCCATTCCGCCTGGCCATGCGGGGTCCTGAAGAGCCTTGGCAGGTCGAGGAGTTGGCGGAGGATCGCGGAACGGCCGTCGCGGAAGGCGTCGTTCGGGACGAAGTGGTACTCCTCGCGCACCTCGGCGGTGTAGGCGGCGTACGCGGCGGGCGGGGCGGCGAGGATCGCCAGGTCGGCGTCGCACAGGACCTCGCCGTTGCGGTCGCCGGGGGCCGGGTCG
This sequence comes from Streptomyces sp. NPDC026538, assembly GCF_055567535.1. NCBI lineage: Bacteria > Bacillati > Actinomycetota > Actinomycetes > Kitasatosporales > Streptomycetaceae > Streptomyces > Streptomyces sp. NPDC026538. The sequence goes on from NZ_JBVHQG010000010.1 coordinate 180,956, forward strand.
TGGGTGACGGTGAGCCGGACCAGGCGGGCGACCTCGGCGGTCCCGGCGTCGGAGACCCCGGCCTCGGGCAGGGCGCGCTCGGCGAGCCGGGCCGAGCGCTCCTCGTTCTCCGACCGGTCCGGCAGGTACACCGCGTCGTGGAACCAGGCGGCGAGCCGCACCAGATCGGGGTCGTCCGCGTACTCCGTGAGTACGTCGATGTGGTCGAGGACCGCCGTGAGGTGGGCGACGGTGTGGTACCGGCGCTGGGGCTCCTGCCAGCGGTCCAGCAGGGCGGTGGCGTACGGATCGGGGTCGGGCAGGCCCGGGTCGTCGCCCCGAGCCATGAGGAGGGCGCGCCGCCAGCGCACGCGCAGTTCCTGGAGATCGGCCATGCCCCCATTCTCCCGCGCGCCACGGACATGCCCCTAGCGTGGAGGGCATGACTGCTGCTGCTGACGACGTACGTGACCCTTCGCTGCCCGGACGTCTGCTCGCCGTCGAGCGTGACGCGCTGCTCCCGCTCCTGCGCTCCCGGCCGGACGCGGACTTCGCGCTGCCGACCGCCTCGTGTCCGGGATGGACGGTGCGCGATGTGCTCGCCCACTGTTCGGCCGCGCTGGACCGGGTGGTGGAGGGCCGCTTCGAGAAGGGGGTGTTCTCGCCCGAGTCGAACGACCGGGACATCGCCGACCGCGCCGACTGGACGACCGCGCGGCTCCTCGACGAGCTGGAGCGCGGGATGACCGAGGCCGGGGAGGTGATCGCGGGGCGGGCCGACGGGGCCTGGGACGGGATCGCCTTCGGGGAGTGGGTGCACGCCGGGGACGTCCGCGACTGCCTCGGCGAGCCCGGCGCCTACACCGGCGCGGGACGGCCGTACGCGCTCTCGCTGCTGGCCCGGGTCACCCGGGACCGGGAGCGGCTGAGGCTGCAGGCCGACCTGGACGACGTGGACGACCCGCTGCACCTGGGCGTGCCGAGCGGGACACGGACCCCGGCCCGTTTCATCGGGGACTCGGCGACGCTCGTACGGCTGTACACGGGGCGGGCGGTCGACGGGGCGTCGTACGAGCTGACCGGGGCGGCGGCCGAGGAGCTGAATCTGTACGGGTGAGAGGAGCCGAATCCGCACGGTGAGCGGCCGGGGGCGGTCTCGCGGCCGTATACGGTCCCCCCGTACTCTTGGATTGGACTAGACCTCCTGCGGTCGGCCGGCCGGCTGATCGGCCGGGTGCGTCAGGGGTACACGGGGAACACCACGGAAGGGGCCCTATGAGCACGCGTGCAGTCCTGGAGGTGATCGCCCTCGACGCCGAGGACGCGGTCGCCGCCCAGGCCGGAGGCGCGGACCGCCTCGAACTGGTCACCGACATGGCGGCCGACGGGCTGACCCCGCCGCCCCGGACCTTCACCGCGATCCGGGCCGCCGTCGACATCGACCTGCGCGTGATGCTGAGGCTGGCGGACGGGTTCGCGGCGGGCGACGTCGACCGCCTGGTCGGGGTGGCCGGGGAGCTGCGGGCGGCGGGGGCCGACCAGTTCGTGCTCGGGTTCCTCGGCGCGGAAGGGGATGTGGACCTGGCGGCCGTGGAGCGCGTGGTGGCCGAACTGGCGGGCTGCCGCTGGACCTTCCACCGGGCCATCGACCGCGCCGCCGACCGCGACGCGCTGCGCAAGCAGCTCGCCGACCTTCCGGGCCTGGACACCTACCTCACCGCGGGTGCGGCGACGGGCGTCGACGAGGGCCTGCCCATCCTGCTGGCCGAGGCCCGGCGCCGCGGCGAGCCGGGGTACGGGCAGACGCTCCTGGTGGGGGGAGGTCTGCGCCTCGACCATGTGCCGGGGCTGCGGGATGCGGGCATCGACGCCTTCCACATCGGCGGCGCGGCCCGGCCGGGCGGCTGGGAAGGACCGGTGTCGGCGCCGGCCGTACGGGAGTGGCGACGGGTGCTGGACGAAGGGTAGGCATCCTCGGGGGCATGCCGCCGCCGTCGCCGAAGCCGCCGTGGGTCAGGTCCTGCCCTACGGCAACGACCCCTTCACCGAGCGCGCCCGGGGCAGGCTCGCCGAGATCTTCGAACGGGACGTCGACGTCTTCCCCGTCTCCACCGGATCCGCCGCCAACGGCCTCGCCCTGGCCGCCCTCACCCCGCCGTGGGGCAACGTCCTCGCCCACCAGGACAGCCACATCCACCACGACGAGTGCGGGCCCCCGAGTTCTTCACCGGCGGCGCCAAGCTCGTCCGACTCCCCGGTCTCGACAGCAAGATCGACCCCGAGGCGCTCCGGACGGCGGTGCGCCGCCGCGCCGGCGACGTCCACAGCGTGCAGCCGTCCGCGGTGAGCCCTCGCGTTACGCCTGGGGGAGGTGGGTCAAGGGTGGGCGCACGGGGGGTCGTAGGCATGATCGGGGACGTATCTGTGCCATAGCTCGGGAGTCAGCAGGTTTCCGGTGGAACGGCAGATGTAGTCGATGGCGGTCCGGGTAGTCGTGGGCAGGACGCGGACGCTGTAGTCGCCACCGCCGATGAACAGGTTGCCGCCGTCGGGGGAGAGCGCGGCAGCGTTCACGTAGTCGGTGATGCCCGTCACCGGTTCTCCGTGGGGTCGCGCTTGCGCCCGGTTCTGCGGGATGTCCCACAGCCGGACCGTGTGATCGGAAGTGCCGCCGCTGACCAGTCTGTGGCCGTCCTGGCTGAAGGCCAGGGTGGCAACGGCCCCCGCGTGACCCGTCAGTGCCTCACCCAGCTGCTTGGGCCGGGCGCGGTCAGCGAGATCCCACAAGCGGATCTCGGTGTCATCCCCCGAAGTCACGAGCGTGCGGCTGTCTGGACTGAAGGCGACCGAATCGAGTGGTTCTTCGCTGGCTGCCAGGCCTTTGCCCTGGGCTCTGGGATGCGTGGGATCGGTGATGTCCCATAGGCGGAGGTCGCCGAAGTCCGTTGCGGCGACGAGTGTGCGTCGGTCCGGGCTGATGGCCACCTGTTTGACCTGTTTGGAGCTGCCCATGTCCAGTGGCTGACCGAGGGGCTTCGGGTGTGATGGATCGGAGACGTTCCACAGGACGATCGTTCCGTCGAAGTTGCCGCCCGCCAAGGTATTGCCGTCCGGAGTGAACGCGATGCTCAGGAAGTCGCCGTCGGAGCTGGGCGCGCCGCCCAGGAGCCTGGGCTTGGCCGGTTCGGTCACGTCCCACAGCTGTACCTTCCGTCCGGTCGAGACTGCCAGCTCCTTTCCGCCGGGCCTGAAGGCGATAGCGCTGAAGTACGCGCTCACGCCTCGGATGGATGCGCTGAGCAGGCGGGGCTCGGCCGGGTTGCTGATGTCCCAGAGGCGCGCGGTCTTGTCCGCAGCGCTGGAGGCCAGCAGACGCCCGTCGCCGCTCACGGCCAGCGATCCGACGGATCCCGTGTGTCCGGTGCGGATCGTGTGCGGGATAGTCCACAGCCGGATGGTGCGGTCGGCGCCGGCGGTGGCCAGCACGGTGCCCCTGGGGTCGAATGCCAGTGTCTGTACCCGTCCGGTGTGGCCCGTCAGGGTCGGTGCGAGATCTCGGTAGTCCTTCGGGGACGCCACGTTCTCAAGCTGGACGGTGGTGTCATTGCCGGCATAGGCCAGGAGGTTGCCGTCGTGCGAGAACGCCACCGTGTTGACAGCGTCGTTACTGGTCGGGGAGTTGAGCGGGGCAGGCTTTGCGGGATTCGTGACGTCCCACAGGTGGGCCGTCAGGTCGCTGGCGGCCGCGGCCAGCGTTCGACTGTCCGGGCTGAAGGCGACCAAATAGGCATTGCCCGGGCTTCCGGACACGGAAATGGGGTCCGGTACCCGGCCGACGGCCGACGGATGCCGCGGGTCCGTCACCCGCCACAGGCGTACTGTCCCGTCGCTCCCGCCGGACGCCAGCAGCTTGCCGTCCGGACTGAAGGCGACGCCGTACACGTAGCCGTCGGCGCCGGTGAGCGGTTTCGCGAGCGGCTTCGGGCTCCGGGGGTCGGTGACGTCCCACAGGTGGATACGGCCATCCTGGCCCGCAGTCGCCAGCGAGTGCCCATCGGGACTCATGGCGAGCGTGTACAGGATGCCGCCGCCCGCCTTGATCGGGTCACCGATGCCGGTGGGGTGGCGGGGGTCCTGTACGTCCCACAGACGGATGGTGCCGTCCTCGCCGGCGGCGGCGAGGAAGTGTCTGTCGGGGCTGAAGGCCAGCCCCCACACCGTCTTCTTGAACCCGTGCAGCGGATCGCCCACCGGGGCCGGGTGGCCCGCGCGGGCGGTGTTCCACAGCCGGATCACGCCTTTGTCGTCCCCGCTGGCCAGCACGTGGCCGTCCGGACTGAATTCCACGCTGGCCACCTGACCCCGGTGGCCGGTGAGCACCGTGGACAGGGGCAGGTTCTGGGCGCTGAGCAGGTGGACCTCGGTCGAATCGGCTGGTTTCATCCGCTGTGCCACCAGATCCAGCTGGGCGGCGAGCGAGGAGTCTGATGTGCGCAGTTGGTTCGCATTGGCCCTGACCTCGCTCAGGACCTTGGTGTTGTGCTCCCGCTCGGCCGCGCCGCTCTGCAAGAACGCGACAACGGCCGACACCGCGACCAGCACGGCCAGCACGCTCAGGCAAGCGACAACCCCCTGCCGGATCCGGCGAGAGCGGTCCCGATGTCGTACCGAAGCGGCCAGGAACTCGGACGCGACCGGACCGAGCCCGCCCGCTCCCCCGTCGTCGTCCTCACCGTCGGCCCCCGCCAGGACCCGGGCCTCCTCCAGCCGACCGCCCCGATACAGCATTCCCGGATCCTGTCCGGCCTCCTGCCACGCGACCGCCGCGTCCTCCAATTGCTGCCGAGCCATGTACTGGACGCGGTGCTCCCTGATCCACTCCCGTAGCCGCGGCCAGGCCCGCAGCAGTACCTCGTGGGTGATGGTGACCGTGTCCTGCTCCCGGGTCAGCAGCCGGCCCTTGGTGAACTTCTCGATGACCTGGGCCGCCTCCCCGGGGCGTGTGCAGTGGTTCACGAGTTCGTCGTACGGCACCGGACGCCGCGTGTCCTTGGTTCCGCTGCCGCCGAACTTGATCAGGCGCAGGAACACGGACTGCGCGGTCTGCCGGGCAGCGGGATCCAGCCGGTCGAACCAACTGTCCGCCTCCGCGGTCACGCTGTTCGCGATGCCGCCGGTCGCCTCGTAGCCGTCGACGGTGAGGACATGGCCCGCGCGGCGCATCCAGGTGGCCCGCAGGGCGTGGGCGAGCAGGGGCAGCCGACCGATCTCGTAGGCACCGGTGTCGTCCGCTCCGTCTTCCGTCGCGCCCAGGTCGCGCAGAAGTACCGGCACCAGTCCGGGTTCGACGTCCAGCCCGACCGCGCGGGCGGGATACAGGATCGCCTCCCGTACGCCGGTCCGGGACAGGGGCCCCACCATCACCTGGTTGCGCTCCACCGCGTTCAGGAGGCCAGGGTGGGCCGTGCACTGGGAGTAGAAGTCCGAGCGCAGACCGAAGACGACCAGGCCGGGTGGGGGCTCGCTGCCCGGACCGGCTTCCGCGATGCCCAGGACCGCGTCGAGGAAGTCCCGCCGCTCCTGCTTGTCGGGGCACAGCGTGAACAGTTCCTCCAACTGGTCGACGACCAGGACCAGCCGGCGCTCCCCGGGGCCCTTCGCGAGTGCTCGGCGCAGTCGGTCCGGCCGCAGGGCAGGAGAACCGTCCGAACCGCTGCCCATGATCTCCCACAGATGGGTGCCGAGAGCCTCCATCGGATGGGGCGTCGGGTTCAGCCACACCTGCGGCCACCATGTCGAGCCAGGCAGCGCGCCCCGTGCCAGCTCGGCCAGGAGCCCCGCCCTCAGCAGCGAGGACTTCCCGGCACCGGACGGGGCGACGACCGCCAGCGCACCGCCCACCGCCAGGCAGGTGTCCAGCCGGACCAGCAACTTGGCCACCAGCGCGTCCCGGCCGAAGAACCACCGCGCCTGGTCGGCCCCGAACGCGGTCAGGCCGGGATACGGGCACTCGTCGGAGACTGAAGCGGTGATCGTCCGGCGCCTGTCGCGTACACCGTCCTCGAAGCGCAGGACGATGTCCCGTTCGGCGACCAACATGTCCCGGCGGGCCTGGTAGATCCTGGCCCGGTCCGAGGCGTGCGCCTGCATGCGGACTTCCTCACCACGGGGCATCTCCTCACTTCGGACGGGGGGTCCGCCGAGGCCGTGGGAGGGGTGTCTGCCGGCAGGGGTCATGGCCCGTGGATGATCTGGTCACGCCCGGCCTGGTAGACCCGGCCCTGCCCGGTGGCCTCGGCGTGGAACTCGTGGGTTCCGGTGCGGATCCCGGCCTCGTGATGCACGTGCGGGCGACTGTCCCGCTCCACCAGCCGGCGCAGCTCGTCCGCCAGCTCGCGGTTCTCCCCCAGCAGCTCGGCCAGCCGGTTCTCCCAGGCCTCGACCAGCTCCTGCTCCGCGGCCGTGTCCTGTTCCCGGCGGGCTGCCACTGCTCGGTCCCGGGAGTGCTCGAGTTCCGCGTCCACGCCGTCGGCCTGCTGGGGGCGGATGCGGCGCCACCAGCTGACGAGGGCCGTGTGTACGTCCTGCCAGGCGTCGGTGGCCATCGCCCCCACCAAGGTCGTGGCCGCCGACGCTATGATCGGATCCATCGTCATCAACCCCGTGAATTACCCCTATATGTTCATAATGTACTCACTTTGGGGTGTGCTGTCGCGTCAACGCGGTGGCGGTCAGGGCGCTTTGGTTGAACGGTGAAGGGCGGATTCAGGCCAGCTGGGGCGGGAGCGGGGCCGTGTGCGTCACGATCAGGCCGGAGACGGCCCGGGTGAGGGCGACGTAGAGGCGGCGCAGGCCGGTGCGTTCGTCGGGTTCGCCGTCGACGACCGCCTGCGGCTCGTCCAGGACCACGTAGTCGTACTCCAGGCCCTTCGCCAGTGACGCCGGGACCAGGGTGAGACGGGTCTCGGCCGTCGTCTCCTCGCCGGGGGCGAGATACCCGATGCCCGCCGCCGTCAGGGCCTCCGCGAGCGCCGGTACCCGCGCGTCCGCCGCGATCAGGCCCGTCGATCCCTCGTGGCGCAGCAACTCCTCGCAGGCCGCCACGGTTTCGGCGGTGCCGGCGATCGAACGCACCGCGAAGAAACCGGGGTTCTCACGGACCGACGCCACCGGGGTGAGGCCGGGGGCGATGTGCGGCAGGAGCCGGGAGGCGTACGTGATGACGTCCGTCGGGACGCGGAAACCCGCCGTCAGTTCCTCGATCACGCCGTCCGACTTGCCGAGGTGGGACAGGGCCTCGTCCCAGCTCCGGGTCGCCCAGGGCGTGGTGCCCTGCGCCAGGTCGCCGAGGACGGTCGCCGAGCCGGTGGTGCAGCGGCGGCCGACCGCGCGGTACTGCATGGGCGACAGGTCCTGCGCCTCGTCCAGGACCACATGGCCGAGGGAATGCGTCCGCTGGACGAGATCCGTCGTCTCGTCGATCAGCACGGCGTCCGCGGCCGACCACTTGGCCGACTTGACGCTGCGCACCGCCTTCGCCCAGACGATCGTCTTCTGCTCGTCGTCGGTGAGGACCCCCTCCGCGTGCACGGCGAGGAAGTCCGCGTCCGTGAGCAGACGCAGCACGAGTTTCGCCGGGTCGACCGGCGGCCAGATCTGTTTGACGGCCGCCTTCACCGCCGCGTTGCGGGCCACCGAGTCCTGCACCCGGTCGTCGGGAGCCTCTCCCGAGCGTTCCATCTGGACCAGCACGGCGTGTGCGATGCGCTGCGGCAGGGCCTCGCGCGCCGCGCCGTACCGGATGCCGCGGGCCAGCAACTCCCTGACGATGTCCTCCAGTTCGTACGCCGGGACGCGCCAGCGCCGGGAGCCGCGGACCACCACGACCGGTTCGCCGGGCATCGTGACGTGCGCGTACACGGCCCTGCGCAGCACCTCCGCCATCCGGGCGTCGCCCTTGATGACCGCGGCGGGCGCGGTGTCGGTGCCGCGCACCTCGACGCCGTTCGCCACCAGGTCGTCCACCGTGGCCTGCTGCACGGTCAACTCGCCCAGCGCCGGGAGCACCTGCTCGATGTAGTGGAGGAAGGAGCGGTTCGGGCCGATGACCAGGGTGCCGGTGCGGGCGAGGCGCTCCCGGTGGGCGTAGAGGAGGTACGCGACCCGGTGCAGGCCGACGGCGGTCTTGCCGGTCCCCGGACCGCCCTGCACGCACACGGTTCCGCCGAGCCCGCTGCGCACGATCTCGTCCTGCTCCGGCTGGATGGTCGCGACGATGTCCCGCATCGGGCCCACGCGCGGGCGCTCGATCTCCTGCTGGAGCAGCTTGCTGGTCCGGGCCGCCTCGCCCGGGTCGGACAGGTGCTCGTCCTCGTAGGCGGTGATGTCGCCGCGGGTGTACCCGAAGCGGCGGCGCAGTGCCACGTCCATCGGGTCCTTCTTGGACGCGCGGTAGAACGGCTGCGAGACCGGTGCCCGCCAGTCGATGACCATCGGGTCGCCGTCGTGGTCGTGGACGTGCCGGCGCCCGATGTAGAAGCGCTCGCCGTACGCCCCCTCGGCCTGGTCGGCGCCGGGGGCGTGCAGGTAGTCGAGGCGGCCGAAGAAGAGAGGCGTGTCGCTGAGGTCGGCCAGCGCCTTGATGCGCTCGTCGATCTGGCGGGCGAGGACCTCGGCGTTGACCCAGTTCGCGGTGACGTCGCGGATGTCCAGCGACTCGACGTCCTCCCGCATGGCCCGCAGAGCGGACCGGGAGCCGGCGAGGTGGGCGCGCTCACGGGAGAGGGGGTCGGTGGCTTCGGCGTGCGGGTCCGTGAGGGGGTCGTGGGCGGGCGTGGACAAGGGGGTGCCTCCGAAGGCCTGCGAGTGGGTGGCGCTCAGGTGTGAGTGGCGCACGGGGTGGCGATCAGCCGACCGGTTTCCGTCCGGGCGGCGGCACTCCGGGGAAGGAGGCGGGCAAGAGCGGAGATTGTAGTGAGGCGGGGGCGGGGGAGGCCAATGCATTTCCCTCGGCGTGCCGAGGGGGCTGGGGTGCCCAGGAGGGGGGAGCGTCCCCTAGGGGGAGCGTCCCTCGTGAGGTGGGGCGGAGGTAGGGGGTGGGGTCCATCGGCGGGTGGACCGGCGGAAGCCGGAAATTGGGCCCGTGGACCGATGCCGTACTCGTGTCCGAAGTTCCACCATTGAGGCATGAGCGCAGCAACCATCCATCCAGCCCCCAGCCGTCCGCCGGGCGCCACCGCCCTGGACGGCGTCCCGCACCCCCACCACCGTCTGGGCGACGCCCTGCGCGCCGTCAAGGTCTTCGTCGGCGCGGCGTTCAGCGTCGTCATACTCGGCGAATACGGCGAGGAAGCAGGCATACGCCGCAGGTGACGGCATAGTGTCGCCTCCGTGCCGAACCGGACGGTGACGTCATCTCCCCTGCCCTCCCTCACCCGCCCCCTCTCCCTGACCTCCCTCTCTCTTCTGGCGGTCTCCCTCTCCTCCTTCGTCGCCCTCTGCGTCCTGGTGCACGCCCCGATGGCCGATCTGCTGGTCTACCGGGCCGAGGGCGAAGCCCTGGTCCACGGCAGTGACCTGTATGGCTTCACGGTCACCGAGTGGCGGCTGCCGGCGACCTACCCGCCCTTCGCGGCGGTCCTGTTCGTCCCGGCGACCTGGATCCCCGTCCCGGGCCTGAAGGCGGCGTTCCTCGCGGGCAACGCGCTCCTGCTCGCCTGTCTCGTCGCCCTCTCCGCCCGCCTGGCCGGCCGCACGGCACCCCTCCCCGTGCTGTGCACGGCCACCGCCCTCGCCCTCTGGCTGGAGCCGGTCTTCCAGACCCTGCTCTTCGGCCAGATCAACCTGGCGATCGCCTGCCTGGTCCTCTGGGACCTCACCCGCCCGTCCGGCGCCCGCGCCAAGGGCCTGGCCCTGGGCATCGCGGCGGGCGTCAAACTCACCCCGGCGATCTTCATCGTCTACCTGTTCCTCACCGCACGCAGAAAGGAGGCAGGCGTTGCGACGGCGTCCTTCGCCGGTACGGCACTGCTCGGCGCCCTGTTCCTTCCCGCGGCGACCGCGGACTTCTGGACGCGGCGCCTGTTCGAGACCGGCCGGGTCGGCAAGGCCTGGATCGTCGACAACCAGTCGCTCCAGGGCCTGATCGCGAGGGTCACGGGCGCGGCTGCACCGGGCCTGGCCTGGGTGCTCCCGGCGGCCGTGCTCGGGGCAACGGGCCTGTGGCTGGCGACCCGCACCCACCGAGCCGACCTCACCCACCGAGCCGACCTCACCGCCCGCGCCGGCCTCACGCACCGTGCCGGCGGCGACCGCTGGGGCATCCTGCTCACCGGGTTCACGGCACTGCTGATCAGCCCGATCAGCTGGTCCCATCACTGGGTGTGGTGCGTCCCGCTGCTGGCGGTGCTGCTGGCGGAGGGCCGCACGCTCATCGCGGCCTCCGCGACGCTCGTGTTCACGGCCCGCACGATGTGGCTGCTGCCGCACGAGGGCGACCGGGACCTGCACCTGCCCTGGTGGCAGCAGCCGTTCGCGGCGCCCTACCCGCTCCTGGGGCTGGCGCTGCTGGCGGGCGCGGCCGTGGTCCTACGACGGCACAGCCACGCCCGGCCGGAGACTCAGCCCTCCGCGGCGTCCGTGCCCGCCGTGCCCTCGGCGAGGAGCTCGTCCGCGTCCACGATGCGGTAGGCGTAGCCCTGCTCCGCCAGGAACCGCTGCCGGTGGGCGGCGAAGTCCTGGTCGATCGTGTCGCGGGCGACGACGGAGTAGAAGTGGGCCTGGTGGCCGTCGGCCTTGGGGCGGAGCACCCGGCCGAGGCGCTGGGCCTCCTCCTGGCGGGAGCCGAAGGTGCCCGACACCTGGATCGCGACCGTGGCCTCCGGCAGGTCGATGGAGAAGTTGGCGACCTTCGACACCACCAGCACGCTGATCTCGCCCTCGCGGAAGGCGTCGAAGAGCTTCTCGCGCTGGGCGTTGGAGGTCTCGCCCTTGATGACCGGGGCGTTCAGGTGCTCGCCCAGCTCGTCGAGCTGGTCGATGTACTGGCCGATGACAAGGATCTGCTGGCCCGCGAAGCGCTTCACGATCGCCTCCGTGACCTTCCGCTTGGTCGCGGTGGTCGCACAGAAGCGGTACTTCTCCTCGGTCTCGGCGGTGGCGTAGGCGAGCCGCTCCGAGTCCGTGAGGTTCACCCGCACCTCGACACAGTCGGCGGGCGCGATATAGCCCTGCGCCTCGATCTCCTTCCACGGGGCGTCGAAGCGCTTGGGCCCGATGAGGGAGAACACGTCCGATTCCCGGCCGTCCTCGCGCACGAGGGTGGCCGTCAGCCCCAGCCGCCGGCGCGCCTGCAGATCGGCGGTGAACTTGAAGACAGGAGCCGGCAGCAGATGGACCTCGTCGTAGACGATCAGGCCCCAGTCACGGGAGTCGAAGAGTTCGAGGTGCGGGTAGACGCCCTTCCGCTTGGTCGTGAGCACCTGGTACGTGGCGATCGTGACGGGCCGGATCTCCTTCCGCGTCCCGCTGTACTCCCCGATCTCGTCCTCGGTGAGGCTCGTCCGCTTCACCAGCTCGTGCTTCCACTGGCGCGCGGAGACGGTGTTGGTGACGAGGATCAGGGTCGTCGACTTGGCCTGTGCCATGGACCCGGCACCGACCAGCGTCTTGCCCGCCCCGCAGGGCAGGACGACCACGCCGCTCCCGCCGTGCCAGAAGTTCTCCACCGCCTGCTTCTGGTACGGCCGCAGCGCCCAGCCGTCCTCGGCGAGCTCGATCGGGTGGGCCTCGCCGTCCACGTATCCGGCGAGGTCCTCGGCGGGCCAGCCCAGCTTCAGCAGCGTCTGCTTGATCTGCCCGCGCTCGGAGGGGTGCACGGCCACGGTGTCGGGGTCGATCCGGGCGCCGACCAGCGGGATGACCCGCTTGGAGCGCAGGATCTCCTCCAGGACCGGACGGTCGGTGGTGGTGAGCACCAGCCCGTGCGCCGGGTGCTTGGAGAGCGTCAGCCGGCCGTAGCGGTCCATCGTCTCGGCGATGTCGACCAGCAGCGCGTGCGGCACCGGGTAGCGGCTGTACTCCACCAGCGCGTCCACGACCTGCTCGGCGTCGTGCCCGGCCGCCCGCGCGTTCCACAGGCCCAGCGGGGTCACCCGGTAGGTGTGGATGTGCTCCGGCGCCCGCTCCAGCTCGGCGAAGGGCGCGATCGCCCGACGGCATTCGTCGGCCCGCTCATGGTCGACTTCCAGGAGCAGCGTCTTGTCGGACTGGACGATCAACGGACCATTCACGCGCGGCACCTTTCCCTTTCGGCCCATGCGGCCATCGCCATGGCGGCCATCGTCATGGGCCAAAGTTCCAGTGTGCCTCATGGGCGAGCGATCACCTGTGCCGCTCGGCAGAACGTGCCTTCCGAGGACGAGGGACGGCCCGATGCAACCTTGGGCCCGTTTCGGGTGTCATGTCCCAAGGGGGGAGCCGCGCAACGCGTGTGGTTCGGTGAGGAGGGGTGGGGTGACGTCCGTACGTATCTGGGGGCCAGGCGCAGGGGCGGTGGCGGTGCTGGTGGTGACGGCGGTGTGGGCGCACGGGTCCGCCGGGGTGGACGCCGGCCTGTGGACCGAGGTGCGCCCCGTCATAGAGGCCCGGCTCGTGGCGCAGGCCGCGGGAACCGGGGCGGGGGAGAGCGAGCCCGGTCTCCGGTCGCGGTGGTTCTGCCGGGCGGAGGCCCTGGACCTGACGGAGAGCGGGGGCCAGGTGCGGGCCGGGGTCGACACCCTGTGCCTGGAGTACGGCGAGCGCGCGGGCGCTCTGGTGGAGTGCGGCGGCGCACAGATACCGCAGGTGGTCCGGCTGAAGCGGGACGCGGCGCACGGCGGGTACCGCGTCGTCGCCGAGGAGGAGCCACCGGACGGCGAGGGCTACGGCGAGTGGACGGAGAACCACTTCAGCCGCCACGCCGAGTCCCGCCTCGACGAGGAGATGGAGTCCACCGCGCTGCAGACCGCGGCCCGCACCCACTTCGCCCTGCCGGCGGACGCACCGGTGCGGTACTGCTGAGCGCTTCGCGGTGAGCGCCGCGAGGGGCGGCCGTCGTTCGGTCGCGGCGCCGTCGAGGCCGGTCGCGCCCCGCGGCGGAGCCGCACGTTGACGTGGCGCCGCGCCCCTTCGGGCGCCTTCGCGGCGCTGCCGGACCGCGGCCGGCCTCGCCCGGCCGGCTCGCTCGCCCGCGCCGCTAATCGTCCGCGAGTTCCGCCACCCCCGTCACCCGGTGCAGGGGGTAGGTGCGTACCTCGTCGGCCGTGTGGTCGTACGCCGTGACGAAGCCGCCCTCCACGCGGATGGGGGCGATGACGCGCTGGCTGGCGGTGCCCTCGGCGTTGACGTAGCCGATCCACAGGGTGCCGCCGGTGAGGACGGCGGCCTGCATGGTGGCGAGGGTCTCGGCGGCGGTGGTGCGCGGGAGTTCGCCGCCCTGGACGTCGGTGCCGGCCGCCTTGCGCGGGGTGGTGGCGGCCAGATCGCCGGCGCGGATCGCGCGGATGGCGGCGGTCAGGAGGGTGCCGTCCGGCGGGGGCGGGCCGTCCGGGACCGGCTCGGGGGCGGTGCGCGGCGGGGTGCGGTGGGCGTGGGCGCGGGTGATCAGGACATCGCCCTCGGCGGACTCGGCCGCGGGCGCGTAGCCCATCGCGCGCAGGCCCTCCAGGAGGGTGGCCGGGTCAGCCTGGGTGGCGAGCACCGTCGGGGCCAGGCGGCGCAGGCGCAGGGCGGCGGCCCGCTTGTCGGCCATGATCTCGTTCAGGACGGTGTCGTCGTCGCAGCGGACGTACGCCGAGGCCGCCCCCACCCGCAGATGGCCGTGCTTGCGGGCCACGTCGTCGATCAGGTAGGCGAGCGGCTGCGGGACCGGGGTGCGGGAGTGGGTACTGAGGAAGGCTTGCAGGTCGGTGGCGGTGCGGCCGGCGTCCAGGGCGCGGCGGACCGAGGCGGGAGTGAAGCGATAGACGGTGGCGCCGCCCTTGGACTCGACGTCGGCGAGTACGCCCAGTGCGTCGGCGAGCGGGCGCTGCAGCGGGCCGGGGGCGACCGCCGTCAGGTCGGCCTGGAGCAGCACGTGGTCGAGGGGTTCGGGCAGCAGCGGGGCGAGGAGACGGGCGGCGGCCGCGGCGGCGACGGCCTGCTCGGGCGGGGAGAGGGGTTCGAGGACGACGGCGGGACGGTGGTGGTGCACGGGAAGCTTGTCGCCGGGTCCGGCGGCCTCCTGCTCCTTTTCCGCCGGCGGCTCCACCGGTGGCGCCCCGAGGAGCGCCCTGCCCTGCGCGGACAGCGCCCCGCGTCCGGTCACGCCCAGCAGCTCGGCCTCCGACAGGGTCCAGCGGGCCAGGCGGCCGCGCAGGTCGTCGCCCTGCTGCTGGGGGCCGCGCAGCGGGCGTTCCCAGCGCAGCCGGGCCAGTACCGAGGCGGCGGCCGGGGCGGTGCCCTCCGGGAGGCCGGCCAGCAGCGTCAGCACCCGGTGCCGTACCTCGGGTGCGGCCGAGCGGTCGAGGCCGGGGCCGAGCGCCGACAGCGCGCGCTCCTTGGCGTCCCGGCCGCCGACCAGGCCGGAGGCGCGGGTCGCGGTGAGCCAGGCCTGGGCGAGCTGGGACCAGCGTTCGGCCGGGGGGCGGTCCAGCCACTCGTCGTAGGCGGGGGTGGCCGCGTAGCGTTCGTCGGCCTCGCCGTCGGAGGCGAGCAGTCCGGCCGCGTACGCCAGCTCGACCCAGAAGGCGGCGATCGGCTCGGGCAGGTCCAGGGCCACGGCGGTGCGCTTCAGGTCCCGGACGCTGAGCCCGCCGGCCCGCAGCACGGTCGGCCCGCCCTCGTCCCAGTCCTTCAGCAGCTCCTCGACGGTGGCGAGCGCGGTGTAGGCCTGCCCGGCCGCCGTGGTGTCCACAACCTGTGGACGGTGCGTCGCCGTCGGCTCGACCGCGGGCGGCACCGGCTCCGGCTCGCGGTGCGCCCGGCCCTCGCGCAGGTGCAGGGCGACCTCGCGGGGGAGGACGACCGTGCCCGGCGCGGTCGGCAGCAGCAGGCCGCGGTCGAGGAGCCAGCGCAGATGGGCGGCCGGTTCCGGGGTGACCTGACCGTACGGAGGTCCCCAGACCAGCCGGGAGAGGACCTCGCGGGACTCGGCGGGCGCGGCGGCGAGCAGCTTCGCCATCTTCTTGCGGTGGCCGAACAGCTTGCCGAGCGCGTCCGCCGCGGACACCGAGTCGTGTGTGGAGGGCAGCCCGGCGGTGGTGACGATCTCCTGGATCCGGCCCGGCGACATGCCCGAGGTGGCCTCCCGCACGGTCGGGCCCAGCCCGGTCGGCGAGGGGTACTGCGGGGACGGGGCGAGCACCTCGCGCGCGGTGCGCACCAGCCGCAGCCGGTCGTCGTCGCCCCACACCAGCGCCTGGTCGCGGAGCGTGGTGACGGCGCGCGGCAGGGCGGCGGCGACCGACGGGTCCCCGCCGTCGCCGGCCATCAGGCCCAGCAGTTCCCGGTACGACGCCGGGTCGCCGGCCACCGCGAGCGCCTCCGCGGTCTGCAGGGCGAAGCGGTCCAGGCGTTCCAGGGCGCGCAGCACCGAGGCGCGGGTGCCGGCCCGGGTGGCCAGCTGGGTGAGATCGGTGGGGACGGGGGTGATGAGGTCGGGGCGGGCGCGCAGCAGTACGGCCAGGGAGGCGTCGTCCCTGGCGCGAAGCGCCTCCGCGAGGGAGCGCGGCGGGGTGGCCGGGTTGCTCATCCGACCCACGGTAGCGGGTGCGGGGCGGGGACCGGGATGACCTGTCCCCGGCCTCTTCTGTGGATTGGGCGACCACTGGGCGAACGGAACGTTTCACAGACGTCCCGCACGGCACTTCGTGCCCTTCGTCGTCGGCACCGGCCCGTCCCGGGTGCCGGTGGGCGACCGGCCCGTGGGGGTCGACCTGGGCCCGAGCCGCCTCGCGGTGGTGTCCGGCGGCACGAAGACCGACTCCGGCGAACCGCCCGCCGGCACGGGTACGGCAACCGCCGCCGCCCGGAGACGCGTTGCCCACTGGTGTGCCCGCCGACATAAGCCGTGACCTGCGCTACCGTCGTTCCGACGGGTTATCCAACGCGGCGGCCCCGGAGGGGACTTCGTGGGTATCGAGAGTGATCAGGTCGTCTACGAGTATCTGAGCCGGGTCGGGGACATCGCGCACCAGCGCCAGTTGTCGTCGGCGGACCGCATGCGGCTGGTGTCGGGGCTGCGCAACGAGATCGACCGGCACCGGGCGAAGGCGGCCGTCGACAGTCCCGCCGCCGTGCGCCGCATCCTCGACCGGCTGGGCTCGCCCGACGAGGTCGTCGAGGCGGCGGGGGGCACGACGCAGACCGCGCCGTCACCGTCACCGCCGTCGGCGGTTCCCACCCAGCGGGAGGCCGGGGCGCCCGCCGGGGGCGAGGAGCTGCGGCGCGTCGTACCGCGGCCGCGGCCCGCCGAGCCGGCGGACGGACAGATGCCGCCCGACTGGTGGCGGGTGGACAGCAGCCCGTTCGGGGACGGCGACAGCGTGCCGGGGTTCGTGGGCGGCGTGGAGATCCCGGAGCTGCTCAGGAAGCCGCGCCCGCGCAGGGAAGCGGAGCCGGACGAGGCCGCCGGGGAACCGGTGGAGGCGGCCGGGCCGGCCCCCGGGGTCGAGGCGGCCGAAGCCGTGCCGACCGTCCGCCGGCGCCTCCGCGTCGTCCCCCGGCCCGCCGTCGGCTGGAGCAACCCGCTGCTGCTGCTCGCCGCCGCCGCGCTGGTCGTGGGCGCGGTGCTCGGCAACTGGTTCGCGCTGCTTCTCGGCTGGCTCATCGCCTACGGCTCCCGGCGGCTCACCCCGGCGGAGACCAAGCTGGCCGTGATGTGGGTACCGGGACTGTCCGTCACGGCCGGGCTGGTCTGGCTGTGGGGCCGCAGCGCGGGCCGCTGGGGCGAACCGATAGCCCAGGGCCACATGAGCGACGCGGTGGGCGAGACCTGGCCGTGGGTGGTCCGGGGCGCGGCGGTGGCATCGGCGCTGTATCTGGTGTGGCGGTCGCAGAGAGCGCGGTAGGGGGGGCGCCGGGTCCGGTTGTCGGTCGGCTGCGGGCCGGTGGGGGTCGTTCGCGTCCACGCGGCGGAGCCGCATATCGGGCACAGCCCCGCGCCCCCAAGAAGGTGGGTCCGCTGGTCCCCCATCAAGGGGCGCGGGGAACTGCGCGACAAGCCCCCACGCACCCGCGGCCGGACGACAACCGGAACCCGGCGCCTTCGGCGCCACCGGCACAATGGCCCATATGACTTCTCGCGCCCTCACCGTCGGCTTCGATCTCGACATGACCCTCATCGACTCCCGGCCCGGGATCCACGCCTGCTACACGGCCCTGGCCGAGCGGACGGGGACCTTCATCGATGCCGATCTGGCGATCACCCGGCTGGGGCCGCCGCTCGCCGAGGAGTTGATCAACTGGTTTCCGGCCGAGCGGGTCGCGGAGATGAGTGATCTGTACCGGGCCATGTATCCGGAGATCGCGATCACCGCGACACCCGCCATGCCGGGCGCGCGGGAGGCGGTCGCGGCGGTCCAGGGCGCGGGCGGCAAGGCCGTCGTGGTCACCGCGAAGTACGAGCCCAATGCGAAGCTGCATCTAGGCCACCTCGGCATAGTCCCCGACGCGGTGGTCGGTGATCTCTGGGCCGAGCAGAAGGCCGTCGCGCTGCGCGAGCACGGCGCGGGCGTGTACGTCGGCGACCACGTCGGCGACGTGCGCGGGGCACGTACCGCCGGAGCGCTGTCCGTCGCCGTGGCCACCGGGCCGTGCGACGCGGACGAACTGCTCGCGGCGGGCGCCGACGTGGTTCTCGGGGACCTCACCGAACTCCCGGCCTGGCTGTCGGCCTACCGCGAGGACGCCTCCCGGGCCTGACGGCGCCCCGCCGCGATCGACTGGAGCACTCCGGCACCGGCGACCAGGAAGCCGACGCCCATGAGCATGCTCAGCACGTACATGTAGGTCGGAAAAGGCTTCGCACCGAGGAACAGCGGTATCACGGTGACGAGAGTGGCCATCGTACCGATGAAGAAGAGCACGGCACCGGCGCGGATCAGTCGGTCACCGGGCCCGGTGGAATTCGCTTGGGTTTTGTCACGCACTCGACCAGGGTAGTTCCCTGCCCGAAGGAACAACCGGGCGACGTCTTGTCACGCGCCCGAAGACCATTAGCCTTGGTACCGGCGGGTCGTGGTCGACCCGCCCGAGTGCTATCAAGGCCCGTTCCAGAGCTGTTGCATTCAGAAGTTTTCCGAGCAGTTTCCGACGAGATACGAGGACGAGGACAGACGTGCCTACCGGCAAGGTCAAGTGGTTCAACAGCGAGAAGGGCTTCGGCTTTCTCTCCCGCGACGACGGCGGTGACGTCTTCGTCCATTCCTCGGTTCTCCCCGACGGGGTCGACGCACTCAAGCCCGGACAGCGCGTGGAGTTCGGCGTCGTCGCCGGTCAACGCGGTGATCAGGCACTGTCGGTGGTCCTGCTCGACCCCACCCCGTCGGTCGCCGCCGCCCAGCGCAAGAAGCCGGACGAACTGGCCTCGATCGTGCAGGACCTGACGACCCTGCTCGAAAACATCACGCCGATGCTGGAGCGCGGCCGTTACCCCGACAAGGCGGCCGGCGCGAAGATCGCCGGGCTGCTGCGCGCGGTCGCGGACCAGCTTGACGTGTAAGCGCGTAAGAGACAGGCAAGTCGCGTAAGCGTGCAAGTCCCGTAAGCGCTTTTACGGGAAATCGAGTGCGTGCGGACCGAGGGGCGGGACGAGTCCCTCGGCCGCCGCCCTGGTGAGCAGTCCGCGTACCGCCGCGTAGCCGTCCTCGCCGAGTTCCGAGGTGAACTCGTTGACGTAGAGCCCGATGTGCTGGTCGGCGACGGCCGGGTCCATCTCCTGGGCGTGCGCCATGACGTAGGGCCGGGAGGCCTCGGGGTCGTCCCAGGCCGCGTGGACGGACGTGCGGATCGACTCGGCGAGGCGGGTGAGCGTCTCCGCGCCCAGGGACCGCTTGGCGATGATCGCGCCGAGCGGGATGGGCAGGCCCGTGGTGGTCTCCCAGTGCTCGCCCATGTCGGCGAGCTTGTGCAGCCCGTAGTTCTGGTAGGTGAAGCGTGCCTCGTGGATCACCAGCCCCGCGTCGACCTTCCCGTCCCGTACGGCCGGCATGATCTCGTGGAAGGGCATGACCACGATCTCGCCGACCCCGCCGGGGAGCGTGTCCGCCGCCCAGAGGCGGAACAGCAGGTACGCCGTCGACCTCTCGCTCGGTACGGCGACCGTACGGCCCGTGAGGTCCGTCCCGGCCTCCCTGGTCAGCACCAGTGGCCCGCAGCCCCGGCCCAGCGCGCCCCCGCAGGGCAGCAGCGCGTACTCGTCGAGGACGTACGGCAGCACGGCGTACGACACCTTCAGCGCGTCGGACTCGCCGCGCTCGGCCATGCCGTTGGTGATGTCGATGTCCGCGAAGGTCACGTCGAGCGCGGGCGCGCCCTCGACACGGCTGTGGGCGAGGGCGTCGAAGACGAAGGTGTCGTTCGGGCAGGGCGAGTACGCGATGCGCAACGAGTCAGCGGTGGTCATGTGGGTTCCAACCCTCCAAGGCGGGCGCGAGCTTCCCGAAGGCCCCGGTCAGGGCGGCCAGGGCGTCCGCGATGCGCCAGGCGGCTCGGTCGCGGGGGCCGACGGGGTTGGAGACCGCGCGTATCTCCAGTACGGGCACGCCGTGCGCGGCGGCCGCCTCGGCAACGCCGAAGCCCTCCATGGCCTCGGCGAGGGCGTGCGGATGCCGGGCGCGCAGTTCGGCCGCGCGGTCGGCGGAGCCGGTCACGGTGGACACGGTGAGTACCGCTCCGGGGCGGGCACCGGTCGCCTCGGCGGTGGCTCGTACGAGTGAATCCGGCGGACGGTGGCTGACGGTACCGAACCCCAGTTCGGTGACCGGCACGAACCCGTCGGCCGTCTCGGCGCCCAGGTCCGCCGCGACGATCTCGTCGGCGACGACCAGGGAGCCCACGGGTGCCGCCGGCCGGAAACCGCCGGCGATCCCGGCGGAGACGACCAGGGCGTAGGGCCGGCCGTCCAGGGCGGCGGCGGTGAGGGCGGTCGCGGTGCCCGCGGCGGCCAGGGCCGGTCCGACTCCGGCGGCGAGCAGGTCGTACTCCGCGCGTCCGGCGCGCGTGCGGTGCAGCAGAACCGAGCCGGGCAGCCGTACCTCGGTCGTCCCGGCCGTGAACGCCCCCGCCACCGCGTCCCGTTCGGCCGGGACCGCGGTGGTCACGAGGATGCGTACGGCGGACGTGGTCAGGCGTCCTTCTTGAGCTTGAAGGACCACAGGCCCAGCACCGACTTGTCGCCCTCCTTGATGGAGACGAGGGTCGAGTTGCCGGAGGCGCCGTACTGGGCGTTGAAGAACACGCTGCCCGGGATCGTGCGGTAGGTCTTCTTGCTGGAGTCGGTGAGCGCCTGACCGTTCATCAGGATCGTCCAGCCGTTGTCCGCGATCTTCGGGTCGACGCCGAAGCGGACCGTGTCGTCCGGGTCCACCTTGATGGACTTGATCCCGGTGTCCTTGAGGCAGTTCGCGAGGGAGGCCGTGTTCAGGGCCTTGCCGTCGTTGTAACAGGTGGCCTCGGAGCTGACCGAGGACGTACCGACGGTGATCGTGGCGATGGGCGTCGGCTTGTCACAGGCCGACAGGACGAGCAGTCCGGCGGAAACGGCGCCGGCGGCGGCGACGACGCGGCGGCGTCGCGAGCGGGATTGCAGCGTGGTCATGGCCGAAGGCTATCGGGACCTCCCGGCCCGCTCCCCATGTGGGGTACGGCGTGCCCGGTTCGTTACGCCAGCCGCGTTCCTCAGGCCACCCTCGCCCTGCCACGGGAGCCGTGCCGGGCGGAGCCGATCAGGCCGCGCAGGGTGGCCAGCCAGCCGGCCGCCACGATCACGGCGGCCACCACCAGCCCCAGAGTGCCGTTCAGCGGCATCACGATGCCCACCGCCCCGCCGAACACCCAGGCCATCTGGAGCAGCGTCTCCGACCGGGCGAAGGCCGAGGTGCGCACCGCCTCCGGCACGTCCCGCTGGATCAGCGCGTCCAGGCACAGCTTGGCCAGCGCCTGGGCGAATCCGGCCACCGCGGCGAGGACGGCGACCAGGAAGGCGCCGAAGAACAGGGCCGCTACGACCGCCGTCCCCAGCACCACGGCGACCACCGTCACGATGATGATCTCCGGTGCCCGGGAGCGCAGCCAGGCCCCCACCGCCGTACCGAGCGCGTTGCCCGCGCCCGCCGCGACGCCCACTATCCCCAGCGACACCGCCGCGCTCTCGCCGGTCAGCGGGTGCTCGCGGAGCAGGAACGCCAGGAAGAAGATCAGGAAGCCGGAGAGGCAGCGCAGGGCCGCGTTCGCGCCGAGCGCGTGCGTGACGGCCGGCCCCACCGTCCGCAGTCCCGGCCGCTTCGCCTCCTTGCGGAGCGGGCCGTGCAGATGCTCCTCGTCGGCGGCGAGCAGCGCCACGTCCTCGCCCTTGGCCGAGTCGACCTTCGCGGGGAGCGTGAAGGAGAGAAACGTCCCGGCAACGAAGATCACGAAGGCGCCGTACAGCGGCCAGGGGTCGCCGACGGCATGCAGCCCGGCCCCGATCGGGGCGGCCACGCCGGTGGCGAGCAGCCCGGCGAGGGTGACCCGTGAATTGGCCTTCACGAGGGAGAACCGAGGCGGCAGCAGCCGGGGCACGACGGCACTGCGCACCACGCCGTACGCCTTCGAGGCGACCAGCACCCCGAGCGCGGCCGGATACAGCTCCAGACTGCCGCCGGCCACCGCCCCCGAGATGATCAGCGCGAGCAGCGCCCGGGCGAGCATCGCGCCGGCCATCGCGGCGCGGCGGCCGTGCGGGAGGCGGTCGAGGAGAGGGCCGATGACCGGCGCGAGAACGGTGAAGGGCGCCATGGTGATGGCGAGATAGAGCGCGACCCGCCCCCGGGCCTCGTCGGTGGGCACGGAGAAGAACACGGTGGAGGCGAGGGCGACGGTGATCATGACATCGCCCGCGCCGTTGACCGCGTGCAGCTCGATCAGCTTGCCGAGACCGGACTCACCGGCGCCGTGCGCGTGCGTGGCCTTGCGGATACCCCGGGCGGTACCGGTCACCGGGAGGTGCAGGGCACGCCCGACGGAGCGGACGGCACCGCGCACGCGGCCCGCGCCGCTACCGACCCCGACGGTGTGTTGGGGGGATTTCGCGGTTGCCACGTCGTTCATAGTGCCCTGAGACGACAGTTCCTAGTGCACTTTGTGACCAAGCGAGTCGGAGAGGGCGCGCGGTACGGCTGCCCGCGGTTACGGCGCCCCGAAGGGGCGCGGGGCTGCGCGCCCAGCCCCCGCCCGCCCGCACCCGCCGTCGGACCTGACCCGGCACCCCCCACCGCCTTCGGCCCTCCGCCGCCGCGCAGGCATCGCGGCGGACTGTCCCCCACTACCGGCGACGGGGTAGCGTGCGTATCTCAGCCATAAAGCACAATGGATGGCAGAGGTGCGCCCGAGAGCGATCGGACGCGGACGTCGATGCGGCCCACAGGTCCGCTCCGTCCGCCCCACCGCCGGAGGCAGCCGCACTCGTGAGACGGCGTAGGAGAGAAGCGATACCTGTGAGCGCAGCGACAACGCGAAGCCGCACCCCCGACCGTCTGTGCGCCGAGGCGGTCGACCTCGCCCGGACCGCCGCCGAGGAGGCCGCCGCACCCGGAGTGGTGGGCGAGCACGCCGGAGCGGTGGCGGAGGGCGACCGCGTCGTCACGCACTACTTCGAGTGCAAGGAACTCGGGTACCGCGGCTGGCGCTGGGCGGTGACGGTGGCCCGCGCCTCCCGCGCCAAGCTCGTCACGCTGGACGAGGTCGTCCTCCTCCCCGGCTCCGACGCCCTCCTCGCCCCCGAGTGGGTGCCCTGGAGCGAGCGGCTGCGCCCCGGCGACATGGGCCCCGGCGACCTGCTCCCCACCGAGGCCGAGGACCTCCGCCTGGAGCCCGGCTACACCGGCGAGGACGGACCGGAGCCGAACTCCCCGGTCTCGGCGGAGATGGAGGAGCTGGCGGAGGCGGAGGACGCCGAGGTCACCGCGGGCACGCCCGCGCACCTGCCCACGGTCCCTTCCCGGGGCACGATCGCGTCGGTCGCCGAGGAACTGGGCATGCGCCGCGCCCGCGTGCTGTCCCGCTACGGCCTGCACATCGCCGCCGACCGCTGGGAGGAGTCGTTCGGCGCGAAGACCCCGATGGCCCAGGCGGCCCCCGCGACCTGCGTCAGCTGCGGCTTCCTCACCCCCATCGGCGGCTCCCTGGGCCAGGCCTTCGGCGTCTGCGCCAACGAGTTCTCCCCGGCCGACGGCCGGGTCGTCTCCTTCTCCTACGGCTGCGGCGGCCACTCGGAGGCCGCGGTCATGCCGAAACCTCCGGTGGTGGCACCCCCGGTGATCGACGAGACCCGCGTGGACCCCTTCCCGCTCCGCCCCGCCGCCGACTCCGGCTCGGTGCCGGCGACGCAGGACGAGACGTCGGCGGAGCTGGGCCACTCGTAGTCCCGCTCCCTGCCGGAGTGACGGCCGGTCAGCCCCGGCAGCAGGGCGCCACGGCGCGGCCGGCCACCGCCGGTGCCGGGCCGGGGCACGGGCTTCCGCTTCTTGGCTGAGCGGGGCGGGTAGGCGGACGGGTGGGCTCTCGGCGCGCGGTACCTTCGTCCTCACGCCGATGAGGAGAGTGAACGTGAGCAAGTTCGTGCGGCCCGCCGCCGAGGGCGCCGACCCCTTCGGCACCGCCCGCCTGCGCCGCGGTGTCCTCGACGCCTGGGCCACCAGCCCCGCCCGGTTCCGTGAGGACGCCAACGCCGAGGAGGACCTGGTCCTCGGCGGCTACCGGGACCGGCTCGTCGTGGAGCTCGCCCAGAACGCCGCCGACGCGGCCGCCCGCGCCGGGGTCCCCGGCCGGTTCCGGCTCACCCTCCGCGACGGCGTCCTGTTCGCCGCCAACACCGGTGCGCCGCTGGACGCGGCCGGCGTCGAGTCCCTCTCCACCCTGCGTGCCTCCGCGAAGCGGGAGGAGACCGAGAGCGCCGTCGGGCGGTTCGGGGTCGGCTTCGCCGCCGTGCTGGCGGTGACGGACGAGCCCGCGGTGGTCGGCCGGCACGGCGGCGTGCGGTGGTCGCTCGCCGAGGCGCGGCAGCTGGCCGAGGAGACCGCCCGGCAGAGCACCGGGCTCGGGGACGAAATCCGTCGCCGGGACGGCCATGTGCCGCTGCTCCGGCTCCCGTTCGCCGCCGAGGGCACCGCCCCGGACCCGTACGACACGGTCGTGATCCTGCCGCTGAGGGACATCGCTGCCACCGATCTCGCCGAACGCCTCCTCGCCGCCGTCGACGACGCGCTGCTGCTCGCCCTGCCGGGGCTGGAAGAGGTCGTGATCGAGAGCGGCGACACCGTACGCACCCTGCGCCGCGGCACCGACGGCCCGCTCACCGTCGTGGACGACTCCCAGGAGGGCACGACCCGCTGGCGTACCGTCTCCGCGCACGGCCCGCTCACCCCGGAGCTGCTGGCCGGCCGGCCGGTGGAGGAGCGGCTGCGGCCGCACTGGTCGCTGACCTGGGCCGTGCCCACGGACGGCGAGGGCGCCCCCGACCGACCGCGCACCGCCGCCGTGCTGCACGCCCCCACCCCCAGCGACGAGCCGCTCGGCGTCCCCGCCCTGCTCATCGCGTCCTTCCCCCTCGACACCACCCGCCGGCACGCCGCCCCCGGCCCGCTCACCGACTTCCTGGTGCAGCGCGCGGCCGACGCGTACGCCGAACTCCTCGCCGGCTGGCGGCCGGTGGGGGAGGGGATCATCCATCTGGTGCCCGGCCCGCTCGGCAAGGGCGAGCTGGACGGCGCGCTGCGCCAGGCGATCCTGGAGCGGCTGCCGCGCACCGCGTTCCTGCCGCCCGCCGTCGAGGCCGGCGACGACAGCGAGCTCCCCGAGGCGCTGCGGCCGCGGGACGCCGAGATCGTGGAGGGGGCGGGCGCGGACACGGTCCGGGTGCTCGCCGAGGTGCTCCCCACACTGCTGCCCGCCGGTCTCGAACGCCGGGTGGAACTGCGGACGTTGTCCGTCAGCCGCCTCCCGCTCGCCGACGCCGTCGACCGCTTGGCCGGCCTCGAGAAGGACCCGGACTGGTGGTGGCGGCTCTACGACAGCCTCGCGGGCGTCGACCCGGAGCGGCTGTCCGGGCTGCCCGTGCCGCTCGCCGACGGGCGGACCGCCATCGGCCCGCGCCAGATCCTGCTCCCCACCCCGGACGCGGTCATCCACCCCGAGGTCCTGGCCCGGCTCGGCCTCAAGGTCGCCCACCAGGACGCCGCCCACCCCCTCCTGGAGAAGCTCGGCGCGCTGCCCGCGACCCCGCGCGCGGTCCTCACCACCCCGCAGGTACGGGCCGCCGTGGCCGCCTCCCTGGACGACGAGGGAGGCCTGAACTGGGAGGAGGACACCCCCGACGCGGAGGAGCTGGCGGACACCGTCCTCGCCCTGGTCCGGGACGCCGGCCTGGAACCCGGCGACGAGCCCTGGCTGGGCGCCCTCGCCCTGCCCGACGAGGACGGTGAACTGGCCCCCGCCGGTGAACTCGTCCTTCCCGGCAGCCCGTTCGCCCGGGTGATCAGGGAGGGTGAACTCGCCGCCGTGGACGCCGAACTGGCGCAGAAGTGGGGCGAACAGCCGCTGGCCGCCTGCGGGGTGCTGGCGAACTTCGCCCTCGTCCGCGCCACCGACGTCGTCCTGGACCCGGACGAACTGGAGCCCCGCGAAGGCGACTTCGCCGAACCCGACGACGCCGGTCTGCTTGACGCCGTGGACGTCTGGTGCGAGGACATCCTGGACCGCTTCCCGGACACCCCTGTGCCCCCGGTCGCCACCGAGCTGGTCGCCGTCCGCGACCTCGACCTCGTCGACGAGGACCACTGGCCCGAGGCCCTCGCGCTGCTCGCCCGGCCGCCGCTGCGCGACGCCCTCACCCAGCCGGTGCGCATCCTGCTGCCGGACGGCACCCACGAGGTCGTACGGCCGTACACGGCCTGGTGGCTGCGTGGCCACCCGGTGCTCGACGGCCGCCGCCCCGCCGGTCTGCTGGCCTCCGGCGGCGACCTGCTGCTGCGCGGCCTCTACGAGGAGGCCGACGCGACCGGCTTCGAGGACGAGCAGGTGCTCCGGGCGCTGGGGGTGCGGACCTCGGTCGCCGCCCTCCTCGACGAACCGGGTGGCGCCGCCGAACTCCTGGATCGCCTCGCCGACCCGGACCGCTCGGTCACCGGGGCCCAACTGCACGCCCTGTACGGCGCGTTGGCGGACCTGGACCCCGAGCGGGTGACCCTCCCCGACGAGCTGCGGGCGGTGGTCGACGGCCGGGTGGAGGTGGTGGACGCGGCGGACGCGGTGGTCGTCGACTCGCCGGACCTGCTGCCGTTCACGACCGGCGTCCCGCTGCTCCCGGTACGGCCCGCCCGCGCCGCCGAACTCGCCGAACTGTTCCAGGTGCGGCGGCTGAGCCAGTCGGTGACGGGGGCGGTCGACTCGGAGGGGACCGAACACGACGTCCCCGAGCCGGTCCACGTCCTGCTCGGCCCGCGCACCCCGGGGACCTACGTCGAACACGAGGAGCTGGTGGTCGACGGCGTCGAGATCGACTGGCGGCTCACCGGGGACGGCGTCCTGCACGCGGCCACCCTGGAGGGCGTCGCCGCCGGTCTCGCCTGGGCGGCCGGCCAGTGGCCGCGCCGCTTCGAGGTGGCCGCGCTGCTGGAGGACCCGTCCCGCACGGAGGAACTGGCCCGGGACCGCTGGTTCGACTGAGGGTCGAAAAGGCGAGGGCCCGGGACCCCGGCAGGGGCCCCGGGCCAGGTCAGGCCGGTCAGACCGAACCAGACTGGATTGGCCCGATCAGGCCGAATCGGGCCGATCAGGCCGAATCGGGCCGGTCGGACCGGTCAGGCCTCCACTTCCAGGAAGTACTCGAAGCGGTCCAGGTCGAGGGCCATGCCGGTCAGCCGGTGGAAACCGTCCGCGTGCTCCGGCCCCAGCGGATACACGTCGGTGAGCCGGTCCGCGGGCATCGCCAGCAGCCCCGCGAACGCGTCCGCGCCCACGGACGAGACATCGGTGACCGACTCGGGGGTGTCCTCGTCCTTGGCGTAGCGGGCGACGAGGTATTTCATGGGGTCACCTTCCGGGTTCCGTCCGCGGGCTTGGTCTGGGCACCAGTATCGGGGTCGAACTCCCCGAGGTGCTTGCCCCGCTTGTTGTACTTCTCGACCGTCCCGTGCTGGGAGTCCCACTCGTAGATCTCCCCGGTGCCCGGGTCCTTCCACCGCTTGCGCAGGCCCCCGCCGCCCTGCACGGGCGTCTTCGGCTTGGCACGGGCGGCCTTGGGGAAGCCCGGCAGGCTGCTCGGCGCCGGCTTCGGGCCCGGCTGGACGACCTTGTTGACGTTGCTCTTGCTCTGCGCCTCGCGCAGCGCCTGGCCCAGGCCGTCGTTGAACCGGCCCACGCCGTCGGCGGTGGTGAAGCCCCCCGAGACGACCAGCGTCGTACTCGCGGCGATGGCCGGGGCACCCGCGAGACAGCCGATGCCGGTGATGCACAGCGCACCGCCGCCGATGTCCCCGGTGCCGCCGACGCCCATCATCACGACGCCCGCGCCGGTCTCGGCCAGACCCGCCCAGACGTCCTCGTTGGTGAGGATCGCCTCGCCGTAGGTGAGGACGGTGTCCGCCGTGTCCTCCAGCCAGTCCGGGACCCAGTCGCTGCCGGAGTCCTCGTCCGGCGCGTCCTGGGTCTGCGCCTTGCGCCAGGCCTCCTCCGTCCTGCGGTACTCGGCCTCCTCCTGCTTCTGCTTGGTGACCGCGGTCCGGAAGGCGTCCTCGAACGCCTTGCCGGCGGCCACCGAGTCCTTGCCCGCGGCCGTCGCCGACGCGCGGGCGTCCTGGGCCGCGCTCCACGCCTCGTCGGCCGAGCCCTGGGCCCAGTTCGCCGACGCCTGCGCCTGGGTGGCCGACTCGACGGCCCGGGCCGCCGCCGCGTGGGCGTCGTTCTCCGCGGCCCGCGCGGTCCTGGCCGAGGCCGCCGCGTTCGCCGCCGACGTCTCCGCGTCCTTGGCGGACTCGAGGGCGTCGTCGGCGTACCCCTTGGCGGCCTTCGCCGAGGCGTCGGCCTGCTTGGCGTACTCCTTGGCCTCGGCCGCGGCCTTGCGCGCCGTGGCGGCGACCTTGCCGGCCTCGGCGGCGTTCTTCTGGGCGGTGGCGGCCACCGACGCGGCCTCGGAGATCAACTGCTGGACCAGGGCGACATGGCCGGCCGCGAGCTGGTCCTTGCGCTGCGCCTGGTACTGGCCGTGCTGGATGAACGCGTGCAGCAGCGGCGCGGGCCCCTCCAGCGCGATCCTGGCCGCCGCCTTGACCTCGGGGCCGCCGCTGTCGACGAGCTGTGCCGCGCGGACCCGCTCGTCCTCGGTGCGGGCCTGGTACTGGCCGTCGGTGACGAAGGTGCGGTAGCGGTCCACGGAACCGGAGTTCAGCGCCGCGCGGCCCGCCTCCTGGACGCCGGGACCCCCGGTGGAGACGACCCGCGCGATGTAGACGCGCAGGTCGTCGGCCATCGCCTGGTACTGGCCGTCCTTCAGGAAGGTGCTGATCCGGGCCGTGTCGCCGGCCAGGGCCTGCTCGGCTCCGCCGCGCACGCCGGACGACGGCGAATCCAGGGCCAGCGTCTCCACCCTGGCCCGTTCGTCCGCCTGGGCCGCCTCGACCCGGGCGGTACGGACGTACGACACCACCTCGGCGGCGTCACCGGAGAGCGCGTCCCCCGCCGCCGAACGGCTCCAGGGCCCACGGGACTTCAAGGTGCGCAACGCCAGGTCACGACCGTCGTCGGCGATCTTCTGGAGGTCGGCGCCGGGTGCGGAGGCAGCCGTGCTCAGCTGCCGGGCGTCGGCTTCGAGGGCCGTGGAGGCCTGTGCCGCGCGGTTCTGCGCCGCCTGCCGCTGCTCCTCCTGTGCCTTGAGCTCCCGGGCCCGCGCGACGGCCTCGTTCGTCCGGGCGGTCAGCTCCTCGGCCTCGATTTGACGGGCCAGGGTGAACACCGACTTGGCCTTGGCCACGGCCGCGCTCGCGACGTCCGCCGCCTCCTTGGCCGACTTGGCGTGGGCGGTCGCCTGGGCCGCCGCGTTGGCGGCGTCCGTGGCGTGGTCGGCGGCCGCGTCGGCCGCCTTGGCCGCGTTCTCGGCGTGCGTGGCCGCGGAGTTGGCCGCGTCCCGTGCCTCGTTGGCGGCGGTCGCCGCCTTGCGGGCCAGGCTCTCCGCGGCGTTCGCGGCGCGGGTGGCCTCCGCGGCCTGGGCGCGTGCCGCCGAAGCCGCCGCGTCGGCCTCCGCGGAGTGCACGCCTGCCTGGTCCGCGTAGGCGCTGGCGTCGCTCGCGGCACTCGCGGCCGCGTCGGCGTTGCCGCCCGCGCTCGCCGCCGCCTTCGCCGCGTCCCCGGCCGCGGTCGCGGCGACCCCGGCCTGGTTGGCCGCGTCCGCCGCGAGCCGGGCACCCTTGGCCGCGGTACGGGCGTCGTCGGCGGCCTTGCGGGCGGTGCTCGCCTTGGTGGCGTCCGTGGCGGCGTCGGCCGCCGCCCCGCGGGCCCGGCTCGCGGCCTGGGCGGCACCGGTCGCGGCTGCCGCGGCCTGGGTGGCCGCGTTGGCCGCCGTGCGGGCCGAGTTGTTGGCGGCCCGGGCCGCGTCGATGGCCTGCTGGGCCGCCTTGGCGGCCTGGCCCGCGGCCGTGGCCGCGCGGGAGGCGGCGGACGCGGCACGCACCGAGTCCTTGCGGGCCGCCTCCGTCTCCTTCGCCGCCTTCTGCGCGGCCTCCTTGGCCAGCGCCGAGGCCGCGACGGCCCGCGCCGAGGCGTCCTTGGCCGCCTCCGTCTCCGCCTTCGCCTGGCGTCCCGCCTCCTTCGCCTGGGCGGCGAGCTGGGCGACCGTGGCGCGTTCCTGGTCCCGTGACCGGGCGACGTACTGGCCGACCTGGAGGAACTCGCGGATGTCGGCCGCGGTGCCGTCCAGCGCGACCCGGCCCGCGGCCCGGACGTTGGGTCCGCCCGTGCTCACGATCTGCACGAGCTGGACCCGCTCGTCCTGCTCGCGCTCCGTGAACTGGCCCTCGTCGAGGAAGGCGGTCATGTCGGCGGTGGTGCCGTTGAGCGCGGCCCGGCCGGCGTCCTGCACGCCGGGCCCGCCCGCGTCGACGATCTGCGCGATGCGGACCCGCTGGTCCTGCTCCAGCGGTGCCTTCCAGCCGTCCTTCAGGAAGGCCGTCAGGTCGTCCTGCGACCCGGCCAGCGCCTTGCGGGCGGCCTCCTGCAGCCCCCGTCCGCCGATGCTCGCGACCTGCGCGGTCTGGACGCGGTCGTCCTGGTAGGCGGCCTCGGACGCGACGTCGTCGAGGAAGTGCCGTACGTCGGTGTCCGCACCGGTGAGGGCGACCTCCGCGGCGGCCCGCAGTCCGGGCCCGCCCGCCTGCCACAGCTCCAGGACCCGGCCGCGGTCGGTGTACGCCCCGCTCGCCGGGTCGGAGTCGCCGGCGGGAGAGCCGGCGGCCTGGGCGGCCGGGGCGGGGCCGAGCAGTCCGGCGGCGATCGCCAGGGGCAGCAGGCCCAGTGCCGTTCTGCGTATCAGACGTGTGGCGTTTCCAGCGGTATCGAACTGGTCAGTTCTTCGATTCACTGAGTACCTGTCTCGGTAATCGGCGACGACCCCCGAAAAGCGAGTCGCCGAATGGTCGACGGGTAAGCATAGTCATCGTTTTCCCGAGGGGTACGTGAATAGGATGTCGGCGGTGCGACGAAAGCATCGGCCCGCTTATACCGGACAATGGGGATCTTCTGGAGTGGCGTGTCGTGGTGGCGGGCCGGGTGTGGAGCCGAGGTTGACGAAACGGCGAGCCTTTGCTTACTCTGTGCCTCGACTTTACGTTCGAGGTAATCGGGCCCGACCAGCCTGCGATGCCGCGGACCTGTATTCACACGGGGATGAAGGGGGGACCGGTTGCGCCTGCGCGCAACCGGCTGATCTGGGCATCTGGCGGCCGTGAACGGCTGCTGCCCACGCATGTCTGTATTTTCTCATCGCATCCTGGCGGGGGTCTCTCGATGCGAGGATCCACGCCGGAAGGGAATCTTCGGTGCCTTTCCGTGCCCGAAATCTCGTCGTTTCCGGAATAGCGGTCGCGTGTGCCACGCTCGCCGGAATTTCCGTGGCATCGGCCGACGACCCACCGCAATCCCCGTCGGATTCGACCCCGCCCGTGGCGGTCGAGGACTACGGTTATCCCGGTGCCGACCACGTGCTCGCCGAAAAGGGAATCCGGCTGAAGAAGGGTGACGGGCACATTCTGCTGGCGGACTGCGACCAGGGCGCCCAGCAGATCCGGGTGCTGACCCGCAAGGACGACTCCGTGGGCCGGGCCGGCACCTACTGTTTCCAGGCCACCGCGAAGACCGGCCGCCTCACGCTGGAACTCCCGCAGGTCTTCATGGTGGAGGCGGGCGCCGACCACCCGGTCCGCGCCGACCTGACCAGCAACGGCCAGACCACCTCGGTCAGCGTCCCCAAGGGCGGCTTCCAGTCCGTCGGCGAGGGCACCGGCGGCGCACCGTCGGTCCTCGTCGAACTGCTGGTGACCGGCTGAGCACCACCGACGCACCGACCTCCGCGGTGCGCTGAGCGCCGCCTTCCGCGGGGTTCCGGCCTGCGCCGAGAGCGCCGAGACCGGGGGCTCCGAGTCCTGTAGGCCCGGAGTTCCCTGGCTTCCGAGTCCTGTTGGCCCGGAGCTCCGTGGGTTTTCGTCGAACACCGGGCGCCGTGTTGCCCCGGGTGCCGTCTGTGCCGCAGGTGCCGAGGCCACTCCGCTACCCCTGCCCTTCCACATGCTTCTCCGCTTCCCCCGCGCCCTGCGCGCCCTGGGGAAGCCCGCCTTCCGATTCGAGGGAAACGTGAAAGACGTCCGTCCGCGCAGCGCGCGCATGGTGTGGGCCGCCGGTCTCGCGGCCGCCGGTCTGACGACCGGTCTGCTGACCGCGGCCCCGGCCCAGTCCGTCGTCGGTGACCAGGTCGCGGACGGCGCCGACCAGTACACGGTCAAGCTCCACATCGCCGGCGGCACCGACAACGAACGCGGCTGCTCCGGCACCCTGGTCGACCCGCAGTGGGTCCTCACCGCCGCAAGCTGCTTCGCCCCGGATCCCCGGCAGGCGGCCGTACTCACCCGGGGCGCGCCGCCCCTGCCCACCCTCGTGACCGCCGACGGCAACGCGCCGACGCCGACGGCCGAGCTGAAGCAGCGGGTGCGCGAGATCGTGCCGTACCCGGGCCGCGACCTGGTCATGGCGCGTCTGGAGGACCCGACCACCGCCACCGACCCGCTGGACGGACCGTTCCCCGACATCGCCTCCGCCGACGTCAGCGGCGCCACCCCGGCCCAGGGCGACCAGCTCACGGCGACCGGCTACGGCCGCACGAAGCTGGAGTGGGTTCCCGCGCGGGCCCACACCGGATCCTTCGGTGTGGACCTGGTCAACCCCACCAGCCTGGCGATCTCGCCCGCCGCGTCCGGCGGCGCCCTGTGCAAGGGTGACGCCGGCGGTCCGGTGCTCAACGCCGGCGGCAGGGTCGTCGGCGTGGTCAGTGCCGCCTGGGACGGCGGCTGCTTCAACTCGCGGGAGACCCGCACCGGGGCCGTCGCCACCCGGGTCGACGACATCGCCGACTGGGTACAGAAGGTGCTGCTGACGAACCGCCAGAAGTACGTCACCGACGTCATGACCGCGGCCGACTTCGACGGCGACGGCCGTACCGACATCGCCGCGCTGCTCACCAACGGCACGGCCCAGGTCTTCCAGGGCCGTGCCGACGGCACCCTGGAGTACGGCTCCTTCCTGAAGGTCGTCGGACGCGGCAACCAGAAGGAACTCGTCGCCGGGGACTTCGACACCACCCCCGGGCCCGAGCTGATCTCGGCCGACACCGAGGGCGACCTCACCCTGTTCAGCAAGCGCTCGTGGGTCCCGGACCTCTACAGCCGCAGCCAGCTGTGGACCGACGCCGGCTGGAAGAACGGCCTGCCCGTGGCTGCTTTGCGGACCGGGAAGGCGGGCCGCGACACCCTGCTCTTCCAGTGGTCCGACGGCTCCCTCTACAGCTACAAGCGGGACGCCGACGGCAACCTCGTGAACCAGAAGAAGTCGATGTGGCCCGACAAGACCTGGAAGAAGAAGCACATCGCCACCGCCGACTTCACCGGTGACGGGCGGGACGACATCGCCGCCGTCGCCTCCGACGGGGCGCTGCACCTCTACCCGGGCAAGGCCGACGGCACCTTCGACAAGGCCCGTTCGATGTGGTCCGACAAGAGCTGGAGCACCATGCGGGCCGTGGTCGGCGGCGACTTCGACGGGGACGGCAAGGCGGACCTGGCCGCGCTGTGGGCCAACGGCGACCTGAAGTGGTACGCGGGCGACGGCAAGGGCGGACTGGCGGCGGGCAGGACCATGTGGCCGACGGTCTGAGCGACCGCGGGAAGAACGTCTCACACGACTTCTGATTTATCGCACAACCTTTTCCCTCCCCTGCGGATCTGATCGGGCGAGTCAACAGACTCCCCGGTCACTTCCATGCAGGGGAACCTATGCGCATACGCGCCACCGTGGTCGCCGTCTCCGGCGTCCTGGCCCTCTCCGCCCTCGCCGTGCCGTCCGCACAGGCCGCCGGCGGTTCTTCCTACAGCCCCTCCGGCCTGGCGAAGCTCGCCCAGGCGCACCAGGGCACCGCCGGCCGGTCGGCGTACACCGCCTCGACCGCGGACGACGCGGGCGACCCCTACGCGCTGGACCTGTCCTTCTCCAACGTCCAGGTCAACAAGGGCAAGCCGATCGTCGCGGGCACCACCACCCACGGGACGTTCCCGGTCACCTACACGGTGACGCACGGCGCCGACGTCGACATCCACGCGGACGACTTCCTGATGGACGTCGAGATCTACCGCGGCGCCACCTTCGACGACCCGGCGAACGAGCTGTTCGGCGTGGACTGGCCGTCCTGCACGGACACCTCGACGACCACCGCCAGCTGCAAGGGCACCATCGACGTCTACGCGGACGAGGAACTCTCCAACGCCGACGCCACCACCTGGAAGGCGTTCGGCGTCGCGGTCGCCCTCAACGGGCAGGACCCGACCGGCGACGACTGGAGCAAGATCGGCGTCGCCGAGCAGGACAAGCTGGCCACCACCAAGCTCCAGCGCCTGTCGAAGCTGACGGTGAACGCCGCCCCGGAGCCGGTGACGAAGGGCAAGACCATCACGGTCACCGGCAAGCTGTCCCGCGCCAACTGGGACGACGGCAAGTACCACGGCTACGCCACCCAGTCCGTGCGGCTGCAGTTCCGCAAGAAGAACTCCAGCACCTACACGAACGTCAAGGGCATCAAGTCGTCCTCGACCGGCACGCTCAAGACGACCACCACGGCGACGGTGGACGGCTACTACCGCTTCTCCTTCGTGGGCACCTCCACGACCCCGGCGGTCAACGCGACGGGCGACTACGTCGACGTGAAGTAATCCCATGGGGACGTAATCCGGTCGCAAAGGAATCAAAATCTGACCGGATTACGTCTCGCACGTACAACCACTCCCGCCTCTCGTGGATCTGATCACCGAGTCAACAGACTCCCTAGATCACTTGGGCCCCGTGCCCACTGTTCTCCACTTGGGGAATCCATGCGCATTCGTGCCACTGTGGCCGCCGTCTCCGGCGCCCTGGCCCTCTCCGCCCTCGCAGTCCCGGCCGCACAGGCCGCCGGTGACTCGGGCACCCCGTACACGCTGAACGCCAGCTTCTCGGACCTGTCGATCGCCAAGGCGGTCAAGGTCGGCACCTCCGCCGAGGTCAGCGTCAAGTACACGTACACGCTGACGCACGGCGCCGACGTGGACATCACCGCGAAGGACTTCTACACGGACGCCTTCCTGTACAAGGGCTCCTACAGCGACACGGCCCCCGAGCTGTACGGCGACGCCGACTCGGCGACCTGCACCGCCACCTCCGCGACCACCGCCACCTGCTCGGGCTACGTCAACATCTACCCGGCCGACGGCGACCTGAAGAGCGTCTGGGCCGGCAGCTGGAGCGTCGCCGCCGAGGCCGTCGCCTTCAACGGCCAGAGCCCGACCAACCCCGACCTGAGCAAGGTCGGCTACAAGGACCAGAGCGGCCTCGCCACCACCCTGGTCCAGCGCAACTCGCAGCTGACGGCCAACGCGGGCCCCGAGCCGGTCGCGAAGGGCAAGACCCTCACGGTCACCGGCAAGCTCTCCCGCGCCAACTGGGATGACAACCTGTACCACGGCTACGCCGGCCAGCCGGTCAAGCTCCAGTTCCGCAAGGCGGGTACGAGCACCTACACCACCGTCAAGACGGTGAACACGGACTCGACCGGCAACCTGAAGACCACCACCACCGCCAACTACGACGGCTACTGGCGCTTCAGCTTCGCCGGCACCTCGACCACCCCGGCGGTCAGCGCCACGGGCGACTACGTCGACGTGAAGTAAACCCTGTCAGTGCGGCTCCGCCGCGAGGGCATCCAGCCCTCGCGGCGGAGCCGCACTGTTCTATTCGGGGAAGCGGCGCTCCACCCACTTCCACAGAACCTCCAGCACCGCCGACGCCACCACCGCCACGCCGACGGCAGTCCACGGCATCGCCACCCCCACCAGCTTCAGCGCGAAGAAGCTCTGCAGTGCCGGTACCGCGAGGACGAAGACGAAGGCCACGCCCATCGAGACCACCAGCGCCACCCGCCACCAGGTGTACGGGCGGGCGATGATCGCCAGGACCCACATAGAGATCAGGAACAGCGTCAGGGTCGCCGCACTGGTCTCCGCGTCCAGGGAGCCCGGACCCGTGTAGTAGTGGCGGGCGAGCAGATACGTCACGAAGGTCGCGACGCCGGCCAGCACCCCGCCCGGGATCGAGTAGCGCATCACACGGCGCACGAAGTGCGGTCTGGCGCGTTCCTTGTTGGGGGCGAGGGCCAGGAAGAAGGCCGGGATGCCGATGGTGAGGGTGGACAGCAGAGTCAGGTGCCGGGGCAGGAAGGGGTATTCGACCTGCCAGCACACCACGAGCACCGCGAGCAGGACCGAGTAGACCGTCTTGACCAGGAACAGGGTGGCGACCCGGGTGATGTTGCCGATCACCCGGCGTCCCTCGGCGACCACCGAGGGCAGCGTGGCGAAACTGTTGTTGAGCAGGACGATCTGCGCGACCGCCCGGGTGGCCTCGGAGCCCGAGCCCATCGAGACGCCGATGTCCGCGTCCTTCAGGGCGAGTACGTCGTTCACGCCGTCCCCGGTCATCGCGACCGTGTGCCCCCGGGACTGCAACGCCCCCACCATGTCCCGCTTCTGCTGCGGGGTGACCCGGCCGAAGACGGTGCCCCCGTCCAGGGCCTCGGCCATCTCACGGGGCTCCGCGGGCAGCCGGCGCGCGTCCACCGTCGTACCGCTCAGGCCGAGCTTCGCGGCCACCGCACCGACGGACACCGCGTTGTCGCCGGAGATCACCTTCGCCCGGACCTCCTGGTCGGCGAAGTAGCGGAGCGTGTCGGCGGCGTCGGGGCGCAGCCGCTGCTCCAGGACCACCAGCGCGGTGGGGCGGGCGCCCTCGGCCACCTTCGCGTGGTCGAGGTCCCGGGTGGCGCGGGCGAGCAGCAGCACCCGCAGCCCTTCCTCGTTGAGGCGTACGGTTTCGGCCAACGCCGGGTCGCCGTCGTCGAGCAGTACGTCCGGCGCCCCCAGCAGCCAGGTGCTCAGCTCCCCGTCGCCCTCGCTGAAGGTGGCCCCGCTGTACTTGCGGGCGGAGGAGAAGGGCAGCGACTCCACGCACCGCCAGTCCTCGCTGTCCGGGTAGGCGTCGATGATCGCCTGGAGGGAGGCGTTCGGACGGGGGTCCGACTCGCCGAGCGAGCCCAGCACCTTGCGTACGTACGGCTCGGCGGCCCCGTCCAGCGCCCGCAGCTCGGTGACGTCCATGCCGCCCTCGGTGAGCGTGCCGGTCTTGTCGAGGCAGACGGTGTCGACGCGGGCGAGGCCCTCGATCGCGGGGAGTTCCTGGACCAGGCACTGCTGGCGGCCCAGCCGGATCACGCCGATCGCGAAGGCGACGGAGGTGAGCAGGACGAGACCCTCGGGGACCATCGGGACGATGCCGCCGACCGTGCGGGCGACGGCGTCCTTGATGCCGTTGTTCTTGACGACCAGTTGGGTGGCGACCAGGCCGATGGCGGCCGGGACCATCATCCACGTCACGTACTTGAGGATGGTCGAGATACCGGAGCGCAGCTCGGAGTGGACCAGCGTGAAGCGGGAGGCCTCCTCGGCGAGCTGGGCCGCATAGGCCTCCCGGCCGACCTTCGTGGCCGCGAAGGCGCCACCACCGGCCACCACGAAACTCCCCGACATCACCTGGTCGCCGCGGCGTTTGACGACCGGGTCGGCCTCACCGGTGAGCAGCGACTCGTCGATCTCCAGGCCGTCGGCCTCGGCGCACACCCCGTCCACCACGATCTTGTCGCCGGGGCCGATCTCTATGAGGTCGTCGAGCACGATCTCGCTCGTGCCCACTTCCACCGCGGCCCCGTCGCGACGCACGGTCGGCCGCGCCTCGCCGATCACCGCGAGCGAGTCCAGGGTCTTCTTCGCCCGCCACTCCTGCACGATGCCGATGCCCGTGTTGGCAAGGATCACGAAGCCGAACAGGCTGTCCTGGATCGGCGCCACCACGAGCATGACCACCCACAGCACACCGATGATCGCGTTGAACCGGGTGAAGACGTTCGCGCGCACGATCTCGCCGAACGAGCGGCTGCTGCGCACCGGAACGTCGTTCACCTGGCCGCGCGCGATCCGCTCCGCGACCTCGGCGGCGGTCAGCCCGCTCGTCCGGGCCGGGGCCGGCAGCGGAACCGGATGCACAGGGTCGAGTTCCGCGCCCGCGTCGATGTGCGTCATACGTCCGACGGTACGTGCGGATTTGCGCGTTCACCTGCCGAGTGCCCGGAAGATCCGACCAGCGGAGGAGCGAAGTCGTGCCCTGGTTGTAGAGCGGCCCCGGGGGGTCTCCCCTACAGGGAGCGTGCGGCCTGCGCCCGCTTGATGGCGGCGTCCCGCTTCCGCACGTACCAGATGCCGATCAGCCCGAGGCCGCCGCCGGCCAGGCAGGTCCACACCCACCAGGTGTGGCCGTGGTCGGAGAACCAGCCGTAGAAGGGGAGCTGGGCCAGGAAGAGGACGAACCAGACGATCGTGCCGCCGATGATCGTCGGCACCACGGGCCCCTCCAGGGGTTCCGGTGCCTCGTGCTGGGGGGTCCACTTCGCCATGGTGCTCAGCTTACGCATTCCTGCGGTCTACGCGCGGAGATAGCGATCTGGTTCTCATACGTTCATACTGAAACCGTTTGTGTCTGACTACTTCTGATCGTAGGAACATCCAATGTCGACCCCGGCTTCCACGCAGGCCCCCGCCCCCGAACAGCCGGGTGCGACCCCCGCCTACGGCGCGCTCGATCGTTACTTCAAGATCTCCGAGCGGGGCAGCACCCTCGCCCGCGAGGTGCGCGGCGGCTTCGCCACGTTCTTCGCGATGGCGTACATCATCGTGCTGAACCCGATCATCCTCGGCAGCGCGAAGGACATGTACGGCCACCACCTCGACAACGGTCAGCTGGTCACGGCCACCGTGGTCACCGCGGCCTTCACCACGCTGCTCATGGGCGTCATCGGCAACGTCCCGATCGCGCTCGCCGCCGGCCTCGGTGTGAACTCCGTCGTCGCCCTCCAGCTGGCGCCCCGGATGTCCTGGCCGGACGCCATGGGCATGGTGGTGCTGGCCGGCTTCGTCGTGATGCTGCTGGTCGCCAGCGGTCTGCGCGAGCGCGTCATGAACGCGGTGCCCTACAGCCTGCGCAAGGCGATCTCGATCGGAATCGGCCTGTTCATCATGCTGATCGGTCTGGTGGACTCCGGCTTCGTCACCCGGATCCCGGACGTCGCCCAGACCACCGTCCCGCTCCAGCTCGGCGTCGACGGTCACCTCAACGGCTGGCCGGTCCTGGTCTTCGTGCTCGGCGTGCTGCTGACCCTCGGGCTGATCGTCCGCAAGGTCTCCGGCGCGATCCTGATCTCCATCGTCGCGATGACCGTGCTCGCGCTGATCATCAACTCAGTCGCCCACGTGACGACCTGGGGCCTGACCGTCCCGAAGTGGCCCGGCAACCCCGTCTCCACCCCGGACTTCGGCCTGCTGGGCAAGGTCAGCCTGTTCGGCGGCTTCGACAAGGTCGGCGTGCTGACCGGCGTCCTCTTCGTCTTCACCGTCCTGCTGTCCTGCTTCTTCGACGCCATGGGCACGATCATGGGCGTCAGCGACGAGGCCAAGCTGACCGACGCCCAGGGTTATATGCCGGGCATCAACAAGGTCCTCTTCATCGACGGTGTCGCGGTCGCCGCCGGCGGTGCCAGCTCCTCCTCGGCCACCACCTGCTTCGTGGAGTCGACGGCGGGCGTCGGCGAGGGTGCGCGCACCGGCTTCGCCAACGTCGTCACCGGCGCGCTGTTCGCCGTGGCGCTGTTCCTGACCCCGATCGCCACGATGGTCCCCTCGCAGGCGGCCACCCCCGCGCTGCTCGCGGTGGGCTTCCTGATCCTGGCTGGCTCGATCAAGGAGATCGACTGGGCCGACTACACCGTCGCGATCCCGGCCTTCGTGACCATGGTGATGATGCCGTTCACCTACTCGATCACGAACGGCATCGGCATGGGCTTCATCACCTTCGTGGTGCTGCGGCTGACCGCCGGCCGGGCCAAGGAGATCCCGGCCGCGATGTACGTGGTCGCGGCCGTGTTCGCCTTCTACTACCTGATGCCGGCCCTGGGTCTCACCTGATCCCGGTCCCGAGCCTGATCGCGGTCATCCCGAACCCGATCGCGATCCCGCACCCCATCCCGATCCGGCCGGGGTCTCATGTGACCTTGACCTGATCGCCGTAGAACCGCTCCGTCTCCTCGACGGCGGCCGAGAACCGCTCGTCGAAGTCGTCGCGAATGAGCGTCCGGACCACGTAGTCCTGGACGCTCATTCCCCTTTTCGCCGCATGGTGCCGGAGCCGGTCGAGCAGCTCTTTGTCTATCCGCAGGCTGAGCACACTGGTCCCCATGCATATGAGGGCGCCACATCCGGGCGCCCGATGCGTCACTTTCCGGATTCGGCTCACCCGTAAGGGTGACGCGATGTTTTCCGGGGGGACACCGCCGGCTCCCCGGATCCAGTGGCCGAGGTCACGGGCCTCCGGCGCGTCCCAGGTGTCCTTAGGCAGGGTAATGAGTTACTCTAAAGAACATGCCGGACCTTACCCATGGCGACGACGTGGCCGCCGTGAACTCCCTCCGCTCCGCCGTGATGCGACTCTCGCGACGGTTGAAGCACCAGCGGGTCGACGAGTCACTGAGCCCCACCGAGATGTCGGTGCTGGGCACCCTCTCCAACTGCGGCCAGGCCACCCCCGGTGAGCTGGCCCGCAAGGAGCATGTGCAGCCGCCCTCGATGACCCGCATCGTGGCGCTGCTCGAAGCCAAGGGACTGGTCCGTCTGGAGCCGCATCCCGAGGACCGGCGCCAGAAGGTCGTCACCAGGACCGAGCAGGCCGAGGCGATGCTCGAAGAGAGCCGCCGCAAGCGCAACGCGTTCCTGGCCGGTCTGGTCGACGGCCTCGACGAGGACGAGTGGGCCAAGCTCCGCGCCGCCGCCCCCGTCCTGGAGAAACTCGCACACCTGTAAGCCCTTGCCCCGCGAGTGAGCTGAAGGGCGCGCCGGTGCCGGGAGAGCGATCGCGCGGAGGCCCGAA
Organism: Streptomyces sp. NPDC026538; assembly: GCF_055567535.1. Lineage (NCBI taxonomy): Bacteria > Bacillati > Actinomycetota > Actinomycetes > Kitasatosporales > Streptomycetaceae > Streptomyces > Streptomyces sp. NPDC026538. The sequence continues at coordinate 222,014 of NZ_JBVHQG010000010.1, forward strand.
GGGGTGAGCACGATCGCTCTCCCGACACCGGCTGGAACGCCCCGGAGGCGAACGAGCCAGAGAAAGAGGAGGCGAACCCACTTTGAGTACGGGATCCGGAGCACCTTCCGCCCCCGCACCGACCACCCCTACTACCCCCGCATCACGCAGCAGGTCCTCGATGTTCGGTTCGCTGAAGGTCAGGAACTACCGCCTGTTCTTCGCGGGCCAGGTCGTCTCGAACATCGGCACCTGGATGCAGCGCATCGCCCAGGACTGGCTGGTCCTCAGCCTCACCGGCTCCGCGACCGCCGTCGGCGTCACCACCGCCCTGCAGTTCCTGCCGATGCTGCTCTTCGGCCTCTACGGCGGAGTCCTCGTCGACCGGCTGAACAAGCGGCGCGCACTCTTCGTCACCCAGACGTCCATGGCCCTCACCGGTATCGCGCTGGCGCTGCTGACCCTCTCCGGCCATGTCCACGTCTGGCACGTCTACCTCGCCGCCTTCGTCGTCGGCCTCGCCACGGTCGTCGACAACCCGGCCCGCCAGTCCTTCGTCTCCGAGATGGTCGGCCCGGACCAGCTGCAGAACGCGGTCAGCCTCAACTCCGCGAACTTCCAGTCGGCCCGCCTGGTCGGCCCGGCGGTCGCCGGCCTGATGATCACCGGCGTCGGTACCGGCTATGCCTTCCTCTTCAACGGCCTGTCCTTCGTCGCCCCCATCGTCGGCCTGCTGCTGATGCGCGCGCGTGACCTGCACGTCGTGCAGCGGGCGCCGAGAGGCAAGGGCCAGCTGCGGGAGGGCCTGCACTATGTGGCCGGCCGCCCCGACCTGACGTGGACGATCATCCTGGTCGGCTTCGTCGGCACGTTCGGCTTCAACTTCCCGGTCTACCTCTCCGCCTTCGCGGACGACGTCTTCCACGCGGGAGCCGGCTCCTACAGCCTCTTCAACACCCTGATGGCGGTCGGCTCCCTGGCCGGCGCCCTGCTCGCGGCCAGACGCGGCACGGCCAAGCTGCGGGTGATGCTGGCGGCGGCGGTGGCCTTCGGCGGACTGGAGCTGGTGGCGGCGACCGCACCGTCCCTGTGGCTGTTCTCGCTGCTCATGGTCCCGATCGGCATGTTCGGCATGACGGTCAACGTCACCGCGAACACCACCGTCCAGATGGGCACCGACCCGGCCATGCGCGGCCGGGTGATGGCCCTGTACATGATGGTGTTCATGGGCGGCTCCCCCATCGGCGCACCCATCGCCGGCTGGATCACGGACGCGTACGGCGTCCGCGCCGGCCTGGCGGTGGGCGGTGCCATCGCCGCCGCGGCGGCCGTGGTGATCGGCCTGGTCCTGGCCCGCGTCGGCAACCTGCGGCTGTCGGTCGGCTGGCACGGCGGCCACCCGCGGGTGCGGTTCGTCCCGCGCGAGGAGCGGGAGGACCAGGAGGAGCTCGCCGCGGCCGCGTGAGACGCGGACGGCGGGGCGGCCGTCCGGATCGGACCGCCGCGCGCCACTGGCCCGGGGGCGTACTACAGCCTCCGGGCCAGCACCTGTCCCGGCCAGTCGTTTTGGGCCGTGTACGTCTCGGTGCGGACGAAGCCGTTGCCCTCGTAGTAGCGGACCAGCTTGCCGTCGGCGCCCGCGTAGCAGTCCACCCGTAGCAGCGAGACCCCGGCCCGCCGGGTCTCCTCGGCCGCGTGCGCCAGCAGCGCGCTGCCCACGCCGTGGCCCTTGAACCGGCGGTCTGAGGCCAGCCAGTGGATGTACCGCTCGGGCTCACCGGGCGGCGGGAGATGCGCCAGATAGGCGCCGGGCGCGTCGGTGACCGTGAGCGTGGCGGCCGGCACCCCGTCGGCCTCGGCGATGTAGGTCACGCCCTTGTCCATGTACTGGACGACCGACTCCACCGTCTTCTGGTTCTCCGACAGCGGCGTGGTGCCCCACTGCTCGGTCCGCCCCTGTCCCACCAGCCACTCCACACAGCTGTCGAGCATCCCGAGTATCGCGGGAACGTCGTCGGGTCCGCCTTCTCTGATGGTGATCCGCATCTCCTCATGATGGCAGGGTGGTCCGCATGAGACTCTTCGCCGCCGTGCTGCCCCCGCCCGAGGTGGCCGCCGAACTCGCCGCAGAAGTCGACCGGTTGAAACGGCTGCCGGGCGCGGAGGCGCTGCGCTGGACCGGCCGCCCCGGCCGGCCCCGTGGCGGAGCCACTGATTGGCACTACACCCTGGCGTTCTACGGCGAGGTCGAGGACGGCGTCGTACCGGACCTGTCGGACCGGCTGGCCCGCGCAGCCCACCGGACGCCGTCCTTCCCGCTGTCTGTCGCGGGCGGCGGCCAGTTCGGCCACGGCCGGGTCCTGTGGGCGGGCGCCCGGGGGGATCTGGAGACCCTCCGGCTCCTCGCCGACCGCGCGGAGGCGGCGGCGCGGAAGGCGGGCGTACCGATGGGGGAGCACCGCCGCTACAAGGCCCACCTGACGGTGGCGCGCAGCCGGGACGCGGTGGAGGTACGGCCGTACGTCGCGCTGCTCGCCGAGTTCGCGAGCCGGACCTGGACGGTGGGGGAGCTGGCGCTGGTGCGCAGCCACCTGCCGACGTCGGGGGTGCCGGGGGAGCAGCCACGGTACGAGGTGGTCGACCGCTGGGGGCTCGCGGCAGGCGGTTAGGCTCGTTGCCGTGGACCCGAAGACCAGGAACCGGATCATGGCCGGTGCGCTTGTGCTGTTGTTCGTGGTGGTGGCGGTGGCGTCGGCGATGAGGTGAGTGGAAGAGGGCGAGGAACTGCGGGCGGCCGGGGTTCGGCCCCGCCGCGTGAGAGCTGGTCGCGCCCACGCGGCGGAGCCGCATAGTGATACCGCCCCGCGCCCCTACGGGAAGCTCCCCTACCAGGCGAAGGCCTCAGGAGAAGGCCCCGGACCCGGGAAGATCTCGTCGAGGCCGGTCAGCAGCTCCTCGCTCAGCTCCAGCTCGACGGCCCTCAGCGCCGACTCCAGCTGCTCGCCGGTGCGCGGGCCGACGATCGGACCCGTCACCCCCGGACGTGTGAGCAGCCAGGCGAGGGCGGCTTCGCCGGGTTCGACGCCGTGCTTTTCGAGCAGGTCCTCGTACGACTGGATCTGCGCGCGGGTGGAGGGGTTGGCGAGCGTGTCGGCGGCCCGTCCGGAGGCGCGTCGGCCGCCCTGGACCTCCTTCTTGATCACACCGCCGAGCAGGCCGCCCTGCAGCGGCGACCAGGGGATGACCCCGAGGCCGTAGTCCTGCGCGGCCGGGATGACCTCCATCTCCGCGCGCCGCTCGGCGAGGTTGTAGAGGCACTGCTCGCTCACGAGACCGATGGTGCCGCCGCGGCGGGCGGCGATCTCGTTGGCCTGGGCGATCTTGTAGCCAGGGAAGTTGGAGGACCCGACGTACAGGATCTTGCCCTGTGCGATGAGGGTGTCGATCGCCTGCCAGATCTCCTCGAAGGGGGTCCGGCGGTCGATGTGGTGGAACTGGTAGACGTCGATGTGGTCGGTTCCCAGCCGCTTGAGGCTGGCGTCGACGGCACGTCGGATGTTGAGCGCGGAAAGCTTGTCGTGGTTGGGCCAGGCGTCACCGTCGGCGGCCATGTTGCCGTACACCTTGGTGGCGAGCACGACCTTGTCGCGGTGCGCGGGGCTCTTGGCGAACCAGCTGCCGATGATCTCCTCGGTCCGCCCCTTGTTCTCACCCCACCCGTACACATTGGCGGTGTCGAAGAAGTTGATGCCGGCATCCAGCGCCGCGTCCATGATCGCGTGGCTGTCGGCCTCGTCGGTCTGCGGGCCGAAGTTCATGGTGCCGAGGACGAGTCGGCTGACCTTGAGTCCGGTACGTCCGAGCTGCGTGTACTCCATGGTCACCCAGCCAACGGCTTGGAGTGCGCTCTAGGCAAGCACTTTCCGTCCGGTCGGCCCGGTGTTCTTCAGAGGAAGACCCGCGCGACGTCGAGCCAGGTGCGCGCGTCCTCGCCGACCGCCCTGAGGCCGGTCTCGGCCAGGGACCTGCGCCGGGTGACCCGCAGACAGAAGTCGAGGGCGGTGCCCTGAACCCGTTGTGCCGCGTTCTCCGGGACCCATGCCCAGGTCTGGCCGCCCCCTTCGGCCACCAGGTCGGGCACCGCGAGGTCGCCCTCCAGGGCGGAGAGGTCGAGGCCGTAGTTCAGCATCCGCAATCACCTTCGCACGCGTTGACGGCAGGCACGGCCGACGGGAGCCGATCCGCCCACGACCCTAGCCGAACGCACTTGCGGGAACGGCTCAACTCCGGTGCGTGGAGGGCTAGTCGGTCGGGAACTCGTCGGTCTTGAGGGTGAGGCCGACGACGGTGGCCGTGAGGTCCGCCTCGTCGCCGAAGTCGACCTTGGTCTCGGTCGCGTAGTCGTCGCCCTTGGGGTTGGTGTAGATGTGGCAGCGGCGCTGGTAGGGGTCGGCGATCAGGTAGACGGGGACCTCGGCCTGGGCGTAGGCGTTCTTCTTCAGGCCGTAGTCGTTGGCCGCGGTGCCCCGGGAGATGACCTCGGCGACGAACTCGACGTCCTGGTAACGCCAGAGCCCCTTCCCGTTCTTCACCGCCTCCTCGGCCATCACCGTCACGTCGGACGCGAACCCGTTCAGATGCCCCGGGTAGTCGACACGGACATCGGACTTGACCCGCTTCCGGGGGTACTTGGTCCGCAACTGCTCGTAGATGTCCGCGATGATCTCCCAGTGGGTGTCCCGCTGCGGTGCCATGAAGACGGTCCCCTCGACGATCTCGACCTTGTAACCCTCGGGGGCGGGCATCTTCTCGATCCGCTCGAACAGCTCGTCGAGCGTGATCTCGTCGTCGCTCTCGGCCATCGCGATCCTGTCTTCGAGGACGGTCATCCTGGCGCTCCTCCCCGGCCACCCTCCGCACGAGTGCGGCCGCGCGGTTCAACGATACGCACGGTGACCGGGCGACGGCGGAATCCGGTCAGTCCGTTCCGGCCGCGTACTCCTCGCCCAGGTCCCAGCCCTGCCACATCGCCTCCGCGAACGCCTCGGCGATGCGGTGTTCGCCGTTCGCGTTGGGGTGGGTGCCGTCGTAGGTGTCCGTGTCGATGTCGTACGACGGCGGGGGCGAGGCCAGCAGCAGCGGGGAGCGGGGCTCGTCCAGGTCGGCGACCGTCTTCGCGAGCAGTTCGTTGAAGAGGCTCACCTGTTCCGCGAACTGCGGGTCCGACGTGGCCCGGATGTTCGGGATCACCGGCAGCACCACCATGCGGATGCGCGGGTTGGCCTCCCGCGCGGCCGCGACGAAGGCCCGTGCGTTCGCCGCCGTCTGCTCCGCGTTGGTGTAGAAGCCCAGGTCGATCAGGCCGAGGGAGACCAGCAGGACGTCGGCGCGGCAGGACCGCACCGCCTCCCCGACCAGCGGGGCCATGTGCAGCCAGCCCTCGCCCCAGCCGGCCAGGTGGGCGCGGGGGAAGTCCGGGTCGGCGTAGGTGTACGAAACGGGCGCGTCGGCGAGCTTGTCGTACAGCGTCTCGCGCGGGCCGACCAGGGTGAACGGGCCGCCGTAGGTCGCGCACAGGTGCTGCCACATGCGGTACCGCCATGTGTGTTCGCCCGTACTGCCGATGGTCATCGAGTCCCCGACGGGCATGAACCTGAGCATCCGCTCATGATGGACGATCGGCGGGAGCGGTGGGGTGTGAGGACCGCCACGTCACCCACGGGCCCCGGGCCGTCAAACACCGTGCGGGATGGCAGGCTTGGGCCCATGCGCCGACGATCGTTCGCCCTTCTCGCCGGGGTCCTGCTCACCGGGGCCCTCGCCGCCGCACCCGCCTCCGCCGCTGACGGCGCCGGTGACAAGGGGTTCACGATCACGGACCCGCGCATCACCGAGTCCAGCGGTCTCGCCGCCTCCCATCTGCACCCGGGCATCTACTGGACCCACAACGACAGCGACGACGGCCCCTACATCTACGCCGTCGACAGCGCGACCGGGAAGACCGTGGCGACCGTCACGCTCAGTGGTATCGGCAGGCCCCGTGACGTCGAGGCCATCTCCATCGGCCCGGACAACCAGATCTACGTCGGGGACATCGGCGACAACCTCGACGGCAGCTGGCCCTACGTGTGGATCTACCGGCTGCCCGAGCCGAAGGTCCTGGAGAACCAGACGATCAGGGCCACGCAGTACGTCGTCAAGTACGCGAACGGCGCCCGGAACGCCGAGTCGCTGATCGTCCACCCCAAGACCGGGCGCGTGTACATCATCGACAAGAAGGAGGACGGCGGGCATCTCTACGAGGGCCCGGCGACCCTGTCCTCCTCCGGCACCAACATCTTCAGGCCCGTCGCCGCCGTCGACCTCTGGGCCACCGACGCCGCCTTCTCGCCCGACGGCAGGCAGCTCGCCGTACGCGGCTACTTCGGCGGCATCTACTACGACTGGAACGGCGGGAAGATCAAGCGGGAGGGGCGGCTCGACGTGCCGCTCCAGAAGCAGGGCGAGTCGGTCAGCTACTCCGCCGACGGGACACGGCTGATGTACGGCAGCGAGGGCTCCGACAGCCCGGTGCAGGCCGAGGACGTGCCGGGCGGGGCGGCGGGGGGCACGTCGCCGTCCGGCGGGGGGAGTTCGGCCGCCGCCGGGGACAACGGCAGTCCCGCGAGCGGCAAGGTCAAGGTCGGTGCCATCGCCGTCGGCGTCGCCGTGCTCGCCCTCTTCGGGCTGCGCCGGCTGCGGCGCACCCCCACCCGCCGGCACTGACTCCTGGCCGGACGTCACCCGTCCGGGTCACCGGCGGGGCGCCCCCGCGCCGGTCCGGGCAGGCTGGGAAGTGTCCCGCGGGGCAGGGGCGGTAACACGCGGCCGGGTCCCGCCTCACGGAATGGGAGCACTCATGCGCCGCAACGCCCTGCGCCTGGCCGGGAAGGTCTGCCTGCTCACGGCCGCCCTGGGCCTGACCGTCCCCGCGACCGCCGCCACCGCCGCCGAGTCCGCCGGAACGGCACGGGCCGAGGCCGCCGCCCTCCCGCAGTTCCGCTCGGTCAGGCTGCCGATCAGCGGCACCTTCGCCGGCCCGAGTGAGAAGGTCCGCCTCACGGGAACCCTCGACGTCACCGTCATCACCCTGCCCGGCGCGGCCGGCGGCGGCACCGCCCATATCATCAGCAGCCTGGACGACACCAGCGGCACCGGCGACCCGAGCGGCGGGACGTACGACCTGGTCGGCGCGGGCCGGGACAACCTGCCCTTCTCCGCGGGGGCCACCACGACCCTCAAGACCCGCCCCTCATTCGTGCTGATCTCTCCGATCGTCCCGCCGAACCCCATCGTCCCGCCGAACCCGATCCGGCCCGTCACGGTCTCGGTCACCGTCACCTCCACCGGCGCGATCAACGCCATCACCGCCACGGTCGGCACCCCCGCGCCCTGAGGAGGGCCGACCGAGGAGGACCGAGGAGGACCGAGAAGGGGCGACACGGACCGAGCAGGGCGACGAGGGGCGTCGTACGTCTTGACGTGATGAAGGTGTGTCAGTTTCCTGAGAGGTGCGCGGCATATGGGAGCGCTCCCATGTTCCGGGTCGCGCCTCCCCAGTGGAACTCCGAGAGGAACAGGCACATGTTCCGCTTACGCGCCCTGCGAAGAGCGCTGTGTGCTGCCGCCGCCGCGCTCCTCCTGCCCCTCGCCGGTGTGCACCCCGCGCACGCGGCGACCACCCCCGGGGCCGGCTACTGGCACACCAGCGGCCGGCAGATCCTGGACGCGGCCGGGCAGCCGGTCCGGATCGCCGGGATCAACTGGTTCGGGTTCGAGACCGCCAACTACGTGGCGCACGGCCTCTGGTCACGCGACTACAAGAACATGATCGACCAGATGAGGTCGCTGGGCTACAACACCATCCGGCTGCCCTACAGCGACGACATCTTCAAGAGCACGACCGTCCCCAACAGCATCGACTTCAGCAGCGGCAAGAACGCCGACCTCCAGGGGCTCGACTCGCTCCAGGTCATGGACCGGATCGTGGCCTACGCCGGTCAGGACGGCCTCAAGGTCATCCTGGACCGGCACCGCCCGGACGCCGGCGGCCAGTCGGCGCTCTGGTACACCTCGTCGGTCCCCGAGTCGACGTGGATCGCCGACCTGAAGGCCCTCGCGGCGCGTTACGCGGCCGATCCGACCGTCGTCGGCATCGACCTCCACAACGAGCCCCACGACCCGGCCTGCTGGGGCTGCGGGGACACCACGATCGACTGGCGGCTCGCCGCCCAGCGCGCCGGGAACGCCGTGCTGTCCGTCAACCCCGATCTGCTGATCTTCGTCGAGGGCGTGCAGACGTACAACGGCGTCTCCGGCTGGTGGGGCGGCAACCTGATGGGGGCCGGGCAGTACCCGGTGCAACTGAGCGTCGCCGGCCGGGTGGTGTACTCCGCCCACGACTACGCCACCAGCGTGGCCCAGCAGAGCTGGTTCGGCGATCCCACGTTCCCCGCCAACATGCCCGGGATCTGGGACAAGTACTGGGGCTACCTCTTCAGGCAGAACATCGCGCCGGTGTGGGTGGGCGAGTTCGGCACCACGCTCGCCTCGGCCGTGGACCAGAAGTGGCTGGCCGCGCTGGTGAGTTACCTGCGGCCGACCGCGACGTACGGCGCCGACTCCTTCCAGTGGACCTTCTGGTCCTGGAACCCCGACTCCGGTGACACCGGCGGGATCCTGAAGGACGACTGGCAGACCGTGGACACGGTGAAGGACGGCTATCTGGCCAGCGTCAAGGCGCCGCTGTTCCCGGGCACGGGAGGCGGCGGTGGCGGTGGCGGTGGCGGGAACACGGGCGCCTCCTGCGCGGCCTCCTACGCCGTCAGCAGCGACTGGGGGAGTGGCTTCAACGCCGCCGTCACGGTCACCAACACCGGTACGACCGCGATCGGTTCGTGGATGGTGACCTGGACGTGGAGCGGCGCGCAGCAGGTGACCAACATGTGGAACGCGTCGTACACCCAGAGCGGCGGGAAGGTCACCGCCGTGAACGCCGCGCACAACGGGACGATCCCGGCGGGCGGTTCGGCGAGCTTCGGCTTCGGGGGCGCGCCGGGCGGCGGGGCCGTCCCGAGCGTGAGCTGTACGGCCGGATGAGCAAGGGCGCCCGGTGCCCGTCCGGGCACCGGGCGCCCTCCGCCGTCGTCCGCGCTACAGCTTCTCGATCACGTAGTCGACGCACTTCGTCAGCGCCTCGACGTCGGCCGGGTCGATCGCCGGGAACATCGCGATGCGCAGCTGGTTGCGCCCGAGCTTGCGGTAGGGCTCGGTGTCGACGATGCCGTTGGCGCGCAGCACCTTGGCGACGGCGGCCGCGTCGATCTCGTCGGCGAAGTCGATCGTGCCGATGACCTGCGAACGCTGCGCCGGGTCGGCGACGAACGGGGTCGCGTACTTGCTCTCCTCGGCCCAGGTGTACAGGCGGGTCGAGGAGTCCTTCGTACGGCCGGTGGAGAAGGCCAGGCCGCCCTGCCCGTTCAGCCACTCCAGCTGCTGGTCGAGCAGGAAGAGGGTGGCCAGGGCCGGGGTGTTGTACGTCTGGTTCTTGCGGGAGTTGTCGATCGCCGTGGGGAGGCTGAAGAACTCCGGGACGTGACGGCCGGACGCGTGGATGCGCTCGGCGCGCTCGATCGCCGCCGGGGAGAAGACGCCGATCCACAGGCCGCCGTCGGAGGCGAAGGACTTCTGCGGGGCGAAGTAGTAGACGTCGGTCTCGCTGACGTCGACGGGCAGGCCGCCCGCGCCGGAGGTGGCGTCGACGAGCACGAGCGCGCCCTCGTCGGCCCCGGCGACCCGCTCGATCGGCATGGCGACACCGGTCGAGGTCTCGTTGTGGGTGAAGGCGTAGACGTCCACGCCGGCCTCGGCCCGCGGCTGCGGGTGGGTGCCCGGGTCGGAGGCGATGACGGTGGGTTCGGCCAGCCAGGGGGCGAGCTTGGCGGCCTTGGCGAACTTGGAGGAGAACTCACCGAAGTTCAGGTGCTGCGACTTGCCGTCGATCAGACCGTGGGTGGCGACGTCCCAGAAGGCGGTGGAGCCGCCGTTGCCGAGGACGACCTCGTAGCCGTCCGGGAGGGAGAACAGGGCGCTGATGCCCTCGCGGACCCGGCCGACCAGGTTCTTCACCGGGGCCTGCCGGTGGGAGGTGCCCATGAGAGAGGTGCCGGTGGCGGCGAGCGCGTCCAGCGCCTCCGTCCGCACCTTGGAGGGGCCCGAGCCGAAGCGTCCGTCGGCGGGCTTGATGTCAGCGGGGATCTGGATGTCAGCCACGGGGCGAGCGTAGTGGCTGGAGGAAACGCGGTCGAAATGTAGTCCGTCGGGTGAGACGGGCGGGTGTGGGGGCGTGAGACGAGCGGGTGACGGGCCGGTTCCCGTCCCTGCGCGGCGGGTGCGCGTCGTCCGAGGCGGTTCCCCGGCCGTCGTCCCGCGTCACCGCCGGCGCCGGCGGGCAGACTGGGAGGCATGGTCGATCTGGAGGCTGAGCTGCGCGGGGCCGTCCGGGGCGAGGTGGGGTTCGACGTCACGTCGCGGGCGCTGGTCACCATGGACGCGTCCAACTACCGGCGGGTCCCGGTGGGGGTGGTGGCCCCCCGGGACGCGGACGACGTGGCCGCCGTACTGGAGGTGTGCCGCGCCCACGGGGTGCCGGTGGTCGCCCGGGGCGGCGGCACCTCGATCGCGGGGCAGGCCACGGGCACGGGCGTGGTGCTGGACTTCACCCGTCACATGAACCGTCTCGTCGGCCTGGACCCGGTCACCCGAACGGCCGTCGTCCAGCCGGGTCTGGTCCTGGACCGCCTCCAGGAGGCCGCCGCCCCGCACGGTCTGCGGTTCGGCCCGGACCCCTCCACGCACAGCCGCTGCACGCTCGGCGGGATGATCGGCAACAACTCGTGCGGCTCGCACAGCGTGGCCTGGGGCACCACGGCGGACAGCGTCCGGGAGCTGGACGTGATCACCGCGCGGGGCGGCCGGCTGCGGCTCGGCCAGGGCTGGGCCGGGGCCCCGGAGGGCCTGCGCGAGCTGGTGGCCGGCGATCTGGCCCGCCTGCGCACCGGCTACCCCGACCTCCCCCGCCGCATCTCCGGGTACGCGCTGGACGCGCTGCTCCCCGAGAAGGGCGCCGACGTGGCCCGCGCCTTCTGCGGCAGCGAGGGCACGCTGGGGATCCTCACGGAGGCGACCGTCCGCCTCGTCGAGTCGCCCCGCGCGCGTGCCCTCGCGGTGCTCGGGTACGCCGACGAGAGCGCGGCCGCGGAGGCGGCGGCCGGGCTGCTCGCCGCCGCCCCGCTGACGGTGGAGGGCATGGCCGCCGACCTGGTGCGGTCCCCGGCCGGACTGCCGCGCGGCGGCGCCTGGCTGTTCGTGGAGACGGGCGGGGAGTCGGCCGCGCAGGCACGCGCGCGTGCCGAGGCGGTCGTCCGCGCGGCGGAAGTCCTCGACGCACTGGTCGTCACCGACCCGGCCGGGCAGCGCGCACTCTGGCGCATCCGCGAGGACGCCTCCGGTACGGCGACCCGGATGCCGGACGGCAGTGAAGCGTGGCCCGGCTGGGAGGACTGCGCGGTGCCGCCGGCCCGACTGGGCGCCTACCTGCGGGACTTCAGAGGCCTGCTGTCCGCCCACGGCCTGCGGGGCACCCCGTACGGCCACTTCGGCGACGGCTGCATCCATGTCCGCATCGACTTCGACCTGCTCAGCGCGGCCGGCGTGGCCCGCTTCCGCCGCTTCTCCGAGGAACTGGCCGACCTCGTCGTCGCCCACGGCGGCTCGCTCTCCGGGGAGCACGGGGACGGCCGGGCGAGGGCGGAACTGCTGCCCAGGATGTACGGCGCGGAGATGGTGGCGTTGTTCGAGCGCGCGAAGGGGATCTGGGATCCCGACGACCTCCTCAACCCCGGCATGCTGGTCAGGCCCGCCCCCCTGGACACCGACCTCCGCTTCGCCGTCCTCCCCCGCGAGCCGCTGCCGGTGGCCTTCGCCTATCCCTCCGACCACGGCGACTTCTCGGCGGCCGTCCGCCGCTGCGTGGGCGTGGCGAAGTGCCGTACGACCGAGGTGTCCGGCGCGTCCGTGATGTGCCCGTCCTTCCGAGCCACCGGCGAGGAGGAGCACTCGACGCGCGGCCGGGCCCGGCTGCTGCACGAGATGCTGGCGGGCGAACTGGTGACGGACGGCTGGCAGTCGACGGAGGTCCGGGACGCGCTGGACCTGTGCCTGTCCTGCAAGGGCTGCCGGTCGGACTGCCCGGTGGGGGTGGACATGGCGACGTACAAGGCGGAGTTCCTGCACCACCACTACGCGGGGCGGCGGCGTCCCGCGTCCCACCACAGCATGGGCCGGCTGCCGCGCTGGCTGCGCCTGGTGGCCCGCACGCACACGGCGGGGCTGGTCAACGCGCTCGTCGCCGTCCGCCCGCTGGCGGCACTGGCCAAACGCGTCGGCGGTATCGCACCCGAGCGGCGGATCCCGCGCCTGGCGCGGGATCCGTTCAGCCGGTGGCTGCGGCGACGGCAGCGCAGGCGCCTGCGGGACTGGATGACGGACGCGCGGGCGGGACGCCGGCCGGACTTCCCGGCGCGGATGGTCTTTCTCTGGCCGGACACGTTCACGGAGCACCTGTCACCGTCGGTGGGCCGGGCGGCCGTACGGGTGCTGGAGGCGGCAGGGGTGGGCGTGGCGGAGCTCCCGACCCGACCGTGGCGGGTGCGCCGGTCGCACGACGGCGGGGTGGAGGGCGTCGGCATGTCGGCCCGCCTGCCGCGCCGAACCTCCCGCGCGTGCTGCGGGTTGACGTACATCTCCACGGGCCAGCTGGACGAGGCGCGGGCGGTGCTGCGTCGCACGCTCGACCTTCTTGGCCCCTTCGTGCTGCCGGACCCGGAGGGCGTGGAGGACCCGGCCCTGTTCGTGGTCCTGGAACCCAGCTGTGCGGCCGCCCTCCGCGCGGACCTGCCGGAACTCCTCCCGGACGACCCCCGCGCGGCCCGCGTGGCGGGGGCGGTGGTCACCTTCGCGGAGGCCCTGGAACGCCTGGCCCCGGAGTGGACCCCACCCCACCTGAACCGCCCGGTCACCGGCCAGACCCACTGTCACCAGCACGCGGTGCTGGGCGACACCGCCGACCGCCGCCTGCGCGAGGCCGCCGCCCTCACCGGCGACCTGGTCGGCGGCTGCTGCGGTCTGGCCGGCAACTTCGGCTTCGAGAAAGGGCACTTCGAGGTGTCGCGGGCGTGCGCGGAGGAGCAGCTGCTGCCGGCGGTGACCGATGCGCCGCCGGACACGGTGATCCTGGCGGACGGCTTCTCCTGCCGGACACAGCTGGAACAACTGGGTGGCGTGCGGGCCAGGCACCTGGCGGAGGCACTCGCCGAGGGCCTGGAACCAGAGGGGGGCTGGAAGGACGGGAAGTGGGGCTGGAGGGGCGGGAAGCGGGGCGGGAAGCGGGACGGCGAGGATGGGAAGCGCGTCGAGAAGCGGGGCGGGAAGTGAGCGTGTCCGAGGCCGAGTTGAACCGGGTGGCCGTCCTCTCCGACATCCACGGTGTGCTGCCGGCGCTGGAGGCGGTGCTCGCGGAACCGGACGTGTCCTCGGCCGATCGCATCGTGCTCACCGGTGACATCACGGCGGGCCCGCAACCGGGCCAGGTGATCGAGGCGTTGCGCGAGCTGGGCGACCGGGCGCTGTGGCTGTCGGGAAACGCGGACCGGGAGCTGGTGGAGTACCGCAGGGGCGAACGCACCGAGATCCCGGACCCGATCGGCCCGTTCGCGGCGGACGCGCTCACCGCCGAACAGGTCGGCTTCCTCGCCGCGCTCCCCAGGACGGCCACCCTCACGGTTCGAGGCCTGGGCCGGGTCCTGTTCTGCCACGCGACGCCCCGCGACGACGAGGAGATCGTCCTGGTCGACTCCTCGGCGGCCCGCTGGGCGGAGGTGTTCGCCGGCGTCGACCCCGCTGTAGGAACGGTCGTCTGCGGCCACACCCACATGCCGTACACCCGCCTCGCCCACGGCCGCCTGGTCGTCAACCCCGGCAGCGTGGGCATGCCCTACGGCCGGCCGGGCGCCCACTGGTGCCTGCTGGGCCCCGGCGCCGACCTGCGGGTGACGTCGTACGACATCCCGGCTGCGGTCGCCCGGCTCCGCGCCGAGTGCGCGTACCCGGAGATCGCGGAGTGGGCGGACTGCTACCTCAACTCCCGGGTGACCGACACGGAGGCACTGGCGGCGTTCGGCCCGGGCGACGGGAGGGCGGATGATCGGCGGACTGCCGCTCGATGACCAACTCCGACGCCCGGCAGCAGGCGCGCGGCGAGACCCGACACGCCCTCACCGACCTGTGCGGAAACGATTCCGACCGGATTCGCGTCTGTTCTGCTTGATGCCGTCGCCGTCAGTTCCGGTTGTTCGCGGTCCCCTGTCACCTGTCCCCCGTCCGTACCCCCGCACCCCCTGTTGGGGCCGGTGAGCGTCGGCGCCGGTTCGATGCCCGTCTGTCCAGGAAGAATCCGAGGAGCCTTCGCCCATGACGCCAGCCTCCGCAGCCCTCCGTCTCCAGCCCGTCTCCCGTGCCGAACACCTCGCCTTCGTCGACTCCCGTAGCCCCTCCCCGAGCCATATGCAGGTGCCGTCCTGGGGAGACGTGAAGCCGGACTGGCGGGCGGAGAGCCTGGGCTGGTTCGACGGGGAGGGGCGGATGGTCGGGGCCGGGCTGGTGCTGCTGCGGGCGGTGCCCAAGGTGAAGCGGTTTCTCGCCTACCTGCCGGAGGGGCCGGTCATCGACTGGCACGACCCGGCGCTGGAGCGCTGGCTCGATCCGCTGCTGGCGTACCTGAAGGGGCGCGGGGCGTTCGCGGTGAAGATGGGGCCGCCCGTCGTCGTACGACGGTGGAGCGCGGAGGCGGTGAAGGAGGCGATCGCCGATCCCGCCGCCCGGCGGCTGCGGGACGCCGAGGCGACCTCGGAGGAACCCCGTGCCCTCGAACTCGGCGAACGGCTGCGCCGGATGGGATGGCGGCAGGCGGAGGCCGGCGGCGAGGACGGGTTCGCCGCCGGGCAGCCCCGGTACGTGTTCCAGGTTCCGTTCGCCGGGCGGTCGTTGGACGACATCCAGCGCGGGCTCAACCAGCAGTGGCGGCGCAACGTGAAGAAGGCCGAGAAGGCCGGGGTCAAGGTCGTCCGGGGCGGCTACGAGGACCTGCCCGCCTTCTACACGCTGTACGCCGAGACCGCCGAACGCGACCGCTTCATCCCGCGCCCCCTCCCCTACTTCCAGCGCATGTGGACCGCCCTCACCACCGAACACCCCGACCGCATGCGCCTCTACCTCGCCCATCACGAGGGCGAGGTCCTCGCCGCCGCGACCATGCTCACCGTCGGCGGGCACGTCTGGTACTCCTACGGCGCCTCCACCAGCCGCAGGCGCGAGGTCCAGCCCAACAACGCCGTCCAGTGGCGGATGATGTGCGACGCCCACGAACTCGGCGCCACCGTGTACGACTTCCGGGGCATCACCGACACCCTGGAGGAGTCCAACCACCTGCTGGGCCTGCTCCGTTTCAAGGTCGGCGCCGGCGGGGAGGCCGTCGAGTACCTGGGGGAGTGGGACTTCCCGCTCAACAAGCTGCTCCACAAGGCGTTCGACGTGTACATGGCCCGTCGCTGACGCCTCCTCCGGGTACGGCCCGGCCGGTTTCATAAGCCGGCTCTCAGGTTCATAAGAGAACTCTCAGGTTCGGGGTCGTTATACAGCTGTTACCCAGGTATTCACAGCACCTGTTTGCCGTTCGCAAGCCGACTTTGCTGTTTCTTGAGATCTGAGCCGTGTAAGTTCATCGGTGTCGGGCGGCGGGGATTGCCGAGGATGACGATCTGAAATCCCCGTACGTTGCCCAAGAGAATTCTCGCGCCATCCTGCACCACTTGCACTTCGAACTCTCAAGGAGTCGGAATGAGCCTCAAGAAGCTCGCCCCGCTGCCCCCCAAGCCCAAGAAGCACCTGCCCCCGCCGCCCCCGCCGAAGCCGAAGAAGAAGGCCCACAAGCCGCTTCCGAAGCCGATCCCCGGCCAGGACGGCTGAGTCAGCTGTAAAGAGGACCGACGGTTCGCCGTCGGTCCTTTTTCGCTCCTGAATTCCCGGAATTCCAGCGTCGGCGAGCGGAGGTGGTGAGAAATGCGCGCAAAGGAGAGTGAAGGCACGGAATACGAGTACGAAGTCGACGCCTCATCGAAATACGGGGGCGCGGACGAATACGGCGCGGGCGAGTACGACGGAGGCGGGTACGGCGCGGGCGAGTACGACGGAGGCGGGTACGGCGCGGGCGAGTACGACGGAGGCGGGTACGGCGCGGGCGAGTACGACGGAGGCGGGTACGGCGCGGGCGAGTACGGCCGAGGCGGGTACGGCGCAGGCGAGTACGAAGAAGGCGAGGACGACGAGGACGACGAGGACGACGAGTACACGCCCGCCATCCCGGCCCGCGCCGCCTTCCGCCGCTTCTGGCCGCTGACCCGGGGCCTGCGCGGCTGGCTGGCGATCGTCTGGGTGTGCACGGTGATCGCCGCGCTCGCCGAGACCGAGGCCATCCTGCTCTTCAGCGACCTCACCGACCACGCCCTGCAGAAGGGCTCGCTCGGCGCCTTCTGGAGCCCGGCCGGACAGTGGCTGGGCATCGCGATCGTCGGCGCGATCGTCGCGTACGCGGGCAACTCCGTCGCCGCCTGGGTCACCGAACGCTTCGTCATGCGGCTGCGCGAGCACGTCTTCGACCACGTCCAGCAGCTGCCCCCGCACTTCTTCCAGCGCCACCGCCAGGGCGACCTGCTCTCCCGCCTGACCAGCGACGTCGAGGCCATCGAGACCATGGTGGTGTCCGGGCTGGTCGGCGCCGCGTCGGCCCTGTTCAGCGCCTTGTTCTACGCGGCCGCCGCGTTCTGGCTGCGCTGGGACCTGGCCGCCGCCACCTTCGTCCTCGCCCCGCTGTTCTGGCTGGCCGCCCGCCGCTTCTCCGGCTCCATCAAGGACGTCTCCAGGGAGGGCCGGGCCGCCGACGGCGCGATCACCTCCGTGGTGGAGGAGTCCCTCGGCAACATCGTGCTGACCCAGGCGTACGACCGCCGTGACGCCGAGCGCCGCCGCCTGAACGAGGAGGCGAGCGCCTGGTTCCGCGCCTCCGTCCGCTCCACCCGTCTCAACGAGGCCTACGAGCAGCTCGTCCAGGTCATCGAGACGATCTGCGTCCTCGCGGTGATCGGCATCGGCGCCTGGGAGATCTCCACCGGCCGGATGACCCTCGGCCAGCTCCTCGCCTTCTCCGCCTTCCTCGGCTACCTCTACCCGCCCGTGCGCGGCCTCGCCCAGCTCGGCCTCACCGTCACCGCCGCCACGGCCGGCGCGGAACGGCTGATCGAGATCCTCGACGTGCGGCCGTCGGTCACCGACCCCCGCCGAGACGCCGGCACCGACACCGGGCGCCCCGACGGCACCGTCGAGCTCCGCGACGTCGGCTTCCGCTATCCCGGCGCCGACAGGACCGCCCTGGAGGGCCTCTCCTTCACGGTCAGCCCCGGCGAACTCGTGATCATCACCGGGCCCAGCGGCGCCGGCAAGTCCACCGTCTCCAAGATGCTGCTCCGCTTCTACGACCCAGACAGCGGCGAGATCCTCCTCGACGGCGTCCCGATCCGCGACTTCCCCCTCGCCAGGCTGCGCGAGTACGTCACCCTGCTCCCGCAGGAGACCCTCGTGCTGCACGACACCGTCCGCGCCAACATCGCCTGCGGCCGCCCCGGTGCCAGCGAGCAGGCCATCGAGGAGGCCGCCAGGGCCGCCGACGCCCACGACTTCATCGTCCGGCTCCCCGACGGCTACGACACCAGGGTCGACCCCAACTCGGCCCGGCTCTCCGGCGGTCAGCTCCAGCGCCTTGCCATCGCCCGCGCGATCCTGCGCGACGCCCCCGTCCTCGTCCTCGACGAGCCGACCACCGGCCTGGACGCGATGGCCGCGCGCCGCGTCGTCAAGCCGCTGCGGCGCCTGATGACCGGCCGTACGACCATCATGATCACCCACGACCTGAACCTGGCCCCCGACGCCGACCGGATCCTCGTCGTCGACCGCGGCCGCATCGTCGAGACCGGCCGCCACGACGAACTCCTCACCCGCGGCGGCGCCTACTCCCGGCTGCACCGCTCACAGAACAACGCGGTGATGGACACCGGCGAACTGCGGCTCCCGCTCCTCACCGACCAGGGCATGCCGACGCCCGAGCCGACGGCCGTACCCCAGGCCTCCTACGCCGGCGCGCAGGGCGGCGGGTACGGCAACCAGCAGCCGTACGGGAACACGTACGACTACCACCACGACCACGACGTGTATGCGGCAGCGGGCGTGTACGCGGCAGCGGATGTGTACGCGACAGCGGCAGCGGCCGCGGGGCTGTGGCCCCAGCCCATGTACGACGCCCACATGGAAACGCCGGCACCCATGGAAACGCCGGCACCCATGGAAACGCCGGCACCCATGGAAACGCCGGCACCCATGGAAACGCCGGCACCCATGGCAACCGGGGCGCCTATGGCGACGGGTATGCCCATGGACGCCGGCTACGGCCAGAGCGTGCCCACCACACTCTCCGACGGTCGCCCCCTGTTCCGTGACGAGGAGCCGCCCTGGCCGGGCATCTGAGGCCGCCGGCGGGAGCGGTTTGTGGCGGGCGTGTGCGGTTCTCGGCGGGCGTGAGCGGTTCTTGACCGACATGAGTGGTCGTCAGTTCGATTCTGTTACACGCCTATTGCACAAAAAATCTTCAAGGTTTCTCCACTTGATCCGTACGCTGCATACGCCAACGGGCCCGGCCGGGAGTCATCCCCGCGGGCCTCTCGCGATCCCAGGGGGATTCACATGCGTATACGCGTCGCGGCCAGCGTCATCTCCGGTGCGGCCGTGCTGTCCGCGCTCGTCGTTCCGGTGGCCGCTCAGGCGGCCGAGGGTCCGGATGCGCGGGCCCAGCTCAGCTCCTTCTCCGCGAACTCCGGGAGCGCCGCGAAGTCCGCCAAGTCCGCGAGCTCGGCGAGCACCGCGAAGACCGTCCGCCCGACGGACGCGCTGGGCGACATCACCTTCTCGAAGGGCGTCGTCAACGGCGGCAAGGACATCGTCCTCGGCACCACCACCCAGAAGTCCGTCACCGCCACCTACACCGCCACCAGTTCGAGCGGTGTCGCGCTCACGGAGGCCTTCCTCTGGCAGGGCACCGACCCCTCCAGCGTGGACACCATCACCGGCGCCCTGGGCACCGACGACGACCCCGTCTGCACCGAGTCGACCACCCAGACCGGCGTCTACAGCTGCAAGGCCGTCTTCAACATCCACACGGCCACCGACATGAAGCACAACGGCGTCGCCGGCACCTGGAAGCTCGCCCTCGGCGGCTACGACCTCTCCGCGAACGCCAGCTTCGACGACAACGTCACCACCGGCAAGATCAAGAAGGCTTCCAAGCTGACCGTCAACGCCACGCCGGAGCCGGTGAAGAAGGGCAAGACCATCACCGTCACCGGCAAGCTGACGCGCGCCAACTGGGACAACGGCACGTACGGCGGCTACGCGGGCCAGAAGGTGGTGCTGCAGTTCCGCAAGAAGACCAGCAGCACCTACACCAACGTGAAGAGCATCACCGCCGGCACCGGCGGCGCGCTCAAGACCACGACCAAGGCCACGGTCGACGGGTACTACCGCTTCTCCTTCGCGACCAACGCCACCACCGGCGCCTCGACGGCGACCGGTGACTACGTCGACGTGAAGTAGCCCCAGGGGGGCCCGAGGCCCGGCGGGAAAGGGACCGGGCGGTCCGTCGCCGGGCCTCGGGGGCCGTGACCTGCGGCGAGGCGGGGGTGCGGGCGGTCGGCGGTCAGGACAGTTCCATCAGGGCTTCACGCGCCTGTTCAAGTCCATTACCCTGGACTGAGCAGTGCACCGCAATGAACAACGAGCTCCCTGGACCGCCCGTGACCACCCCCAGCACCTCACAGCCGACGCCCACGCCCACGCCTGCCGCCGTGTCCGAGCCCGCCGCCGCAGGCGCCACCCGCCGGTTCGGCTCGCTCGGCCCCGTCGGCCTGGTGCTGGCCGGCGGGATCTCCGTGCAGTTCGGCGGCGCCCTCGCGGTCACCCTGATGCCCAGGGCCGGTGCGCTCGGCGTGGTGACGCTGCGGCTCCTCGCGGCCGCCATCGTCCTGCTCGTGGTCTGCCGGCCCCGGCTGCGCGGCCACTCCCGCACCGACTGGGGCACGGTGATCGTCTTCGGCATCGCCATGGGCGCGATGAACGGCCTCTTCTACGAGGCCGTCGACCGCATCCCCCTGGGTCCCGCCGTCACCCTCGAAGTGCTGGGCCCGCTGGCCCTGTCGGTACTGGCCTCCCGGCGTGCCGTCAACGCGGTGTGGGCCGGACTCGCCCTGGCCGGTGTCTTTCTCCTTGGCGGCGGAGGCTTCGGCGATCTCGACCCCACAGGTATCGCCTTCGCCCTGGGGGCCGGCGCCATGTGGGCCGCCTACATAGTCTTCAGCGCCCGTACCGGCCGGCGTTTCCCGCAGGCGGACGGCCTCGCCCTGGCCATGGCGGTCGCGGCGCTGCTCTTCCTGCCGCTGGGCATCGCCGAGGCCGGCGGCAGACTCCTCGACCCGACCACCGTCGCCCTCGGCTCGTCGGTCGCGGTGCTCTCCTCCGTCCTGCCCTACACCCTCGAACTGCTCGCCCTGCGCCGGCTTCCCGCGCACACCTTCGCCGTCCTCATGAGCCTGGAACCGGCCATCGCCGCCACCGCCGGCTTCCTCATCCTCGACCAGGCGCTGACCGCCACCCAGGCGGCCGCCATCGCCCTCGTCATCGCCGCCAGCATCGGCGCGGTCCGCACCCAGGTGGGACGCGGCCGGCGACCGGTGGGCGGCGCTCAGTCGGAGGGCAACGGCAGCGCGCCCTGACACCCGTCGGACGGTCGCCGGATCCTCCTCACGGTCTGGGCGTCCGTTCGCGACCGCGCGGACTTCGTGCCCGGCCTTCCGCCCGGAACCCGGTCGATAGGAGTGCCCGGTGACCGGCATCCAGGCGTTGGCGGGCGGGACTCGCTCCAAATTCATGCAAGCGTGCTTGATTGTTTCTCGGGTCGCTGCCATGCTCCTCCCCATGTCCGAGCCGACGCCCGTCATCGACGACCTGCGTGAGGAGAGCACGGAACTCGACCGGCTGGTAGCCGGGTTGGGAACCGAGCGGTGGACTCTCGCCACCCCCGCCCCCCGCTGGACCATCGCCCACCAGATCGCGCATCTGTACTGGACCGACCGCGCGGCGCTGCTCGCCGTGACGGACGAGGACGGTTTCCGCGCGGAGGCCGAGAAGGCGCTCGGCGCACCCGACACCTTCGTCGACGAGGGTGCCGAGGACGGCGCCCGACTCCTGCCCGCCGAACTGCTGTCCCGCTGGCGCGAGGGCCGGACCGCGCTGGACCGGGCCCTGCGGGAGGCCGCACCCGGCACCCGCTTCCCCTGGTTCGGTCCGCCCATGTCCGCCGCCTCCATGGCCACCGGCCGACTCATGGAGACCTGGGCCCACGGCCAGGACATCGCCGACGCCCTGGGTGTGGTCCGCACCCCCACCGCCCGGCTCGGACATGTGGTCCGGATCGGGGTACGGGCAAGGAACTTCGCGTACCTGGTACACGGCCTCACCCCGCCCGCCGAGGAGTTCCGGGTGGAGATCACCGGCCCGGACGGCGAGCTGTGGGCCTACGGCCCCGGGGACGCCCCGCAGCGCGTCACCGGCCCCGCACTCGACTTCTGCCTCCTGGTCACCCAGCGCGCCCACCGGGCCGACCTCGCCGTGACCGCCGTCGGCGCCGACGCGGACCGCTGGCTCGACATCGCCCAGGCCTTCGCGGGCCCGCCCGGCACCGGCCGCATCCCGAGGGGCGGCACCGAGTGACCCTGCGCATAGGCAACGCCTCCGGCTTCTACGGCGACCGCTTCGACGCCCTGCGCGAGATGCTCGCCGGCGGCGAGCTCGACGTCCTCACCGGCGACTACCTCGCCGAGCTGACCATGCTCATCCTGGGCCGCGACCGGCTGAAGGACCCCGGCGCCGGGTACGCCCGCACCTTCCTCCGCCAGCTGGAGGACTGCCTGGGCCTCGCCCACGAACGCGGCGTACGGATCGTCACCAACGCCGGCGGCCTCAACCCGGCCGGGCTCGCCGACGCGGTACGGCAGTTGGCGGACCGTCTCGGCATCCCTGTGCGTGTCGCACATGTGGAGGGCGACGATCTCACCGCCGCCCACCCCGGCAGCCTCGCCGCCCACGCCTACCTCGGCGGCTTCGGGATCACCGAGTGCCTGCGGGCCGGCGCCGACATCGTGGTCACCGGCCGGGTCACCGACGCCGCCCTCGTCACCGGACCCGCCGCCGCCCACTTCGGCTGGGGACCGGGGGAGTACGACCGGCTCGCGGGCGCCGTCGTCGCCGGACACGTCCTGGAGTGCGGAACCCAGGCCACCGGCGGCAACTACGCCTTCTTCGCCGAAGCCGAAGCGGGGGCCGGCCGGGACCTGCGGCGGCCCGGCTTCCCGCTGGCCGAACTCCACGAGGACGGCGGCTGCGTCATCACCAAGCACCCGGGCACCGGCGGCTTCGTCGACGTCGGCACGGTGACCGCCCAGCTCCTGTACGAGACCGGCGGCGCCCGGTACGCGGGCCCCGACGTCACCGCCCGCCTCGACACCGTACGGCTGAGCCAGGACGGCCCGGACCGGGTACGGATCGAGGGCGTCCGGGGCGAGGCACCGCCCCCGACCCTCAAGGTCGGCCGCAACCGGCTGGGCGGCTTCCGCAACGAGGTCGTCTTCGTCCTCACCGGTCTCGACATCGAGGCCAAGGCGGCCCTGGTACGGGCGCAGATGGCCGACGCCCTCGCCAAGTCGCCGCCGCAGGAGGTGCGGTGGGAGCTGGTGCGCACCGACCGGGCCGACGCGGACACCGAGGAGACGGCCAGCGCGCTGCTGCGGCTCGTCGTGCGGGACCGGGACCAGGACGCCGTCGGACGGGCGCTGAGCGGAGCCGCCGTGGAACTGGCGCTCGCCAGCTACCCCGGCTTCCATGTGCTCGCGCCACCCGGGAAGGGCGCGCCCTATGGGGTCTTCGAGGATGTGTACGTCCCCCAGGGCGAGGTGCCCCATATGGCCGTCCTCCACGACGAGCGACGGATCCCTGTGCCGCCGGCCCAGGACACCCTCGTACTGCAGGATCCGCCCGAACCGCCGCTGCCCGAGCCGCTTCCGGCCGGACCCACCCGGCGGGCGCCCCTCGGGCTGGTGGCCGGGGCCCGCAGCGGTGACAAGGGCGGGAACGCCAACGTCGGCGTCTGGGCACGCTCGGACGAGGCCTGGCGCTGGCTCGCGCACACCCTGACCGTCGACGCCTTCCGGCACCTCGTGCCCGAGAGCCGCGAGCTGACCGTGACCCGGCACCTCCTGCCCAACCTCCGCGCCGTCAACTTCACCGTCGAAGGCATCCTTGGCCGGGGTGTGGCCGCCCAACACCGTTTCGACCCCCAGGCCAAGGCCCTCGGCGAATGGCTTCGCTCCCGCCACCTGGACATCCCGGAGGCCCTGCTGTGACGGTCATCGAGACCACACTCGACACCCGCGACCCCGACTACCGGGCGAACCGCGACACCATGCTCGCCAAACTCACCGACCTGGAGGCCGAGCACGCCAAGGCGCTCGCGGGCGGCGGCGAGAAGTACATCGCGCGGCACCGGGGGCGCGGCAAACTCCTCGCCCGCGAACGCATCGAACTGCTCCTGGACCCCGACACCCCCTTCCTGGAGCTGTCGCCGCTGGCCGCCTGGGGCAGCGACTACGCCGTCGGCGCCTCGCTCGTCACCGGGATCGGCGTCGTCGAAGGCGTGGAGTGCCTGATCACCGCCAACGACCCGACCGTGCGCGGCGGCGCCAGCAACCCCTGGTCGCTGAAGAAGGCCCTGCGCGCCAACGACATCGCCCTCGCCAACCGGCTGCCCTGCATCAGCCTGGTCGAGTCGGGAGGTGCCGATCTGCCGTCCCAGAAGGAGATCTTCATCCCCGGAGGCGCCATCTTCCGGGACCTCACCCGGCTCTCGGCCGCCGGCATCCCCACCGTCGCCGTCGTCTTCGGCAACTCCACCGCCGGCGGCGCCTACATCCCCGGCATGTCCGACCACGTGATCATGGTCAAGGAGCGTGCGAAGGTCTTCCTCGGCGGACCGCCGCTCGTGAAGATGGCCACCGGCGAGGAGAGCGACGACGAGTCGCTCGGCGGTGCGGAGATGCACGCGCGCGTGTCGGGTCTCGCCGACTACTTCGCCGTCGACGAACCGGACGCGCTGCGGCAGGCACGCCGCGTGGTCGCCCGCCTCAACCACCGCAAGGCACACCCGGATCCGGGCCCGGCGGAGCCCCCCAAGTACTCCGCCGACGAACTCCTGGGCATCGTCCCCGGCGACCTCAAGATCCCCTTCGACCCGCGCGAGGTGATCGCCCGGCTCGTCGACGGCTCCGACTTCGACGAGTTCAAGCCGCTGTACGGCACCAGTCTCACGACGGGCTGGGCCACCCTGCACGGCTATCCCGTGGGGGTGCTGGCGAACGCCCAGGGTGTCCTGTTCTCCGCGGAGTCGCAGAAGGCCGCCCAGTTCATCCAGCTCGCCAACCAGCGCGACATCCCGCTCCTGTTCCTGCACAACACCACCGGCTACATGGTCGGCAAGGAGTACGAGCAGGGCGGGATCATCAAGCACGGCGCGATGATGATCAACGCGGTCAGCAACAGCCGCGTCCCGCACCTCTCCGTCCTCATGGGCGCCTCCTACGGCGCCGGCCACTACGGCATGTGCGGGCGCGCCTACGACCCCCGGTTCCTGTTCGCCTGGCCCAGCGCCAAGTCGGCCGTCATGGGCCCGCAGCAGCTCGCCGGCGTGCTCTCGATCGTCGCCCGCCAGTCGGCCGCCGCGAAGGGACAGCCGTACGACGAGGACGGCGACGCGGCCCTGCGCGCCATGGTCGAGCAGCAGATCGAGTCCGAGTCGCTGCCCATGTTCCTGTCCGGTCGGCTGTACGACGACGGCGTCATCGACCCGCGTGACACCCGCACCGTCCTCGGCCTGTGCCTGTCCGCCATCCACACCGCCCCCTACGAGGGCGCGCGGGGCGGCTTCGGCGTCTTCCGGATGTGAGGGATCACATGATTTCGACCCTGCTGGTCGCCAACCGCGGCGAGATCGCCTGCCGGATCTTCCGCACCTGCGCCGAACTCGGCATCAAGACCGTCGCCGTGCACTCGGACGCCGACGAGAACGCGCTCCACGCGCGCGTGGCCGACACCGCGGTACGACTGCCGGGCGCCACGCCCGCGGACACCTACCTGCGCGGCGACCTGGTGGTGAAGGCCGCCGTGAGCGCCGGCGCGGACGCCGTGCACCCCGGGTACGGCTTCCTCTCCGAGAACGCCGACTTCGCCCGCGCCGTCCTCGACGCCGGCCTGGTCTGGATCGGTCCGCCCCCCGAGGCGATCGAGGCGATGGCGTCCAAGACGCGCGCCAAGGAGCTGATGGGGATCGCGCCGCTCGGCGAGGTCGCCGAGTCCGATCTGCCGGTGCTGGTGAAGGCGGCCGCGGGCGGCGGGGGGCGCGGGATGCGCATCGTGCGCCGCCTGGAGGAGCTGAGCGCCGCGCTGGAGGGCGCACGCGCCGAGGCCGCGAGCGCCTTCGGCGACGGCGAGGTCTTTGTCGAGCCCTACCTCGAACGCGGCCGCCACGTGGAGGTGCAGATCCTCGCCGACGCGCACGGCACGGTGTGGCCGCTGGGCACCCGCGACTGCTCACTCCAGCGCAGACACCAGAAGGTGATCGAGGAGGCGCCGGCGCCCGGGCTCCCCGAAGGGCTCACGAAGGAGCTGTACGCGCTGGCCGTGCGCGCCGCGCGCGCCGTCTCCTACGTCGGCGCGGGCACCGTCGAGTTCCTCGTCGCCGACGGCAAGGCCCACTTCCTGGAGATGAACACCCGCCTCCAGGTGGAACACCCCGTCACCGAGGCCGTCTTCGGCCTCGACCTGGTCGCCGAACAGATCCGCGTCGCCGAGGGCCACGCCCTTCCGCTCGAAGCCCCACAGGCGCACGGCCACGCGATCGAGGCCCGCCTCTACGCCGAGGACCCCGCCCGTGACTGGGCCCCGCAGACCGGCACCCTGCACCGCCTCGCCGTCCCCGGCAGTGTCCGTCTGGACACCGGCTACACCGACGGCGACGAGATCGGCGTGCACTACGACGCGATGCTCGCCAAAGTGGTCGCGCACGCCCCCACGCGCGCGGAAGCGCTGCGCAAGCTGGCGCACGCGCTCGACAACACCACCCTGCACGGCCCCACCACCAACCGCGACCTCCTCGTCCGCTCCCTGCGCCACGAGGAGTTCACCGCGGCCCGCATGGACACCGGCTTCTACGACCGCCACCTCACCCCCCTCACGGCGCCCGCCACCGACCCGCACGCCCCCCTCGCGGCCGCCCTGGCCCACGCCCACGGCCGCTCCCGCTTCGGCGGCTGGCGCAACGTCTCCTCCCAGCCGCAGACCAAGCGCTACCTGATGGCGGGCGAGGAGCACGAGGTCCACTACCGGCACGCGCGCGAGGGCCTCACGGCAGCGGGCGTACGGGTCGTGCACGCGGGCGCGCACCTGGTCGTACTCGACATCGACGGCGTACGCCGACGGTTCGAGGTGTCGACGTACGGCGACCAGGTCCACGTCAACAACACCGCCCTCACCGCCCTCCCCCGCTTCCCCGACCCGAAGGCCCAACTGGCGCCGGGCTCCTTGCTGGCACCGATGCCGGGCACGGTCGTCCGGGTGGCGGAAGGGCTGACGGAGGGCACCACCGTGCAGGCCGGACAGCCACTGCTCTGGCTGGAGGCGATGAAGATGCAGCACCAGATCACGGCGCCGGTCACAGGCACGCTGAGCGAACTGCGGGTCGTGGTCGGCCAACAAGTAGAGCCCGGCTCCCTGCTGGCGGTAGTGCAAGCAACTTAGGGGCGCGGGGCAGTACCGATGCGCGGCTACCGCCGCGTGAGCGCGACCAGCCACCGACAACCCGCACGTGAAGGAGCCACCGTGACCACCCAGATCGAATCCGACGAACACAAGGCACTCCGCGAGGCGGTGGCCACCCTCGGCAAGAAGTACGGCCGCGCCTACCTCACCCGAACCATCGCGGAGGGCCGCCCCCCCACCGAACTCTGGCAAGAGGCAGGAAAACTCGGCTACCTCGGCGTCAACCTCCCGGAGGAACACGGCGGCGGAGGCGGCGGCATCACCGACCTCTCCATCGTGCTCGAAGAACTCGGCGCCGCGGGCTCCCCGCTCCTCATGCTGGTGGTCTCACCCGCGATCTGCGGCACGGTGATCGCCCGCTTCGGAACCGACGCCCAGAAGACCCGTTGGCTCCCCGGGATAGCGGACGGCTCACGCCTGATGGCCTTCGGCATCACCGAACCCGACGCCGGCTCCAACTCCCACCGCATCACCACCACCGCCCGCCGCGACCCCGACACCGGCGACTGGCTGCTCACCGGCCGCAAGGTCTTCATCTCCGGCGTCGACATCGCCGACGCCGTCCTGATCGTCGGCCGCACCGAGGACGCCCGCACCGGACGCCTCAAGCCCTGCCTGTTCATCGTCCCGACCGACGCCGAGGGCTTCCACAAGCACCCCATCGACATGGAACTCAACGCCGCCGAGAAACAGTTCGAGCTGGTCCTCGACGAAGTACGGCTGCCCGCCGACGCACTCGTCGGCGACGAGGACGCCGGCCTCCTGCAACTCTTCGCCGGACTCAACCCCGAGCGGATCATGACGGCCGCCTTCGCGATCGGCATGGGGCGCTACGCACTGTCCAAGGCGATCGAGTACGCGCGCGACCGCACCGTCTGGAAAACCCCCATCGGCGCCCACCAGGCCATCGCACACCCCCTCGCCCAGGCGCACATCGACCTCGAACTCGCCCGCCTGATGATGCAGAAGGCGGCACACCTCTACGACGCCGGGGACGACATCGGCGCAGGCGAGGCGGCCAACATGGCCAAGTACGCGGCGGGCGAGGCGTGCGTGCGCGCCGTCGACCAGGCCGTGCACACCCTCGGCGGCAACGGACTCACCCGGGAATTCGGGCTCGCTTCGTTGATAACAGCGGCGCGCGTGGCTCGTATTGCTCCGGTGAGCAGGGAGATGATTCTCAACTACGTCTCCCACCAGACCCTGGGCCTGCCCAAGTCGTACTAGGCCGCCTTGGAGGAACCGTGTTCCGCAGCGAGTACGCAGACGTCCCGCCCGTAGAACTCCCCATCCACGAGGCGGTGCTGGGCCGGGCCGCCGCGTTCGGCGACACGCCCGCACTGATCGACGGCACCGACGGCACCACCCTCACCTACGAACAACTGGACCGGTTCCACCGCAGGATCGCCGCCGCACTCGCCGACGCCGGCGTCCGCAAAGGCGATGTACTCGCCCTGCACAGCCCGAACACGGTCGCCTTCCCGACGGCGTTCTACGCGGCCACGCGCGCGGGTGCCGCCGTCACCACCGTGCACCCCCTCGCCACGCCCGAGGAGTTCGCCAAACAGCTCAAGGACTCCGCGGCCCGCTGGATCGTCACCGTCTCGCCGCTGCTGGAGGCCGCCCGCCGGGCCGCCGAACTGGCCGGCGGCGTAGCGGAGATATTCGTCTGCGACAGCGCGCCCGGACACCGCTCGCTGATCGACATGCTGGCCGGCGACGCCCCCGAACCACAGGTCGACATCGACCCCGCCGACGACGTCGCCGCACTGCCGTACTCCTCCGGCACCACCGGCATCCCCAAGGGCGTGATGCTCACCCACCGGCAGATCGCCACCAACCTCGCCCAACTGGAACCCGCCGTCCCCACCGGCCCCGGCGACCGCATCCTGGCCGTACTCCCCCTCTTCCACATCTACGGCCTCACCGCGCTCATGAACGCGCCCCTGCGGATGGGCGCCACCGTCGTCGTACTGCCCCGCTTCGACCTGGAGACCTTCCTCGCGGCCATCCAGAACCACCGCATCACCGGCCTGTACGTCGCCCCGCCGATCGTCCTCGCCCTCGCCAAGCACCCGCTGGTCGAGCAGTACGACCTGTCCTCCCTGAAGTACGTCATGAGCGCCGCCGCACCCCTGGACGCCCGCCTCGCCGCCGCCTGCTCCGAGCGCCTCGGCCTGCCGCCCCTCGCACAGGCCTACGGCATGACGGAACTCTCGCCCGGCACCCACGTCGTCCCGCTCGACGCCATGCACCACGCACCGCCCGGCACCGTCGGCAAACTCATCGCCGGCACCGAGATGCGGATCGTCTCCCTCGACGACCCGCACAAGGACCTCGGCACCGACGAACCCGGCGAGATCCTCATCCGCGGCCCGCAGGTCATGAAGGGCTACCTCGGCCGACCCGACGCCACCGCCGCGATGATCGACCCCGACGGCTGGCTGCACACCGGGGACGTCGGGCACGCCGACGCCGACGGCTGGCTGTTCGTCGTCGACCGGGTCAAGGAACTCATCAAGTACAAGGGCTTCCAGGTGGCACCCGCCGAACTGGAGGCACTCCTGCTCACCCACCCCGGCATCGCCGACGCCGCCGTCGTCGGCGCCTACAACGAGGACGGCAACGAGATCCCGCACGCCTTCGTCGTCCGCCAGCCCACCGCCGCCCACCTCACCGAGAACGAGACCATGCTCTACGTCGCCGAACGCGTCGCACCCTACAAACGCGTCCGCAAGGTCACCTTCATCGCCGGTGTGCCCCGCGCGGCCTCCGGGAAAATACTCCGCCGCGAACTGCGCGCACTCGGGCGGACCGCAGCACACGGGGAACCGGGGGAGCGGCCATGACGTTGATCGGACAGACACGCGCGCGTGCCGTCGCCACCCTCAGCCTCGACTCCGCCCCCACCCGCAACGCCCTGTCCGCCGCCCTCGTCGGCGAACTCGCCGAGGCCCTCACCGAGTGCGCCAAGGACCCCGACATCCGCGCGGTCGTCCTCACCCACACCGGTACGACCTTCTGCGCCGGCGCCGACCTGCGCGACCCGCCCCACCCCGACGCCCTCGTCGGCCTCCTGCGCCAGATCGTCGAACTGCCCAAACCCGTCGTAGCCCGTATCACCGGCCACGTCCGCGCCGGCGGCCTCGGCCTCCTCGCCGCCTGCGACATCGCCGCCGCCTCCACCGAAGCCACCTTCGCCTTCACCGAGGTACGCATCGGCGTCGCCCCCGCCGTCATCTCCCTGACCCTGCTCCCGCGCACCGACCCCCGCGCCCTGGCCCGCTACTACCTCACCGGCGAACGCTTCGACGCCCACGAAGCCGTACGCCTCGGCCTCCTCACCACCACCGCCGACGACGTCGACACCGCCCTCGAACCCGTCCTCGACGGCCTCCGCCGCTCCGCCCCCCAGGCCCTGACCGAGACGAAACAGCTGCTCACAGCTAGGGTGCTGGAGACATTCGACCGAGACGCGGCCGACCTGACCGCGCTCTCGGCCCGGCTGTTCTCCTCCGACCAGGCCCGCGAGGGGATGACGGCCTTCCTCGAACGACGGGATGCGGCGTGGGTGGTGTGAGTACGGCCGGCGCGAGTACGGCGGAACACGCGCGCGGACCTCAACAGGACCGCGCCCCCAAACAGGACCGCAGCCGGGCCACCAGGCAACGGCTCCTGGAAGCCGCCGTGGCCTGCCTCGCCGAACACGGCTGGGCAGGCTCCACGGTCGCCGTCGTCGCCGAACGCGCCGGCGTCTCCCGGGGCGCCGCCCAGCACCACTTCCCCACCCGCGAGGACCTCTTCACCGCCGCCGTCGAATACGTCGCCGAAGAACGCTCCACAGCCCTGCGCGACCTGTTCCCGCAGGGCACGGCCGACGACCGCCGGGCCGTGGTCCGCGCCCTCGTCGACCTCTACACCGGCCCCCTCTTCCGCGCCGCCCTCCACCTCTGGGTCGCCGCTTCCAACGAGGACCAGCTCCGCCGCCGCGTCACCGAACTCGAAGCCCGAGTGGGCCGCGAGACCCACCGCATCGCCGTGGACCTCCTGTCCGCCGACGAATCCCGCCCCGGCACCCGGGAAACCGTCCAGGGCCTCCTCGACATGGCGAGGGGCCTCGGCCTGGCCAACCTCCTGACGGACGACGCGGCGAGGAGGGAGCGGGTGGTGGCGCAATGGGCGGCCCTGCTGGACGAGACCCTGGGCTGAGGGTCCCTCCGGGCGGCGGCTCCACCGGCCTCCGGGCCGGTCAGCCGGCGACGGCGACGTCCCCGCGGAACGCCCCGGCCACCACGGGGACCAGCCGCCGTTCGATCTGCTCGGCGGACATGGCGGCCAGCTCGGTGCCGATGGGGGCCAGCGCGAGCCAGTTCAGCAGGCCGGCCGCGCAGCGCGTGCGGAAGGCCAGTTCCTGCTCGTCCACCCCGTGAAGGTTCGGTGCCAGCACCCGGACGGCCCCTCGGCGGCTCCGGTCGAACTTGCCGTTCAGCCGCTCCCACCCCTGGGGCGGATCGATGCCGACCCGCGCCACGGTCCGCATCACGGCCAGGTCCTGTCCGCCGGCCGCCAGTGCCCGCACCATCGGCCGGGCGAACGCCGTCGCCACCTCGTGGAGCGTCGCAGCGGGGGCGAGGGAATCCAGTTCCAGGATCTTTTCGTCCAGATACCGTTCCAGCGCGTGCTCTATCGCGGAGTCGCACAGCGCCTTCAGTGACCCGTAGTGGTAACTCACGGCGGCGACGTTGGCTCCGGCGCGCTCGGTGATCTCGCGGAGTGTCACACCCTCCTGGCCCCGTTGCGAGAGCAACTCCAGGGCGGCCGTCTGCAGGCCGTCCCGCGTGCGCTGCCCGGCCTCCCGGCGCAGGTCCGTCTTCTCCACCCGTGTCATGCAATGTACTCAATCATATGTTTGAGTACATCGTCAACAGCCGCGCCGCGGACCGAGGTTGAGTGCCGGCCGTGCCCCCAGCGGCTGCCCGACCAGGGAATTCAAACAATGGCTTGACGGTTCCATGTCGACGTTCATAAGCTCAAGCGAGCGTTTGAATTACTAAGGGCGAGAGAGACCGCTTGCGCCGGATCTCGAATCCTGAGTACCGATCTGGAGGAACACGACATGAAGCTGCTCAGCCGGAAGTCGATCACCGCCGCGACCGCGGTAGCCGTCCTCGGTGGTCTTTCCATCGCCGCCGTGCCGTCACAGGCCGCGAGCCCCGCCCCGCACAGGGCAGCGGTCCACAGCAGCACGGCCGCCCCGACCCTGACCGCACGCCAGCTGGCGAAGCTGCCGCTCACCGACCGCCACCTGACCAAGCACGAGAAGGCCAACCTCGCGGTCGTCCTGCGCGACTACTACGTGGCGGAAGGCAGCCACCTCGACGTCCCGACGTTCGTCAACAGCTTCACCAAGGACGGCGTCTTCAACGACATGGTCGCCGGTCAGGCCTATCAGGGGAAGGCGCTCGGCAGCGTCCTGCCCTACATGAAGGGCCTCTTCTCCGACGTTCACCGTGACCTCAAGCGCATCACCGTGAACGGCGACGTGATCAGCATCGAGCTGTCGATCCAGGGCACCTTCGACGGGCAGCTCCAGGCGCCGACCGGCGGCGTCGTCAAGGGGAACGGCCACAAGGTCGACGCGCCGACCGCCGACTTCTGGTACCTGAAGAACGGCAAGGTCAAGACGTTCAACTGCTTCGTCGGGTACTCGAAGATGTACCACGACATGGGCGTGGACTTCGACTGGGCCTCGGCCGTCAACAAGCGCTGACCGCTCACCTGGCGGGTGATGCCCGGCGCCACCGGCCGCGCCTCACCCGCCGAGCTCCACCGCCGGCCCGCCGGCCCGAACCGGGCCATCCGGCTCCGCGGGTTGCGGCGCGGTCACCGGTCGGAAGTGCCACGCGACCCGCCCCGGGGCCGATGAGCCAGGTCGACGCCCCGGGCCAAGGACCCGAAGCCGGCACCCCGCGCCTAGGACCCCAGGCCAACGCCCCGGGCCGAGGACCCCAGGCCAACGCCCCGGGCCGAGGACCCCAGGCCAACGCCCCGGGCCAAGGACCCCAGGCCAACGCCCCTGCCTAGTGGGCGATATCCCCGTACCCCTCGATGTCCTGAGGCCTCCGGACCCCCGGACCCACATACTCCGCCGACGGCCGCACCAACCGCCCCGTCCGCTTCTGCTCGAGAATGTGCGCCGACCACCCAGCGGTGCGCGCACACGTGAACATCGACGTGAACATGTGCGCCGGCACCTCCGCGAAGTCCAGCATGATCGCCGCCCAGAACTCCACATTGGTGGCGAGCACACGATCCGGCCGACGGTTGTGGAGCTCCTCCAGCGCCGCCTTCTCCAACGCCTCCGCGATCTCGAACCGCGGCGCCCCCAGCTCCCGCGCCGTCCGCCGCAGCACCCGCGCCCGCGGATCCTCCGCCCGGTACACCCGGTGCCCGAACCCCATCAGCCGTTCACCCCGGTCCAGCGCACCCTTGACGTAGGCCTCGGCGTCCCCGGTCCGCTCGATCTCCTCGATCATCCCCAGCACCCGGGACGGCGCACCCCCGTGCAACGGCCCCGACATGGCGCCCACCGCACCCGACAGCGCGGCGGCGACGTCCGCACCCGTGGACGCGATGACCCGCGCGGTGAAGGTCGACGCGTTCATCCCGTGCTCGGCGGCCGACGTCCAGTACGCGTCCACGGCCGCCACATGCTTGGGATCCGGCTCCCCGCGCCACCGGATCATGAACCGCTCCACGACCGAGTTCGCCTTGTCGATCTCCCGCTGCGGCACCATCGCCAGCCCCTGCCCGCGGGCGGACTGGGCGACGTACGACAGCGCCATGACCGCGGCCCGCGCCAGGTCGTCCCGGGCCTGCTCCGCGTCGATGTCGAGGAGCGGTTTGAGGCCCCACACCGGGGCGAGCATGGCGAGGGCGGACTGGACGTCCACCCGGATGTCACCCGAATGGACCGGGATGGGGAACGGCTCGGCGGCCGGCAGACCGGGATTGAAGGCACCGTCGACCAGCAGCCCCCAGACGTTCCCGAACGAGACGTGCCCGACCAGATCCTCGATGTCGACGCCCCGGTACCGCAGGGCGCCCCCCTCCTTGTCCGGTTCGGCGATCTCGGTCTCGAACGCGACGACTCCTTCGAGCCCAGGTACGAAGTCGGACATGGGGCGGCTCCTCACTGAGGTGTACGGCGGAGGCATCTGCACCATAACCCCGAGTGCCAGCATTGGGGAGCCCAGCGGCACTCAGTGCCACATTGGCTCTGCGTCACATGTGGCCCCCACCCGTATGCGCATACGGCAGGATGACCGCGTGACCGACCCCGACGCCGCCGCCGCCGACCCCATCCTCAACCCCGCGCTGATGCGCAAGCACTACCAGGCCGAGGGCCTCGACGAGAACGACCTCGCCGCACACCCCATGGACCAGTTCACCCGCTGGTTCGAACAAGCCGTACGGGCGGCCGCCGACGGCATGATCTACGAACCCAACGCGATGATCGTCTCCACCGCCGACGCCGAGGGCCACCCCAGCTCACGCACGGTCCTGATGAAGCAGTACGACATCCAGGGCTTCGTCTTCTACACCAACTACGACTCCCGCAAGGCCCAGGACCTCGCCGCGAACCCGCACATCTCGCTGCTCTTCCCCTGGCACGCGATCGCCCGTCAGATCATCGTCACCGGCACCGCCCGCCGCACCGGCCGCGACGAGACCGCCGCCTACTTCCGGACCCGCCCGCACGGCTCCCAGCTCGGCGCCTGGGCCAGCGCCCAGTCCTCGGTCGTCCACTCCCGCACCGAACTCGATGCCGCCTACGCCGACCTGAGCGCCCGCTACCCCGAGGGCGAACAGGTCCCGGTCCCCCCGCACTGGGGCGGCTTCCGCATCGAACCCCGCACGGTCGAGTTCTGGCAGGGCCGCCACAACCGCCTCCACGACCGCCTCCGCTACGTCACCGCCCCCGACGGCACCTGGCACGTGGAGCGCCTCAGCCCCTGAGCCCGGCCCCCTGAAACGCAGACGACCCGCGAACTCGAGGTCCCTCCGCCTGACGACGGAGAAGCCGGCCGGACGTACCGGCGAGTTCGCGGGTCGGGTGACTGCCTGGGATTGGGCCGGCTGCACGCGTCTGTCACGTGCTGGTCCGGCACCGCACTCGGTGTGGTGACGGGCCGCTAGCCCGCAGCCACCTCACGCGTCCGGTTGTCATACATCTGCCGAACCACCTCCCTTCTCGTGTACCCCACACATTAAGAAGCCGCAGGGGCCGGTTCAACTGCTTTTTCGGGATGTCTGCGGCCGTGGCTTCCCACGGCGGTCGTCTAGCGTTTCGTACATGACAAAGCGGCAGGTGATTCTCGGTGGGTCCGTGTTCGAGGAGCAGATCGGGTATGCGCGGGCCGTGGTGGACGGGGACTGGGTGCATGTGTCCGGGACCACGGGGTTCGACTACGCGGAGATGACCATCTCCGAGGACGTGGTGGAGCAGGCCGAGCAGTGTCTGCGGAACATCGGGGCGGCGCTGGCCGAGGCCCGCTGCGGGTTCAAGGATGTGGTGCGGGTGCGGTACCTGCTGCCCGTCCGGGAGGACTTCGAACCGTGCTGGCCGGTGTTCCGGCGGGTGTTCGGTGACGTGCGGCCGGCCGCGACGATGATGGTGTGCGGGCTGGCGGATCCGCGGATGAAGATCGAGATCGAGGTGTACGCCCGGCGGGCGGCAGGAGAGGCGGGGGACGCGTGAGTGGTGTGCTGAGGGTCGTCGGCGTGGGTGGGGACGAGGCGCTGGAGGAGTGGCGGTACGTGCACAACGTCGTCGTACCGCCGGCCGCGATGTCGGCCGCCGAGGCGCGGGAGCGGCTGGCGCGGGGATACCGGCTGGAGAACGCGTACCTCGGGGACGTTCTGGTGGGGTGCTCGACCGTGCGGCCCGCGGTCGACGGTGCGGTGACCGTGATCGCGCGGGTGCTGCCGGGGTTTCGGCGGCGGGGGTTCGGCAAGGCGCTGTACGAGCGTGGGCTCGCGCACGCGCGCGTGCAGGGTGCACAGGCCGTCGAGACGTGTGTGCTGGCGGTCAACGAGGACGGGCTGCGGTTCGCCGGACGGTGCGGGTTCGTCGAGGTGGAGCGGTATGTGCTCGACGGAGGGGACGATGAGTGGGTGGATCTTCGGCTCGGGTTGTGAGCGTCGGCTTGCAACGATTCCTTCAATCTTGCGGGAACACAGTGTGGGCTGCGTCACGTTCGAGTTGAATGAAGGGCAGCGAGGAACCGGCGCGCCGTGCGTGCGGACGCAGCCTGATGGGGGTCCAGGTGAGTGCTTCCCGGCGTAGTGGGACCACCGACGAGCTGGGGCCCGACGAGCCCGAGCCGGAACCGGAGCGGGACGGTCCGGAGGACTCGGGCGGGTCCGATCTGCTCGCCGCGCTCCTCGACGGCATGGACGCGGCCCTGTGCGCGTTCGACGCGGACGGCTTCGTCACGCACTGGAACCGTGAGGCCGAGCGGATCCTGGGGTGGACGGCGGCCGAGGCGGTGGGCCGGCACGGGTTCGCCGGGTGGGCGGTGCGTCAGGCGGACGCCGACGAGGTCGAGGGGCGGCTGTTGTCGGCCATGCACGCCCCGGGGCGCCAGGTGCACGAGTTCGCGCTGCTCACCAAGGACGGCGGACGGGTGCTGGTGCGGACGCAGTCGGCGGCAGTGCGCGGGCCGGACGGGAAGCCGGCGGGTGTGTACTGCGCGTTCAGCGAGGTGCATACGCAGATCGATCTGGAGCGGTCGATCGCGCTGAGCGAGGCACTGTTCGAGGACGCGGCCTGGGGTGTCGTCCTGGTGGACGCGGATCTGCGGCCCGCCGTCGTCAACGCGCACGCGGCGCGGGCGCTCGGGACGGGGCGCACGTCGGCGCTGGGGCGCCCGCTCGGGGAGCTGCTGGCGCAGGGCGTGGAGGACCTGGAGGGCGCGCTCACGCATGTGCTGGCCGAGGGCGCGCCGCCCGCGCCGGCCGAGATGTGGGTGAGCGTGCGGACGGCGGAGGGCGAGGAGCGGCGCTGCTGGCGGTCCGGGTTCGTGCGGCTGGCGTCGCCGCTCGCGGAGGAGCCGGTGCCGCTCGGGGTCGGCTGGCTGTTCCAGGACGTCACCGAGGCCAAGCAGGCCGAGCAGGAGGCGGCCGTGCTGCGCTTCCGGGCCAACCAGCTGCATCGCGCGGGCCGCGCGGCCTCCGAGTGCGAGGACCCGGTGGAGGCGGCCACCGTCCATCTGGACTTCGCGCTGGCGGGGTTCGCCGATCACGCGGTGGTCGACCGGGTGGTGGGCGGTGCCCGGGCGGACGGGGACGTGGGGCCGGTACGGCTGGTGCGGATCGCGGCCACGCCGTCCGGGTCGCCGGGGCCGAGCCTGCTGACGGGCGCGGCGGGGCTGCCGGTGCGCTACGAGGAGGGGCATCCGGCGCTGCAGTGCGTGGCGCGTGCCGGGAGCGTGCGGGCGGACGCCGGGAGTGTGCCGGCGGATCGTGCGCGGGCGTGGGCGCTGGAGCGGCAGTGGCCGGGGGACGCGGTGCACGCGTTGTGCGCGGTGCTGCGCAGCCGGGGGCGGACGCTGGGCGTGCTGACGTTCCTGCGCGGGTCGGGGCGCAGCCGCTTCGAGCGGGTGGACGCGACGTACGCGGAGGACGTGGCGGTGCGGATCGCCACGGCGCTGGATCTGGCCCAGCTGGCGAAGGAACGGCAGCCGTAGCGGCCGCTCGGCGCCGGGCCTCAGTGCTGGTAGAAGATCCGGTCGCCGTACTCCTCGAACACGCGGGCGTTCCATTCGTGGCCGCCGTCGACGTTGCCGGAGCGCAGCAGCGGGGGCTCGATGCCGCGGTCGGCGAGGGTGGCCGCGGTGGTGGCGAGGACCGCCTGGAGCAGGGCGCTGGTGACGACCGTGGAGGCGGGGGCGAAGGGGGCCGGGATGGTGTCGAGGGTGAGTTCGGCGTCGCCGATGGCGATCTTCGAGTCGAGTACGACGTCGCAGTGGTCCTTGAGGAACGTGCCGGAGGAGTGCCGGGAGGCGGTCTCGGCGGCGTAGGCCACGGAGGTCACGCCGATGACCTTGGCGCCGCGGGTGCGGGCGGTGACGGCCATCTCGACGGGCAGGGCGTTGCGGCCGGACAGGGAGATGATCACGAGGGTGTCGCCGGCGCGCAGGGGCGAGGTGTCCAGGACGGCGGTGGCGAGTCCGTCGACGCGTTCCAGGCGGGAGCCGAGGGTCGCGGGCATCACGTCGACGCCGACGAGCCCGGGGGCGGCCAGGAGGTTCATGAGGGCGAGGCCGCCCGCACGGTAGACGACGTCCTGGGCGGCGAGGGACGAGTGCCCGGCGCCGAAGGCGAACAGCCGGCCGCCGGCGGCGACGGTGTCGGCGAGGAGGGTGCCGGCGGTGGTGATGGCCTCGGCCTCCTCGTCGCGGACGCGTTGCAGGAGTCCGATCGCGGCGTCGAAGAACAGGTCGGCGGGTGTGCCGTCGCTCATGCGGTGCCCCTTTGCGCGGTCGACGCCGTGGTCCGTGGCGCGGAGGTCCGTGGCACGGAAGTCTGTGTCGCGGATCACCCTCCGGTCTGGACCATCTCGGTGTCAATACGGCCGGGGGCGGCAGCGGCGGGCCCGGGATGCCCGGTCCCTGTTTTCCCCGCGTCCCCCGCTTGTCAGTGGGATCCGGCAGAATTGGTGACAGGGCCAGCGCACGCACGCGGCCGGGCTTCCGGCAGAGGTAATCGAGGGGCACGTATGTCCGGACTGATCGACACCACGGAGATGTATCTCCGCACCATCCTCGAGCTTGAAGAGGAAGGCGTGGTCCCCATGCGCGCCCGCATCGCGGAGCGGCTCGACCAGAGCGGGCCGACGGTGAGCCAGACGGTGGCGCGGATGGAGCGGGACGGCCTGGTGTCCGTTGCCAGCGACCGCCATCTGGAGCTGACCGACGAGGGCCGCCGGCTGGCGACGCGCGTGATGCGCAAGCACCGGCTCGCCGAGTGCCTGCTGGTCGACGTGATCGGCCTGGAGTGGGAGCAGGTGCACGCCGAGGCGTGTCGCTGGGAGCACGTGATGAGCGAGGCGGTGGAGCGGCGGGTGCTGGAGCTGCTGCGCCACCCGACCGAGTCGCCGTACGGCAACCCGATCCCGGGCCTGGAGGAGCTGGGTGAGAAGGACGGCGCGGACCCCTTCCTCGACGAGGGCATGGTTTCGCTGGCCGACCTGGATCCGGGTGCGGACGGCAAGACCGTGGTCGTACGCCGGATCGG
Source organism: Streptomyces sp. NPDC026538 (assembly GCF_055567535.1). Lineage (NCBI taxonomy): Bacteria > Bacillati > Actinomycetota > Actinomycetes > Kitasatosporales > Streptomycetaceae > Streptomyces > Streptomyces sp. NPDC026538. The sequence continues at coordinate 261,470 of NZ_JBVHQG010000010.1, forward strand.
TGAGCCCATCCAGACCGACGCGCAGCTGATGTACACGCTGCGGCGGGCGGGTGTGCAGCCCGGTTCGGTGGTGAGCGTGACGGAGGCGGCCGGCGGGGTGCTGGTGGGCAGCGGCGGCGAGGCGGCCGAGCTGGAGGCGGACGTCGCCTCCCATGTGTTCGTCGCCAAGCGCTGAGTACCGGCGAACCGGAGCGTCTCTCAACTTCCGCTGCTCGTAGGTGAGTTGACGCCCCCTCTCGGCTTCTCCGCGGGGTCTGTCGAACGCGTCGAATCCAAGATTCAGTGCTCCGAATCGCAGCGCTCGAACGTTTCGCGTGCGAGGCTGTCGCGAGAGGCATATGACCTGAGGGGGCGGGGAGGATGTGCCGAAGGCGTGGAAACGGACCTGGGGTTGGCCCCGGCACCCTTCGGTGCCGGGGCCTGTCCTCCCCAGAGCTGACCCGGAGCCCCGAGCTCTCAGGGTCATCCCCTCGGACCGTCTTCCCCGAGCGGTCCGCCCCCCCCCGCAGAACAAATCCCCCTGGTGGCGCCGATCATGCCTGGGGAGGGGTCACTCGAACGAGGGGTGTTGCCCGCAGCGACCCGATTTTCGAATAGATATTCGATAGTCTGCAGCGGTACCGAGCATCACGAAGCGATACGAGGCACGCGGAGCTAGGGGGGTGCCAGGCTCATGGCACGACGCATCGACGTGACAGGAGCCGGCGGCGTGCACCTCGCCGCCTGGGAGTTCGCGGACCCGCCCAAGGCGGAGGATCCGGCGCGGCCGCACGGTGACCGTCCCGACCCGGACCGTTCGTTCCCCGGGGTGCTGTTACTGCACGGCCTGATGGGCCGCGCCTCGCACTGGGCCTCCACCGCCCGCTGGCTCTCCGGCCGGCACCGCGCCGTCGCCCTCGACCAGCGCGGCCACGGCCAGAGCGACAAGCCCCCGCGGGCCGCGTACACGCGTGAGGCGTACGTCGAGGACGCCGCGGCCGCCATCGAGCAGCTGGACCTCGGCCCGGCGGTGCTCATCGGCCACGCCATGGGCGCGCTGACCGCCTGGCAGCTCGCCGCGAAGCGCCCCGAACTGGTCCGGGGCCTGATCATCTGCGACATGCGGGCCTCCGCGCTGGGCGCGGCCTCGCAGCGCGAGTGGGCCGACTGGTTCAAGTCCTGGCCCGTCCCCTTCGCCACACTCGCCGACGTACGCAAGTGGTTCGGCGAGGACGATCCCTGGGTGGAGCGGCCGAACCCGGCGCGCGGGGAGTTCTACGCCGAGGTGATGCACGAGGGCGCCGACGGGTGGCGGCCCGTCTTCGACCCCGACCAGATGCTGAAGTCCCGGGAGACCTGGGTGTACGACGCGCACTGGGAGGAACTGGCCCAGGTGCCGTGTCCCGCGCTGGTGGTGCGCGGGGTGGACGGGGAGCTGGGGCGGGCGGAGGCGCAGGAGATGGTGCGGGTCCTTTCCAAGGGGGAGTACGCCGAGGTGGCCGAGGCGGGGCATCTGCTGCCGTATGACCGGCCGGAGGCCTGGCGGGCGGCTGTGGAGCCGTTTCTTGATCGGGTGGGGGGAGTGAAGAGCGCCTCCCGGGCAGGGGGATGAGTGAAGGCGGCGGCTGCGGGTGCGGTGTGGTCGCTCGCGTCCGCGCGGCGACAGCCGCACGTCCATACAGCCCCGCGCCCCCAAGGGGGCGCTTCAGCTAGCCCTTGCTGACCGCCGTCAGGATCTCCGGCAGGCTCGCCGCCGTGCGCGGTGCGGCCAGGCGCAGGCCCGCCCAGGTGATCGCCGCCCCGTAGGTCGCGCCCACCGGCAGCAGCACCCAGGTCCACTCCCCGCCCCCCGCGCGCACGTTCAGCGCGATCGTCAGGGCGATGACGGGGGCGCACAGGAGCGCCGCCGAGACCATGCCGCCGAAGATCGCGATCCAGGCCAGGCCGGCCTGGCCGGCGGCGACGTTCTTGTGGCCCTCCTGGGGGATGGAGTACGGGAAGCGGGCCGAGGTCCAGGCGCCGGTCGCCAGCATCGCGCCGAGCAGGGCGAAGGACAGGCCGAGCACCTCGGGCAGCCGGGGCCAGTCGCCCAGCATGGCCGTGGTCAGGACGGTCACCAGCGCGGCGTACGGCAGGGTGATCACCAGCAGGGCCAGCGCGCGCCCGCGCACTTCGACATAGGCGTCCCGCGGGGACGAGATGGTCATCGCGACCATCCAGAAGGCGGAGGTGTCCTGCCCGAACTGGTTGTACATCTGGATGCCGAGCATCCCGGCGGCGAAGCACGCGAAGTAGACCGAGCCGGTGCCCTGGAGGGCGTTGAAGACGGGCACGATCAGGCCGATGGCCAGCGAGGTCACCCAGGCGGCCTTGGTCTTGGGGTCGCGCCAGACGTAGCGCAGGCTGCGCGCCATGACCGTTCCGGTACGGCCGGCGGGAAGCAGGCGTCCCAGGCCCGCGCCGTCGGAGGAACGGCTCCGGACGGCCGACTCGGGCGCCTGGAGCGTCGAGCCGTCCGGTGCGGTCATCAGCCGGGTCAGGGTCCGTGCCCAGGCGCCGACGAGCAACGCCAGGGCGGCCACGGACAGGCCCAGTTGTGCGGCGGCCGTGCCGTACGCCCCGTCGCTCGCCGAGTGCACCGCGCCGATCGCCGAGGCCGGCGGCAGCCAGCGCACCACGTCGGCCACCGGCGCGAGCTCCCCGAGCCCGGCCGAACCCAGGCTCCGGGCAGCGAAGTTGACCAACTGCGCCCCGATCGCGATGACCAGGCCGCTCAGTACGGCCAGGTCACGGCCCTTGCGGCTGCTGAGCAGCCGTACGTTCGCGGCGGCCACGGCCCGTGCGAGGGCCACGCAGACCAGCAGTGCGAGGGCCACGGCGACGACCGCGACGCCGTACCCGGCAGCCCCGTGCGCCACGGACACCGCGCAGCCCACCAGCAGCATGAGCGAGAACAGCGGGCCGATGCCGACCAGGGAGGCGGCCAGCAGGGCCCGTACCAGCGGCCCTGGCCGCAGCGGGAGCATCACCAGGCGGGTCGGGTCCAGGGTCTCGTCGCCGCTCGGGAAGAACAGCGGCATCACCGCCCACCCGAGCGCCAGCACCGCGGTCCCCGGCACGGCCACGGCATCCGCGTGCGCATGGCCGCGCAGCATGATCAGGCCCAGCAGCTGCACCGCCCCGAACAGCAGCGCGAGCACGGCCGACACGACGAACGCGGCCCGGCGGCCACCGGACTGCCGCAGTCCGTTGCGCAACAGCGACAGCTTCAGCCGTACGACGGTGGCGGTCACGTCCGTCATCGGGCCGCCCCGCCGCCCAGCCAGTCCAGGTCCGACCCGGCGTCCCGCCCGCTCGCCCCGACCAGTTCCAGGAAGGCGGCCTGGAGGGTGCCGTGCGCCCCGCGCACGTCCGCCAGGGTGCCCGTCGCACGGATCCGCCCGGCCGCCATCACCGCCACCCAGTCGCACAGCGACTCGACGAGTTCCATGACGTGGGAGGAGAAGACGACGGTCGCGCCGGAGGCCGTGTAGCGCTCCAGGACACCGCGGATGGTCTGCGCGGACACCGGGTCGACGCCCTCGAACGGCTCGTCCAGGAAGAGGACTTCGGGGTTGTGGAGGAGAGCCGCCGCGAGCCCGATCTTCTTGCGCATGCCGGTCGAGTAGTCGACGACGAGCTTGTGCTGGGAGCCGGCGAGATCGAGCACGTCCAGCAGCTGGGTGGCCCGCTTGTCGACCTCGGCGCCGGGCAGTCCGCGCAGCCGGCCGCTGTAGCCGAGCAGTTCGCGTCCGGAGAGCCGCTCGAAGAGCCGCAGCCCTTCGGGCAGTACGCCGATACGGGCCTTCACCGCCACCGGGTCCTGCCACACGTCGTGCCCGACCACCTCGACACTTCCCTGGTCCGGCCGGAGCAGCCCGGTCACCATGGAGAGGGTGGTGGTCTTCCCGGCCCCGTTCGGCCCGACCAGCCCGACGAACTTCCCGGCGGGCAGCGACAGATCGATCCCGCCGACGGCCACCTGCTGCCCAAACCGCTTCCAGAGCCCACGAACACGCACGGCATCGGTCATGGGTGAACCCTAAGGGGTTGGGCAGCGCCTTCAGGGGCGCGGGGAACTGCGCGATCAGCCACCGCGACCCGCAGCCGCCACGACCACGGCACCCGGCAGCCCCGTGGGCGCTACCGGTCCCGCCCGCACGCATAGGCCAGCGCCGAGATCAACTCCTCCGCGTCCGGCAGCCACCGGTTCGCCGGCGTCGGCCGGCAGGCCCACTGCACCGCACCCCGGGAGCCCAGCCGCGTCGGCGGCGCCGGCACGTACGCGCCCTCACCCAGCGCCGCGAGGTCCAGCGACGCCGGCGCCCAGCCCAGCTTCCGTACCAGCTCCGGCACCTTCACCGAGCCGCCCGGCAGCACGAAGAACTGCATCCGGCGGTCGGGCGTGAGCGTCACAGGACCGAGCGTCAGCTCCATCCGCTCCATCCGCGCCAGCGCCAGGAACCCGGCCGTCTCCGGGACGGACAACGCGTCGAAGGTCCGTCCCGTCGGCAGCAGGATCGAGGCCGTCGGCTGCTTCTGCCACATCCGGCGCGCCACCGTCGCACTACCGGTCGCCTGCGCCGCCCAGTCCGGGCGCGCCGCGTGCGCGCCGGGCGCCGCGCACGCGACCTCCCCGCAGGAACAGCACTGCACCCCCTCGACCGCTTCCAGCCAGGTGCCGGGGAAGACGTCCCAGTGGCGCTCCTCGGCGTAGCGTACGGCGGTCTCCAGCAGCGATTCCCCGCGCTGCTTCGGAATCTGAGCGGCTTCGGTGCCGACGATCGTCTCTTCCACGTTCATCACAACTCCCGCACTCACCTGGAGTTACGGGCGTAGCGCGCGCGGGGGAGGAGCATCTCTTCCGCAACTGGGGCGCATGGATGCACGTGTGGGGGCGCGCAGGAGGAACCGGGGCGTGAGCGGGTAGTCACCTGTGGGGGGTTGGCGGCGGTCCTACCCGCAATTCCGCTGCTTTTACCCGGCAATCCTCGCATGTCCCGCATTTTCGGTATGTCCGCTGGGCAGTGATCGTCAAGGCCGGATCTTTTCCCTACAGGGAGTTCGCAGGGGGTACGCCATGGCCGCAAGGCCGCTTGTCGCGCGGCAGCCGAACGAACGGTTGCAGGCGCTCATCCAGGAGGCGGGGTGCTCGAACGCCGGGCTCGCCCGCCGGGTCAACATGTGCGGCGCGGAGCACGGTCTCGACCTCCGGTACGACAAGACGTCCGTGGCCCGCTGGCTGCGCGGACAGCAGCCGCGGGGCCGCGCGCCCGCGATCATCGCCGAGGCGCTGGGGCGCAAGCTGGGCCGTACGGTCACGATCGACGAGATCGGCATGGCCAACGGCAAGAACCTCGCGTCGGGCGTCGGCCTCCAGTTCTCGCCGACGGTCCTGGGGGCCATCGAGCAGGTCTGCGAGCTGTGGCGCAGTGACGTGGGCCGCCGGGACTTCCTCTCCGGTTCCTCGGTCGCCGCGTCCGCGCTGGTCGAGCCCAGCCGGGACTGGCTGATCTCGGCGCCGGACGCGCAGGTGGCGCGGCAGGCCGGGCCGCGGGTCGGGCCGTCGGACGTCGCGGCCGTGAAGGCCATGACACAGGCGCTCACCGACCTGGACCACCAGTACGGCAGCGGGCATGTACGCCCGGTTGTCGTGCACTACCTCAACAGCGTGGTCTCCGGACTGCTCGCCGGGTCCTACCGGGAGTCCGTGGGGCGGGAGTTGTTCGCGGCCGTCGCCCGGCTCACCGAGCTCGCCGGCTACATGGCCGTCGACACCGGGCAACCCGGACTCGCCCAGCGGTACTACATCCAGTCGCTGCGCCTGGCACAGGCCGCCGGTGACCGCGGGTACGGCGGCTATGTGCTCGCCGCCTCCATGAGCCACCTCGCGGCGCAGCTCGGGAACCCGCGGGAGATCGCCCAGTTGGCGCGGGCGGCGCAGGAGGGGGCGCGCGGGCGCGTGACTCCGCGCGCGGAGGCCATGTTCTACGCGGCCGAGGCCCGCGGGCACGCGCTGCTGGGCGACGCGCGGTCGGCCCAGCTGGCGTCCGGGCGTGCGGTGTCGGCGATGGAGGCCGCCGATCCGTCCTCCGGGGACGACCCGGCGTGGATCGCCCACTTCGACGAGGCCTACCTCGCCGACGAGTTGGCGCACTGCCACCGTGACCTGGGCCAGGCCGAGGCGGCCGCGAGGAGCGCGGAGCAGTCGCTGGCCGGGCACCCGCCGACACGGGCGCGGCGCCGCGCGATCGGCTATGTGCTCCTCGCCACGGCGCAGGTGCAGCAGCGCGAGATCGAGCAGGCCTGTGCCACCGGGCTGAAGGCGGTGGAACTCCTTGAGACGGTCCGCTCCAACCGGGGCGCCGAGTACCTGGAGGACTTCCAGCAGCGCCTGGAGCCGTTCCGGGACGAACCGGTCGTCAGGGAGTTCGGCGCCCGGCTGGATCTGCAGGCGGCCGCATGAATTCATGCCCCGCGGATGCGTGAACGTGTGGGAAACCACACCTTGCCGAGCGAGAGGCGGCATATACAGCGCACCGCGGGGCGGTTTTGTTACTGCTGCCACGGGGAAGAAGATCGCGCCCTTGGCTGCGTGGCACCTTGCTGAGGGGACCCGGTAGCGTGAGTCGACGATTCACAAGGTCCCCCATTAGTAGGAGTCCCGGTGACGCAGAGTGGACAGGGCGAGCCCGCGCGCGAAGGCATCGTGCTGCCCTCCGACGGTGGCGAGCCGCTGCTGCCGGGCATGACGGGCGTTCCCGCCCCCGTATCACAGCCGCCCGCCCCCGCCCCGGCGCCGACCACCGCGCCCTCCGAGGGCCAGGCCTGGGGACAGCCGTGGGGGCCCGGTCACCAGCAGGGCGCGCCGCAGCCCGAGCAGGGCTGGCCGCAGGCGGCCGGCCAGGAGTGGAACACCCAGGAGCCGGCGCCCGAGCTGCCGCCCGCCTGGAACGCCCAGTCGCACGCTGCTCAGTCCCAGGCCGCCCAGTCCCAGGCCGCGCAGTCCCAGGCCGACCAGTACCGGTCCCCCGGCTCCGGCGCCGGCCCGCTCCCGCCGGAGGGGGCGCCCGCCCCGTCGTACGGCGGCGGCTACGAGCAGTCGTACGGCTACGGCGCACAGCCCCAGCAGTCGTACGGCGCCCCGCAGACCGGCGGCCAGGACCCCTACGGCGCCCCGGGTGCCGCGCTGCCGCCCGCCGTCCCGCACGGAGGCCACGGCGGATACCCCGGTGTCCTGCCGTCCGCCGACGAGGGCGCGACCCAGTTCATCCCGCCGGTGCCCGCCGCGCCGGTGGACGAGGGGGCCACGCAGTACATACCGCCCGTGGCGGCGGCCCCCGAGGGGGCCACCCAGCTGATACCGCCGATCGGCCCGGGTGCGCTGCCGCCGGAGATGTCCCACGAGCAGACCACCTTCCTGGGCCGGCAGTCCGCGCCCGCCGCGCACTCCGACGCCGAGGCCACGCAGTACATCCCGCCGTACCAGGCCGGTGCCGAGCAGGGCGGCGACCGGCAGCCGCCCGCCGAGTTCGACAACCTCTTCCGCAGCGGGCCGGGCGGCGAGCCCCCGGCCGCGTCCACGGCCCACCTGCCGCGCTTCCAGCAGCCGCCGCCGAGCTTCCAGCAGCAGCCGGCGTACACCCCGCCCCCGTCGTCGTACGACCACGGTCATGACGGTGACGGCGGTGGCCGGGGCGGTCGTGGCCGGTCGAAGGTGCCGGTGATCGCGGCCGTCGGGATCGGGATCGCCGTCCTCGGGATCGGGGCCGGTGCCCTGTTCAGCGGGGGCGGCGGCGGGGGCTCGGGCGACGACAGCAAGACGGTCGCCGCGTCCGCGCCCGCCGGCGACGCCTCCTCGTCGGCCGGGGCCGACGAGGGGAAGGCGCAGGCCGCCGCCCTGGACAAGCTGCTCGCCGACAGCGGCAGCAGCCGGGCCACGGTGATCGGTGCCGTGGCCAATGTGAAGCAGTGCAAGAACCTGGACGGCTCCGCCTCCGACCTGCGCAATGCCGCCACGCAGCGGGCCGCGCTGGTCACCCGGCTGTCGAAGCTGTCCGTCGACAAGCTGCCGGCCAACGCCGAGCTGACCACCGCCCTCACCAAGGCCTGGCAGGCCTCCGCGAACGCCGACAACCACTACGCGGCCTGGGCCGACCAGACCAAGGGCAAACACGGCTGCCACAAGGGCCAGGCCCGCGCCACCGGCCAGACCGCGGCCGGCAACCAGGAGAGCGGCACCGCCAGCTCCCAGAAGGTGAAGGCGGCCGCGCTGTGGAACACGATCGCGAGCAAGTACGGGCTGACCCAGCGGCAGCCGACCCAGCTGTGAGAGCGGGCCGGCGGTAGGAGCCGGTCAGCGGGCCGGCCGGGTCAGCCGGCCGGCCCGGCCGGTCAGGTGAGGTTCGCGTTCTCCAGGATCTTGGTCATGTCCAGCGCGTTCTTGTTCGCCGACTGGAGCAGGCCGCCCTTGACCGTCTGGACGTTCACGTCGGTGTTGACCAGCCGGGAGAAGCCGGCCGCGGACAGCTTGCCCTGGTAGGGCCAGGACAGCGCCGGGGTGAGGCCGCCGGTGGAGACCTTCAGGCCGTCGTTGAGGGTGCGGCGCACACTGTCGGCGCTGACGTCGCCGGTGCCGATCTTCTTCAGGGCGGCGATCAGGACCTGGTAGGCGATCCAGGTCGTCTGCACCCCGGCGTCGGCCGGGTCGATCCGGTTGTCGCCGAAGGCCTCCTTGCTGATGACCTTCTTCATCTGGTTCCAGCGCGCGTCCGAGGCCACCGGGTACCAGCCGGTGATGTACGACCCCTCGTACGGGCCGGACGCACCGCCGGTGGAGTTGATCACCGTCTGGTCGACGCTGCCGACCTCGGCGGCCGTCTTCACCTTCGGGTAGTCCTGGCGGGCCCGCTGGAAGTTGTCCATGAAGGTGGCCGTGCGGTCACCGAGCTCGGGCACCACACAGCCCGTCTTCAGCGAGTCCGAGCTGGCGCTCTCCAGCGCCTTCTGCGACTGCTTGTCGTACTCGGTGAGGTCCTCGGCCGCCAGCTGGTCGTTCGACTTGGCGTGGTCGCCGGCCTGCAGGCCCGAGTCGAGCAGCTGGGGCAGCTGGTCGCCGGCGATGGTGTCCGGGCGGACCAGGGTGACCGGGCCGCAGGTGTCGGCCAGTGCCTCCCCGAGTCCGGACAGCAGGGTGAGCTGGCCGCCGTTGACCGGGTAGGAGACGGGGCTGGTGAACTCCTCGTTCGACGCCCCGTAGCCGCCTATGTAGGGGATGGCGGCGCCTTCCAGCGCGGCGAAGTAGGAGTCGCCGAACTGGCTGTAGGAGCCGACGACGGCGACGACGTTCTCGTCGGCCGCCTTCTGGGCGCAGTTCGCGGCGCCCACGCTGGAGTTGTGGTCGTTGCAGGTGACCAGCTTGAGCTTGTGGCCGTCGACGCCGCCCTGCGAGTTGACCCAGCGGACGATGGCCGATGCCATGGCGGGCATACCGGGCTTGTTGGTGGCGCCGGTCTTCTGCGGCGCCCAGGTCATCACCTTGATCTCGTCGTCCCCCGAGCCCGACAGCCCCGGGACGGCCCCGCAGCCGGCGGCGAGGGACGCACAGGCCGTCATGGCGACCGCGGACAGCACGGTGGCTCTGACGCGCCGGTGGGTCGTGGGGAGGACGGTGCTGAGGGTGAGGCGCCTGCCGGTCATGGACACGCACGATTCCGTCACATCACTAACCTCCGAGTGACCCATGGTCAATGAGAGGTGACGCGCAGGTGAATTACGGGGGCCTGTGACGGGCGTGTGACGAGGAACGTACGATCGATGACCGTGCAAGGTTCGGAGAACTCTTCCCGTCGCGGCCGTCGCTCCTCCACCATGGGCGGCATGCCACTCAATGACATGCCGTGGTGGCGCTGGCGCAGCAATGTGCGCTCCGCGCTGCACATGCTCTCCGACCCGGAGTTCCAGCGGAACGTCTGGCTGGCCGGTCAGGAGGGGTACGGCGACGTGACCGACGCGGTCTACCGGCTGGTCGAGGACACCTGGCTGGACAACTGGTCCGCGGAGAAATACGTCGGGACGATATTCCGCGACTCGCAGGAGGCGGCGCTCGTCGACACCGCCGTCCTGCGGGTGCTGCGGATCATGCACCAGGTCGGGCCGGACGCGCCGGTCTCCGCGTACCTCGACCACCAGGCGTGGCCGGACGCGGTCCGGGCGGCCCGGGACGCGCACACGCGCCTGGCGGCGAGCGACGACGACGATCCGGACATCCCGCCGCGCAGCCTCGAGGTGCTGCGGATCATGACGCGGGCGGCGTGAGTCCGCGAAGCGGACGCTGACCGCCCGGGGCGGCCGGGCATGAGATTCTGTGGTGCATGACCGATCAGTCCACCCGAGCCCAGGCCGCCCTGGCCGACCAGTACGTCCTCACCCTCTCCTGCCCGGACAAGCAGGGCATCGTGCACGCCGTGTCGAGCTACCTGTTCATGACCGGCTGCAACATCGAGGACAGCCAGCAGTTCGGGGACCACGACACGGGTCTGTTCTTCATGCGCGTGCACTTCTCGGCCGAGGCGCCGGTGACGGTCGACAAGCTGCGGGCCAGTTTCGCGGCGGTCGGTGACTCCTTCCACATGGACTGGCAGATCAACCGGGCCGACGAGCGGATGCGCGTCGTCCTCATGGTCAGCAAGTTCGGGCACTGCCTGAACGACCTGCTCTTCCGGGCGCGGATCGGCGCGCTGCCGGTGGAGATCGCCGCGGTGGTCTCCAACCACACCGAATTCGCGGAACTGGTGGAGTCGTACCACGTCCCCTTCCGCCACATCCCGGTGACGAAGGAGACCAAGGCCGACGCGGAGGCCCAGCTCCTGGAGCTGGTCCGCGAGGAGAACGTCGAACTGGTGGTCCTGGCCCGGTACATGCAGGTCCTCTCGGACGAGCTGTGCAAGCAGCTCAGCGGCCGGATCATCAACATCCACCACTCGTTCCTGCCGAGCTTCAAGGGCGCGAAGCCCTACCACCAGGCGCATGCGCGGGGCGTCAAGCTGATCGGGGCGACGGCGCACTACGTCACGGCGGACCTCGACGAGGGGCCGATCATCGAGCAGGAGGTCGAGCGGGTGGGCCACGGCGTCACCCCGGACCAGCTGGTCGCGATCGGGCGGGACGTGGAGTGCCAGGCGCTGGCGCGGGCGGTGAAGTGGCACGCGGAGCGACGCATCCTGCTCAACGGCCGGCGAACGGTCGTCTTCGCCTGACCGTTCCGTTCGCCCGAGGAGCGGGGTGGTGCGGTCGTACGGCGGCCGCGGCCGCGTGGGGGTCCGTTCGCGCAGTTCCCCGCGCCCCTGGAAAAGACGGGGCTGCGCGCCGCTTTCGGCTTTCAGGGGCGCGGGGAACTGCGCGATCAGCCACGAACCACCCGCGGCCGCCGCACGACCGCGGCACCCCCTACATCCGGCTCAGGCTCGCCGCCGCGAACAGGACATCCCTGATCGCCGCCCGGTCTCCCAACTGCCCTGCCGCCGCATCCTCCGGAGGAACGTGGCCCGCGGCCAGCCGGCAGAACTCCACGTCGTCCAGCGCCACGTGCGCCACCTCGAACTCCTCCGAGCCCACCGCCCCCGGCGAGTCCAGCGGGATCAGCCACTCGCCGCCCCCGTTGCCCTCGATCTCCAGCCGCAGGCTGCGGCCGGGCTGTCCCGCAGGGACCAGGTGCGGGGTCGGCCCGGGCGCCGCCAGCCCCGCCTGCCGGCGCGCCGCCAGCGCAGCGGGCAGCATCCGCGCCGCGAGGTCGATCATCCGGTGCAGGTACCTCGGGGCCAGCGGCCCGTAGGGGTAGTCCACGGCCACCGCGATGTCCTCCGCGTGCACCCAGCACTCGAAGGCACGGTCCAGCATCGCGTCGTGCAACGGCAGCGCGAAGTCGCCGTACGACACCCCGAGGCGCCCGGCGCCGCTGCCGGTGAAGGAGACGGTCTGCACGAGCCGGTGGCTCTGCTCCCGCCAGGGAACCCGCACCGCACGGGTCGGCGGGAAGTACGAGGCCTGCCAGAAGGCCTCGGTGCGGGCCGAGGGGCTCTGCGCGGGCGCGTCGCCCAGCGGGTCGTCCAGGCCGAGTGCGGCCGCCACCAGGCCGTCGACGGACAGCAGGTGCGCGATGACCCCGGCGACCGTCGTACGGCGGCTCGTCGGCGCCGCGCCGTCGAACCAGCGCAGCCGTACCGGCGCGTGCCACTCCGCGTCGCCGATGTCCTGGAGCAGGGCGTCCAGGCGGGCGGTCTCGGCGTCGTAGGGCGCCGCCCACTCGGGGATCGGAATGCGCGGCGGCCGGCGGTCCAGGCAGGCCTCCAGGACGCGGGTGCGCAGACCGGGGTCGAGGTCGAGGCTCTCCGGCTGGTGCAGCAGGCCGACCGCCTCGCGCAGCCGCCGTGCCTCGTCCGCGCAGGCCCCGCAGTCGCCGAGGTGGATCTCGACGGAGAGGGCCTCCGCCGGCGAGCAGGCGGCCAGCGCCCAGGCACCCAGCAGCGCCTTCAGGACGTCGTGCGGCAACTCCAGCGGTACCGGCGGCAGGTCGTCGAGTTCGGGCAGCGGACGCCCGCCGTCCTCGACGGAGTCCCGGGGCAGCGGGATGCGCGGCGGCCCGCCCGGCTCGCCGCCGCCGTCCCGCGGCACGTCACCGGCCCCGCCGCCGGACCCCGTGCCGTCGTGCGCGTCGAAGGGATCGGCGCCGGTCACTCCGCACCTCCGTACCCGGGCGGTCTCCCGGCGTCATGTGCGGTGGAGAGCAGCAACAGCCCGAGGCGCAGCCGACGGCGGGCCTCGTCCTCGGTGACGTCGAGGTCCACCGCGGTCTGGCGGTAGTCACGTCGCTGGAAGTAGGCGAGGTCCAGGGCGGCGCGCAGCGGGGTCGGCATGGAGTGCACGATGTAGTCGGCGCGGGCGGCGACGGAGGCGCGCCGCACCTTGCGCTCCAGCTCCTCCGTGGCCTCCGCACCGGTGTCGCCCGGGGTGAGCGCGGCGGTCTCGGTGGCCCTGAGGCGCTGCACGGCGAGCCGGTGGGTCAGGGCGGCGACCCAGGAGCGCAGCGGGCCCTGCCTGGGGTCGTAGGCGTCCGGATGCTCCCAGACATGGGCGAAGACCTCGCGGGTTATGGAGTCGGCGGCCCGCTCGTCGCCGAGGACGCGGTGGGCCAGGCCGTGCACGAGCGAGGCGAAGCGGTCGTAGAACTCGCCGAGGGCGGCGGCCTCGCCGCGCGCGAGCCGCTGCTGCATCTTGCGGTCCCAGCGGGGCGGTGCGTCCTTCTTCGCCATGCGGCCCCCTCCCCGTGCCTGCGTCCAGCGTGTCTCCACCGTCTCCTCGAATGTAGTCGGCACGTCGGACAACGCACGCCCCTTTGTGACAATGCGCGCCCCCCGACGGCCCGCGAGTGGTAGGGCCCCTTCGGTGTTCCTCCGTGCGCTTCTCCGTGCGCTGGCCAGTGCGCCCCTCCGGGCGCTTGTGCGGTGTCACAGTCAGATCCGGGCGAACCCACTGCTTCTGATCGAACAGGATCGACAGTGACCGAAACAAGACCCTTGCTGATCGTCGCTCGTTTGTCATCCAGGGTTTCGGGGAACGGCCGCTGGGCAGCCGCGCGAAAAGAAGCGAAGGAACTGGCTCCGTTTCCGGGCGGTTCCGGAGATCCGGCGAGCGAAGGGCTGAGCCGTGGCTTTCAAGGTGACCGACGTCGAACAGGGTGACTGGGCCGTGCTCGGGGTGTCGGGCGAACTGGACCTGGTGACCTCGCCGGTGCTGCGCCAGCGGGTGCACGACGCGGTGGCCGACGGCCATCACAGCCTGGTCCTCGACCTCTCCGGCGTCTTCTTCTGCGACTCCAGCGGGGTCGGCGTCCTCATCGCCGCCCGTCGCCTGATCCGCTCCTGCCGGGGGCAGCTGCGGCTGATACTGCCCGCCCAGGGCGCGAGTGACGGTTCTCACGTCAACCGGGTCCTCGGGGCCCTCGGCGTACGACGGTTGTTCGACGTGTACCCGGACATGGACAGCGCGGTCAGCGACGAGGAGGGCCCGCTCTCGGCATAGCGGGCCGCGCCCTCCGGAGCCGGTGGACCGGCGGGCGCGACGCGCCCTCCATAGCCGACGATCACGGCACTGCCACGTTGTTGTCGCAGAATTCCCCCGGTCTTGGCACAAGGGTCGTTTTCCCGCTGCCGGGCCGCCGCCCGCGTCGTACGCTCCCTGCGAGAGGAACCCCCCACGTCACGTAAGGCGGCCCGAACACACATGGTCAGCACCGAGTACGAGCGACGGATCGCCGCCCGGTTCGCAACCTTCGACCAGGACGGCAACGGCTGGATCGACCGCGAGGACTTCAACTCGGCGGCCAAGGCGCTGCTCGCCGAGTTCGGCGTCCCCGCCCGCTCCGACAAGGGCCAGGCCCTGTACGCCGGCGCGGAGGGCTTCTGGCAGGGCATGGCCGGCATGGCGGACCGGGACGGCGACCAGCGCATCACCCGCGAGGAGTTCGTGAGCGGCGCGGTCAAGCGGCTGCACGACAACCCCGACCGGTTCGGCGAGATCGCCCGGCCCTTCCTGCACGCGGCCCTCGCCCTCGCGGACACCGCGAACGACGGCACGGCGACCGTCGCCGACACCGTGCGCGTGCTCCGCGTCCTCGGGGTTCCCCCGGAGGTCGCCCGTGCGGTGGCGTCCGGCCTCGACATCGACGGCGACGGGAAGGTCGCGGAGACGGAGATCGTCCCCGCGTTCGCCCGCTACTTCACGATCCCTGAGTAGCTCTCCCCGGTGCGGAGGACCCCGGCTTCCGTGGTGCGGGAGTCTCCCCGCTTCCCGGCGCGGGAGCCTTCGCGCTCCCGGGCGCGGCGGCCCCGGCGTTCGGGGCGGGCGCCGAGAAGCGCTCGCGCAGCTTGTACTTGAGCACCTTGCGCAGGGTCTCGTTGCGCGGAAGGGCGTCCACCACCTCCAGTCGCTCCGGCAGCTTGTGCACCGACAGCCCTTCCGCGCGCAGATGGGCCACCACCTCCGGGAGCGTCAACGCGGCGCTCCCCGGCGGTTGTTCGACCACCGCGCACACCAGCTCCCCGCGCTCCGCGTCCGGCAGCCCCACCACCGCCGCGTCGCCCACCGCCGGATGCGCGGCGAGCAGGTCCTCGATCTCCTTCGCCGAGATGTTCTCGCCCTTGCGGATGATCACGTCCTTGAGGCGCCCGGTGAGGACGAGATGACCGCTTTCGGTCAACTGTCCGAGGTCGCCGGTCCGCAGGAACCCGTCCCCGTCGAAGGCCTCGGCGGTCTGCGCCGGATCCAGGTACCCCTGGCACACCGCCTCCCCGCGCAGCCGCACCTCACCCCCCTCGGCGACCCGTATCTCCATCCCCTCCGGGGGCCTGCCCTCGGTCGTCGCCAGGTTCTCCGCCGTGTCGTCCGGCGCCCCCATCGTGATCATCGGCACCTCGGTCATGCCGTACCCGTGCGTCAGCTGCACCCCCATCTCGCGCACCACCGCGTGGTAGACCTCCGGGGGCTTGGGCGCCCCCCCGCCGGCCAGCAGCCGCAGCGAGGGGATCACCGGGACCCCCGGCTGCCTGCGCTGCTCCGCCAGGAACATCGAGTAGAACGCCGTCGAGCCGCCCGCCACCGTCACCCCGTGCCTGCGGTACTCCGGGAGGGCGTCCGGCAGCGCGAACTGCTCGAACATGACCGCCGGGAAGCCGTACAGCAGCAGCATCACCGTGTAGTCGGGGCCCGCGATGTGCGCGTACGGGAAGGCCATCGAGCCCACGTCGGCCGCCGTGAGCCGCAATGCGTGTGCCAGGCAGGAACCGCCCGCGATCAGTGAACGGTCCGTGTGGAGAACGCCCTTGGGGTCCGAGGTGGTTCCCGAGGTCCAGTAGATCCACCGGACGGAGGTGCCCTCGGCGGGCGGGGCGGGCAGCACGGACGGATCGCCGGCGGGCAGCTCGTCGTACGCCTCGAAGATCCCCTTCGCGCCCAGCCGCCGGGCCATCTCCGTGTGGTCGAAGCCGCGCCACACGCCCGGTACGGCGAAGAACTCGGCCCGGGACTCGCGCAGTGCGAAGCCGACCTCGCGGTCCCGGTAGAAGGGGATGACGGGGCTCTGTACGGCGCCCAGGCGGGCCAGCGCGAAGGACAGGATCGCCGTCTCGATGCGGGTGGGCAGCTGCCAGGCGACGACCGTGCCGGGGCGCACACCCATGGCGTACAGTCCGGCCGCCGTGCGTTCGGCACGCGCGCGCAGGTCACCGAAGGACAGGGTGCGGTCGCCCTGGAGGAACACCGGCCGGCCGGGGGTGAGTTCGGCGCGGCGGGCGACCAGGTCCCAGAGCGTGCGGGCGGCGCCCAGCTCGCGCGCGACGGCGTTCGCTTCGTTCGCGAGGGCCTTCGCTGCGTGCGGGGCGGCGTTCGCCTCGTGTGCGGTGGCGTTCGTTTCGTCCATGGCCGAGCCCCCTGCCGCCGTAACTGACGAGTCGTCAGATCGTAGGTCCTGGCACCTTGCCGGTCCAGGGGTGCGGGGCTAGCCTGCGAGATCTGACGAGCCATCAGCTCCGTGGGGGTGTCCGCCGGTGGATCTGTCCTGCACACCCGAGGAGGAGGACTTCCGGGCGCGGCTGCGGGAGTGGCTCGCCAAGGTGCTCCCCGGCCTGCCGCCGAAGCCGCGGCCCGAGGACTGGCCGGGCCGCCGCGCCTGGGACCTCGGCTGGCAGCGGATGCTGTACGACGCCGGGTACGCCGACGTCCACTGGGGCGCGTCGCCCACCGTGCGGCTGATCTTCCTGGAGGAGACCGAGAGGGCCGGCGCGCCCTATGTGGGCGCCAACTTCGTGGGCCTGCTGCACGCGGGCCCCACCATCGCCGCCGAGGGCAACGGGGAGCAGCGGGCGCGCTGGCTGGCGCCGATCCTGCGCGGGGACGAGGTGTGGTGCCAGGGCTTCAGCGAACCGGGCGCCGGCTCCGACCTGGCGGCGCTGCGCACGCGCGCGTGGCGGGACGGGGACGACTACGTGGTGAGCGGCTCCAAGATCTGGACCTCGCACGCGGAGGTCGCCGACTGGTGCGAGCTGCTGGTGCGCACGGACCCGCAGGCACCCCGGCACAAGGGCATCAGCTGGCTGGCCATGCCCATGACCGCGCCGGGCATCACCGTACGGCCGCTGCGCACGCTCGCCGGGTCCGCCGAGTTCGCCGAGGTGTTCCTCGACGAGGTGCGGGTGCCCGTGGCCAACCGGGTGGGCGCCGAGAACGACGGCTGGCGCGTCACCATGGTGACCCTCTCCTTCGAGCGCGGCACCGCCTTCGTCGGCGAGGTCGTCGCCTGCCGCCGGGTGCTCGGCGACCTCGCGCGCGTGGCACGTGCGAACGGCACCTGGGACGACCCGGAGCTGCGCCGCCGCCTCGGCCGGCTGAACGCCGAGTTCCGGGCGCTGTGGCGGCTGACCCAGTGGAACGTCAGCGAGGCGGAGGGCAGCGGCGTACCCGGCGTCGGCGGCTCGGTCTTCAAACTGCGCTACTCGCACGCCCGGCAGGAGCTGTACGACGCGGCCGCCGCCGTGCTCGGCCCGGACGCCCTCGACCTGGACCGGCCGTGGGTCCTCGACCGGCTCTCCTCGCTCTCGTACACCATCGCGGCCGGGACCTCGCAGATCCAGCGGAACATCGTGGCCGAGCGGATCCTCGGGCTGCCGAAGGGGCGGTGAACGGGCGTGCGCTTCCAACTGAGCGACGACCAGCGGGCGTTGCGGGACGGGATGCGGGAGCTGCTCGCACGCCGGTTCGACGGCGGAGCGCTGCGGGCGGCGGTCGGCGCGCCCGCCCTGGACCGGGGGCTGTGGCGGGAGCTGGGGGCGGCCGGGTTCTTCGCGCTGCGGCTGCCGGAGGCGGACGGCGGGGTCGGACTCGGGCTGCCCGAGGCGGTGTTGGTCTTCGAGGAGGCGGGCCGGGCCCTGCTGACCGGCCCGCTGGTGGCCACCCACCTCGCGGCGGCCGACGTGCCGGGCGCGGCCACCGGGGAGGCCGTGGTGGCCCGCGTGGACGGCGGCCTGGTGGAGTGGCTTGCCGAGGCCGACGCCGTACGAGGGGACGCGTCCGGGGCCGTGGCACTGCGTTCCGTGGACCCGTTGACACCCCTGCACCGGGTGCCGGGGACGGCGGCCGCGGCACCCGACCCGGTCGCCGTGCTCCTCACCGCCGCCGAGCAGCTCGGCACCGCCACGCGCGCGTGCGAGCTCGCCGTGCAACACGCCCGGACCCGCGAACAGTTCGGGCGGCCGATCGGGGCCTTCCAGGCGGTCAAGCATCTGTGCGCCGAGATGCTGGTGCGCGCCGAGACCGCGCGTGCGGCCGTCTACGCGGCCGCCGTGACCGCCGACCCGGTGGACATCGCGGCGGCCCGGCTGCTCGCCGACGAGGCCGCCGTACGTGGCGCCCGGGACTGTCTCCAGGTGCACGGCGGGATGGGCTTCACCTGGGAGGCGGAGGTGCATCTGCACGTGAAGCGCGCGTGGGTTCGGGCGCAGCGTCGCGGAGGCGACACGGAGAGTGAGGAGATGCTCGCCGCCGACCTGCTCGGGTGAGCGTTCGAAACGGCTCTGGGCTGCGGAATCAGGGGTCCGGACGGTGGAGTGTCGCGGATCGTGGCATTTCGGTGTCACGGAGCGTCGATATCGGGTTGTGTCCAACGCGTGACTCGTCACGGCCTGGAGTCGGGTCTCCCCTCGGGTACCTTCTGTGGGATGCGAGTGGTTCCGAGGACGAGCCATGCCGGCGGTGCCGTCGAAGCGGCCCCGCGGCTCATGGTGCGTACCGCCGCTCGCAGGGCGGTAAGGGCTTGCGCCCCCGCCTGTTCGACTCCCCGCAGCGAGCGTCGCACAGTATGCCGTACGCGTACTCCTTCGCGTTGGAATATGCCCGAAGCGCTTGTTGGGGTGACTGTACGTCAACCATGCTGTCTCGTAAGGGAATCACGTTCCGTGACCCTTGCTCTGGCCGTTGTTCTGGCCATGCAGAAAATGGCTACGATCGTGGCCCTCGTCGTCCTTGTCGTCGCGGTCCTTGTCGCGGCGCTCGCTCGGCGCGGGTTCATGTGTCCGCCGGTTCGGATGGTGTGAGCGGTGCAGGTGCTTCAAGTGCAGCTGGAGATCCGGCCCGACCCCGCGGAGGTGGGACGGGCCAGGAGGTGGGCGCGCTCGCGCCTCGCCGGGTCCGGTATAGCGGCGGACGAGCCGCTGGCCGAGACGCTGATCCTGCTCGTCTCCGAGCTGGTCACCAATGCCGTGGTGCACACGGGCTGTCCGGCCGTGCTGCGGCTCTCGCTGCCGGGGGTGGACCGCGGGGGCGCCGAGGAGTCGGTCACCGTGCGGCTGGAGGTCGCCGACACCAGCGACCGCGCGCCCGTACCGCGGTGCGTCGACAGTGACGCGACCGGCGGCCGGGGACTTGCCCTCGTCGACGGCCTGGCCGACCGTTGGGGCTGGAGCCCCGAAGGCGGCGGCAAGCGCATCTGGTGCGAACTCGACCGGTGTTCGGAGCCCGGTCGGGGCGCGGCGGTGGCGTACGGAGGCGGGCTGGCCTCGTTCGAGGGGCTGGCGTTCGAGGCGGTGTGATCCCGCCGTGCGGTGATGCGCCGGGGAATGCATCCGTGCGCGCCCGTGATGAACCGGGGCATAACTCCTAAAACCTCGAACGGGTGTTGACGCCTTGTGATCGCATGCTCACGCTTGAGGTCTGCGATTCGCCGCGAGGGGACGGCGAGGGGCCTGTTGGCGGACGCCCTCGTCGAGCGTGGGTCGAGTCGGACGGCGGCGTGCGGGACCGGGCTCGGGGCGGGCCGGTGCGCGCAGCCGTCCGGGTTCCAGGGGGAATGGGGGAGGGGCGGTGTCACGCCGGTCTCGGCGTGACACCGGCCTCGGGCGGCGACGCGTGCGGACCTTCAGAACACGGCCACCGGGGCGACCGGCGTGCCCGTCGCCCCGACGAACGGCTCCGGCATCGCGGACAGCAGGAACGCGTACCGTCCGGTTTCTCCACAGGCTGTGGACAACTTTTCGAGATTCCAGTTCTGGCCCTGCAGCATCCCCATCTCCACCAGGTCCAGGGCGTGCACGGGCAGCCACAGGTCCTCGATCTCGGGCGGGAAGATCTCGAACGTCAGGGTGTCGTTGGCGACGGCGGCCACATCGCGCGCGTGGAACCACTCCGGGGTACGCACCGACAGCCCCGGCGACGGATAGCCGTACCCGTGCTTGTCCCCGGCGAGGTACACCTGCACCTGCCCGGTCCGCACCAGCACGATGTCGCCGGCGCGGACCGTGGTCCCGGCCAGTTCCTCGGCCGCTTCGAGATCCTCGGGCGTGACCGCGTGGCCGCCCGCCAGCCGGTCCACGCCACGCGCGCGTGCCACGTCCAGCAGCACCCCGCGCGAGACGATGTACGGCGCCTTGTCGATGCCGCCGAACTCGGCACCGCCGTGCGCGGTCACGGACTGCGCCGGGCGGCCGTTGTACACCTTCCCCGAGTGCGAGACATGGGTGAGCGCGTCCCAGTGGGTGCCCGCCTGCAGGCCCATGGTCACCGCGTCGTCGCTGCAGGCGACCGTTCCCGGGCCGAAGAGCTCCTGGTTGATCTGCACCATGACGTGCAGGGGGTTGACCCGCCCCGGGATCATGCCGGTCTGTACGCCGTCCTGCCGGAGCGGGAGGGCGAGCGGGACGCGGCGGCCGGTCCGGACGGTCGCCGCCGCCTCCCGCACCACCTCGTCGGTGATCAGGTTCAGCGTGCCGATCTCGTCGTCGGCACCCCAGCGGCCCCAGTTGTTGACGCGCTTGGCGATGTCGTGAAACGCCGAATGGGCTGCAGGCAGTGACATCTGGGTCCTCCCCGGGGCTTGTGTCCGCGCATCCGTCGCGCCATAAAATCTAACGGTCCGTCAGAAACCGCGGGAAGGGGCCGGGCGTGGGGAACTTCTTGGCAGGCAAGGTCGTCGCCGTGACGGGTGCGGGGCGCGGGATCGGACGGGCGGTCGGGCTGGCGGCCGCGGCCCAGGGGGCGAAGGTCGTCGTCAACGACTACGGCGTCTCGGTCGACGGCGGATCTCCCACCAGCGAGATCGCCGAGGCCGTCGTCAAGGAGATCGAGGCGGCCGGCGGGGACGCGGTCGCGGTCGCCGACGACATCTCCACGATGGCGGGCGGCCGGCGGGTCGTGGACACGGCGCTGTCGTCGTACGGCCGCCTCGACGGGGTCGTGTGCGTGGCCGGGATCCTGCGCGAGCGGATGCTGTTCAACATGGCCGAGGAGGAGTGGGACCCGGTGGTCGCCACCCACCTCAAGGGCACGTTCACGGTGTTCCGGGCGGCCTCGGCGGTGATGCGCGCCCAGCGCGCCGGCACCCTGATCGGCTTCACCAGCGGCAACCACCAGGGCTCGGTCTCGCAGGCCAACTACAGCGCGGCCAAGGGCGGGATCATCTCGCTGGTGCGCAGCGCCGCGCTGGGCCTGCACAAGTACGGGGTGACCGCGAACGCGGTGGCGCCGGTGGCCCGGACCCGGATGTCGGCGGGGGTCCCGACGGAACTGACCGAGATCGGTGAACCGGAGGACGTCGCGGCGTTCGTGGTCTACCTGCTGTCGGACGCGGCACGGGACGCGGGCATCACCGGGCAGGTGTACACGGTGGCCGGGCCGAAGATCGCGGTCTGGGCCCAGCCGAGGGAGTTACGCGCCGCGTACGCCTCGGAAGGGTCCTGGACGCCGGAGCGGATCGCCGAGTTCCTGCCGGGGAGCGTGGGGGTGGACCCGATGCCGATGCTGGCACGTCTGACGGCGATGGAGTCCGCCGCGCGGGCCGGGGAGCGGCCGAACGCCTGAAGGGGGTGGGATGCGGTGCGTTGTGCGAGTGCGGCGCCGTCGTGGTTGCTCGCGCGGTTCCTCCCCCAGCCTTCGGCCGGGGGTACCCCAGCGCCCCTGGGCCGGCTGTCCACACCGGCGTTCACGGTACCCGCCTGCCGGGTTGCCGATCAGCTCACCCGTTTCCGCGGTCCATGCATCCTGTCGGCCCCCGACTTCTCTCCGCCGCGACGGCGATCGGTCACGAGGCGGTCTCCGGCGGTTCTCGTACGGCCGTAGCCCCGACACCTTTCTGGAGGTCACCGTGGAGTTCGGCTTCGCGCCGGAGGACGACGCGTTTCGCCGCGAAGTCCGCGCCTGGCTCGACACGCACGTCCAAGCCGATGCGGACCGGCGCGGCTGGGAGCGCACGCTCGGGGCCGCCGGATGGATCGGGCTCGGGTGGGCCGAGGGCGGGTACGGGAACCGGACCGCCACGCTCACCCAGCAGGTCGTGTGGGCCGAGGAGTACGCCCGGTCGGCCGCGCCCCCGCGCTCCGGGCACATCGGGGAGAACCTGCTCGCCCCGACGCTCATCGCCCACGGCAGCGACGAGCAGAAGGAACGCTTTCTGCCCGCCGTCGCCGCCGGGGAGGAGCTGTGGTGCCAGGGGTACAGCGAACCCGGCGCCGGCTCCGACCTCGCCGGCGTGCGGACCGCGGCCGTACGCGAGGCGGACGGCTACCGCGTCACCGGGCAGAAGATCTGGACCTCGCTCGCGCACGACGCCGACTGGTGTTTCGTGCTCGCGCGGACCGAGCCCGGCTCGCGGCGCCACCACGGACTGAGCTTCCTGCTCGTGCCCATGGACCAGCCGGGCCGGATAGAGGTCCGCCCCATCCGCCAGATGACCGGCACCAGCGACTTCAACGAGGTCTTCTTCGACGGGGCGCACGCGCGCGTGGAGCACGTCGTCGGCGGCGAGGGCAACGGCTGGCGCGTGGCCATGAGCCTGCTCGGCTTCGAGCGCGGCGTGTCCACCCTCGCCCAGCAGATCGGGTTCGCCGAGGAACTGGGACGGGTGGTGCGGGACGCCGTGGCGACCGGCGCCGCCGACGACCCGGTCGTACGGGCGCGGCTCGTGCGGCAGTGGGCCGAGCTGCGGGTCATGCGCTGGAACGCCCTGCGCACGCTGGGCGGTTCGGCCGCCGAGCCCGGCGCGCCCAGCGTGGCCAAGCTGCTGTGGGCCGGCTGGCACCAGCGGCTCGGGGAACTCGCCGTGCTGGTGCGGGGCGCCGGCGCGGGCGTCGGGCCGGCCGACTGGTCGGCCGCGGCGCCGTACGAACTGGACACCGCCCAGCACCTGTTCCTCTTCTCCCGGGCCGACACCGTCTACGGCGGCTCGGACCAGGTCCAGCGCACGATCATCGCCGAGCGGGTGCTCGGTCTGCCGAGGGAACCCAAGGGGGTCGAGTCGTGATGCGCGCAGTGGTGTTCGACGGGAAACAGGTGCAGGTCGTCGACGACCTGGACGTACGCGAGCCGGGGGCGGGGGAGGTGCTGGTCTCCGTCGCGGCGGCCGGGCTGTGCCACAGCGATCTGTCCGTGGTGGACGGGACCATACCTTTCCCTGTTCCTGTGGTGCTCGGACATGAGGGTGCCGGGGTGGTGGAGGCGATCGGTGTGGGGGTCAGCCATGTCGCGCCCGGGGACCATGTCGCGCTGTCCACGCTCGCCAACTGCGGTGCCTGCGCCGACTGTGACCGTGGGCGGCCCACCATGTGCCGCAAGGCCATAGGGCGGCCGCAGAAGCCGTTCACGCGCGGCGGCCGGGCCGTCTACCAGTTCGCGTCCAACTCGGCCTTCGCGGAACGGACGGTCGTCAAGGCCGTGCAGGCGGTACGGATTCCTAAGGACATCCCGCTGACCTCGGCCGCCCTCATCGGCTGCGGCGTGCTGACCGGGGTGGGCGCCGTACTGAACCGCGCCCGCGTCGACCGCGGCGACACCGTGCTGGTCATCGGCACCGGCGGGATCGGGCTCAACGTCATCCAGGGCGCCCGGATCGCGGGAGCGCTGCGGATCGTGGCCGTGGACGCCAACCCGGCCAAGGAGGAGGTGGCCCGGCAGTTCGGCGCGACCGACTTCCTGACCTCGACGGACGGCGTCAGGGACCTGCTGCCGACCGGGGTGGACCACGCGTTCGAGTGCGTCGGCCGGGTCGAGCTGGTCCGGCAGGCCGTCGACCTCCTGGACCGGCACGGCCAGGCCGTCCTCCTCGGCACACCCGCCGCCACCGCCGAGGCGTCCTTCGTCGTCGCCTCGATGTTCCTCGACAAGTCCATCCTCGGCTGCCGCTACGGCTCCTCCCGCCCCCAGCGGGACATCGCCCTGTACGCCGAGCTGTACCGCCAGGGGCGCCTGATGCTCGACGAACTGGTCACCGCGGCCTACCCGGTGGAGGACTTCGAGAAGGCCCGCGCCGACGCGGAGGCGGGACGGGTGGCACGGGGGGTGCTCACGTTCTAGCGAACCGGGGCGGCCCGGGAGGTCAGTGCCGGACGCCGACGCCGGTGCCGCCGGGGTGCCGGGCTTCGCCGACGCCGGACCGGAAGGTCCGGCGGTAGGCGGTCGGGGTGACGCCGAGCGCTGTCTGCAGGTGCTGCCGCATCGACTGGGCCGTGCCGAAGCCGGCGTCCCGGGCCACCTGATCCATGGAGAGCTCGGTGGACTCCAGGAGGTGCCGGGCGCGTTCGACGCGCTGCTGGGTGAGCCACTGGCCGGGGCTGATGCCGGTCTCCTCACGGAAGCGGCGCGTGAAGGTCCGTACCGACATGGCCTCCTGCTCGGCCATGTCCCGCAGTTGGAGGGGCTCGTGCAGCCGGGCGAGGGCCCAGGCGCGGGCGGCCGTGGTGCCGGCGACCTGCGGGTCTGGGACCGGCCGGTGGATGTACTGGGCCTGGCCGCCGTCCCGGTGCGGGGGGACGACCGTACGGCGGGCCACCTCGTTGGCGACGGCCGTGCCGTGATCGCGGCGGACCATGTGCAGGCACAGGTCGATGCCGGCCGCCACCCCGGCGGAGGTCAGCACGTCCCCGTCGTCGATGAACAGGACGTCCGCGTCCACGTTGACCCGCGGGAACAGCCGCTGGAGATGGTCCGCTTCGGCCCAGTGCGTGGTCGCCGGGCGGCCGTCCAGGTAACCGGCGGCGGCCAGCACGTAGACGCCGGTGCAGATGGAGGCGAGCCGGGTGCCGGGGCGGATGCGGGCGAGGGCGGCGGCCAGTTCGGGGGTGAGGACACCCTGCTCGAAGACCGGGCCCAGCTCGTACGACGCCGGGATGACCACCGTGTCGGCGGTGGCCAGCGCCTCCGGGCCGTGCGGCACGTGGACCGCGAAGTCGGCGTCGGTCTCGACCTGCCCCGGCGGCCGGACCGAGCAGGTCACGACCTCGTACAGGTGCCGTCCCCGCGCGTCCTTGGGCCGGCCGAAGATGCGGTGCGGGATGCCCAGTTCGAAGGGGAGCAGACCGTCCAGGGCGAGGACGACGACTCGGTGCGGGCGGAAGCCGGGGTCACTGCTCATGGCCCGATCCTAGCGAATACTGTCCTCCGGGCCACTCGATGGAGTGAATCCGCTGGCCGAAGCTGTATGGCGTGACCCAGACAAGCGAAGCCGCAGCCGCCCTCGCCGAGGGCTCCGAGCCGACCCGCTCGCCGCGCATCAACCGTGCCTGGTTCGTCGCCGCCGTCACCTTCGTCACGATCGTCGGCGCGGCCGCCTTCCGCTCCCTGCCCGGCCTGCTCATCGACCCCCTGCACCAGGAGTTCGGCTGGTCGCGCGGCACGATCGGCGCGGCCGTCTCCGTCAACCTCGCGCTGTACGGGCTCACCGCGCCGTTCGCGGCCGCTCTGATGGATCGTTTCGGCATCCGTCGGGTGGTGGCCGTGGCCCTGACCGTGATCGCGGTCGGCTCGGGCCTGACCGTGTGGATGACGGCGGCCTGGCAACTGCTGCTGTGCTGGGGCCTGCTGGTGGGCCTCGGCTCCGGCTCGATGGCCCTCGCCTTCGCCGCCACGGTCACCAACCGCTGGTTCACCACCCGGCGCGGCCTGGTCAGCGGCATCCTCACCGCCGGCTCCGCCTCCGGCCAGCTGATCTTCCTGCCGCTGCTGTCCTGGATGGTCGAGCGACACGACTGGCGCCCGGCCGCCGTCACCGTCGCCCTCGCCGCCCTCGCGGTCGTCCCCTTCGTCTGGCTGCTGCTGCGCGACCACCCGGCCGACGTGGGCCTGAAGCCGTACGGCGCGGCGGACTTCGTACCGAAGCCGGCGCCGGTCACCGGAGCCGCGCGCCGGACGGTCGGGGTGCTGCTCTCCGCCGTCCGCACCGGGCCCTTCTGGCTGCTCGCCGGCACCTTCGCGATCTGCGGCGCCTCCACCAACGGCCTGGTCCAGACCCACTTCGTGCCCGCCGCCCACGACCACGGCCTGCCGGTCACCACGGCGGCCTCGCTGCTCGCGGTCATCGGCGTCTTCGACGTCGTCGGCACGATCGCCTCCGGCTGGTTCACCGACCGCTTCGAACCCCGCCGGCTGCTCGCCGTCTACTACGCCCTGCGCGGCCTCTCCCTGCTCTTCCTGCCGATGCTGCTGGGCCCCGCCATCCACCCCCCGATGATCTTCTTCATCGTCTTCTACGGCCTCGACTGGGTGGCCACCGTCCCGCCCACGCTGGCCCTGTGCCGGGAGCACTACGGCGAGGACAGCGCCATCGTCTTCGGCTGGGTCCTCGCCTCCCACCAGATCGGCGCGGCGCTCGTCGCCTTCCTCGGCGGTGTCGCCCGCGACGCCTTCGGCACCTACGACATGGTCTGGTACGCCTCCGGAGCGCTGTGCGCGGCGGCGGCCCTGATGGCCCTGGTGATCCGGCGCCGGCCGACGGCCGTGGTGCCCGCCCTGGCCGTCTAGAGGGAGACCGTCGGGCGCCGTCCGGGACCGGCTCGGGCCGGTGCGTGGCGTCCTATGGTTCCGGGATGAGCAACTCCGCCGCGGCCGCCGTCCTCACCACCGCCGACCTGCCGGAAGCGATACGCGCGGTGCGTACCTTGTTGGGCCTGGCGGACATCGATCAGGGAGAGGTCGACTTCGAAGCCGTGATCAGGTCGCCGGATGTCCTGGCGCGAGTACGTCAGGTACTGCCGCGGGCACTGGCTCGCCGATCAAGTGGGTGGCCGGTTCACGGGCAGGGTGGAGTTGGCACCTCTGTAACCCCTCTCCGTGACTCCTCGGCAAGCGGGCGGGACGGCCGCCTCATCCGCCTCCGCCACCTGACCGGCCGGACATGTCCTGGCCGTCCGCTCCGAGCCCGGTGAACCGCCCCCGGTGGAACAGCAGCGGTCCGTCGGCGGGGTCGGCCGCGCCCAGCGCGTTCACCCGCCCCACCACGATCAGGTGGTCGCCGCCCGTGTGGACGGCGTGGATCGCGCAGTCGATCCACGCGGCGGCGCCGGTCAGGCGGGGTGCGCCGGACACCGGGGCCGTGTCGTACGCGACCCCCGCGAACTTGTCCGCGCCGCTCACCGCGAAGGCGCGGCACAGCTCGCCCTGGCCCGCGCCGAGGACGTTGACGCAGAAGACGCCCGCGCGGGCGATGCGCGGCCAGGTGGCCGATGTGCGGCCGACCATGAAGCAGACCAGGGGCGGGTCGAGGGAGAGGGAGGAGAAGGACTGGCAGGCGAAACCGGCGGGGGAGGGTTCGCCTTCGGCGGCCGGTGCGGTGACAACGGTCACTCCGGTCGCGAAGTTCCCCAGTACCCGCCGGAACTCCGTCGCGTCGACCGGCGCCCGCTCGTCCGCGCGTACACACCGCAACTCCGGGCGCGGCAACGCCTCCACGGGCCCCGGCGCGGGGGCCGACCTGAGGTAGCGGACGGCGGCCGCGGCCGCCCCTGCGTGTCCCATCACAGCTTCATTGAAGCTGACGCAGCGTCAGATGGGAAGTCCGGTGCCGGACCCCCTACGGCCGCGGCCGTAAGGCGTCCGGCCGGCGTCACCGGCCCCGGAACTGCGGGCTTCTGCGCTCCACGAAGGCCCGCAGCCCCTCCTGGGCGTCCCGCGTCGTCATGTTGATCTCCTGGGCGGCGGACTCGGCCGCGAAGGCCGCTGCCCGGTCGTTGTCCAGGGACGCGTTGACCAGCTGCTTGGTCAGGGCGAGGGCACGGGTCGGACCGGTGGCGAGCCGGGCGGCCCAGTCCCGCGCCGTCCTGGCCAACTCCTCGTCCCGTACGACCCGGTTGACCAGGCCGAGGCGCTCGGCCTCCGGGGCGGACAGGGCGTCGCCGAAGAACATCAGCTCCTTGGCGCGGTGCGGGCCGATCAGGCGGGGCAGGAGATAGGCGCCGCCGCCGTCGGGGACCAGGGCGCGGCGGACGAACACCTCGATGAAACGCGCGGATTCGGCGGCCAGGACCAGGTCGCAGGCGAGCGCGAGATGGGCGCCGAGACCCGCGGCGGTGCCGTTGACCGCCGCGATCACCGGCTTCTCGCAGTCGAGGACGGCGGCGACCAGACGCTGGGCGCCGAGCCGGATGGTCCGGGCCACGTCGCCGGGAAGACGTTCGGCCGCGGCGCCGCCGCGCAGATCGGCGCCAGCGCAGAAACCCCGGCCGGTCCCGGTGACGACCACGGCCCGTACCGAGGGGTCCGCGGAGGCCTCGGAAAGCAGTTGGATGATGCGTTCCCGCTGGTCAGGGGTGATGGCGTTGAGGGATTCGGGCCGGTTGAGGGTGATCTGCGCGACCTGATTGTCAGTGGCGTGCAGTACCAATGACTCAACGGAAATTTCCGGCTCGTCATTCTTTGCGGGCTCACGGGGGGAATGGGACATGTTCATCTCAGCGGCACACCGCCAGCGCGTCCAGCGCCACCGCGCCCTGGCCCTCGGGCAGCACCATCAGGGGGTTGATGTCGAGCTCGGCGAGCTGGTCGCCGAGCTCCAGGGCCATCCGCTGGACCCGCAGGATCACCTCGACGAGCGCTTCGACGTCGGCCGGCGGCCGCCCCCGGACCCCGTCCAGCAGGGCCCGCCCGCGCAGTTCGGCGAGCATGGACCGGGCCTGCTCCTCACCGAACGGCGGCACCCGCACGGCCGCGTCGTGCAGGACCTCGACCAGGACCCCGCCCAGCCCGACGGTCACCGTCGGCCCGAACAGGGCGTCGTGCGTGACCCCGACCACCATCTCCACGCCCCGCTCGACCATCTGGCAGACCAGCACACCGTCGAGGGCGACGCCCTCGTAGCGGGCGATGTCGGTCAGCTCCCGGTAGGCGTCCCGGACCTGGCTGGCGGAGGTCAGCCCGACCTTCACCAGGCCCAGCTCGGTCTTGTGGGCGATCTGCGCGCCGGACGCCTTCATCACCACCGGGTAGCCGACCAGCCCCGCCGCGCGCACGGCGGCGGCCGCGCTGGTCACCAGCTGCTCACGCGGCACCCGTATGCCGTACGCGCGCAGCAGCTGCTTCGCCGCGTGCTCGCTCAGCTGCTGCCCCGGCCGCATCAGCGCGAGCGCCTTGCGGTACGAGGGCGAGGGCGTGCGCGGGGCCTCGTCGAAGGGGGAGTGGTAGGCGCGGACGAAGCGGTGGTGGTCGAGGTAGGCGCGGACGGCGGTGAGACAGTTGCCGACCGTGCGGAAGGTGGCCACCCGGGAGGAGCCCAACAGGACCTCCCGGTAGGCGGGTTCGGTGCCGACCGGCGAGCCCCACACCACGCACACCAGCTTGTCGGTCGCCTCCGCCGCGTCGACCAGGTCCCGCACCAGCCGGTCGCTGAGCGGCGGGAAGGGGCCGGTGATCGGGCAGATCAGCACCCCGACCTCGGGGTCGGCGAGGATCGCGTCGATGATCTTCCGGCCGCGCCAGTCGCCCACCGGATGCCCGCCGTTGTCGACCGGGTTGGCCACGCTCAGGTACTCCGGTATCCACTGGTGCAGCTCGGCCTGGAGTGCCTCGGACAGCACCGGCAGCTTCAGTCCCGCGCCGGACGCCAGGTCGGCGACGTGCGCGCCCGTGCCGCCCGAGATCGAGTAGACGACCACCCCGTCGGCGCGCGGCGCCCGCGCCCGGGCCAGCAGGGCCGCGGTGTCCTGGAGTTCGTCGAGGCCGTCGACGCGGATCACGCCGTACTGGCGCAGCGCCGCGTCGATCACGTCGTCCGCGCCGGTCAGCTTGCCGGTGTGGGAGGCGGCGGTGCGGGCACCGGCCTCGGTGCGGCCGACCTTCACGGCGACCACCGGCACCTTGCGGCGGGCCGCGCGGTCGGCGGCCAGCAGGAAGGCGCGGCCGTCCTTGATCCCCTCGACATAGCAGGCGATGGCGCCGACCTCGGGGCGTTCGGCGAAGTAGGAGATGAAGTCGGCGCTCTCCAGGTCGGCCTCGTTGCCGGTGGGCGCCCAGTGCGAGAGGCGGATGCCGAGTTCCTGGGCGGCGAAGACGGGCCGGCCCTGGTGCCCCGACTGGGTGATCAGCGCGATCGCCGGTCCGTCCAGGTCGTCCCGGAACCGCTCGAAGGCGTTCAGGTTGGTGTTCGGCCCGAGCAGCCGCAGCCCGGAGCGGCGTACGGCGGCCGCGAGCCGGACCTGGGCCGCCGCTCCCTCCACGCCGGTCTCGGCGAACCCGGAGGCGAAGGCGACGGCGAACTTCACCTTGGCCTCGGCCAGTTCCTCGATCACCGGAAGAGGGTCGGCGACCAGGAGTACGGCGAGGTCGACCTGCTCGGGCAGGCCGGCGACGGAAGGAGCGCAGGCGATGCCGAAGACCGACGGCCGGGTCGGATGCACCGGGTGCACCCGGGCCCCGACCCGCTCGGCCCAGTCGAGGAGCTGCCGGGTGATACCGGTGTTGGGCCGTCCTTCGGCGTCCGAGGCGCCGATCACGGCGACGGACTCGGGCCGGAAGAACCTGTCCAGATCCGGTACGTCCGCGTACAGCGGCCGTCCGCTGACGTCCTGCTCGTCCGCGTCGGCCGTCCGGCCGTGGACTGCGGGCCCGGGACGCTGCTCACCGCAGGCGATGACCCGGGCCCGGCGGGAGTCGGTGGTGAGGGTGCCGTGGGTTGATCCAAGCATCGTTCCGCCCGCTCCTGTGTGACAGCACAATTAACTGACGCAGTGTCAGATTACTGAACTGACGCTGCGTCAGGAACTGGTCTGCACGCAAAGTTGAGGCCGAAAGCGCTCCTCGCCTCTCCCGTCACCGCCGGCCGGGGGCGGCCCCCACCCCTGTGGCATCCGCTCGCCCGGCCACACCGCATCGCACGGCCGCGCGGGAAACCCTCATTGTCCCAGCGCCGCGGCGCACGGCAGGCGGGAGATCCGGCCTTGTCCCGGGGCGGTCGGCGAGGGGCCTGTCCGGGGCGGCGGCCTACGCCCTCCGCTGTCGCTTGGCGACCGCCTTCGCGATCTTCTCCGCGTCGATCGCCATCTCCCGGAACATGCCGCTGATGGGGTTGGTGTAGCCGGTGAAGTAGAGGCCGGAGGCGTTCTTCGGGGTGCGCGGGCCGTGGGTGACCGGGTGGCCGCGGTCGTCGAGGACGTCGAGGTGGCCGACCAGGCTCTCCAGGGCGCGCACGTATCCGGTCGCGGCGATCACCGTGTCGGGGGAGACGAGGGTGCCGTCGGCGAGGGTGATCTTGCCGTCCTCGAAGCCGTCCACGGCGGCCACGATCTCGACCTTGCCCTCCCGTACCGCGTCGACGAGACCGACGTCCAGGACCGGGATGGCGCCCTGGCCGACCCGGCTGTAGAGGCCGGTGTCGGGGCGGGGCAGGCCCTGGGCGGCCAGGTCGGGCACGCTGACCTTGGCCATCGTGCGGGCCAGCCGGTCGACGAGGGACACCGGGAGGCGTCGTACCAGGATCGAGTTGTACTGGGCGGCCCAGCCGGCGGTGGAGCGGCGCACGATGTGCGGGACCGTGCGGACGGCGAGCCGTACCCGGGAGGCGCCGCCCTCCACCAGGTCGACGGCGATCTCGGCGCCGGTGTTGCCGACCCCGATGACCAGTACGTCCTGGCCGGCGAAGGGCTCGGCGTTCCGGTACTCGCCGGCGTGCAGGAACCGGCCGCCGTAGGTGTCCAGGCCGGGCCAGCGGGGGATGTGCGGGGTGTGGTTGAAGCCGGTGGCGACCACCACCGCGGAGCCGGTCAGCTCCCGGCCGCCGGAGGCGTGCAGCAGCCAGCCGTCACCCTCGCCACGCTCCACCCGGGAGACCTCGACACCGGTGACGATCTCCAGTTCGTGGTGCTCGGCGTACTTCTCCAGATAGCGCACCACGTCGTCGCGGGAGACCCAGCGGCCGAAGCGGCGCGGCATGGGCAGCCCGGGCAGCGCGGAGAGGCGGCGGGTGGTGTGCAGCCGGAGGCGGTCGTAGTGCCGGCGCCAGGACGCGCCGACGTCGTCGGACTTCTCCAGGACGACGGCGCGGATGCCCCGGGCTCGCAGCGCGTACGCGGCGGCGAGCCCTCCGGGGCCGGCGCCGATGACGTAGACGGGCGAAACAGTGGGGGGAAACACGGCCATGGGCGGGAGCGTAATCACGCGTCAGGTTGATGGGTCTCGGTCAAGACCGGAATTGGTTGCGGATTGATCACACCCGTAGGAGAAGTGGGTGGGACTTGTGACGTAGCCCACTTCATCTGAACGGAAACGAAAGGGAAGGGGCGTGAAAAGGCCCGCGCCGCCGGGCTCCGGTGCGCGGGAGCCCGACGGCGCGGGTGGGCGGTGTCCTTGGACAGACGGGAAAGGACACCGCGTTCGGGGAGGCTATCGCGGTCGTGAGGGGCCTATCTCGATTGTGAGAGGTTCTTACTTCCGCGGTGGTTTCTCAGCCCTGCTTGCCCTTCTCGGCCTTGCTGTTTCCCTTGCCCTTGCGGAAGCCCGTCACCTCGGCGATCCAGGTGATGAAGTCGCCCGGGTCGGTGTTGGCGCCATGACCCTGGTCCCAGTAGTAGAGGTGGTTCACGTCATCGCCGAGATTGTCCAGGCGGGCCGCCAGGTTCGCGGAGATGACGTGCGAGGTGTCGGTGTCATTGGTGCCGAGACGGATCCACCAGTGCTTCGAGCGCCTCTCGTTGACCTTTTCCACCAGGTGGAACATCGGGTTCATCAGGTTCAGCTTCTCGGGGATGTCGCTCGCGACCCGCTTGGTGCTGAGACCGGTGGAGTCATTCTTCGCGCCGAAGGCGGTGAAGTGACGGCTTTCGGTCGTACCCGCTCCGAACTCATTGTTTTCGCCGGCCGACAGATCGAAGGCGTCGAAGGCGGGGGTGGTCTTCTTGCGGGCGCCGACGTGCGTGAGATAGCCGTCCCAGTCGAAGGTGGCCCTGCCGCCGGACCAGGTGATGAAGGTGTTGGCGGCCAGGTAGGTCTCGCGGTCCGAGTCCGACAGAGCGGCCAGATAGGTGGTGGCGGACGGCTCCAGGTACTGCTTGAGCAGGTACGCGTCGTAGTTGCGGGCGGTCAGCGGGCCGAAGCCGTCCAGACCGCGCAGCTTCAGGGCCGCCTGGTACTCGGCGAACTGGCCCCGCAGGTCCTTGGACACGGTCTGGTCGACGACCTTGCCGGTGGACTGGGTGGCGTTGGAGCCCCAGTTCCACTCGTAGGCGCCGTCGGCGTGCTCCAGGTCGGTGATCGGGCACCAGGCGCCGGTCGCGAAGATCGCGTCCGAGGCGTCGGCCGCGCCGATCTCCTCGAGGTACTTGTCGTAGACCGGGCTGTCGCCGGACGCGCCGAGCAGCGAGGACAGGGCGCCGCCGGCGCTGGTGCCGGCCGACACGATCCGGTCGACGTCGCCGGGGACGAGGCCGCGGTTGGCCTTCAGGTACCGGACGGCCGCCTTGAGGTCGACGATCGCGGCGGGAGCGGTCCCGTAGTACTCGCCGCCGGAGTTCTTGAGGGTACGGCCGCGGGCGCCGGGCTCCACGACGACGTAACCGGCGAGCAGTGCCAGCAGCTGGTTGGAGGCGGTGGCGCCGCCGGTGGCGTTGGTGTTGCCGTTCGCGTTGGAGGTGGTGGAGGCCGACGCGCCGGGCGCGGCACCGCCGGCGGGGGCACCGCTGGGAGCGCCGCCGCCGGCGCTCATGCCGCCGGCGCCGACACCGGTGGCGTCCGCCACGGAGGAGGGCATGTAGCCGCCGACGGAGTTGGCGAACAGGATCGGCGCGTTCGTCGGGTCGACCGTCTCGCCGTCGATCTCGACCGGGGCGCTGACGACGAGCGACTGGTAGGTCTCGTCCACCGGCTTGGCGACGTAGGTGATCGCCTTCCAGAAGTGGTAGGTCACCGAGTGGTCGTCGCCGTCCGTGTCCGTGACGGTCGTCGTCAGCTTCGTGTACGCGTCCGGGTCGAACTTCAGGGAGTCCGAGGAGCCCGACGAGGAGCCGCTCGACGCCTGTGCGCTGAGGGCGATGCCGCCGACTGCCGCGACACCGGCCGTGGTGCCGATGCCCATGACCACGGTCCTGCGTTTCACTGCCCTGTGCTTCACCTTGCTGCCTCTCGTGTGCGGGCTCCTTGGCCTTGCGCATGCGAACGTAGTTCGATGCCGACAAAATCGTCAACAATATGCCGGGATTCATGGCCGACCCACAGCCCCATGGGAATCACACAGCTTTTGCCCAGCGCCCTCTGGGCTCCCGCAGTCATCTGACATAACGTCAGATTCATGGATGCGACGAGTGCGACAGGTGCGCCGAGTGCGCCGCCGACCGCGACGAAGGGCGACCGGGACCGGCCGGCCGCCCGGCGGTACGACCTTCCCGAACCGGACGCCTTCACCCGCCCCTACTGGGAGGCGGCGGCAGAGGGCCGGCTCCTGCTCCGCCGCTGCCGCTCCTGCGGCCGGGCCCACCACTACCCCCGGGAGTTCTGCCCGCACTGCTGGAGCGAGGACGTCACCTGGGAGCCCGCGACCGGCCGCGCGGTCCTCTACACCTGGTCCGTCGTGCACCGCAACGACCTGCCGCCCTTCGGCGGCCGCGTCCCCTACGTCGCCGCCGTGGTCGACCTGGCGGAAGGCCCGCGCATGATGACCGAGCTGGTGGACACGCCCGAGCCGCGGGCCGGACTGGAGCTGGAGGTCGCCTTCCGGGCAGGCGTGCCGGTGTTCCGCGCCGCGCCACGCTGAAAAGACAGCCGGTGAAAGAGCCGGTGAAGGAGCCGGTGAAAACAGGGACGCGCCGGAACGGGTGGGCCACCACCCGGCACAGAGGCTTCAATGACCCCATGGCCCAGATCGACGAACAGCCCGCCGCCCGCCGCCCCGACGTCCCCCCGCACGGTCACGACCTGCGCCTCGACCGCTGGAACCCGGACTCCCCGGCCCACGCCGAGGCCTGGCTGCGCGGCCGTACCGACCTGGACTTCCTGCGCTGGAACACCCCCCTCCAGCCGGACATCGACCTCGCCGGGGCCCGTGCCGCCCTGCTGAGGCAGCGTGAGCAGGCGGCCGCCGGCGGCTGCGCGCCGTTCCGGATCGCGGACGCGGAGAGCGGTACGACCCTCGGGCACATCGGCATCAACATGATCGACCGGGTGTCCCGTTCGGCCCGGGTCGGCTACTGGGTGCTCCCCGAGGCACGGGGCCGCCGGGTCGCCACCCACGCCCTGACCCTGGCCGCCCGCTGGACCTTCACCGAACTGGGCCTCTACCGCCTGGAACTGGGGCACGCCCTCGGCCACGAGGCGTCCTGCCGGATAGCGCGGACGTGCGGATTCCCGTACGAGGGGACCCTGCGCGGCGCGATGTTCGAGGCGGGCCGGCCGAACGCGTTCCGGGACGCCCACCTGCACGCCCGCCTCGCCTCGGACCCGGAACCGTCCCTGGATTAGTTCACGTGCGGGGTGCGGCGGCCGACCGCGACCCGCGAGTAGCGGGCCCAGCCCCTAGGGCCACAGCAGGTGCTTGCGCCAGGTGCCGTCCTCCTCCGCGACGTACCGGAGCCGGACGTGCCGCCGCTCCGGGTCGCCCTGGAAGAACTCGGCCTCCTCCGGGCGCAGTCGGTAGAGGGTCCAGGTGGGGGAGGGGGCGGCCGGGTCGGCGCGGGCCCGTTCCCAGGCCGCCTCCGACTCCTCGCGCAGCTCCTCCAGCGAGGACAGGATCCCGCTCTGCCTGCCGGTGAGGGCCGCCGCCAGGGCACCCGTGGAGCGGGCGTGCAGGTCCGCCTGGCCCTCCTCCGAGGGGGCCGCGGTGACCGGCCCGCGGAGCCGGACCTGGCGGCCCAGCACCGGCCAGTAGAAGGCCAGCGCCGCGTAGGGGTGGGCGCTCAACTGATGGCCCTTGCGGCTCGTCACATGCGACGCGAAGGACCAGCCCTCCGGGTCCGCGCCGTGCAGCATCACGATCCGTACGTCCGCCCGGCCCTCCTCGTCCGCCGTGGCCAGCGACACGGTGTGCGGCTCCGGCTGCCCGGCCGCCACCGCCTCCGCGAACCACGTCGTGAAGAGGGGGAGCGGGGTGTCGGGTGCCGACGCCGGGTCGAACGGCCGTAGCTCCGTGATCTCGGGGGACCAGACCCGGAGCGACTTCAGGAGCGTGTGGAGATCCGTTGCTGCCATGTGCCGAGTATCACTCGGGGACCCTGGACAGCCGCACCAGCAGGACCTCGTACGGCGGCCCGGCGTGCCCGGAGGTGCCCGGGTGCCGGACTCCCGGGCACAACCGAGCAAATCCCTGCGAACACCTGTGCCCCGGCCCCACACTGTCCGGCATGAGGGGACCCGGGACCGTGCGAGTGGCCGTACGCCACGTACTCGGCGACGCCGGACGGCCCAGGGCGCGGACCGCCACCTGGGCCGCACGTGACTTCCGGCTGGTCCGGCCGGCCGTGGGCCGGGACCGCGTCGAGCTGGAGTGCCCGGTCTGCTCGGCCGCACTCGTCGCCGAGGTCCGCGACCACGCCCGTACCCGGCGCGTCCGCCTGACCTGGGGTGCGGTCTGCCTCATGACCCTGGCCCTGTTCGCCGCCTCGCTGGCCTACGCCGTCCACGAGGGCGGCCGGACCCTCCCGGCCGGGCAGTCGCCGCCGCTGCTCCTCCCGGTCAGCGTGGCCGCGGCCGTCGTGACCCTGGTCATCACGCCAGCCGCCTGGGCGCTCGCCCGCAACCACGTCGGCGTCGCCCTCGTCGACACCCCCGGTTCCCGTCGCGGCCACCGCATCGTGCCGGTGCGCCGCTGAGGCACTCCTCAGTGCCGGGCGAACTGGACCCCGGTCCGCTGGACCGTGTCCGGGCGCACCGGGAGCGCGGGCACGGTGAGCTGTTCCCCGTAGATGTCGGTGAGGCGGAGCCCGCCGCCGCAGCCGGTGCCCTGTTCGGAGAGGAAGTAGTTGTACCCGGTGCGGGTCAGCGCCAGCCAGCCGCCGCCGGTGCGGACCTCCAGGCGGGCCAGCGGGTTGCGGTGGCCGATCGCCTGGATCCCGCACCAGTACTGGGTGGAACCGGTCTTGTAGCGGATCGAGACCGTGTCCGAGGTGGCCGGGCTCAGCAGGCTCCAGGTGATCGCGATCCGGCCCACCGAGAGCGGCGCGAGCTTCGCGAACGCCTGGTGGCTGAGGTCGAGTTGGCCGACCGCGCAGGGCGCCGGGCACTCGTTGGTGATGCGTACGGTGAGGGACGCGCCGCTCGCCGCGCGGACCGATACGTACGCCCCGCACGCCTTCGCCGTCTCGTAGTCCGCGGTGTTCATCGCCGCGGTCATGACGTCGTCGGTCGGGCCGTACGAGCAGGCGCCGTCGCCGTTGCCGGCGTCGTAGGAGGTGGCGACCCCCTGGTAGGAGGCGCCGGGGCGGATCCGGCCGGCGGCGGGGGCCGTGGTGGTGGACGGGGTGCGGGCGGTGCCGGCCGCCGTGCGCCGGGCCGGGGTGGCGGACGGAGCCGCGGAGGCCGTCGGCGTGGTCCGTGCGCCCGCCGTGGGCTTCG
This sequence comes from Streptomyces sp. NPDC026538, assembly GCF_055567535.1. Classification (NCBI taxonomy): domain Bacteria; kingdom Bacillati; phylum Actinomycetota; class Actinomycetes; order Kitasatosporales; family Streptomycetaceae; genus Streptomyces; species Streptomyces sp. NPDC026538. The sequence continues at coordinate 299,318 of NZ_JBVHQG010000010.1, forward strand.
CCGACGCGGAGGACCTCTTCGAGGGTGTCGGCGAGGCCGTCTCCGCCGCGCCCCCCTCGGCTTCCGACGAGGAGGACGACGAGGCCGAGGCCGCGGACACCGCCCGGTCAGCGGCCCCCTGCCCGGTGCCGGCCGCGTCGCCGGGACGGAAGGCCACGACCAGGGTCACGACCAGGGCGACGGCGGCCACGGCGGCCACCGCGAGCAGGGGGCCGCGGACCGGCCGCCACTCGAAGTTGCGTCCCGGACGCGGGCGTCGGCGATGTGAGGAGGAGGCCACGGAGCGATCCTTACGTGGTTCGGCGGTGCACGTCCTTCGAACGTCTGCTTCTGAACGTCGAAGCTTCCGGTACGCAGTCGCCGCCGCGGCCCGAAGGGTTGCCGCGGTCCGAAGAGTTTCCGCGGTCCGAAGGGTTGCCGCGGCCCGAAGGGTTGCCGCGGCCCGAGGCGTTGCCGCGGTCCGAAAGGCTGCCGCCGTCCTCCCTCGCCCTCCGTGTCACCCCGGCCCCTGGACCCCAGGGTCACCCAGGCCCCTGGCCTCCCGCTGTCACCCCCGCCCCAGCACCACCGTTCCCGAGGAGCAGAACCAGCCCCCCGTCCCGGACGCCACCGCCAGCTCCGGCAACCCCCCGGCCGGGCGGCGCACCTGCCGGTCGCCGGCCTCGCCGCGCAGCTGCCGTACCGCCTCCACCAGCAGGAACAGCCCTCGCATCCCGGGGTGTTGGGCCGACAGGCCGCCCCCGTCCGTGTTCACCGGAAGTTCGCCGCCCTCGACCCGCAGCCTCCCCTTCTCCACGAACGCCCCGCCCTCGCCCTTCGCGCAGAAGCCCAGGTCCTCCAGGGTTACCAGCGTCATGTAGGTGAAGGCGTCGTAGATCTCCGCGAAGTCCATCTCCGAGGGCCGGACGCCCGCCCGCCGGAAGGCCAGTTCGCCGCTGACCGCAGCCGGGGACACCGTGAAGTCCGCCCACTCCGACATGGCGGCGTGGGAGAGGCACTCACCCGTGCCCAGCACCCAGACCGGCGCGGTACGGCAGTCCGGTACGTACTCCTCGGCCGCCAGCAGCACCGCCGCGCCGCCGTCGGAGCGGATGCAGCAGTGCAGCTTGGTGAAGGGGTCCGCGATCATCGGGCCGGACAGGACCTCGTCGACGGTGACCGGGGTCCGGAACATGGCCTCCGGGTTCAGCGCCGCGTTCGCCCGTGCCTGGACCGCCACCTCGGCCAACTGCTCGATGGTCGTGCCGTGTTCGATCATGTGCCGACGGGCCGCCATCGCGTACTTGGCGATGAGCGTGTGGCCGTAGGGGACCTCGAACTGGAGCGGGCCCCCGGCGCCGAAGGAGAGGTTGCCGGTCCTGCGGCCCGCCTTGATGTCGGCGCGGGCCGTCGAGCCGTAGACCAGCAGGACCGCGTTGGCGTGGCCGGCCGCGATCGCGTCCGCCGCGTGCGCCGCCATGACCTCCCAGGTGGAGCCGCCGACCGAGGTGGAGTCGGCCCAGGTGGGGCGCAGGCCCAGGTATTCGGCCACCTCCACCGGGGCCAGGGTGCCCAGCCCCGCGGAGGCGAAGCCGTCGACCACCTCCCGGCCCAGGCCCGCGTCGGCGAGCGCGCGGCGGGCCGCCTGGGCGTGCAGGGTGTAGGCGGTGGCGTCGTCCACGCGACCGCAGTCGGACAGGGCCACGCCGACCACGGCGACCTTGCGGAGTCCGGTCATGAATCTGACGGTACATCAGATCCGCTCGACTCCGCCCCTGTGCATCTGCATCCAACACCCCTAGCATGACGGGCCGTCAGATCGTCAGGAGGTCCGGTCATGGACGCCCGCTTCACCGACGAGCAGGACGAGATCCGGCGCGCCCTGCGTGAACTACTCCACAAGCGATGCGGGACGGAGGACGTACGGACCGCCGTCGACCGGCCGGAGGGGCACGACCCCGCCCTGTGGACCGCCCTCGGCGAACAACTCGGCCTGCCCGGACTCGCCCTGCCCGAGGCGTACGGGGGCACCGGCTGCTCCGTCACCGAAGTCGCCCTCGCGGCGGAGGAATTGGGGCGCGTCCTCGCCCCCTCCCCGTTCCTCGCCACCGCCGTCCTCGCCGCCCCGCTGCTGCTGGAGCTCGGCACCGACGCCCAACGCGCCGAGCTGCTCCCGGGGATCGCCGACGGCCGGCTCACCGCCGCCCTCGCGGTCCCCGGCGCCCATCTCGGCACCGCCCTCGCGCTCACCGGCCCCGGCGGCGGCGACTGGGCCGGCGGCGGCCGGGCCGGCGGCGTCCAGGCGCGGCACCGGGGGGACCGGTGGCAGCTGTACGGGGAGGCCGACCAGGTGCTGGACGGGCACAGTGCCGGACTGCTGCTGGTCCCGGCGCACGCCGGCGGGTACGCCCGCTCGCGCGTCCTGCTCTTCCTGGTGGCGGGGGACGCCGACGGCGTCGTACGGACCCGGCGCACCACCCTCGACCCGACCCGCCCCCAGGCCAGGGTCCAACTGCGCCATGTGGCCGCCCAGCCGCTGGGCGACGAGGACACCGACGTCCGGCCCGCCCTCGCCGCCCTCGGCGACTTCGCGGCCGCCGTGCTCGCGGGCGAGGCGGTGGGGGCCGCGGACCGGGCGCTGGAGCGGACCGTGGAGTACGTCAAGCAGCGAGAGCAGTTCGGGCGGCCGATCGGATCGTTCCAGGCCGTCAAGCACCGGCTGGCCGATGTGCACGTGGCGGTGCGGGCGGCCCGGTCGGCGGCCTACTACGCGGCCTGGGCGACGGCCCACGGGGAGCCGGCGGGCCGACTGGCCCTCGCCCAGGCGCTGGAGGCGCTGCGGATGGCCGCCGCGGAGGGGATCCAGCTGCACGGCGGGATCGGGTTCACCTGGGAGCACGAGGCGCACCTGTCCTTCAAGCGGGCCGCCGGGGACGAGCTGCTCTTCGGGCCCGTGCACCGGCTGCGCGCGCAGGCCGCCGACGCGGCGGGGCTGTTCGGGGGACGGGAGGTGGCGGTGTGATCGGCGAACGCCTGGTGCGGAAGGTGGCGGCCAGCCGGGGGTTCCTGAAGGTCGCCCCGCATGTGGTCCCGGCCCTGGACCGGACCGTGCACCGGCTCAGCGGGGGCCGGGTGCTGCTCAGCGCGCAGATGCTGCCGGGGGCGATCCTGACGTCCACCGGCGCGCGCAGCGGGCTGCCCCGGCGTACGCCGCTCGCGTGCATGCCCCAGGAGGACGGCTGGCTGCTCGTCGGCTCCAACTACGGCCGGACCGACCACCCCGCCTGGACCTACAACCTCCTCGAGCACCCCGACGCCGAGATCAGCTGGAAGGGCCGGGACATACCGGTCACCGCCCGGCTGCTGACCGGGGCGGAACGGGCGGCCGCCTGGCGGCAACTCCTCGGTTTCTGGCCGCCGTACGCGACCTACCAGGAGCGGGTGGACAGGGAGCTACGGGTCTTCCGGCTCACCACGTCCCAGCGGGTGCCGTAGGGGGCGGCCCGAGGCGTGGCTCTCGTGGCGGGTGCCGTGGGGGCGGGCCGGGGTCTGGGTCTCGTGGCGGGTGCCGTGGGGGATCCGCCAGGGGGCGGCCCTCACAGCGCGTGCTGTGCCAGCAGCAGGGCGCCGATGCCCAGCATCGCCGCTCCCGAGGTGCGGGTGACCGCCCGGGCCGCCCGCGGCCGGGCCGACAGCAGGCGGCGGGCCAGGGTGCCGACGGCGAGGTAGACGGCTGCGCAGGCCGCCATGTGGAGGGCGCCGAGTACGGCCGTCTGGACGGCCACCGGGGCGTGGTCGCCCTTCGTCACCAGGAACTGGGGGAGCACCGAGAGGTAGAGCAGCAGGCCCTTGGGGTTGAGACCGCTGATCGCCGCGCCCCGCCAGAAGCCCGGCCCGGCCGTCGCCTCCTCCTTCTCCACCGGCTTCTCCACCGGTACCGCCGGGCGCCGCAGCACGCTCCACCCCAGCCACACCAGATACCCGGCTCCGGCCACCGTCAGCGCGGTGAGCAGTGTGGGTGAGCTCGCCACCAGCACCGCGAGCCCCGCGACCGCGAGCGCCGTGTGCAGCGCGTACCCGGCGACCAGGCCCGCCACCGCGCGCGGCACCGAGCGGCCGCGCACCCCGGCGGCGATCACGAACGCCCAGTCGGCGCCCGGCACGCACACCAGCAGCAGGTCCACGGCGAGGAAGGAAATCAGGTGTCCGGTGTCCATGGCAGGGACATTAGGCGCGAACAGCCCGAAAGTGTTGTCGAAATTTGCTCGGGACCAGCTGTTCCGGGGGAGAATCTTCTCCATGGACGACGTGGACCGGAAAATTCTTGCCGAGCTTCAGCAGGACGGGCGGCTGACCGTGACCGAGCTGGCCGGGCGGGTGCGGCTGAGTGTCTCGCCGTGCCACCGGCGGCTGCGCGAGCTGGAGCGGGCGGGGGCGATCAGCGGGTACCGGGCGGTGGTGGAGCCGGCCGCCGTGGGGCTGACCTTCGAGGCGCTGGTCTTCGTGTCCATGCGGCAGGAGGACCGGGACACGGTCGCCGACTTCGAGCGGGCGCTCGCGGAGATCCCCCATGTGCTGGACGCACAGCGGCTGTTCGGCGAGCCCGACTACCTGCTGCGGGTGGCCACCGCCGACCTCGCCGCCTTCCAGCGGCTCTACGACGAGCGGCTCGCGACCCTCCCGGGCGTGCAGCGTCTCACCTCGACCCTGGTGATGAAGCACGTGGTCCGGGACCGGCCCCTCCCGGCATAGCGCAACAGGCGGTGGCCCACCTCCGGTGAACCACCGCCTGCCAGACAGGAACCAGGGCGCGGACTACTTCGTGGGTTTCTTCCCGGTCACGCCCAGATGCACCAACAGCGCGAGATTCGGCTTGAGTTCGGCCTGTTTCACACCCCAGGACTGGAAGCCCTTCTGGTGCGAGGCGACCGCCGCGAGCATCGCGACCAGCGAACCGGCCATGGCCGCCGGGTTCACGTCCTTGTCGACCTTGCCCTTGGACTGCAACTCCGCGATGGAGTCGGTCAGGGAGTTGTTCACCGAGTTCAGGATCTTCATACGGATCTTGTAGAACCGTTTGTCCCCTTCGGCCGCGCCGAGGTCGACCACGCGCAGGATCGCGTCGTTCTTGCGCCAGAACTCCAGGAAACCGTCCACGAGTTCCTGCGCGGTCGCCCAGCCGGCCTTGCCGACCCAGGAGCGCCCTGCCAGCAGCTCGGTCAACTGGCCACCCTCGGTGGCCATTTGCTCGGCGATCTCCAGGACGGCGCCTTCGACGTCCGGGAAGTACTGGTAGAAGGTCGCGGGCGAAGTACCCGCCTTCCGGGCGACATCGATGACCTTGACGTCCCGGTAAGGGGAGGAGCTGAGCATCTCGCTTAGGCAGTCGAGCAGCTTCTGCCGGGTCGCCTGCCCACGCCGACCGGCCACGCGGCCGTCGACGGTACGCACTTGTCCTGTCATGCCGTCAGCTTACCGAGGGGTGATCGGAGCGCGATTCGGCCGACTGCAAATGGGGTGCACGGGTGTATGGGGGGTGAGTGGGGGGCGCCGTCCCAGGTGGTGCGGCTGGTCTGCGGGGTGCGGGCCGGGCGGTTACTTTGACGACATGGCCGAAAACAGGGCATCCGGATACACAGAGGGCGTTCCGTGCTGGGTGGACGTGCAGCTTCCCGACGTCGAGGCGGGCAAGCGGTTCTACGGCGGGCTCTTCGGGTGGACCTTCGAGGACGCCGGACCCGGGGCCGTGTGGGCCCGGCTGGACGGCGCGGCCGTCGCCAGGCTGGCGCGGAAGCGGGACGGCCGGATGCCCACCGTCTGGACGGTGTACTTCGCCACCCCGGACGCCCGGAACCTCGCCCGGCGGATCCTGGCCGCCGGCGGCCAGATCGTGAACGACCCGGTCCCCGTCCGTGACCTCGGCACCGCCGCCCTGGTCGCCGACCCCCAGGGCGCCGTCTTCGGCCTCTGGCAGGCCGCGAGCCACCCCGGTTTCGGCGTCCGGCACGCCCCTGGCACCTTCGCCTGGGCGCAGCTCTACACCAGCGACACCGACGCGGCCAACGTCTTCTACGGCCACCTCTTCGCCGACGCCCTGTTCGGCGCCGGCGCCGACCCGGACTTCGGCCGCGCCCCCCTCTCCGACGTCTTCTACGCCGGGATGCCGCCGCAGTTCGTCGTCCACTTCCGCACCGGGGAGGTGGAGGCCGCTGTCGAGGCCGTGCGGCAGCTGGGCGGCCGGGTCCAGGCGCCGCCCTTCGAGACGTCGTACGGAAAAGTGGCCGTCGTGACCGACAATCAGGGGGCGTCCTTCGCGCTGCTGCAACGCTGAGGCCGGAAACGGACGGCTCTCGGCGGATAAATGTCTCACTTTGTCATGTGACACCCCGATTGGTCGCCGGGTTCGCAACCTGTGCCCGGGCCAGGAAGAATCGGGGTGCGTGCCGCCATGGCGGTGCGGTGGTGAGACGCTGCACGGGGTCGCGTACATATGTGGGTGGACGTGGCCCGTACGGGGAGGTGGCAGGCAAGTGGTGGATCAGCTGACGCAGCACGATCCGCGGCGGATCGGGCCGTTCGAGGTGCTGGGACGGCTGGGGGCCGGCGGCATGGGGCTGGTCTATCTCGCGCGCTCGGCGTCCGGCCGGCGTGTGGCGATCAAGACGGTCCGGACCGAGCTCGCCGAGGACCAGCTGTTCCGGGTCCGCTTCACCCGCGAGGTGGAGGCGGCCCGCGCGGTCTCCGGCTTCTACACGGCGGCCGTGGTCGACGCCGACCCGCGCGCGGCGGTGCCGTGGCTGGCGACCGCGTACGTTCCCGCGCCCTCCCTCGAAGAGATAGTGAACGACTGCGGGCCGCTCCCGGCCCAGGCGGTCCGCTGGCTCGCGGCGGGCGTCGCGGAGGCGCTCCAGTCCATCCACGGCGCCGGGCTCGTGCACCGGGACCTGAAACCGTCGAACGTCCTCGTCGTGGAGGACGGCCCCCGGGTCATCGACTTCGGCATCGCGTCCGGTGTCTCGAACACCCGTTTGACGATGACGAACGTCGCCGTCGGCACCCCCGCCTACATGTCCCCCGAGCAGGCCAAGGACTCCCGCAGCGTCACCGGCGCCAGTGACGTCTTCTCCCTCGGCTCCATGCTCGTCTTCGCCGCCACCGGTCACCCGCCCTTCCACGGCGCCAACCCGGTCGAGACCGTCTTCATGCTGCTGCGCGAGGGTCCGGACCTCGAAGGCCTCCCGGAGGAACTCCGCCCCCTCATCGAGTCCTGCATGCAGATGGAGGCCGTCGGCCGCCCCAACCCGGCCGACCTCCAGGCCCAGCTGGCCCCCCATCTCTTCGGCTCCGGCTCCGACGACAGCGGTACGGCGTCCGCGTGGCTGCCCGAGAAGGCGGTCGCGCTGATCGAGTCCCGCCGCGGCGGCCGCCCGGCGGTGAAACCCTCCGCCAACCCGTCCGGCGCCCGCAGCGGCGGCCGGCTCGCCGTTCCCCCGCCGCCCTCCTACGACCCCGTCGTCCCGGCCCCGGTCCCGGTCGGCGCCCCCGACGCCGGCCCGGTCCGGCTGGCCGGCGCCCAGGTGCCGATCGGCCCCGGCCCACGGGTCGCCGACGCCCGCGCCGCCGCCGTCAAGGCACCCCCGCCCGAGGCAGGCCTGGTGGCCAACTGGGCCCGGCCGCGCCCCGGCGTCAACGGCCTCGACCCCGCCGTACCGCCGGTGCCCGTCCAGCCCCCGGAGACGGCGTCCGGCTGGCGGCCCTGGCGGTTCCGGATGTCCAACGACGTCTGGGGCACCCCGGCCGTCGACGACGACCTCGTCTACGTCACCTCCTTCGAGGTGCACGCCCTCGACGTCGCCACCGGCCGACGGCGCTTCAAGACGAGGGACGTCGCCTGGTCCATGGCGGTGGCGGACGGCCGTATCCACGCCTCCGACGGCCCCACCCTGTTCGCGCTCGAAGCCCGCGAGGGCGGCGACCTGTGGCGGCTGTCCACCGACGCCTGGGTGTACGCCCTCAAGGCCGACCGCGGCACCCTCGTCACCGGTACCCGGGGCGGCGGCGTCCAGGCCTGGGAGGCCTCCAACGGGCAGAAACTCTGGGAACTGTCCGGCGCCCAGACCGACTTCGAGGCCCCCGAGTCCGGGCCCTCGCTGCACGAGGGCACGGTCTTCGTCTGGCAGGACGCCCGCCTGCGCGCGCTGGACGCCCGGACCGGCGACGAGCGCTGGTCCTACCCCATCGGTGACGCGGCCTCCTGCGGCGGCGTCCCGGTCCGCCTCACCCACGCCCCCGACGGCTTCGTGTACGCCTCGGCGGGCAGCCGCGTCATCGCCCTCGACGCCGCGACGGGGCGCGTCCGCTGGCACTTCGAGGCGCCGGCGGTCTTCCTCTCCCCACCCGCCTTCGTGCCCGGCCCCGCGGTCACCGGCGGCGGCGTCTACCTCGCCGACTACCTCGGGACCGTCTACGCCCTCGACGCCGCCGACGGCCGCGACCGCTGGCGCATCGCGACGGAGGCCCGCGCGTCGATCGAGCCGGTACTGGTGGCCGCCGGGCACGTGCACGTCGGCAGCGGCAAGGGGCTGTACACCCTGGACGCGGTCACCGGGACACCCAAGTGGCGCTTCCAGGCGGGCGGCGACGTGGTGGGGGCACCGGCGGTGGCGGAGGGCCGGATCCACTTCGGCTCCACCGACCATCTCCTCTACACCCTGAAGGCCGACGACGGCCGGCTGCGGTGGAAGCTGGCGACCGGCGGGGAGATCACCGGGTCGCCGGTGGTGCGGGACGGGGTGGTGTACGCGTGCAGCAAGGACCGGTGCGTGTATGCCTTGGACGCCGAGAAAGGCACCGGTACGGCACGGACCGCGTGAGCGCCGTGGGGGTGGTGCGGGTCGTACGGCCACTGCGGCGCCGTGGGGCCGTTCGCGCAGTTCCCCGCGCCCCTAAAGGCGCACGAGAGCAGCGCCCCTTCTTTTAGGGGCGCGGGGAACTGCGCGACAAGCCACGACGTGCCCGCAGTCGCCCGGCGGCCGTCGGCCCCCCGCCCCGCGGCGACTCAGCGAATGCGGGGCGGCGCGGTCCGGGCCCGGTTCCCGAACAGTTCGGCCTGCCGGTCGGACGGCAGGTTCCCCAGCGCGATCAGGTACGGCGCCTGCCCGTACCCCCGCTCCCGCGCCGCCTCCTTCGCCGCCCACAGCGCCCGCACGCTCCCCTGCACCCCCTCGGCCGGATACCCGGCGATCACGGTCGCGCACCGTACGGCCGCCGCCAACGCCTCGCCCGGCGCGGTCACTTCGGACACCAGCCCCACCTCGTACGCCCGCCGGGCGGAGACGCGCTCGGCGTTGCCCATGAGGACCAGCCGGGCCACCTCCCCGTACGGCATGCGCTGCGCCATCAGCACCGACTCGTAGGCGCTGACCATGCCGTAGGAGGTGTGCGGGTCGAAGAAGGCGGCCGTCTCGTCGGCGACGACGAAGTCCGACTCCCCGAGGAGATAGAAGGCGCCCCCGCAGGCCATCCCGGCCACGGCGGCGATCACCGGCTTCCACAGGTCGTTCGACTTCGGGCCGACGGCGATCAGCGGATCGTCCTGCATGTACGGCGAGGAGGGCTGCGGCACGACCGCGTCCCGGTCGAGTCCGGTGCTGAAGGCGCGCCCGCCGGCCCCGGTGAGGACGACGGCCCGTACGGCGTCGTCGAAGCGCAACGCCCGCCAGGCAGCGGCGAGTTCGGCGGCGGTCTCCAGGTCGATGGCGTTGAGTTTCTCGGGACGGTCCAGGGTGACGACGGCGACCCCGGCGTCCTTGTCCGTGTCCAGGCGCAGGCTCACGGCCGCTCCAGGACCCACTGCGGAAGACCGCCCGCGAACACCGCCTGCACCCGGGCGCCGATCCGGATCCGGTCGGGGGGGAAGGAGTCGAGCGGCGCCCCCGCCGCGCTGACCAGGTTTCCCACCAGGCGGATGCGCGGTGCGTCCGCCAGTTCCACGACCACGACGTTGTACGGGGCCTGGGCCGCGTAGTCCGGGAGGAGCGGCGGGTGCGGGACGACGTACGACCAGATCCGCCCCCGCCCGCTCGTCGGCCGCCACTCGCTCGCGAAGGACTGGCAGTGCGGGCAGCACGGACGGGGCGGGAAGCGGGGCTCCTGGCAGTCGGCGCAGGCCTGGACGCGGAGTTCGCCGAGCGCCGCGTACTCCCAGAAGGGGGCGCCGTCGGTGTCGATGGCCGGTCGCAGCATCTCAGCTCCGGTTGGTGAGGAGGAGGGCGGAGGTCGGCACGCCCTCGCCCGCGGTGACCAGGCAGGTGGCGGCGCCGGGGACCTGGGCGGTACTGGTGCCGCGCAGCTGTTTGACGCCTTCGGTGATGAGGTTGAAGCCGTGGACGTAGGCCTCGCTGAGCCCGCCTCCGCCGGTGTTGACGGGCAGCCGGCCGCCGATCTCCAGCGCGCCGCCCTCGGTGAACGCCCCGCCCTCCCCCCGCCCGCAGAAGCCGTACCCCTCCAGGGAGAGCGGGATCAGCGCGCTGAAGGCGTCGTAGATCTGGGCGACGTCGACGTCCTCCGGGGTGAAGTCGGCGTGCTTCCACAGGTGCCGGGCGGCGGTCCAGGCGGGCCCGGTGAGCGGGTCGTCGTTCCAGTAGTTGACCATGCCGTGGTGCTGGGCGGGGAGGCCCTGGGCGGCGGAGTGGACGTAGACGGGTTTCCTGGCGCAGTCGCGGGCGCGCTCCCTGCTGACCACCACGCACGCCAACGCCCCGTCCGTCTCCAGGCAGTTGTCGAAGAGGCAGAGGGGCTCGCTGATCCACCGGGAGGTCATGTACATCTCGCGGGTCAGGGGGCGGTCGTACATGACGGCGGCGGGGTTCTGGTTGGCGCGGTTGCGGCAGGCGAGGGCGACGTTGAAGAGGTGGTCGCGGGTGGCGCCGTACTCGTGCATGTAGCGGCGGGTGAGCATGGCTATCTCGTCGGCGGGCCGGAGCAGCCCGAAGGGCCGGGTCCACTGGGCCGGGGTGGGCAGCTGGACGGTGGTGTTCGTCCAGGGACGGGGTCCGGAGCCGCGCTTCCGCGAGCGCCAGGCGACGCCGACCGAGGCCTGCCCGGAGGCGATGGCCGCGGCGAGGTGGGCGACGGTCGCGCAGGAGCCGCCGCCGCCGTACCCCACCTTGCTGAAGAAGGTCAGGTCCCCGAACCCGACCGCCTTGGCCAGCTCCACCTCGTCGGTCTCCTCCATGGTGAAGGAGGCGAGGGCGTCGACCTCACCGGGGGCGATCCCCGCGTCGTCGAGGGCGGCGAGGACGGCACGGCAGGCGAGGGTCCGCTCGTCCTCGTCGAGCCGTTTGGCGAAGGAGGTCTGTCCGATCCCGACGATGGCGGTGGCGTCCCGGATCCCGGCCATGTGCACACCTCCGCGCGCTGCTGAAGGGCTGCTGACAGTCCGTCAGGCTACAGCTAATCTGACGTACCGTCAGCTATGCGTTCTGTGCTCTCGCCTGGGGAGGCCGTTGTGCGCGGTGACATGGAGTGGGGGACCGTTCCGGGACTGGTGCGGTCGGCGGCCCGGCGGTACGCGGACACCGAGGCGGTGGTGGACGGCCGTACCCGGATCACCTACGCCGAGCTGGGCGACCGGGTGGAGCGGGCGGCCGCCGCGTGCCTGGCCGCCGGCGTCGAGACCGGCGACCGGGTGGCCGTCTGGGCGCCCAACTCCCTGGACTGGATCGTCGCGGCGCTGGGCGCGGTGTCGGCGGGCGGAGTGCTGGTCCCGCTGAACACCCGCTTCAAGGGCGCCGAGGCGGCGGACGTGCTGCGGCGGAGCGGAACGCGTCTGCTCTTCGTGACGGGGACGTTCCTGGGCACGTCGTACGTGGCCTCGCTCAGGCGGGCGGCCGGGGAAGGCGACTTCCCGGGCCCGCTGCCGGGGCTGCCGCTGCTGCGGGACGTGGTGGTGCTGTCCGACGACGCGCCGGCGGACTTCCGCACCTGGAAGGACTTCCTGGCGGCCGGGGAGGGGGTGGCGGCCGGTGAAGTCGCGGCCCGCGCGGCCGGGTTGGCCGGCGACTCGCTCTCCGACATCGTCTTCACCTCCGGTACGACGGGCCGCCCCAAGGGTGCGATGATCACGCACGCGCAGACCCTGCGGGCGTACGAGGTGTGGGCCGACCTGGCGGGCCTGCGCTCGGACGACCGGTATTTGATCGTGAACCCCTTCTTCCACACGTTCGGCTACAAGGCCGGGGTGATCGCCTGCCTGATGCGGGGCGCGACGATGATCCCGCAGCCGGTGTTCAACGTGGAGACGGTGCTGGCGAACGTCGCGGCGGAACGGGTCTCCGTACTGCCCGGTCCACCGACCCTCCACCAGTCGCTCCTCGACCACCCGGCGCGCGACACCCATGACCTCTCGGCGCTGCGGCTGGTGGTGACGGGAGCGGCGGTCGTGCCCCTGCGCCTCGTCGAGCGCCTGCGCGGCGAACTGGGCGTCGGGACGGTCCTCACCGCGTACGGCCTCTCGGAGGCGAGCGGCATCGTGACGATGTGCCGCCGCGGAGACGCCCCTGCGGTGATCGCGTCGACGTCGGGGCGGGCGATCCCCGGCACGGAGATACGGGTGGACGCGGCGCCGGGCGCACCGGGCGAGGTACTGGTCCGCGGCTTCAACGTGATGCGCGGCTACTACGAGGACGCGACCGCCACCGCCGAGACGCTGACGGCGGACGGCTGGCTGCGCACGGGCGACGTCGGCGTCCTGGACGCGGCCGGGAACCTGCGGATCACCGACCGGCTGAAGGACATGTTCATCGTCGGCGGCTTCAACGCCTACCCGGCGGAGATAGAGCAACTGCTCGGCCTGCACCCCGACGTGGCGGACGTGGCGGTGATCGGCGTACCGGACGGGCGGCTGGGCGAGGTCGGCAGAGCGTTCGTGGTACGCCGCCGGGGCTCGGTGCTGACCGGCGACGACCTGATCGCCTGGGCCCGGCGGGAGATGGCGAACTACAAGGTGCCGCGGGAGGTGGAGTTCGTGGCGGAACTGCCGCGGAACGCGAGCGGGAAGGTACTGAAGGGCGAACTACGGGGGAGGCGGGACACCTAGGCGCGGCCGAGGCGTGCCCCAGCCCGGCTTTGCGCGGCCCCGGACCCGCCCACCCCTCCCCGGCATCGGTGAAAAGTGCACGATTGGAGGATCTGTGCCAGAAGCGTGAGGCGAGGCCCGTGGAAACACCTGGTGATCGAGACCCGGGGGTGTCACCCCTTGGCACAGATCCTCCCATCACTACCTGCGGTAAAGGGCTGTGCGGATTTCGTGGATCATTTGGGCCGGGTGGTGGAAGACTTCGTCCGCAGTGAAGCGGAGGAGGTGTCGGACTTCCGGGCACTGGAGGATCTCGTTGAAGCGGGACACGTCCCGGCGGTGGGCCTCGCGGGTGCCGTGATAGGCGTAGCCCTCGATTTCCACGGCCAGCCCCTCGGCCCGGAAGAAGAAGTCGAGGTAACAGCGGGGGCCGCTACGGGGGCGCACCTCCGCCTGCGCCTCGGGGCGGAGGCCGGCGTCGTGCATGTGCAGGCGGGCGACCGTCTCGGCGGGGGAGCCGGAGCGGCGATCGACGAGGCTCAGCCATTGACGAGCCCTGGCCGCGCCGCGGAGCGGAACTTCGAGGGCGACAGAGACGGCGGCCGGCGCGGTGAGCGGAGCCCGGCGTTCCTGGCCCACCCGGCGGTAACCGAGCGCGGATTCCACGGCGACGATTGCGTCGTCCCGGGGACCGGCACGGAGGAGATCGGCGACAATGCGCGGCACTTCGGTGACCCGCAGCCCCCACCGTTCGACAACCTCGTCCTCGGTGAGAGGGGTGCGATGCACACGTACGCCTGCGATGCACTGCTGCCGGAAGCTGAGCTCGGGGTCGGTGAACTCCAGGCCCCCCTGCCGATGCGTGTCCAGCGTCTCGATCTGCCAGAGGCGGGCCGCCGAGCGGTGACTGACGACGAGCTTCGGGTTGAGGAGCTGGGTCGCCTTCAGCTGTACAAGCTGATCGATCCGCGTCCCCGGTTCGGCCCACGCCCCGGACCGCACCCTGTTCCACCCCTCCGTCTCCAGTCGCCGGAAAGAGGGAGCGACGAGGCCACCCAGCCGCCAGCGCCCGCGAGGTGAGCAACACGCCTCCCTCGACGAGCGCCCTCAACTCCTCGCGTTCCACGGGCCCAGTGTCCCGGGGGCAGAGACGGGGCCCCGGGCCCTGTGGACAACTCGGCCTTCAGCCCTTCAGGGTGGAGAGGAAAACGGCCCAGGCGGACGACGGGAAGACGAGCACGGGGCCGCCGCCGACCTGCTTCGAGTCGCGTACGGGGGTGACGTCGGGGACGTCTACGGCGACCTCGACGCATTCGCCGCCGCTGCCGTTGCTGTAACTGCTCCTGCGCCACACAGCGGTGCTCAGATCAATCCCGTTGCTTGCCATCTCGGTAGTCCTCTGCCGCTTGTTCGGTTGACGGCAGGGTGCCTGGTCCGCCGCCGGCTCTGGACCTCGACCTGCTCGCCGTGCCCGAGACGGTGCCGTATGAGGTTCGGGTTGTTGCGCTGTGACGGAGCCGAGGAAGTTGCGGGCTGCTTTGACGGCCGTGGAGGACGTGCTCGATGAGTACGGAAATCTCAGCGAGAGCGAGAGAGCCTGGCTGAGGCACACAAACGGGGCCGGGTGATAATCCGGCCCCGTTGGGCGATGAGTGTGTCGGTCGTACGGCCTTACACCGAGACCACGGTGGCGTGGAAGTCGGCCGGGGTGACCACGGTGGCGTGGAAGTCGGCCGGGGTGACCACGGTGGCGTGGAAGTCGGCGGGGGTGACCACGGTGGCGTGGAAGTCGGCCGGGGTGATGGTGGCGTGGTTTTCGGCCAGCGCCGGACTCGCAGCGGCGGCGGTTGCGCCGAGCGCCAAGGCGACGGCGGCGACGATCTTCTTGGTACGGCGCACTTCGACTCCTGTCAGGAGGGGAGTTCCGAATGCAAGTGACGTTAGTTCAGGAGATCAAGAGTTCGAGTGGATCGAATGGTTTACGCCACACATTGACGTGAACCTCTCCGTGAACACACTTCGGCCGCGACGGCTCCCCCTCCGCGCCGTCGCGGCCGATGCCCCCGTCGGGCTGGTCCTACCGCGGGTCGCCGACGGTGATGTGGCTCTCCAGCGTCTCCACCTTGCTGAGGTCCGTCTCGGCCGCGTCTTCGTCGGTGATGTGGCTCTCCTGCAGGGTGACCTCGTCCGTGCTGGCCGTGACCGTCTCCTCGCCGGTGATGTGGCTCTCCTGCGGCGTGACGTCCTCGGACTTCTTGGCGTCGCTCATCTTCGTGGACTCCGTTGCTTCGTTGTGTGCTGGGGCGGCGAGGCCCGTCCGGCTGCTCCCCCGAGCGCGTCCGGACGGGCCATCCACAGCCGAACGCGCTCAGGCGCTCGGCCACACAGTCGAATCGCCTGCCCCCCGACGCGACGAACCGACTGGCTAAAGACTGCTCCGGAACGATAAACGAACGATGAACGCCTCGTTGGGACTACCCTGCCGTCGCTGGGGACAGCAGTCGCCGCAGTGATTCCGCCTCCGTTGCCCCCAGTTGTTCGAAGACCGTCAGCGCGTCGCTCCAGCAGGCCCTGGCCCGGTCCGACTCCCCGAGCGCGTCCAGCGCCTTACCCAGGAGTGTGCGCACGTTGGCCCGCCGCCAGTCGCCGCCGACGTGCAGGAGCACCGACAGGGACTGTTCGGCCTGCTCGGCGGCCACCGCGGCGCGTCCGAGGTCGAGTTGGACCTCGGCGAGGCGGAAGAGGGTCATGCCCTCCCACAGCCGCTGCCGACTGTCGCGGAAGATGACCAGGGCCTCCGAGAGTTGCTGGAGCGCCTCTTCGGAGAGCCCGGACTGGGTCAGAGCGAGGCCGAGGGCATAGCTGCCGTTCGCGACGCGGACGGTGAGACCCATGTGACGGTAGATGGCGACGCCGGCCTCCGCCAGTTTCACGGCGCTCTCCACCTTGCCCATGGCCAGATGCACACGGGAGAGATTGCACAGGGCGCTCGCCTCACCGGGCAGGTTGCGATCCGCCCGGTACGCGGTCAGGGTCCGCTGCAGAAATGCTTCCGCCTCGGCGTTCTTGCTGCGGTAGGCGGCTACGATCCCTCGCTCGCTGGGCGCGTTGCAGTCCATCCACGGGTCGTTGGCGTCGGTGGTGAGGTCCACGGCGCGACGGGTCTCTTCCTCCGCCTCGTCGAATCGGCCGGCGCTGATGTGCGCCTGGGCCAGGGTCGTCCGGGCCCGCCCCTCGGCCCTGGCATCTCCCGCTGCCTGGGCCGCGTCGCGGATGACGGTGGCCACCGCGCCGAACTGATGGGCGTTCGCCCCGGACTCGGCGAGGTCCTTCGACGCGAGAAGCAGGTCGACGGAACGGCGCAGGGTCGTGGGGGACACGTTTTGCCGTACACACGCCAGCAGGCAGTCGGCCTCCGAGTACAGCCAGTCCAGTGCCTCGCGGTGGCCCGTGAAGGAGACCCCGGGATAACGGGTCGGCTCCAGATGCTCCACGGTCCGGTCCCCGGGCCGCTCGATCGCGTACACCCCCGCCGCCGTCGCCAGGTAGAAGTCCAGGAGGCGGGACATCGCCGCGGCTCGTTCGCCGGGGGGCTGTTCGTCGCGTTCCGCGCAGGCGCGTGCGTAGAGGCGGACCAGGTCGTGGAAGCGGTAGCGGCCGGGGGCCGCCGATTCCAGGAGGGACGTGTCGACCAGGGCCTCCAGGAGGTCCTCGGTGTCCTCCGCCGGGAGGTCCAGCACCGCCGCGGCCGCCGCCAGCGAGATGTCCGGGCCGTCGGCCAGGCCCAGCAGGCGGAAGGCGCGGGCCTGGGCCGGTTCCAGCTGGCCGTAGCCGAGTTCGAAGGTCGCCTTCACGGCCAGGTCGCCGGCCTGGAGTTCGTCCAGGCGGCGGCGTTCGTCGGCGAGCTTCGCCGCCAGCACCGAGACCGTCCAGGTGCGGCGGGCCGCGAGACGGGACGCCGCGATGCGGATCGCGAGCGGGAGGAAGCCGCACGCCGCGACCACGTCCAGCGCCGCCTCGCGCTCGGCGGCCACCCGCTCCGCGCCCACGATCCTCGTGAAGAGCTGGAGCGCCTCGTCGGGGGACATCACGTCCAGGTCCACCAGATGCGCCCCGGCCAGGTCGACCATCCGCACCCGGGCCGTCACCAGCGCCGCGCAGCCCTCCGTGCCCGGCAGCAGCGGACGTACCTGTGCCGCGTCCTTCGCGTTGTCCAGGAGGACCAGCACCCGGCGGCCGTCCAGGACCGAGCGGTACAGGGCCGCCCGATCGTCTAGCGAGTCGGGGATGGACGAGTCCGGTGTGCCCAGGGCGCGCAGGAAGGAGCCCAGGACCGTCTCCGGCTCCGCCGCCCGCGGGCCGGCGCCCTGGAGGTCCACGTACAACTGGCCGTCCGGGAAGGCCGACCTGGCCTGGTGGGCCACATGCACCGCGAGGGTCGTCTTCCCGACGCCTCCGATGCCCGCCAGCGCCGACACGGCCATGACCCGGCCGTCGGCCGATGCCAGCACCTCGCTCAGTTCGGTGACGAACGCGGCACGGCCCGTGAAGTCCGGCACGGTGGCCGGGAGCTGGGCGGGACGGACAGGGCTGGCGGGGGGCTCCGAAGCCGGGGCCGACGGTTCCGCCAGGGCCGGGTCGGCCTGGAGGATGCGCTGCTGCAGGTCGCGCAGGCCCGGGCGCGGGTCGACGCCGAGTTCCTCGGCCAGCAGGCGGCGGGTGTCGGCGTACACGGCGAGAGCCTCGGCCTGCCGGCCGCTGCGGTACAGGGCCAGCATCAGCAGCTCGCGCAACCGCTCGCGCAGCGGATGCGCCGCGGTCAGCGCCGTCAGCTCCGACACCGCCTCCGCGTGGCAGCCCTGCTCCAGGTCCATGTCCAGGCGGGACTCGAGGAGCTGCAGCCGCCACTCGTCCAGGCGAACCCGGTGCGCGTCGGCGTACGGGCCGGGGACGCCGGCCAGCGCCTCGCCGTCCCACCGGGACAGGGCCCGGTTCAGCAGGTCCCGGGCATGGCCCAGATCGCCGGCGCCCCGCGCCTTCTCCGCCTCCGCCGCCAGGTCCTGCACCGCCGCCAGGTCCAGGGCGCCGTCACCCAGGCCGCGCACCGCATAGCCGCCGGACTCGCTGACCAGGACGCCCGGGTCCAGGATCTTCCGCAGCCGGGACGCGTACGTCCGCACCGCCGCCAACGCCTGCGAAGGCGGCTCGGGGCCCCACAGCGCGTCGATCAGCTCGGCCGCGGTCGCCGTGCGGCCCTCGCGCAGCAGCAGGGCGGCGAGCAGCGCGCGTTGCTGGGGGGAGCCGGTGTTGAGCGGCTGCCCCTCGCGCCAGGCGCGCACCGGACCGAGCACACTGAAGCGCAACGCCGCCTCCGCCGAGGAGGAGGGGCGCCGCTGCTCCGGTACCCGCGGTCCACCGTCCATGTCCGTCCCCCTAGACATCCCGATCCACCCCGTCAGTCTGCCTTGTCCACGGGAGCCGCGTCAGCCTGGCGAGACCCCGATCACAGCCCGGAACACGGTGGTCCACACACCCTTCACATCGAAGTGGCCCGCGAGCAGGACAAGTTCGCGGCGGAACGATTCCGCCAGTAGCTCCGCACGGTGCGGAACGTGCGGCCCGGAGACCGCCCCCGGTCGGCCGGGCACGCCGCCGTGCCTGCCTGACGAACCGTCATCGCAGTAGCTGACGGTTCGTCAGATCGGCGCTACCGTGAGCGCCATGGACACCCAGGACGGCACCTTTCCGCTGATCATCTCCGTCGACGACCACACCGTGGAGCCGCCGGACGTCTGGCAGTCCCGCCTCCCGAAGAAGTACCTGGACACCGGGCCGCGGATAGTCCGCGCCCCGCTGAAGGAGATGAGCTTCCTCGGCGGCCGGTTCAAGCCCGTGATGGGCAGGGCCGGGGAGGACGGCCCCACGGGCGACTGGTGGATCTACGAGGACCTGCACCGCCCCCTCACCCGCCTCGACACCGCGGTCGGCTACAGCCGGGACGAGATCAAGCTGGAGGTGATCACGTACGAGCAGATGCGGGCGGGTTCGTACGACGTCCCGCAGCGGCTCGCCGACATGGACGTCAACCACGTCCAGTCCGCCCTCTGCTTCCCGACCTTCCCCCGGTTCTGCGGGCAGACCTTCACCGAGGCCAAGGACCGCGAACTGGCCCTGCTCTGCGTCCAGGCCTACAACGACTGGATGGTGGAGGAGTGGTGCGGCCCGCTGGCACAAGGCCGGCTGATACCCCTGATCCTCATCCCCCTGTGGGACGCCGGACTGGCGGCCGCGGAGGTCCGCCGCAACGCCGCCCGGGGCGTCCGCGCCGTCGCCTTCTCCGAGATCCCCCCGCACCTCGGGCTGCCCTCCGTGCACACCGACGACTGGGACCCCTTCCTCGCCGCCTGCGACGAGACCGGCACGGTCGTCGCCATGCACATCGGCTCCAGCAGCAGGATGCCCTCCACCTCCGCCGACGCCCCGCCGGCCGTCGGCTCCACGATCACCTTCGCCAACTGCTGCTTCTCGATGGTCGACTGGCTGATGAGCGGCAAGTTCGAGCGCTTCCCGAACCTGAAGGTGATGTACGCGGAGGGCCAGATCGGCTGGATCCCCTACATCCTGGAACGCGCCGACGTCGTCTGGGAGGAGAACCGCGCCTGGGGCGGCGTCGCCGACAAGGTCACCCGCCCGCCCTCCGAGCTCTTCGCCGAGCACGTCCACGGCTGCTTCTTCGACGACGCCTTCGGCCTGCGGAACCTCGACGCGATCGGCCTCGGCAACGTCCTCTACGAGACCGACTACCCGCACTCCGACTCCACCTGGCCGAAGTCCCGCGAGGTCGGCGAGGCCCAGATGGGCCACCTCGCCCCGGACGTGATCGAACGCATCGTCCGCGGCAACGCGATCGACCTGCTGGGCCTCACCCCGGAGGGCCTGTGGGGCGGTACGAGGTGACCGACTTCGGCATCCAGCTCCCCGTCCAGTCCCAGTCCACGATCTACGCCGAGGAGTGGGAGGCGGGCGCGGGCGCCGCGGACCTGGTCGAGATCGCCCGCGCGGTGGACCGGGCCGGCTTCGCCTACCTCGCCGTCTGTGACCACGTGGCGATCCCGCACCGGCTCGCCGCCGCCATGAGCACGGTCTGGTACGACCCGGTCGCCACCCTCGCCCACCTGGCCGCCGTCACCGAGCGGGTACGGCTGCTCAGCCACGTCGCCGTCGTCGGGCTGCGGCACCCCCTGCTCTCCGCCAAGCAGTACGCGACCCTCGACCACCTCTCCGGCGGCCGGCTGATCCTCGGGGTCGGGGCGGGGCACGTGCGGGAGGAGTTCGAGGCGCTGGGGGTGGACTTCGGGCAGCGGGGCGCGGTCCTCGACGAGGCGATCGACGCGCTGCGGGCCGCCCTCGGACCGGACGAGTTCCCCTCCCACCACGGGAAGTTCTACGACTTCGAGGGACTCGGGCAGCGGCCCCGGCCCGCGCAGCGCCGGGTACCGGTATGGGTCGGCGGGTCGTCACCGGCCGCCGTACGACGGGCCGCGCTCAAGGGCGACGGCTGGCTGCCGCAGGGCGACCCGAGGGACCGGCTGCCCGCCCAGATCGCCCGGCTGCGGCGGCTGCGCGAGGAGGCCGCCCGCGGCGGAGCCGCTCCGGGATGCGGCACGGAGCCACTGGTCATCGGCGCGATCGCCGAACCGCTGTACATCGGCACACCGCGCTGGGAGGTGGGCCGCCGCACCCTCACCGGCACCCCGGAGGCCCTCGCCGAGTCGCTGCGGGCCTACGGCGAGATGGGCGTGCACCAGGTCCAGGTGCGGTTCCGCAGCCGGAGCCGGGCCGAACTCATCGACCAGATAAGTGCGTTCGGGGCTGACATCGCGCCCCGGCTGAGCTGAGGAGCGGATGGCCATGGGCAAGCTGGACGGGCGGGTCGTCATCGTCACCGGGGCGGCGCGCGGACAGGGCGAGCAGGAGGCGCGGCTCTTCGTCGAAGAGGGCGCGAACGTGGTCGTGGCGGACGTGCTGGACGACCTGGGCGAGGCGCTCGCCAAGGAGATCGGGGCGCGCTACGTCCACCTGGACGTGGGTGTGGAGGAGGAGTGGCAGGCCGCCGTCACCGCCACGAAGCAGGCGTACGGCCGGCTCGACGGGCTGGTGAACAACGCGGGCATCCTGCGGTTCAACGCGCTCGTGGACACACCCCTCGACGAGTTCATGCAGGTCGTACAGGTCAACCAGGTCGGCTGCTTCCTGGGCATGAAGACGGTGGCGCCGGAGCTGGCCGACGGCGGGACCATCGTCAACACGGCGTCCTACACGGCACTGACGGGGATGGCCGCGGTGGGGACGTACGCCGCGACCAAACACGCGGTGCTCGGGCTCACCCGGGTCGCCGCGCTGGAACTGGCCGACCGCCGGATACGTGTCAACGCGATCTGCCCCGGCGCCATCGACACCGCGATGTCCAACCCGGCGCGGCTCGACCCCGCCGCCGACCCGGAGGAGATGAGCCGGGCCCTGGACGAGCTGTACCGCAAGCTGGTGCCGCTGGGCCGGATCGGGCGGGCGGAGGAGGTGGCCAGGCTGGCACTCTTCCTGACCTCGGACGACTCCTCGTACATCACCGGGCAGCCGTTCGTGATCGACGGGGGCTGGCTGGCCGGGGTCTCGGTAATCTGACGGGCCGTCAACTATTGACGGTGGCAGCGGCCGGTGCGACAGTCGGCCAACGAACGGTATCTGACGGAGCGTCAGGAAATTGGGACGGTGAACCGCCTTGGAATTCGGGCTCTTTGTACAGGGATACGTGGGCAAGCGAGCCGAGACCGACCCGCTGGCCGAGCACAAGGCACTGATGGAGGAGACCGAGTACGTCATCCAGGCGGACAGGTCCGGCTTCAAGTACGCCTGGGCCTCCGAGCACCACTTCCTCGACGAGTACTCGCACCTGTCGGCGAACGACGTCTTCCTGGGCTACCTGGCGCACGCGACGGACCGCATCCATCTCGGCTCCGGGATCTTCAACCCGCTCGCCCAGGTCAACCACCCCGTGAAGGTGGCCGAGAAGGTCGCCATGCTCGACCACCTCACCGGCAACCGGTTCGAGTTCGGCAGCGGGCGGGGAGCCGGGTCGCACGAGATCCTCGGCTTCCTGCCGGGCATCACCGACATGAACTACACCAAGGAGATCTGGGAAGAGACCATCGCCGAGTTCCCCAAGATGTGGCTCCAGGACGAGTACGCCGGCTTCCAGGGCAAGCACTGGCAGCTGCCGCCGCGCAAGGTCCTGCCGAAGCCGTACGGGAAGTCCCACCCGGCGATGTGGTACGCGGCGGGTTCGCCGCCGTCGTACGCCATGGCGGCGAGGAAGGGGCTCGGGGTCCTCGGCTTCAGCATCCAGAAGGTCTCCGACATGGAGTGGGTGCTGGAGCAGTACAAGACGGCGATCGTGAACGCGGAGCCGGTCGGTGACTTCGTCAACGACAACGTGATGGTGACGACGACGGCGATCTGTGCGCCGACGCACGACGAGGCGATCCGGATCGCCGCTGCCGGCGGCCTGCACTACCTCCCCTCGCTGGTGTTCCGCTACCACGACACGTTCCCGCGGCCCGAGGGCTTCCCGGTGTGGCCGGAGACGCTGCCCGAGTACACGCCGGAGTTCGTGGAGCTGCTCGTCGAGGAGGAGCTGCTGATCTGCGGGGATCCGGACGAGGTGCTGCGGCAGTGCAAGCGGTGGGAACAGGCGGGGGCGGACCAGTTGAGCTTCGGGCTGCCGGTGGGGGTGCCGAAGGAGGAGACGCTGCAGACGATCCGGCTGATCGGGGAGCACGTCATTCCGAAGATCGACACGGATCCCGTTCACCGGACGACCCGATTCCGGGGTGCCGCGTAATCGCCGCCGCGGGGTGCGGGACCGTCGTGGCTGGTCGCGCAGTTCCCCGCGCCCCTAGGTAGGCATGCCTCACGGACTCAAGGAGTCACCCCGTGTTCGATCACGTCATCAAAGGCGCGACCGTCGTCGACGGGACGGGCGCGCCCTCGTACACCGCCGACGTCGGGATACGTAACGGTCGTATCGCCGCCGTAGGGAAGATCGACGGCGAATCCCGTACCAGCGAGGACGCCGCCGGGCTCGTGCTCGCCCCCGGGTTCGTCGACCCCCACACCCACTACGACGCGCAGCTCTTCTGGGACCCGTACGCGACGCCCTCCCTCAACCACGGGGTCACCACGGTCGCCGCCGGGAACTGCGGTTTCACCCTCGCGCCCCTGAAGCCGGGGGACGCCGACTACACGCGCCGGATGATGTCCAAGGTCGAGGGGATGTCGCTGGTCGCGCTGGAGGAGGGGGCACCCTGGAACTGGCGTGGCTTCGGGGAGTACCTGGACGCGCTGGAGGGGCGGATCGCCGTCAACGCCGGGTTCATGGTCGGGCACTGTGCCCTGCGCCGGTACGTGATGGGTCCGGACGCGGTCGGCGGCCAGCCCAGCGAGGAGCAACTGGTACAGATCGTGCGGCTGTTGCACGAGGCCATGGACGCGGGGGCGTGGGGCTTCTCCACCACCCAGTCCTCCACCCACTCGGACGGCGACGGACAGCCGGTCGCCTCCCGGCACGCCCGCCCGAAGGAGCTGCTGGCCCTCTCGCGGGCCGTCGGGGAGCACGAGGGGACGCAGATCGAGGCGATCGTCGCCGGCTGCCTCGACCAGTTCAGCGACGCCGAGATCGAGCTGTTCGCCGAGATGAGCGCGGCGGCCGGGCGG
Source organism: Streptomyces sp. NPDC026538 (assembly GCF_055567535.1). Taxonomy (NCBI): domain Bacteria; kingdom Bacillati; phylum Actinomycetota; class Actinomycetes; order Kitasatosporales; family Streptomycetaceae; genus Streptomyces; species Streptomyces sp. NPDC026538. Next base: position 323,145 of record NZ_JBVHQG010000010.1, read on the forward strand.
CCCCTGAACTGGAACGTGCTGACCGTCGACGCCGCCGTGCCGGAGCGGGTGCCGCGGCAGCTCCAGGCCAGTGAGCGGGCCCGGAAGGCGGGCGGCCGGGTGGTGGCGCTGACCATGCCCATCCTCACCCCGATGAACATGTCGCTCGGCACCTTCTGCGCGCTGAACCTGATCCCCGGGTGGGGGCCGATCCTCGGGCTGCCGGTCCCGGAGCGGATCGAGAGGCTCCGGGACCCGGACGTACGCGCCCGGATGCTGGAGCGCGCCCACTCGAAGGAGGCCGGCGTCTTCCGGCGGCTCGCGAACTTCGGGCGGTACGTCATCGGCGACACCTACAGCGCGGCCAACGCCGGGCTGTCGGGCCGGGTGGTCGAGGACATCGCGGCGGAGCGCGGGCTGGACCCCTTCCACTGCCTGGTCGAGATCTGCGCGGCCGACGGACTCCGTACGGTCCTGTGGCCCATGCCCACCGACAACGACCCCGCCTCCTGGGCGCTGCGCGCCGAGACCTGGCAGCACGAGGACGTGCTGCTCGGCGGGTCCGACGCGGGGGCGCACCTGGACCGGATGTGCGGGGCGCCGTACACGACCCGGTTCCTCGGCGACTGTCTGCGCGGCCGCCGGCTGCTCGGCCTGGAACAGGCGGTGAAGATGCTGACCGACGATCCCGCCCGGCTCTTCGGGCTGCGGGAGCGGGGCCGGATCGCGGAGGGCTGGCATGCGGACCTCGTGCTCTTCGACCCGGAGCGGATCGCCGCCGGACCGGCCACCCTGGTGCACGACCTGCCGGGAGACAGCCCCCGCCTGGACTCGAAGGCGATCGGGGTACGGGCGGTCTGGGTGAACGGGGTCGAGGCCATCCGCGACGACGTGGTCAGCGGGACGGTACCCGGGAAGGTGCTGCGGTCCGGTCGGGACACCAGGACGGTGAGCACCCGGTGAGCGATGCGGCGGACGGGCAGCGGCTGTTCGTCGGGGGACGCTGGGTGGACCCCGGCGGCGGGCACTACGCGGTCGTCGACCCGGCGACCGAGGGCACCGTCGGCTGGGCTCCCGAGGCCTCCGGGGAGCAGGTCCTGGCCGCCTGCGCGGCCGCCCGGGAGGCCTTCGACGGCTGGTCACGGACACCGGCGCCGGAACGGGCCGCGGTCCTCGGCCGGGCCGCCGACATCATCCGCGCCCGGCTGAAGGAGCACGCCGACCTGGCCCGGGCGGAGACCGGCGCGACCACCGGGACCGCCCGGGCGATGCAGGTGGGGGTGGCGGCGGCCCGGTTCCGGCGGTACGCCACCGTGGAGCCCGCCGAGTGGGCGATCCCGCCGCAGATCAACGAGGCCGGGCCGATGGGGAAGGCCGGGGTGATGGGTGCGCTGGCCGTGCGCCAGCCGGTGGGCGTGGTCAGCTGCATCACGTCGTACAACAACCCCTGGGCGAATCCGGCGGGCAAGGTCGCGCCCGCGCTGGCCATGGGCAACACGGTGGTGGTCAAACCGGCCCCGCAGGACCCGCTCTCCGTCTACCGCATGGCGGAGGCACTGGAGGCGGCGGGCGCCCCGCCGGGCGTGGTGAACGTCGTCTCCGGCCGGGCGGCCGGCGTCGGCGAGACGGCCGTGGCCTCGCCCGACGTCGACATGGTGAGCTTCACCGGGTCCACGGCCGTCGGGCAGCGCATCGCCGAGGTGTGCGGGCGGGACATGAAACGGCAGCTGATGGAGTTGGGCGGGAAGGGCGCGGCGGTCGTCTTCGCCGACGCGGACGTCGGCTCGGCGGTGGCGGGCATCGGCACCACCTTCTCCTTCTACAGCGGACAGATCTGCACGGCACCCACCCGGGTGCTGGTGCAGCGGCCGCTGTACGACCGGCTGGTGGAGCAACTCGCGGCCTACGCCGACCGGTTGACGGTGGGTGACCCGGCGGCGCCGGACACGGTGGTCGGACCGCTGATCACGGCCGAACACCGGGCGCGGGTCGAGTCGTACGTCGAACTCGCCGGGAAGGAGGGCGCGACGGTGGTGACGGGCGGCGAACGACCCGGCCTGGAAAGGGGGTTCTACCTCAGGCCCGCGGTGCTCGCCGACTGCCGTAACGACATGCGGGCCGCCCGCGAGGAGATCTTCGGCCCGGTCGTCGCCGTCATCCCCTTCGACGAGGAGGAAGAGGGCATCGCCCTCGCCAACGACTCCGACTACGGCCTCATCGACTACGTCTGGTCGGGGGACGTGGCCCGCGCCTTCCGGGTGGCGCGGCGGCTGAGGGCGGGGGGCGTAGGGATCAACACCGTCGGGCGGAACATGGAGGCCCCCTTCGGCGGGTTCAAGAAGAGCGGGGTGGGCCGGGACGTCGGCTCGTACGCCCTGCACGCCTACAGCGAGGTCCAGGCCATCGTCTGGCCGGGATGAGGGGACCGGTCGGCGACGGGCCGCTACTCCTGCCGTGTGGTCCGCGCGGCGGGGTGTGCCGGGAGACGGTCGGCGTGCCGTAGAAAGGCGGGGCGGGTTGCCGACTGCGGGAGGACGTCTTGCCGAGTACTGATCCGATCCTGGTCACCGGTGCCGCCGGCGGCGTCGGGGGTGTGGGCGGGAGGGTCCTCACGCAGCTGCGCCGACACGGGTTGCCGGTCCGGGCCCTCGTCCACCACGACGACGACCGTGCCACCGCGCTGCGGGCCCTCGACGGCGTCGAGGTGGTCGTCGGTGACCTCACGCGGGGGGCGGACGTGGTGGCGGCCCTGGAGGGGTGCCGCAGGGCCTACTTCGGGATGAGCCCGTCGCCCGACTACCTGGAGGCCACGGCGACCGTGGCGGCGGCGGCCCTTGCGGGCGGGCACCTCGAACTGCTGGTGCACATGTCACAGATGACCGTCTCCCAGATGAGCCTCACCAGCAGCGCGGAGTCGCACCAGCAGCGGCTGCACTGGCTGTGCGAACACGTCCTCAACTGGTCCGGGCTGCCGGTCGTCCACGTCCGGCCGACGGTGTTCATGGAGAACCCGCTCTTCGGCATGCTCGCCGTGGCCTCCGTCCGCCGTGACGGCACCATCCGTCTCCCCTTCGGCACCGCACGCACCTCGCCGGTGGCCGCCGGCGACGTGGCCGCGGTGGTCGCCCGACTGCTGCTCGACCCCGCGCCGCAGGCCGGCCGGGTCTACGAACTGACCGGCGCAGCCTCCCGGGACATGACCGCGATCGCCGCCGAGATCTCCGAGGCGCTGGGACGCACCGTGACGTACGTCGACGTGCCGTACGACGAATGGGTCGAGCACGACCTCGAGCCGCTGGGCCTGACGCCGCATCTCTTCGACCACATCGCCACGATGGCCCGGCTGCACGGGGAGAACCGCTACGACCGGGCGACCGACGACGTGACGGAGCTCCTGGGCCGCCCGCCGTCGGGCTTCGACAGCATGCTGGAAGCCGTGCCGGGACTGCGGGCGGGGCAGGGGTAGCCGCCGGGGCGGCAGGGGCGCGGGCCCGGCGGCCGGCCCCGGTGACCCTTCAGCCGTCCAGGTCCACCCGCACCGTCAGGAGGTTCGTCCCGAGCAGCCGTACGGCGGTGCTGTTGCCCCGGGGCAGCGTGCGCAGGCGGGCCACCGGGTCGTCGTCCGGCATGAGGTGGGCGGTGCCCGCGTGCCACTTCCCCCCGATGCGGACCCGCACCCGGGGGTCGGCCTTGATGTTGCGGACGTACTGCGAGTGCTCGCCGAACTCCGACACCAGCCAGAAGGCCCCGCCGACCCGCCGGCCGCCCAGCGGCGTACGGCGGGGCAGCCCCGAGCTGCGCCCGGTGGTCTCCAGGAGGGTCTGGAAGGGCATCAGGCGCGTGAGCGGGTTGGCGATGTGCCGCTGGAAGGCGGTGGTGGCGCGGAATCGGGCGTCGGTGGGGCGGGACATGGTCCGTGCGACTCCTCATGGTTGCTGCCGTGGCTGCCTTTGCGTCCATGGTCCCCGACACGCACGCGAGGTGCTTGCGGCATCGGGAAACCGGGTGGCCGCCGACGCCGTCTCTCATGCCGACAGCAGGCATTTTTGTCGGAGGCACCGATGGCCCTGGTCGGCCTGTTCTGAACACGGAGGGCGGCGTCGCCCCGGCCGCCGCCTGCACCGGCACCGACCAGGTGTCGGTGCCGTACTCCGCGACGTACGCGTTCTCCAAGGCGACCGTGTGACCTGGTCGCTGAGATCGACCCGGGGCGTCAGCAGCTGCCTCCCCAGCGCCGCAGGGTCTGGAAGGGGAGCAGCCGGGTCACGGGGTTGGCGACGTGTCGCTGAAAGGCGGTGGGCATACGGAATCCGCGGTCCGACATGGTTCCTCGGTTTCCTCTTCTGCCGCCCTTCGGCGCCGGTGTCCTCTTCGATGGCTCTCGTGCTTCCCCGACGAGAGACGGTGGGTCCGTGCGGATCATGACCTGGAACCTGTGGTGGCGCTTCGGGCCCTGGGCGGAACGGCAGAAGGCGATCCTCGCCGTGCTGCGTGAGCTGCGGCCGGACGTGGTCGGCCTCCAGGAGGTGTGGGCGGCCGACGGCGAGAACCTCGCCGGGTGGCTCGCCGGTGAACTCGGTCTGCACTGGGCCTGGGCCGCCTCCCCGGCCTCCGAGCGCTGGCAGCGGCGGATCGGGGAGCCGGGCACCGAGATCGGCAACGCGGTGCTCAGCCGCTGGCCGGTGGTGGAGAGTGCGGTGCTGCACCTGCCGGCGCCACCGGAACTCGACGACGGCCGCCTGGCTCTCTACGCCCGCCTCGCCGCCCCCGCCCACCAGGTGCCCTTCTTCACCGTCCACCTGACCTCACAACTGCACCTGTCGGCCGTACGCACCGAACAGGTCACTGCTCTGGCCGAGTTCGTCGCCGCCCACCGTGCGGGCACCGACTTCCCGCCCGTCGTCACCGGTGACTTCAACGCCTGGCCGGACTCCGACGAGATCCGCCGGTTCGGCGGGGTCCGCACCGCGCCTGTCGTACCCGGCCAGGTCTTCTTCGACGCCTGGGAGTACGCCGACCCGGCCGCCCTCTCCGCCACCTGGGACAACACCAACCCGTACGTCCCCCCGGGCCTCGGCCCCAGCGTCCGCGTCGACTACATCCACGTCGGCGCACCGGCCGGCCCCGGCGGCATCGGGACGATCAAGGGGGTGCGACGGGCCGGGGACGGGCCGGTCGACGGGGTGTGGTCGTCGGACCATGCGGCGGTCGTCGCGGATCTGGCCGACGGTGGACCCGCGGGCTCACCGTCCGTCGGATGACTTCAGCAGACCGAGAAGGGCACCGGTGGGCTTCTATCTGCCCAGGAAGATCGGGTTCGTCAGGGCCGCCAGGGCGCCGGGTACCGGGCCCGCCGCCGTCTCGTGGCGCAACTCCGCGCGGACGTACGCCGCGTACTGCGGGGTCGTCCGCCACTCGACCACGCCCGAGCCGGTCACCGGGAGCGGGTCGCTGGTCAGCAGGACGCCCTCGTCGGTGATGAAGCGGACGGTGCAGCGCGGCACCCCGGAGGCCTCCAGGCGGACGGTCACCGAGGTGTCGGCGGCCACCTCCAGCCGCTCGCCGATCCCGGCCTGCTCGCCGCGCCCGCCCGTCGCCGTGAAGCTCACCTTCACGTTCTTCGACTCGGCGATGTAGGAGCGGCCCGCGCGCAGGCCCTCCTGGATGGCCTCACGGCTCAGGTCGTCGGCGAGGACGACGGTCTGGGGCACGCCGACGGGGTCCGGGTCGCGGTGCGCGTCGCTGTTGCCCATCGCCGGCAGCCACTGCTTGTTGTCGCGCACCGAGGCGACCAGCGTGGCGTCCCAGGCGGACAGGGCCACCTCGTCGTCGGGGGTGTAGGGGCCGTTCCACACCTCGACCGCGTCCGCGTCCCCGAACCCGAACTTCCAGGCGCAGCCCACGCACGTGGCGTGCGGATGCGCCGGTACGACCAGACCGCCGGCCTTGTGGATCTGGTGCGCGAACTTCCCGAACCGGTTGTCGCGGGCCCGGTAGCGCCAGTCGACGAAGGTCCCGGGGTCGGTGCCGAGGGCGACGACGTGGCCGTTGCGGGTGGTGATCTCCTCGCCGAGCATGATCAGCAGGTCGTCGCCGGCCTGGTCCGCCCAGTGCGCGTGCGAGGAGTGCGTGTTGTGGTCCGAGGAGTTGATGAAGTCCAGGCCGGCGGCACGGGCCAGCGCAGCGATCTCGGCCGGGGTGCGGCGGCCGTCGGAGTACCAGGAGTGCAGGTGGCAGTCGCCCCGGTACCAGTCCCGGCCCCGGCCCTTGGCCCGCTCGGGCGGGTACACCGGGCGGACGGGGGTGCCGGGCTCGCCGTACGTCAGCGTGATCGTCAGCTCGTAGGTCAGGCCCTGCGGGGCCACCGTGTAGGGGCCGAGGGCGACATACCAGGTGCCGGCGTGGACCGGGCCGGGGAGGTAGCCGGGGGTCGCGTCGTCGGCACGGACGAAGAACTCTGTGCGCGCCCCGCCCGACCAGCCCCGGAAGCCCTTGCCGCCCAGCTCGGTGCCGTGCTGGTCGAAGAGGCCGATGTCGAGCGCGTTGCCCGTGGTGCCGGCCGGGACGGCCGGCAGGTCGTAGGTGTAGGCGACCTTGAGCTCGCGGACGCCGGCGGGGACCTCGACCGGGACGTACACGAAGTCCGGGCAGCCGGGCGGCAGCGTGCCGCGTACCGTCTTCGTCTCCTGAGTCCCCTGGCCCTGACCGTCCGCCGCTGCGAAGCTCACGGTTCCCAACGTAAGGGCTGCCGCCGCCCCCGTCACGAACAGTGCGCGTCTGCCGATGCCGTGCGTGTCCTCACCCATGCCGGTGACTCTCCTCTCCTGACGTGAACTCCCATGGAAGGACAGGGAATCCACAGGCATCCTTATGTCATGCGCATAGCCGTGTGAAAGACGGGGCGCGTGATGCCGACCAGTCGGTATGGACATATCGCGCCACCCCCGGTACAGATGGCCCATGCGTATAGCCGTCACGATCTTCCTCACCGACGAGACCATCACCCCCGTCCGGCTCGCCCGTGAGCTGGAGGCACGCGGTTTCGCCGGGCTGTACCTGCCCGAGCACACGCACATCCCGGTCGAACGGACCACCCCGTACCCGGCCGGCGGCGACCTGCCCCGCGAGTACGGCCGTACCCTCGACCCCTTCGTCGCCCTCGGCCAGGCAGCCGCCGTCACCGAGCGCCTCGGCCTCGGCACCGGCATCACCCTGGTCGCCCAGCACGACCCGATCGACCTCGCCAAGCAGATCGCCACCCTCGACCACCTGTCCGGCGGCCGCTTCACGCTCGGCGTCGGCTTCGGCTGGAACGTCGAGGAGGCCGCGGACCACCGCGTGGCCTGGCGGACGCGGCGGGAGCTGTCCCGGGACCGGATGGCTCTGATGCGGGCGCTGTGGGCGGACGAACCGACCGCCTACGAAGGAGAGTTCGGGAGCGTACGGGCGTCGTCGGCGTATCCCAAGCCCGTCCAGAAACCGCGCGGCCCGGTCGCCGGCCCCCGCACGCTGATCGGCGGGGCGGCGGGGCCGAAGCTGTTCGCCCACATCGCGGAGTACGCCGACGGGTGGATGCCGATCGGGGGCCGCGGGCTGTCGGAGTCGATGCCGGTCCTGCGGGGCGTGTGGGCCGACGCGGGGCGGGATGCGGCCGCGCTCCAGGTCGTCCCGTACGCCGTCTTCCCGACCCCTGGCAAGCTCGCGCACTACGCCGCACTGGGCATCGAGGAGGTCGTGGTGCAGTTGCCTCCGGCGGGGGAGGCCGAAGTACTGGGGGCATTGGACGGTTACGCGGAGTACCTCTGAGCGGGTTGCGGACTGTCCGCCGGATCGGGGTGGTGGGCGGCTGCGGGTCGGGGGTGATCGCTCGCGCAGTTCCCCGCGCCCCTGAAAGAGGGGGCGCTGCAGCGAGCGCCTCCTCAGGGGCGCGGGGCTGTATCGATCCGCGGCTGCCGCCGCGTCGGCGCGACCAGCCACAACGCAGCGACACCCGGCAACGCACCGCAGCCCATTCCCGGAACCCCCGTCCCGGCTGAACCGGCGGAGCCCTCCGTATGCTCGAAGAATGACGACTTCCGCGAGTCCCGGAACCGGCGGCCCCACCGAGAACTCCATGCGTCGCGCCCTCAAACGCGCCCGGGACGGCGTCGCCCTCGACGTCTCCGAGGCCGCCGTGCTGCTCCAGGCGCGCGGCGCGGCGCTCGACGACCTCGCCGCGTCGGCCGCCCGGGTGCGCGACGCCGGTCTGGAACAGGCGGGCCGCCCGGGCGTCATCACGTACTCGAAGAGCGTCTTCATCCCCCTCACCCGCCTGTGCCGCGACAAGTGCCACTACTGCACGTTCGTGACCGTCCCCGGCAAGCTCCGCCGGGCCGGACACGGGATGTTCATGTCCCCGGACGAGGTCCTCGACGTGGCCCGCAAGGGCGCGGCCCTCGGCTGCAAGGAAGCCCTGATCACCCTCGGCGACAAGCCGGAGGACCGCTGGCCGGAGGCGCGCGAGTGGCTCGACGCGCACGGTTACGACGACACGATCGCCTACGTCCGGGCCATCTCCATCCGGATCCTGGAGGAGACCGGCCTGCTGCCGCACCTCAACCCGGGCGTGCTGTCCTGGACCGACTTCCAGCGGCTGAAGCCGGTCGCCCCGTCCATGGGCATGATGCTGGAGACGACGGCGACCCGTCTGTGGTCCGAGCCGGGCGGGCCGCACCACGGCTCCCCCGACAAGGAACCCGCCGTCCGGCTGCGGGTCCTGGAGGACGCGGGCCGTTCCTCGGTGCCGTTCACCTCGGGGATCCTGATCGGCATCGGCGAGACGTACGAGGAGCGGGCCGAGTCCCTCTTCGCGCTGCGCCGTGTCGCCCGCTCGTACCACGGCGTCCAGGAACTGATCATCCAGAACTTCCGCGCCAAGCCGGACACGGCGATGCGCGGGATGCCGGACGCCGAGCTGGACGAACTGGTCGCGGCGGTCGCGGTGGCCCGGCTCGTCATGGGTCCGGCCGGCAACATCCAGGCGCCGCCCAACCTCGTCGACAGCGAGTACGAGCGCCTGATCGCGGCCGGTATCGACGACTGGGGCGGGGTCTCCCCGCTCACCATCGACCACGTCAACCCGGAACGCCCCTGGCCGCAGATCGAGGAACTGGCGGCGAAATCGGCGGCCGCCGGCTTCCAGCTGCGGGAACGTCTCTGCGTGTACCCGGAGTTCGTCCGCCGCGGCGAGCCCTGGCTGGATCCGCGGCTGCGCCCGCACGTGGCCGCGCTGGCCGACCCGGAGACCGGCCTGGCGGTCCCGGACGCGGTGGTCGAGGGGCACCCGTGGCAGGAGCCGGAGGAGGTCTTCGTCGCGACCGGCCGCACCGATCTGCACACCACCATCGACACCGAGGGCCGTACCGGCGACCGCCGTGACGACTTCGACGAGGTGTACGGCGACTGGGGCGCCCTCCGCGAGGCGGCCGCCCCCGGCATGGCGCCCGAGCGCATCGACACGGACGTCCGCCAGGCCCTGGCGACCGCGGCCGACGACCCCACGAAGCTGACCGACGACGAGGCCCTCGCCCTGTTCCACGCGGACGGCCCGGCGCTGGACGCGCTGACCCGGATCGCCGACGACGTCCGCAGGGCCGCGGTCGGCGACGACGTCACCTACATCGTCACCCGCAACATCAACTTCACCAACGTCTGCTACACCGGGTGCCGGTTCTGCGCCTTCGCCCAGCGCCGCACCGACGCCGACGCCTACACCCTCTCCCTGGACCAGGTCGCCGACCGGGCCCAGCAGGCGTGGGACGTCGGCGCGGTCGAGGTCTGCATGCAGGGCGGCATCCACCCGGACCTGCCCGGCACGGCGTACTTCGACATCGCGAAGGCGGTGAAGGAGCGGGTCCCCGGCATGCACGTGCACGCCTTCTCGCCGATGGAGGTGGTGAACGGCGCGACGCGCACCGGCATGTCGATCCGGGAGTGGCTGACCGCCGCGAAGGAGGCGGGCCTGGACACCATCCCCGGGACGGCCGCCGAGATCCTCGACGACGAGGTGCGCTGGGTCCTGACCAAGGGCAAGCTGCCCACCGCCACCTGGATCGAGGTCGTCACGACCGCCCACGAGGTGGGCATCCGCTCCTCGTCCACGATGATGTACGGCCATGTCGACCAGCCCCGGCACTGGCTGGGCCACCTGCGCACCCTGGCCCGCATCCAGCAGCGGACCGGCGGCTTCACGGAGTTCGTGACCCTGCCCTTCATCCACACCAACGCCCCCGTCTACCTGGCGGGCATCTCGCGGCCCGGCCCGACCATGCGCGACAACCGCGCGGTGACGGCGATGGCCCGTCTCCTGCTCCACCCCTACATTCCGAACATCCAGACAAGCTGGGTGAAACTGGGCGCGGAGGGTGCGGCGGAGATGCTCCGCTCGGGCGCGAACGACCTGGGCGGCACGCTGATGGAGGAGACGATCTCGCGGATGGCGGGCTCGTCGTACGGCTCGTACAAGTCGGTACGGGACCTGATCGCCGTGGCCGAGGCGGCGGGCCGTCCGGCGAAGCCGCGCACGACGCTGTACGGCGAGGTGCCGGAGGAGCGCCGACGGGCGGCGGAGGCGTCCGACGGCCACCTGCCGGAGCTGCTGCCGGTGCTGGACTGACTGGCCTGAGTGGACGGGGGAGCGGACGGAGCGGGCGGGCAGCGCACAGTACGATGATCCGACCCCTGTGCGAATACGTGGGGCCCTCATAACGGAGGAGATGCGTACCCGTGGCTGCCCGACTGCTGCCCTCCTGGGTCTGGGTCACCGGTCTGACGGCCGGGGCGACGGTGGCCGTCGTCTTCCTCGCCCTACAGGCCGACAAGGGGCCGCACCCCACGGCCGCGGCGGTCCGCCCGTCGGCGAGCGCGTCGGCGGGCGCCCACCCCTCCGCGTCCCCGAAGGCCCCCGCCGTGCCGGCCGCCTCCGGCACGGGCCGCCGTATCGTCTACTCGCTCGGCGACAAGCGGGTGTGGACGGTCGACGCGAGCGACAAGGCGACCCGCACGTTCACGGTGTGGCCGGGGACGGTGAGCCCCGACCCCGGCACGTACACGATCTCCAGGACCCTGGCGGCCACGACCGGCTCGGACGGCGTCCAGATCGAGCACATCCTCTACTTCGCCGCGAAGTCGGGCCTGTCGATCGCCTTCTCCAACGCGGTCGACGGCTCCTCCCCGCCGCCCGCGGCGGGCAAGCAGACCAGCGGCATCCGCATGCACAAGGCGGACGGCGCGGCCCTGTGGACGTTCGGTACGGAACCGAACACCAAGGTGACGGTGGTCAAGTAGCCCTCGGTGGCCGTCGGACCCGTCAGGAGATGGCCCGCAGTCCCGGGGCCGGGAGCCGGCGGAGTCGCTCGACGGCCTCCCCCGTCGACTCGTCCGCGGGCAGCAGGACGACCAACTGCTGGGCGTCCTCGGTGAGTTCGAGGGTCTCGCGGCGCAGCCGGAGTTCGGGGCCGGCCGGGTGGGCGAGGCGGAGGACGCCGCGTTTCGGGATCATGTGCCGGCTGAGGCGCCGGGTGAACTCGGCCCCGGCGACCGGGGCGAGTTCGGTCGTGAACCACTCGGAGTTCTCGACGGACGGCCCGAGCCGGATGTCGAAGGCCTGCTCGTCCGCGACGTCCTCCCAGTCGGGGAAGAGGGCGCGGGCGCGGGGATCGGTGAAGACGTACCGGGTGAGGTTCGGGACGTCGTCGGCGTCGAGCAGTCCGGTTCCGCCCATCACCGCCTCGAAGGCGCCGGTGCGGGCGAGGATGTCGCCGAGCCGGTTGGTGACCAGGGCGAGGCCGGGTTCGAGGAGGCGAAGCGTCTCCCGGACGGTGGGCCGTACTGATCGGAAGCGTGCGGGAGGGCCGGTTCGGGCCGGTGGTGGCCGAGTGGGTGGCCGAACAGGCGCGCACGCACGGTGGCTTCGACGTGGAGGTCGTGGACATGGCCGCCTACGACCTCCCCCTCGCGCTCCCCGCGGAGTCACCGAAGCACGCGGGCGACGCCTACCGCCGCCCGTCCGGGATGCGGTGCCTGACGGCGGCCCTGGCGGCGGCGGACGCGTTCGTGATCGTCACCCCCGAGTACAACCACAGCTACCCGGCGGCGCTGAAGGCCACCATCGACTGGCACTTCGACCAGTGGACGGCGAAGCCGGTCGCGTCCGTGAGTTACGGCGGCGCGGCGGGCGGCCGGCACGCGGTGCTGCACCTGGAGAACGTGCTGACGGAACTCCACGCGGTGACCGTCCGGGACGGCCTGGCCTTCCCGAACTACTTCACCGCGTGGCAGGACGGCCGCCCGGTGGACGCCGGGACGGCGGGCTACGCCAAGGTCCTGCTGGATCAACTGGCTTGGTGGACGGCCACCCTGCGCGCGGGCCGCGAGGCGGCGCCCTATCCCTCCTGATCCGAAGGACTCAGCTGTACGACGACGAGCGCGATCCCGGTGAGCACCAGGACCCGGGTCGCCGCGTCGAGACCGTTCCAGGTCTTGGACTGCCACATGGAGAACCACTCACCGCCGATGGCGATGAACCCGGCGCCGAAGAGCAGCACGAGCATCAGCAGACCGTAGGTCGACAGGCGCCGCGCACGGCCGTTGTCGCGCCGGAACCACAGCGCGGTCCCGGCGACGAGCACGAGCGCGGCGACGGTCTCCCACACGATGATGGCGACGTAGGCGGTGTTCTGCAGCCCTCTGTCGGTGATGGCCCGCCACATCAGGTCGTCGTCCTTGAACGTCGTGTCCATGGCCAGCACATGCTGGACGAACGCCTGATTGGTGCCGAAGTCGGTGATGTTCCCCAGGGCGACGAGGGCGATGTAAAGAGCGACGGTACCGGTGAGAAGGGCAGCGGCAAGCGAGAGCGCACGAGGCGCGTGGGAGGTGGACATGCCACCGTCCTTCCCCGCCGCGCCGATTCACACCCTCCCCCCGGGGCCTCTGCCAGACTTGGTGTGAACCGGCGGCGGGGGTGGTGCGGATGGGGTCGACACGGCCGTCGACGCAGAAGCTGATCGGAAGGCGCCGGAGGGCCGGGTTCGTCGGACGGGTCGAGGAGCGGGCCGCGTTCCGGCGGAACCTCGACCTGCCGCCCGAGGACGAGCGGCACCGCTTCCTCTTCCACGTGCACGGCGACGCCGGGGTCGGGAAGACCTTCCTGGTACGGGAGTTGGAGCAGATCGCCCGGGAGGCCGGGCAGTTGCCGCCCCACCTCCCGAGAGTTCGACATCCTCGGAGGCCGCGGCTTCATCAGTTTTTGCCCGTACCGCGCCACGAGTGTGTGTACGTGTGCAACGTCACCTGGTACGGCTGACGCCCGCCGCGTCGCCTGACCAACCCCGCCCACCTCCCCCACCCGGCCGAAAACCGGCCACTTGGGACCACACAACCCACACTTCGCATACCTAACTGCCCCCTGAGCGGACCGTTCCCGGTCGATTACAGTGCTGGCTGTCGTACGTACGGACGGTGCCCGTGAGGAGGTCATGGTGGGTGCGACAGTGGGTGCCGTCTGGGGTCGTGCCGAGCAGCAGGACTTCCGGAGCCGGGTGCGGGGATCCCTCCTCGGTACGGCCGTGGGGGACGCGCTCGGCGGGCCCGTCGACGGGATGACGCTGGAGGAGATCCGGGCGGCCTACGGGCCCGAGGGGCTGGTCGATCTCGGGTACGGGTACGGGCGGCGCGGGACCGTGACGCATCACACCCAGCTGACCCTGTTCACCGTGGACGGATTGATAAGAGCCCAGGTGAGACGGGATACCGGCGCCTGGCATCCGCCCACCGACCTGCATCGCGCCTATCTGCGGTGGGCGGCCACCCAGCGGGACTGGGGCCCGGACGAGCGCCGCAAGGAGGACGGGTGGCTGGCCCGGGAGGAGTGGCTGTACGCCCGGCGGGACCCGACGCGGTCGCTGCTGATCGGGCTCGGGGACGAGACCATGGGGACCCTGGAGTCGCCGAAGAACCCTGACGACATGGGGCCGGAGGCCGTCGCCCGGTCCGCGCCGTTCGGACTGCTCGTCGGCTGGGAGCCGCAGCTCGTCGTCCAGCTGGCCGTGGAGTGCGCGGCGCAGACCCACGGCCATCCGACCGCCTGTCTGTCCGCGGGCGCGTACGCCGTGATCGTGCACGCGCTGGCCCGCGGGGACTCGCTGGACGGGGCCGTGCAGCGGGCGCTGGCCCTGCTCGCCGCGAGACCCGGGCACCAGCCTGTCTCGGACGCGTTGCAGCACGCGCTCGGCGCCGTACGGCAGGGGATGCCCTCCCCGGCCCGGGTCGAGGAGCTGACCGGGGACGGGGCGGCGGACGGGACGCTCGCCGCGGCCGTGTACTGCGCCCTCGTGGGTGAGGACGTACGGCACGGGCTGAGCCTCGCCGTCAACCAGGCCGGGCCCTCCGCGGTCGCCGGCGCGCTCACCGGCGGTCTGCTCGGCGCCCTGCACGGCGAGACGGCCCTCCCGCCGGCCTGGGTGGCCGAACTGGAGGGCCGTCCTACGATCCTCGAACTCGCCGACGACTTCGCGATGGAGATGACCCAGGGGCCGGCCCTGCACAGCCCGGCGGGCGCGGCCCCCGGCTGGCTGGCCCGCTACCCGCGGGGCGCCTGAGCCGGCCGGGCCCAGGCCCCGTCAGCAGGCCCGGCGGCCGTCGGCCCAGGCACCGTCAGAGGGCCCGTCGGCCGTCGGCCCGCCCCAGGGGCCGTCGGTCAGTCCCGCAGGACCTCCCCGCCGCCCGCCGGAGCCTGGGCCTGGGCCGGTACCGGGGCCGTCGCCGCCGCGCTGTCCCCGTCCGTGTTCACCGTCTCGATGATCGCGAGCCGCTCCGGGGTGTCCTCCGGCTTCAGGTAGCCGATGAGGATGTACAGGACCAGGGAGACCGCCAACGGCACGGACACCTGGTACTGGAGCGGTACGCCGCCGTCGACGTTCCAGTTGATCGGGTAGTTGACCAGCCAGAAGGCCAGCAGGCCCGCCGCCCAGCTGGTGAGCGCGGCCGTCGGACCGGAGCGGCGGAACGGACGGAGCAGACCCAGCATCATCGGGATCGCGATCGGGCCCATCAGACCGGCCACCCACTTGATGACCACGGTGATGATGTCCTTGAACGTGGGCGAGTTGACCTGGGTGGCCACCGCCATGGACAGGCCGAGGAAGACCACCGTCGTCACCCGGGCCGCGATCAGGCCGGAGCGCTCGCTCCAGGACCGGGCCCGCGACGACAGCACCGGCGCCACGTCACGGGTGAAGACGGCCGCGATCGCGTTGGCGTCCGAGGAGCACATCGCCATCGTGTGGGAGAAGAAGCCGACGACGACCAGGCCCAGCAGACCGTGGGGGAGGAGCTGTTCGGTCATCAGGCCGTAGGAGTCGGAGCCGTCCGGCTTCTGGGCGTGGACGAGAAGGGGCGACATCCACATGGGGAAGAACAGGACCACCGGCCAGATCAGCCACAGGGCCGCGGAGAGGCGGGCACTGCGCTCGGCCTCCCTGGGGCCGGCCGTCGCCATGTAGCGCTGGGCCTGGTTGAGCATGCCGCCGTTGTACTCGAAGAGCTTGATGAAGAGGAAGGCGAGCAGGAAGACCGTGCCGTAAGGGCCCACCAGCGGCTTGCCGTGGCCGTGCAGGGCCGGCTGGTCGAAGGCGTCGAAGAAGCCGATGCCCTTGTCGTTCAGCTTCAGGACGACGGCGACGAACATCGAGACGCCGGCCAGCAACTGGATGATGAACTGGCCCAGTTCGGTCAGCGCGTCCGCCCACAGGCCGCCGATCGTGCAGTAGACCGCGGTGATCGCGCCGGTGATGAGGATGCCCTGGTTGAGGGAGACACCCGTGAACACCGACAGCAGGGTCGCGATCGCGGCCCACTTGGCGGCCACGTCCACGATCTTCAGCAGCATGCCGGACCAGGCCAGCGCCTGCTGCGTGGACAGGTTGTAGCGGTTCTTCAGGTATTCGAGCGGCGACGCCACGTGGAGGCGGGAGCGGAGCCGGTTGATGCGCGGCGCGAACAGCTTGGAGCCGATCGCGATGCCCAGCGCGATCGGGAAGGACCAGGTGACGAACGACGTCACGCCGTAGGTGTAGGCGATGCCCGCGTAGCCGGTGAACATCACCGCGCTGTAGCCCGACATGTGGTGCGAGATGCCGGAGAGCCACCAGGGCATCTTTCCGCCGGCCGTGAAGAAGTCGCTGACGTTGTCCACGCGCTTGTGCGACCAGACGCCGATCGCGACCATCACGCCGAAGTAGCCGATGAGCACGGCCCAGTCGAGCCCGTTCATGTGCCCCCCTTCCAGGGTCCGCCTTCTGAACTCCGCTCAGCTGGCTGGCACTTCGCATAAGCGGAGTGGGGACGGGGAAGGCCGCGAAGTGCCCGCTCATCGTGGGTTCGGTTACGCGGGCACGACAAGCGGGCGTATGGTCAAGGGACAGTAAAATCGTTCGCCTCACTGACCTTGGTTCATGTGCATGAACAACCTGGCGCGATCCGAATGGCCGGAACCAGTGCCTCAGCGCATCAGCTCCCCCGCGTTGACCAGCAGCGACTGCCCCGTGATGGCCCGCGCCCGGTCCGACGCCAGGAACACCGCCGCGTCCGCCACGTCCCCGTCCGTCGCCAGCTCCGGCAACGCCATCCGCCCCGTCAGCCGCCCCAGCACCTCGTCCTCCGGCACCCCCTCCGTGTGAGCCGTGAACTGCATGTACGCCTGCACCGGCGGCCCCCACATCCAGCCCGGCAGGACCGTGTTGACCCGGATCCGGTACGGCCCCAGCTCCCGCGCCAGCGAGTACATCGCGCTGGTCAGCGCCCCCTTCGAGGCGGCGTACGCGGCCTGCCTCACCTGCGAGGGCGCGGCGACGGCCGACTGCGTCCCGACGAAGACCACCGAGCCGCCGCCCGCCGCCTTCAGTGCCGGCAGGCAGGCCCGGGTCATCCGCAGCGTGCCCAGCAGGTTCACGTCGACCACCGACGCCCAGGTCGCGAAGTCCGCGTCCTCGACCCCGCCGAAGTAGGAGTCCCACGCGGCCACGTGCACCACCGCGTCGATGGACCCGAACCGCTCCCGGGCCAGCGCCGCCAGCGCCTCGCACTGGCCCTCGTCGGTGATGTCGGTGGGGCGGTACGCGGTCCGGCCGCCCTCGGGGTCGATCCCGGCCGCGCTCTTGACGAGGTTCGCCTCGGTCCGCGCACCGAGCACGGCGTTCCCGCCGTCCCGTACGACGGCCGCCGCCACCTGGTGCCCGAGCCCGGCGCCGACCCCCGAGACGACGACCGTCTTGCCCATCAGCAGTGACATCGATGACCTCCCGGCTCTGGCGCTTTATCTGACGGAGCGTCAGAGTATGGGCGAGCGCAGGCGGAAGGAAGGGAAGGCGCATGAGCGAGGACACGCGAAGCGATGTGTACGCCGAACTGGCCGCGGTCGGCCCGTACGGCGTCCGCCCCGGCCACGCCCTCATCACCATGGTCGAGCCGCACCCCGGCCACGAGTACGCGTACAACCGCTGGTACGAGGACGACCACTACTACGCCGGCGCCATGGCCATGCCCTGGATGTACGCGGGCCGCCGCTGGGTCGCCACCCGCGATCTGCAGCTCCTGCGCTACCCCGAGAAGTCGGCGATCGCCCAGCCCGTCACCACCGGCTGCTACCTCTCCGTCTACTGGATCACCGACGGCCGCTACGCCGACCACATGAAGTGGACGGTCGCCGTCAACCGGCGCCTGAACCGGGACGCGCGGGTCTACCAGGACCGCACCCACGTCTTCACGGCGTTCCAGGACCACGAGGCCACGGTGTACCGGGACGGGGCGGCCGGCCCCCGCGACTTCCACGCCCTCGACCACCCGTACGCCGGGCTGGTGGTGCAGGTCATCGACAGCGAGTCGCCCGAGCAGCGGGCCGAACTGCTGGAGTGGCTGCGCGGCCGGCACCTGCCGAAGCGGCTCGCGGGTTCACCGACGGCGATGGTCACGGTGTTCCGCCCGACGCCGCTGCCCGGCGACCGGATGACGTACGTGAAGCAGGTGGAGGGCGTCGACACTCGGCTGACGCTGCTGTGGTTCCTGGAGAGCGACCCGAGGGAGTGCTGGGACGCCCGCTTCACCGGGCTGGACGAGGACGTGGCCGGGTCCGGGCTGGGCAGGGTGGAACTGGTGGCCCCGTTCCTACCGACGGTGCCGGGCACGGACCGCTACGTGGCGGAGCTGCGCGACTGACCCGGTCACTTCAGCTCGTCGGGGCACGGCGTGCCCCGTGGCAGCTGGTACGGCGCCGCCAGCCGGTAGGTGCCCGCCTTCGGCGCCAGCAGCATCGTCCACCTGTCGCCCTTGGCGTCCTCCGCCGTCTCCGTCAGGCAGCCGTTGACGTTGACGTACGTCTTCGGCGTGCCTTCGGCCCGGTGCTTGGAGGCCTGGGTCTCCTGCGGCGGCTTCAGGCTCTTGCCGTCCGCGTCCACGATGCTCAGCCACGGCGAGTACGGGATCCGGATCAGGATCCGCCCGGCACTGCGCACCTCGATGGTCAGCTCGCCCTGCTCGGCGCTGTCCACCACCGCGTTCGGCTCGGCGAGCGGCACCGGGTCGGTCACCCGGAACAGCTGCCAGTTGGCGTCGCCCCACACCTGCTTCAGGTACGGCATCCCGCGCTGGACCAGGGCCCGCTCGCGTTCGCCGCCGTCGCCGTCGGGCTCGTCCTTCGGCAGCACCACGAAGTGCACGGCCCAGCGCTGCAGCCACTCGTGGTAGTTCGCGGAGTTGAGGGTGTCGTCGTAGAAGAGCGGATTGCGTTCCATGTCGGCCTGGCGGTTCCAGCCGCGAGCCAGGTTGACGTACGGCGCGAGCGCGGACGCCTCCCGGTGCGAGCGGGCCGGGACCACCTCGACGCGGCCCTTCTCGGCGCCGACCTGCTGGAGCTGGTGGACGAGCGGGGCGAGCTCGCGGGCCCAGGACGCGGCCGGGGTCGTATGGACGATGTCGTCGACGGCCTTGAAGCCGATCCAGCCGACGAAGCCGAGGAAGGCGAGGACGGTGACGTAGTACTTGCGTGAGCGCGGCACGGTGTACGGCAGGGCCGCGATCAGGGTCGCGCCGGCGAACAGCATCGGCAGCCGCGAGATGTTCGAGCCGATCTGCGAGCTGACCAGCCACACCAGCACGACCCCGACGCTGTACACGGCCGCCGTCAGCCGGACCGTCTTCCACTCCTTGGGGACGAGGAAGAGGCAGAGCAGGCCGTACAGCAGGGGCATGATCACCGAGCCGAAGCCCATCGGCTGGGTGCCGGAGAACGGGAAGAGCCAGGCGGAGACGGCGACCACGACCGCGGGTGCCAGACCGAGCGCCCAGGCGCCCGGGCGTCGCTTCTGCAGGAACAGCGCGACCGCGACCAGGCCGACGAAGAGCCCGGCGACCGGCGACGCCATGGTCGCCAGGGCGGCCAGCGGGGCCGCGACCAGTGCCTTGGCCCACCGTTTGTGGCGCCAGCGGTACGGCCAGCAGAACACCGCCCCCACCGAGGCCAGCGCGAACACCGTGCCGAGCCCGAAGGTGACCCGTCCGGACACCGCGTTGCAGATCAGCGCGAGCACCCCGGCGAGCGAGGCCCACAGGGGGTTCCTGACCGCGCGGCTGCGGATGAGGAGCAGGGTCAGCAGCCCGGCCGAGACCGTACCGGCGATCATCATCGTCGTACGGACACCGAGCACCGACATCAGGTACGGCGAGACCACGCTGTACGACACCGGGTGCATACCGCCGTACCAGGCGAGGTTGTACGCCGAGTCCGGATGCCGGCCGACGAACTCGGCCCAGGCGTCCTGAGCCGCGAGATCGCCACCACTGTTCGCGAACGTGAAGAGCCAGATGACGTGCAGGACGCCGGCGAGGGCCGTGACCGCCAGCACCGGGTGGCGCGACGGCCACTGGCGCAGGGGTTCGTCCAGGTCGAGGAGGTGACGGAGCCTGCCGTTACGCTGCGTGCCGGGTCTGTCGTGCGCGCCGTGCGGACCGGTTTCGGGCACGGCTATTCGCGGGCCGGATACCGGGCCCGGATCGGCGTCGTCGGCGCGTGTCGGCTCCGCTGTGGCCACCTGAAGGCACTCCCCGTGTCCCGTCTTCTGTTCTCGGCCGCGTTCCACGGTGTTACCGGCCGCTTCTCGTCCAGTTCGCGGCCGTGTCCCGGCGGCCGACGACCTGCCCCGATTCGTGACGCTAGCACGCACCCCGCCGCGGGGCCCTGGGGTGGGCCGCCATCGGCGGGGTGCGGGGACGGAATGTGCGTGTTGTGTCAGCCGAGGCGGGTCAGCTTGCTCGTGAAGCCGGGCTCGGCCAGATCCTTCTGCAGGGCCACCGGGACCTGGACCGCGGAGCCGGACCCGTCACCCACGGTGAGGGCGCCGACCTTGGTACCGGCCTTCGCGGTGTGCGGCACGTCGTCGGCCTTGAAGGTCAGTTTCACCTTCAGGCCCGACCAGCCGACCGCGGTGACGTCCTTGGTCGCCACGACCGGGGTACGGCCGCCGAGACCGTCGTCGACGTACCCGACGACAGCGCCCTTCTTGTAGATCGTGGCCGGCTTCAGCGCGCCCTGGGCGGCCCGGATCAGCTTGTCGCCGCCGTTGAGGGCGGCGGTGAGGATGCTGTTGTCCGAGGCGGCGCTGGCCGGCTGCCGGAGCACCGCGCCGATGATCGTGCGGGTCTCGCCGTTCACTTCCTTCTTCGCGGCGAAGACCAGGTTGCCGAGGGCGGAGGTGGTGGTGCCGGTCTTGATGCCGACGACGTCGTTGTGACCGACCAGCTGGTTCCAGTTGCCGTGGTTGGCACCCTTGTAGTCGTCGTACGACATCATCGCGGCGACCTCGCGGAACGACGGCTCGCTCGACATGGCCGCCTTCGCCAGCTTCACCTGGTCCACGGCCGTGGAGACGGTGGAGTCGGTGAGGCCGGAGGGGTCGGTGTACGTCGTGTTCGTCATGCCGAGCTTCTTCGCGGTGGTGTTCATCTTCGCCACGAACGCCTTCTCGGAACCGGCGTCCCAACGGGCCAGCAGCCGGGCCACGTTGTTGGCGGAGGCGATGAGGATGCCCTCCAGGGCCTCGCGCTGGGTGATCGAGTCGCCGGCCGTCACGTCGACGGTGGACTCCTGGCCGGCGTTCGACTGGTCCTCGGCCGTCTGGTCGATCTTGATCTTGGGGCCGGCGGCGCCGCTCTTCAGGGGGTGGTCGCGCAGGATGATGTACGCGGTCATCACCTTGGCGACGCTCGCGATCGGTACGGGCTTCTGGTCGCCGGAGGAACCGAACGAGCCGATGCCCTGGACGTCGAGCGCCGCCTGGCCGTCGGCCGGCCAGGGGATGTCGGCCTTGCTGCCGTCGAAGGTGTAGCTGTCCTTCGCGGTGAGGTCGAGAGTGGGCTGCGGGAGCGGACGGAACGTCTGTACGACCGCAAAGATGATCAGCAGGAGTATGACCAGGGGCGTCCAGATCTTGACCCGCCGGACGGCGGTCCTGACCGGGGTCTCCGGCGGCGGAGGCGTGTTGGTCAGCTCGGCGAGCAGATCCAGCGGTGGCTTCGGCGGCAGCGGCACCTGCGTGGTGCGCTCGGGGCCGACCTGGGGGATGACGGTGGTACGGGTGGTGGAGGCGTTTCCGGGCCTGGCGGCCGGCTTGGCGCCGGGTGTCGTGCCGGGTGTGGTGCCGGGTTCGGTGTCCGGCTTCGCGTCGGGTGTGGAGCCGGGTTTGGTGTCCGGCTTGAGGTCCGACTTGAGGGCGACGAACTTGCTGGTGCGCTCGGGGTCGGATCCGGGGGTCCTGGGCTTGGCGTCGCCGAGCTTGAGCGTGGTGGTGGGCTGGTCGACCTGCGGGGGCCGCGGGGCCTTGAGCATGGTGGTGGGCTGATCGACGCCGGCTTCGGCTTCGCCTTCGCCGGTCCTGGTCTTCCCACCCGCACCACCCGTGCGGGAATCGTCGTCGGGTGCGGGTGCAGCCTGCGGGGCGCCCTCGCCGCCGGCGTCCGCGGGTTCGCGCTCGGCGCCCGCGGCTTCGTCTTCGGGCGTGGCGTCTTCGGGCTCGGCGGATGCCTTGGGCTCGTCTTCGGGCGCTGCGTCTTCGGGTTCGGCGGATGCCTTGGACTTGCCTTCGGGCGCTGCGTCTTCGGGTTCGGCGACGGCCTCTGACTTGCGTTCGGGCGTGGCGTCTTCGGGTTCGGCGGTGGCCTTCGGGGTGTCCTTGGGCTTGGCGTCGTCGGGTTCGGCGGATGCCTTGGACTTGTCTTGGTGCTTGGCGTCTTCGGGTTCGGCGGATGCCTTGGGGGCGTCCTCCGGCGCGGTGTCTTCGGGTTCGGCGGCAGCAGCCTCCGGGGCGTCCTCCGGTGCGGCGTCCTCGCGTTCGGCCGTCGCCTTCACGGCGTGCTCGGACTTGGCGTCTTCGGGCTCGGCGGGCGCCTTGGGCTCGTCTTCGGGTGCGGTGTCCTCGAGTTCGGCGGTCGCCTTCGGGGCGGTGGTCGCTGGCTTGGCGTCCTCGGGCTCGGCGCCTTCCCGCTCGGCGGCTTTCGGCTCGGTCGGGGACTTCGGGGTGTTCTCGGGGGGAACGTCCTTGGCGGTGACCGTCGGGCCGGCGGTCCGGGGGTCGGGCTTCGCCTCGGTCGTTGCCTCAGGCGCCGTAACGGCCCTGTCGGCGTTCTTCGGTGGCCCGGGGGTCTCCTGGGGCTCCTCGGGGCCCTCCTCGGGCTCCGTGGCCGCCTCGGGCCGCTCGGGCTCCTCGGGGGTGCCGTGCTCCTCCGCGTCCGCGCCGGAGTCCTCGGCCTCCTCCGCCGGCGGACCCGTGCGTACCCACGCCGCCACCGCCTGACGGAGCTTCGTGTTGTCGTCGCCGTCCGTCTTCGGGTCCCGTACCGAGAAGATCCGGGTCGCGGTGTCCACGCCGCCGGCCGTCTCCTTCGCGTCCTCGGCGGCCACCGCCACTCGTGGGTCGCGTGGTTCGGGAACCGTTCCCGCACTCCCCGACGTCGGTTCCGCCGACGACTCGCGCTGCTTCGACCTGTCGGGGGACTCGCCCGCCACCGATGCCTCCTCCACGCTTCGCACGTTTCCGCGCGCTGTCCGAACCATGTACCAGTGTCCTGTGTGCGGGCTTAGCCCCTGTGGTAGACGAGAACGACATACCTTCCGGTTCCCTTACAAACCGGTCACGCACCCTCGACAGACCAATGTGAGAGGGGTCACCCTGTCATTCATCCACGCGGGGAGGCATGGATGGGCAGGAGCCGCAGAACACTTCCGGAGGAGCTTCTGCTGCTGGCACTGGACCCGACCACGGGTACCACTGCACAGCCGCAGTCGCTCGACCTCGGTCTGGCCGGAGCACAGCTAGTGGAGCTGGCGCTGGCCGGACGGATAGCCCCAGACGGGGATCGTATCGCCGTGGTGCAACCACGGCCGACTGGAGATCCGACTTTGGACTGCGCGTTGGAGTTGCTGCGAAGGCGTGGCGCTCCCGTGCGGGCTGTGCACTGGATCGGCGGGCCACGTCTGGGACTTCGCCAGACGTACCTCTCGCATCTGGAGCGGTGCGGCATGGTGCATGCCGTGGCGGGCCAGATGTGCGGGGTGCTGCCGACGACCCGGTACCAGGCGACGGACAACGAGATCTGCCGGGACATCCGTGCCCGGCTGGATTCGGCGATCCGTACCGGCGTACCACCGGACCCGCGGACCGCGGCGCTCGCCGCCCTGGCCCACGCGGTCGGTCTCGGCAAGCACCTGTATCCGGGGAACGAGGGACGCTCCTCGCGTTCCCGGCTGCGGGACTTGATCCGGCACGACCCGATGGGTGGGCTCGTGGCCCACGCAGTCATGGACGTGCAGAACGGCGCCGGCGCCCAGCCGCGCCGTAACCCGGCCGCTCCGGCCGGGCGTCAGACCGCACCGGCCGCCAGGCCCGGTGCGCCGGAACCCGCCCGCGGCGTTCCGATGCAACCGCGCCGAGGCGCGGGTGCGATGGCGCGAGCCGTGGTGCACTGAGCCGCAGTGCCACGGCAGCGACGGCCGGCAACACGGCACCCCTGAGACCCGGTTCGGGAGCCGCTGGTCCGAGCGGGGCGGTGAGGCGCACGCAGTGCGCGCCCCACCGCCCCGCTCGGCTTGTCCGGCGCACCCGTGCCGGCGTGCCCGGGTGCGCGCACCCGTGCCTGCGTCGTCGTGCCCTCGTCCCCGTCCCACCGACCCCGGCCGACGCCCGGGGTATCCGGAACGTGCCCGAACTGACGCGTACGCGCCGCATATACACGGTTTCCCAGCGGTAGGAACCACCTTGGTGGCAGTCTGCTCAACAGCAGATACGCAAAGTGGTAGTTACAGGCAGGCAGCCGGAGGTGCACGTCCCGTGGCGTCCAATGTCAATCCCACCGTCAGGCGGCGCCGGCTGGGCCAGGAGCTGCGCAGGCTCCGCGAGCTCAAGGGCATGACGGCGGAGGAGGTGGCGGAGCGGTTGCTCGTCTCCCAGTCGAAGATCAGCCGGCTGGAGAACGGGCGCCGGAGCATCAGCCAACGCGATGTCCGCGACCTGTGCGGGGTCTACGAGGTCGAGGACCAGCGGGTCGTCGAGTCCCTGATGGAGATGGCCAGGGATTCGCGGCAGCAAGGCTGGTGGCATGCGTTCGGAGACATCCCGTACAGCGTCTACATCGGTCTGGAGACGGACGCCGAGTCGCTGAGGGTGTACGAACCCCAGCTGGTCACCGGGCTGTTGCAGACCCGGGCGTACGCCGAGGCCCTGGTGCAGGGCGCGTTGCCGGAGACCTCCGCCGCCGACATCGAGAAGCGGGTCCAGGTGCGGATGCGGCGACAGGAACGTATCACCGCCGAGCACAACCCCCTTCGGCTCTGGGTGGTGCTCGACGAGGCCGCGCTGCGCCGGCTCGTCGGCAACAGGCTCGTGATGCGCGAGCAGCTGGAGTACCTGATCGAGATGTCCCAGCAGCCGCACATCACGGTCCAGGTGCTGCCCTTCGAGGTGGGCGCGCATCCCGGCCTCAACGGCCAGTACGCGATTCTGGAGTTCGCCGACGCGGCCGACTCCAGCGTCGTCTACCTGGAGGGCGTCACCAGCGACCTGTACCTGGAGAAGGCCCACGACGTGCAGAAGTACGCGGTGATGTACGAGCACCTGCGGGCCCAGTCGCTGAACGTCGAGCAGTCCCGGCAGTTCATCGCCGACGCGGCGAAGGAGTACGCGCGCTGAGCCCTCCCGGGGGCTTCCGGGGAGCCTTCAGGGAGCCGTAGGCCCCTTCCCGGACGGTGAGCGCCGGATCGTACACCGGCGCCCCACTCCAGCGGAAGTCTCCTCTGGAATATGCCATCCGGTCGAGTGAACGAGTGCTCCGGGCGAGGGAGTTGGCTAGTAGCGTCGATCACGCCAACCGGTCAGAAGGTTGGCGTGAATCGCACTACAGCAACACCACAGCAAGCACCACAGCAACTCGCTACAGGAGTGGACATGGCACTGCTTCAGGGCACCACGGAGACGTGGACGAAGTCCTCCTATTCCGCAGGGAACGGGGCGTGCGTCGAGGTCAAGTCGCCGACGACCGCTGGACTCGCCGTACGCGACTCCAAGGTCGAGGAGGGGCCGGTCCTCGCGTTCCCGACCGGCGCGTGGAACGCGTTCGTGGCTTCGGTCAAGGCGTAGGGGCTTCACTGACCCGTCGGCCACACTCCCCACGACGAAAACCACAACTGCACAAGCGTCACCTCAAGAGCCCTCTCGACTAGCTCGCCGTCCTTGCCGAGGGGGCTCGGCTTGTGCCCGCGCGACCGGTCGTCCCGGCGGTTGTCCGACCACTCGGGTCACCGGTCGTCGGACCACTCGGGTCAACCGGTCGTCGGACCACTCGTCCCACCGGTCGTCGGGCCACTCGGTTCACCGGTCGTCGGACCGGTCACCGCGTCACCTGGCGGACGGGGAAGGCCACATCGCACACCGGGTCCTGTGGGCCCGCCGTGTCCCAGTCCGCGAAGTAGACCTCCCGGCAGGGACCGTCGTACTCCAGACCACCCTCCGCACCGCTCTCCGGACCGCCCTGCCGGGCCACCCACCCCTCCACCGCCTCGAAGGCCGCCAGGATCTGCGGATGCGCCACCTGCGCCTTGCTGATCCGCGTGTACGCCAGCGTGCGCGCCGGCTCGATGCGCACCTTCGTCTCCCAGGCCCGCCCGTGCCGCTCCACCCAGGCTCGGGCCGCCGCCTCGTCCGCCACCGGGACACAGGCCTCGGCCGGCCCGTCGCTCTCCATGGACACCTCCGCGTAGTACACGACGAACGGCGCCCCGGTCACACCCCCGCACTCGCGGGCCGCCGCCTCCAGCCGGCCCAGCGAGGCGCCGATCCAGGCCGGCAGTTCGTCCGCCAAGGTGTGCCGCGTCTCGGTGATCACCACCTGCGCGGGTACCTCCACCGTCTCCACCGCGAACGTCTCGTGCATCTCCGAACTCCTCCCGGACAACCGTGCACGGAGATATGCGGCAAGGGTCCGCTGCCCGGCGATCCGCCGCTCGACATCCGCCCAGTAGGCGGCCAGCAGCCCGGCGGCCGCGCTGCTGGTGGTCGAGTCACCGGCGGGCGTGTCGCCGTCCGCCGTGTCGCCGTCGGTCGTGTCGCCGTCCGCCGCCTCGATCACCTCGGCGATCCGCGCCAGGGGCATGTCCAGCCGGCGCAGCAGCGCCACCAGCCGGGCGCGCTCCGCCTGCCCGGCCCGGTAGTACCGGTAGCCGGTCGTCCCGTCGACGTGCGCCGGGGCGAGCAGCCCCAGCCGGTCGTACAGGCGCAGGGCCTTCGCCGAGAGCCGGGACCGCGCCGCGAACGCGCCGATCGTGAGCAGTTCCTCGTCCTCCACGCCCACATCCTCCGTCACCGGGCACCCGTGGCCCGGCGCGACCGACGCTCGCCCTTGCCCCAGGGGGAAGGTCAAGCAGCGGGACGGCGGGAGGACACCGGGCCGGCGGGGCGGCGAGTGTCGGTCGCGGCCGGGCGGACGGCGGGACGATGGGCCCGGAACGCCAACGGCGGTCACGGGACCCCCTCTCCCGTGACCGCCGACGCGAGGCTCGGAACGTCAGCCGATGGCCTTCTCCACCGCCGCCACGACCTCCGCCGACTCCGGCTCGGTCTGCGGCGCGAACCGGCCGATGACCTGGCCGTCCCGGCCGATCAGGAACTTCTCGAAGTTCCAGCGGATGTCACCGGTGTGCCCCTCGCCGTCGGCGAAGGGGGTGAGACGGTCGTAGAGCGGGTGCCGGCCCTCCCCGTTGACCTCGACCTTCTCGGTCAGCGGGAAGGTCACGCCGTACGTCGCCGAGCAGAACTCGGCGATCTCCTCGGCGCTGCCGGGCTCCTGGCCCATGAACTGGTTGCAGGGCACTCCGAGCACGGTGAAGCCCTGCGCCGCGTACCGCTCCTGAAGCCGCTCCAGGCCGCTGTACTGCGGGGTCAGACCGCACTTGGAGGCCACGTTGACAATGAGCACGGCCTTGCCTGCGTAGCCCGGCAGGTCGGCGGAACCGCCCTGGAGAGCACCGATCTCGATGTCGAGCACGGACCCGTTGTTCTCAGTAGTCGTCATAAGCGGATGCTAACTCCGCTAAGTGGCGGACCGGGTCCCGGCCTCCACCAGCACGTCTCCCGCCGCCGTCCGCGAGCACAGCACCGACGGCCCGGCCCGCCGCCGCTCCACCGGCCCGGCGTCCCGCAGGAACCGGATGCCGCCCGACCGAGCCCGGCCCCTGCCCGGTCAGTACCGTCAGGCGGCCGTGCTCAGGGGGCGTCCAGCAGCACCGGCACGCCGGCGCGCGCGCCGCCCACCAGCGCGGTGACGGAGTCGGCGGCGAGCCGCGCCCGACTCGCCGACGCCGGCTACTGCCGGTCGGCGGGAGCGGAAGATCCCGGCGACGGTTCCCGCGGAGCGGTGACCTCGGCCACCGGCCCGAACCTGTCGGCGACGGCGGCGATCTGCTCGATCCCCGCCTTGAGCGCGGCCTGCCCCTCCGGCGCCTCCAGCTCCCGCTCGTTCTTCTCGACCTCCTGGTCGAGCCGCTTGGTCGCGCGCTCGAAGTAGCGCAGCAACTCGACCGGGAAGGGCATCACCAGCGTGGAGTTCTTCTCGGCGGCGACCTCGACGACGGTCTGCAGCAGCCGCAACTGCATCGCCTCGGGCGAGTCGGACATGATCCGGGAGGCGTTGGCGAGCTGCTGCGCGGCCTGGAACTCACCGTCCGCGGTGATGACCCGGGCCCGCCGCTCCCGCTCGGCCTCCGCCTGGCGGGACATGGACCGCTTCAGCGACTCCGGCAGCTGTACGTCCTTGATCTCGACGCGGTCGATGTGGATGCCCCACTCGGCGGCCGGGCTGTCGATCATCAGGGCGAGCCCCTCGTGCAGCCGCTCCCGGTCGGTGAGCAGGTCGTCGAGGTCGCTCTTGCCGATGATGGACCGCAGCGAGGACTGGGCGACCTGGCCGACGGCGAAGACGTAGTCCTGCACCTCGATGGCGGCGCGGATCGGGTCGGTGACCCGGAAGTAGACGACGGCGTCGACCTTCACGGACACGTTGTCCTTGGTGATGCCCTCCTGGGTGGGCACCGGCATGGTGACCACCTGCACGTTCACCTTGCGCATCCGGTCGGCGAAGGGGATGAGGAAGGTGATGCCCGGGTGCCGGTACGTCGGCAGCGCCTTGCCCCACCGGAACACGACCCCGCGCTCGACCTGGTTGACCACCCGCATCCCGCTGCGCAGGACGAGCAGGGCCAGTACGAAGGCGATTACGACCCCTACGACGGCGCCGTCCATCGGCACTCACTCCATTCTCCGACGAGATCCCGACAAGGATCCGGTAAGGAGGAGGACACCGGCCGGGCTCCCCGGGATGCGGGGGCGGGCGTCAGGAGTGCGTAAAGAAAACGACCGGGACCCGCGAACCCCTCGGCGCGAGGTCCGCCGCACGCCAGGGGCAGCCGGTCGCCCCATCACGGCCCGCCCCGCCCCTACGGGGAGGATGCCGGAGGAACGTAGCCCTCATGCTCCAAATCGGCACCGGCAGGCGAGCAGTGCCTCACGGTGATCGAACCGATCGAGGCGGTGACACAAGAGCGCCCGGCCGGGAGAACCCGGCCGGGCGCCTGCCCTGTCCTGCGTGAACCGTGCGCGTGCTGTCCGAGCGCCCCTAGTCGACGTCCACCGGACCGTCGTCCGACTTCCGCCCCTTGCTGGACGGCAGCTGGAGCAGGGCGCTGCCGCTGCCGTTGCCCTCGCTCTTTTCGGGGCGGTGGCCGTCGGAGTCCTGGTTGCCCAGGTTCTGCCGGACCGAATCGAGGATCGTCAGGCCCTGGGACACCAGGCCGGCGGCGATCTCGCCGAGGCCGTCCGCGCCGTTGAGGACGTTCACGTTGGCGCCGGCGAGGCCACCGGCGGCCTCCTTGACGATCTGCGGGAGCTGGTCGATCAGCATCCGGTCGAGCGCGACCCGGTCGTACGACGCCGCCGCCTCGGCCTGGATCTTCATCCGCTGCGCC
Organism: Streptomyces sp. NPDC026538; assembly: GCF_055567535.1. Taxonomy (NCBI): domain Bacteria; kingdom Bacillati; phylum Actinomycetota; class Actinomycetes; order Kitasatosporales; family Streptomycetaceae; genus Streptomyces; species Streptomyces sp. NPDC026538. The sequence goes on from NZ_JBVHQG010000010.1 coordinate 352,720, forward strand.
TCGGCGGCCGCGAGGATCCTGACCCGCTCGGCCTCGGCCTCGGCGGGCTTCACGACCTCGGCGACCAGCTGCTGCTGGCGCAGCTTGGCCTGGCGCTGGGCCAGCTCCGTCTGGGCGGCCAGCACCTCCTGCTGGGCGTGCGCCTGGGCCAGCGGCCCGGCCTGCGCGGCCTGCGCCTGGGCGCGGTCCACCTCGGCCGAGTACTCCGCCTTGACGATCGCGGTCTGCCGGGCGTACTCGGCCTGGTTGCGGGCCGCCACCTGCTCCGCCTCGACCGAGGCCTGGGTGGCCTGCGCCTGGGCGATCTGCGCCTGCCGCTGGATGGCCGCCTTGTGCGGGGCGGACATGGCGTCGATGTAGCCGGTGTCGCCGTCGTCGATGGACTGGATCTGCAGCGAGTCGACGATCAGGCCGATCTTCGCCATCTCCGTCTTCGACGTGTCCAGGACCTCCGCGGCGAGCTTCTGCCGCTCGGTGACGATCTCCTCGACCGTCATCGAGCCGATGATGGCCCGCAGGTGACCGGCGAAGATCCGGCCGGTGAGCACCGACATCTGCTCCTGGTCGGAGAGGAACCGCTGGCCGGCGTTGATGATGCTTTCGTGGTCGTTGCCGACCTTGAAGGCGATGACCGCGCGCACGTGCAACGCGATGCCCTGCTTGGTCACACAGGTCTCGGTGACCTCGGACTCACACATGGAGAGAGTGAGGAACCGGACCTTCCGGAAGACCGGCAGCACGAACTTGCCGTGCCCCGTCACCACTCGGAACGGCGCGCCCCCCAGTCCCCGCCTGCCCCCCGAGATCAACATCGCCTCGTCGGGAGCGGGTACGCGGTATCCGAACATGCTTGTACTCCTCAGCCGGCCTCGGCGCTGTCGCCGAGCGCGTCCAATGGATCCACCCACTCGATGACGCCGACTTCGCGGCATCCACGTGATTCGATCACGAGCACCGTGGCGCCCACCGGCAGGGGATCCTCCGACCAGGCGAGGAAGGTCTCGGAGCCGCCTCGGACCCGTACCAGGACTTCGCCGGGGCCTGCGGAACCACGGGTTCCGATGAGCACCAGTCCCGTACAGCCGATCACGGCGTCGTCCTGCGGCATCACCGGCCGCCCTCCTCGTCCTGGCCCATGATTCCGACGATAGACCCACCTGGCCCAGCACCCAACGGCCAGGCACCACCTCCCGGGAGCCGGACCCGCCGGGCTCCTGCCCGCCCGGCCCGCCCCACGGGCCCGAGGCCCCTCTACGGGCCACCGATCGTCACCCCCGCCGGCTCACCGGCCCTGCGCCCCTGCCGCTCACCGGCCCTGCACTCCCGCTGGCTCACCGGCCCCGTCCTCCCCGCAGCCCACCGATCCCGCGCCTCCGCCAGGGCTGTCCACGCGGCCCCCGCCCGCCTCGCCGAGACGACAATCGGGCACCGGCTCTCCGTCCGCCGTCGAGGCGATCGCTGACGCTCTTGGCCGTCGGTCTCCGTGGTGTCGCCGCCGTCAACTCGTCGGCTCCTGAACGTTCCCCGATCGGGACGTTCCTCGATCGGGACGCTTCCCGATCGGTACGCTTCCGTCCGGAGGCGGGAATGATCAATGCGGTGGTTTTCGGCGTTGGTGGTGTCATCTGCCTTGCTCTTGGGGCGTGGTTCATCCGGCGGCAACGCCGCAGGCATGCCGGCACCCTCGTGGGGTGGGGCGGACTTGCCCTCGGATTGGGGCAGTTGATACGCGCGGTGGCCTCCTTGGCCGGAGACCGCCAGCCGCTCGGTCTCATCCTCGCCGGCTGTTGCGCCGTACTCAGCGTGGTCGGCTACACCCTGGTGGCGCGTGGCCCGGACACGTTCCGGAACGGTCGCGGCGGCCGGAAGCGCCGGAAGCTGCCTCCGATCCGCCCATGACGGGCCGTAGCTCCAACGGGCCGGACAGCCGCCCAAGGCGCGCTCCTGTTGCCCGACACCGACACCGACACCGACCGAAACCGACACCGACGCCGATACCAACACCGATACCGACGCCAGGCCGGCCCGCGTCTCAGCTGTTGTCCTAGCCCTGGCCATCGTCGAAGACGAAGAGCGGTTTCGCGTCGTGTGCGGGTGCTTCGGCGAACTCGATGGCCTCAGCGAAGCGTTCGAGCGGGAAGGGCCGGCCTTGGGGGATGGTCATCACTCCGTCGGCGACGAGACCGCGAACCTCGGACAGCGCGCGCAGCGCCTCCGCAGGTGAAGTGCTGCCGAACCAGCGGTTCAGCCAGAAGCCGCGGACCGCCTTGGTCTCGTAGATGACGGAGCGTGCCTGCAGCGGGATCGTCAGCGCCGCCGGGTCGGTCTGGCGATGCGTGGAGAGCGCGCCGTAGACCACGACCTCCCCTCCCGGAGCCAGCGCCTGGGACACTTGGGCGCCCACCGGGCCGGCGACACAGTCGGTGGCCTTGCGTACGCCGGCCGGTCCTGCGATCTCCTCCACCCGCTGCAACAGGTCCTCGTCCTCGGTGCAGATGACCTCGTCACCGCCGAGCGCCTTGATCTCCTCGACGGCAGCGCGCCGCCGCACCACGTTGATCGTGGGAATCCCCAGATGCCTGGCCAGCTGAATGACGAGCCGGCCGACGGTGGAGCCCGCGGCCGTCTGCAACAGCCATTCACCCGGCTGTACGTCGAGTTCGCGGGTGACCAGGAGCAGCGCGGTCAAGGGGTTGACGGCGAGCTGGCAGGCGCTGGAGTCGCTCAGACTGTCGGGGACCGGCAGGAGCCTGTGCTGGTCGGCGACAAGGTATTCCTGCCAGGTACCGGCCACCGGCGGCCCGGGCACCGCCGGGACGGCAACGGCCACCACGCGCTCGCCGACCTTCAGTCCCTCGGTGTCCGGACCCAGGGCCTCGATACGGCCCACGCATTCCATGTGCCCTCCGACAGCGGGAAAAACGGGGGAGAAACCGTAGCGGCCACGCAGCACGTGCAGATCACTGGCGTGCACCGGAGTCGCCTTCACCCGGATCAGCGCCTGACCGGGCTCCGGTGTGGGAACGGGCCGGGATTCCAGCCGCAGGACATCGGCCGGTTCGCCGACCGTTCCGGCTACGAGCGCGCGCATGGACTGCGCCATGGGTGACCTCGTCTCTCAGCGCCCGGCGAACTCGGCGGACGTCCTGGACAGGAAGAACGCGGACCGCTCGCCGCAGCGCGCAACAGGAGCGTCATGGAGGTACGGCCGTCGGCACGAGAAGACCACGGCCACGGGAGGGAACCCGCGCGAGGGAACTCCCGCTCCCGGGTGCACAAGGGTCGCCCACGCCGGGAACGGGAGACCTGCGTCAGGACGGGGGCTGGAGGACCGTGTCAATGACATAGATGGTGGCGTTCGCGGCCTTGATGTTGCCGCAGACGATGTTCGCCTTGCCGTTGACCTTGAAGTCGGTGCCCGAACCCGACGTGGTCAGTTTGCTTCCTTCCACCGTCGTGAAGGAGCCCTTGGAGAGCTGGTCCGGGGTGATCTGCTGGTCCACGACGTGGTAGGTCAGCACCTTCTTCAGCTGCCCCTGGTTGCCGAGCAGCGAGGCGAGCTGTGACGCGGGCGCCTTTTGGAAGGCCTGGTCGTTGGGAGCGAAGATGGTGACGTCGGGTTTCCCGTCGAGGGTGCCGCTCAGCTTTGCCCTGACCGCGGCTGAGACCAGATGACTGAGCTGCGGATATGCGGCCGCGGCCTCTACGACCTTGTCCTTGGCCGTGTTGGCCTTCTGGGCGAGCGCCGAGCAGCCGGGACCGAACGTCCCCGACGGGCTGGGAGAGGCGTCCTGCGCGTGGCTCTGCGACGCCAGACCTCCCAGTGCGAGCGGGATGGCGACCAGAGCTGCCGCGGTGGCCTTTGCCGTACGCATGCGGGTGAACCTCATCGCAACCTTCCTCCCATGGAGGCGTGAACACTGCAGAGGTTTGACTGCGGAAGACTTCGTAGCCGGTGGGCGGGGTGGGCGCGACTGCGCGCCCGGCCCTGGGCCGATGTCACCCGATCACCCAGCGAGCGTATCCAGCGGTTACGAGTGCCCGCATCTCGGAACGTGCTGTCCCGCGACCGCGTACACCGTCGAGTCGGCGAACGGGCCTCTGCCCGCAGGCCTCGGGCGGTCGGCGGCCCAGGAGCCGGGAGCCGCGGTGTGGGGACCTGGTGCGATCGAGCCGGAATGACCGGCCCCTCCTCCTTCCGGCCGCGTCAGAGCGTGCCGGCCGTGAGGCCGAGGATCCCGCCGGGCAGGCGCCCCCGCCGTATGTCCCGCCCGGCTCGGTCGGCTCCCCGGCGCTCGGTCCGTATTTCCGCGAAGACCCCGAAACCCGCCCCGAATCTGTAGCGATCATGACAAATTCGGGTAGGCATGCCGACATGCCTTTACGTCGGTTACATCGATCACGTTCGGGAACCAAACGCCTCGCCCCGCTCGTCGCCGCCGCGGCACTGATCCTGGCGGCCTGTGACAGCGGCGGCACACCGCACTCCGGCGACGGCCGACAGCAACTGACCGTGGCGGCACTGCCGCTCACCGACTCGGCCGCCCTCTATCTGGCCCGGGACCGCGGGCTGTTCGCCAAGGAGGGTCTGGACGTGCGCATCCAGCCCGTGCAGCAGAGCATCCAGGCGCTGCCCGCGCTGCTCAAGGGCCAGGTGGACGTCATCGCGAGCGCGAACTACGTCACCTACTTCCAGGCGTACGAGAAGGGCACCCTGGACCTGCGCATTGTCGCCGAGGGGGTACGGATCGCCCCGCACATGATGGATGTCCTCGTGCCCAAGGACTCCGCCCTGAAGTCGCCTGCGGACCTCGCGGGCAAGAAGGTCGCCGTCGCCGTCCTGAACAACGTCCAGTCCTTGACGCTGAACGCGATCCTCGACGCCCGGCACGCGGGGCGACCCGTCTACCGGCAGATCCTGTTCCCGCAGATGGGCCCCGCTCTGCAGCGGGGCCAGGTGGACGCCGCACACGCGGTCGAACCCTTCGACACGGCCATCCAGGGCGAGCTGGGCGCGCGGGTGCTGCTCGACGGCGGTTCGGGACCGGCGAGGGGCCTGCCCGCCAGCGGGTACGTCACCACCGCCGCCTTCGTGAAGAAGAACCCGAAGGCGGCGGCGGGCTTCCGGCGCGCCGTCGAGGCGGCGTCCAAACTGGCCGCCGAGGATCCGGCGGCGGTCCGCACCGAACTGCCCGAGTACACCAAGGTGACCGCGGACCAGGCCAAGTCGATCCACCTGCCGGCCTATCCGCGGACCGCCGATCCGGCCGCTCTGCGCCGGCTCGTCCACCTCATGCGCACCCAGGGACTGCTGACGAAGGACATCGACCCGGCACCTCTGCTGGTGAAATGACCCGGCGTCAGGAACTGTCGCTGGGCCTGCTCGGCGCGGCGGCGGCCTTCGGGATCTGTGAGGCGGTGTCCCGGGCCGGGATGGTCCGGCGCAGCTATCTGCCGCCCGCGTCCGAAGTCCTCGCTCGCGCCGCGGGGTTGGCGGGTGACCCGGCCTTTCTCGACGGGATCGGGGTGACCCTGCGGGCGTGGGCGCTCGGCCTCGGGCTCGCCTGTGCGCTCGCCGTGCCGCTGGGACTGCTGCTGGGCACGGTGCCGGTGGTGGAGGCAGCCGCACGCGCCGTGATCGAGTTCCTGCGGCCCCTGCCGTCCGTCGCGCTGATCCCCCTGGTGTCACTGCTGCTCGGGTCGGGCATGCAGACGGAGGTCACGCTGATCGCGTACGCCTCGCTGTGGCCGGTGCTGTTCAACACCGTCTACGGCCTGGGCGAGACCGACCCGCTGGCCAGGGACACCCTGCGCGCCTTCGGGTTCGGCCGGCTCGCGGTGCTGCTGCGGGTGGAACTGCCGGCCACCGCCCCGTTCATCGCCGCCGGCGTGCGGATCTCGGCCGCGGTCGCCCTGATCCTCGCCGTCGCGACGGAGATCCTCTCCGGCTTCGGTCAGGGCCTCGGCATCTTCATCGCCCAGGCCCAGAACGAGACGGAAGGCACCCGGGACGTGCTGGCCGGGGTGGTGTGGGCGGGCGGCCTCGGGCTGGTGATCAACGGCGTACTGGTCGGCGCCGAGCGGCGGTTGTTCGCGTGGGCACAGGAACCCCGTCCGGAGGCAGGGAAATCGAAGCGGAGCCGCCCATGACGCAGCCGCAGCCGCAGCAGCAGCCGCAGCCGCAGACGCAGCCGCAGAGCAGCGAACGGCCTGGATCCGCACCCGGCCCGCCCCGCACCACCACCGTGCCCTTCCTGCTGCGCTGGTCGGTGTTCCTCGGCGCCGTCCTCTGCTGGGAGCTGGCCGCCCGTGCCCAGCACAGCGTGTACTTCCCGCCGCCGCTGCGGATCGCCCGGCACGCCCGCGACCTGTGGTTCTCGGGCCCGGTCGGCCATCTGTTCCTCACCTCGGACGCCGTCGGCACCATCCTGCCGAGCCTGGGCCGGATGGCGGCCGGGTTCGCGATCGCCGCCGTCGCCGGGATCGCGCTGGGGCTCGCGGTGGGCCGCTCACGCCGGGCGTACGCGCTGTGCGACCCGGTGCTCCAGTTCGCGCGGGCCGTGCCGCCGCCCGCGCTGGTGCCGGTGTTCGTCGTCGTCTTCGACGTCGGTACGCCCATGCAGGTGGCGTCGATCGTGTTCAGCGGCGTATGGCCGGTGCTGGTCAACTCGGCCGAGGGCGCCCGTGCCACCGATCCGCTGCGGCTCCAGGTGGCGGCCGTGCTGCGGCTGACGGCGCCCGAGCGGCTGTGGTTCCTGATCCTGCCCTCGGCGCTGCCCCGGATCTTCGCGGGGCTCCGGCTCAGCCTGTCGCTGTGCCTGATCCTGATGGTGTTCTCGGAGCTGCTGCCGGGCAGCGCCGACGGCATCGGGTTCACCCTCACCGATGCCCAGACGCGCTCCGACCTGCTCACGGTGTGGTCGGCGCTGCTCCTGCTCGGCGCACTCGGGTATCTCCTCAACACCGGACTGCTGGCGGTCGAGAAGCGGCTCGTCGGCCCGGTTTCGTCCGCGTCCGCAAGGAGGACAGCATGACCACCCCCACGGTGCGCGAAGCGGTCGTACGATTCCTGCGCGACACCGGCATGACCACGGTCTTCGGCAATCCCGGCTCCACGGAACTGCGGATGTTCCGCGACTGGCCGGACGACTTCACGTATGTGCTGGGTCTGCAGGAGTCCGTCGCCGTCGGCACGGCGGCCGGGTACGCGCTCGGCACCAGGCGGGCCGCGTTCGTCAGCCTGCACTCGGCCGGCGGGGTGGGGCACTCGCTCGGTGCGGTCTTCAACGCCTTCCGCGACCGGGTGCCGCTGGTGATCGTGGCGGGTCAGCAGGCACGCTCGCTGATCCAGCTCCGGCCGTTCCTCGGTGCCGACGAACCGGCCCTGTTCCCGCGCCCGTACGTGAAGTCCGCGCGCCAGCCGGAGCGGGCCGAGGACGTGCCGGCCGTGCTCGCCGAGGCGTACCGGGTCGCGATGGCGCCGCCACGCGGCCCGGTGTTCGTGTCCGTGCCCGAGGACGACTGGGACCGGCCCGCCGAGCCCGTCACGCCCCGTACGGTCCACTCGGGGTTCACGGCCGCGCCGGCCGCCCTCGACGCGCTCGCCGCCCGGCTGGAGACCTGTACGCGCCCGGCGCTCGTGGTGGGCCCGGGCGTGGACGACGAGGACGCGCTGGAGCCGGTCCGCGCACTGGCCGAACGGATCCGGGCCGGGGTGTGGATCAGCCCGCTCTCCGGCCGCTCCGGCTTCCCGGAGTCGCATCCGCTGTTCCAGGGCTTCCTGCCGCCGGTCGCCCGCCAACTGTCCGCGTGTCTCGCGCCGTACGACGTGGTGGTCGCCCTCGGCGCACCGGTGTTCACCTACCACGTGGCGGACGGCGGCCCGCCGCTCGCGCCCGGTACCGAGCTGTTCCATCTGGACTGCGACCCCGGCCAGGCCGCCTGGCTGCCCACCGGCACCAGCATCGTCACGACCCTGCGGCCCGCCCTGGAACGGCTCACCGGGCTGCTCAAGGAACCCGACCGCGCCCCGCCGCCGCCCCGGCCGGCACCTGTCCCGGCCCGCACCGAGGGGCACATCACCCCTGAGCTGTTCTTCGATCTGCTGCGCGCCCGGCTGCCGCGCGACCGGGTCCTCGTCGAGGAGGCGCCGAGTCACCGGGACGCGTTCCACGCGCGCGTGCCCGTCGAACAGGGCGGCGGCTTCCTCACCACGGGCAGTGGGGCGCTCGGATGGGGCCTGCCCCTCGCGGTGGGCCGGGCCCTCGCCGACCGGCGCCGGGTGGTGTGCGTGGTCGGTGACGGCTCGGCGCTGTACTCGGTGCAGGCCCTGTGGACTGCGGCCCGGCACACGGCACCGGTCACCTACGTCCTTCTGGACAACGGCGGTTACGCGGCCGTCCGTGCGTTGGGCCGCCGGATCGGCATCGCGTCCGTCCCCGGCACGGACATCACCGGCATCGACTTCGCGGCACTCGCGGAGTCCCTCGGCTGCCCGGCGGCCCGAGTCGAGCACCCAGAGGAACTGCCGGCCGCCCTGGACCACGCCCTGGACCGCGGTGACCACGCCGGCCCCTTCCTGCTGCACGTCGCGGTGACCGGCAGCGCGGGCACCCTGTACGAGCCCTGGGCCGGGTGAGGGATGCTGCGCCTCGACTCCGTCAGCCGGCACTTCGGCGACCAGCACGTCCTGGACGCCATCAGCCTGACCGTGCCCGACGGACAGCTCCTCAGCGTGGTCGGCCCCTCCGGCTGCGGCAAGTCCACGCTGCTGCGCACCGTCGCCGGGCTGCTGCCCGCACAGGAGGGCACGGTCACGGTCGACGGGACACCGGTGACCGGCGTGCCCGAGCGGCTCGCGGTGGTCTTCCAGGAGTACGGCCGCTCGCTGCTGCCCTGGCTCACCGTCCGCGACAACGTGGCCCTGCCGCTGCGCCGCCAGGGCCTCGCCCGCGCCGCCCGCCGGACCGAGGCCGAGACGATCCTCGAACGCGTCGGCCTGCACGGGGTCGCCCGGCGTCACCCCCGGGAGCTGTCCGGCGGTATGCAGCAGCGCGTCGCCATCGCCCGCGCCCTCGTCTGCCGGCCCTCGCTGCTCCTCATGGACGAGCCGTTCGGCTCACTGGACGCGGGCACCCGCGAGGATCTGGAGGACCTGCTTCTGGAGGTCCATCGCGCCGACGACACGACCATCGTGTTCGTCACCCACGACGTCGACGAGAGCGTGTACGTGGGCGACCGCGTCGTCGTCCTGTCTCCCGGCCCCGGCTCCCGTGTCGTCCGGGACCTGCCGGTCGTCCTGCCGGGCGAGCGGGACCAGATCACCACGCGCAGCTCTCCCGCTTTCGTGGCGCTGCGCACGGAGGTGGGGCGGGCGGTGCGAAGCGCTCCGCCGCGAGGGCCGGAATGATCAGGCGCCGTGCTGCGCCATCCGTCGTCCGCCGCCCCGTCGTGGCCGGTCGCCCTGGCCCTGCGGGCGCGGCCGGACGACAGACACCACGTGCGGCGGGGCATGCTGGTGGTCGTACGCGGCGGACCGGGAGGTGCTGGGATGCGGTGGTGGGCCGGGGGATGGATGGTTGCCGTGGTGGTCGTCCTGGCGGGGTGCGGGGCGTCGGGAGGCGTCGGATCGGCGGGCGGGCCGTCGGAGAGCGGCAACTCGGCCAAGCCGTCGGCGGGTGCGTCCACGCACACGTCCGCAGGGCCGTCCGCGAGCCCGACCGGGGCGGGCCCGTCGGTGTCGGCCACCGCGCCCTCCGCTTCGGCGGAGAGCTGTGCCGCCGGGCACGCGGAGGTCACCGTCGGTCCCGGTGACGCGGTCGAACGGCGGCTGTGCGTGCGGCCCGGGACCGTGGTGTCGCTCGTCCTGCAGCGGCGAACGGACGACAAACGCTGGACGGCCGTGCGGAGTTCCGCGCCTGCTTTCGTCCTGACCTCCGGATGGCAGGTGGACCCGGAGGGCACGGCCCGCGCCTCGCTGCGGTGCGCGGGGACCCGGGCCGGTGCGGCCGAGGTCACCGCGCTGGCGAAGGCGCCGGACGTGGCGGGTGCGGCGCGCGTCGCCTTCACGCTGCACGTGAGCGTGGTGCCGTACACGACGCAGGGGTGACCCCGGCAAACCCGGCATCACCCCTGTGACGTCGCTGCGTCAGCCGCAGTCCCGCACCTTGATCGTGTAGATGCCGCGGCCGTGGGTGGCCGCGTACAGCGTGCTGCCGTCCGGACTCAGCTTCAGCTGGAGCACGGCGACGGCCGGGAGGTGGCCGACGCGCTGCCACGTCGTGCGGCCCGGCGCGCGGTAGACGACGCCGAGGTCGGTGGCGACGGCGAGGCCGCCGTTCGGCGTGACGACGGCGGAGTCGGCGGGCACGTCGGGGAGGTTCTTCGAGATGTCCTTCCAGGTGGTGCCGCCGTCCTTGGACTCGAAGACATGGCCGACGCCGGCGCCCGGGCCCTCGGTCCACTGCCGGGAGAAGCCGTTGACCGTGAGGTAGACGTGGTCGGCGTTCTTCGGGTCGACGGCGAACCCGCTGAGGTAGCGGTTGGGCACCGTACCGTCCACCGGGAGAGTGATGTCGTGCCAGCCGGTGCCGTCCGCGTTGCCCACGGAGATGCCGCGGGCGAAGCCCTGGTTGTTGCAGGGGCCGCACCAGGCCGCGTAGACCTTGCCACCGGAGGCCGCGACGGCGGTCGCGGTGCGGCCTTCGCCGAGATCGTGGACGCTGGTCCACTCCGAACCGCTGCGGATGGCGTAACCGTGGGTCTGGACCCAGATGTGGCGGCCGCCGGCGATCCAGGTCGAGCTGTTCTTCGCGTCGGCCGTGATCGGGGCGATGAAGCGGGCCTCGCCGGTGGCGTTGTCGGCCGGGGCGACGTTGTACGACGTGACCTTGCTCGGGTCGGTGACCCAACTGCCGTCGTTGACGGCACAGTTCTGGGTCACCTGGATGGCGAGGTAGACGTACTCCTCGGCGATGTTGCAGCCGTTGGCCGGGTCGGTGAGGGTGTCGCCGCCGTCGCCGCCGAAGTCGGAGCCCATGACCTTGTCGTTGCTGCGCAGGATGGACTGTCCGTTGTCCTGCAGGCCGCCGGTGACGGAGACGCCGCCGTGGGTCAGGTCCTTGCCGACGCCCACCGAGTAGTACTGGAGGGTGTCGATGGTGCCGTCGTTGAGCGAGGTCCAGTCGGTGGCGTGCCCGGAGGCGTCCTGCGAGCCGTTGAGCGGGCGCTTGTAGACGCCGCCGTCGTTGCCGACGTAGACGAAGCTCTTGCCGTGGTAGCTGCCGATCGCGACGCCGTGCTGGTCGGAGTGGGTGGTTTGGCTGCAGTCGCCCGTCTGCTTGGTCGGGTCGATGCTCCAGCAGGGGAAGCCGAAGTTCCAGTACGGGCCGACGGTCGACCAGCTGGTGCCGCCGTCCTTGGTCTCGTAGACCTCTTCGAGGCCCGCGTAGACGTGCGCGGCGTTGGCCGGGTCGACGGTCAGGAACTGGTTGTACCAGGCCTGGACGCCCGGCATGTAGCCGCTGGAGGTCAGCGCCGAACCGTCGGCGGCCAGCCCCTGGTAGTCGGCGATCTTCGTCCAGGGGCCGGTGGGGGAGCCGGACTTGGAGACGTAGATGCCCTCCAGGCCGCTGTCCGGATTGGTGTTCAGCTGCTCGGGCGACTGGTCGATGGCGTAGTAGCGCGAGCCGTCGGCGGAGCGGGCGAAGGTGACGTTGCCGACGTCGTCAGCGTCGGCGGGCAGGTCGCCCAGTCCGCCGGTGATCCGGGTCCAGGTGCCGCTGGAGTCCTTGGTGTAGAAGCCGTTGTAGTCGTCACCGCTGCGCCAGCCGACCGCGAGGACCACCTTGGCGGGGTCCTTCGGGTCGATCGCGATGTCGTTGGCGATGTTCTTGTACGCGGCCGAGGGGTCGCTCGCGAGGGAACCGCCCGGCAGGTAGTCGGGGTTGGGCGCGAACTCCAGCTTCCAGGCGCCCTTCAGCGTCTTCGTGGAGTGGCTCCACACACCCTCGCTGGTCGCCGCCCACACCTTGCCGCCGCCGAAGCGCAGCTCGTGGATGGTGGTGGACTCCAGCTCGTCGCCGCCGACCCGGCTGCGGGCGGAGAACGTGCCATGGCGGGGGTCGGACAGGACGTAGACGCCGCTGCCGAGGTACGCGTCCGCGTTGGTCGTCGCCTCGCCGGTGCCCAGCCACAGCCGTCCGGCGCCGTCCAGCGCGAGCGCGCCGGTGGACTGCGAGGACAGCTTGTCGCTGACGGGCTGCCAGTGACCGCCCCCGGTACGGGAGCGCCACACGCCGCCGCCCGCGCTGCCCGCGTACACGTATCCGTCGTCGTCGGCGGCCATCGCGGCCATCCGGCCGGTCACGTTGCCCGACCCGCCGCTGGAGTTGGAGTCGTAGTCGCGGTAGCGCGGGTCGTCGGAGTTGTACGGCAGGTCGGTGATGTTCCGCCAACCGCCGCCGGTGCTCGGCAGGTTGGACAGGCTCGTCCAGGCGGCGCCGTACGCGCCCGGTGCGACGATGCCGGGTGAGGTGCGGGCCTCGGCGTACTGGTCCGCGCCCTCGGCTATCTCGTCGGCCTCGTTGCCGTCGTCGTCCTCGGCCGTCGCCTTGGGGGTGATGCCCCCCACCGACTGTGTGCGTTCGGCGGCGAGTCGGGCGAGTGCGCGGGCCCCGAAGGGGCTGCCGGCCGGGCCGGGCGCGGCGCCTGCGGGTATCGCCACGAGTGCGGCGGATGCGGTGATGGCGCAGATCGTGAACCATCGTCTCTTACGGGTCGGTGCTGACACCAGGTCCTCCCGAACGGGCACGGATACAGCCGTCGCAGGGACCCGACCACGAGCGGCAGGAGGTGTCCGGCACTTGGCCATACTTTGACCAGAACCTGTCACTTCCTGCAGTGGGGCTGGTCGTCGTACGACATCCTGGACCGCCCGGTCGGCCGCACCGACTCGGCATGATCGGCGTCTATGCCTGGGTACCGACGCGCGCGTCGTGCTGCTGCTCATCTCGGCGGCGGCTCTGCTGCTCGGCGTCAGAAGGACCCGCGGCCAGTAGCGGTTCCGCGCGATATCCAGGGCGCCTCCCCGGCCGGGGAGGCGCCCTCTCGTGTCTCCGCAGGGACATGGCCGATGCGCTGGACGTGGGTGGTGCGGTACCCGGGCATCGACCGCAGGGTGCGACATGGGCCGGAGGGCCGAAGACCGCAAGCAACGGTCTTCGGCCCTCCGGCTGGGTGTAGCGGCGTGCCGGCTATGACGACGGGTGGCGGAGAGTGTGGGCCTCCGCGTCACAGCACAGCCGCCAAGGCGGGCTAGCGGTGGCCGAGGTAGCGCTCCTGACCCCGGTGCCGGTCGCTGTACCAGCCGTGGTGCTCGTACCGGTCCCGGTCCCGGTCGCGGCCCCGGTCCCAGCCCCGGTCGCGGTCCCAGCCCCGGCCCCGGTCGCGGTCCCAGCCCCGGCCCCGGTCTCGGTCATGGTCGCGGAAGTGGCCGTCGTGGTCGTGGTGGCTCCTGTGACTGTGCGAGTAACCCCTCCCGTGGTCGCGGTCGTGGCCGGCTCCGGCGGCCAGGGCCGGCATGGCGGCCGCGCCGACGAGCGCGCCCGAAGCCACACAGGTGGCGATCAGGCGGACCGCCGTACGAGAAACAGACATGAATCTGTCACCTCACGTTCGTGCACATGGACCCCTGGTGGGGGCCGGGCGTGCAATCCGTAATTCCCGGCTCGGTGCCGAGGCCCCACACTGTGGCCCTCCACGGCGACGCCAGACCAAGGACACGATTCGCGTTACTAAATGCAGATATATCCGTGACTCTCCTTTGTATGAGCCATTGACACAGGGGAGGGGCCTGGGCGCCGGCCCTGCCCCAGCTTGGAATCACGCTGAGAGCGCGACAAAGCAGCTGACGGTCCGTGAGACTCCTGGCTGTCTCGCTGCCTCAACTCCTTCGAACGGCCCAATGGCTTCAGTAACGACCGGGGGCCTCCGTTCGGGGGACCCGTTGCGAACGACCGGGGGCCTCCGCTCGGGGGATCCGTTGCGGTCCGCGGCGATCCGGTCGATCGGTAGCAGGGGGTCGTCGTGATTCTGGGACGCCTTGGCGGAAGCAGCCTTCGCGGCCTGGAGGCCAGGGCCGGGGCGAGGGGCGCCAGTACCTCCACGGCCTCGGCGAGGCAGTCAGACCCGGGTCGACATCCGCCAGGCCTCTGGCGCCCGTGTCGTATCCACCGGGTGAGCCGGTCGGCAGACCTGGATCTGGTCGGCGGTCTCCCCGGTCGTCCCGCCTTCGCCGACGCGACCGTCGCCATGGTCGCCGGATTAGCCGACCACGCCGCACTCGCCCTGGAGATCGCCGAGCATCGCCGCGCCACCGAACAGCTCCTGCTCCTCGGCGACCGTGACCGCATCGCCCGCGACCTGCGCCGGCGGTGGCGTGGGTGTGCCGGGCTGACCTCCCGCCTGTGCGGGGGCCGGCACGGTGTGGACCGTTCGGCCCATGCGGTGTGCGTGCGCGTCGGGCGATGCTGGACACACGGCCGGTCCCGAGGCCCGTACGGCATCGGGTGCCCGGTGCCGGTGAATCGCGCTCCTCGCGACGGGACACGAGCACTCACAGAGTGCTCGCCCCCTGGCGTCACGTGCTCCGCCGACCTATGTCCAGGACCTCGCGCGAACGCCGTGGTCCTCGTCCCGAGGAGCCTTGCATGCAACTCCTGATCGTTCTCATCGTCGTGGTCGGCCTACTGGCCGTCGTGGCGCTCGCCATGGCCGTGAAGGTCGTCAAGCAGTACGAGAAAGGGGTGCTGTTCCGCTTCGGCCGACTCGTCGGAACACGTTCCCCGGGGCTGCGGTTCATCATCCCCTTCGTCGACGCCCTGCACCGGGTGTCGCTGCGGGTCGTCACCATGCCGATCCAGTCCCAGGGCATCATCACCAAGGACAACGTCAGCGTCGACGTCTCCGCCGTGGCCTACTTCCGCGTGGTCGACGCCGTCAAGTCGGTCATCGCGATCGAGAACGTGAACTCCGCGATCGACCAGATCGCCCAGACCACCCTGCGCAAGGTCGTCGGCCAGCACACCCTGGACGAGACGCTGTCGGAGACGGACCGCATCAACCTGGACATCCGCCAGATCCTCGACATCACCACCGCCGAATGGGGTGTGGAGGTCACCCTGGTCGAGCTGAAGGACATCCAGCTGCCCGAGTCCATGAAGCGCGCGATGGCCCGGCAGGCCGAGGCCGAGCGGGAGAAGCGGTCCAAGATCATCAACGCCGAGGGAGAGTCCCTGGCCGCTGCCGCCCTGGGCGACGCCTCCGACACGATGATGGCCCACCCGCTCGCCCTGCAACTGCGCAACCTGCAGAGCCTGGTCGAGATCGGCGTGGACAAGAACACCACCGTCGTCTTCCCGGCACCGCTGATGAGCACCATCGGAGAACTCGGCTCCTTCCTCGCCCGCGAAGCGAACGCGGCCGCCACAACGGTGCCGCCGGCTCCCGCCACGGTGCCGCCGTCCCCCGCCCCCGTACCGGCCCTCGGGACTCCCGCCACGGCGCCGCCGTCCCCCGCCCCCGTACTGGACCTCGGCCTGACCGACTCGGCTCGCGTGCCGGCACCGAGTGGGGCGCCCGAGACCAGGTGAGGGCCCCTGTGGCCGCGAACCCACGGCGCCCCAAGGCGCATGTGCGCCTGCCGGGTCACCGCAGGGTGATCCCCTCCCCTGTCCGCGCCCCGCCGCTCGCCGCCGGGTCGACGGTCCGCATCACGGCGGGCCGTCGGCCGGCGTGGGGCGGGGCGCGGCACTGCTGAAGCGGCCGGCCCGGCGCCGCAGGTGACGACGGTCGGCGTAGTGCCGGGGAACCGGAGGTGCCACTGCCACGGCCCCGTAGAAAAGCCGTTTGCCGATTTCGATGAGGACCAGGTAGGCGAGGACCATGCCGACCAGCGCGGCGAAGAACGCCCCGGGGAGCGGCTGGAAGCCCAGGGCGTGGGCGAGCGGGGTGGCCGGCAGCACCGCGCCGACCAGGACGACGCCGAGCGCGGCGAGAGTCAGCGGCAGGCTGGGGTGGCTGCGGAAGAAGGGGACGCGCCGGGTACGGATGGCGAAGATCACCAGGGTCTGGGTGGCCAGTGACTCGACGAACCAGCCGGAGCGGAACTGGGCCGGCCCGGAGTGGAAGACCCAGAGCATGACGCCGAAGGTGAGGAAGTCGAACACCGAGCTGAGCGGCCCGAAGGAGATCATGAACCGGCGGATGAAGGCGATGTCCCAGTGCGAGGGCTTCCGCAGCTGTTCCTCGTCCACGTTGTCGGTGGGGATGGCGAGTTGACTGCTGTCGTAGAGAAGGTTGTTCAGCAGGATCTGTGAGGGGAGCATCGGCAGGAAGGACAGGAACAGCGAGGCGCCCGCGGCGGAGGCCATGTTGCCGAAGTTGCTGGACGTGCCCATCAGTACGTACTTGATGGTGTTGGCGAAGATCCTGCGGCCCTCGGACACCCCGTCCGCGAGGACGTCGAGGTCCTTCTCCAGCAGGATGACGTCGGCCGCGTCCTTGGCGACGTCGGTGGCCGAGTCGACGGAGATGCCCACGTCGGCGGCGTGCAGGGCCAGTGCGTCGTTGACGCCGTCGCCCAGGAACGCCACGCCGCCGCGGCTGAGCCGTTGTGCGTGCACGATGCGGGCCTTGGCCTCGGGACTCACCCGTGCGAAGACGGTGGTCCTGGTGATCGCCTCGGCCAGTTGTGCGTCGTCCAGGGCGTCGACCTCGCTGCCGGTCATCGCGCCCGCGTCCGTGAGCCCCAGGTCGTGGCAGACCTTGGCGGCGACCGCGGCGTTGTCGCCGGTGACAACCTTCACCGCGATTCCGAGGCCGGAGAGTCTGCGCAGCGCCGTGGCCGCGTCCGGCTTGGGCGGGTCGAGGAACACCAGCAGTCCGGCCAGGCTCAGTTCCCGCTCGCTGTCGGGTTCGACGGTCTGCGTTCCGGGGGCGACGGGCCGGGTGGCGACGGCGACCACCCGGTTCCCTGCGGCGAACTCCGCCGCCAGCGCCGCACGGGCTTCGGACGGGACCTCGACGCAGCGGTCCAGGACGGTCTCCGGAGCACCCTTGGTGACCAGACGCGAACGCCCGTCCCCGTCCCGCACGAGGACCGAGACCATGCGCCGTTCGTGATCGAAGGGCTCCACCGCGACCTGTGTGTACCCGTCCAGCGCGGCCCGCTCGCCCGCGGCGGCCGGAGACCGCCACAGGGCCTGGTCCAGCGGATTCCCGCCGACGTCCTGCGCGTCCCGCGTCGCGTTCTCGGTACTGAGCAGTCCCCACCGCACCACCGCCTCAAAGCCGTGGCCGTCGGCGGGGACCGCGCGCATGTACTCGATGCGGCCCATGGTGAGCGTGCCGGTCTTGTCGGTGAACAGGACATCGACATCGCCCAGGTCCTCGATGCAGACCAGCCGTTTCACCAGCACCTTGCGCCGGCTCATCCGGCGCGACCCGGCGGCCAGGCTGGTCGAGACGACCGCGGGCAGCAGCTGCGGGGTGATACCGACGGCGATGGCCAGGGAGAACAGCAGCGCGTCGATGACCGGCTTGTGCAGGACGACGTTGATCACGAAGATCGAGGTGGTCAGCGCGCCCGCGACGTAGACCAGCAGCAGGGAGAAGCGCCGCAGGCCGACCTGGAACTCGGTGTCGAGCGGGTGGGTGTCGAGCCCGGCGGCGATCTTCCCGAACTCGGTGTGCGCCCCGGTGGCCACCACCACCCCCCGGGCGGAACCGGTCCGGACGACCGTGCCCATGAGAGCGCACCCGGACAACTCGGCCAACGGGGTCCCGGCCGCGACCGCGGCGAGGTTCTTGTCCACCGGCAGCGACTCGCCGGTCAGCACCGACTCGTCGCACGCCAGACCGGTGACCCGCAGCAGCCGCAGATCCGCCGGAACGATGTCGCCCAGCCGCAGTTCCACCACGTCACCGGGGACCAGTGCCGTGACGTCCACCAGGGTCGTCCGGCCGTCGCGCAGCGCCACGGCCTGGTGGTGGATCTGGGAGTGCAGCGCCTCGGCCGCCTTCTCGGCCCGGTACTCGTTGACGAAGCCCAGCCCGACGGACGCGCTTACGATCAGCCCGATGATCACCGCGTCGTTTCGCTCGCCCACCAGGAAGGACGCGACAGCGGCCGCCGTCAGCAGTCCGAGCAGGGGAGAGCGCAGTTGATGCCACAGCACAGGGAACACCCGCGCGTGGTGTGTGGCGACCGCGTTGGGGCCGAACCGCGCCTGCCGTCGTACGACGTCCTCGCCGCCGAGACCTTCGGCGGCGCCGACGCCGAGCTCACGCAGGACATCGTCCCCCGACAGGGCCGCCGCCGACATCACCCCGGGCGCGAGCACGGGCTCCTGCGCCGGAGCGGAGACGGTCACCCGGCCCCGCCTCCCGGCCAGGGCGCACCCTTCCGCACACCCTGGTACCGGCTGTTCTCACGATCCCGGCACTGCTGCCCGGTCATTACGCATCGCCGCCCTGGGGCCGTCACGCCGGTGAGAACGCGGGGCCCGAAGGCCCGGCGCGCTCCAGGATTCCAGCATCGCACGCCCAGCGCGGCCCGACGCCCGGCGTGGCGCACCCGCAGGCATCACCGAGGAACCCGCCCTCATCCCGGCACACTGCACAGCTGCGTCCCGGGCGGGTGCCGCGACGGCGCAGCGACGTCCTAACGCTCTGCGCAGGGGGCGGCCGGGGGGCTGCACGAGCTCCGTCCGCCGACGGAGCACGCCGGGGGAGTCGAGAACACCCCACCTCCCACGTGAAGACTCTGGTGGTCCCATCCGTCACTGCACTCACCTGAGTGGTCATCGACGGAGCAGCGTTCGGTTCCGGCTGTCTGCCCGGGGCTGCCGATCGGGGCGCCTGTTCGAGATGCCGTGAATGCACCGCCGTCCTACAGTAACGGCATACATCACACACGGTAATGCCTGGTTGCCTTCGGTGACTGGCGTGGTGGCCGGAGGACAGCGCATGAACGCGAGCGGGGAGACACCGTCGGCCCACAGCGCCGCGGAAGGCGAGCCCGCTATGGGCGATGCCACCGGTGCGGCCCCCCGTCGGCGCCGCGTCCTGTTCTCGGGACTGGCGGTTGCGGCCGCTGCGCCATTGGCAGGGTGCAGTTCCGTCATGGCGGAGGGCGAGGCCAGCAGCCAGTCCACCGGGGCGTCGTCGAAGGCGTCCGGCGACCGGATCGCCACCAGATCGGCCCAGGCCCTCTACACCCTCCCGCAGGACCACAAGTGGCACGGTGGCCCGTTCTACGACACCGGCGAGCTGGAGGAGTGGCACTACTGGACCGGGTACGTCACCGACAAGGACACCGGCGAAGATTTCGGGCTCTTCTACAACGTCTTCCACGAGGGTGTCTCGCCCGGCAAATACCAGTACCGCCCGTACTTCTCACTGGGCAACCTCAAGACGCACGACTTCGTGTGGACGGCCGACACCCTGACCGCGCCGCTGACGGCCATCGCTCCGCCACAGTCCACCTCCCGCGACGACTTCCAGTACAGCGTCTCGCAGAGCGGTACGACCTTCACGACCGTCTACCGCGCCTCCCCGGACACCTGGAACCTGCACTTCAAGAGTCGGGCCAAGAACGTCAAGCAGCCCATCACCATGGACCTGGAGACCAAGACGCAGAGCCCCTACGGCTACACACCCATGACGCCCTTCGGCGTGGAGAACGAGAACACGCCTTGGCAGGGCAAGGCCGACCCGCAGACGATGCGATCGCTGTCCTACTACTACGGCGCTCCCAAGCAGAACGTCACCGGAACCGTCACCATCGGCAACCAGACACGGCACCTCACCGGATCGCTGTGGATGGAGCATCAGTGGGGCAACTTCGGTATCTCGAAGCAGCCGTGGGGCACGGCCTACGTGTGGTCGGCGATCCAGTTCGACGACGGCTCGATCTTCACTTTCCGCCAGTGGTACGACCAGCAGAACAAGCCGTTGTTGAACATCGGCCGCTACATGCACGGAACCCCGAACGCCAACCCCGAGTACGGGTTCGGAGAGGCGGTCCAATGGGTCCCGCTGCAGACTTGGAAGTCGCCGGTCTCCGGACGTAACTACCCCGTGTACGCGCGTCTGTCCACGCCCTACGGGACGTGGTACTACACCCCGATTTTCGAGTCCTACGAGATGCCGCTCGGCTACAAGCCCTACGGCACCAGCGGCATCACCCTCTACGAGGGAGCCTCCTGGATCCGAAAGGACTCCCTCACCGGCCCGATCATCGGCAAGGCGTTCCTCGAACTGCCCACCAACCTCACGAAGAGCTTCCCCGAGATGTCATCCCAGCAGCCAAAACCGAGCGGCAGCTCCTAGAAGCTGATCCGCGGTGGGCTGAGTACTCCGGTGAACAGGGGCACTACGGTGCCCCCACTCAACTCGGGCATCGATAGCGGGCGCCGAATCCCTGACCGCGTCTGCCTCTCTGTGCGGTAAGTCACACAGGTGCACAGCCAGGCTGGCGCACGGCTCCCTGCACTGCCACGACGAGCCGGGCGATGAGGGCCGCGAGTAATTGTCAATACCCTTGGATCTGAGCTGCGTTCATGCTGATGTGGGCTTGCGGGCGAGGATCTGGATCCCTGTTGACTCGTGCCCGTTCATGGTGGGCACCGTGATGGTCCGGGTGTCGACGTTCTGGAACTCGGTGAGCAGGGTAGAGAACCATTCGCGGGGGTGGTGGCGGCAGACCGCACCGTCGCCGGTTTCGAACACGCCATAGCTGCCGTAGTGATCAGCATGGCGGCCGTAACGGCTGCGGTTGCGTTCGTCGTCCTG
>NZ_JBVHQG010000011.1:0-357970 GCF_055567535.1 Streptomyces sp. NPDC026538
GCGGGGGTGGGAGTTCAACAGGAAAGAAAAAGAAAAAAACGGCGGCCGGTCAACCGAGACACCGGCGGTGGGGTGGGGAAGGGACAATAATCCTCCCCCCCCCACAACCGGGCTCAGCTCTTCCGGGCGCTGCCGACGCCCGACGACCACGCCCTCGCCGTTCTCCAGGTGGCCGAAGAAGCCTGCGGAGAAGTAACGGTCGCCGCGCCGGGGGCCGTACAGCCGTCCTGGAGACGGACAGAGCTCTTGCAGGCCCGGCGCGGATTGCCGGTGCGCAGGTCGGGACGCCGAACCCGAACGCCCCCTTTCTTCCCTTTTCTTCTCTGCTTCGCGCTCCGCGTACGACGGAACTTCCGGGGAGACTGCGGCTTTTGCCGCGCACATCTCGCACTCCCCGCCCCTCGCGCGGTCAACTGGTGCCCGAACTGACGGTTCTTGCCCGTTTTATTCATCGATGGTGGGGCAATACGAAAGCTCTGCACAGGAGTTCAGGGCAGGGTGTGACCAGGCGGACGTCCGTATTGAGACGGACGGGCCTGCCGAGGTTCGGCTCCCGGTGATTAGGCTGGGAGGGGGGCGCGACGTCAGGACCGTGAACAAGACGTCGGTGCCCCCGAGGGGGAGAGCCGGTGGATCGGACTACCTCAAACGAATACGGATGCTGAGAACGACACGACATGGTCGTCGCGCCGGCACGGCATGAGGGTGCTCGACCACACCAGGAGGAACTGTGAGCAGCGATCGGGACGGGATCCGCGGGGGCTGGGCCACACCCGGCGAAGACCAGCCCGACGCGGAGTCACTCAACGAGATGACGGGCGAGTTCACGATCGACTACGCGCCGCCCGCCTGGTACACGCAGAACGCGGCGGGCGGCCCGGGAGCGGGCGACGGCACCGAGGGCGCCGGCGGGCCGGGGTCCGGCGACCGGTCCGGTGCGCCCGGCGGGGCAGGGGCTCCGGGGTCCGCCTCCGGTACGACGCCTGCCGCGCAGCCCCGTTCGCCGTTCCCGCCGGGGGCGCCGATCCCCGGACTGACTCCCCCGCCGCATGCCCAGCAGGGGGGCGGAAGGCCGGGTCCCGGTGGTCCGTTCACTCCCGCGCCGACGTCGGCTCCGGGAGCGCCCTTCACCCCGCCGCCGACGGCAACGCCCGGGGCACCGTTCACCCCGCCGCCCGCCGCGACGCCGGGCGCGCCCTTCACCCCTCCGGCCACCGCCACGCCGGGCGCGCCCTTCACGCCGGCACCCACCGCCACACCGGGCGCGCCCTTCACGCCGCCGACCGGTTCCGCGCCGGGTACGCCGCCGGCGTCCGCGCCTGCCGCCGCGCCCGGGGCACCGTTCACGCCGCCGCCCACGTCAACGCCCGGAGCTCCGTTCACTCCCGCGCCCGCGTCAACTCCGGGAGCGCCCTTCACCCCGCCGCCGACGGCAACACCCGGGGCACCGTTCACTCCCGCGCCCGCCTCGACTCCGGGAGCACCGTTCACTCCCGCGCCCGCCTCGACTCCGGGAGCGCCGTCCACTCCCGCGCCCGCCTCGACTCCGGGAGCGCCGTCCACTCCGGCGCCCACCGCCACACCGGGAGCGCCCTTCACGCCGCCTGCCCCGAGCGCGGACGCAGGGGCGCCGGCCGCTCCGCCGGCCCCGGTCGCCGCGCCGTTCACCCCTGCCGCACCGCCCGCGGACAGCGCGGCCGCCGTGCCGAAGCTGCCGGTCGGTTTCGAACCGCAGCGGCCCGCCGCCGAGGAACCGGCGCCAGAGCCCGAGCCGGACAACGGTGACCTGGAGAGCGGGGCGACGATGCGGTTCTCCGCCGGCGCGCTGAAGCGGGACATCGCCGAGGCCGCCGAGCAGGCAGCCGCGGCCAAGGACGCGGCGGCCGAACAGAGCCGCGCCGAGGACGAGGACGAGGTCCGGGCCGAGGACGGCGCCGACGAGGAGGAGCGGTCGGCGGCCGATGTCATCGCGCTGCTGGTCGACTCCGGCGCCAGGGCCTCGGACGGCTCGCCGCACGTCGACGGCGACGAGAACGGCACCGAGGACGAGGCCCCCCTCGACGACGCCGACTCCGGCGGTACCGCCGAGACCGGCGAACCCGCCCAGGAGGCCGCCCCGGTGGACGACACCGAGGAGGACGAGCCCGAGGACGCGTTCGCCGACACCGATGACGCCGATGACGTCGGCGAGTACGACGGTGCCGAGGGCGAGGCGCACTCCGCGTCCGACGATGCCGCCGACACCGTGGCCCCCGAGGACACCGCCGAGCCCGAGGACGCACACGCCACGCCGCAGGACGCCGTAGCCGCCATGCCGGCGCCCCAGGACGCCGTAACCACCGCGCCCGCGCCGCAGGACGCGCCCCCGGCTCCCGAGGTCGCCGCGCCGCCCACCGCCTGGACTCCCCCGCCTACGCCGCCCACGCCCCCGACGCCGCCGGCCGTGGTGCCGCCGCTGCCGCCGTCCTACCAGCCCGCGGCCCCCGCACCGGCCGCCCACTGGCCGGCCCAGTCGGCACCGTCGGAGCCGACGCCCGGTCAGCCGCAGGCACCGCAGGCGTCCACGCAGGGTCCCGCGGGCGGGCCCGGGCAGCAGCCGGCGTTCCAGCCGCCGCAGGCACCGCAGCCCGCGCCCGCCGCCTGGCACCAGCCGCCGGCCCAGCAGCCGGGCGCCCCCGTGCCGCCGCAGGCGCAGGCGCAGGCCGGTTACGGCTTCCCGCAGCCCGCCGCCCAGCCCCCCGTTCCCCCGGCCGAACAGCCGCAGCAGCCCGACGCACCAGGCGGTTACGGCTATCCCGGCGCTCCCGTGCCCCAGGCGCCCGCGCCTGCCGGTTACGGCTTCCCGCAGCCGGCCGCGCAGCCCCCGGCGCCCCAGGCCCCGCCCGGCGCTTACGGCTTCCCGCAGCCCGGCGCGCAGCCGCAGGCCTCCCAGGACCCGCGCGCCGCCCAGCCCGCCCAGCCGCCCGCTCCGGCCCCGTACCCGGAGCAGCAGGCGCCGCAGGCCCCCCAGCCCCCGGTCGACCCGCGGGTCGGTGCCGCCTGGCCGCAGCCCATGCAGCACGACCAGCGGCAGATGACCAACCCCGGTGCGGCGCCGCTGGGTTACACCGCGGCCGTGGAGCTGTCCTCCGACCGGCTGCTCAACAACAAGAAGCAGAAGGCGAAGAGCGGTCGGCCCGGTGCCGCACCCTCGCGGTTCAAGCTCGGCGGCAAGAAGGAGGAGGCCGAGCGGCAGCGGAAGCTGGACCTGATCCGTACGCCGGTGCTGTCCTGCTACCGGATAGCGGTGATCAGCCTCAAGGGCGGTGTCGGCAAGACGACCACGACGACCGCGCTCGGCTCCACCCTCGCCACCGAGCGCCAGGACAAGATCCTGGCCATCGACGCCAACCCGGACGCCGGCACGCTCGGCCGCCGGGTGCGCCGGGAGACCGGCGCCACGATCCGTGACCTGGTCCAGGCGATCCCGTACCTCAACTCCTACATGGACATCCGGCGGTTCACCTCCCAGGCCGCGTCCGGCCTGGAGATCATCGCCAACGACGTCGACCCGGCCGTCTCGACCACGTTCAACGACGAGGACTACCGGCGCGCGATCGACGTCCTGGGCAGGCAGTACCCGATCATCCTCACCGACTCGGGTACCGGTCTGCTCTACAGCGCCATGCGCGGGGTGCTGGACCTCGCCGACCAGCTGATCATCATCTCGACGCCGTCGGTGGACGGGGCGAGCAGCGCCAGTACGACCCTGGATTGGCTGTCCGCGCACGGGTACGCCGACCTGGTGTCGAGGTCGATCACGGTGATCTCCGGAGTCCGCGAGACCGGCAAGATGATCAAGGTCGAGGACATCGTGCAGCACTTCGAGACGCGCTGCCGGGGTGTCGTGGTCGTGCCCTTCGACGAGCACCTGTCCGCCGGTGCCGAGGTGGACCTCGACATGATGCGGCCGAAGGTGCGCGAGGCGTACTTCAACCTCGCGGCGATGGTCGCGGAGGACTTCGTACGCCACCAGCAGATGCACGGCCTGTGGACCAGCGACGGCAACCCGCCGCCGGTCGCCGCCCCGCCGATGCCGGGCCAGCCGCTGGCCGCCCAGCCGCTGCCCGCCCAGCAGTACGCCCCGCCGCAGGCCCCGGGCCAGCAGCAGCCGTACGCGCCGGGACAGCCGTACCCGCAGCAGCCTTATCCGCAGCAGCCGGGACAGCCTCCGCAGCAGGAGCTCTACGGCCGGCCCCAGCCCGGGGCCCAGCCCCATCCGCAGCAGCCGGGCCAGCCGTATCCCCCGCAGGCGCAGCAGCAGCCGCAGCCGGGCTACGGCTATCCGCAGCCCGGCGCCCAGCCCCCCGCTCCCCCGGCCCCGCCCGGCGGCTACGGCTTCCCGCAGCAGCCGCAGCAGGGCCAGCCCCAGCCGCCGCACCCCCAGGAGCCGCCGCAGCCTCCGCAGCAGTAGCCGAAACGCCGAAGGGCGGCCGGTGCCTCACCGCACCGGCCGCCCTTCGGCGTAGAACCGAACCCCTGGTTGAGGCCCTGGTCAGGCGTCCTCGGCCGCCACCAGCTCACGGCACTTCTTGACGTCCTCGGCCATCTGCTCCAGCAGCGCGTCGAGCGAGTCGAACTTGGCCTGGCCGCGGACGAAGGCCAGGAAGTCGACGGCGACGTGCAGTCCGTACAGGTCGAGGCCGACGCGGTCGATGGCGTACGCCTCCACCGTGCGCTCGGTGCCGTCGAACTGCGGGTTGGTGCCGACGGAGATCGCGGCCGGCATCACCTCGCCCTGGGCGTGCAGAAAGCCGGCGTAGACGCCGTCGGCCGGGATCGCGGTGTGCGGCAGCGTTTCGACGTTGGCCGTCGGGAAGCCCAGCTCACGGCCGCGCTGGGCGCCGCGTACGACCACGCCCTCCACCCGGTGCGGGCGTCCCAGGATCTCCCGGGCACCCGCCATGTCACCCTCGGCGACCAGGCGCCGGGTCAGGGTCGAGGAGAACGGCTCGCCGCCGCCCGCCTCGCCGCGCACGTACAGGTCGACGACCTCGACCTCGAAGTCGTAGACCTTGCCCTGCTCGGCGAGGAAATCGACATTGCCCGCGGCCTTGTGGCCGAAGCGGAAGTTGGGGCCCTCGACGACGGCCTTGGCGCGCAGCTTGTCCACCAGCACCTTGACCACGAACTCGGCCGGGGACAGCCGCGAGAACTCGGTGGTGAAGGGCAGGATCAGCACCGCGTCCACGCCCAGCTCCGCCATCAGCTCGGCGCGGGTGTGGTGCGGGGCGAGCAGCGGCGGGTGGCTGCCGGGGCGGACGACCTCGCTGGGGTGCGGGTCGAAGGTGACGACGACCGCGGGAATGCCCAGCTCACGGGCGCGGTCCACGGCATGCCGGATGATCAGCTGGTGACCGCGGTGCACCCCGTCATAAGAACCGATGGTGACGACGCTGCGCCCCCAGTCCTCGGGGATGTCCTCCAAGCCACGCCAGCGCTGCACTGTGACCGCTCCTCGAACCTGTGTCCGTTGTCCGTCTTACGCAGGTCTAAGGGTGCCATGTTTGCCGGACCCGTCTCACACCGGCACGGTCGCTGTGACCTGGCGCACGTGTCCGGCGCCTCACGCGGGCACCCGGACACCGGCCAGGTTGCCCAGCATCCGCCGGGTGCTGGGCCCCACCACGGCGGCCCATTCCTCCGGGGTGTCGGTGAGCCAGCGGGCCATCAGGGCGGCGAATCCGGGCACGTGCCGGCCCAGGTCGACCAGTCCGCGGTCGAACCGGGTCGCCCCGTCCGGGGTGCGGACCAGCAGCAGACCGGTGCGCCTGACCAGCTCGCGCATCTGGTCGCCGTCGTCCTCGCGCTGTACGGCGGCCGCGTGCAGCAGCGCGTCCAGGACGCCGGGGTCCCGCTCGTGAGCGAGCAGGAACTCCAGCAGTTCCCGGCGCAGCGGGCGCGAGACGGGGGTGCCGGCCGCGCCCAGGACGGTGGCCAGAGCCGCCCGGACCGGCTCGGGGCCGTCGTCGAGCAGCCCGGTGACCAGCGGCAGCAGGACGGCACGGGCCCCAGGACCCTGGTCGAGGCGGCGCTCGACGAACCCGGCCACCTGCCCGGCGGTCTCCGGACGCAGCTCGACGGCCTCGAGGACCAGCTCGTTGATCCGGTGGGCGAGGGCCGGTGCGGTGACGTCGGCGAGGGCGCGCAGCACCTGTCCGGCGCCGGGCCCGCGCAGCCTGCTGCGGAAGGCCTCCAGGACGTCGTCGGGGTGGGTGGCCAGGGCGGGGACCAGGGCGCTCGGCGCGAGCTGCGGGTCGCCGGTGGCGAAGTGCCCGAGCGCCTGCGGGAGATGGCGGGCCCGGGTCCGCGGATCCCGGACCAGCAGCGCGAGGGCGCCGCCGTGCAGGGTGCAGTCGGCGGGGCGGGCGAGCAGGGCGAGCGCGGCGTAGCGGAGCAGTTCACGGTCGGGCTCGCTGCGGACGTGCGGGGCGGCGCGCAGCCCGTGGGCCACGGCGGCCACCCGGCGGGCCGGGCGCTCGTCGTGCGCCCAGCGGTCGACGGCCCGGCACACCGCGGACGGCTCGTCCTCGGCGAGCACGGCGAGCAGTTCGTCGCCCCGCCGGTGCGCGGCGTCGACCAGCACCTCGGTCAGATCGTCCAGTGCCCGGTGCCGGTGGGTGTGCAGCAGCGCCTGGGCCGCGGTCGCCACGGTGGCATGCGGCATCGCGGGCAACGGCCGCTCGTCGTCGAACCACCGGGTGAGATACGGCTGTACGGCGGCGGGGTCGGCGGCGAGCAGCCGGGCGACGGCGTCCAGGTAGCGCGGGGCCGTGCCCTCGGGGGTCTCCCCCGTCGGCCGGGCCCCGAAGCGGCCGAGGCCCGCGGTCTCCGGGAGCGGCTCGTCGGCGCGCACCAGTCTCCGCAGCAGATCGAAGCGTTCGGTGTCGGGCAGGGTGAGCGCGGTCCAGAAATCCGGCCCGAACTCGGTGGCCGCGGTGCGCTGCCGGCCCACGACCCGGTCGGCGAGCAGCCGCAGCACTCCCGTGTACGGCGTGGCGTCGGGCAGCCGCAGCAGGGTCTGGGCGAGCAGCCGGGCGGCCCACCAGGAGCCGGGGTCGAGGTCGAGGGCGTGCGCCAGGTCGTTGAGCCGCGGGGCGAGTTGGGCCGGCCCGTACTGGCGGTCGAGGAGCAGCAGCGCCTGGACGACCGGTCCGACCCGGTGGTGCGGCACGGGCAGGGGGTGGGCGCTCCGGGCGGTCCGGGGGCGGTGGACGAGGGCGTGCAGGGCCTCGTCCAGGTCCAGGTGCATGCCCTGGATCCAGTCGGCGAGTTCCTCGTGGGCGAAGCGGTAGCCGCCGCCCGCCGGGACCAGCAGGCCCTCGGTGAGCACGGCGGAGGCCCAGCCGGAGCCGCCGCCGAGGTGCGCGGGGACGGGCCCCCAGGGGAACACCGCCTCGAACGACTCGCGGTCCAGCTCGCCCTGGCCGGGCCCGAGGCTGCGCCGGGCGGCCTCGTGCACCTGGCCGGAGACACGGGCGGCGAGCCGTCGTACGGCCGTACCGCGCAGGCCGTTCTCGGCGGCCAGCCGGACCGCGATGCGCAGGCACAGCAGGTCCAGGTAGGCGGCGAAGACGTCGTGCCGGTCGATCGGGCCGTCGGCGGGGGCGTCCGGGAGGGCTGCGCGGACCTCGGAGAGCAGGCGCAGGGTGAGGGGGTGGCGGGCGTCGCGGTCGGTGAGGGCGCCGTCGGGCACGCCGTAGCGGGAGCGGGCGCGGCGGGCCTCGTCGGGGGTGAGGTCGGTCAGCCGGACGCAGGAGGGGTTGCCGGTGCCCCGGTGCAGCAGGTCGGGCGGGAACTCGGCGCCGGCCCGCTCCCAGTACTCCTCGCGGCAGGCGACGAGGAGCCGGGCGCCGGTGTCGCGCAGCCATGCGGCGGTGCCCGCGGTCCAGGCGGAGAGCCGGTGGGCGAGGAACGGTGGCATCTCCTCCGGGCCGTCCAGCAGGAGGAGGAGCGGACGTCCGGCCCGGGTGGCGAGCCGGGCCAGCCGCTCCACGGTCAGTTCGCCCAGGTCGCCGGGGAGTTGGGAGCGGGAGGCGGCGACGATCCGGACCGCGCGCTCCAGGGCGCGGCGGGCCGCGTCGGCGACGGAGTCGTCGGCGTCCTTGAGGTCGGCGCCGCGGAGCCAGAGGGTGGGGGCGGGGTGCGGTCCGCGGTTGCGGCGGGCGGCGAGGGCGGCGAGTTCGGTGGTGCGGCCGGTTCCGGGGGCGCCGACGAGGGCCAGGACGGTCCCGTTGGTCTTGTCGGTGCCGGTGTCCTCGGCGAAGGCCGACAGTTGTTCCGAGGTTGCCGCTCGCTCGACGGGCTGGATGGGGTCGGTGTGTTCGTCCGCGGGGGTGTGGGGGCTTGTCGCGCCGTTCCCCGCGCCCCTGTGGGGCGCTCCAGTGCCCGGCGCCGACATGCGAGGAGTGGAACGGCCCACGTAACCGGCCAGGGCGCCCGGGGGGCCGTCCTGACCCACCGATGTGGCTGTCAGTTCCAGGATGCCTGCGAGGTTGAGGTCGGTGCCGTAGGCGGGGACCGTCGCGGCGTTGCGGGTGAGGAGGTCGGCCAGAGGGGCGCTGTCGGGGTGGTGGAGCGAGACGGCGAAGCCCACGTCCCGCTGGCCGGACTGGAGGGCGGTGCCCAGCACGCCGAGGACCGCGCCGGTCTCCGCATCGAGGACCGGGCCGCCGGCCGCCCCGCCGCCCAGGCGCAGCGCGTCCCGGCCGGCCGTGCCCATCGCCAACTCCAGGGCGTCGTGCAGGAGATGGAAGCGGTCGGTGGCGGTGTACGTCACCTGGGTCGCGGTCAGTACCCGGGCCTCGCGCCAGCGGTCGGCGGCGATCCGGACGTAGGTTCCGGCCGGGATCCGCTCCCGTACCGTGATCGGCAGCGGGTCCACGCAGAGGCCTTCGGTGCGGATCAGGGCCAGGTCGTGGGCGGGCAGCGGGGTGACCGCGTCCGAGTCGACCACGCAGGTGCGGTCGCCGGCCGCGTGCAGCACGATCCGGGCCAGCCCGTCGACGGCCTCGTGGCTGGTGACCAGGGTGCCGTGGTGGTCGGCGAGGAAGCCGGTGCCCCGCGGGCGCCCGGCGAGGTCGCGGACCCGGACCAGCCGGTCGTCGGGCTCCGGCCAGGTGTCCTGTCGTGCCTCCCGGGTACCGTCCGCCGTGCGGCGACCGCTCCCGGTCCGCGGGCCCCGTCCGGCCATGATCGAACCTCCCCGCCCGTACATCCGTGCCCTTGGGCCCTTGAGCTCGACGGTAGGCGCGAAATGATCAGCGGGACAGAGCGGGTGGCGAACGCGCCCCCCTCCGCTCCCCCGGTTCACTCCGAGCGCCTGCTCGGTCGGGTGAATAGCCCGGGACAGGTGGATACACCCTAGGGGTGGGGGAACCGAGGGGGGACCGTGGAGCGGCGGCGGCGCCAGACCCCGTGGTCGCCGCTCCACGGGCACACCGGACGGTTCAGCCGAACACGGCGAGGCTCTTGGCCTTGCCCTTCTGCTCCTCGACGAGCACGAGGAAGCGCCCCTGGGGGTCGAACACGGCGACGGGACCGACGCCCGCGTACTGCTCGGGCATGTCGATCCGCACCCCGTTGGTGAGCAGACCGGCCCGTCTGGCGTCGACGTCCCAGCGCGGGAACGCGGCCGCGGCCGCCTCGGCGACCGGCATCACGGTCAGCTCCTGCTGGAGCTGGTCGAGGGTGCGTGCGGAGTCCAGCTTGTACGGTCCGACGCGCGTCCGGCGCAGCGCCGTGAGGTGGCCGCCGACGCCCAGGTCGGCGCCCAGGTCGCGGGCGAGGGCACGGATGTAGGTGCCGGAGGAGCAGACCACCGAGACGACCAGGTCGAGCACGGGGGTGCCGTCCTCGGCGACGGCGTCCCGGACGTCGTAGACCGTGAACGACGAGACGGTCACCGGCCGGGCCGGGATCTCGAAGTCCTCGCCCTCCCGGGCGCGCTTGTACAACCGGACACCGTCGATCTTGATGGCGCTGACCTTGGACGGCACCTGCATGATGCGGCCGGTCAGCTTGGCGATGCCGGTGTCGACGGCCTCGCGGGTGACCCCGGAGGCGTCGGTGGACGAGGTGATCTCGCCCTCGGCGTCGTCGGTGAGGGTGTTCTGCCCCAGGCGGACGGTCCCCAGGTACTCCTTCTCGGTGAGGGCGAGATGCCCGAGGAGCTTGGTCGCCCGCTCGATGCCGAGGACGAGGACGCCGGTGGCCATCGGGTCGAGGGTGCCGGCGTGCCCGACGCGCCGGGTGCGGGCGATCCCCCGCATCTTGGCGACGACGTCGTGCGAGGTGAAGCCCGACGGCTTGTCGACGATGACAAGGCCGTCGGGCGGGGTGGGCTTGCTGGTCATTCGGTGGCGTCGTCCGTCTCGTCGGCGTCGGCGGCGATGTCCGCCTCGTCGTCGGAACCCGGCTTCCTGTACGGGTCCGCTTCACCTGCGAAGGCGGCGCCCGCGGAGACCTCGCGGACCTTCGCGTCCGAGGCCCGTGCCTTGTCGAGCAGGTCCTCGATGGTCTTCGCGGTGTCCGGAAGGGCGTCCGCGACGAAGGTCAGGGTCGGCGTGAACTTCACGCCCGCCGCGGCGCCGACCGCCGAGCGGAGCACGCCCTTGGCGCTCTCCAGGCCCGCCGCGGCCGCTGCCCGCTCCTCGTCGTCGCCGTACACCGTGTAGAAGACGGTCGCCTCCCGGAGGTCACCCGTGACCCGGGTGTCCGTGATGGTGACGTGGGTGCCGAGCCGCGGGTCCTTGATCCCGCGCTGCAGCTTCTGGGCCACCACCTCTCGGATGAGGTCCGCCAGCCTCTTGGCACGCGCGTTGTCGGCCACTGGTCCGTCTCCCGTTCTTTCTTCTGTGTCGTTCTCAGGTCTAGTCGTCGTCGCCGTGGATGCGCCGTCGGACGGACAGCAGCTCCACCTCGGGGCGGGCGGCGACCAGCCGTTCGCACCGGTCGAGCACGTCGGTCAGGTGCGCGGCGTCGCCGGAGACCATGGCGAGGCCGATGCCGGCCCTGCGGTGAAGGTCCAGGTGGTCCACCTCGGCCGCGCTCACGGCGAACTTCCGCTGGAGTTCGGCGACGATCGGGCGGACGACGGAGCGCTTCTCCTTCAGCGAATGGATGTCGCCGAGGAGGAGGTCGAAGGACAGAGTCCCCACGTACATGTATGTATCCGGTTCACCCGCCGGTACGGGATCGATGGCCCTGTCAGGAACGGTACCCCGTCCCCGGCGGGGGCTCGACCGACTTTCCCGGCCGCAGGCGGCCGGGAAAAGCGCTGGCCGACGGAACCGAAGTCCCGTCGGCCAGCACCAACCGTCGGGTTACACCCGCGGCTTCTCGCGCATCTCGTACGTCGCGATGACGTCGTCGATCTTGATGTCGTTGAAGTTTCCGAGGTTGATACCGCCCTCGAAGCCTTCCCGAATCTCGGTGACGTCGTCCTTGAAGCGGCGCAGACCGTCGATGTTGAGGTTCTCCGCGATGACCTTGCCGTCACGGACCAGGCGCGCCTTGGTGTTGCGCTTGACCTCGCCGGAGCGGATGAGAACACCCGCGATGTTGCCCAGCTTGGACGACTTGAAGACCTCGCGGATCTCCGCCGTACCGAGCTCGACCTCTTCGTACTCCGGCTTGAGCATGCCCTTGAGGGCCGCCTCGATCTCCTCGATCGCCTGGTAGATGACCGAGTAGTACCGGACGTCCACGCCCTCGCGCTCGGCCATCTGCGCCGCACGGCCTGCCGCGCGGACGTTGAAGCCGATCACGATGGCGTCCGAGCCCATCGCCAGGTCGATGTCCGACTCCGTGACCGCACCGACGCCGCGGTGCAGGACGCGGATGTCGACCTCTTCGCCGACGTCCAGCTGGAGCAGGGACGACTCGAGCGCCTCGACGGAACCAGAAGCGTCACCCTTGATGATGAGGTTGAGCTGCTGGACCTCGCCGGCCTTGAGCACCTTGTCCAGGTCCTCGAGGGAGACACGGCGCGTGCGCTTGGCGAAGGCCGCGTTGCGCTCACGGGCGGCACGCTTCTCGGCGATCTGACGGGCCGTACGGTCCTCGTCGACCACCAGGAAGTTGTCGCCGGCACCCGGGACGTTGGTCAGACCCAGGACCTGGACCGGCGTCGCCGGTCCGGCCTCGGCGACGTTGTTGCCGTTGTCGTCGAGCATGGCGCGGACGCGACCGTAGGCGTCGCCCACGACCATCGTGTCGCCGACCCGCAGGGTGCCTCGCTGGACGAGGACCGTCGCCACGGCACCACGGCCGCGGTCGAGGCGGGACTCGATCGAGATGCCCTGCGCGTCCTGGTTCGGGTTGGCCCGCAGGTCGAGCGAGGCGTCGGCCGTCAGGATCACGGCCTCCAGCAGGGAGTCGATGTGCAGACCCTGCTTGGCGGAGATGTCGACGAACATCGTGTCGCCGCCGTACTCCTCGGCCACCAGCCCGTACTCGGTGAGCTGACCGCGCACCTTGGTCGGGTCGGCGCCCTCGACGTCGATCTTGTTGACCGCGACGACGATCGGGACGTCGGCCGCCTTGGCGTGGTTGAGCGCCTCGACCGTCTGCGGCATGACGCCGTCGTTGGCCGCGACGACCAGGATCGCGATGTCGGTCGACTTCGCACCACGGGCACGCATGGCGGTGAACGCCTCGTGACCCGGGGTGTCGATGAAGGTGATCTTGCGCTCTTCGTCGTTGACCTCGGTGGAGACCTGGTAGGCACCGATGTGCTGGGTGATGCCGCCGGCCTCGCCCGCGATGACGTTCGTCTTGCGGATGGCGTCGAG
Source organism: Streptomyces sp. NPDC026538 (assembly GCF_055567535.1). Lineage (NCBI taxonomy): Bacteria > Bacillati > Actinomycetota > Actinomycetes > Kitasatosporales > Streptomycetaceae > Streptomyces > Streptomyces sp. NPDC026538. The sequence continues at coordinate 12,834 of NZ_JBVHQG010000011.1, forward strand.
GAGCCGGGTCTTACCGTGGTCGACGTGACCCATGACGGTGACGACCGGCGGACGGACCACCAGGTCGTCCTCGTCGCCCTCGTCCTCGCCGAACTCGATGTCGAAGGACTCGAGCAGCTCGCGGTCCTCCTCCTCGGGGCTGACGATCTGGACCGTGTAGTTCATCTCGCCGGCGAGGACCTCGAGGGTCGCGTCGGAGACGGACTGCGTGGCCGTGACCATCTCGCCGAGGTTCATCATGACCGCGACGAGGGACGCCGGGTTGGCGTTGATCTTCTCCGCGAAGTCGGTGAGCGACGCGCCGCGGGAGAGACGGATGGTCTCGCCGTTGCCGCGCGGCAGCATCACGCCGCCGACGCTCGGGGCCTGCATGGCCTCGTACTCCTGGCGCCTCTGCCGCTTCGACTTGCGACCGCGACGCGCCGGACCGCCGGGACGGCCGAAGGCGCCCTGCGTGCCACCACGGCCGCCGGGACCGCCCGGACGCCCGCCGAAGCCGGGACGACCGCCGCCGCCACCGCCGGGACCGCCGCCGAAGCCGCCGCCACCGCCGCCGGGACCGCCGGGACGACCGGCGAAGCCGCCGCCACCGCCCGGACGGGCGCCGCCACCGCCGCCGCCGGGACGACCGGCGAAGCCGCCGCCGCCACCGGGACGACCGGCGCCGCCGCCGGGACGACCCGCACCGGCGGGACCGCGACCGCCGCCACCGGGGCCGGGACGCGGGCCGGCAGCGGGACGCTGCGGCATCATGCCGGGGTTCGGACGCGGACCCGCGGAACCGCCGCCGGGACGCGGACCGCCCTGCGGACGGGGCATGCCGGACGGGCTCGGACGGGAACCGCCGGGAGCCTGGGGACGCGGGCCGCCGCCCTGGGCGCCGGGCGCCTGGGGACGGGGAGCACCGCCGGGACCGCCGGGGCCGGGACGCGCGCCGCCCTGCGGGCGCGGGGCCTGCGGGCGGGCCATGCCGGTGGAGCCACCGGAGGTGAAGGGGTTGTTGCCCGGACGCGGACCGGCCGGACGGGCACCGCCCGGACGGGGGGCGCGCTCACCGGGACGCTGGCCGCCCTGACCGGGACGGGCCTGGCCCTGTCCCTGACCGGGGGCGGGACGACCGCCGGGGCGCGGGGCGCCCTGACCCGGACGGGGAGCGCCACCGGGACGCTGGCCCTGTGCGGCGGCCGGGCTCTGTGCCGGGGCGGCCGGAGGGGCCGGCGGGGCGGTGAACTCGGGCGCGGCCGGGGCCGGACGCGGAGCGGGCTTCGGGCCCGGGCGCGGGCCGGAGGCGGCCGGCGCGGGGGTGACCGGAGCCGGAGCCGAGGGCGCCGCCGAGGCCGAGGCCGCGGGGGCGGGCGCCGCAGGGGCCGACGGCTGCGGGGCGGCCGGACGCGGCGCGCCCGGCTTGGGGGCACCACCCGGGCGTGCCGCCTGCGCCGGAGAGGGCGCGGCGGGCCTGGGGGCAGCCTTGCGCGGGGCGGGCTTGCCGGCGGACTTGCCGTTGCCACCGCCCTGGAAGGCGTCTGTCAGCTTGCGTACAACGGGCGCCTCGATCGTCGAGGACGCCGAACGGACGAATTCACCGAGTTCCTGGAGCTTGGCCATGACGGCCTTGCTCTCCACCCCGAACTCCTTGGCGAGTTCGTATACCCGGACCTTAGCCACTTCGCTCCTTTTAGGTCCGGGTGTGTCCGGACCGTCGCTACTTCATGGGCGTACTCATCGCGTGCTCATCGAGTGCTCATCGCAATCTCGACCTACTTCCAACTCGCGGGGTACCAGAGCCGCACGGACGTTCCGTACGACGCTTCTTACGGTGTTACTGCTCGACGTAGGGGCGCAACGCCTTTACGTCCAGCGGACCCGGGACGCGGAGCGCCCTCGGGAGTGCCCGGCGGCGCACCGCCTGGTCCAGACAGACCTGGGCGGGGTGTACGTACGCACCCCGGCCGGGCAGCGTACCGCGAGGATCGGGGACACATTCGTCCTCGACCGCCACGATCCGCAGCAGTTCGGTCTTGGCCGCTCGCTGCCTGCACCCCACACAGGTGCGCTCAGGGCATACGCGGGCACGCGTCCGGCCAGACACTACTAAGTCTACCTCCCCGCACCGACCTCACCCCTTCGGGGCAAAGATCGAACGGCTGTTGTCGTAATCCAAGCGACCTGCGGCTTGGAACTATTCCCCTCGTCCGGGTGAACCCCCGGCGAGGGGAAGAGTGCTCTACTCGGACACCTGTTCGGTATCCGGCCGGATGTCGATCCGCCAGCCGGTGAGCCGGGCGGCGAGACGGGCGTTCTGCCCCTCTTTGCCGATCGCCAGTGACAGCTGGTAGTCAGGCACGGTCACCCGGGCGGACCGGGCCGCCAGGTCCACGACCTCCACCTTGGAGACCCGGGCCGGCGACAGCGCGTTCGCCACCATCTCGGCCGGGTCGTCCGACCAGTCGACGATGTCGATCTTCTCGCCGTTCAGCTCGCCCATGACATTGCGGACCCGGCCGCCCATGGGGCCGATGCAGGCGCCCTTGGCGTTCAGGCCCGAACGGGTGGAGCGGACCGCGATCTTCGTGCGGTGACCGGCCTCGCGGGCGATGGCGGCGATCTCGACGGACCCGTCGGCGATCTCCGGCACCTCGAGCGCGAAGAGCTTCTTCACCAGTGCCGGGTGGGTGCGGGACAGCGTGACGGAGGGTCCGCGGACGCCCTTGGCCACCCGGACGACGTACGAGCGCAGCCGCATACCGTGCGGATAGGTCTCGCCGGGCACCTGCTCCTGCACCGGCAGGATGGCCTCCAGCTTGCCGATGTCGACGAGCACGTTCTTCGGGTCGCGACCCTGCTGGACCACGCCGGTGACGATGTCGCCCTCACGGCCGGCGTACTCGCCGAGCGTGGCGTCGTCCTCGGCGTCCCGGAGCCGCTGCAGGATGACCTGCTTGGCGGTGGTGGCGGCGATCCGCCCGAAGTCCGACGGGGTGTCGTCGAACTCGCGGGGTGCCTGCCCCTCCTCCAGGTCCTCGGGGTCCTCCTTCGCCCACACGGTCACATGCCCGGTCTCCCGGTTGAGCTCCACGCGCGCGTGTCGGCGGCTTCCCTCGGTGCGGTGGTAGGCGATGAGGAGGGCCGACTCGATCGCTTCGACCAGCAGGTCGAAGGAGATCTCCTTCTCCCGAACCAAGCCCCGCAGGGCACTCATGTCGATGTCCACGGCTACGCCTCCTCTTCTTCCGTCATGTCCTTCTTGTCCTTGCGGTTGAACTCGACCTGCACACGCGCCTTCTCGATCCCGCCGAAGCCGAGTCTGCGGCTGGTGGCCTTGCGGCCCTTGACGCCGGGCACTTCGAGATCGAGGCCCTCGTCGTCGACGTCCAGGATTCTCGCGACCAGTTCCCCGCCCTCAGCCAGCTGGAATCTCACCAGGCGGTCCACGGCACGCACGTAGTGCCGGTGTTCGGTGAGGGGGCGCTCCGCGCCCGGGGTGCCGACCTCGAGGGTGTACTCGCCCGCGCCCATCGCGTCGCTCTCGTCGAGCTTCGCCGAGAGCTCACGGCTCACATCGGCGATCTGGTCCAGGTCGGCCCCGGTGTCGGAGTCGACGACCACGCGCAGCACCCTCTTGCGTCCGACGGAGTCCACGGCGATCTCTTCGAGATCCAGGCCCTGAGAGGTGACGAGCGGTTCCAGGAGCTCTCGCAGCCTCTCGCTCTGGGTCGTGCTCATCCGGGTGACTCCTCGGCCGCGTGTGCTGTTGTGGGTTGGGTCGCGTGTCTGGTCAAAGGGTATCCGGTCGTGAGGAGTGTTGCCGTCCACCCGGGTACGGACGGTGCCGATGAGTGGCTTCGGACAGGTGCGCGGGTACGGTGATCACGGGCGGGTCCGTCCCGTGTCCCATTGCTTTCGCGTTTCTTCGTTTCCAGCTCCCCGAGGACGTCTGCCGTGCCGTTCCCCCCGCCGCCGCGTACCCCTTGGGGAGTACGCAGAAGGAGCCTGATCGTCTCGGCGGCCTCGGCCGCCGTGCTGGCGGGCTGTTCCGCCGACACCGACTCCGCCGGCCGCGGCGGCGGCACGTCGGTCACCGCGCGGGCACGCGCGCGTGCGGCCCGGGACAGCCAGGCGCTGCTCCGGCAGTACGACGCCGTCCTCGCCGCCCACCCCGGGCTCGCGGAGCGGCTGCGGCCGCTGCGGGCCCAGGTGGCGGCCCACGCTGCGGCCTTCACGGAGGGGACGGCGACCACGGCCTCGCCCACCGCGACGGGCTCCCCCTCGGCCGTGGCGGCCGCGTCGGCCGCCCCCGAGGTTCCGGCCGACGAGAAGTCAGCCCTCGCCTCGCTGGCCGCCGCCGAGCGCGCCCTCGCCGACCGGCGGGCCAAGGAACTGCTGGACGTGCCCGGCGAACTGGCGCGGCTGCTGGCCGGGGTGGCGGCGTCCGGGTCCGCGCACGCCTACCTGCTGACGGAGGGTGAGAAGTGAGCGACGAGGCCGAGGCGGGCGTGCTGAGGGCGCTCCAGGCGGCACTGGCGGCCGAGCACGCGGCGGTCTACGGGTACGGCGTCGTCGGCGGCCGGATCGGCACGCAGCGGCTGACCGAGGCCCGCTCGGCCTACGACGCGCACCGGGCCCGCCGGGACGCGCTCGCCCGTGAGGTGCGGGACCTGGGCGCCGCGCCCGTCGCCGCGAGCGCGGCCTACGCGCTGCCGTTCGCCGTCACCGACGCGGTGACGGCCCTACGGCTCGCCACCGAGCTGGAGGAGCGGGTGGCCGACGTGTACTCCGACCTGGTCCGGGCCTCCTCCGGCACGCGGCGCGGGTCGGCGGCCGCGGCGCTGCGGGAGGCCGCGGTGCGGGCGGTGCGGTGGAGCGGGCAGAGCGTAGCCTTCCCTGGGCTCGTCGAACGGGACGCGCCGCTGGGCCGGGCCGGCGGTCCGGCCTCGCCTTCGGCCACACCTTCGGTCACGGCAACTCCGTAGAGCACCAGAGCAGGAAAGGAACGACTCGCGTATGGCCTTCGAACCGCCGCAGCGCCTGGTGAGGGCGCTCGGTGAGACGGCGCCGGACGGTGACGAGTGGCTGGAGAAGCTGCCGGCTGCGGTGGAACGTGCCGTCGCACTACGCGAGTTGACCGTGGAGCGGGTGCAGGTACCCGGCGGCCGCAGCAGCGTCGTCCTGCTGGTGCGACGGGCGGACGGGACACCGGCGGTGCTGAAGCTGGCGCCGCGGCGGGCCCGGCCGGAGAGCGAGGCCGCGGCGCTGGCGCACTGGGGCGGCCTGGGTGCCGTACGGCTGCTGGACGCGGACCGGGCCGACGGGGTGCTGCTGCTGGAGCGGCTGCATCCGGAGGTCTCGGTGCGGTCGCTGCCCGAGGCGAAGGCGTTACTGGAGGCGGCGGGGACGTTGCGGCGGCTGTGGGTGGAGCCGCCGGACGGGCCCGTCTTCGAGACGGTGGCGGAGCGGACCGGGCGGCAGGCCACGGCGATGCGGGCGTCCGCCGACCTCGAGGTGACCCCGCTGGTGGACGCGGCGCTCGTGGCCCGGGACGAATTGCTGGCCGCGCCTCCTGAACGGCGGTTGCTGCATGGCACGTTCCGGCAGAGCAAGGTGCTGGCCGGGGAGCGGCTGCCGTGGCTGGCGGTGGGGCCGGACCCGGTGGTCGGGGAGTGCGCGTTCGATCTGGCGCGGCTGGTGCGGGACCGGGTGGAGGATCTGATCGCCTCGTCGTCGGGGGCGACGATCACGCGGCGGCGGATCAAGCGGCTCGCGGAGTCGCTCGAGGTGGACCAGGAGCGGTTGCGGGGGTGGACGTTGTTCCGGGCCGTGGAGTCGGGTGTGCGGGCGCTTCGGGTGGGGCGGCCGAAGGACTCCGAGCTGTTGCTTGAATTCGCCGGGTGGCTTTAGGTCGGACGGTTCGGGCGGCTTCGGTTGTCCGCGGACCGCGAGATGTCGCGGCTGGTCGCGCCCGCGCGGCGGAGCCGCACATCGACACAGCCCCGCGCCCCTTTCGGGGTGTCTGGGTGCCGGTGCTGCTGCTCGCCGTCGTGTCGGCGTCCGCCCGCTCCGTGCCGACCAGGGCGAACACCCCGGCCGCCGCGGCCAGGAAGAACTGCCTGAGCAGTTCCTGAAAAGCCGCGGCGGCCCCCGGTGTGTCACCAGGGGCCGCCGCGGCGGGAGTTGAAGCTCAGTTCGCGGTGAGGCGGGCGATCGCCTCGTCCACCGTCAGCTCCTCGCGCTCGCCCGTCTTGCGGTCCTTCAGCTCCAGGACACCCTCGCCGGAGCGGCGGCCCGCGACCAGGATCTGCGGCACTCCGATCAGCTCGGCGTCCGTGAACTTCACACCCGGCGAGACCCCGGCCCGGTCGTCGACCAGGACACGCAGCCCGGCGGCGCGCAGCTTCTCGGAGACGTCCAGGGCGAGTTCGGTCTGCAGGGCCTTGCCGGCGGCGACGACGTGCACGTCGGCCGGGGCGACCTCGCGGGACCAGACCAGACCGTGCTCGTCGGCGGTCTGCTCGGCGAGGGCGGCCACGGCACGGGAGACGCCGATGCCGTAGGAGCCCATCGTCACGCGGACCGGCTTGCCGTGCTGGCCGAGGACATCGAGCTTGAGTGCGTTGGTGTACTTCTGGCCCAGCTGGAAGATGTGGCCGATCTCGATGGCGCGGTCCAGCTTGAGGCCGGTGCCGCACTTCGGGCAGGGATCGCCCTCCAGCACGACGACGACATCCACGTACTCGTCGACGGTGAAGTCACGGTCCGCCACGACGTTCCTGGCGTGCGTGCCCACCTTGTTGGCACCGGTGATCCAGGCGGTACCCGCGGCCACACGCGGGTCGGCGATGTACTTCACCTTCTCGCCGAGGCCCTGCGGGCCGACGTAGCCGCGGACCAGGTCGGGCCGACCGGCGAAGTCGGACTCGGTGACCAGCTCGACGGCGGCCGGGGCGAAGTGCTCCTCGACCTTGCCCATGTCGACCTCGCGGTCGCCCGGTACGCCCACCGCCACGATCTCGCCGTCGACCTTCACCAGGAGGTTCTTCAGGGTGGCGGAGGCCGGGACGCCGAGGTGGGCGGCGAGGGTCTCGATGGTCGGGGTGTCCGGGGTCGGGATCTCCTCGAGGGCGGCCACGCCGGAGGCGTCCACCGCCTTCAGCTCATACGTGATCGCCTCGGTGTTGGCCGCGAAGTCGCAGTTCGGGCAGTCGGCGAAGGTGTCCTCGCCGGCCTCGGCCGGCGCCAGGAACTCCTCCGACTTCGAGCCGCCCATGGCACCGGCGGTGGCGGCGACGATGCGGTAGTCGAGGCCGAGGCGCTCGAAGATCCGCTGGTACGCCTCGCGGTGCAGGGCGTACGACTTGGCGAGGCCTTCGTCGTCCAGGTCGAAGGAGTAGGAGTCCTTCATCAGGAACTCGCGGCCGCGCAGGATGCCGGCCCGCGGGCGGGCCTCGTCCCGGTACTTGTTCTGGATCTGGTAGAGGGTGACCGGCAGGTCCTTGTAGGAGGACGCCTGGTCCTTCACCAGCAGGGTGAAGATCTCCTCGTGGGTGGGGCCGAGAAGGTAGTCGCCGCCCTTGCGGTCCTGGAGGCGGAACAGCTCCTGGCCGTACTCGTCCCAGCGGCCGGTCGCCTCGTACGGCTCCCGGGGCAGAAGGGCCGGAAGCAGCACCTCCTGGGCGCCGATCGCGTCCATCTCCTCGCGGACGATCCGCTCGATGTTGGACAGCACCTTCAGGCCGAGCGGCAGCCAGGACCAGATGCCGGCGGCCGTGCGGCGGACGTAGCCGGCGCGGACGAGGAGCTTGTGGCTGAGGACCTCGGCGTCCGCCGGGTCGTCACGCAGCGTCTTCGCCATCAACTGGGACATGCGTTGGACCGGTGCGTTCGCCATGGTTCTCGTACTCCTGCCGGGAAAGGGTGATGGCTAGGAGGTTAGCCGGGCTCGCTGTGCCGGTGGAAATCGGTTAAGGGCGTTCGGTACCCCTGCGGCGCAGCGGCAGGGGGGCGCCCATCACGGCGTACGGCCTCGGCGCACTCGGGAAGTGGACCTGGCGGGCGAGATCCACATACCCGAGGGAGTGGTAGAGGCCGCGGGCCGGACTGTCGGTGTCGATCGCGGAGAGGATCGAGCGGGGCTCGTCGGTACCGTCGGTGATCGTGGTGATCAGCCGGCGGCCGATGCCGCGGTTCTGGTGACGCGGGTGCACATGCAGTTCGGTGATCACGAAGGAGTCGTCGAGCCAGCCGGCGTGGCCCTGGGCGCGCAGGTAGGGCTCCACGACGGTGGACCACCAGTGGGTGCGGCTGTTCGGCATGCCGTAGACGAAGCCGACGAGCAGACCGTCGGCGGTCGCGCCGAGGGCTCTGGCGCCGGGGTACTGCATGTGGCGGACGACGATCTGACGGCGTACGGCTACCTCGTCGGGGCCCAGGCCGAAGGCGATCGCTTGGACTGCCAGGGCCTCGTCCACGTGGGAGGAGAGGTCCAGGGGGCCGATCACGAGGTCCATGGGGGGAGGGTACAGGGGACGGAGCGCTGTCGGCCGGGTGCGAGTGCGTTGTGGTCGCTCGCGCAGTTCCGCGCGCCCCCGGGTCGGCTGCTCGTGACGGCTGTCAGAAAGGAGCTCGTGACGGCTGCCGAAAACGAACTGTCAGAACAGCACGCTCATGAAGGCTCCTACCTCCTGGAAGCCCACCCGCAGATACGTCCTTCGCGCCGCCGTGTTGAAGTCGTTGACGTAGAGGCTGACCACCGGGGCCACGTCGGCCAGCGCGTAGCGCAGCACCGCCGCCATGCCGGGGGCCGCCAGGCCCATGCCCCGGTACTCGGGGGCCACCCACACGCCCTGGATCTGGCAGGCCGCCGAGGTCGCCGCGCCGATCTCCGCCTTGAAGACCACCCGGCCGTTGTCGTCGAGCCGGGCGAAGGAGCGGCCGGAGCCGACGAGTTCGGCGACCCGCGCCTGGTAGAGGAGGCCGCCGTCGCCGGCCAGCGGGGAGACGCCCACCTCCTCGGTGAACATCGCCACGCACGCCGGCATGATCGTCTCCATCTCGTCCTTGCGGATGCGGCGGACGTACGGATCCGGGGCGATGCCGGCGGGCATCCGCTCGGTGACCATCAGGGGCTGGTGGGCGCGGACCTCGCGGGCCGGGCCCCAGTGCGGTTCGAGGAGGCGCCACAACTGGGCGGTGGCCTCGCTGGGCCCGACGATCGAGGAACAGCGGCGGCCGGCCCGGCGGGCGCGGTCGGCGAACGCGCGGACCGCGCGCGGGGTGGCACAGATCGGGACCAGGTTGGCGCCGGCGTAGCAGAGGGACGTGAGCATGCCGTCCTCGTACCAGCCCCACATCTCGCCGCCCAGGCGCCAGGGATCGAGGCCGGCCACTTGGACGCGGGAGGTCACGAAGGCGTTCGTGACCGGCTCGCGGTCGAGTACGGCGAGCGCGGCGTCCAGGTCGCTCGGTTCGAGCACCCGAGAGGTGGTCTGCGTCAACACGTGCGGAGCCTCACGCTGAGGGGTTCTGCTGATCTCCGCACTGTACCTGCGGAAGCTTGGCGGTGCCGCCCCGTGTGGGTGACCGCCGGCCTTGCCGTACCGTCGCCCGCGGTCCCCTCGCCGGGGGCTGTCGCCCCGGACCCCTGCTTGGGGGCGCCCACCAGCTCGCAGGGGCCTTGCGGGGGCGCGGGTGCAGGACGTACGGGGTGATCGCGCAGTCCCCGCGCCCCTTGCGGGGCGCTCAGGTCATTCGGCGACGGAGATCGACGGCTCGCCCGACGCCACGCCCTCCGCCTCCATCTGTTCGGCCAGCTTCATGGCCTCCTCGATGAGGGTCTCCACGATCTTCGACTCGGGCACGGTCTTGATGACCTCGCCCTTGACGAAGATCTGGCCCTTGCCGTTGCCGGAGGCGACGCCGAGGTCGGCCTCGCGGGCCTCGCCGGGGCCGTTCACGACGCAGCCCATGACGGCGACGCGCAGCGGGACCTCCATGCCGGTCAGGCCCGCCGTGACCTCCTCGGCCAGCTTGTAGACGTCGACCTGGGCGCGGCCGCAGGACGGGCAGGAGACGATCTCCAGGCCGCGCTGCTTGAGGTTCAGGGACTCCAGGATCTGGTTGCCGACCTTGACCTCCTCGACCGGAGGAGCCGACAGGGAGACCCGGATGGTGTCGCCGATGCCCTGGGAGAGCAGCGCGCCGAAGGCGACCGCCGACTTGATCGTGCCCTGGAAGGCCGGCCCGGCCTCCGTGACGCCGAGGTGCAGCGGGTAGTCGCACTGGGCGGCCAGCTGCCGGTAGGCCTCGATCATCACGACCGGGTCGTTGTGCTTGACGGAGATCTTGATGTCCCGGAAGTCGTGCTCCTCGAAGAGGGACGCCTCCCACAGGGCCGACTCGACCAGGGCCTCGGGGGTCGCCTTGCCGTACTTCTGCAGCAGCCGGCGGTCCAGGGAGCCGGCGTTGACGCCGATGCGGATCGGGGTGCCGTGGTCCTTCGCGGCCGCCGCGATCTCCTTGACCTTGTCGTCGAACTGCTTGATGTTGCCGGGGTTGACCCGGACCGCGGCGCAGCCGGCCTCGATGGCCGCGAAGACGTACTTGGGCTGGAAGTGGATGTCCGCGATGACGGGGAGCTGGGACTTCCTGGCGATGGTGGCGAGGGCGTCGGCGTCGTCCTGGGTGGGGCAGGCGACGCGCACGATCTGGCAGCCGGACGCGGTCAGCTCGGCGATCTGCTGGAGGGTGGCGCCGATGTCCGACGTACGGGTCGTGGTCATCGACTGGACCGAGACCGGGGCGTCTCCGCCGACAGCCACGGAGCCGACCTGGATCTGCCGGCTCTTCCGGCGCTCGGCGAGCTTGGTCGGAACGGACGGCATGCCGAGAGAAATCGCAGTCATCTGCTGTGCAACCCCAAGTCGTGGATCTAGGTCCAGGTCCCGTCGAAAGCCGGTTCCAGACTCCGAGATTACGGCACCGGGCCAGGCGCCAGCACATCCCCTACCGGTAAACCCACTCAATGGAAGCGGCCCGGAACACAGTGTTCCGGGCCGCTTCGAACGCCGTATGGCTACGAGATTTTCACGGGGTTAACCAGGTTCGGCCACCCTCAGAGCCTCGAGAGCCCTCGGGTTCAGAGCCGGGTACGGATGGCCAGCCTGGGGCCTGACGCGTAGCTCAGGGCCGGTGTGCCCGCTCCCTCCTCGTTCAGGAGCTTCACGATCTCCCGCCATACGCCGTCCGCCAACCAGGTGCGCTGCCGCGCTCGGACCTTCTCCGGGTCGCCGAACCGCTCGGGAAGATCACGCCAGAGGATGCCTGTGCGTAGACGGTGCAGCATCCCGGTGAAGGCCGCTCGCAGATCCATCGGGGAGCGAAAGTGATGCGCCCGGTAGCTGGAGCGGAGCAGCTCTTCGATGCGGCGCCACTGGCTGTCAGCGGGGTCGGGAGGAACGAGCGTCCCTGTGCCTTCATGCCAGCGGACGGTCAAGCACTTCGTTCCCTCTCGATACCGAAACTCCGCGTCCATGATGTCCACCTCCACCCCGGCCACCTCGATCAGGCGGCGCAGCTCCGAGGCGGGGAGGGACCGGATGTCCGGAGCGGCCGCCCCCAGAGCAGCCGAAAACCGGGCCTCCCTGGCGCACAGCTCTTCCAGTTCCCTCAACCAGTCCCGCGCGTGGGCCAGGATCCGTTCGAAGGCCCTCTGCTCCGATTCGAGCTGCCGCGTCGCAGCGGCGACGACACGGCTGTTCTGCGTCTGGCATCGCAACTCATCGAGTGCCTCCACGCGCTGGGCAACGAGTCGTTCCAGCGATGTCACCCGGTCAAGGTGCCGAACCAGCTGCACCCCCGCCTCACCGGAAAGGGGCAGCGCCGGCCTTCGGTGCAACGGCATCGCGGCCAACTGAGCGTTGACGTGCCGCGCCACTTCTTCCTCGACGTGATCAGCGGACAGAAAGACACATCCGCAGGAGTCGGCCGTGTTCCATCCCGAACAGCGATAGGTCCTTGTTCTGTCCTTGCTGCGGAAGCACCCGATATACGGACGCCCACATCTCCCTCGGATCCGTCCGGTGAGCGGGTACTCCCGGACAGGGTTCCTACGCTGTCGACTCAGCGCGGCCAACGCCTCTCGAAAGGCACCCATCCGTTCAGGCGTGAGAATCGCGGGCAGCGGGATCACCACGGGCTCGCCGTGCAGGGGACGTCCGTCATCACCGAGCCTGGTGGAGTGGTCGCCCCATTGCCGATCGGGGCGCCGAAAAACCACCTCCCCGACGAATGCCGCGCTTCGCAGTCGTTTGTGAATGTTCACGGCGGTCCAGCACTTGCCGTTCCGGGTCCGGATTCCACGACCGTTCAGCTCCGCCGCAAGATCCGCGAGGGTACGCCCGCCCTCGGTCACGAGGTCGGCCAGGAGCTTCACCACGTCTGCTTCATCCGGGTCCACTTCGAGGGTCGAGCCGAAGGCACCTTTCCCGTTGATCTTGTAGCCGTAGGGAGGCGGACCACCCGGCCATCCGCCGTCGATCGCCTTGAGCTGCCGACCCGCCTGCGTACGGCTCACGATGCGCCCGTAGTCGGCCTCTACCTCCCGCGCGAGACGGTCGATCGTGAGCCACCTGTCGAGACCGGGTTCAAGCAGAACTTGGGAACAACACTCCACCCTCGCTCCGGCGTCCTCGATCCGCCACAGACAACGCCAGATCGCGCCCTCTGTCCGCCCAAGACGGTCGAGGTGGTGCACCAGGACGAGTTGCACCCGCCCTCGAGTGATGTCATCGAGGAGCGCGTTCAGCCCCGGGCGCGAATCCTTCGAGCCTGATGCACCGATGTCCTCACGAGACTCCACCAGACGCCACGAAGAATGCTGTGCCACGAACTCACGGATGACACGTGCCTGGGCCGGAATTCCGTACTTCCCCATCTGTTCCACGGTGGAGACCCTCATGTACGCCGCCACATCCAAGGTCTCCGCCTCAGCGGCCTTGTCATCTGCGCGCGGCACAGTACCTTGCTGCATGTCAGTCCCTTTCCAGACTGGCCAGACCCCAGGGTGTTGCCGCACCGCTGGGGTCACCCATGAACAGCAAGAACGTACGAAGGACCCCGTACGCGTCGCACAAAAAAGCCGCGCTCTTCACTCGTCAGAGTTAGGCGAGTGAAGAGCGCGACCTGGCCAGAGCGACAGGAATTGCTTGTTAGCTAGCTGATTTTGACCGGATTGACGACATCTGCAATGAGCACGAGAACCGTGAAGCAGATGAACACGCCCGCCACCACGTAGGCCACCGGCATCAGCTTCGCCACGTCGAAGGGACCGGGGTCCGGGCGGCGCAGTACCTTCGCCAGGTTCCGGCGCAGCGACTCCCACAGGGCGCCCGCGATGTGGCCGCCGTCCAGCGGGAGCAGCGGGAGCATGTTGAAGAGGAACAGCGAGAGGTTGAATCCGGCCACCAGCATCAGGGCCATGGCCAGCTGCTGGGTGGGCGGGATGTCGAGCGTGAAGATCTCGCCGCCGACCCGTGCCGCGCCGACCACGCCCATCGGGGAGTCCGGCTGCCGGGGGGCGCCGTCGAAGGCCGCGTCCCACAGGGCCGGGATCTTCCCGGGCAGGCCCGCGATGGAGTCGACGGCCTCGCCGAGCCGGTCGCCCATCCACGTCACCGACTGGCCGAGGTCCTGGCGGACGATGCCGGTGGCGGCGCTGAAGCCGAGGAAGCCGGCGGTGACGTACTGGCCCTGGACGATCTGACCGCTGGAGTCCTTCTTGGCGACCTGGTTGCTGGCGATCTTCGCGTGCAGGGTGACGTCCTGGCCCTTGCGGTCGACGACGACCACGACGTCCTTGCCGGGGGTGGCGCGGATCAGGTCGGAGAGCTGGTTCCAGCTGGTGGTCCGCACCCCGTCGAAGGAGACGATCTTGTCACCGGCCTTCAGACCCGCGGCGGCGGCCGGGGAGGCCGCGTCGGTCTTCTTGCAGGTGTCGCGGTTCTCGCTCTGGGCGATCACGCACTGGGAGACCGAGCTGACGGTGGTGGTCTGCTGGCTGATACCGAAGCCCATCAGGACCGTCAGGAACAGGGCCACCGCGAGGATCAGGTTCATGAAGGGGCCCGCGAACATCACGATCACGCGCTTCCAGGGAGCGCGCGTGTAGAAGAGGCGGGTCTCGTCGCCGGGCTGGAGCTCCTCGAAGGCGGCCGAGCGGGCGTCCTCGATCATGCTGCGCCAGGGGGAGGTGGAGCGCGCGGTGATACGGCCGTCGGCGCCCGGCGGGAACATGCCGATCATGCGGATGTAGCCGCCGGCCGGGATGGCCTTGAAGCCGTACTCGGTCTCGCCCTTGCGCCGCGACCAGACGGTCGGGCCGAAGCCGACCATGTACTGCGGGACGCGGATGCCGAAGAGCTTGGCGGTGGAGAGATGCCCCAGCTCGTGCCAGGCGATCGAGACCAGCAGGCCGATCACGAAGACGACTATGCCGAGGATCATCATCAGGGCTGTCATGCACGCGCCTCCGCGGTCGCCGTCTGTGCTGTCAGTTCCCGGGCCCGGGCCCGTGCCCAGGTCTCCGCTTCGAGTACGTCCGGCACGGTGAGCGAAGTTCCCGTACGAGGAGTGCCGTGTTCCTCGACGACCCGGGTGACGGTATCCATGATCCCGTTGAAGGGCAGCAGACCGCTCCGGAACGCCTCGACGCATTCCTCGTTGGCCGCATTGAACACCGCCGGGGCGGTGCCCGCGAGCTCGCCGACGTGCCGGGCGAGGTTCACGGAGGGGAAGGCCTCGTTGTCCAGCGGGAAGAACTCCCAGGTGGAGGCCTTGCTCCAGTCGAAGGCCGGGGCCGCGTCCGGGACCCGTTCGGGCCAGCCGAGACCGATGGCGATCGGCCCTCGCATGTCGGGGGGCGTCGCCTGCGCGATCGTGGATCCATCCGTGAACTCGACCATCGAGTGGACATACGACTGCGGGTGCACGACCACCTCAATCCGATCGAAGGGAATGTCGTAGAGGAGGTGCGCCTCGATGACTTCCAGTCCCTTGTTGACCAGGGTGGCGGAGTTGATCGTGATGACCGGTCCCATCGCCCAGGTGGGGTGGGCGAGCGCTTCGTCGACGGTCACCCGGGCCAGGTCGGCCTTGGTGCGCCCCCGGAAGGGCCCCCCGGACGCCGTGACGACCAGTTTGCGGACGTCGGCCCGCGTCCCCGCGGCCAGCGACTGGAAGAGCGCCGCGTGTTCGGAGTCGACCGGGATGATCTGGCCGGGCTTGGCCAGCGCCTTGACCAGGGGGCCCCCGACGATCAGCGACTCCTTGTTGGCGAGCGCGAGGGTGCGGCCCGCCTCCAGGGCGGCGAGGGTCGGCGCGAGGCCGATGGAGCCGGTGATGCCGTTGAGGACGGTGTGGCAGTCGGACGCGGCGACCTGGGTGGCCGCGTCGGGCCCGGCGAGGATCTCGGGGAGCGGTTCACCGGTTCCGTAGAGCCCCGTCAGTGCCTCGCGCAGCGCCGGTACGACGTCCTCGCGGGCGACGGCGACGGTCCGTACCCGCAGCCGGTGCGCCTGCTCGGCGAGGAGGGCGACCCGGCCGCCGTTGGCGGACAGGGCGGTGACCCGGAAGCGGTCGGGGTGGCGCAGGACGAGGTCGATGGCCTGGGTGCCGATGGATCCGGTGGAGCCGAGGATCACCACGCCCTTGGGGCCGTCGCCCGCGAGCGGGTCGTACACCAGGTGCGGGTCGGCGAGGGGGGCCGGACTGGCAGGACTGTCGGTCATCCCCCCATTGTTGCCGCAACCGGGGGCCCGGAGGACAGCGCGTCCCTCACGCGGGTGCCTTATCAGTCCTTGGCGCCCTATGAAGCGGAATTCCCTTTGTGAGGTTCACGTGAAGATCATGTGATAACACTTCTGTCTGGCCGGTGGACGACCGGCCCGACCGGAAGACATCCGGATCCGGATCCAGGGGGGATCTCTCCATGCGTACTGTGCGTATACGTGCTGCCCTGCCCGCGCTCGCGGGCGCCGCGCTGCTCACCGGCACCCTGCTCAGCACCCCGGCGCAGGCCGCCGGCGGCGTGACCATCTACCACGTGTGGTTCGACAGCCCGGGCAGCGACAACCGCTCCAACGGGAGCCTCAACGGCGAGTGGGTGCAGATCAAGAACACCGGCGGCTCGGCCGTCTCGATCAAGGGCTGGGTCCTGAAGGACGCCTCCAACCACCGCTACGTCTTCAAGAACATCAAGATCGGCGCCCACAAGACGATGAAGGTGCACACCGGCCGGGGCACGGACACCGCGTCGGACAAGTTCCAGAACCGTGGCGCCTACGTGTGGAACAACACCAGCGACACGGCGACGCTGACCAAGGCGACCGGCAGCAAGGTCGACTCCTGCTCCTGGACGACGCGGGATCCGAGCGACAAGTACTGCTGACCTACTTCAGCGGGCGGCGGACGTTCTCGCGCTGCGACGGTCCGGGGGTCGCGTCGGCGATCCACGGGCCCTCGCCCGACGGGTCGACGATCCCCCGCTCCAGCCACTCGTAGGAGCCGCCGAGAACGCCCTTGACGACCTTGCGGTCCAGGTCGTCGGTGTTCGACCAGAGGCGGGTGAACAGCTCGTCGACGCGGACCCGGGCCTGCCGGCAGAACGCGTCGGCGAGCTGGTACGCCTCGCGGCCGTGGTCGCCCTGGCTGCGCAGCAGTTCGGCGCGGACGCAGGCCGCGCTCATCGCGAACAGCTCGGCGCCGATGTCCACGATGCGGCCCAGGAAGCCCTGCTTGGTCTCCATCCGGCCCTGCCAGCGGGACATGGCGTAGAAGGTGGACCGGGCGAGCTTGCGGGAGTGCCGCTCGACGTAGCGCAGATGCGGGGAGAGGTCCACGCCGTGTTTGAAGTCGGCGTACGACGTCGGGAGCTGGCCCGGACCCGCGACCAGCTTCGGCAGCCACTTGGCGTAGAAGACGCCCGCGTTCGCGCCCGCCTTCGCCTTGTCCTGGAGGGACTTCTCGGGGTCGATGAGGTCGCCCGCGACCGACAGGTGGGCGTCCACCGCCTCGCGCGCGATCAGCAGGTGCATGATCTCCGTGGAGCCCTCGAAGATGCGGTTGATGCGCAGGTCGCGCAGGAGCTGTTCGGCGGGGACGGCGCGTTCGCCGCGTGCCGCGAGGGACTCCGCCGTCTCGAAGCCGCGGCCGCCGCGGATCTGGACCAGCTCGTCCGCCATCAGACAGCCCATCTCGGAGCCGTAGAGCTTGGCGAGGGCGGCCTCGATGCGGATGTCGTTACGGCTCTCGTCGGCCATCTGGGAGGACAGGTCGACGACCGCCTCCAGGGCGAAGGTGGTCGCCGCGATGAAGCTGATCTTGGAGCCGACCGCCTCGTGCAGCGCGACCGGCTTGCCCCACTGCTCGCGGGCGGCCGACCACTCGCGGGCGATCTTGAGACACCACTTGCCCGCGCCCACGCACATCGCGGGGAGCGAGAGCCGGCCGGTGTTGAGGGTGGTGAGGGCGATCTTCAGACCCGCGCCCTCGGGGCCGATGCGGTTGGCCGCCGGGACCCGGACCTGGTGGAAGCGGGTGACGCCGTTCTCGAGGCCGCGCAGGCCCATGAAGGCGTTGCGGTTCTCGACGGTGACGCCCGGCGAGTCCGCCTCGACGACGAAGGCCGTGATACCGCCCTTGCCGCCCTCGGTCCTGGGCACGCGGGCCATGACCACGAGGAGGTCGGCGACCACGCCGTTGGTGGTCCAGAGCTTCACCCCGTCGAGGACGTAGTCGTCCCCGTCCCGCACGGCGGTGGTGGCCAGGCGCGCCGGGTCCGAGCCGACGTCCGGCTCGGTGAGGAGGAACGCCGAGATGTCGGTGCGGGCGCAGCGCGGCAGGAAGGCGTCCTTCTGCTCCTGGGTGCCGAAGATCTTCAGCGGCTGCGGGACGCCGATCGACTGGTGGGCGGAGAGCAGCGCGCCGACCGCCGGGTTCGCGGAGCCGACCAGGGCGAGGGCCTTGTTGTAGTAGACCTGGGTGAGGCCGAGGCCGCCGTACTTGGTGTCGATCTTCATGCCGAGGGCGCCGATCTCCTTGAGGCCGGCGATCACCTCGTCCGGGATGCGCGCCTCGCGCTCGATGCGGGCCGAGTCGATCTTCGTCTCGCAGAACTCGCGGAGCCGGACGAGGAACTCCTCGCCGCGGCGCACGTCCTCGTCCGCGGGGAGCGGGTGCGGGTGGATGAGGTCGAGCCGGAAGCGCCCGAGGAACAGTTCCTTGGCGAAGCTGGGCTTGCGCCAGTCCTGTTCCCGGGCGGCCTCCGCCACCTGACGGGCCTCGCGCTCGGTGACGGTGGGTTTCTTGGTGGTGGGGGCGGACATTGGGGCTCACCTCGCCACGAAAGGGGATGTTGAGGACCGTTCGTTACCGACCAGTGCTACTGGATCGTTGGTACCCGAAACGGGCCGCCCCCACCAGTCCTCGCGGTCCGATCGGGTCACCCGGACCCGTCGACGCGGTCCGCGGTGTTGCATCGGGGGGTTCTTCCGGGGGACGGTTCGGCGAGAGTGCGCCGTCAATTCGCTGTCGAAGCGCTTCGACAGCCTATGGACACCCACCCCCACTGAAGCTACTGTCGAACCACCCTCACCCACCCTTGTCAGCAATGCGCACTGTCGAAGCGCTTCACAAAACTTGGAGAGCTGGATGGTCACCCTCGCCGAGGTCGCCCAGCACGCCGGAGTCTCGGCGAGCACGGTGAGCTATGTCCTCAGCGGCAAGCGGTCCATCTCCACCACCACCCGGCAGCGGGTCGAACAGAGCATCCGGGAGCTGGGCTACCATCCGAACGCGGGTGCCCGTGCCCTGGCCAGCAGCCGGTCGAACATCATCGCGCTCATGATCCCGCTGCGTACGGACATGTACGTGCCGGTGATGATGGAGATCGCGATCGCGGTGGCCACCACGGCCCGCACGCACGGCTACGACGTCCTGCTGCTCACCGGCGAGGAGGGGCCGGACGCGGTGCGCCGGGTCACCGGCAGCGGGCTGGCCGACGCGATGATCCTGATGGACGTGGAACTGGAGGACGAACGGCTGCCGCTGCTCCGGGGGACCGACCAGCCCTCCGTGCTCATCGGACTGCCCGCCTCCACCACCGGACTGACCTGTGTCGATCTCGACTTCGGGGCGACCGGGGCGCTGTGCGTGGAGCACCTCGCCAAGCTCGGCCACCACGACATCGCTGTCATCGGCGAGGCCCCCGCGGTCTACGAGCGGCACACCGGCTTCGCCGAGCGCACCCTCGACGGACTCCGGTCCCGGGCCTGGGAGTTGGGCCTCAGGGTGCTGCACCGGCCGTGCGAGGGCGGATACGACGCGATGGCCGTCACGCTGGCCCGGATCTTCGACGAGCGCCCGGGCACCACGGGCTTCGTCGTCCAGAACGAGTCCGCGGTGGAGCCGCTGCTCGCGCTGCTGCGCCAGCAGGGCCGGGCCGTGCCCGAGGACGTGTCGGTGGTCGGGATCTGCCCGGACCAGGTCGCCGTCCAGGCCTCGGTACGGCTGACGTCGGTCGCCATCCCCGCGCAGGAGATGGGCCGGTACGCCGTGGAGCACCTGGTCGCCAAGCTGGACGGCCGGGGTGGCGACGAAGTCGTCCTGATCGCACCCGAGTTGACGGTAAGGGCGAGCACGGGCCCGGCGCCCGCCGGGTCCTGACCCCTTCGCAGTGCCCCGCCGTTCCGGGGCACCCCCATGTCTGCACTCATTCAGGAGCCCGCCTCGTGAATCAGCCTGCCGAAATCCCGCCCGCCGGGGCACCGCCCAAGGTGAGCCTCGCGCAGTCCTCCCCCACCGTCGGCACGTTCCGTGAGCGGGACGGTGCCCTGGAGTGGACCGGCCGTCAGGAGACGCTGCGGATCGAGCCGTGGGGGCCGGACGCGGTCCGGGTACGTGCCCGGCTCGGCGGTCCGGTCCTCGACGGTCTGCCGGGCGCCCTGCTCGACGAGCCGCCGCCCACCGGGTCGACCGTCAAGATCGTCGACGGCGAGGGGCGGCTGACCGTCGGCGGCCTCACCGTCGAGGTGTCCGCCGATGGCCTGGTCCGGTTCCTGCGCACCGACGACCTCACGGAGATCCTGGCCGAGCAGCGCGCCCACTTCTGGTGGCCCGGCTCGCGTCTCTACACCGCGGTGGGCAACGGCCACCACCGGCTGGAGCAGCGGTTCGCCGCCCACGAGGACGAGCGGCTGTACGGCCTGGGCCAGCACCAGCACGGGCGCCTGGACCAGAAGGGCCTGGTCCTGGACCTGGTCCAGCGCAACGCCGAGGTCTCGGTCCCGGTGCTGGTCTCCAGCCGCGGCTACACCCTGCTGTGGAACAACCCCGCCATCGGCCGCGTCGAACTCGCCGGCAACGGCACCCGCTGGGTGGCCGACTCGGCCCGCCAGCTCGACTACTGGATCACCGCCGGCGATCCGGCCGACGGGCAGCGCAACTACAGTGCGGTGACCGGCCGTTCGCCGATGCTGCCGGAGTGGGCGGCGGGCTTCTGGCAGTGCAAGCTGCGCTACCGCACCCAGGACGAACTCCTGTCCGTGGCCCGGGAGTACAAGCGGCGCGGGCTGCCCCTCTCGGCGATCGTCTGCGACTTCTTCCACTGGACCCACCTCGGCGACTGGAAGTTCGACCCGAAGGAGTGGCCCGACCCGGCCGCGATGGTCCGCGAACTCGCCGAGCTGGGCGTCAAGCTGGTGGTGAGCGTGTGGCCCTCGGTCTCCCCGCTGTCCGAGAACCACCCGGCGATGGAGCAGCACGGCTACTTCATCGGCACCCAGTACGGTCCGATGGCGCACGCCGACTGGCCGGACAAGGAGGTGGCGTCCACCGTGCAGGTCGCCTTCTACGACGCCACCAACCCCGACGCCCGCGCCTTCGTGTGGTCCCGGGTGAAGGAGAACTACCTCGATCCGTACGGCATCACGGCGTTCTGGCTGGACGCCTGCGAGCCCGAGCTGAAGCCCGGCTTCCAGGAGAACCTGCGTTACTGGACGGGACCGGGCCTGGAGGTCGGCAACAGCTACCCCGCGGAGAACTCCCGCACCTTCTACGAGGGCCTGCGGGCCCAGGGCGAGGAGGTCGTCACCCTCAACCGTTCGGCATGGGCGGGCAGCCAGCGCTACGGCGCCGCGCTGTGGTCCGGCGACATCGGCACCGACTTCGCCACCCTGCGCCGGCAGATCGCGGCCGGCCTCAACACCGCCCTGTCCGGCATCCCCTGGTGGAACACGGACATCGGCGGCTTCCACGGCGGCGACCCGGACGACCCGGCCTACCGCGAGGTGATGGTCCGCTGGTTCCAGTTCGGCGCCCTCTCCCCGCTGATGCGGCTGCACGGCTTCCGCGACCCGGGCATGCCGCTGGGTCCGGACATGACGGGCGGCCCGAACGAGGTCTGGTCGTACGGGGCGGAGGCCGGCGCGATCCTGGAGAAGTACCTGCGGTTGCGCGAGCGCCTCAGGCCCTACGTCCTCCAGGTCATGCGGGAGGCCCACGAGGAGGGCCTGCCGGTGATGCGGCCGCTGTTCCTGGAGTTCCCGCAGGACCGGACGGCCTGGACGGTCGACGACACCTATCTGTTCGGCCGGGACCTCCTGGTGGCACCGGTGCTGACGGCGGGCGCCAGGGCCCGGACGGCGTATCTGCCGGCGGGCGCCTGGTGGACGGACGCGTGGACCGGTCAGTCGTACGAGGGCGGTACGGCGGTGACGGTGGACGCGCCGCTGGATCGTATCCCGCTGTTCCTGCGGGACGGGGCGGAGCTGCCGGTCACGGAGTAGCTCCGGCAGGCCACGGTCACCGGCCGGTTAATGTCTCAACTCAACGGTGTGGTGGGGCAGTTGAAGGGGGTAGTACGTATCCCCTCTTCCTGTCCCCCCACGAAGGGTCCCGTTGCCGTGTCCTTAGGACCGCTCTCCCTCACGCTCGCCAATCTGCTGCTCGGGCCCGCCTCCCGTACCCGCCACACCCCGGACCGGGTCTTCGACCGGCTGCTCGCCGCGGCCGGGCCGGCGGAGGGCGACGAGCCGTTCGCCGACGGCTTCCGTCACCTGCTGCGATGTTGGTCCCGCGCCGGGCACCTCACCCCCGTCGGCTGGCTGTCGGCGCGCGGCCACGTCGGCCGCCACCTCGCCAACCGGGCCCGGATCCGCCGACTGCTCGCCGAACACCCCGGGATCGAGCGGGAGCCCGTCGACCGGCCGGTGTTCGTGGTGGGCCTGCCCCGCACCGCCACCACGCTCACGCACAGCGTGCTGTCCCTCTCCGCGGACCACCGCTGCCCGTTGCTCTGGGAATTGCTCACCCCCGGCCTCGAACCCGACGCCGTGGAACGGGAGCGGGCGGTCACCACCGCCCGCCGTCTGGTCGGCGGGATCAACCTCTTCGCCCCGGGCTTCCGCCACATCCACAACCTGCGCCCGGAAGGCCCGGAGGAGTGCACCTTCGCGCTGCCGCACACGGTGATGCCGCTGTCCCAGGCCGTCGTCCCGGAGTACCTGCCCTGGCACGAGAGCCATGACTTCGTGGCCGACTACCGCTACCTCAAGCAGATCTACCAGGTGCTCCAGTACGGCCGCCCGCGCCGCCGCTGGGTGCTGAAGTCCCCGCTGCACCTGGAGAACCTGGACGCGCTGCGCGCGGTCTTCCCGGACGCCACGATCGTGTGGACGCACCGTGATCCGGCCACCGCCGTGGCCTCGTTCTGCAGCCTGGTCGAGCACGGCATGGCGGTCAACACCCGTCCCGTCGACCTGAACTGGATCGGCGCCACCTGGCTGGAGCTGCTCAGCCGCTCGGCCGCCCGCGGCCTGGCCGCCCGTGCGCACATCCCCCGCGAGGCGCTGGTGGACGTGCCGTACACGTGGCTGGGCGCCGACCCGGCGGCGGGTGCCCCGAAGCTCTACGCGGCCGTCGGCGCCCGCTGGACCGAGGCCGACGCGGCCCGCCTCCCCGCCGTCGTCGCCCGCCCCAGGGGCACCCGCGCGCACAGCTACGACCTGGCCCGCTACGGCCTCACCCGTGCGGACGTCGACGCGGCCTTCGCCGACTACAACGCGCTGCGCGCGGAGGTCGACCGGGCGTGACCGCGTGGGGCCGGCCCCGCGACGCGCACGGGACCGGCCCGTCCGGCTCAGCTGCTGCTGACGGTGAGGCTGTTGGTGGTGAAGTTCAGGCCACCGGACGAGCTGGTGATCTCGTAGCCGAACTGCACGTCACCGATGGTCACGTTGCCGAACCAGCCCTTGGTGTCCTTGATCCACTTCAGGATCGGCAGGACGTCGACCGTGCCGGAGCTGGAGTTGGAGCTCCGGATGAACGAATAGACGTTGTTCGAGCCGTTGTTGCCCTTGTAGACGGTCCAGGTGTTGCTGCCCAGGGTGAGCGTGCCCTGCGAGGTGCCGAGCGGGCCGACGGCCCCGGTCTTGTTGACCCAGAGCATGATCTCGTTGGCGTATCCGGTGTCCCAGATGTCGTACGACGTGTTGTACGCGCCGGACGAGGGCACGGTCACGTTGTAGCTGCTGGTGAGCGAGGACAGCGAGGTGATCGTCTTGTTGATCACCTTCTTGGAGTTGGGGTACGACTTGATTCCGCCGGTGTTGGGGTGGTTGGCGGTGACGCCCCAGTTGGTGCCGGAGTTGGCCCAGATGCACTGGGTGCCGGCGCCGGAGCCCCAGATGTTGTTGTAGAGGGTGTAGCCGTTCAGCGTGGTGTTGCCCCACTGGTCGCAGGAGCTCCAGACGGCGGCCGAGGCGGGCGCCGAGGCGAGGCCGACGGTGGCGCCGAGGGCGAGCGCGGGGGCGATCAGGGCCGTGGCGGCCCTGCCGAGCGTGCGTGATGCCATGGTGTCCCTTCCATGGGTGGGGGGAGGTGCGGGTGGCTACCACGTCCCCAGGGTGAGGACGCGGTCTTCTCCGGCGACGAGGTCGAGCGGCTGGGGGCCGGAGGAAGTCCACAGGTCGACACGGAGCGTCCGGTGCGGCTGCAGGACGGCTCGCGCGCCGGTGGGGGTCCAGGAGAGGTCGAGTTCGGCTCCGAACCGGGTGCGGATCCCGGTCAGCCGCCCCCGGCCGAGGGCGGTCGGGGGCGCGGGGAGCAGGACCAGCCGGTCCGGGGTCGACTGGACGAGGGCCTCGATCAGGACGGCGGGCAGGGTGTGCGCGGCGTCGGCGTTGTAGACGTCGCGGTTCGGGTAGTGGGCGCTCATCAGGGAGGCGTGGAAGAAGTCGCCGTCCAGGACCCGGCCGAGGGCGGCGGCGACCCGTTCGCCGTCCCGCAGCCGGGCGGCGACGAGCGCGTGGTGGAGGTGTCCGTGCGCCGAGTCGTTCTCGGCTCCGCGCAGTTCGAGCGCACGGTGGGCGGCGGCCGCCAGTTCCGGGGTGTCGTAGGGCGTGATCTCGTCGAGCGGCCAGACGCCGTAGAGGTGGCTGAGGTGGCGGTGGTCGTAGGTGTCGTCGAGGCCGGCCCGCGCCCACTCGGCGAGTGCGCCGTCGGCGTTGATCCGGTGCGGGGGCAGCCGGTCGGCGAGGGCGCGCCAGCGGTCGGCGTCCGGGCCCGGGTGGTAGTCGGCGGCCGTACGCAGGGCGTGCCGGGCGGCCGAGAGGTCCATCGCCGCGTCGACCGCACCCCAGCTGCCGTTGGCCGGCCGGTTCTCGGGCGAGTAGGACGGGACGACCACCAGGTGGCCGTCAGCGTCGGTCCGGGTGAGGAAGTCCTCGTAGAACGCGGCGACCTGGGCCAGCAGCGCGGCCGTACGCGGATCGCGGGCGCCGCGGATCTCGTCGTGGTCGACGAGCGGCTTGAGCAGCCAGTCGGCGCCGGCCGTCCACAGGTGCAGGGGGTACTCCCGGCTGAAGTGGTAGGAGAGCCCGGACTCACCGTCGGTGTGCGCGGGCGCGACCATGCCCCGGGCACCGAAGACCGTACGGGCGTTCTCCCGCCAGTCGTCGCTCTGACGCCAGATCAGAGCAGCCAGGGCGTCGGTGACTTCGGGTAGACCTGCGGCGGGCGCGGAGGCCGTCTGGAGGTTGAGGTTGGCGTCGTTGGTGAAGGCTCCGGACCAGGCGGTGTCCCACTCGCCGGTCCACAGTCCGGTCAGGCGGGGCGGGTTGAGGCCGGAGGAGGAGAGCAGGTGGTAGCGGCCGGCGGCGAAGAGCCGTTCCAGGAGGGCCGCGCTTCGCGTGCGCTTGAGCAACTCCGAGCCGGGCAGCGCTCGTTCGGCGGGATCGGCCGCCAGGTCGAGGGTGACCCGGGTGTAGGCGGTGCGGTGCGGTTCGAGGTGCCGGGCGAGCAGGGTCTCGTACGTCGGCGCGTCCTCGAGCAGCCCGCGCAGTCGGCGCGCCTCGGCGGTCACGTCGAGTTCGCCGGTGTGGCGGCGGACCCGGGTGAGGAGGAGGACGGAGTCGGCGCCGGTGACGCGGACGCCGGGCGGCACGAGTCCGGTCGCGCCGCCGGTCACGGCGACGAGGGTGACACCGGTGTAGGCGCGGTCGCTGTCGGGGTAGCGGGCCCGGAGGCTGAGCAGGGCGCCCTCGGGGGTGCGGAGAGCGCCGTGACCGATCCCCAGGCCGGAGGGGACACCGGGGAGCCGGTGATCGAGGGCGATGTCGAGAGCGGGCGTGGTGACCCGCTGCACGATCACGTCGTCGGCGCGGGAGACGAAGAGGCTGCTGGTCCACTCGGTGGTGGCGGCGGTGACCTCGCCGGTGGTGAAGTCGACGGTCCTGCGGTAACCGGCTGCCTGGCCATGTGGCCCCCGCAGCCGTATCTGGAAGGCCGGATGGAACGGCTGGACCCACTGGAGCGGGCGGCCGTCGGTGAAGCTCTCGGCGGCCTTGAGGTCGCCCGCGAGCAAGCGGTCCTGCAGGGAGGCGAGTTCGGCGGCCAGGTGGGGCGGACGGGCGTGTTCGCCGCCGTTCGGGCGGACGAGGGCGTGCTGGGTGACGATGACACGGTCATTGTCCGGCTCACCGAACACCAGGGCGCCGTGGTGGCCGTTGCCGCTCAGGAAGGCGTCCTCCCAGCGGGCGGCCGGGGCCGGCTCCCAGGTGCCGTGGACGGGTACGGTCGGGGTCATGGCCTGAGCACCGCCACTCCGTATCGATCGAGGGTGACCTCGCCGGTGGTCGTGGAACCGGTCAGCAGGTCGCGGTGCGTGCCCGGCACCTGGACCCGCACGGCCTCGCGCCCGTGGTTGAACAGGAACAGCAGCTCACCCCTGCGCACCGCCTCGACCCCCGCCGGAAGCCCGTCGAGCACCGGACGGATCCCCGCCCCCGCGGCGATCCTGCCGACCAGCTTACGTAGTGCCTCCGGTTCGGGGAGCGTGGAGACGTACCAGGCGCGTCCGTTGCGCAGCACGGCCGGTCGTCCGTCGAGCTCCCCGCCCCGGTACGGCACGGTCTCGGGGACCCCGGGAGCGGCCTCGATCTCCTCCGACCAGAGGGTGCCGCGGAAGCCCTCGCACGCGACGCTCTCCCCCGCGTCCAGCGGCCACCACTCGTGCAGGGTGCGGATGCCGAACAGCTCGCGCAGCCGGGCGTCCATGCCGCCGGGGCGGATCCGGTCGTCCTCGTCGGCGATGCCGGTCAGGAAGCCGCTGACCAGGGTCCCACCACCCCGGACGTAGCCGAGGAGGTTGCGGACAGCGGTGTCGGTGAGGAGGTACAGCTGGGGCACGATGACCAACCTGTAGGCGGACAGGTCGTGTTCGGGGTGGGCGAAGTCGGTGGCGAGGTTCGCCTCCCAGAGGGCGCGGTGCCAGGCGTGCAGGACGTCGGGGAGGTCGACCTCGCCGGAGAGCCGGCCTTCGTGGGCGCCGGCCCACCAGGAGTGCCAGTCGTGGAGGACGGCGATGTCCGAGGTGAGGTGGGTGCCGGTCACCTCGCCGCCGATGGCGGCGAGTTCGGCGCCGAGCTGCTTGACCTCCTGGTAGGTACGGCCCTCCTCCCCCGCGTGGCTGACCATCCCGGAGTGGAACTTCTCCGCGCCCTGCCGGGACTGCCGCCACTGGAAGTAGCAGACGGCGTCCGCGCCCCGGGCGACGGCCTGCAGGGACCACTGACGGTTGAGGCCGCGGGGTTTGGGGTGGTTCACCCCGCGCCAGTTGACCGGCCCGGCGGCCTGCTCCATGAGCATCCAGGGGCCGCGCGCCTGGGAGCGGGTGAGGTCGTGGACGAGCGCGCTGTGCTGGGCGCCCAGTGGATCCCGCGGGTCGGGGTAGAGGTCGACGGAGACGACGTCCTCCTCGGCCGCCCAGCGCCAGGCATCCTGGCCGATCCACAGCGGCATGAAGTTGGTGGTCACCGGGATGTGCGGGGTGTGCCGGGCGACGATGTCCCGTTCGGCCGCGTAACACTCCAGGAGCATGTCGGAGGTGAACCGGCGGAAGTCCAGCACCTGGGTGGGGTTCTTCATGTAATGGGCGTGGCGCGGCGGCAGGATGCCGTCCCAGGTGTCGTATCCCTGGCTCCAGAAGGCCGTGCCCCAGGCCGAGTTGAGGGCGTCCAGGGTGCCGTAGCGCTCGCGCAGCCAGCGGCGGAAGGCGGCGGCCGCCTCGTCGCCGTAGTCGAAGGTGCAGTACTCGTTGTTGATGTGCCACAGGGTGAGGGCGGGGTGGCCGCCGTAGCGGGCGGCGAGGTCCTCGGTGATGGCGGCCGCGTAGCGGCGGTAGGTGGCGCTGGAGTGCGAGAAGTGCTGGCGGCCGCCCCACCACTCGGTACGGCCGTCGGCGTCCCGGGGCAGGGTGTCCGGGTGCAGCCGGCCCAGCCACGGCGGCGGCGCGGAGGTCGGGGTGGCGAGGACGACTCCGATGCCGTTGTCGTGCATCAGGTCCATGAGCCGGTCCAGCCAGCCGAAGTCGCGCTCCCCCGGCCGGGGTTCGAGCTTCGCCCAGGAGAAGACGCCCATGGTCACGGAGTTGACGCCGGCCGCCGTCATCAGCCGGACGTCCTCCGGCCAGGTCTCCTCGGGCCACTGCTCGGGGTTGTAGTCGCCGCCGAAGAGGATGCGGCCGCGGGTGGCGTCGGCGAGGCTCGGTCGGTTCCGTTCGCCGGTCATCGAAGCGGCTCCCCGTACTGGATGCCACGCCCGTTGGTGGCGAGGTAGACCCGGCCGTACACGCGCGGGTCGCCGGTGATCGCCTGTCCGGTCCAGCCCCACTGGTGCCGGTCGTCGTTGATGCGGACCCAGGTCCCGGCCTCGTCGTCGGAGCGGTGGACGGCCGTGCTGGACTCCGTGGAACCGACGAGGTAGACCGCCGGGTAGCCGGCGCCGTCGGCGGCCTTGCCGAAGCCGAGGGTGTAGGCGGCCCGGCAACTGGCCACCTTGGTGAAGGTCACACCCCCGTCGGTGGACCGGTACAACCCGTTCCACTTCACGCTCAGCCACAGGTCGCCGGATCTGCCGGGGGCCGCGACCAGTTGGAACTGGCTGTCCCCGGCGGGCAGCCCCGTGGCACGCGCCGTGAACGTCCGGCCACTGTCAGTGCTGGCTTGTAGCGTTCCTGTGTCGGTGTCGTATGCGTAGAAGAGCGTCGGGTCGGCCGGGTCGGCGACCGGCGTGGCGCCCTTCGGGAAGGAGGGGATCTCGGTCCAGGTGGCGCCGTTGTCGTCCGAGCGGTGGGCGGGGTACTTCGTCCCGTCCCAGTGCACGA
This sequence comes from Streptomyces sp. NPDC026538, assembly GCF_055567535.1. Classification (NCBI taxonomy): domain Bacteria; kingdom Bacillati; phylum Actinomycetota; class Actinomycetes; order Kitasatosporales; family Streptomycetaceae; genus Streptomyces; species Streptomyces sp. NPDC026538. The sequence goes on from NZ_JBVHQG010000011.1 coordinate 41,539, forward strand.
AGGACCACAGCAGCGCGCTGCCGTCGGCGTTGGCGGCGATCGGCCCCGGTGCGTCGTGGGCGAGGGAGGGCTGGGCGGCGAAGGGCGCCCAGGTCCGGCCCCCGTCGTCCGAGAAGGCGCCGTTGCCGTTGTCGCCCCAGCCGGTGCGGACCACGTACGCCGGCCTGCCCGCGGCCTGCGCGAGTCCCGTCGCCGACCCGAACACGGGGTTCGTGGCCATACCGCGGGACGGCGACGCGGTGAGCCGCTCGTGGTACAGGACGCCGATGTCCCCCGAGCCGCTCAGCAGGTGCGCCTCCCCGACCGGGGGCGACACCAGCTGCAGTACGGACGTCTCCTCCAGGCCGCGGATCCACGGCGACCAGTGGACGAGGTCGCGGGTGCCGTAGAGGGTCGCACCGGTGCCGTAGACGAGGTGCGACGAGTCGTACGGATCCATGGCCACGGCCTGGATCCACCACCCGAACTTGGGCCGGTCACCGCCCCACTTGAGGAATGGGGTCTCCGAGACGTCGAAGACGGCGGTGTCCTTCAGGGACGTCCAGGTACGGCCGCCGTCGGTGGTCCGGTAGAGGGTGTCCACGGCCGCCCACCGGTTGTTCGTCGAGACGACGACGGTACCGGGCCGACGGGCGTCGACGGCGACCCCGCCGTAGCCGAAGGTGTCGCTGCCGCCGGGGTGGACGGGGGTGACCTCGGTCCAGCGGCCGGTGGTGGTCGACAGTTTGTGCACACTGCCGTCGGCCTGGCCGTTGGGACCGGGGGCGTCGGCGTAGGTCACGTACAGCTCGCGCGCGTGCCGGTCGTACGCGGCGCGCACCGGGATCTTGGCGGAGGTGCCGGTGGGCTGCCCGGGGACGGCCTCCCAGGTGGTCCCGTCGGTGGTGCGGTACAGGGTGACGGCGGTCGCGCCGCCGTCACCGTCCGCCCAGCCGGCGTAGACGGCACGGCCGACGGCGACGAGAAGGCAGACGCCCTGGCCGGAGACGGAGGGGGTGGCGGGGAAGCCGGTGGCCGCCGCCCAGGTGGCGCCGCGGTCGGCGGACTTGAGCAGTCCGTCGTGCCTCGTCCCCAGCCAGAGGGTGTCGCTGTCCCGCGGGTCGACGAGGAGGCGCTCGCCCATCCCCCGGCCGTCCTCGTTGGCGCCGAGTTTGACGGTGAGGTCGGTACGGGACCAGGTGGCGCCGCGGTCGTCGGAGCGGAGGATCGCGCCGTTGCCGGCCCAGGACTGGGCGTAGGTGCCGAGGGCGAGGTAGAGCCGGTCGGGGTGGGCGGGGTCGACCGCGAGGGCCTCGACACCGAGGAGGTTCCAGTCGTCCCAGCCGAGGTGGTCGGTGAGAGGGGTCCAGCGGGCGGTGCGGGTGTCCCAGCGGTAGGCGCCGCCGATGTCGGTACGGGCGTAGGCGAGGCCGGGGGTGGTGGGGTGGAACAGGACACCGGTGACGAATCCGGTGCCTCCGATGACCGCGTTGCGCCAGCGGTACGCCTGCGGCCGGGGCTCGGCCGCGAGGGCGTCGGCGCTGAGGGTGGGGAGAGTGGTGAGGGCGGTGGCGGTGGCGGTGGCGGCGAGTACGGTTCTGCGGCTCAGGGTGGGCATGGGGAACCTTCGGTGTGGGTTGGGTGGGCGATCCTGAGTGGGGGTGGGGGGTGTCGCTTACCGGCGCTTTCCGGGTGCCGCTGCGCCCACCCGTGCCGCCTGGGGTCCCCCCAGGCCTATCGGGCTCTGGGGGAGGCACGGCTGGAGAGACGGCGGGCGAAGCGCCGCTTCAGGGGCGCGGGGAACTGCGCGACCGGCCACGCATCACCCGCAGTCCCCGACGCTCCACGGCCACCCCCCACAGAAGGCGCCGTCGGCCACCCCCGCAGAAGGCGCCGTCGGCTACCCCTTCACCGCCCCCGTCAGCATGCCCTTCTTGAAGTGCTTCTGGACGAAAGGCGAAAGCACCGCCACCGGCAGCAGTGCCAGCACCATCACCGCCATCTGCACCGCCAGCCCCGACAGCTGACCCGTCTTGATCGCCTGTCCCAGCCCCACCGGGGCTTCCTGCTTCTGGACCAGCTGGATCATGACGTTCTGCAGCGGCATCTTCTCCTGGTCGTTGAGGTACAGGGACGCGTTGAACCACGCGCTCCAGTACCCGACCGCGTAGAAGAGGGTGATCACGGCGAGCACCGCACGCGACAGCGGCATGACGATCTGCCACAGGATCCGGAAGTCGCCGGCGCCGTCGATGTGCGCGCTGTCGATCAGCTCCTGCGAGATGCCCATGAAGAAGCCGCGCAGGACGAGGATGTTGAAGACGCTCACCGCGCTCGGCAGGATCAGGGCGAGATAGCTGTCGGTGAGGCCGAGGGACTGGACCAGGAGGTACGTCGGGATCAGGCCCGCGCTGAAGAACATCGTCGCGAGCAGCAGCATCAGGAACCAGCGGTGGCCCAGGGAGCCGATGCGCGAGAGGCCGTACGCGCACAGCACCGACACGGCCATCGAGAACAGCGTGCCGACGACGGTGATCAGGACGCTGATGACGGTGGCCCGGGTGACCTGGCCGCCGCTCAGCAGCTCTTTGTAGGCGATGAAGGTGATGCCCTTGGGCACCATCACCAGTCCGCCGGCCTCGTCGATCGTCTTCCGCGAGGAGAGGCTGGTCACGATGATGATCCACAAGGGGAAGAGGATGCCCAGGCAGGCGAGGGCGAGCACGAGCCCCTTGCCGGCCGCGCCTGCCCGGCCGGGCTCCTCCTCCCATGCCGGACGGGGTGGCGCGGCCCACCGGGAGGGTTCCCGTACGGGTGGCTCGTCGATGACGGTCACTTCTTGTACACCCCCTGCTCGCCCATGAGATGGGCCACTTTGTTCGCGGCGAGGACCAGGCCGAGGCTGACCACGCCCTTGATCAGACCGGCGGCGGCCGCGTAGCCGAAGTCCTGGTTGCGGACGCCGTTCCACCAGACGAAGGTGTCGAGGACTTCGGCGGCTCCCGGGCCGACCGCGTCGCGTTGGAGGAGGATCTGTTCGAAGCCGACCGTCAGGGCGTCGCCCACGCGCAGCACCAGCAGCAGGGCGATCACCGGCCGCAGGGCGGGAAGCGTGACATGCCAGATGCGGCGCCAGCGGCCCGCCCCGTCCATCGCCGCCGCCTCGTAGAGGTCGGGGCTCACGGAGGCGAGCGCGGCCAGGAAGACGATGATCCCCCAGCCCGCGTCCTTCCAGACGCCCTCCGCCGTGACCAGGAACTTGAAGGTCGACGGGTCGGTCATGATGTCGAGGCCGTCGTAGCCGTGCTGTCTCAGCAGCTGCGACAGCACGCCCGCGCCGCCGAAGATCTGCTGGAAGACGGAGATGACCAGCACCCAGGAGAAGAAGTGCGGGAGGTACAGGACCGCCTGGGAGATCGCCCGTACCCGGGGCCGGACCACGCTGTTGATGAGCAGGGCGAGCGCGATCGGGATCGGGAAGAACAGCACGAGTTGCAGGGAGAACAGCACCAGCGTGTTCTTCACCGCGTCCCAGAACGCCGAGTCGGCGAAGATCCGCTGGAAGTTCTCGAAGCCCACCCAGGGGCTGTGCAGCATGGAGACGATGCCGTTGTCGCTGACGTACGGGTCGTAGTCCTGGAAGGCGACGATGTTGCCGAGGATCGGCAGGTAGTTGAAGACCAGGATCAGCAGGACCGCCGGCAGCGTCATCAGGATCAGCGCGCGGTCGCGTCTGAATCTGAGGCGCAGGCCCGGTTTCCCGGTCTTCTCCTTCTTCCCGGTTCCGGTGGTGCCGTCGGACGCCACCGGAGTCCTCCCCGCCCTGTCGTCGTCTGCCTCGGCTCTGCTGCGAGGCACCGTGCTGTGGGACACGGCCGTTCTCCTTGCCTCAGTGCCTGGTCAGCTCGCCGAAGAACCGGTGTCGTCGAGCAGCTTCTGGTACCAGTCGCGCAGCTGGTCGCCGCCCTTGCTCTTCCAGTCGGAGACGGCCTGCTGCATGTCGCTGATCTTCTTGCGGCCGCGGGTGATGTCGTCCTCCAACGTCTCGAAGTCGTTCATGAGGTTGGTGTACCGGGACGGCTCGGTGATCATCTGGCCGAAGAAGCTGGACTTCCTGGTGAAGGAGCCCATCCGCTGCTGCCACTCGACCTGTGCCTTCGCGACGTCGGGGAAGTCGGGGTGGGCGATGGTGGCGGCGGGGCTGGCGACCATCACGTAGGCGTTGAGGACCTCGTTGTTGCCCTGGGTGGTCTTGGTGGGCACACCGTTCTTGACGGTGTAGTGGGTGCCCTCGACGCCGTAGTTGGTGGCCATGTACTCCTTGGTGCCGTACGGCGCGGCGGTGACGTTGGCGACGGCCAGCACGTCGTGGATGACGGACTCCGAGGCCTTCTTGTTGATGAAGGCGAAGATGCCGGCCGGCTGTTCGGCCCAGACCTGCGGGTCGCCGCCGTCGTGGGCGTAGACGTCCATGCCCCAGATCTTGTAGTCCGGGTTCTGGGTGGCCTGTTCGGCGGTGCGGCTCCACCACTGGCTGATGTCCTGGGCGTAGATCAGGAATTCGCCGGCCGCGAACTTGGGGCCCGGGTCGGGGGCGTTCTTGCCCAGCTTGGCGTCGGGATGCACGACACCGGCGGCGAAGAGCTTGCGGGTCCACTCCAGGGCTTCGAGGTACTCGTCCGTCTCGATGCGGTTGATCAGCTTGCCGTCCACCAGGTTCCAGCCGAGCGGCTTCTCGCTGCCGGAGAGGACGCTGAACATCTGCCAGGCGGTCCACTTCATGTCCATGCAGGCCCAGCGCTTGGCCTTGGCGTTGGTGATCTCCTTGGCCAGGGAGAGGAACTCGTCGGCCGAGCGCGGGACCTCGTAGCCCTCCTTGTCGAAGACGTCCTTGCGGTAGAGGGGCACGATGTTGGTGACGTAGGAGGACGGCATCGGCAGTCCGCGCAGCTTGCCGCCGAAGATGCAGCGCCGCCAGGCGTCGGTCGGGATGGCGGCGAGGTTCGGGTAGTCCTTGACCTTGTCACCCGACAGATACGGCCCGAGGTCGGCGAACTTGCTGATGATGGCGGTGGGTATCTTGCCGCCCATGTTCCAGTTCGGGACGACGACCACGTCCGGTACGTCGCTGGAGGCGAGGACCGCGCCGAGCTTCTGGTCGTAGGTGTTGCCGTCCTGGTTCTGCCACTGGACGTCGACGCCGATCAGGTCGTTCATCGCCTGGTAGTAGGCGTTGTCGTCCTTCGGCGGGGAGCCCCAGAACGGGGACATGATGGTGACCTTGCCCCCCTTGCCGAGCTTCTTGGGCACCGAGGTCTTCAGGGTCGCCAGGTCGAGCTTGCCGGTGAAACCGATCGCCGAGCCGTTCTTCGCCGGGATGTCCGGGGCCACCACGTTGTTGGCGACGTAGGACGGCAGTAGCTTCTTCGTGTCCTTGCCCGAGGAGGAGCCGCCTCCCGAACCGCTGTCCGACGCTCCGCAGGCGGCGAGCAGCGGCATCCCGCCCGCCACCGCTGCGGTGGCGACGGCCGTGGAGGCGAGGAAACTTCTCCGGCTCGGCCCGGAGGGGGCGGAAGTGGCGTTCGGCGTCATTGCGTCAACCCTTCATGGCGCACCAGGACACCCGGCGGTGGCCGTCGGCTGCGGTGTCTCGAGTGGAACTGGCTGAGCCGAAGCGATCCCCCGACCACGGTCGACCACCGTCGTGCGTCCCTGGGGCGGACCGGCGAATCGGCTAGTCGAAGCGCTTCGATGTTGCTGCGAGGTTAAGTGAACACCCGGGGGCGCACAAGGGTCGCTCCCAAGATTCCTCCGAGGTGCGGGGGCTCACCTCTCCGTATGTGCCGCTTGAATTTTCGGTGAGCGTCTCTTGACACCCGGCGGTGCGTCGAATGAGCATCGAAGCGCTTCGAAAGCTCCTCGTCGCTCCATCGCAAGGGGAACCGCACGTGACCGCTCAAACGCCGCCTACGCCGCCTTTCCGCGATCCGCACCTGCCGTTCGCGAAGCGCATCGACGACCTGCTGGCGCGGCTCACCCTGGACGAGAAGGTCTCCTTCCTGCACCAGTTCGCGCCCGCCGTGGAACGCCTGGACATCGCCGCCTTCCGCACCGGCCAGGAGGCCCTGCACGGGGTCGCCTGGATGGGCCCGGCGACGGTGTTCCCGCAGGCGGTCGGCCTCGGCGCGACCTGGAACACCGATCTCGTACGACGGGTCGGGGAGGCGGTGTCCAAGGAGGTCCGGGCGATGCGCGCCCGCGACGACCGCGTGGGCCTCAACGTCTGGGCGCCGACGGTGAATCTGCTGCGCCACCCGCTCTGGGGCCGCAACGAGGAGGGCTACTCCGAGGACCCGAAGCTCACCTCCGCCATCGCCACCGCCTACACCCGCGGCCTGCGCGGCGACCACCCGGTGTACTGGCGCACCGCGCCCGTCCTCAAGCACTGGCTCGCCCACAACAACGAGACGGACCGCGCCACTTCCTCCTCCTCGGTCCGCCCGCGGGTGCTGCACGAGTACGACCTGCGCGCCTTCGAGGAGACCGTGCGGGCGGGCGCGGTGGCCGGGGTGATGCCCGCGTACAACCTGGTCAACGGCCGCCCCAACCACGTCTCCCCGTATCTGCGCGAGCGGTTGCGGACCTGGACGGAGGAGGATCTGCTGGTCTGCTCGGACGCCGGCGCGCCCAGCAACCTGGTCGACCACGAGCACTACTTCGACACCCACGAGGAAGCCACGGCAGCCGCCCTGCTCGCCGGCGTCGACAGCTTCACCGACCACGGCACGGACGGTTCGCGGATCGTCGCGCGCATCAACGGGGCCTTGGAGCAGGGCCTGTTGACCGAGGCCGACATCGACACGGCCGTGCGCCGCCAGCTCTCGGTCCGCTTCCGCCTCGGCGAGTTCGACCCGCACGACGACCCGTACGCGCACACGTCCGACTTCGACACGCCGGCCCACCGCGCGCTGGCCCAGGAGGCCGCGGAACAGGCGGTGGTCCTCCTCAAGAACGACGACGACCTGCTGCCGCTCGCGCCCGACACCCGGATCGCGGTGGTCGGCCTGCTCGCCGACGAGTGCAAGCTCGACTGGTACAGCGGCTCGCTGCTGCACCGCTCCACCCCGCTGGAGGGCCTGTACGAACGGTTCGGCGCGGAGCGGGTGGAGTTCGCGGAGGGCGTGGACCGGGTCCGGCTGAGGCTCGCGGACGGCACCTTCCTGCACATACCGCCCGCCCCCGCGGCCGCCGACGAGACGCGCGGCGCGACGGGCGCCCTGGATCCGGCGCTGCTGGCGGGCCGTACCGACCTGCCCCCGCTGACCACCGACCCGACGGGTACCGAACTCGCCCTCGTCGACTGGGGCGAAGGCGTGCTCACGCTCCGCGCCCCCGACGGCCGCTATCTCTCGGTCGCCGACGACGGCCGGGTCCGTGCCTCCGCCGACCAGCCCGGCGGCTGGGTCGTCCAGGAGACGTTCCGCCTGGAACCCCACGAGAACGGTCACCTCCTCCGACATCTCGGCACGGGTCGCCACGTCTCTGTCGCCGCCGACGGCGTGAAGGTTGCCGCCGAGAACGCGTCGATCTTCGAGTTGATCATCGTCGAGCGGGGCACGGAGGCCGTCGCCAGGGCGGCCGCGGCGGCCGACGCGGTCCTGGTCGTCGCGGGCAACGACCCGCACATCAACGGCCGCGAGACCGAGGACCGTACGACCCTGGCGCTGCCCCCGCACCAGGAGCGCCTGCTGCGCGCGGCCCGGTCCGCGAACCCGCGGACGGTCCTGGCCCTGACCTCGGCCTACCCCTACGCGGTGGACGTGGCCCGCCTCCCCGCCGTCCTGTGGACGGCGCACGGCGGCCAGGCGGCCGGTTCCGCGCTCGCCCGTGTCCTGGCCGGTGACGTCTCCCCCGCCGGCCGTCTTCCGCAGACCTGGTACGCCGCCGACGCCGACCTCCCCGACCTGCTCGACTACGACGTGCTGGGCGCCCGGCAGACGTACCTCTACTTCGAGGGCACCCCGCTCTTCCCGTTCGGCCACGGCCTGTCGTACGCGTCCTTCTCCTACGCCGGCCTGGTCGCCGAGGCGGCGGCGGGGACGCTCCACGTGTCGTTCACGGTCACCAACACCGGTGACGTGACGGCGGACGAGGTGGCGCAGCTCTACTCCCGGGCGGTCGAGCCGTCGTCGGTGCGCCCGCGCCGCGAACTCCTGGCCCACCGCAGGATCACCCTCGCCCCCGGCGAGCGGGCCGGTCTGACCTTCGAAGTCCCGCTCTCCGCCTTCGCGTTCTGGGACGTGGCGCGGAACCGGCGGCGCCTGGAGCAGGGGCCGTACGACCTCCTGGTCGGCGCGTCCAGCGAGGACATCCGGCTGCGTACGACGGTGGTCCTGGACGGCGAGCAGGCGGCACCGCGTGATGCCACCTCCGAACGCGGCCTGGATGCCGCCGACTTCGACGAGCAGTCGGGGATCGCGATCGTGGACCGTACGAGGACGGCGGGCGACGCGGTCACGCCGAAGGGCGACGGGCCCGGTGAACTCGTCTACCGGAAGTGCGACTTCGGCCGGGGGGTGACGGAGGTGACCGCACGGGTGTCGGGCGCCGGCTCACTGGAACTCTCCCTGGACGGCGGCCCGCCGTCGGCGGCGCTGACGCTCGCCGAGCCGACGCCGGGTCCCTACGCGTACGCCTCGCTCACCGCCGGCATCGTCGCCGAGGGTGTGCACGACGTCCACCTCAGACTGCGCGGCCCGCTGCGGCTCGCGCACGTCGGCTTCTCCGGTTGAGGGTCCGGAGCGGCCGGCACCGGGAAGGGGCCCGGCACCGGAAGGCATGGGTGCCGGGCCCCTTCGAGGGGACGACGATCGGGCGTCACGACCGAACGTCATTGAAAATGGCTCCGATTGACAAGAGGGCGGCGGCCTTTGGGCCGACGGTGCGGGACGATCAGCCCCGTTCCCGGATAGCCGCCGTCGGCGATGGTGATGGCGTTGCCAACGGCAGCCTTGGCCCCGGGCCGCGGCCACTCCAGGGTGTGACGGTTCCCCGTCACTTGCCGGCGCCGAGGCGGCTGGGACGGTAGCTCGTTCGTGTCACGACCGGGTGACACGGCTTCACGTTTCCTTTACGTCTGGTCTACCGTGTCGGCCTGAACAGGTACTACTCGGGGGAAACTATGCAATCCCGCATGATCAGTGCTGCCCTGCTGTGCGTGGCAGCCATCAGCGTCACCGCCTGCGACCCGGCCGCCGACAGCAACGCGGGGAAGAGCCCCGCTGCCACGACCGCACCGACCGCACCGACCGCACCGACCGCACCACCCAAGACGACCAGCAGCCCCGCCGACGACGCCAAGGACACCAAAGTCGCCGGCAAGGCGGTGCGGAACTTCGTCGGCATGGGCCTCCAGTCGGCACAGGACACCGCCCAGAAGGACGGCTTCTACGCCCTCAAGTCGCACGACGCGCTCGGCCGCGACCGGATGCAGGCCTTCGACCGGAACTGGAAGGTCTGCTCCCAGAACATTGCTGTAGGCAAGATCGCGACCACGGACACCACCCTGGACTTCGGGGCGGTGAAGCTGGAGGAGACCTGCCCGGCGAAGGATGAGAAGCCGCCGTCCACGGCAGGCGGGAAGTTGCCCGACTTCAAGGGGAAGTCGGTGAAGGCTGCCCGCGCCGCCCTCGACCCGAGCACGTCGTTCACCGTGAAGGACGCCTCTCCTGACGACCGTTGGGTGCTCGTCGAGTCCAACTGGCAGGTGTGCACCCAGTCCCCGAAGGCGGGCACCGTGCTCAGCGGGCAGCCGGTGTCGGTCACCGCGGTGAAGTTCGGCGAGACCTGCCCGTAGACGCGACAAAGGCACCCCCACTCCCCGCCCCAAGACGGCAAGGACGGGGGCGCCGGCGTGTGGGCTTCTCAGGCCACGGCCGAGTTCAGAACATGATGAACTCGCGCCAACCCGGAGCGTTGGTTTTTCATCGGAGTCGGCATCGGCTCCTCCGGCAGCGACCAGAAGACGACCGCTGACGCCAAGCCCGCGCCGCAGGCCACCGTCACCGAGACCGCGAAGGCTGAGGCCGAGCCCGCCCCGACGGTGACCGTTACGAAGACCGCGAAGGCCAAGCCGGCCAAGGCCAGGCCGAAGAAGGCCGCCGACGACACGGTGGACGCTCCCGCCGGCCAGGTCGTGTTCAAGGTGTGGGGGTCCGCGCCGGCCGGCGTGGACATCACTTACGGCAGCGACACCGACAACTTGCAGGGCCGCGGCCTGCCGATGACGAAGACGCTGAAACTTTCGGACGACGCCATGTACTTCGACGTCACCGCGCAGCTCCAGGGCGGCGGCGACATCCACTGCTCGGTGACCGTGGATGGACAGACGAAGAAGGGGCATGCGGCCGGCGGATACAACATCTGCTCCGCGCAGCTCAGCAGCGACTTCTTTGGCGGCTGGAACTAGGCACGGGGCCCATGAAGTGACCGTCAGGTCGAACCCGTACACCTCTTCCCTGGACGCAACCGGCGGAGGGACTCGGCATCCACCCGCACGCCGAGTTGGGGCAGGACGACATGTCGCGCCCTCAACTGTGCACCCTTCAACGAGCTACGGACGCGCAGCGCACGCAGGTTTTCGCCGCCGGGCGAACTTCGAGGCGCTCCGTCGGGATCGGCTCACCGCATTGCTCGCAGCGCCCGTAGTCGCCTCTCTCCAGCCGTTCCAGGGCGCGATCGAGATCGTTCAGATGCTCGCGCGACTGGGACAGCAGAGCGGTGACGTGCGCCCGCTCGAAGGCCGTGCTCGCCCCCTCCGGGTCGTGCTCGTCGTCAATGGCCACCAGTGCGTTCGCCTCGACGATCCCTTCGAACTCACGGCCAAGGGCGGATATCTGCTGAAGCGTGGCGACACGGTCGGCCGCGAGCAGCGCCCGCATCGACTCGCCCTGAGGCACGGGGAAAGCGGCATTGTTGCATTGATCGCTCATATCGGAGGAAACCTCATTGTCTTGTGCCGAATTCCCGGCTGCTCGGGCGACGACGACGGCCTCAGCGATGACGTGGGCGGCCACGCTGGTACTGCTTCGGCCACGGGACGTCGTCACCGAGCACGCGGGCCGCGCGGAGCGGCCATGTCGGGTTGCGCAGCAGTTCGCGTGCGAGCATGATCGCGTCGGCCGAACGGTCCACGAGGATCTGGTCGGCCTGCTCCGGTGCGGTGATCAGGCCGACCGCGGAGACGGGCAGGGCCGCGCCCTCGCGGACGGTTCGGGCGAAGGGCACCTGGTAGCCGGGCTCCACTTCGATTCGGGCGTTGTGGACGAGCCCGCCGCTGGTGACGTCCACCAGATCGACGCCGTGGGCCACCAGGTGCCGCGACAGCTCGACCGTCTCCTCCGGGGTCCAGCCGCCGTCGGCCCAGTCCGTGGCCGAGAAGCGTACGAACAGCGGGCGGTCCTCGGGCCACTGCGCCCGTACGGCGTCGGTGACCTGGACCAGGAAACGGCTGCGCCCGTCGAGATCGCCTCCGTACTCGTCGCTGCGGTGGTTGGACAACGGTGACAGGAACTGGTGCAGCAGATAGCCGTGCGCGGCGTGGATCTCCAGGACCTCGAAGCCGGCGGACAGCGCCCGCGCGGCGGCCTCGCCGAAGGCCCGGACCAGAGCGCGGATGTCGTCCGCGCCCAGTTCCCGCGGGGCCGGCCAGTCGCCGAACGGCAGCGGTGACGGTGCGACCGTCTGCCATCCTCCGGCCTCCGGTTCGACGTACACGTCACCCTCCCAGGGCGGTGCCGTCGACGCCTTGCGGCCGGCATGGGAGATCTGGATGCCGGCAATGGCACCCTGCCCGTGGACGAAGTCGGTAATCCGCTTGTACGCGGCGGCCTGCCCGTCGTCCCAGATGCCGGCGTCGGAAGGGGTGATCCGGCCCTCGGGTTCCACTGCCGTGGCCTCCTGCATGACCAGGCCGGACCCGCCGCGTGCCAGGGAGCCGAGATGGACCAGATGCCAGTCCTGCGGATAGCCGTCGACCGAGCTGTACTGGCACATGGGAGCCACCCAGGACCGGTTTGGGAAGGTCGTGCCGCGGAGGGTGAGCGGCGAGAAGAGACGGCTCATGGGAGGCCTCGCAGGAGGGGTGTGGGACGCTGGGTGCCCCGCACCCGTCGGGCCGTGACGGCCTGGGTTCCTGCGGGGCGCCCCGCACGGTGGGTGCACCCGAGTACCCCGGCCGCTCGTGGCACACACCACCGGCCGGGCGTGCTCACCCGCGCGGATGTCCTGCCCAGGTCACACCCCATGCGCAACACAACGGCCGGAGCCCCCGCACAGCGGGCTCCGGCCGTGGTGAGCTGTCCTGGCAGGTCAGAGGGCGAGGCCGGTGAGGACCAGGACCCGCTCGTAGGTGTAGTCGTCCATCGCGAACTTGACGCCCTCACGGCCGACGCCGGACTGCTTGGCGCCGCCGTACGGCATCTGGTCGGCGCGGTAGGAGGGGACGTCACCGATGACCACCCCGCCGACCTCAAGAGCGCGGTGGGCGCGGAAGGCGGTCTGCAGGTCGTGGGTGAAGACGCCCGCCTGGAGGCCGTACTTGGAGTCGTTGGCGGCGGCGAAGGCCTCGTCCTCGCCATACACCTTCTGCACGGTGAGGACGGGTCCGAAGACCTCCTCGCAGGAGATCGTGGTGTCGGCCGGGACCTCGGTGAGGACGGTCGGCGCGAAGCTGGCGCCGTCGCGGTCACCGCCGGTGACCAGGGTGGCGCCGGCCTCCACGGCCTCCTTCACCCATGCCTCGACGCGCTCCGCGGCGGCCTCGCTGACCAGCGGGCCGACGTCGGTCTTGGCGTCGGCGGGGTCACCCGTGACCTGGGCCTCGACGGCGGCGACGATGCGCGGGAGCAGCCGGTCGTAGACGGACGCGTCGGCGATGACCCGCTGCACGGAGATGCAGGACTGGCCGCCCTGGTAGTTGGAGAAGGTCGCGATGCGGGTGGCGGCCCAGTCGAGGTCGGCGTCGCTCGCGTAGTCGCCGAGGACGACGGCCGCGCCGTTGCCGCCCAGCTCCAGGGTGCAGTGCTTGCGGGGCACCGAGTCCATGATCGAGTAGCCGACCTTCTCGGAACCGGTGAACGAGATGACCGGGAGGCGCTCGTCCTGGACGAGGGCGGCCATCTTGTCGTTGGCGACCGGGAGGATCGACCAGGAGCCGGCCGGGAGGCCCTCGGTCTCGGCGAGCAGGTCGCCGATGATCAGGCCGGACAGCGGGGTGGCGGGCGCCGGCTTGAGGAGGATCGGCGCGCCGGCGGCGATGGCCGGGGCGATCTTGTGGGCGCAGAGGTTGAGCGGGAAGTTGAAGGGCGCGATGCCGAGGACGACGCCCTTCGGGAAGCGGCGGGTCAGCGCGAGCCGGCCCTGGCCGCCGAGGTCGGTGTCGAGCCGCTGGGCCTCGCCGCTGTTGAAGCGGCGGGCCTCCTCGGCGGCGAACCGGAACACGGAGACGGCACGGCCGACCTCGCCGCGCGCCCACTTGATCGGCTTGCCGTTCTCGGCGGAGATCAGCTGGGCTATCTCCTCGGTGCGCTCGGCGAGGCGCCGGCTGACGTGGTCGAGGGCGGCGGCGCGTATGTGGGCCGGGGTGGCGGCGAACTCGTCCCGTACGGCGTACGCGGCGGCGACGGCTTCCTCGACCTGCGCGTCGGTCGGCACGCCGACCTTGCCGACGAGGCGCCCGTCCCAGGGGCTGGTGACGTCGAAGGTGTCCTCGCCGGTGACCTGACGGCCGGCGAGCCAGAAGGCGTGGGTGGCGGTCATGAGAGTCCCGGCCCTTCCGCGTGTGGGGATTTCTTGGCTTCCGAGGTCCACCGTAGGCGCGGGAGGGAGCAGCGGCGCTTGTCCGGGGTGTAGTGGTGGCGAGCGGGGGTGCGCCTCTTTGTCAGGGGCGCATCGGCCTTCTCCCCCGAGTTCTCGGGAGTCCTCCCGGTTCTCCGGCGGCGGTCAGTCCGCCGAGCTCGCCTTCAGGGCCAGCCACAGCTCCATCCTGGCGTCCGGGTCGTCCAGGGAACGGCCCAGGATCTCCTCGACCCTGCGCATCCGGTACCTCAGCGTATGCCGGTGGACGCCCAGGTCGGCGGCGGCCGCGTCCCACTGGCCGTGCCGGGACAGCCAGGCCCGCAGCGAGGCCACCAGGTCGCCGCGTCCCGTGGCGTCGTGCTCGTACAGCGCCCGCAGCAGGCCGTCCGCGAACGCCTTCACCGCGTCGTCGGCCAGCAGCGGGAGCACCGAACCGGCGGCCAGTTGCTCGTGCTCGACCAGCACCCGGCCGCGCCGCCGGGCCACCGACAGTGCCTGTTCGGCCTGTTTGTAGGCGGCGGCCGCGCCGATCGGGCCGGACGGGGCGGACATGCCCACGACCAGGTCGTCCTCCTCGGCGGCGTCCTGCTCCGCCCGCGCGGCCTCGCGCGCCGCCGCGTGGTCCACGCACGCGCCCACCGCCGCGCCCCCGTCCGCGGCCAGCACCACCAGCCGCTCCCCCTCCGGCACCACCAGCACCGCCTCCCCCGCACGCGCCGCGGCCGACTCGACCGCCTCCGCGAGACCGGCGAGCGGCTCGGCGCCCGCATCGGCGACGATCATCCGGAAGGGTGCGTCGAGAAGTCCGCCGTACAGGTCCCCGGCGACCCCCCGGGCGTGGTCCGGCTGCCCGGCGAGCAGCATGCGCAGCACCGCCGCGCCCACCCGCTGCTCGGCCGCGTGCAGCGACCGCGAGCGTTCCGTCGTCAGGGTGAGCAGGGCGATGGCCGAGTGGACGGCGTACCGCTCGGCGGTGCCCGGGGCGGCCGCGGTGCCGACCGCCAGGGCCGCCCGGGACCTGCGGCCGGTGCCCAGCGAGTGCAGCTCCACCCGGTCCTCGTTGTCCGGGCCGCCCACCACCGAGGAGGCCGGCGCCGGGCGCTCCCGCAGCCGTTCCACCTCGGCCGTCAGCCGGGCCGCCCGGCGCCCCGCCCACTCCGGTGCCGTGGCGACGACCGCGCCCGAGGCGTCGTACAGCGCCGCCCACCCGTTGACCTGCGCGGCGAGTGCGGCGAGCAGGCCCTCCGGCCCGGCGTTCAAAGCCTGCCTGGTCAGTTCGCGCTGGGCGGCGAAGCCCGCCGTCACCGCCCGGTACTGGTCGGCCGCGATCGCCGCGGAGACGGCCTTGCTGATGGCGAGGAAGGGGGTGCGGCGCGGGACCTCGAGGAGTGGCAGGTCCTCCTGCTCGGCCGCGTCGACCAGGGCCTTGGGGATCTCGTCGTAATTGACCCCGACGGCGAAGCCGAGACCCACCACACCTGCCCCCACCAGGCGTTTCACATACCGGCGCATCGCCTGCGGATCATCCGCGTCCAGCTTCAGGGCGGTGATCAGGAGCAGTTCCCCGCCCTCCATGTACGGCACCGGGTCGGCGAGTTCGCTGACATGGGCCCAGCGCACGGGCACGTCGAGGCGGTCCTCGCCCGCGCGCACGGTCAGTTTGAGCGCGGAATGGTGGACGAGCGAGGCGAGCGTCGGTGGCATCGGGCCGTCAGATCTTCTCTTGGGTCGGGAACACGTGAAGACGTGCACAGGGGGCAGCGGGCCTTTGGCCGTCTCGTACGAACGACCTCTGTCGATTCTGCCTCACTGTACGGTCGCGTGTACCTCCCTGTTCAAGCCCGGCCGGCGCCGCCTCTGAGGTCCACCAGCAGCGGCGGCGCGTGCTCGCCCTTGACGGTCGTCAGGGAGAGGACCGCGTGGCCCGCCGGCACACCGTGGGCCAGCTCGGAGGCCGACCAGCGCTCGCGCTCGACCTGGCGGACGGTGACCGCGCGGGCCGTGGGCGCCTTGCCGGTGATGACCTGCCGTACGACGTGCAGCGCCTTGCCCGCCGGGGTCTCGGCGATGATCTGGCGGTCGGTGACGTCCCGCGCCTCGGTCCACTCCTTGCCCCAGACCTCCGCGAAGTCCTGGCCGTCCCAGGGGGTCAGCCCGGCGAAGGCCATACGGCAGCCGGTGGCGCCCAGCAGCGGCCCGCGCAGGGGGCGGGGCACGTCGTCCAGGGTGCGCAGGGTCAGGGCCACGCCCGCGTTGGCCGACCGCAGACGCTGGACGGCGCGTACCGCCTCCGGCGTCACCACGCCGGTCGCGTCGTCCAGGAGCAGGCAGGCGAAGAGCGAACGGTCGTCCCGCACCGTCACGCTCGCCGTGAACTGGGCGAGCACCAGCCGGGCCAGGATGCGGGAGGCGTCCGCGTGGCCGCGCTCCGGCAGGTCGATACGGACCCGGACCGGGTGGTCGAGGGCCCTGAGGGAGAAGGGGCGGGACTGGCCGGAGGTGTCGAAGAACCCGGCGAAGGCCGGGCGGTCGAGCAGGGCGATGCGGTCGGCCAGGACCGAGCCCACGTCTCCGGGATGGCCCATCTGCCGTTCCCGGGCGTCGAGTTCGCGCAGCAGCGACGCGTGTCCGGTGGCCGTCAGCGCCTTGCGGAGCGCGGCCACCGGGCCGGGGGCGCCGTCCAGGAGCTGGCGGAGTTCGGGTACGGAGGGGAAGCGGCCGTGGACCGCCTTGAACGGGCCGAGCAGCTGGGCCAGGACGGTGGTGGAGCGGCGGCTGTCGCTGCCGGGGTGCGGGTCGGCGAGGTCGCCGACGAGGGCCTCGGCGACTATGGCGGCGGCCTCGTCGGGGTCGGTGGTGCCGCCGTACAGGTCGAGGTCGTAGACCGACTCGGGGTGCGCGATGCGGACGACGACGTCGTAGGAGTCGGCGGGTCCGAGTCCGGCGCCGGCCGCGCCGACGACGACCACGGAGGCGCGGCCGGCGAGTGCGTGCAGACAGAGCGACTCGGCGAGCGGGCGGACGAGCGCGCCGGTCTTGCCGGAGCCGGCCGGGCCGACGGCGAGCAGGGAGGTGCCGAGCAGCTCGGGGCCGAGGGCGAGACCGGTCCCGCGGTAGCGGTAGGCGTTGCGGGGGTCGTCGGCGGTCGTGCCGAGCCGCACCTGGCCGGTGACCAGGTCGTGCCGGGCGTGCCGGGTGGGCAGGTCGCGTTCCCCGGAGGGGTGCGGGCAGGCGGCGGCGCCGTCCTTGACCACGGCGGCGGAGAAGGACGCCATGCTGTGCCGGCCGCTGCGCACGCCCTGCCAGGCGCGGGCGATCCGGGCCTGGTCCACGTCCCCCATCAGGCCGGCCCGCGCCTCGGCGGCCAGCCGGTCGGCGGCCTCGTGCGCCCCGGCGGCACGGAGGTGGGGCCACTGGGCGGGGTCCTGCTCGGGGGCGGGGGGCCGTTCGGCGGCGGAGCTGGGGGCGGCCTGGGTCCAGGCTCGCGGGCCGTAGCGGCGCCAGACCTCGCCCCAGCGGCCGAGGCGGCCGACGACGAGCATGATCGCCAGGGCGATGAGCGTGTAGTAGCCGTACCAGAGGACGGCGTTGCCGACACGGTCGTCGCTGTGCCGCCAGGAGTCCGGGGTGAACAGCTCCAGAGGTACCACCCACCAGCCACCCAGATAGCCGTTCCACAGCAGCGACCAGAACAGCCAGCCGACCAGGAACGCGATCAGCGCGCCGCTCAGCAGTTGCCGGGCCGGGATCCGCTCGGGCTCCTCCGCGGGCCTGGGTGTGTACCGGAACCGCCACACCCCGGGCGCGGCCTCCGGCCGCGGCGCCCGCAGCCAGCTCACGAAGGCCGAGCCGTCGGGCCTCGGAGGCGCCCCGGGCGGCAGGTTCGGCGTCCCCGGAGGCAGGCTCGGGCGCGGCGGCACGGCAGGGGCCCCGGCCGGCGTCCTGCCCGCGTCCTGCGGCCCCGCCGGACGCGGCACAGGATTCGCGTGCGTGCCCCGCGTGTCCCGGGTCCCGTCGCTGTCCATCGCCCTTTCCCCCTGACCAGCCGTTCCGTCCACCGTCAGCGAGTCAATCTAACGCCCTCCGAAGGGGAGTTCACCGCTTACACGGCCGAGGAACCGTCAGCCGGATTCCGGCGTCGTCCGGCGCCCTATGTCCACCACGGACAACGCCGCCTTCCGACAACACCCACATGGAGCATGCCCACCTCCCATACCCGGCCCTAGCCTGCGAAGAAAGAAGGAGAGCGTCCGGATACGCACCGCCGGAGCCGCCTCGGGGCCGCCGGACACGCACAGCGCCCCGGAACGCACGATTGATCAGGGAGCCCCCATGACCGCACTTCCGCAGGAGCGCCGCGTCGTCACCGCCATCCCCGGCCCCAAGTCGCAGGAGCTGCAGGCCCGCCGTACCGCCGCGGTCGCGCAGGGCGTCGGTTCCGTGCTGCCGGTGTTCACCGCCCGCGCCGGCGGCGGCATCATCGAGGACGTCGACGGCAACCGTCTGATCGACTTCGGTTCCGGTATCGCGGTCACCAGCGTGGGCGCCTCCGCCGAGGCCGTCGTCCGCCGGGCCGCCGCCCAGCTGGCCGACTTCACCCACACCTGTTTCATGGTCACCCCGTACGAGGGCTATGTGGCGGTCGCCGAGGCGCTGGCCGAGCTGACGCCCGGCGACCACGCCAAGAAGTCCGCGCTGTTCAACTCCGGCGCCGAGGCCGTCGAGAACGCCGTGAAGATCGCCCGCGCCTACACCAAGCGGCAGGCCGTCGTGGTGTTCGACCACGGCTACCACGGGCGGACCAACCTCACCATGGCGCTGACCGCGAAGAACATGCCGTACAAGAACGGCTTCGGGCCGTTCGCGCCCGAGGTCTACCGGGTGCCCGTGGCGTACGGCTACCGCTGGCTCACCGGCCCCCAGAACGCCGGTGCCGAGGCTTCCGCCCAGGCCATCGACATGATCAACAAGCAGATCGGCGCGGACAACGTGGCCGCGATCATCATCGAGCCGGTGCTCGGCGAGGGCGGCTTCATCGAGCCCGCCAAGGGCTTCCTGCCGGCGATCAGCCAGTTCGCCAAGGACAACGGGATCGTGTTCGTCGCCGACGAGATCCAGTCCGGGTTCTGCCGTACGGGTCAGTGGTTCGCGTGCGAGGACGAGGGGATCGTCCCGGACCTGATCACCACCGCCAAGGGCATCGCCGGTGGTCTGCCGCTGGCCGCCGTCACGGGCCGCGCCGAGATCATGGACGCGGCGCACTCCGGCGGCCTCGGCGGCACCTACGGTGGCAACCCGGTCGCCTGTGCTGGCGCGCTCGGCGCCATCGAGACCATGAAGGAGCTGGACCTCAACGCCAAGGCGAAGGCCATCGAGGCGATCATGAAGCCGCGGCTGTCCGCCATGGCCGAGAAGTTCGACGTCATCGGCGACGTGCGGGGCCGCGGCGCGATGATCGCCATCGAGCTGGTCAAGGACCGTACGACCAAGGAGCCGAACCCGGAGGCGACCGCCGCCCTCGCCAAGGCCTGCCACCAGGAGGGCCTGCTGGTCCTGACCTGTGGCACCTACGGCAACGTGCTGCGCTTCCTGCCGCCGCTGGTCATCGGCGAGGACCTGCTCAACGAGGGCCTCGACATCATCGAGCAGGCCTTCGCCCGGATCTGAGCCACAGGCTTCGCGTGGCCCGCTCACAGGGTGTCGAACCCCTGTGTCACCGCCGTCCCTCCCCTCCCACCTGGCGTGATGCGGGGGGCTGGGGCGGCCACCGTCAGGCCGTGTGAAGAAGGTGTGCGAGGTGGATGACGGGACGCGATTCCGCCTGTCGCCGCACCGCACTCTGCCGTAGGTTCTCACCAGATGAGAGATACACCCCGCTCACAGGGGACTGTGGGCGACTTCAGGCCGGGGCCTCCCCAGCTTCGACCTGGTCGTGCCCTCGCGCACACAACCGGGGCCTCTGGCTCCGGATCTCCTCACCGATCGGACGGTCGCTCGCCCCAAACCCCCCGGGGCGCGCGGCGTTCCGATCCGGACGGCCGCCCCGGAACCACCCCCCCTGTTCCGGGGCGGCCGACCTCCTTCCTTCGCTTTCCCCTCGCGGGACTCCTGGGGCTTCTGGGCCTTCCGGCCCTTCTCTTCGCGCTGATCACCTGGCAGGTCGTGGCCCATGGCCCCCTGCTCCGCCTGGACAGCCGTCTGAGCAGCGCACTCGTCCACCCGGACCGGTTCTCCGAGCTGCTCTCCGACCTCGGGAACGTGCAGGTCGCGGTTCCGGTCCTGGTGATCGTCATCGGATACGTCGTCCGGCGCGGCCGTTCCACTGGTACAGACCGCTGGTGGCTGCCGCCCGCCGCGGCCGCCCTCCTGATGGCCCTGGTCCCGGCGATCATCGTGCCGGTCAAGGAGTGGACCGCCCGCCCGGGGACCCCGGTGGTGCCCCCGGCGGTCGGCTACTTCCCCTCCGGCCACACGGCGACGGCGGCGATCGCGTACGGCTCCGCGGCCCTGCTCCTCCTCCCCTGGCTCCGTACCCGCGCCGCCCGCCGCACCGTCGTCACCGGCTGCGCGGCCCTGGTCCTCGCCGTCTCCTACGGCCTGGTCCGGCGCGGCTACCACTGGCCCCTGGACGTGGCGGCCAGCTGGTGCCTGTGCACGGTCCTGCTGACCGCACTGTGGCTGCTGCTCAGCCGAAGTACGCGTCGAAGGTCTTCTGGAACTCCCAGTTCGAGAACCGGTCCCAGTTGACCGACCAGGTCATCAGGCCGCGCATGGCCGGCCAGGTGCCGTGGGTCGCGTACGAGCCGCAGTTCGTCTTCTTCGTCAGGCAGTCCAGGGTCTTGGTGACCTCGGCAGGGGCGACATAGCCGTTGCCCGCGTTGGTAGAGGCCGGCATGCCGATCGCGATCTGGTCCGGCCGCAGCGGCGGGAAGACGTTGCCCGCGTCACCCGCCACCGGGAAGCCGGTGAGCAGCATGTCGGTCATGGCGATGTGGAAGTCGGCGCCGCCCATGGAGTGGTACTGGTTGTCGAGGCCCATGATCGGGCCCGAGTTGTAGTCCTGGACGTGCAGCAGGGTCAGGTCGTCGCGCAGGGCGTAGATGACCGGGAGGTAGGCCCCGCAGCGCGGGTCCTGGCCGCCGAACTTGCCGGTGCCGTAGAACTGGTAGCCCATCTGCACGAAGAAGGTCTCGGGCGCCATGGACAGCACGAACTTCGCCCCGTACTTGGCCTTCAGCGTCTTCAGCGCGGAGATGAGATTGACGACCACCGGGGTCGTCGGGTTCTTGAAGTCGGTGTCGCTCGCGTTCAGGGACAGCGAGTGGCCCTCGAAGTCGATGTCGAGGCCGTCCAGGCCGTAGCTGTCGATGATGTTCGAGACGGAGGAGACGAAGGTGTCCCGGGCGGCGGTCGTGGTCAGTTGGACTTGGCCGTTGGCGCCACCGATCGATATCAGCACCTTCTTGCCGGCCGCCTGCTTGGCCTTGATCGCCGCCTTGAAGTCGGCGTCGCTCTCGACGTTCGGGCACTCGGTGACCGGGCAGCGGTTGAAGCGGATGTCCCCGGAGGTGGCCGAGGTCGGTTCACCGAACGCCAGGTCGATGACGTCCCAGCTGTCGGGGACGTCGGCGAGCCGGGTGTAGCCGGAGCCGTTGGCGAAGGAGGCGTGCAGGTAGCCGACCAGGGCGTGGGTGGGCAGGTCGGTGGAGCCGCCGGAGGAGCCGGCGGTGGTGGTGGCGGTCACCGCGGCCGACTTCGCGGACTCGCCGGCGTCGTTCACGGCGGTGACCTGGAAGCTGTAGGCGGTGGAGGACGCGAGGCCGGTGGCCGTGGCCGAGGTCCCGGTCGCCGTCTGGACCTTCACCCCGTCCCGGTAGATCGCGTAGCTCGTGGCGCCGGTGACCGCCGTCCAGGACAGGCCCACGCTGGAGGAGGTGACCGTGCCGGCCTTCAGTCCGGCCGGCGCGGCGGGCGGCTGGCCCGTGGTGCCGCCGGGGCCGACGAGGGAGATGTCGTCGGCGTAGTAGGCGCCGGTGCCGTACCAGCCGTGGGTGTAGACGGTGACCTTGGTCGTCGAGGCGCCGGTGGTGAAGGTGGTCGTGAGTTTCTGCCAGTCGGGGGCGGACTGGGTCCAGGTGGAGACGTCAGTGGTGCCGGTGCCGCTCGCGCCGAGGTAGACATAGGAGCCGCGGACGTAACCGGACAGCGTGTACTGCGAGCTCGGCTTGACGGTCACGGTCTGCGCGCACTGCGCGTTGTCGCTGCCGGCCGGGGTCGCCTGGAGCGCGGAACTTCCGCTGTGCACGGGTGAGCCGACCGTCGTACCGCTGCCCGCCGTGCAGGTCCAGCCGGAAAGGCCGGATTCGAACCCGCCGTTGACGGCGAGGTCCGCGTCGGCCGCACGGGCGGCCGACGAGAGCGCGGTGATACCGGGTACGGCCAGCAGCAAGGCCGTGAGCATGCTGAGGACAGGTCTCGCGCGAACCACAAGTGCCTCCGGTGATGGGGGAATTGGAGGTGGAGTGTGCGCTCAACTTGGTCCAGACCAATTCAGTTGTCAAGGCCTAAGGCACAGCGCCCTGTAGGGGCGCGGGGAACTGCGCGACCAGCCACAACGCAGCCGCAGTCGACGGCCGCCCCTGACACGCACGGCGCCTAGTCATCGGCCAGGCCGGCGGCAGCCTCGTGCATCGCCAACTCCAGCAACGCCGGATCCGTCAGCGTCCCCGACCCGTCCGGCGCCACCAGCCACCGCACCCCCTGGGTCGACCGGCCGGGATACGGCACGACGATCCAGGTGCCGGCGCCCGCCGTGCGGATCCCGGTGCCGAGCCACCGGGCGGCCGTTCCGGGCGGCACGAAGAAGCCCACCCGGCTGTCCCCGAAGTCGACCAGGACGGGCCCCGGTTGGTCGAGGACGCGGATGAGCACGTCGAGGGTGGGATAGCCGAGTTCGCCCGGCAGGATCAGCACGTCCCAGGCCCGGCCGGCGGGCAGCAGCGCGATCCCCAGGGGATTGCGCTCCCATTCCCAGCGGCACGCCTCGGGGTCAGGCGCGACGGACGCCAGCCATTCGACCGCCGTCTTCGTCCCAGTCATCAGAAGACCTCCCAGTCTCGCCTCGTCGACGCGGGCAGCGCGTCACGGGGAGAGAGGGAGGTCTTCCAGGGGCATTACGCGGGTTTCGCCACCCCGTTGAGGTGATCTGGATCACATGCCGGGAGGGTCAGCTGTCGAAACCCAGCCCCACCCGGTCCATCGCCTTGAGCCACAGGTTGCGGCGGCCCCCACGGGCGTCGGCGCGGGCCAGCGACCACTTGGTGAGGGCGATGCCGGTCCAGGCGAACGGCTCCGGCGGGAACGGCAGCGGCTTCTTGCGGACCATCTCCAGCCGGGTGCGCTCGGTGTCCTCGCCGGCCAGCAGGTCCAGCATCACGTCGGCGCCGAACCGGGTCGCGCCGACACCGAGGCCGGTGTACCCGGCCGCGTACGCCACCCGGCCCTGATGGGCGGTGCCGAAGAACGCCGAGAAGCGCGAGCAGGTGTCGATCGCGCCGCCCCACGCGTGCGTGAAACGGACGCCCTCCAGCTGCGGGAAGCAGGTGAAGAAGTGCCCGGCGAGCTTGGCGTAGGTCTCCGGACGGTCGTCGTACTCGGCGCGGACCCGGCCGCCGTAGTGGTGGATGGCGTCGTAGCCGCCCCAGAGGATCCGGTTGTCCGCCGACAGCCGGAAGTAGTGGAACTGGTTGGCCGAGTCGCCGAGGCCCTGCCGGTTCTTCCAGCCGATCGCGCCGAGCTGCTCGGCGGTGAGCGGCTCGGTCATCAGGGCGTAGTCGTAGACCGGGACGGTGTAGGCGCGGACCCGCTTGAGCAGGTTCGGGAAGATGTTGGTGCCGAGCGCGACCCGCCGGGCCCGGACCGAGCCGTACGGGGTGCGTACGGCCATGCCGGCGCCGTACGCCTTCAGTTCGAGGGCGGGCGTGTGCTCGTACACCCGGACGCCGAGGGCGAGGCAGGCCTGCTTGAGGCCCCAGGTGAGCTTGGCCGGGTTGACCATGGCCACGCCCCGGCGGTCCCACAGGCCGGCCTCGAAGGTGGGCGAGTTCACCTGCTCGCGCAGCGCCTCGGCGTCGAGGAGCTCTATGCCGTCCGCGAGGCCCTTCCGCTCCAGCTCCCGGTGCCAGTCGCGTAGTTCCCAGGCCTGGTAGGGCTCGGTGGCCACGTCGATCTCGCCGGTGCGCTCGAACTCGCAGTCGATGCCGTGCCGGGCGACGGCGGCCTCGATGTCGTCGAGGTTGCGCCGGCCCAGCTCCTCCAGGCGGTGGATCTCGCCGGGCCAGCGGGCGAGCCCGTTGGGCAGCCCGTGGGTGAGGGAGGCGGCGCAGAAACCGCCGTTGCGACCGGAGGCGGCCCAGCCCACCTCGCGGCCTTCCAGCAGGACCACCTCGCGCCCGGGGTCGCGCTCCTTGGCGTTGAGCGCGGTCCACAGTCCGCTGTACCCGCCGCCGACGACCAGCAGGTCGCAGGTGTCGGCGGCGGTGAGCGCGGGCTCGGGGTGGGGCTTGCCGGGGTCTTCGAGCCAGTACGGGACCGGCTGTGCTTCGGAGAGAGACCTGGTCCAATCTGCCTGACGGCTCATGGCGCTTGGGGCCATGATTTTCAACTCCCTACAGAGTTTTTATGGTGCTTCATGCCTTTTGCCTGGTGCGGCGGTTGGTGATGAGCATCGATACCAGCACGAGCAGTACCGCGACCAGGAACATGGCCGTACCGATGACATTGATCTGGACGGGCGTGCCGCGCTGTGCCGAACCCCAGACGAACATGGGGAAGGTGACGGTGGAGCCCGCGTTGAAATTGGTGATGATGAAATCGTCGAAGGAGAGCGCGAAGGACAGCAGCGCACCCGCCGCGATTCCCGGGGCCGCGATGGGGAGGGTGACCCTGACGAACGTCTGCACCGGTCCGGCGTAGAGGTCCCGGGCCGCCTCCTCCAGGCGCGGGTCCATCGACATCACGCGCGCCTTGACCGCGGTGACGACGAAGCTGAGGCAGAACATGATGTGGGCGATCAGGATCGTGTAGAAGCCGAGCTGGGCGCCCATGTTCAGGAAGAGGGTGAGCAGCGAGGCCGCCATGACGACCTCGGGCATCGCCATCGGCAGGAAGATCAGCGAGTTCACTGCGCCACGGGCGCGGAACCGGTAGCGGACCAGGGCGAAGGCGATCATCGTGCCGAGGAGCGTGGCGCCGAGGGTCGCCCATACGGCGATCTGGAGGCTGATGGAGAGCGAGCCGCACATGTCGGCGACTCCGCAGGGCTGCTTCCAGGCGTCGAGCGAGAACTGCTGCCATTCGTAGTTGAAGCGCCCCTTCGGTTTGTTGAAGGAGAACACCGTGACGATGACGTTCGGAAGCAGCAGATATCCGAGGGTGAGCAGTCCCGCGATGACGACGAGACGCTTCTTGAGCCAGTTGACGAAGGGCATTTAGACCAGATCCTCCGTCCCGGACCGGCGAATGTAGATCGTGACCATGAAGAGGATCGCGGCCATGAGGATGAAGGAGAGCGCGGCCGCCGTCGGATAGTCGAGAATCCTCAGGAACTGCGTCTGGATCACGTTTCCGATCATGCGGGTGTCGGTCGAGCCGAGGAGTTCGGCGTTGACGTAGTCACCGGCCGCCGGGATGAAGGTCAGCAGCGTGCCGGAGACCACGCCCGGCATCGACAGCGGGAAGGTGACCTTGCGGAACGTCGTCCACGGCTTGGCGTACAGGTCGCCGGCCGCCTCGTGCAGCCGTCCGTCGATGCGCTCCAGCGAGGTGTAGAGCGGCAGGATCATGAACGGCAGGAAGTTGTACGTCAGACCGCAGACGACGGCGAGTGGTGTGGCCAGGACGCGGTCGCCGGCCGTCCAGCCGAGGAAGTCCGTGACGCTCAGGATGTGCAGCGAGTTCAGTACGTGCACGACCGGGCCGTTGTCGGCGAGGATCGTCTTCCAGGCCAGGGTGCGGATCAGGAAGCTGGTGAAGAACGGCGCGATCACCAGGATCATGATCAGGTTCCGCCAGCGGCCCGCCCGGAAGGCGATCAGGTACGCCAGTGGGTAGCCGAGCAGCAGGCAGAGCACGGTGGCCGCGGCCGCGTAGAAGACGGACCGCAGGAACTGCGGCCAGTACTCGCTCAGCGCGTTCCAGTAGGTCGCGAAGTGCCAGGTGACCTTGTAGCCCTCTTCCAGGGAACCCGTCTGGATGGACGTGGACGCCTGGTAGATCATCGGCAGCGCGAAGAAGATCACCAGCCAGAGCAGGCCGGGCAGCAGCAGCCAGTACGGCGTGAACCGGCCCCGCTTGCGCGGGGGTTTCTTCGTGGGTTCGGCGGGCGCCAGGGGCGGCGGCGCCTCGGAGAGCGTGGCCATCAGGCGGCTTCCTCCTCGGTGCCGGCGTCGATGTCCTGGTCGGCGTCGAGACCGAAGGTGTGGGCCGGGCTCCAGTGCAGGACGACGTCTGCGCCCGGGACGAGCCGGCCGTCGCGGTCGACGTTCTGCACGTACACCGCGAACTCGGGGCAGACCGCGCTGTCGATGACGTACTGCGTGGAGACGCCGATGAAGCTGGCGTCGGCGATCTTGCCGGTGATCCGGTTGCGCCCTTCGGGAATCGAGCCGGCGTCGTCGGCGTGCGTGAGGGAGATCTTCTCGGGCCGGATGCCGACGAGCACCTTGCCGCCCGCCCTGGTCGGCGCCGAACATCGCGCCTCGGGCAGGACGAGCTTGCCGCCGCCGGCCTTGAGGACGATGTCGTCCCCGCTCTTCGTGTCGACCTCTGCCTCGATCAGGTTCGAGGTGCCGAGGAAGTTGGCGACGAAGGTCGTGTTGGGGTTCTCGTACAGGTCGGTGGGCGAGCCGAGCTGCTCCACCCGTCCCGCGTTCATCACGGCGACCGTGTCGGCCATGGTCATGGCCTCCTCCTGGTCGTGCGTGACGTGGACGAAGGTGATGCCGACCTCGGTCTGGATCCGCTTGAGCTCCAGCTGCATCTGGCGGCGCAGCTTGAGGTCGAGGGCGCCGAGCGGCTCGTCGAGGAGCAGCACCTTGGGGTGGTTGATGAGCGCCCGGGCCACCGCGACCCGCTGCTGCTGGCCGCCGGAGAGCTGGTGCGGCTTCTTGCGCGCCTGCTCGCCGAGCTGCACCAGGTCCAGCATGTCCTCGACCTGCTTCTTCACGCTCTTGATGCCGCGCCGGCGCAGGCCGAAGGCGACGTTCTCGAAGATGTCGAGGTGCGGGAAGAGGGCGTAGGACTGGAAGACCGTGTTCACCGGCCGCTTGTACGGCGGCAGATGGGTCACGTCCTGGTCGCCGAGGTGCACGGTGCCGCTGGTCGGCTCCTCGAGGCCCGCGATCATGCGCAAGGTGGTCGTCTTGCCGCAGCCGGAGGCACCGAGCAGGGCGAAGAAGGAACCCTGGGGCACGGTCAGGTCCATCGGCTTCACCGCGGTGAAGCCGTTGTCGTAGGTCTTGCCGATGCCGGTGAGGCGGACGTCGCCGCTGCTGTCTGTCGTCATGGTGTCGTCACGCCCCTGTGAGCTTCGCGAACTTCTGCTGGTATGCCGTCTCTTCCTTCGAGCTCAGCGAGCGGAAGGCGTGGGACCTGGCCTGCATGGCCTTGTCGGGAACGATCAGCGGGTTGTCCGCCGCCGACTTGTCGATCTTGGCCAGGTACGGCTTCACGTCCCCGACCGGGCTGACGTAGTTGATGTAGGCGGCGAGTTCGGCGGCCGGCCCGGGCTCGTAGTAGAAGTCGATGAGCCGCTCGGCGTTCGTCTTGTGGCGCGCCTTGTTGGGGACCAGCATGTTGTCGGTCGACGTCATGTAGCCGCTGTCCGGGATGACGTAGGCGACGTCCGGGTTGTCGGACTGGAGCTGCACGATGTCACCGGCCCAGGCGACACAGGCCGCCAGGTCGCCCTTGCTGAGGTCCGAGGTGTAGTCGTTGCCGGTGAAGCGGCGGATCTGGCCCTTGTCGACGGCCTTCTGGAGCCGGGCGATCACCGAGTCGTAGTCGTCGCCGGTGAACGTCGCCGGGTCGATGCCCATGTCGAGCATGGTCATGCCGACGGTGTCCCGCATCTCGGTCAGCAGGCCGACGCGGCCCTTGAGGGCGGGGTTGTCGAGCAGGTCGGAGACCGACTTCACCTCGACACCGTTCAGCGCCTTCTTGTTGAAGGCGACCACGGTCGAGATGCCCTGCCAGGGGTAAGAGTAGGCCCGGCCCGGGTCCCAGTCGGGGCTGCGGAACTGGTCCGACAGGTTGGCGAAGGCGTGCGGCAGGTTGGACGCGTCCAGCTTCTGGACGTAACCGAGCCGGATCATGCGGGCGGCCAGCCAGTCGGTGAGGACGATCAGGTCCCGGCCGGTGTCCTGGCCCGCGGCGAGCTGCGGCTGGATCTTGCCGAAGAACTCGTCGTTGTCGTTGATGTCCTCGGTGTACTTCACCGTGATGCCGGTCCGCTTGCGGAACGCGTCCAGCGTCGGATGTTTCTTCCCGCTGTCGTCGACGTCGATGTACTCGGGCCAGTTGGAGAAGTTGACGACCTTCTCCTTCGCCGAGTGGTCGTCGGCGGAGACGCCGCCCTGGGACTTGCCGGCCGCGGGGATACCGCAGGCGCTCAGTGCCCCGACGCCGCCCACCGCGAGCGCACCGCCCAGGAACGACCGGCGGGCCAGGGCGGCCCGGCCGGTGCGGAGGCTGCGCCGGATGGCGGCCACTTCGACCGGTGTCAGACGGTCGGGCTCGTACTGCCTCATACGCTTGATGCCCTTTCGGGAAGATGGCCGTGGTCAGCGGCCGGAGCTGTGACTATCGGTCCCCGAAAATCGTGCGGTGCCAGTCCTTCCGGGCAACCGCCGTATTGTCGAACATTACGTGCTTGACCTGGGTGTACTCCTCGAACGAGTACACCGACATGTCCTTGCCGAAGCCGGACGCCTTGTAGCCGCCGTGCGGCATCTCGCTGATGATCGGAATGTGGTCGTTGACCCACACGCACCCCGCCTTGATCTCGCGGGTGGCGCGGTTCGCCCGGTAGACGCTGCTGCTCCACGCGGAGGCGGCCAGACCGTACGGGGTGTCGTTGGCCAGCCGGATTCCCTCATCATCACTGTCGAACGGCAGAACGACCAGCACCGGACCGAAGATCTCGGCCTGGACGATCTCGCTGTCCTGCGGCGCGTCGGCGATCAGCGTGGGCCGGTAGTACGCGCCGCTCTTCAGCTCGTCCTGCGGCGGCTCGCCACCGGTCACCACGCGCGCGTAGCCGCGCGCCCGCTCGACGAACCCGGCGACCCGGTCCCGCTGGGCGTGCGAGATCAGCGGTCCGAGGTCGGTACCGGGGGCGAACGGATCGCCCAGCCGCACGGTCTCCATCAGGGCGGCAGTCTGCTCGACGAAGGCCTCGTAGAGCGGCCGCTGCACATACGCGCGGGTGGCGGCGGTGCAGTCCTGCCCGGTGTTGATGAGCGCCCCCGCGACGGCCCCGTTGACGGCCGCCTCCAGATCGGCGTCGTCGAAGACGACGAACGGCGCCTTGCCGCCGAGCTCCAGGTGGAGCCGCTTCACGGTCGCCGTGGCGACCTCCGCCACCCGCTTCCCGACACCGGTGGAGCCGGTGAAGGAGGTCATGGCGACGTCGGGGTGCCCGACGAGATGCTCACCGGCCACCTTCCCGGTCCCGGTGACGATGTTGATCACACCGTCGGGGATACCGGCGTGGGTGGCCGCCTCGGCGAAGAGCAGCGAGGTCAGCGGGGTCAGCTCGGCCGGCTTGAGCACGATGGTGTTGCCGGCCGCGATCGCCGGGAGGATCTTCCAGGCGGCCATCTGGAGCGGGTAGTTCCAAGGCGCGATCGACCCGACGACACCGATGGGCTCGCGGCGGACGTACGACGTGTGGTCGCCGGAGTACTCACCGGCCGCCTGCCCCTGCAGATGCCGGGCGGCCCCCGCGAAGAACGCGGTGTTGTCGATGGTCCCCGGCACGTCGAACTCACGCGTCAGCTTGAGCGGCTTGCCGCACTGGAGGGACTCGGCGCGGGCGAATTCCTCCGCGCGGTCGGCGAGCACGGCGGCGAACCGGTGCAGCGCGTCCGACCGCTCGCCGGGGGTCGCCCCCGCCCAGCCGGGAAAGGCGTCCCGCGCGGCGGCGACGGCCCGGTCGACGTCGTCCGTCCCGGCCAGTTCGTAGGTGTACACGTCCGCGCCGGTGGCCGGGTCCACGACGGCGTGCGTACGGCCTGACGTGCCCTTGCTGAACCGTCCCCCGATGTACTGTGCGCCGCCCGCGAGCCGCTCCTGCGCGGGGAAGGTCTCCGGGGTGGCGGTGCCCGGGTTGTCCATGTCGCTTCTCCTCCGCCGTCACCCCGCCCCGAGAGGCGGGTGGCGTAGCTCCAGCTCGATTTGACTGCCGATCCTGACAGAGCAGAGGGAGTCCAACAAGTGATTCCGTTGTTGCCTTTTGGTTACGCGACGGAATCTGTCGACCAGGTGTCGAGTCAGGAAGGAAAAGGCAGGACGGAGTGTCAGTGGTGCCTGCCAGACTGGCGTGCATGGCGAAGATCGATTCTGCGGAAGCCCTGATCAGGGCCGTCCGGGCGGGGGCCGGGATCAAGTACCTGCACTTCTGGGGACACCGTCCGAGGCCGGACGGACAGCTCTCGGCGAGCTGCCTGAGCCAGTGGTGGCCGTCACGCTTCGTGGTCGACGGTGTGGAATACGCGACCGCCGAGCACTGGATGATGGCAGGAAAGGCCCGGCTGTTCGGGGACGCGGAGGCGGAGCGCCGGGTGGTGGCGGCCGGGCATCCCGCCGAGGCGAAGAAGGCGGGCCGGCTGGTCCGGAACTTCGACGAGGCGACATGGGAGCGGGAGCGCTTCGAGATCGTGGCGCGCGGCAGCGTGCACAAGTTCACGGCCGACCCGCACCTGCGCGCGTACCTGCTCGGCACCGGCGACCGGGTACTGGTGGAGGCGAGCCCGGTGGACCGGGTATGGGGCATCGGCCTGGCGGCCACGGACGAGAGAGCGGCGGACCCGTCCCGCTGGCGAGGGCTGAACCTGCTGGGGTTCGCCCTGATGGAGGCGCGAGAGAGGTTGCGGACGGCGGGGGTGTAGGCCTACAGGTGGGCGCTTCCGGCCGACGAGCACTGGTCCCGCCCAAAGGAACAGGAGACCGGGCGCTTCCAGCCGACGAGGACCGATCCCACCCAGAGGGGCGCGGGGCCGTATCTGATCTGCGGCTCAGCCACGTCGGCGCGACCAGCCCCCTCTACCCGCACCCGACCACCGGCCGCCCCCTCTACCCGCACCCGACACCCGGCCACCCCCGCCTACCGCGTGCTCGCCACCACGATCAGCACGATGAACCCCACAACGAGAACAAGCCCCACCGACCCGCAGATGATCCCGGCCAGCGCCTGCCCCCCGTTCGTGGCCTCCCCCCGCCTGACCCGGGCCCGCCCGATCGAACCGAAGACGATGGCCAGCACCCCCATCACCAGCGCGATCGGCCACGCACAGAACCCGACCACACTGATGATCCCGGTGACGAGACCGGCCGTGCCCAGCCCGTTGTCGGGCATCGGCTGCATACCGGGCCAGCCGCCGTACCCCCCGGGGCCGCCGGGGTACGACGGAAACGGCTGCCCGGGGTAGCCGTACCCCGGCCCGGGAGCCGGTGCGGCCGGGTAGCCGTAAGGAACCTGACCGGGTCCGTCCGGAGCCATCGGCGGCGGAGGGACCGCCGCACTCTGCGGATACGGCGGCGGCGCGGGCGGGGCATAGGGACTCGGCGCCCCGTACCCGCCCTGCGCGCCCGGCGCGGCGAACGGGTTGGCGGGCGCGGCCGGAGCCGCGGCCGACGGCGCCGCATAGGGGTTCGCCCAGCCCTGGGGCGGCACCCCGTCCTCCGCGCCCGGCATCGCCGCGACCGTCCGCTGGTCGTGGATCGGGGGCGGCGGCACCTGATCATGGATCGGGGGCGGCGCCGACGCCGCTGCCCCGGCCCCCGCCCCTTCCCCCGCGTCGGCCGTCTTGTCCAGCCGTATCTTCGGAGCTTCCGGCGCCTCGTCAGCCATCTCGCGATGTCCCCTCTCCCGCACGCGTGCCGCCGTCATGCTAAGGCCCGTCCACCGCGAACGCGGGTCCGGCCTACGATGGCCCCGAATCACCGATCAGCCGATCACCGCGCAAGGGCCGGCTCACGGCCGTACCACCGCCGAAGGCGGCCCCGCGCCGTTCCGGGGAGGAACCCTTGACCGACCGCCACGCCGAACCCGCCCTCCGCGACGTGCACGCCTTCATCGCCGGGCTGCCCAAGGCCGAACTGCATGTCCACCACGTCGGCTCCGCCTCCCCCCGGATCGTGTCGGAACTGGCCGCCCGGCACCCCGACTCCAAGGTGCCCACCGACCCCGAGGCCCTGGCCGACTACTTCACGTTCACGGACTTCGCCCACTTCATCGAGGTCTATCTGTCGGTCGTCGACCTGATCCGCACGCCCGAGGACGTCCGGCTGCTCACCTACGAGGTGGGCCGCGAGCTGGCCCGCCAGCAGGTGCGCTACGCCGAGCTGACCATCACCCCCTTCTCCTCCACCCGGCGCGGGATCGACGCACGGGCCTTCATGGACGCGATCGAGGACGCGCGGAGGGCGGCGGAGAGCGAGTTCGGGACCGTGCTGCGGTGGTGCTTCGACATCCCCGGCGAGGCGGGCCTGGAGGCCGCCGAGGAGACGGTCCGGCTCGCGACCGACGACCGGCTCCGTCCGGAGGGCCTGGTCTCCTTCGGTCTCGGCGGCCCCGAGATCGGCGTGCCCCGGCCGCAGTTCAAGCCGTACTTCGACCGGGCCGTCGCGGCCGGCCTGCACTCCGTCCCGCACGCCGGCGAGACGACGGGGCCCCAGACGGTCTGGGACGCCCTGGTCGACCTGCATGCCGAGCGCGTCGGCCACGGCACCAGCTCCGCGCAGGACCCGAAGCTCCTCGCGCACCTCGCCGAGCAGCGCATCGCCCTGGAGGTGTGCCCGACCTCCAACATCGCCACGCGCGCGGTCCGCACCCTGGACGAGCACCCGATCAAGGAGTTCGTGGACGCGGGCGTGCTGGTCACGGTCAACTCCGACGACCCGCCGATGTTCGGCACCGACCTGAACAACGAGTACGCGGTCGCCGCCCGGCTCCTGGGCCTCGACGAGCGCGGTGTGGCCGACCTCGCCAAGAACGCGGTGGAGGCGTCCTTCCTGGACCGGACGGGCAAGGCGAGGATCTCGGCCGAGATCGACGCGTACACGAAGGCATGGCTCGCCCCCTGAAAAACCCCTGCGCGGCCCTGAGAACATGGGCCCATGCAGACCGTGACCGCCGTGGCCCACCGCGGCGACCCCTACCGCTTCCGCGAGAACACGTCCGCCTCCCTGCGTTCCGCGCTCCAACAGGGCGCGGACGCGGTGGAGATCGACGTACGGCTGACGCGTGACGGCGTCCCCGTCCTCCTGCACGACGAGACCCTGAAGCGCCTCTGGGAAGTCGACCGCCCGCTGGGCGCGCTCTCCGCCGACGAGGTGCGCGGCCTCACGGAGGACGGGGTACCGACGCTCGCGGAGGCGCTGGCGGCGGCGGAGGACAGCCGGGTGATGATCGACCTGCCCGGCGCTCCGAGCGAGCGGGCGGTGGCCAGGATCGTGGCCGTGGCCCGGGAGTGCGGTGCCGCCGACCGTGTCTACTACACGGGGGACGCGGCGGCGATGCTGGCGGTACGGGCGGCGGACGCGGCGGCGGAGATCGCCCTGACCCGCAAGACGCTGGCGCCCGTGCGCCCGGCGCTCCTGGACGTGATCCGCCCCCGCTACCTCAACTACCGCTTCACCCTGCTGGACCACGCCCTGACCGAGCACGTCCATCGCGGCGGCCACCTGGTCTCCTGCTGGACCCCGGACACCCGCCGGTCGATGCGCCGCCTGCTGGACATGGGCGTCGACTCGATCACCACGAACCGGGTGGACGTGCTCGACCAGCTCCGGCGCTACACCACCGAGCGCTGAGCGACCGTCGCCGGATCGCCGGGCGTCCCCCGTGTCACGTACTGCGGAACCGGCGCCGAGTCCGTCCCGTCGTCCCGGACCAGCCCGTACCGGATGGCCCCGTCCGGCGGCCCGTACCGGACGTCCTTCTCCACCGCGTCCCAGGTCGAGGGGAAGACGCTCACCCCGTAGTCCGCTCCCCGCTCGTTCACCGTGAACGTCACGCTGCCGTCGACGTAGAAGTACTCGTTCTGCCACATCTGCTGGGCGCCGGCCGGCAGGACCGCGTAGCCGGTGGCCGAGCTGCCCATGCCGGTGGCGGTGGCGTCCGTGCCGCTGATGCGGTCGTCCATCCGGCGGCCGCCGCCCGACGCCACGTGGAAGAGCCTGCCTTGCAGGCCGGTCCAGCTCGGCATGACGAGGCTGCCGGCCCGGGACAGCGGGGCGATCTGCCAGCGGACGAGGACATAGCCCCGCCCGGTCAGTGTCACGGTGTCCCCGCGGTGGTTCAGCACCGCGTGCGCGCCGCCCGTGCTGGTGATCCCCGTCTCCGGCCGGTGCGGCAGCGTGCCGGGCCTGGTGTCCGGGTCCGGCGCCCTGTCGACCGCGTCGACGACCGAGCCGTACCGGGCGGTGCTCGCCGACGGGGAAGGTGACGGCGAGGCGGACGACGAGGCCGGCGGGGACGGCGAGGCAGTGGTCGCCGGGGTCGGCGCCGGCGCGCCGGTGATCGCCGCCGTGGGCGCGGTGGCCGTATGCGGTGCCGGACGGTTTGGGGTCTGTACGACGACGTACGCGCCGCCCGCCACGATCGTCGCGCCCGCCGTGACCGCCACCGCGGGCTTGGTCAGCGCGCCCAGCACCTTCGCCGACCAGCCGGCTGCGGTCGCCGCGGCCGCCGTCTTGCCGCCGAGCGCCAGCGACAGCGTGAAGCCGACCGGGACCGGCACCAGGGCGATGCCGGCCAGCAGCCGTTCCGCCGGTACCACGGAGTCGCGGGGGTCGCCGCAGTATCCGCAGCCCCGGACGTGCCGGGCCAGCCGCTTGCGCCAGACGGAGTGGGGGTGCCCGTCCCAGCGGGCGGTCAGCTCGCGCAGCTCGGGGCAGGCACCGTCCAGCGCCCGCACGATGCCCCGCGAGATCTCCAGCCGTTCCTTCATCCGCTGCACGCGGACGGCGGCGTGCTGCCGGCTGATGCCGACGGCCGCGGCCAGTTCACGCCGGGTGAGTTCGCCCGAGACCTCCAGCCACCACAGGGACACCAGTTGCCGGTCCTCCGCGTCCAGCCAGCGCACCGCTTCCGCGACCTCCCGCCGCTGGCCCTCCAACTGGAGCCGCAGCACGGTGAGTTCGGCGAAGTCCGCGGCGCCGTCCGGGACCCTCTCGTCCAGTTTCCGCTCCTGCCTGCGGCGCGCCCGGTCCCGTATCTGCCGCATGGCGATGGCCACCAGCCAGGACCGGAAGCTGTCCGGGTCGCGGAGGGTGCCGAGGTGGTCGACGGCGCGCAGCATGGTCTCCTGGACGACGTCGTCGACGTCGGCATGGCCGTTGAGGGCGCGGCCGACCACGTTGTAGACCAAAGGCAGCCACCCCTCGACCAGTTCGTCCAGCGCTCGCCGGTCGCCCGCCTGCGCCGCCGCGATGGTGGTGCGCCACTGCCGCGACACGTGTACGTCCGTCCTCATGACCGCACCATCTCAGCCGGGGCGGTGAGCTTGGCAATGTCGGGGATCACAGTGCGGAGACGGAGCACAGGGCTCCGCGATAACACTTTTTCCACCCCGGGCTTCCCGCCACCCGCGCCCTGCCCTTCGCGTGAGGACGACCTCGTAAGCAGAGCCCGTGCGCGAAACGAGTGAGCGGACCCACTCTCCCGGGGCCGTCGATCCAGGCGTAGCATGTGAACGAAACTGTTTCGTTCACGGAACGGACCTCGCATGGAGAAGACAGGCATGGTCTCCGTACTCGTCGTCAACGACCAATCCCTCCAGCGCCTCGCCCTGCGCATGCTCCTCACCGCCGAGCCCGGCCTGACGGTCGCCGGGGAGGCGACGGACGGGGACGGGGCGATCCGTGCGAGCGCCGCGCTCCGTCCCGACGTCGTCCTCATGGACAGCAGGCTGTCCGGGGCGGCCGGCACCGAGACCATCCGGCGCCTCACCCACCCAGCCCTCCGGACGACCCGCACCCCCGGCTTCCCCGCCGCCGAGGACGCCTACGCCCCCCGGGTTCTGGTGCTGACCGCCGCCGAGCAGGAGGCGGAGGCCTGGGCCGCCCTGCGGGCGGGCGCCGGCGGCTTCCTGCTCGACGACGCCGACCCGGCCGAACTGACCGCGGCCATCAGGGTGGTGGCCGCCGGGGACGCCGTCATCACGCCCGGTCTGACCCGCGCGCTCATCGACGCCGTCCGCCAGCAGCACACCGTCCGCCCGCTCCCCCGCACCACGGGGCTCGGCGCCCTCACCGGGCGCGAGCGCGATGTCCTGGTCGCCGTGGCCTCCGGCTGGTCCAACGCGGAGATCGCCCAGTGGCTGTCCATCGCCCCGACCACCGTGAAGACCCACGTCAGCAACGTCCTGGCGAAGATCGGCGCCCGCGCCCGCGTGCAGGCGGTGGCCTTCGCCTACGAGTCGGGGCTGATCCGGCCCGCGGCCTAGAAGCTCTCGCCGCCCAGCGCCTTGATGAACGCGAGCGGGTTCCAGTACTCGCGGTACTTGACGATCTTGCCGTCCTTGAACGTCACGAACGTCGCGTAACTCATGTCGTACGGGTTCCCGTTGGCCAGGACCCGGCCGGTGACGCTCCAGTCGGCGACG
The DNA here is from genome assembly GCF_055567535.1 of Streptomyces sp. NPDC026538. Lineage (NCBI taxonomy): Bacteria > Bacillati > Actinomycetota > Actinomycetes > Kitasatosporales > Streptomycetaceae > Streptomyces > Streptomyces sp. NPDC026538. The sequence goes on from NZ_JBVHQG010000011.1 coordinate 78,264, forward strand.
GCCGTGTCCGGGTCGTCGGTGCCGCGGATGGTCACCGACGTGATCTGCTGCACGTCGATGAGGTCGGGGTAGCCGCGCAGGTACTCGTAGACAGCGGTCCGGCCCTCCAGCCGGGCGGGGCTGCCCTCGGGGGCGAAGGGGAACTCGACGACCACGTTCTCGTCGCACAGGTCCGCCCAGGCCTTCATGTCCTTGGCGAGGAAGGTGTCGAGGCTGCGCCGCACCAGGTCGGCGGCGGTAAGGGTCTCGCTCATGGTTCGTTTCCCATCATGCTGAGGAGTGGGCCACATGCGGAGTGACCCAGGCATTAATGTGGCTAGCCACACAATTACTTGGCTAGCCACATAAGTCAAGCGGTCCGGCGGCTCACGTGAAGACGCCCCCGCCGTCCACGGTCAGGATCTGGCCGGTCAGCGCCTCGGCGGCGTCGCTCGCCAGGAAGCCGACCGTCGCCGACACGTCCTCGGGCGTCAGCGCACGGGGCAGCGCCTGCCCGGCCTGCGAGGCCTCGAAGGCGGCGTCCGGCTGGTAGGCGGTGGACGCGGTCCGGGTCAGACCCGGCGCCACTCCGGTCACCGAGATCCCGTGCCGCCCGAGCGAGGCCGCGAGCGAGCGGGTAACGGCCACCAGCGCGCCCTTGCTGGTCACGTACGCCAGCAGGTCCGGGCTCGGCGGCCGCCAGAAGGTGTCGGAGAGGATGTGCACGATCCGGCCGAAGCCGCGCTCCCGCATCCCGGGCACGAACGCCTGGGCGAGCAGCACCGCGGACTCGACGTTGACCGCCTGGACCCGGCGCCAGGCGTCCAGGTCCACGGCCTCCACGTCCATCAGGTCGGTGGCGGCGGCCGCGTGCACCAGCACGTCGCACCGTCCGTTCTCGGCCAGCACGCGGCGCGCCGCCGCCCGTACGTCCCCGCCGTCGGCCAGGTCGCAGGCGATGTCGCCGGCGCGGTCCAGGACCCGTACGGTGTGGCCGCGTGCGGCCAGCTCGCGGACGATGGCGCCGCCGATGGCCCCGGCCCCGCCCACGACGACGGCGACCCTGGGTGCGATGGGGTTCTCGGACATCAAGTGCTCCCACTGGTAGGGCCGGTGCGGCAGGCCGACGACTTCCCGACGTCACCCACGTACCGCACCGGCCGTCATACTTGCTTGTGTCAGCAATGAAATGGTCAGACAAGAACCTGTCAGGGGTGGATGGCGCTGCCCAGACCGAGGTCCAGCCGCAGGGACTCCACGAGCGAGAAGGCGCTGCTCTCGGTGAAGACGTCGGCGGCCGCGAGCGTCCCGGTGTACTTGGCCGCGACCGGGGCGGCCGCCTGCCGGCAGACCTCGTCGAGCCAGGTCTTCACGACGGCCCAGATGTTGTTCCCGTACTTCGCCGCGTAGACCCCGTAGTCCACGGTCCCGAGCGCCTGCTTGAGCGAGGCGGTCAGGTCGTCGATGTACTGCTGGTGCACCGTGACGTCGGCACGCCTGCCGAGCCGTCCCATGTGACCGGCGATGTGGTACTTCCAGGGGTACGACAGCGCCTTGGCCGGGGCCGCGAGGTAACCCTGGATGTCCTCGCTGTAGTTGAGCGCGCCGAACGGGGCCCAGCCCGGGATGGTGATGTCGACCAGCATCAGCGCGTCGTGGTGCGGGAACCGGATGTAGATGTTGTCCGGCGAGTGGTTGCTGCCGTGGTGCGCGAGTTCGACCCGCTCGCCTCCGACGTGCAGGGTGTAGCGGTCGGCGAAGGTGACCTCGGGCGCGGGCTTGTTCGGGTCGTTGTCGCGCCGCAGCAGCCGGCGGTTCTCCTCGTGCCCGATCCGGACCACGTTGCGGCCGAAGAGCCCGGACGCGCCGACGTGGTCGGAGTGGTGGTGGGAGTGGACGATGTGGGTGACCTTGTTGCTGGTGCCGTTGGCGGCGGCCACCTCGTCGACGGCCCGCTGCAGGTTGTGACCGATGGTCGGCGGGGCGTCGAACAGGACGACACCCTCCCGGGTGGTGAGGAAGGCGGCCTGGTAGTCGCCGTCGGTCACCCAGTAGAGATTGTCCTTCACGCGGCCGACGTAGTAGCCCTGGCTGTTCACCGCCGGGCCGAGGGATCCCGCGGGCACCGGAGCGTAGTCCGGCAGACCGGCGCCGGCGGATCCGGCGGCCGAGGTGCGGGAGGCGGCCGCCGAGGCCGGCGTCGCGGCGCCCCCGGCGACCAGGGCCGCGGCAGCCGGTACGGCGGTGGCCGCGGCGACTCTGGCGAGGAACGAACGGCGATCGGTTCCGGATTCGGAGCTGGCTGACATGTCGATTCCCTTCGGAACGGTCCCGGGAGGGCCAGGGGCGATCCGCCCCTGCGACTCCCGCCCGGCGCAACGGGCTCACCGTAGCCTCATTAGCTTGCGCAGGCAAGTAATTAGCACTCGTTCCGCGGCGGAGCCGAACGCATGCCGCCCTCGGGAGCCGGCCGCGACCCGGCTCCCGGCATCCGCTGCGACTAAGGTGTTCGCAGCCCCGGAAGCGGCGGAGCAGCGAGTTTCCGCCCCCTATCGCCCGCCAGACGAGGAGCGCCATGCCAGCCGCGAAGCCCGATCCGGTGATGCCTCGGCCCAGCCTCGTCGAGCGCGCCCCGGTCAGCTTCGGGCTCTTCGCCCTCTCCCGCGAACTGCACGGTTACGGCGCCGAACTCCTCCTCAGGCTCGGCCTGCACCCCGGCCAGGAACTGATCCTGATGCGGCTCTTCGACCGGGACGGCCAGACCCAGGCCGAGTTGCAGCAGGCGGTCGGACTCGACCACTCCACGGTCTCGCGGTCGATCCGCCGTATGGAGGACGCGGGTCTGGTCGCCCGGGCCCGCGCCGCACACGACCGACGGGCCTTCGTGGTCTCGCTCGCCGAGGGCGGGGAGGCGCTCCGCGAGCCGCTCGCCGACCTCTGGACCACCCTCGACCGGCTCGCCACCGACACCCTGCGCCGGCTCGAGGGCGCCGACTTCCTCAGCACGGTCGCGGAGCTGGAGCGCGCCTACGCCACCGCGCGCCGCGGCTGACCCACGGCTCCGTCACCGCGGGTCCGCCCCGCACCGGGCACCGCCACGCCCCGCCGAACGCCGAGGTGACTCGGCATACATGCACCACGCTCATGGACTGCTCCTTTTCCAGGCATTGGACGCATGCATATCGGGCTGCGAGGCTTCCGGAGAGCGCGTTCCCCCGGAGGCACGAGGCACCGGAAAGCGCCTCGGAGCGACCCGGACGCGCTCAGGAAGCACCCTGGAAGCAACGCGGAAAACGGAGAAGGAGCCGATCATGGGGACCCAGTGGAACGCCGACGAGGGGCACATCGAGACGACCGCCCGTGGCCGTGCCGTGCTCTCCCAGCCCCGGCTCAACCGTGGCACGGCCTTCACCCGGGAGGAACGGGAGTCACTGGGTCTGGTGGGTCTGGTGCCGCCCGCGGTGCTGACCCTGGAGCAGCAGGCCGAGCGGGCGTACCAGCAGTACGCGGCCCAGCCCACCGACCTGGCCAAGAACGTCAACCTCACCGCGCTGCACGACCGCAACCAGGTGCTCTTCTACCGGCTGCTCGGCGACCACCTCGACGAGATGCTGCCCATCGTCTACACCCCGACCGTCGGCAGGGCGATCCAGCGCTACAGCAACGAGTACCGGCGGCCGGCCGGCGTGTACCTGTCGGTGGACGCACCGGAGGAGATCGAGGGGGCGCTCACCGCCACCGGCCTGGGCCCGGACGACCTCGACCTGATCGTCGCCACGGACGGCGAGGCGATCCTCGGCATCGGCGACTGGGGGGTGGGCGGTATCGACATCTCGGTGGGCAAGCTCGCCGTCTACACCGCCGCCGCCGGCATCGACCCGAACCGCACCCTGGCGGTCATGCTGGACGTCGGCACCAACCGCCAGGAACTCCTGGAGAGCCCGCTCTACCTGGGCAACCGGCACCCGCGGGTGGACCGGGAGACGTACGACGCCTTCATCGACGCCTATGTCACCACCGCCCGCCGGCTGTTCCCCGACGCCCTGCTGCACTGGGAGGACTTCGGCGCCGCCAACGCCCGCCGGATCCTGGAGCGTTACCGCCCGAGCGAGTTCACCTTCAACGACGACGTCCAGGGCACCGGCGCCGTCAACCTCGCCGCCGTGCTCTCCGGGGTGAAGGCCAGCGGGATCCGGCTGCGCGACCACCGCGCGGTGATCTTCGGTGCGGGCACCGCCGGCATCGGCATCGCCGACCAGCTGCGCGACGCCATGGTCGCCGACGGGCTGACCGTCGACGAGGCCACCGCCCGCATCTTCGGCGTGGACCGCTACGGCCTGCTCACCGAGGACCAGGAGGGGCTGCGCGACTTCCAGGTCCGCTACGCCCGCCCGGCCGCCGAGGTCGCCGACTGGCGCCGGGACGAGAAGGTGGGCGGCATCGCGCTGGCCGAGGTCGTCGAGCGGGTACGGCCGACGGTCCTGATCGGCACCTCCGGCCAGGGCGGCTCTTTCACCGAGGACATCGTCCGTACGATGGCCGCCCACGCCGAGCGTCCGATCATCCTGCCGATGTCCAACCCGACGGACCTGGCCGAGGCGGTCCCGGCGGACCTGCTGGCCTGGACGGACGGCCGCGCCCTGATCGCCACCGGCAGCCCGTTCCGCCCGGTCGAGCAGGACGGGGTCAGGTACGCGATCGGGCAGGCCAACAACGCGCTGATCTTCCCGGGCCTCGGGCTCGGCGCGATCGTCGCCCGGGCCACCCGGGTCACCGACGGCATGCTGGCCGCCGCCGCGCACGCCGTCGCCGGCCAGACCGACGCCACCGGCCCCGGCGCGCCGATCCTTCCCCTCACCGACCAGCTGCGCGAGACGTCGGTGGCCGTGGCGGTCGCGGTGGCCCGCGCGGCGGCCGCCGACGGGGTGGCCCGCGCGACGGTGGACGACTCCATCGAGGACCGGGTGCGGGCCGCGATATGGCAGCCGGTGTACCCGCCGATCAAGGCCGTCTGAGCCGACGCGGCTCCACGCGGCGACCCGGGGGCCCCTTCCCCATACCCCCACGGCCTGCATCCGGCCCGTCCGATGCGGCGGGAGAATAGGAGCATGGATCTCCAGGTACTGCGCTCCTTCCAGGCCGTGGCCGAGGGCGTGACCGTCACCGAGGCCGCGGCCGCCGCGCACATCACCCAGCCCGCCCTCTCCCGGGCCCTGAACCGGCTGGAGAGCGAGATCGGCGCGGAACTCTTCCAGCGGGTCGGACGGGTGCTGCAACTCACCCCGGCCGGGCGGGTGTTCAAGGAGTACGTCGACACCGTCCTGGACGGTTACGACCGGGGGCGGCGGGCGGTCGCCGAGGTCGTCGACCCCGACACGGGCGTGGTGTCGCTGGCCTTCCTGCACACCCTGGGCACCTGGCTCGTACCCAGACTGGTCACCGGTTTCCGGCAGCGCTTCGCCGCCGTCCGGTTCGAACTGCACCAGGCGGACGAGAACGGCCTGACCCAGCACCTCCTGGACGCCACCGCGGACCTGATCATCACCGGCAAGGACCCCGGCCATCCGCTGATCACCTGGCGGCGGCTGCTGGTCGAGCCGCTCTGGCTGGCCGTGCCGGGCCGCCACCGGCTCGCGCAGCGCCGGCGGGTGCGGCTGGCCGAGGTGGCCGACGAGCAGTTCATCGTGCTCAAGCCCGGTTACGGACTGCGCAGTGTCACCGAGACCCTCTGCCACCAGGCCGGGTTCAGCCCTCTGGTCGGCTTCGAGGGCGAGGAGGTGGAGACGCTGCGCGGGCTGGTCGCATCCGGACTCGGCGTCTCCCTGATCCCGGCCGCCCCGGACGCCACCGCGGCCCCGGAGACCAACCCCGACCTCCCCATCCGCTACCTCGCGGTCACCGATGTCCGGGCGGCCCGGGACATCGGCGTCGCCTGTCTGGCCGCCCGCACCCTGCCCCCGGCCACCCGGCGCTTCCTCGACCACGCCCTGAACACGCCCACCGGGACGGGCGGGGTGCCCCGGCTCCCCTGAGCACCGCAGGGGGTCGGGGAGATGGCCCGCCTGCTCGGCGGTTCCGTCGCCGCCGCCGGCGACCCCGGGCGCCGGCGAGATCCTGGTCCGGGTGGTCAAGGCGAAGAACCCGCCCACGCACCTGCTCCTCGGCGTCGGCGCCGTGCAGATGGCGCAGAGCTACTCGCACGGCCGGCTGGAGGAGGCCGCCGCCTGGGAGCAGGTGAGCCGATCGGCCGACTTCGGCCAGGCCTACCCGGCCGGACTCCCCGACCTGGCCCCGCCGATGGGCTAGTTCACGAACAGGCCGGACAGGACGACCGTGGCTCCCCCGGCCTGCGCTGCTTCCGCGCCACGGCCGGGAGCTCCCGGCCCGCGTCGGCGGCGAGGCAGGAGGAGGCGAAGGTGCAGGCGCGCGCGGACGGTCCGTGCGTGCGCGGGTCCAGGCCTCAGCCGGTGGACGGCCCGGGAGAGACGTCGGGCGGCAGATTGAAGGGTGTGACCACCTGGATCGCCGAGGGGAGGGTCGGGCCGTCGTCCGGCAGTGCTTTGTGGGCCCGCATGACCGTCTGGCAGGCGCGGCGCACGTCCTGGCGCAGGTCGTGGTGGAGGACGGCGGAGAGGCGGCGTTCCCGCAGCAGCCGTGTGTTGTCGTGGTCGAGGTCGTGTGCGATGAAGACGGCACACGGCCTGTCGAGGTCGTCGAACGCGCCCAGCGTGGCGAGGTTGCCCCCGCCCATGGAGTAGACCGCCACGATGTCCTCGTCACGCTTGAGCGCGTCGAGAACGAGGTCGTGCTGGGTGGCGTCCAGGCCGTCGCTGTCGGTGACCTCGACCAGGGAACGCTTGGCGCCGGCGAGCCGCATGGCGCTGCGGAAGCCCATGTCGCGCTCCTCCTCGCCCCGGAAGGAACCGCGGCTGATCGTGGTGAGCACGTTGCCCGGCCGGTCGCCGAGCCATTGCTGGAGGAGGTAGGCGGCGGTGGCGCCCGCCGCGCGGTTGTCGATGCCGACGTACGCCTGGCGCGGGCTGTGCGGCAGGTCGGTGACCAGGGTGACGACCGGGATGCCGGCCGCGACCAGCCGGCCGACGGCGGCGGCGATCTCCGGCAGGTCGGGGGCCTTGAGGATCACGCCCTGCGACCCGCGCTTGGCGATCTTGTCGAGGGTGCCGGTCAGCTCCGCCGGCGAGCAGGTCTCACGGAAGTGGAAGCGTGAGCGCACGACGGCGGGATGCAGGGAGGGAAGTTCGGCCTCCAGCGCCTCGCGTACGGCGGTGGAGAACCGCTCCGGTGCCTGCATGACGATGTCGACCATGAAGGTCCGGCCCGCGATCCGGACCTGGGTCTGCTGACGGTCCAGGTCCTTGATGGCTTCCTGTACCTCACGGATGGTGCTCTCCCGCACATTGCCCCTGCGGTTGAGGACCCGGTCGACCGTGGCGGTGCTCAGCCCTGCCTGCCGGGCGATTTCCCTGATCGGATAGGGGTGATGCATGGCTGATCCCAAGGAATGATGATGGATTTTTGATTCACGGCTGAGCATTGATTGATGGGTCCGGGTTCTCAAGACTGGCAGAAAAGCAGGTACTGCGAAAGGACCCGGATGCCTTCCCCAGCAACGAAGCGGACATGGCTCACCGAGGCCGACTGCGATCTCGACGCGCTCCGCTCACTCGTCGAGCAGAAGACCGACATCGGGGAGTACCCGTCGGCCGCGGGCGTGGAGCAGAACGTGTTGCTCTACGACGGCGCCCGGCTCCGGGGCCGCACGGCCACGGACCAAGGACGTCGGGACGTACAGGAGGAGCTGATCCGGGCGCTGCTCGACGGACCCGGCATCGTGGTCCTCAAGGGCGCGTTCGCTCAGGCGCAGGTCGTGGACCGGGTGTCGGAGGCCTTCACCGCGCTCATCGAGGAGGAACGCCGCGAAGGCACGGCCCGCGGCGACCACTTCGCCCGGGCCGGCGCCAACGACCGGGTCTGGAACGCCCTGGACAAGATCGCCGTACGGGCCCCGGAGGTGTTCGCGGACTACTACGCCAACGACCTGCTGGCGCTGGTCGCCGAGGCCTGGCTGGGCCCCGCCTACCAGGTGACCTCCCAGGTCAACGTCGTCAATCCCGGCGGTGCCGCGCAGAGCGTGCACCGCGACTACCACCTCGGCTTCCTCTCCCAGGAGCGCGCCGCCGCCTACCCGGCGCACGTCCACCGCCTCTCCCCCGTCCTCACCCTGCAGGGCGCGGTGGCCCACTGCGACATGCCCGTCGAGTCCGGCCCGACCCTGTACCTGCCGCACTCGCAGAAGTACGAGCCGGGCTACCTCGCCTGGCGACTGCCCCGGTTCGTCGAGTACTTCGACGCCCAGCACGTCCAACTCCCCCTGGACAAGGGCGACGCCGTCTTCTTCAACCCCGCGCTCTTCCACGCCGCCGGGCACAACCGGTCCACCGGCATCCGCCGGATGGCCAACCTGCTGCAGATCTCCTCCGCCTTCGGCCGCGCGATGGAGACGGTGGACCGCGCGGCGATGGCCAACGCCCTCTTCCCGGTGCTGCTGCGCCGCAGGGCCGAAGGCGCCCCGGAGGACTGGCTGCGCCGCCTGGTCGCCGCCACCGCCGAGGGCTACCCCTTCCCCACGAACCTGGACCTCGACCCGCCGGTGGACGGTCTGGCTCCGCCCTCCCAGGCGGACGTCCTCTGGCAGGCCGTGGCCGAGGGCTGGACCCCCGAGCGGCTGCGCGAGGAACTGGACTCGGCCGCCGCGCGCCGCCGGAACTGAACCGGACTTCCCGAGGCCGAGGCCGTCCTCGTCGACGACGGAAGCCGGGGCGTCGGCGCGGGGACCGTACGGGCGGCCCTCGACGACCGCGATGGAGTGTCGTCACCGGCTCGGTCACGGACCGGGACCAGATCGTCTTCGGCGGCCAGGACTGGGCCGCCCGCCCGGAAGGAGGTACGCAGGGGATGACGGACGAACCGCTGCGGATCGGTGTGCTGGGCGCTGCCCGGATCGCCGAGTTGTCGATCGTGGGGCCGGCCCGTGCGACCGGCCACCGGCTGGTGGCGGTGGCCGCCCGCGACCGGGACCGGGCCGAGGCGTTCGCCGCCGCGCACGGCGTGGAGCGGGTGGCCGGCTCCTATGCCGACCTGGTCGGCGACCCGGAGGTCGAGGTCGTCTACAACCCGTTGGCCAACGGTCTGCACGGGCCGTGGAACCTGGCGGCGCTCCGGGCCGGCAAGCATGTGCTCACCGAGAAGCCGTCCGCGAGCAACGCCCAGGAGGCGGCCGAGGTCCACGAGGCCGTCGCCGAGGCGGGCACCGTGTTCATGGGAGGAGCTCGGCCGCCGGTCGTCGTACACGTACCAACTGGAGGCGTTCGCCGCGCATCTGCGGCACGGCGCGCCGCCGGCGCTCGACGCCGACGACGCGCTGACCACCATGAGGTTGATCGACGAGTGCTACCAGGCGGCCGGGTTCCCCGTCCGGCCGCGTACGGTGCTGCCGACCACGGCGTGACACGCGGAAAGGGGGGAGAAGGCGGTACCGCCTTCTCCCCCCTTTCCGTGTGCACGGCTATCGGTACAGGGCCGGCCGCTCCGCCAGCTCCACCTCCACGCGCCGCCCCTCCCGCTGGGACCGCACCCCCGCCTCGCACACGGCCGCGGCGGCGTAGCCGTCCCAGCTGCCGGGGCCGGTGACCTCCCCGCGACGGGTGGCGTCGACCCAGGCCTGGACCTCGCGGTCGTAGGCGTCCTGGAAACGCTCGATGTAGTCCGGCGTGACCCGTCCGCCCCAGCGGCCGTCGGCACTGACCCGCGGGCCGTGCTCGTCGCCGATACGGACGGTGCCGTGTTCGCACACCGCCTCGGCCTGCACCTGGTAGCCGTAGCCGCAGTGCCCGAAGATCTCGACGTCGACGAGCGCGCCCGCCTCCGTCTCGAAGAGCACGAACTGGGGGTCGCTCATACCGGCGGGTGCCTGTGCCGACGGTGCCGGTTTGTGCACGGTGACGGCGGTGATCTCCTGGTCGAGGAGCCAGCGTGTCACGTCCATCTCGTGCACGACCGAGTCGTTGATGAGCATCTCCTCGGTGAACCACGCGGGCATGGCCGGGTTGCGGTGCCGTTGGTGCAGCATCAGCGTCCGGCCCAGCTCCCCGTCGTCGAGAATCCTCTTGAGCTTCAGGTACTCGGCGTCGTACCGGCGCATGAAACCCACCTGGACGCGCCGGTGCCCGAGCCGCTGTTCGGCCTCCAGCACGCGCAGCGCGGAGGCCGCGTCGGGGGTGAGCGGCTTCTCGCACAGCACCGGCAGGTCCCTGCGCAGGGCCTCGGTCAGGGCCGCCTCGTGGGCGGGCCCCGGTGAGGCGATGATGACGGCGTCCACGTCCTGCGCCGCCATGGCGAGCGCGGGTTCGGTGTACGCCGTGCAGCCCTCCGTCGCGTCGGCCAGCGACTTGGCCCGTTCCGCGTCGATGTCGACGACGGCCGTCACGCGTGCCCCGCTGATGACGTGCCGGAGTCTGCGCACATGGTCCGCGCCCATCGTGCCGGTGCCGACGACGGCGACGCGCAGCGCTCGCTGAGATGACATGTCCCGATGCCTCCAGTGGTCGTGGCCAGTTGGTCCGGGGGCCGCCGGCCCTAAGCTCGACCGCCGCGGGGAGCCCCTCGACGTCCACGCCCCGGACCGGAGCCGACTCGCTCTTCGCGGCCGAACGCCTCACCGGCGATGCTCTCGACGTCTCGCCGTACCGCGTCCGAGGCGGTGCGCCGGGGTCCGTCGGCCCACCAGTCGGTGAGCAGCTCCAGCTCGATGTGGTCGAGTCCGTTGTCCGCGAAGAGGGCGCGGACCCCCGCGAGCCCGTACTGCTCCTCGGCCGCCACGAGATCCGCGTACAACAGGCCGAAGCCGTTGAATCCCGCGGCGGCCGCGGCCTCCACCCGTTCCCGCAGGCTCAGCGGGCTGCGCTGGTCGCCACGGCCGGGCGCGGCGTCGCCGGCGGTGGTCCAGCAGGTGGCGAGCAGATCCTCAGTGGTCATTTCTCCTCGTTCCCTTCCCCGTCCGCCCGTGCTGCCCATCCGCGTCGGTCAGCCGGAAATGGGATTCCGAGCCGGCCGGAACGAGCGCGGTCATTGCCCGGACCGGCGTGAATTCGCCCCGGAATCGGTGACACAGGTGGGCTGTAAACGGTTACGCGGTGACGCGCAGCACCGAGCGCAGATGTTCGGCGCTTTCCCATACCTGGTCGACGGGTCCCTTTTCCTTGGGCTCCGCCGTGAGAATGGTGTCCTGTTCCAGGACGTACCAGCCGTCGTATCCGCAGGCGGCGAGACGGGTGACGATGGCCCGCACGTCGACGTCGCCGGCGCCGAGCGGGCGGTACATGCCTTCGCGTACGGCCTCGGTGTAGGTGAGACGGCCGGACCGGACCTTGGCGGCGAGGGAGGCGTCCACGTCCTTCATGTGGGTGTGGGCGATGCGCTCGGGCGCCTGCCGGGTCAGTTCGGCGGGGTCGGTGCCGCCGATGAGCAGGTGCCCGGTGTCGAGGCAGAGGGAGATCGACGAGTGCTCCAGGACGCGCCGGACCTCCTCGCCGTTCTCGATCATCGTGCCGACGTGCGGGTGCAGGACGGCCCGTACCCCGCGCTCGGCGGCCAGCGCCGTCAGGCGGTCGAGGTGGGACAGCAGCAGCTTCCAGCCGTCGGCGTCGAGTTCGGGCCGGGAGTCGTAGCCGTCCTGGCCGGTGATGGCCGACAGGACGAGGACCTCGGCGTGGGAGGCGGCGTAGCTCTCCAGGAGCCGTTCCGCCTCGGGCAGCGGGTCGTGGCCCGGGACGTGCAGCAGCAGCGGGGTGAAGCCGCCGACGGCGTGCAGGTCATGGTGGGCGAGGACCTCAGCCATGGCGTCCGGCTCCGCGGGCAGGAAACCCTCGGGGCCGATCTCGGTGGCGACCAGGCCGACCTCGCGCATCTCCTTCAGCACCCGTTCGGGCGTCAACTGGTAGCCCCAGTCGGGCACTTCGCATACGCCCCAGGAGATGGGCGCGCCGGCGATCCGGTCGAGCGGTGAGGTGGTCATGCCGTGGCCTTTCGGTGGTGGTCGGAGTCCGGGCCGGGGTCGGCGACCGCGGCCGGCCGACGGCCCGCGAGGACGTCCGCCGTCCCGGCGAGCGCCACGGTGCCCACCGTCGAGCCGTCGAACGGCGACGTGACCTCCCGAGTCCGCGCGGTTCCCCTGGCCGCCTGCCGGCGACTGCCGATCAGCAACTCCACGGGCGCCCTTGCCCTCTCCGTTCAGGAAGCGGTCAGCACACGGCCGTTGGCTGTGCGACGCCTCCGCGGATACCGGTGGTGTCGCTCAGCCAACGGCCAGGCCGTTTACGTGTCCGCAACGCTAGGTCCGCCGGGGGAAGGTTGCGAAGCCCCCGAACCAATCAATTCGCCATCATCACGGCCATCATTTATCCATCATCATGGAGAACGTCACGCCCCGGCACAGGGGATCCCCCGGTGAAGGCCCCTGGGGCGCCGCGCCGGGACGGACCGTCCTCGATGACGGTAGGCGGGGCCGGCCCCGCCTACCGTCCGCTGGCCGCCAGACGGGCCGGTCTCACTTCAGGTGTCGGTCCAGGAACCGGCACCCGTCCTCCAGTTCGAACCACGGGGTGCCGGTGTGCCCTCCCAGATTGGCGTGCAGCGTCTTCTCCTTGCTGCCGAAGGCGTCGAACAGGTCCAGGGCCCGTTGCCGGGGGTTGCCTTCGTCGTCCCACTGCAGCAGGTACAGCAGCGGGACGGTGACCTGGCGGGCCTCCTCGCGCTGGGCCCGGGGCACGTACCCCCCGGCGAAGAAGCCCGCGGCCGCGATGCGCGGCTCGGCCACCGCCAGCCGAATGCCGAGGGCGGTCCACCCACCGGAGTACCCGACCGGGCCGCCGATCTCGGGCAGTTCGAGGAGGGCGTCCAGAGTGGTCCGCCATTCCGGAACGGCGTTCTCGACCAGCGGGCCGATGAAGGACTCGAAGATCTCGTCGACCGGCTCGCCGGCCCGCATCGCCCGCCGGAGGTCGGCACGGGCCTGATCGTCGGCGGCGGAACGGGGACGGTCACCGCATCCGGCGGCGTCGATGGTGGCCACCGCGTAGCCGCGGGCCGCGGTGTACCGGGCTCGGGCCACCAGCCGGGGTTCCGCCTTGGGCAGGCCGTTGTTGTGGGCCATCAGAACCAGCGGGGCCGGTGCGGATCCAGTCGTCCACAGGGTGCCGGGGATCTCGCCGAGGGTGAATTCGCGCTCGAGGACGCCGTCGTCGAGGCGCTGTTCGGAAGTGAATTGCACGATCGTGCCTTTCGGGAGTGCGCTTGAACGGCGCTCCCGGACGACCTATCGCCCGACCGTGACCCCGGAGGGGAGCACCCATGTCGATACTGCGTTCACGGGTACCACCTCCTCGTTCTCTCGCACGGCCTCCGGGAAACTAGCAGCGGCCGCCGCGGTCCGCCAACAGGTTTTCGCGACCGCCGAGGAGGCGCCGGACTCGATCGGACCACTCACCTGCCCCCCTGCCCGATGGGGCCCGCATCCGCTGCCGGTCCCCGGAAGGGCTCAGCGCGGATCGATCGCCGCCTCGGCTGCGGTCCTGATCCGGGCACCGAAGGCCGCGGCGTCCTTGCGTGCGGCGGCGAGCGCGAGGCCGACTGCCACAGCGATCACTTCACCGCCGGCTACAACCCCACGATCTGGTTCCACCGCTTCGCGAAGTCCACGCGTTCGGTCGACGTGATGTCACGGGCGATGGCCAGGCGCTTGCGCATCGTCGTGTTCGGGAAGATCAGGGGGTTCTCGGCGAGGGCCGCGGTGTCCTTGTCCTTGGAGGCGGCGAGGACCTGCTGGGCCGCCGGGACGGGGCAGACGTAGTTGACCCAGGCGGCCAGTTCGGCGGCCACCTCCGGCTCGTAGAAGTAGTCGACGAGACGTTCCGCGTTGGTCTTGTGGTCGGCGCGGTCCGGGATCATCAGGGAGTCCGACCAGAGCTCCGCGCCCTCCTCGGGGACGAGGAAGCGGATGTCGGGGTTGTCGGCCTGGAGCTGGATGACGTCGCCGGAGTACGCCTGGCAGGCCAGGACGTCGCCGCTGACCAGGTCCTTGGTGTAGTCGTTGCCGGTGAAGCGGCGGATCTGGCCGCGGGCGACCTGCTTCTCCACCTCGTCGCAGACGTCGTAGAAGTCGTCGGCCGTCCACTTGGTGATGTCCACGCCGTTGCCCTGCATCAGCAGCGCGAACGCCTCGTCGAGGCCGGAGAGCAGGGTCACCCGACCCTTGAGGTCGCTCGCCCACAGATCCTTGACGTGCCGGATCTCGCGGCCCAGCTTCCGGCGGTTGTACGCGATGCCGGTGATGCCCGACTGCCACGGCACCGTGTACAGGCGGCCCGGGTCGAAGGCGGGCGAGCGCAGCAGCGGGTCCAGGTACTTCGCCACGTTCGGCTGGTGGGCGCGGTCCATCTTCTGGACCCAGCCCAGGCGGACGAACCGCGCGCACATCCAGTCGCTGATGACGATCAGGTCCCGGCCGGTGGACTGGTGGTTCATCAGCGCCGGGCTGATCTTGCCGAAGAACTCGTCGTTGTCGTTGATCTCCTCGATGTAGTCGACGGAGATCCCGGTCCGCTTCTCGAAGGCGTCGAGGGTGGGCCGCTTGTTCGGGTTGTCGTCGTCGACGTCGATGTACAGCGGCCAGTTCGCGAAGACCAGCTTGTGGTCCTGGGCGGACAGGTCGGTCACCGTGCGGTCGCCGGCCTTGACGTAGGCGGCGGGCACCCCGCAGCCGGCCAGGGCGCCGAACGCGGCGGTGCCGCCGAGCGCGCGCAGCAGGGAGCGACGGGACAGCTCGGGCGTTCGCGAAGGATTCAGGGGCACACCTGAAGCATGTCCCGCCTCCCTGTGGCCGGGCAATCGACGCTGCGTCGAGCCCCCTGACACGGACCGGACACCTTGTCGACGACCTAGGTCAATACGGCGTTACGCACCCGGTGACGGTGACCAGGGGCCGACAGCAAAG
Organism: Streptomyces sp. NPDC026538; assembly: GCF_055567535.1. Lineage (NCBI taxonomy): Bacteria > Bacillati > Actinomycetota > Actinomycetes > Kitasatosporales > Streptomycetaceae > Streptomyces > Streptomyces sp. NPDC026538. The sequence continues at coordinate 93,313 of NZ_JBVHQG010000011.1, forward strand.
CGCTGCCCGGGGGGGCCTCAGCCCCCCGGGCAGCGCCATGTACCTGGGGGCGCGGGCCCCCGTCGATGTGCGGCTCCGCCGCGTGGGCGCGACCAGCCCCCAACGCACCGGCACCCGCACCCGCACCCGAAATAAGGCCTACGCGTCCAGCGACGTCATCACGTGCTTGATCCGCGTGTAGTCGTCGAACCCGTACGCCGACAGGTCCTTGCCGTACCCCGACTTCTTGAACCCGCCGTGCGGCATCTCCGCGACCAGCGGAATGTGCGTGTTGATCCACACGCAGCCGAAGTCCAGCTTCTTGGACATCCGCATCGCCCGGCCGTGGTCCTTGGTCCACACGGAAGACGCCAGCGCGTACTCCACGCCGTTGGCCCACTCGGTGGCCTGGTCCTCGTCCGTGAAGGACTGGACGGTGATGACCGGTCCGAAGACCTCGTTCTGGATGATCTCGTCGTCCTGCTTGAGCCCGGAGACGACGGTCGGGGCGTAGAAGTAGCCCTTGTCGCCGACCCGCTGCCCGCCGGCCTCGACCTTGGCGTGGGCGGGGAGCCGCTCGATGAAGCCGGAGACCTGCTTCAGCTGGTTCGGGTTGTTCAACGGCCCGAACAGCACGTCCTCGTCGTCCGGCTGGCCCGTCTTCGTCTCGGCCGCGGCCTTCGCGAGCGCGGCGACGAACTCGTCGTGGATGGACTCCTGGACGAGGACGCGGGTGGCGGCCGTACAGTCCTGGCCGGCGTTGAAGAAGCCGGCGACGGAGATGTCCTCGACGGCCTTGGCGATGTCCGTGTCCTCGAAGACGACGACCGGCGCCTTGCCGCCCAGCTCCAGGTGAACCCGCTTGAGGTCCTTGGACGCGGACTCGGCGACCTGCATGCCGGCACGCACGGAGCCGGTGATGGAGGCCATCGCCGGAGTCGGGTGCTCGACCATCAGACGGCCGGTGTCACGGTCGCCGGTGACGACGTTGAAGACGCCCTTGGGGAGGATGCCGCCGATGATCTCGGCCATCAGGACGGTCGACGCCGGGGTGGTGTCGGACGGCTTCAGCACGACCGTGTTGCCCGCGGCGAGCGCCGGGGCGAACTTCCACACGGCCATCATCATCGGGTAGTTCCACGGCGCGACCTGCGCGCAGACGCCGACCGGCTCGCGGCGGACGATGGAGGTCATCCCCTCCATGTACTCGCCGGCCGACCGGCCCTCCAGCATCCGCGCCGCGCCCGCGAAGAAGCGGATCTGGTCGACCATCGGCGGGATCTCCTCGGAGCGGGTGAGCCCGATGGGCTTGCCCGTGTTCTCCACCTCGGCCGCGATGAGGTCCTCGGCGCGCTCCTCGAACGCGTCGGCGATCTTCAGGAGGTGCTTCTGGCGCTCGGCGGGCGTGGTGTCCCGCCAGGCCGGGAAGGCCGCGGCGGCGGCCGCCATGGCCGCGTCGACGTCCGCCGCCCCGGACAGCGGCGCCGTCGCGTACGCCTCGCCCGTCGCCGGGTTGACCACCTCGGTGGTCCGTCCGTCGGCGGCGTCCCGGAACTCACCGTCGATGTAATTGCGCAGACGACGCAGCTCGGTGCTCACTGCCGGCCCTCCAAGTTCGGGTGTCCATTGACTGAGACACCCACAGTAATCCGAGGTCCCACGTTTTCAACACCCCCACAGCCGCCACGTCTGCGAAATCCGCAATACCGGGCGCCTCAAACAACGAATTTCATCGATGCGGCCTTGCGGAACCGCCGAGACGTCGTGCACAGTGAGGTCGTGGCCAGTCGAAGCGCAGACCAGAGGGACTCGTCCCGCGAGTCCAGGAACGGCACCCCCCAGTTGGACGCCGTTTCCCTCGCCATCATCCAGCAGCTCCAGGAGGACGGCCGCCGGCCGTACGCCGCGATCGGCAAGGCCGTCGGCCTGTCGGAGGCGGCCGTGCGCCAGCGCGTCCAGAAGCTGCTGGACCAGGGCGTGATGCAGATCGTCGCCGTCACGGACCCGCTCACCGTGGGCTTCCGCCGGCAGGCGATGGTCGGCGTCAACGTCGAGGGCGATGTCGAGTCGATCGCGGACGCGCTGACCGCCATGTCGGAAGTCGAGTACGTGGTGATGACCGCGGGCTCGTTCGACATCCTCGCGGAGATCGTCTGCGAGGACGACGACCACCTGCTGGACGTCATCAACAAACGCATCCGGGCCCTGCCCGGCGTGCGCTCCACCGAAAGCTTCGTCTACCTGAAGCTGAAGAAGCAGACCTACATGTGGGGAACCCGATAACCGTGACCGAGAAGGACCTCAGCCGCACCGCGTACGACCACCTGTGGATGCACTTCACCCGCATGTCCTCGTACGAGAACTCCCCCGTCCCGACCATCGTCCGGGGTGAGGGCACCTACATCTACGACGACAAGGGCAAGCGCTACCTCGACGGTCTCGCGGGGCTGTTCGTGGTCCAGGCCGGTCACGGCCGCACGGAACTCGCCGAGACCGCCTTCAAGCAGGCCCAGGAGCTGGCGTTCTTCCCGGTGTGGTCGTACGCCCACCCGAAGGCCGTCGAGCTGGCGGAGCGCCTGGCCGACTACGCCCCCGGCGACCTGAACAAGGTCTTCTTCACCACCGGCGGCGGCGAGGCCGTGGAGACCGCCTGGAAGCTCGCCAAGCAGTACTTCAAGCTCAAGGGCAAGCCGACCAAGTACAAGGTCATCTCCCGCGCGGTCGCCTACCACGGCACCCCGCAGGGCGCCCTGTCCATCACCGGCCTGCCGGCCCTGAAGGCGCCGTTCGAGCCCCTCGTCCCGGGCGCGCACAAGGTGCCGAACACCAACATCTACCGGGCCCCGCTCTTCGGCGACGACCCGGAGGCCTTCGGCCGCTGGGCCGCCGACCAGATCGAGCAGCAGATCCTCTTCGAGGGCCCCGACACCGTCGCCGCGGTCTTCCTGGAGCCCGTACAGAACGCGGGCGGCTGCTTCCCGCCCCCGCCCGGCTACTTCCAGCGGGTCCGCGAGATCTGCGACCAGTACGACGTGCTGCTCGTCTCCGACGAGGTCATCTGCGCCTTCGGCCGCCTCGGCACGATGTTCGCCTGTGACAAGTTCGGCTACGTCCCGGACATGATCACCTGCGCCAAGGGCATGACCTCGGGCTACTCCCCGATCGGCGCCTGCATCATCTCCGACAAGATCGCCGAGCCGTTCTACAAGGGCGACAACACCTTCCTGCACGGCTACACCTTCGGCGGCCACCCGGTGTCGGCGGCGGTGGGCCTGGCCAACCTCGACCTGTTCGAGCGCGAGGGCATCAACCAGCACGTGCTCGACAACGAGGGCGCGTTCCTGTCCACCCTGCAGAAGCTGCACGACCTGCCGATCGTCGGCGACGTCCGCGGCAACGGCTTCTTCTACGGCATCGAGCTGGTCAAGGACAAGGCCACGAAGGAGTCCTTCAACGACGAGGAGACCGAGCGCGTCCTGTACGGCTTCCTCTCCAAGGCCCTGTTCGAGAACGGCCTGTACTGCCGCGCCGACGACCGCGGCGACCCGGTCGTCCAGCTCGCCCCGCCGCTGATCTCCAACCAGGAGACCTTCGACGAGATCGAGCAGATCCTGCGCGCCACGCTGACGGAGGCGTGGACGAAGCTCTGATCATCCGATCAGCAGCATGATCCGGCCCCGGTGCCGTCCGTTCGAGTGAGAACGGCGGCCCGGGGCCGTGTGCTGTCCGGGCTCGGCTCCCCGACCTGCCTAGCGTGCACGTGACCGATCGGCCCAGCCTTCGTTCCCCCGGACGGGGGATCGGACGCGGGAAAACGGATCAGAACCGAGGTGTACGCCCATGGAGGCCCCGCCGGACAACGACGTGCTGTGGGCACGCTCCCTGCACTTCTGCCACCAGGACGGCTCGCCCGGGGTCACCGGTGTCTCGCTCGGCGTGCGGGAGGGCGAGATCCTCGCCGTCAGCGGGCCGCGCGGCAGCGGCAAGACCACGCTGCTGAGGTGCCTGTCCGGTCTGGTCCCGGCGCAGCACGGCGAGGTCTGGTTCAACAGCACGGCCGTACACCGGATGGGCCCGCTCACCCGCGAACGGCTCCGCCGCGACCGCTTCGGCTGGATCGATCCGGCCCCGGCGCTGGTCCCCGAGCTGAACGTGTGGGAGAACACCGCGCTGCCCCTGATGCTGCGCGGCACCGGCCGCCGCCGGGCCAAGGTGGCCGCCCTGGAGTGGCTGGAGCGCCTCGACGTCGGCGACAAGGCCCGCAGCCACCCGGCGGAGCTCCGGCAGGCCGAACGCCAGCGCGTCTGCATCGCCCGCGCCCTCGCGCCCGCGCCCACGGTCCTCTTCGCGGACGAGCCGACGGCACCGCTGCACCGCGCCGACCGCGCCCATGTGCTGCGCACCCTCACCACGGCGGCCCGCTCGCACGGCATCACGGTCGTCCTCGCCACGCACGACGCGGAGACGGCGGCCCTCGCCGACCGCACGGTCTCGCTCCTGGACGGGCGCCGGGTGAACACGGTCCACCTGCCGCCGGTCCCCGAGGCGGAGGGCCGGGCCGAGTGCTCGCTCTCCGTCTGACCCGCGCCGCCCGCCCGGCAGTCCACCTGCGTCGCCTCCTGGTGGCCACGGCGGCCGCCGGCACGGGCTTCCTGCTGCTGTCCGCCCTCGGCTACGCGATGGTCCACCCGACCCACTCGACGGCCGCGCTGCTGCGCCTGTCGTGGTGCGCGATCCCGCTGGCCGCCACGGTGTACCTGGCGATCGCGGTGGCCCGCACCGACCCCGGCACCAGGCCGCGCCCGGGCCTGTCGGCGCTGGGCCTGGGCCCGGGCCGGCTGATGGCCATCGCCGCCCTGAACACGGCGCTGGCCTGCACCCTGGGCTCGCTGCTGGCCCTGCTGGTCTTCCTCCATCTGCGCGGCGACCTCACGGGCATGCCCTTCGACGGCGCGGCGAAGGACTTCCTGGCGGCGAACAGGTCCCTGCCGGTCCCGGCGGCCCTGACCCTCCTGGCCGTGCTCCCGGTGCTCGCGTCCACGGCGGTGGCGGTGACCCTCCGGCCGAGGGACCTGCCGGGCCCGGCGGGCCGCGCCCGGGCGTACGGCCGTTTCGGGGCCTACGGGAGATCGGCGAAGCGCGAGACCTTCGGCGCCTACGGCCGCTTCGGAGCCCGGTTCTTCCGCGCGCCCGCGGGCGGCCCCCAGCCGACGACCGGCACCCGACCGCTTCCGTCCGCGGGCGGCCGTGCCGCCGGCGACACCCCCTCCGGGGAAGGGTCCCCGCAGGTGCCGGGAAGCGAGGCCCCGCCCACCCCGGCCGCGGGTGACGGCGCGCCGGAAGCCCCGGACCACGTGGCCGGCCTCCCGGCCCTCGGCACCGCTCCCTCCGGCCTGCCCTGGGGCATCGCCGTGTTCGCGGCGGGTCTCGCCGTGGAGTCCTACGCCGGCGCCACCGAAGCCACCCCCCGCACCAGCCTCCCCGGCGGCCTGGCCGTGGGCCCCGTCGGCGTCCTCGCCGGGTGGGCGGTCACCGCCCTCGGCCTGATCCTGGCCGCCCCCGGCCTCACCCATCTCTGCGGCCGCCTCCTCCAGACCGCCCGTCCCGGCGCCCTCCGCCTCCTGGCCGGCCGCTTCCTGATGGCCGAGGCCACCCGTATCGGCCGCCCCCTCGGTGTCGTCTGCGCGGTGGCGTCCGCGGCCTTCGCCGCCCGCACGCTCTACGACGACGGCGACGCCCTCGTCCCCGGCCCGCTCACCACCCTCGGCGGTGCCGTGGTCGCCGGCTGCGCGCTGGCCACTCTCCTGACCGCGGCCGTGGAGGCCCGCCAGGCCCGTGCCGACACCACCGAGGCCCTGCTCCGCCTGGGCGCCCCGGCCACCGTGCTGCGCGGCGCCGCGGCCCTGCGCAGCGGCGCCCTGCTGGCCCTCTTCACCCCCCTCACCCTGCTCGTCGCCGACCTGGCCGCGCTGCCGCTGGCCCGCTGAGAAGCCGTAGGGACATCGCGGCAGAAGAATCCGAATCCACCGATGACTTTCGCACCTCCCTTCGGTCTGTCCCCCCGAACGGCACGACACCCGAGGGAGAGGCCCCCATGTACCAGCAGATGATCTTCGTGAACCTGGCCACCAACGACGTCGCCGCGTCGCGGAAGTTCTTCACGGAGCTCGGCTACTCGATCAACCCGCAGTTCAGCACCGACGACTGCACCTGCGTCGTGATCAGCGACACGATCATCGCGATGCTCCTCGGCAGGCAGCGCTACGCCGACTTCACGAAGAAGGAGATCGCCGACTCGACGAAGACCAGCGAGGTGCTGATCTGTCTGAGCGCGGAGAGCCGCGAGAAGGTCGACGAGCTGGTGGAGAAGGCGGTCGCGGCCGGCGGCACGGCGAACGAGGACGTCCAGGACCAGGGCTTCATGTACGGCCGTTCCTTCGACGACCTCGACGGGCACAGCTGGGAGGTCACGTGGATGGACCCGGCGGTGGTCCAGGGCTGACCGTCCCGGCCCCCGCCCGCTCCGTCTCCACGCGCCCCTACGAATCCCTTCGAATCCCTCTCAATCCGTACGAACAGCTGTGCCAGCATGGGCGGGTGCATCCGACACCCGCCCAGCCGCAGCCCAACCGTGCCGCCCGCGACCGCGAGATCGAGTCCCTCGCCGAGTTCGACGAGGTCGTCGCCGCGCACGGCTCGCTCGCCCAGTACCGCGTCCAGGCCGTCGACCTGACGGACCGTACGGACGCCCTGCTCACCACCGACACCACCGGCGCCGTCTTCCTCGGCTGCCCGATGCCGGCCGAGGCCGCCGCCCGGGTCCGCGCCTCGGGCGCCCTGGTGTTCCCGCCCGTCCCCGACCTCCCCTTCGACCCCTACCGCGCCTTCGTCTACACGCCCGACGAACTGTTCGACGCGCTCGGCGAGGGCTACGAGGCGACCCCGGACGCCCGTTCGTACGCCTGGTTCCAGCGGACCAAGGCGGACGGCGACATATTCGCCTCGATGCTCCGCTCCATCCATGACGACGCGGTCTCCGACGCGCTCGACGAACTCCTCGCCGGCGCCCGGGTGGTGGGCGTCATGGGCGGGCACGCGATGGCCCGCGGCACGCGGGAGTACGCAGGCGCCGCCCGGCTCGGCCGGGAGCTGGCCCGCGCCGGCCTCACGGTGGCGACCGGGGGCGGCCCGGGCGCGATGGAGGCGGCGAACCTGGGCGCGTACGCGGCGCCCTTCGACGACGGGATGCTGGAGGAGGCGCTGGGGCTCCTGGCCAAGGCGCCGTCGTTCCGGCCCTCGGTCACCGACTGGGCGCGGGCCGCCTTCGAGGTCCGCGAGCGCTGGCCGGACGGCGGTCCCTCGGTCGGCATCCCCACCTGGTTCTACGGCCACGAGCCGCCGAACGCCTTCGCCGCGCACATCGCCAAGTACTTCGCCAACGCCACCCGCGAGGACGGCCTGCTGGCCCGCTCCAACGCCGGTGTGGTGTTCCTGCCGGGCGCCGCCGGGACCGTACAGGAGATCTTCGACAACGCGACGCCCAACTACTACGAGTCGCGGGGCGAGCCGACCCCGATGGTGCTCGTGAACGAGGCGCACTGGAGCGAGCGGCTGCCGGCTTGGCAGCTGCTGACCTCGCTTGCCCGGGAGCGGTCGATGGAGTCCCGTATCGCCCTGGTTGACCGGATCGAGCAGGCTTCCGCGGCGCTGAAACGTCTCGGCAGTTAACAAGCAGGTAAAGTCAACGCACGTGGACCGCATATGCATTGACACTACTTACGGCGCACTTATAGACCTGTGAGCCTCTTGGGGTTGCTGATGCCTCACCTCGCGTTGCGTCAACTCCCCCGCAAGCCCCCCGCAGTTATGCACTCACTAAGGACAAACGTGTCCATATCCCGCCGCAGTGCACGTCGTTCCGTGCGCATCCTGGGTGTTGCCTCCGCCTCCGCAGCGCTGGCCCTGGGCGTCTCCAGCAGCGCCTTCGCGTGCAACATCTCCGAGTTCTCCGCCGAAGCCACCTGCGACGGCGCCAATGGCGTCATTACGGTCACCGACACCGACGCCTCCGGTACTCCGGCAACGATCACCGTCTTCCTCGAGAGCAACGGCAGCGACGCGAAGCAGGTCGGCGACGCCCAGACCGTCAAGGGCTCCAAGGCCGGCACGTCGGTCACCTTCTCCGAGGACTGGCAGCCGAACGCGGTGTACCGCGTCCACGTCAAGGTCGACAGTGGCAGGATCCAGATCGACAAGGACATCACGCCCAACCTGACGACCTCGTCCACCGCCTGCAAGGGCGAGGAGAGCTCCAGCCCGTCCCCGTCGGAGTCGGCCACCCCGGCGCCGTCGGAGTCCGCGTCCACTCCGGCCGAGTCCGACTCCGCGACCCCGTCGGCCTCGGAGAGCAGCAGCACCGCCCCGGCGGGCGCGTCGGACAACGCCCCGTCCCCGGCGGTCGGTGAGTCGAACCTCGCCGAGACCGGTGCCAACTCCAACACCGGTCTGATCGCCGGCGTCGCGGGCGCGCTGGTCGTGGTCGGCGGCGGCGCCGTGTGGTTCGGCATGCGCCGTCGTGGGGCGAACAGCGGAAGCTGACGCACCCGTCGTAGTACACCGCCGAGGCCCGTCCCCGTATCCCCGGGGGACGGGCCTCGGCCATGTCCGTCGGGACATCAGTCCAGTACGACGGTCTCCGCCGCGTCGAACTCGACGCCCACCGTGTCCCCGGCCGCCGGCGCCTCCCGCAGCGCGCAGGCCGCCTCCAGCCGGGGGCCGTCCTGGGGCTGGAGGTGGACGGTGACATGGGTGCCCTGGAAGGTGCGGGCGGTCACCGTGCAGGGCAGCCCCGCGTCGGCGGCGACAATTCGTACGCCCGCGGGTCGCACCAGCAGCGTCCGCGCACCCTGACCCGATCCCTCGGGCACCGGCAGCTTCCCCCAGGGCGTCACCGCGGCCGAGCCCTCGACGGTCGCCTGGACCACGTTGCCGAAGCCGAGGAAGCGCGCCACGAACTCGTCGGCCGGCCGCTGCCAGACATCGAGGGGGGAGCCGGACTGGGCGATCCGTCCGTCCCGCATCACCACCACCCGGTCGGCCAGCGCGAAGGCCTCGCCCTGGTCGTGGGTGACCGCGAGCACGGTCGTACCCAACCGCCCGAACAGTTCCCGCAGTTCGACCACCAGCCGCTCCCGCAGCGAGCGGTCGAGCTGGCCCAGCGGTTCGTCGAGCATCAGCAGCCGGGGCCGGGGCGCCAGCGCCCGCGCGAGCGCGACCCGCTGCTGCTCGCCCCCGGAGAGCCCGGCCACCGCCCGCCGGGCGGCCCCCGGCAGCCCGACCAGATCCAGCAACTCGGCCACCCGATCAGCCTGTTGCCCCTTGCCTGCGCCACGCATCCGGAGCCCGAAGGCCACGTTCCCGCCCACGTCCCGCTGCGGGAACAGCTGATGATCCTGGAACATCAGGCCGACCCCGCGCTGATGGGCCGGCACCCGAACCTGGTCCTGTCCGTCGAGCGACACCCGCCCCGCGTCCGGCCGTTGCAGCCCCGCCACCACCCGCAGCAGCGTCGACTTGCCGCTTCCGCTCGGCCCGAGCACGCACACCACCTCGTGCTCGGCGACCTGGAGGTCCACGGCGTCGAGCACTGGCGGGCCGCCGAACCGCACGGTGGCCTGCTCCAGTTCGAGAAGCGGCATCAGAACTCCCCCGTCCGGTCGGTCCGCAGTCGCTCCAGTACCAGCAGCGCCACCGCGCACACCACCATCAGAATCGTGGAAAGGGCCATCGCCTGGCCGTAGTTGAGATCACCGGGACGGGACAGCAACCGTGCCACGGCCACCGGCAGCGTCGGGTTGTCCGGCCGGGCGATGAAGACCGTGGCCCCGAACTCCCCCAGCGACACCGCGAAGGCGAAGCCCGCCGCGACCAGCAACGCCCGTCGCACCATCGGCAGATCGACCTCCCGCCACACCCGCCACGGCGAGGCCCCGAGCACGGCCGCCGCCTCCCGCAGCCGTTCGTCCACGGCACGCAGCACGGGCAGCATGGTCCGCACGACGAACGGCACCCCGACCAGCGCCTGCGCGAGCGGCACCAGGATCCAGGACTGCCGCAGATCCAGCGGTGGCTTGTCGAGCGCGATCAGGAACCCGAAGCCGACGGTCACGGCGGACACCCCGAGCGGCAGCATCAGCAGCGCGTCGAAGCCCCGTACCAGCCGCCCCGCGTCCCGCCGGGCCAGCGCGGCGGCGGCGAGCCCGCCGATCACCACGGCGATGGCGGTCGCGGCGACGGCGTATTCGAGCGAATTGACCACCGATTGAATCGGCGCGACCAGGAAGGTGCCCCCGTCGGCGTCACCCAGCGCCCGGTAGTAGCCGAACCCCCCGTCGAGCGACCGCCGTACCAGCACGGCCAGCGGCAGCACGAGGAGCACGGTGACGGTGGCCAGGACCGCGCCGAGCAGCGCCCACTGCCCGGCGCCGCGCGGCCGGCGTGCCGTCACCGACGGGTCCACCAGCCGCAGCGCGCTCTCCCGCCGCCGTACCGTCCACGCGTGCACGGCGAGGATCGCGCCGACCGCGACGAACTGCACGATCGTGAGGACGGCGGCCGTGGAGAGGTCGAAGATCTCGGAGGTCTGCCGGTAGATCTCCACTTCGAGGGTGGAGAAGGTGGGCCCGCCGAGGATCTGCACCACACCGAAGGAGGTGAAGGTGAACAGGAAGACCATCAGCGCCGCGGCGGCCACGGCGGGCACCAGCGCGGGCAGGGTGACCTTCCGCCAGGCGCCCAGCGGCGAGACGCCGAGCATCCGCGCGGCCTCCTCCTGCCGCGGGTCCAGTTGGGCCCACAGCCCGCCCACGGTCCGTACGACGACCGCGTAGTTGAAGAAGACGTGCGCGAGCAGGATGGCCCAGACGGTGGTGTCCAGCCGTACGCCCCACAGCTCGTCCAGCAGTCCGCCACGGCCGACCAGCGCCAGGAACGCCGTACCGACCACCACCGTCGGCAGTACGAAGGGCACCGTCACCACGGCCCGCAGCACCTGCTTGCCCGGGAAGTCCAGGCGGGCGAAGACATAGGCGGCCGGCAGCGCCGCCAGCAGGGTGAGCGCGGTGGAGGCGAACGCCTGCCAGGTGGTGAACCACAGGACGTGCCGGATGTCGGACTGGCCGACGACGTCGCCGATCCGCCCGAACCGCCACACCCCGTCGGCCTTCAGCCCGCGCGTGACGATCGCCGCGACCGGCCAGGCGAAGAAGACGGCGAAGAACGCGACGGGCACGGCCATCAGGCCGAGCCGCGCCACGCTCCCGCGCCTGCCGGCTGCTCGAGTACCGGCTACTTGAGTACGAGTGAGGTCCACGTCTTGACCCACTGGTCACGGTTGGCGGCGATCTTGTCGGGCGCCATGGTCTCGGGGTCCTTCGCGGCGGGACCGTACTTCGTGAACTCGGCGGGCACGCTCGCTCCCGCGAGCACCGGATACACGAACATGTTCAACGGCATGTCCTCCTGGAACTCCTTGGAGACCAGGAAGTCGATGAGCGCCTTGCCGCCCCGGGTGTTGCGGGCGTTGCTCAGCAGCCCGGCGAACTCGATCTGCCGGAAGCAGGTGCCGGTCGCGACGCCGGTGGGCGCGGTGCTGGGCTTCGGGTCGGCGTAGATGACCTCGGCGGGCGGGGAGGAGGCGTACGACACGACGAGCGGCCGGTCGCCCTTGGCCTTCTTGCCGCCGGCCGAGCCGGAGAACTCCTCGTTGTAGGCCTGCTCCCAGCCGTCGACGACCTTGACGCCGTTGTCCTTGAGCTTCTTCCAGTAGCCCTGCCAGCCGCCGTCGTACTGGGCGGCGCTCCCGAGCAGGAATCCCAGCCCCGGCGAGGAGGTGGCCGCGTTCTCGGTGACGAGGAGGTTCTTGTACTGCGGCTTGAGCAGATCAGCGTAGGAAGTGGGCGGGGTCAGCTTGTGCTTGCTGAAGTAGGCCTTGTCGTAGTTGACGCAGATGTCGCCGTAGTCGATGGGCGTGACCCGGTGCTTGCCGGCGTCGAGCTGGTAGTCCGTGCCGACCTGGTCGAGGCCCTTGGCCTGGTACGGCTGGAAGAGGCCGTTGTCGAGGGCCCGGGAGAGCAGGGTGTTGTCGACGCCGAAGAAGACGTCGCCCTGCGGGTTGTCCTTGGTCAGGATCGCCTTGTTGACGGCCTGGCCGGCGTCGCCGTCCTTGAGGACCTTCACGTGGTAGCCCGACCGCTTCTCGAAGTCCTGGAGCACGCTCTTGGAGACGGCCCACGAGTCGTGGCTGACCAGGGTGACGGTCTTGGAGTCCGCTGCCGAGTCACCGGACGACCCGCACGCGGACAGCGTGACGAGACCGAGCCCGACGGCCGCGGCCAAGAAGGTCTTGGTGTGCACTGGTGTTTTCCTCCTGGGGTGGACCAGGAAGAGACGCGGCCCCACCCGGTGGAACCACCCGGGCAGGGCACAACAGCTTGAGTGATGACCGAACTTCCTACCCAGAATGACCTGGGCGAGGTTCAGAGGGTCTGCGGCCCGATTGCCGCACTCTCAGCGCTGTGGCGCTCCCCTGTCGGAATATGAAGATGTCGATATGAAGATGCCAGTGTACGAAGATGTCGACGTACGAAGGTACCGACGTACGACGATGTCGACGTAAGACGATGCGCGTCGTACGACGATGCCGTCGTACGACGATATGGCTGTACGGCCCTCAGATTACCGCTCGGTGGCCGCGAGCTGACCGCACGCTCCGTCGATCTCCTGTCCGCGGGTGTCCCGGACCGTGACGGGCACACCGTGCGCGGCGATCGCCTCGACGAACGCCTTCTCGTCCTCGGGCCGCGAGGCGGTCCACTTCGAGCCCGGCGTCGGGTTCAGCGGGATGAGGTTCACATGCACGGGCTTGCCCTTGAGCAGGCGGCCCAGCCGGTCGCCCCGCCACGCCTGGTCGTTGATGTCGCGGATGAGGGCGTACTCGATCGACAACCGCCGCCCGCTCTTCTCCACGTACTCGAACCCGGCGTCGAGGACCTCGCGCACCTTCCACCGCGTGTTCACGGGGACAAGGGTGTCGCGCAGCTCGTCGTCGGGGGCGTGCAGGGAGATCGCGAGCCGGCACTTGAGGCCTTCGTCGGCGAGCCGGTGGATGGCCGGCACGAGCCCGACCGTCGACACGGTGATCCCGCGCTGCGACAGGCCCAGCCCGTCCGGGGCCGGGTCGGTCAGCGCGTGGATGGCGGTGACGACCCGCTTGTAGTTGGCGAGGGGCTCGCCCATGCCCATGAAGACGATGTTGGAGAGCCGCGCCGGACCGCCGGGCACCTCGCCGTCCCTGAGCGCCCGCATCCCGTCCACGATCTGGTGGACGATCTCCGCGGTGGACAGGTTCCGGTCCAGGCCCGCCTGCCCGGTCGCGCAGAACGGGCAGTTCATCCCGCACCCCGCCTGTGAGCTGATGCACATGGTCACCCGGTCCGGGTAGCGCATCAGCACGGACTCGACGAGCGTGCCGTCGAAGAGCCGCCACAGCGTCTTGCGGGTGGTGCCCTCGTCCGTCGACAGATGCCGGACGACGGTCATCAGCTCGGGGAACAGCGCGTCCCGCAGCCGGTCCCGGGAGCCGGCCGGGATGTCCGTCCACTGCTCGGGGTCGTGCGCGTACCGCGCGAAGTAGTGCTGCGAGAGCTGCTTGGCACGGAACGGCTTCTCACCGATCTCGGCCACCGCGTCCTTGCGCTCGGCAGGCGTGAGATCGGCAAGATGCCGCGGCGGCTTCTTGGCTCCGCGCGGCGCGACAAAGGTTAGTTCTCCGGGCTTAGGCATAACCCTTCCAGTGTCGCAGATCCAATCGGGTGACCTGCGGCTGTCGCGGGCGACTGTCGTTAGTAGTCGTCGCCGGTCGCCACTGAGCGGCCTCGGACGGCCAGGGACGGCTCAGCGAAGATCACTCGTCGGCTGCCCGCCACTCATCGAGCCGGACCTTGACCTGGTGGTTGTGGGCGACGTGCCAGATGACCTCCCCACTGACGAAGGCCCCGAGGGCTGGGAGGTCCGTCCCGAGCGGCATGGCCGTGATCTCCGCGAGCGCTATGGCGTACGGCACGCCGTCTATACGTATGAAGACCCCGAAGCGCTGGCGACCGACGACCTCGCCGGTGACCCGGGCCTCGACGGGCAGAGCCGCGACGGTTGCCTCCCAGCTCTCCCGCACCAAGTCCGCGGCCGGCAGCTCGGGGCCCGAGGGCCAGGCGTACTCGTCCATCGGTAGATCATGACGCCCCGGGACCGGCGCTTAGAAGATGCGGGCACGCCCCAGAGGCCTGGCCCAGCACATCCGTGCCACTTCCGCGACAAGCTGCCGGGTGCTGGCGCCGTCCGCGCTCGTTGCCGTCATTCGAGGGTGCGAAGACCGCGCGTCCGAAAGAAGCGACGCCCCGCCCGGAGGGCCAGGACCAGCACCGTGACCGCCAGCACAACGTTGAGAGTGTCCACGATCATGACGACGGAGTGGGGCGCGAGCAACAGGCTCGGCACCTTGCCGCCGATCATCCCCAGGCCCATGAGGAGAGGGAGCCATGCCCGAAAGAAGCGCATGTCCTGATCGGGACTCGCTCCCTTCCGAACCTTGGTCCGCTCCCACCACCGGCTGCCGATACTCGCGAAAACCAGCACGCACCCCATCGCGACTACGGACCAGTCCATGAACCGCAGCATCACATCTCCTTGATCGGCAGACGGATCTTCCTCCCGCGGGTGATCGCGGTCAATGGCCGGCGTCCCACCGCGGCCCTGGCCCCTTGTGTCCTGGAGCTGTGCGCGGCACCCCGGGCACGCTCAGACCCTGCGACACTCGTTTACGAGTTCGATCTCCCCTCGGCGTGGTCGGGGCTCGCCTCGTGAACCGATGCATACGTGACTGCTGTGTGCCGCCGCCGTCCTGGGTCGTTGATGTCAGGTGTGGATGTCAGCGGGAGATCCCGCGGCGCAGATGCTCGGTTACTTGCCGCTGCCTTCGGCGAGGGTGTGGGCGACGAGCGCGTTGGCGTGGCCGTGGCCGAGTCCGTGCTCGGTCTTGAGCCAGGTGACGAGTTCCATGTGCTTGGTCAGGGGCGAGGTGCGGATGAGTTCCTTCCACTCCGCGATCGGACGGCCGTACTTCTTCTCGATCGAGGGGAAGTAGGTGGCGGGGCCCTTCACCGGTGCCGTCATGAGCGTTGTCCTATCTGTCTTTTTCGAAGAGTTCGTGGTTGCTGTTTCTGCGCCCGGCAGGCCGGGGGGATGTCGCTAGTTCTGCGAGGCCGGGAGCGCGGTGGCCAGCCGGACGGTGATCGCGGTCAGCCACAGCAGGCCGAGGGCGGCTGCGGCGGTGAAGGCCAGCACGGTGGCGGAGGACGCGGCGAACCCCGCGAGGACGCCGAGCGGCACCAGGCGGGAGCCCAGGACCCAGCCTCGCTGTCGCTCGGCGGCGAAGTGGCGGGCCAGCATCAAGAAGGATGCGCACAAGGCGAGGAAGCCCACCACGGCACTGAGCATGTGGAGCGCGCCGTGCCAGCTCAGGGAGGCTGCCGGGGTCTCGGGGGTGCCGACGGGGAATCCGGCGCCCGGGTCGGCGGTGAATACCGCGGCGAGGAGGAACGAGGCACCGAAGGTGCGGATCAGTCGCGGCGCCCAGCGGCCTTCGGCTGTGCCGGCCAGCGTGCGGCGGATTCCGGCGGCCCCGGCGATGACCAGCGCACCGGTCAGCAGGAAGCTCGTGACCTGGATCGATCCCAGGTCACCGAGGCTGAGCTGGCTGATCGCGTTGCGGGTGAAGTCGAAGCCGTTGCGAGCCAGTCCCTGGACTGCGCCGGCGCCCAGGAACAGCGGACCGGCCGCGATGCCCCCTGCAAGCAGGACCCGCGTCTTCGGCCGCCTCGTCGGGACAGAGGCGGCAGCGGCCGGAGCGCCGATGGCCTGAGTCATGGAATCCCCCCGAATAGAACTAGACGGTCTGGTACCCGCTCGGAACCAGGCGCTAGAGTAGCTACGAAAAAACTAGACTGTCCAGTACTAATGAGGGGATGGGTCATGGCCGCGAGCGAGGAGGGCCGGTCGGCACGCAAGCACACGGCGATCATGGAGGCGGCGACCAGCGTGTTCATGGCCAAGGGCTACGCCGGGACCAGCATGGACGACATCGCGAAGCTCGCCGCGGTCTCCAAGCAGACCGTCTACAAGCACTTCACCGACAAGGAGAAGCTGTTCACCGAGATCGTCCTTGCCACCACCGACCGCGTCGAGGCCATGGTCGACCTGGTGGCCGACATCCCGGCCGACGCCCAGGCCCTCGAAGACAACCTCACCCACCTGGCCCGCCAGTTCCTGACCGCCCTCACCCAGCCCGAAGTACTCCAACTCCGGCGCCTGATCATCGCCAACGCCGACACGTTCCCCCAACTCGGCGCCGCCTGGTACCAGCAGGGCTTCGAACGCGTCCTGGCCACGCTCGCCACCACCTTCCAACGGCTCGACGACCACGGACTCCTCCGCATCGCCGACCCCCACCTGGCCGCCAACCACTTCTCCGGCCTGGTGCTCTGGATCCCCGTAAACAAGGCCATGTTCCACGGAAGCCCGCAGCACACGCAGGACGAACTCGACCACTACGCGACCGCCGGTGCCAGGGTCTTTCTCGCCGCCTACCGCTGACCTCAGCGAGGACTTCCGGAGCCGATCACTTAGCGGAGCGACCGCTTCGTCCCGAAGCAACTTGGGTGCGGGCTATGTCTTGGGCCATCGAGTCCTTCACCTGCGCTGATGGTCCGCAGACGTTCGCACTCGTCCGCCGTTGTTCGTCGGCGTTGTCACGCAGTCAGACACGCAGACGAGTTTGGCTCCAACGTATTGAGCCCCGGCCTGCCGCTCCGACCTCAGCCCTTCTGCCCCTTGAGAACACTTGAGGCAAGGTCGTCGACAGAGCGACGCAGCTCTCGTTCTATGCCTCCCTGATGCGGAGCTGCTGTTGCATCGCACCACTCACGAGCTTGCAGACGTTCGTCTCGCTGACGCCGGAAAGAACAGCAGTTCCCTGTCCAGACGCCGTGGCGTTCACCGACCCAGACGAGTCCGCCATGACGTAGCCAATGCTGCCGCCGGCAGCTGGACAGCACGCCGCGGTAAGGACCAGCAGGCTCGTCACTCGGACACGTTGACGCTTGGCGGCGGGCTCAGCCGCTTCCTTGGGGGAGAGCGCGCCCGTGCCGCTCTCGTGAGTTGAGGTGTCCTCGCTGACCATGGCGAGAGCAGCACACCAGCTCACAGCTGATGTCTTGGCGATGCCTGATCGTTACCCAGCAACCCTTGAGCCATCAGCTTGGGAAGTTGCGGCACTCTGGGGTCAGTTGGTGGGCCGAACTGAGCGAACGGGTGATGCGTGGCTCTGGACGCTCGGTTGCTTTCACCGTGGGTCCCCGCTGTTCCCCGCTCGATCTGGTGCGGTTGTGGTGCGGGGTGAGGATCGCGGGAGCAGATGGGTCCCCGTCTCCGACGGCTCACGTGCTGGGGGCGCGAAAGGTGACCTGTCGGCGCGCGGCCTCATCGATCTCGTCGAGGGTGATGAGAGGGGTGGCCCGGGTGTGGAGGGCTCCGCTGGCCTTTACGGTGAGGCTGACCGCGGCCATGGAGACCGAGTCGGGGAAGTCGACGATGAGCACGATGTCATCCTCCCCGAAGGCGAAGTACATGGCCTCGACCTGCCCGCCGAGGCCGGTGACGACTTGTTCGACGGCGGCGCGGCGGCCGCTTGCGCCTTCCTTGAGCAGCCCCTTGGTCCCCTCGGGCGTATAGGTGGCCTGAATGAGGAACTTCGGCACAGGCGTGCCTCCTGCCGATCGATTGTCCGGTGTGCAATGGCCTTCCCGCTGTCGCATCGACCACTACGTGCGGACCGATTGGATTCACTCGTTGGAACCCGCGCCTCGTTCTGCTGATCACTGTCGAGGAGGTGCAGTAGCGCCGAGTGGCATCCGGCCGCACAAACGCGAAGACCCCGTCGTCAGCGTTTCCGCTGGTGACGGCGCCTTGGTGCGCCTCGTGCAAGGTGCCCCGGCAGGATTCGAACCTGCGCACACGGCTCGGAGATCGCTGGCCCTGCGGCCATAGGAGCTGGTCACAGTGCTGACAGGTCGCGTCGACGTACCACTTGGCCGCGAAGCGGCCGCTTCTCTTCCACCGACAACTGGCCCTTTCGTACCGGTTGAAAGGCCGTGAACGGGGCTGACCGAGACGGACCGCGGCCTAGGCGGAGTGCTGGGCTCGGATGGCCCGTGCCTGCTCCCTCGGCCTTGGCTCGCGCGTGTTGCCGATCCGTCGTGTCGCGAGAGGCTCAGGACTCGGTCAGCAGGGCAGGAGTGAGCGCGCCCGGCGGAGCGGAGCGCAGCCGGCTTGTTGCCCTGGCGGAAGCCTGACGGTCCGAAGGTGACCGCTCGCCTCCTGTTCACGAACACCGCGAGCGGGCTGGTCTGGCGCAGCAACTTCAACATCCAGGAGTGGAAGCCCGCGTTGGCGGCGGCCGGCCTCATCCCGGATGCCGGGGGAGACGGCAACTACGTGGCGGCTCGCGAGCACGGGATGCACGCGCTGAGGCACTTCTACGCCTCGGTGCTCCTCGACGCCGGCGAGAGCATCAAGGCCGTGAGTGAGTACCTGGGGCACTCCGACCCGGGCCTGACGCTGCGGGTGTACGCGCACCTGATGCCGTCGAGTCAGGAGCGTACGAGGAAGACCGTGGACCGGGTGCCCAACGGCCCGCGTGAGCCCGACGGCCCAGACACGGCCCAGTGACCTGCGACTGTCGCTTCTGGCACCTGTCGTCGCAGGTCGTCGTCGATCACCCGTGGACACTCACAGACGGATCGGCCGGCGGGTCGCGTCCTCGCATCAGGTTCAGTGCGGTGCGTCGCCGTTGTTCTCGTCACCACGTCACGGGCAGGGAACGTGGTCCGCGGATCAGGCCCTGGCGCTGGAACTCGACCTCCTCGGCGGGCACGGCCAGCCGGATGCCGGGGAAGCGGGTGAGGACCGAGCCGATCATGATCTCGGCCTCCATACGGGCCATGATGGCGGCCATGCAGTGGTGCGGACCGTGGCCGAAGGCCAGGTGGGGGCCGTCGGTGCGGTCGAAGTCCAGTTCGTCGGGGTCGGTGAAGACCGCGGGGTCGCGGTTGGCGGCGACGTACGCGTTGTAGACGACTTCACCGGCGCGGATCAGCTGGCCGCCGACCTCGACGTCCTCGATGGCAACCCGCGGGATGCCGACGCCGTTGCGGTGCGGGACGTAGCGGAAGAGTTCGTCCACGGCCTTGGGGAGCAGTTCCGGCTCGCGGCGCAGTCGCTCCAGGTGGCGGGGGTGGGTGAGCAGCGCGTACATCATCGAGCCGCTGTTGTTGCGGACCGCGTGGCCGCCGCTGACCTGGATGGCGGTGGCCAGGGAGATCGCCTCGTCGCCGGTGATCTCACCGGACTCGGTGGCCAGTGCCAGCACTCCGGCGAGGTCCTCGCGGGGCTCCTCGCGACGGTGCTGGAGCAGTTCGGCGATCCGGGCCCGGGTGGTCCGGGCAGCCTCCTTCGCGCGCTCCTCGGCGTCGGCGCCGGCGGACAGCAGGGCCTCCCCGGTCGCCGCCCAGCGGTGCCAGTCCTTCTCGTCGACGCCGAGGAAGTCACGGATCACGGCGATCGGGAAGGGACCGTGGAGATGCTCCATGAGGTCGGCCGGCGGCCCGGCCGCCGCCATCCCGTCGAGCAGTTCGGCGGCCCGGCGCTCGGCCATCGGCCGCAGCCGCTGCATGGCCCGCCCGGTGAACGCGCGGGCGACGACCCGGCGCAGCCGGTTGTGCCGGGGCGGGTCGATGTACTGCAGGCCCGCCGTCTGCGAGGCCACGGGCTCCGGGCGCATGCTGGTGACGTCGCGGCCGACGACCTGTTCCCGGGAGAAACGGGGGTCGGAGGTGACGAAGCGGCAGTCCTCGTACCGGGTGATCAGCCAGGCGTACCCCTCGCCGTGCGCGAGTTTGATCCGGGTGACCGGCTCGTCCCGCAGCATCTCGTCGAGGAACGGGTCGGGGTCGAGGGCGGGCAGGTCCTCGACGGGCCAGAACCGCACCGGAGGAGGCGGGGTCTGGGGCGGGGCGGAGGCCTGGGCCGGGTCGAGGGGCATGGGCACACTCCTGCGCGTCGGAGACACAGCGTCCTCACAGGGAGTCTGCCTCCCACCGGACTGACCCTGCGATTTCTGCTGCGTCATCCGGGGCCTACAAGCCGTCGAGCCCCCGCCCTGCGAAGGGCGGGGGCTCGACTACGACAGGTGTACGTCAGCCGCTGCCGACGAACAGCACCATCAGCAACCACACCACCGGAGCCGTGGGCAGCAGGGAGTCCAGCCGGTCCATGATGCCGCCATGCCCCGGGAGCAAGGTGCCCATGTCCTTGATGCCCAGGTCCCGCTTGATCATGGACTCGCCGAGGTCGCCGAGGGTGGCGCTGGCCGCGACCGCGAGGCCCAGCAGCAGGCCCTGCCACCAGGTGCCGTCGTCGATCAGGAACTGCATGCACAGCGCGCCCGCCACCATGGCGAACAGCACCGCGCCGACCAGGCCCTCGCGGGTCTTGCCGGGGCTGATGCGCGGGGCGAGCTTGTGGGTGCCGAACCGCCAGCCGACCGCGTAGGCCCCGGTGTCGCTGACCACCGTGAGGAGGAGGAAGGTGATCACCCGGCGCGGGCCGTCGTCGGCGGTGAGCATCATCGAGACGAAGGTCGCCAGGAACGGCACGTAGAACGCCGCGAAGAGACCCGCCGTGACGTCCCGGAGATAGCCCTCCGGCGGTTCCGTCATCCGCCAGACCAGAACCGCGAGCCCGGTGAGCGCCAGGGCGACCCAGGCACCCTCGGCACCGCGGGCGTAGCCGGCGACCACCATCGCCGCGCCGCCCAGTGCCAGCGGGACCAGGGGCGCCTTGATGTTCTTGCGCTCCTGGAGCCGGCTGGTCAGCTCCCACAGGCCCACCACGACCGCGACCGCGACCACGCCGACGAAGACGGCCTTGACGACGAACAGGGATGCCACGATCACGACGCCCAGTCCGACGCCGACCCCTATCGCCGCACCCAGGTCCCGACCCGCGCTCTTCTTCTGCGGCGCGGGCGCCGGCTGCGGGGCGTCGGGCATGGGCTCCGGATTCTGCGGCGCCGCCGCATGCGGCAGAGGCTGCGCCGACGGGGTGTCGTTGCGGTACGTCCCGTCGCGAGACGTACCGTCCTGGAACGTCTCGTCTCGGAACAGGGGGCCGCTCAGCCGAGAGGCCCCCCGGTCGTCGTCCTGGTCTCCGCCGTACGCGGGTACGTCGTCGGGCACGATCGGCATGGGGCGAGTCTGCTGCGCGTCATGCGCATCGTACGCGGGACCCGCCGGGGCGGCTCCCTGGACATGCCCCTGTCCATAGCCATGGGCGTAGCCCTGGTCGTACCCCTGGCCGGGAACCTGGTACCCCTGACCGTGGCCGGCACCGTTGGCGTGACCATGGCCCTGGACAGGGCCCTGGTCATACCCCTGGCCTGGGACGGGACCCTGGTCGTCGTACCCCCGGCCCTCGGCAGGACCCTGGTCGTACCCCTGGCCGGTGCCCTGATCGGTCGGCCCCCAGTACCCGGCCGGTGATCCGGCCTGCGGACCGGCGTGTGGCGGCGCTCCCCAGGATGAGTCGTTCATCAGACTTCGAGAAGCTCCGCTTCCTTGTGCTTGAGGAGCTCGTCCACCTGCGCGACGTACTTCGCGGTGGTGTCGTCGAGCTCCTTCTCGGCGCGACGGCCCTCGTCCTCGCCGACCTCGCCGTCCTTGATCAGCTTGTCGATGGCGTCCTTGGCCTTGCGGCGGACGGAACGGATGGACACCCGGGAGTCCTCCGCCTTGCTCTTGGCGACCTTGATGTAGTCGCGGCGGCGCTCCTCGGTGAGCTCCGGGAACACCACCCGGATGATGTTGCCGTCGTTGCTGGGGTTGACGCCCAGGTCCGAGTCGCGGATCGCCTGCTCGATGTTGCGCAGCGCGCTCTTGTCGAACGGGGTCACGACCGCCATGCGCGGTTCCGGCACGGAGAACGAGGCCAGCTGGTTGATCGGCGTCGGCGCGCCGTAGTAGTCGGCCACGATCTTGTTGAACATCGCCGGGTGCGCACGTCCGGTGCGGATCGCGGCGAAGTCCTCCTTGGCGACCACGACGGCCTTCTCCATCTTCTCCTCGGCCTCGAGGAGGGTCTCTTCGATCACCACTTGCTCCTGCGTGTCTTGAGTAAGGCCCGGCTGCGGTTCCTGTGCGGGCGGCGGCCGGCTGCGTCGCGTCTTCTTTCCTGCACGGTTCCCGACCGGCAGGACATTGTCCATCCCCCGGTCAGGGTGCGTCAGGCGGTGCCGGTCAGGCCCGGCCGCCCTGGTCACCCACCAGCGTGCCGATCTTCTCACCCTTGACGGCCCGCGCGATATTGCCTTCCACGAGCAGCTCGAACACCAGGATCGGCAGCCTGTTGTCGCGGCAGAGCGTGATCGCCGTGGCGTCGGCGACCTTGAGCTCGCGGGTGATGACCTCGCCGTAGCCGAGGGAGTCGAACTTGACGGCGTCCGGGTTCTTCTTCGGGTCGGAGTCGTAGACGCCGTCCACGCCGTTCTTGCCCATGAGCAGTGCCTCGGCGTCGATCTCCAAGGCGCGCTGGGCGGCGGTGGTGTCGGTGGAGAAGTACGGCATGCCCATACCGGCGCCGAAGATGACCACGCGGCCCTTCTCCAGGTGGCGCACGGCGCGCAGCGGGATGTACGGCTCGGCGACCTGGCCCATGGTGATCGCGGTCTGCACCCGGCTGTCGATGCCCTCCTTCTCCAGGAAGTCCTGGAGGGCCAGGCAGTTCATCACCGTGCCGAGCATGCCCATGTAGTCCGAGCGGGCCCGGTCCATGCCGCGCTGCTGGAGCTCGGCGCCGCGGAAGAAGTTGCCGCCGCCGATGACGACGGCGACCTCGGCGCCGTCGCGGACGACGGCCGCGATCTCACGGGCGATCTTGTGCACCACGTCCGGGTCCACGCCCAGGCCGCCGCCACCGGCGAACGCCTCTCCGGACAGCTTCAGCAGAAACCGGCCGCGTACTTTGCCGTCGTCGCTCTTCTGAGCCTTGGTGGTCATGGAGATCCCGCCTCTTTCACGTGGTGCACATACGAAGAAGGCCATTGCCGGTGGGGTCGCTTTTCGCTGCCCATGCGCGGCAATGGCCTCCTCGTCAGATCTGCTGCCGTCCGTCACGACCCTGGGTCTGGCCGGGTACCCGGACGACTGCTGTCGACCGACCCTATCGGGATTTCCCCACGGGTCGCGTGTCGATCGCGGTACGGACTCAGATGCCGACCTTGATGCGCGTGAAGCGCTTCAGGGTGACACCGGCCTCGTCCAGAACCTTCTGGACCGACTTCTTGTTGTCGAGCGCGTACGGCTGGCCGAGCAGCGTGGCGTCCTTGAAGAAGCCGTTGAGGCGACCCTCGACGATCTTCGGCAGGGCGGCCTCGGGCTTGCCTTCGGCGCGGGTGGTCTCCTCGGCGATACGACGCTCCGACTCGACGACGTCGGCCGGCACGTCCTCCTTGGAGAGGTACTTGGGCGCGAAGGCGGCGATGTGCTGGGCGACGCCCTTGGCGATCTCGGCGTTCGGCTTGTCGAGCTCGACGAGGACACCGATCTGCGGGGGCAGGTCGGGCATCGTGCGGTGCATGTACGCGAGCACGAAACCGTCGGCGTACTGCGCGAAGCGGTCCAGGACGATCTTCTCGCCGAGGTTGGCGTTGGCCTCGTCCACGAACGCCTGGACGGTCTTGCCGGGCTCGATCTCGGAGGCGAGCAGGGCGTCCAGGTCCGCGTAGGTGGACTTGGCGACGTGCTCGGCGATGGCGTTGGCGGCGGCCTGGAACTTCTCGCCCTTGGCGACGAAGTCCGTCTCGCACTTCAGCTCGACGAGGACGCCGGAGGAGTTGTCGTCGGCGATGATCGAGACCACGGCGCCGTTCTCGGCGGAGCGGCCCTCGCGCTTGGCGACGCCCTTCTGGCCCTTGATGCGGAGCGCCTCGACAGCCTTGTCGACATCGCCCTCGGCCTCGTCCAGGGCCTTCTTGCAGTCCATCATGCCGGCGCCGGTGAGCTCGCGGAGCTTCTTGACGTCAGCGGCGGTGTAGTTCGCCATGAGTCGTTAAGTCTTTCTCGAAGTCGGGAGATCTGCCCGATCCACGATCCACACGTAGATGTAGACCGCGAATCTATGGGTGAACGGCGGGGGCGTTCGGGATGTCGCCGCCCCCGCCGACAACGCTGACGGGTCAGGCCTGCTCGGCGTCCGCGGCGGGCGCCTCGGTCGCGGGCGCCTCGGCCGCGGGGGCCTCGACAGCGGCCTCGGCGGCAGCCGGAGCCTCGGCCTGCTCGGCGTCGGCGACCTTCTCGGTCTCGGCGGAGGTCTGGACCTCGGGCTCGTCGGCCTTCTTCTCGCCCTCGAGCAGGTCGCGCTCCCAGGCCGCCAGCGGCTCGCCCGCGGCCTTGTCGCCCTTGCCCTCGGTGGCGACACCGGAGCGGGAGATGAGGCCCTCGGCCACGGCGTCGGCGATCACGCGGGTGAGCAGGGTGACGGAGCGGATCGCGTCGTCGTTGCCCGGGATCTTGTAGTCGACCTCGTCGGGGTCGCAGTTGGTGTCGAGGATCGCGACGACCGGGATGTTGAGCTTCCGGGCCTCACCGACCGCGATGTGCTCCTTCTTGGTGTCCACGATCCAGACGGCGCTGGGCACCTTCTGCATCTCGCGGATACCGCCGAGGGTCTTCTCCAGCTTGGCCTTCTCGCGCGACAGCACGAGAAGCTCCTTCTTGGTCAGACCGGACGCGGCGACGTCCTCGAAGTCGATCTGCTCGAGCTCCTTGAGGCGCTGCAGACGCTTGTAGACGGTCGAGAAGTTGGTGAGCATGCCGCCCAGCCAGCGCTGGTTGACGTAGGGCATGCCGACGCGGGTGGCCTGCTCCGCGATGGCCTCCTGCGCCTGCTTCTTCGTGCCGACGAACATGACCGTGCCGCCGTGGGCGACGGTCTCCTTGACGAACTCGTAGGCGCGGTCGATGTACGACAGCGACTGGAGCAGGTCGATGATGTAGATGCCGTTGCGCTCCGTGAAGATGAAGCGCTTCATCTTCGGGTTCCAACGACGGGTCTGGTGACCGAAGTGGACGCCGCTCTCCAGCAGCTCCCGCATCGTGACGACGGCCATGGCCGTATCTCCTTGAATTTCTCGGTTGTGCCGCGGGTACCGGACGGCTCCCGCGCCTGACGCCCGTTTGCGCTGTGCCACGAAGGACCGAGAAGCGCTGACTCAGATCGTTGTGCTGACCTGATGTCGGGGCGTGCGAAGTCGACCCGGTGACCCGGATCGCCAAAGGAAGTGTACGGGACCCGCGAGGCACCGGGTGACGCCGCTGTCCACAACGGGTGAGTAATCCACAGGTACCGGCCATGATCGGCGGTTTACGGGATGGTCCGGTCATGTGGGCGATGCGACGAACGATGCGGTGGGTGGGCGCGGCGGCGGTGCTGCCGCTGCTCCTGGCGGTGACCGGGACCCTGACGGCGACCGGGGCCTGGGGCCGGCCCTGGGCTCTGGCCCGGGCGGAGGATGCCCCGCCTCTTCCAGGGACGGTTCCGGCGATCGGCCGCGCCTGGCCGGTGGGGGTACGACCGCCGGTCCTGCGGGGCTGGGAGCCGCCGGCGACGGTGTACGGCCCCGGGCACCGCGGGGTCGATCTGGGCGCCGCGCCCGGCGCGGAGGTCCGGGCGGTGGCGGCGGGCCGGGTCTCTTTCGCGGGGCGGGTGGCCGGGCGGGGCGTGGTGTCGGTGCGACTCGCCGGGACGGACCTGCGCACCACGTACGAACCGGTGACGGCGCAGGTCGAGAAGGGAGAGGAGGTGGCGGCGGGGCAGGTGGTGGGGACGGTGGAGCCGGCGGGTGCGCACTGTGATGCAGGTGCGTGCGTGCACTGGGGTCTGCTCAGGGGGGACGTGTACGTGAACCCCTTGCTGCTGTTGCCGCCGTGGTTGCTGAACGGGGGTCCGTCAAGACTGCTGCCGGTACTGGGGGTGCCGCTCCCGGAGGGGTGATCCGGAGGCGGAGGACGGTGGTGTGCGTGCGGGTGGGTGGAGGCTGGTCACGCGGTTTCCCTCGCTCCTGAAGCGGCGTGGGGGGCTGGTCACGCGATTCCCCGCGCGCCTCAAAGGGCGTGGGGGCTGGTCACGCGATTCCCCGCGCCCCGGAAAGGGCGTGGGGGCTGATCACGCGCTCTCCCGCGCGCCTGAAGGGACCTTCCACTCGCGTCGACCACCCGGAAGGCCCCCCGGTCTCAGCCCCGCACACCCCGCACACCCCGCAGGGCCATGGCGACGGCCGCGTCCGTGATGACCGTCGGATCCTCCGCCGCGCCCAGCTCGATGCGCCGTACCGCCGCGTCCACGACGCCCTGCACCAGCATCGCCGCCAGCCTGGGCTGCTCATGCCCCAGCTCCCCCAGCGCCTCCACGATCATCGCGACCAGCCCGCCGTGCGCGGCCCGGATCTTCTCCCGCGCCCCGACGTCCAGCTCGCTCGCCGAGATCGCGACCACCGCCCGGTGCCGCCGGTCCCCGACCAGAGCCAGCTGCTGCCGCACATAGGCCTCGACCTTGCCCTCGCCGGATGCCGCCCGCTCCATCGCCGCCTCGACCTCCGCCGCCCACACCGGGAAGTCGACCGCGCACAGCTCCTCGACCACCGCGGCCCGGGAACGGAAGTACTCGTACACGGACGAGCGTGCGAGTCCCGTCCGCTCGGCGAGCGCGGGGAACGTCAGCGCCTCCGTCCCGCCCTCCGACAGGAGGGACCGCGCCGCGTCCAGCAGGGCGGCTCGCTGCATCGACCGGTGCTCGGCCACGGAGGCCGCTCGAATCCTTGGCACGTCAACCACTCTACGGACGCGCCGCGCCGGACGGGAGACAGCGCCACCGGGACACCGGTCACTCCCGACCGGCACACCCTGAAATCTCCAGCTCAGCGGCCGAGAGCCGCCGATCAGCGACCGAAACTCGCCAACTTCGCGCGCAGCTGCAGCACGGACTTCGTGTGGATCTGGCTGACCCGGCTCTCGGTGACCCCGAGTACGTTGCCGATCTCGGCGAGCGTGAGCCCCTCGTAGTAGTAGAGGGTCACCACGGTCTTCTCCCGTTCCGGCAGCGTGTTGATGGCCCGCGCCAGGAACCGCCGCAGCTCCCGGTCCTCGGCCACCTCCACGGGGTTGTCCGCGGCGGTGTCCTCCAGCGTGTCCATGACGCTCAGCCCGTCGCCACCCTCACCCCCGACGTGCAGCAGCTCCTCCAGCGCCACCACGTTGGCCAGCGACAACTGGCTGAAGACGGCATGGAGTTCGTCGACCTCGATGCCCAGCTCGGCGGCCACCTCGCCCTCCGAGGGCGTCCTGCGCAGCCGGGCCTCCAGCGTGGCGTACGCCCGCTCGACGTTGCGCGCCTTCTGCCGTACGGACCGGGGGATCCAGTCCAGCGCCCGCAGCTCGTCGATCATCGCGCCCCGGATCCGGGTGATCGCGTACGTCTCGAACTTGATCTCCCGGTCGACGTCGAACTTCTCGATCGCGTCGATGAGCCCGAACACCCCGGAGGAGACGAAGTCGGCCTGCTCCACATTGGGCGGCAGACCGACGCTCACCCGCCCCGCCACGTACTTCACCAGCGGCGAGTAGTGCAGGATCAGCTGTTCCCGCAGCCGGTCGTCCCCCGTCGCCTTGTACGACCGCCACAGCTCGTCGAGCGTCGAGGGAGCCGGCGGCCGCACGCTGCCACCGTCGCGGGCGGCTGGGGGGATCGCCGCCCGGTCGGACCCGGAGGTGTGCTGGGGCATTCGTCGCCTTGTGCCGTTCTGCCGTGAAGTGCCAGGAAGTGCTGTGATGTGCCGTGAAGGGGGTGAGCAGGGGTGAAGGGTGCTGGTTGGGCAGGGTGTCGGTCTGGTGCCGGTTGGCGCGGTCTGCGTCAGGGCTTTCGTGAGCGTAGCGTGACTGAGGAGTCGCGGTGCGCGAACACCGAGGCTCCACCCCTGCGCGAACCCCCTGCACGGCACGTCCGGCCGCGCTCGGCGTGTCGCTCTGCGTGATCGGACAGAGGTGTCAACTCCGGGAATTCCCAAGGCCATCGGGGGTTCCCCCGGACGGCCGAACACGCTCGGTCAGCGCCGACTCCGACCCTCTCGGACCGAGATCATCGCCTGGCGTGTCAACTTCCAGCCGTCGCCGTGTCGTTCGACGTAACCAAGTGCTCGGAGTTCGTACAGCCTCGCGACGGCCTCGTCCTCGGACGTCTGGGCGCCCCGTGCCACCTCTTCGGGTGACGCCGGCCGGTTCCCCGGCAGCGCGGCCAGGACCCGCCGGGCGCCGGGTTCCAGCAGGTCACGCGGGAGGACGGGGCCGCGTCTGGCCGGTGCCAGGTCACCCATGTCGCCCACGAGTTCGACGACTTCCGCGGCGTCCGTGACGAGGGCGGCCTCCCCTCTCAGCAGTTCGTGCACCCCCGCCGAGAGGCCGCTGGTGGCGGGGCCGGGCACGCCCATGGTGAACCGGCCGAGCCGCTGCGCCGCCCGCGCGGTGACCAGCGAGCCGCTGCGGTGGGCGGCCTCCACGACGACGGTCCCCCTGGTCAGCGCCGCGATCACCCGGTTGCGGAGCACGAACCTGCTCTGCGTCGGATGCTCACCGGGCGGCAACTCCCCCACCACCAGGCCCTGTTCCGCGATCCTTCCGATCAACTCGGTGTGCCCGCGCGGGTAGGGCCGGTCGACCCCGCAGGCCAGCACCGCGACGGTGGCGCCGCCGGCGCCGAGCGCACCGCGGTGGGCGGCGCCGTCCACGCCGTAGGCGCCGCCGGACACCACCACCCAGCCGCGCTCGGCGAGCCCCGCGGCGAGGGTGGCCGCCATGTGCGCCCCGTACTCGGTGCAGGCCCGCGCCCCGACGACGGCGACGGCCCGCAGCGCCCACATCCGCAGACTGGGCCGCCCCCGCACCCACAGCCCGAGGGGACGGGCGTCCCCGAGGTCGTCGAGCTGGGTGGGCCACTCGGGGTCGCCGGGGGCGACGAAACGCACGCCGGCCTGCCGCGCCATCGCGAGGTCCCGCGCCGGGTCGGCGTGCCCGGCCCTGGCGCGGAGGCCCTCCCAGCGCGTCTCGCTCACCCCGGGCAGTGCCGTCGCCCCGCTCGCGCGCAGCCGCCTGGCCACCTCGTGCACCCCGTACTCCCGCAGCCACCGCCCGCCGGTCTCGTCGCCGGGCTCGATGACCCGGGTGAGAAGGATCCGGTCGAGCGGTCCGCCGCCGCTCATGGCCCGGTCCGTTCCAGGACCGCACCGCGCCGGACGCCGGTGCGCAGCTCCAGTGCCAGGTTGACGTCGTTCCCCGAAGGCCGGTCGTGGCCCGCGAGGTCGGCAAGGGTCCAGGCCACGCGAAGCACCCGGTCCAGGCCACGGGCGGTGAGCAGGCCCTGGTCGAGATCAAGTTCGGCCTTGGCGAGCGCGCCGGGCTGTACGTGCCAGCGGGTGCGCAGCTCATGGCCGGGCACCTCGCTGTTGGTGTGCCAGGGCAGCCCCTCGTAGCGGCGGGCGGCTCGCTCCCGGGCCGTGCGCACCCGGTCGGCCACGGCCGCGGAGGGTTCGGCGCTGGTGTGGAGCCGCAGCAGTTCCTCCCGGGCGACCGGCTCGACGGTCACCCTGAGGTCCACGCGGTCCAGCAGGGGGCCGGAGAGCCGGGCCCGGTACCGCCTGATCGAGGAGGGCCGGCACTCGCAGGTGTCACCGGGGGTGCCGTGCCGGCCGCAGGGGCACGGGTTGGCGGCCAGGACCATGAGGAACTTCGCCGGCATCCGCAGTATCCCGGCGGCCCGGGCGACCACGACGTGCCCGGACTCCAGAGGCTGGCGCAGGGCGTCCAGGACGCTGCTGTGGAACTCGGCGGCCTCGTCCAGGAAGAGCACGCCGTGGTGGGCCAGGGATACCGCTCCGGGGCGTGGCAGGCCGGTTCCGCCGCCGACCAGCGAGGCCATGGTGGCCGAGTGGTGCGGAGCGCAGTAGGGTGCCCGGTCGACGAGTGGATGGCCCGGCGGCAGTATCCCGGCGACCGAGTGGACGGCGGTGACCTCCAGGGACTCCTGGCGGCTCAGCTCGGGCAGCAGCCCCGGCAGCCGCTCGGCCAGCATGGTCTTGCCGGCTCCGGGCGGGCCCTTGAAGAAGACGTGATGGCGTCCGGCCGCCGCCACCTCCAGGGCGGCCCGGGCCACCGGCTGCCCGGCGACGTCGGCCAGGTCGGGTGCGTGGGGCCCGGTCGTCATGCCGGTGCCGAGCCCCATGCCGGGGAGGGCCAGCCCCGCGAGGAAGGGGTCGGAGCGGATCTCGCCGGGGACGGGCTCCTCGTCGGGCACCGGTTCGTCGGTGAGGACCGCGATCAGCTGGCGCAGGCTCCGTACGCCGAGCACCGACACGCCCGGCACCAGCGAGGCCTCCGGCGCCGCGCTCTCGGGTACGACCACCTGCTCGTATCCGGCGTCGGCGGCGGCCAGCACGGCCGGCAGGATGCCCCGGACCGGCCGCACCCGCCCGTCCAGGCCCAGCTCGCCGATCATCACGATCTCGGCGAGCACCCGGGGATCGATACGTTCGGCCGCGCCGAGCACCGCCGCGGCGACCGCCAGATCGAAGCCGCTGCCGCTCTTCGGCACCGACGCCGGACTCAGCCCCACCGTGAGCTTCTTCGAGGGCCAGGCCGCCCCCGAGTTCACCACCGCCGCCCGTACCCGGTCCTTGCTCTCCGTCAGGCTCTTGTCCGGCAGCCCCACCAGCGTGAACGCCGCCACGCCGGGCTCCAGGTCGGCCTGGACCTCGACCACCACACCCTCGACGCCCACCAGCGCCACCGAGCACGTCCGCGCGAACCCCATCTCACGCCACCCCCCGCGCGTGCTCGACCACGGGCGCCCCGCGCTGCGGCAGCAGCACGCCGACCACGTCGATGCGGACCCCGCCCGGCGGCGCCCCTCCGTGGACGTGGATCCAGTGTTCGGCGAGGCCGCGCAGGCGCTCCGCCTTCTCGCGGGTCACCCCGGCCATGGGGTGTTCGAAGAACCCCGCGCGCCGGGTCTTGACCTCGCAGACCACCAGGACGTCCCCGTCCCGCGCCACGATGTCGATCTCGCCCGACCTGCCGCAGCGCCAGTTGCGCTCCAGGATCGTGAGACCGGCTTCCGTCAGCCGCCGCGCGGCCAGCGTCTCGCCGTACCTGCCCAGTGCGCTGCGTGCCCGATTCGTGTCCATGTCGGCACCACCTCCGGCGCCAACCGTCACGCATCTCCCACCCAGAAGTGGATCTTGGTGGGTTCCTCAGCGATTGTGGACAACTCCGTCACTCACACGAGTGACCCCACGTCGCCCCGAAGCCCGGGTCACCCGCCCGGAAGCTCCAGATCGGTCTTGTTCAGCTCCTCGATATTCACGTCCTTGAACGTGAGCACGCGGACCTGCTTCACGAAGCGGGCGGGCCGGTACATGTCCCAGACCCAGGCGTCCGCCATGGACACCTCGAAGAACACCTCACCCTGGACCGAGTGCACCTGCATCTCGTAGTCGTTGGTGAGGTAGAAGCGCCGCTCGGTCTCGATCACGTATTTGAACAGACCGACGACATCGCGGTACTCCCGGTAGAGCTTCAGCTCCATCTCGGTCTCGTACTTTTCGAGGTCCTCGGCGCTCATGGCATGTTCCCCTTCAGCCGTGCGATCCCACCATTGTGCGCCAGTCCCGCGCGCCCCTAGACGATTTCCGTGTCCAGGGTGACGGGCCTGACGGGGGGACCTTCGTCGAGCAGCCTACGGAACAGCTCGGCGAGTCTGGTCGGATACACCGTCTCATGTGCCCGGGTCAGTTCCCGGCACGTCCACCAACGTGCTCCCCCGACACTGCGCCGCTCCAGCTCGGTCAGGGCTCTGGCCTCGGGCATCACCTCAAAGGTATGCGGCGTCCGGGCCAGGTAGTACCACTCGTCCTGGTCCCAGCGGCGGCCGGCGAACGGGAAGGAGCACATCCGCCGCCACAGCAGCGGGCCGAGTTCGACGTCCGTGATGCCCGTCTCCTCGGCGAGTTCCCGCAGCGCGGCCTGCTCACGGGTCTCGTCGCCCTCCAGTCCGCCGCCGGGCGTGAACCACCAGTCGTCGGCCGGGTCGTCCGGTTCATGGCCGTGCAGGAGCAGGATGCGGTCGTCGGGGTTCAGGAGAACCACCCTGGCCACCTTGCGCGGGGCGCCGGGGGTGCCCTCCGGCAGCGCCTCAGCGGGCACCGGCGGGCTCCGTACGGCCGCGGCCGCGGGAGCGGCCCAGCAGGCCGGCGATCGGGCCGTACGCGCCGCCGGCGAGGACCAGCACGGCACCGCCCACGATCATGAACTCGATGATACGCAGCGGACCCGGCTGGGAGAGGGCGCCGAGCGTCTCGAATCCGGTCGGACGCTTGAGCAGGCCCTTCATGGGCCAGATGACGGAGTCCACCCGGGCGCTCACGGCGCTGCGCGCCACCGTGCCCTTCGCCGCGTCCGTGAGGTGGGCGGTGGAGTCCAGGGACCCCTGGCGCTCGTCGCCGAGGAGGAAGAGCCGGCCCTTGGGGACGGTGACGGTCGGGAAGCCCTGGAGCTCGGCCAGACTGCCCGCCGGCAGATACGGCTCGTCGATCTGCTTGCCGTTGACGGTCAGCTTGCCGTTCGTGCAGCAGGCGACGGTGTCACCGCCGATCGCGACCACGCGCTTGACGACGTCCGCGTTGGTGACCCAGCTCGTGTCGTGGAAGACCACCACGTCACCCCGGCGCACCTCGCCGCCGTCGATGCGCTGGCCGAGGACCCGGTCCCCGGCGTCGATCGTCGGGGTCATCGAACCGGTGGGCACGGTGTACGGCCGGTAGACCACCGCTCCCCAGGCGAACCCGCCGAGGAACAGCACGATGCCCAGCGCGACGGCGATCCCGGACAAGCGATTTCCGAGCGTGCCGCCGGCCCGCGCCGTGCCGGTGCTGGTGCCTCCGCTGCGCGGGGCCGTACGTATCGTGCTCTCGCCACCCATGAGGCCGCACCCTACCCGGCGGTACCGGGCAGGGGCAGCCCTTCTTCCCCGCCCCTGGTCACAAGCTCCCCAAGGGTTTCACATGGGCCGGTCAGCACCGGCCGGCAGCGGCCGGGCTCGCTCCGGTCAGCGCTTGCCGGCGGCCGCCGGCCGCTTCTCGAACTTCGACTCGATCCGCTCGCCCCGCCGGCGGCGCCACACCGCGATCGGCAGGACGGCCGCGACGGCCACGCCCTCCGGGGCCACCGAGAGGGAGGCCGCGGCGGACGACTGCGTGTTGATGCCGCTCTGGTCGAAGGTGTCCGGGACGGGCAGGGTGCCCCAGCGGTTGATCGGCCAGGCCTTGACGATGGCGCGGCCGACGACGTCCTTGACCGGGACCATGCCGTGGTGCTTGTCGGACTGGTTGTAGCGCGAGTCGCGGGAGTTCTGGCGGTGGTCGCCCATCACCCAGATGTAGCCCTTGGGCACCTTCACCGTGAACTGGCCGCCCTGGTCGTCGACGCTGCACGGGGTGTTGCCCGGATACACATACGGCTCGTTCAGCGCATGGCCGTTGACCATGACCGGGCCGCTGTTCTTACAGGAGACGGTGTCGCCGCCGACGCCGATGACCCGCTTGATGAGGTCCTTCTCCTCGGCGGACGGCATCAGGCCGATCCAGCTGAGGAACGTCTGGATCGCGTTCGGCTGGGCCGTGGGCTCGCCGGCCAGCCAGTCGTCCGGGTCGTGGAAGACGACGACCTCGCCGCGGTCCGGCTTGGAGCCGAACCACGGGGTGAGCTTGTCGACCAGGACCCGGTCACCCTGCTGGAGGGTGTTCTGCATCGAGTCCGACGGGATCGAGAACGCCTGCACCAGAAACGTCTTGATCAGCAGTGCCAGCACCAGCGCGATACCGATCAGGATCGGCAGCTCCTTCCAGAAGGAGCGGGGCTTCTTCGGTGCGGGCGCCGCCGAGTCGCCCGCACCCCTGTCCGTGTCCCCGCCGCCACCGCCGGGGTACGGGCCGTCCGCCGGACCGCCGTCCCCGGCCGGACCACCGTCATTCCCGGAGGTGGTACCACCGTCGACGGGGGGGACATTCTCCACGGGGCGCCCGCTGTGCTCCTCGCCGTCGTGTCCCGACCGTGCGCCAACCGCCACATCCCCCACGCCAACTCCTTACTCCGTGCCGCCGCCCGCGCCATCCCCGGCGCAGACCCACCACTCCCATAACGAGCGGGAGTTCCGCAGGGCTCGGGAGTTGGATGTTTCCATTCGGATCGTCGGAGGCAACCCTATGCGACAGGTGGGGAGCCGCGGTCGACCCCGACACGGAGTTCGAAACGCTTGCGAAGGTTTTAGGTTCGTTCAGCGAGGTCCAGTGCCCGAACGGCCAGCCGATCCACTTGGCCCGGCCCACCACCAGGCTCACCGGGACGGTGCCGCCGTAGTCGGTGTCCTGGTGCGCCCGGGAGTCGGCCGAGTTGCCGCGGTGGTCGCCCATCACCCACAGCCGCCCCTGCGGGACGGTGATGTCGAACTCGGTGGCGGACGGGACGTTCCCCGGATAGAGGTAGTCGCCCTCGGTCAGCGGTACGCCGTTGACGGTGACCCGGCCCTGCGCGTCGCAGCACTTGACGTGGTCGCCGCCGACACCGATGACCCGCTTGATGAGGTCCTTCTCGCTGGCGGAGGGCAGCAGACCGATGAAGGTGAGGCCTTCCTTGACCTGCTTGACGACGATCGGGTCGTTCGCCTGGGTGGTCTGCTCGTCGTTCAGCCAGCCGCCCGGGTCGTGGAAGACGACGACGTCCCCGCGGTGCGGCTTGGAGCCGAACCACGGGGTGAACTTGTCGACCAGGACACGGTCGCCGATCCGGATCGTCTGCTCCATGGAACCCGAGGGGATCACGAACGCCTGGACGAGGAACGTCTTCAGTACGAGAGCTATCAGGACGGCCACACCGATCAGCAGCGGTATCTCCCGCATCGCGCCGCGCCGGCGCTTGCGCTTGACCTTGCGCTGCAGCTTGCGCCGCTCCGCGCGGGACCGGCCGCCGGACGGTCCGGAGGAGCGCCGGACCCCGGTGGGCAGCAGATTGGCGGTGGCGTCGCTGGGCACGCCGCGCGGTTTGCCGCGGTTACCCATGGGCCGCTCCCGCCCCCTTCGACGGCTGTGCCGCCGGCACGCGCGCGTAGGCGGCGGGACGGGTGAGATGGGTCCAGTGGGCGTGCGGCCAGACGATCCAGTCGGCCCGGCCGATCACGTCCTTGACGGGGATCATGCCGCCACCGGGCGAGCCCAGATGGTCGCGGGAGTCGCTGGAGTCGCTGCGGTGGTCACCGAGGACGAAGAGCGTGCCGTCGGGGACCTCGACGTAGAAGGGCACGGTGGACGGGGTGTCACCGGGATAGAGGAACGCGGTCTCGTCGACCGACCGGCCGTTCACTTCGATCCTCCCCTCCTTGTCGCAGCAGACCACACGGTCTCCTCCCACACCGACAACGCGTTTGATGTAGTCGGCGTCCCCGAAGTACCCGGTGCCGTCGAACACGACGACATCGCCCCGGCGCGGCTCGGCACCGAAACGGTACGCCAACTTATTTACGAGAACTCGGTCCCCGATCCTCAATCCCTGTTCCATGGATCCGCTGGGAATCTGGAATGGTTGCGCCACGAGAGTGTTGAGGACGAGCAAAAACGCCAGGCAGGCGAAGAGGGTCAGGGTGATCCAGCCGCCCGGCAGCCAGTCGGTGACCCGCGTCAGGAACGCGAAACGCGACCGGTCCTCCGTGGCCTCCGGTTCGGGGCTGGAGGAGCGGTCGCGCTCCGTCGGCTGTGCTTCGGTGTCCATCGGGGCCAGATGTTATCCGGCCTCGGTAAGGCACCTTCTTATCGGCTCGCTCGCCTACGGCTCACGAGCCTGGTCGCACGCGATCAGTTGTCGCGCTTCTCCTTGATCTTCGCGGCCTTGCCGCGCAGGTCGCGCAGGTAGTAGAGCTTGGCGCGACGCACGTCACCGCGGGTGACGAGCTCGATCTTCTCGACGATCGGGGTGTGCACCGGGAAGGTGCGCTCGACGCCGACGGAGAAGGAGACCTTGCGGACCGTGAAGGTCTCGCGGACACCGCTGCCCTGGCGGCGGATCACAACGCCCTTGAACTGCTGCACACGGGAGCGGTTGCCCTCGATGACGCGGACGTGGACGTTGACGGTGTCACCCGGGCGGAAGGCCGGGACGTCGCTGCGCAGCGACGCGGAGTCGACGGTGTCGAGCAGGTGAGACATTTTTCGTCTGCTTTCTTCGCTGATGCCACAGGTCATCAACGGGAACTAGAGGTTCTTCGGAAGTGGGCCGTGCCGTCGGGGTGGGCGTCGTCTCCCCCTGTGGCAGGGGCGCACACCGGACGGTTCACAGCACAACAGCCGCCTATTCTTCCACGCCGGGGGCCCGGCGCCAAAATCGGCCGTGGGGCTCCCCCTCCGGGTCCGGTGCCCAGCCCAGGATGGAGAGCATCTCGCGGTCCTTCTTGTCGAACGCCTTGGGGTCGCAGCGCTCGATCAGGTCGGGCCGGTGCGTGGTCGTACGCTTCAGGGCCTCGTCACGGCGCCAGCGGGCGATCTTCCCGTGGTGGCCGCTGAGCAGCACCTCCGGGATGTCGCGGCCCCGCCACTGCGGCGGCTTGGTGTAGACGGGCCCTTCCAGGAGGTTGGCCATCGCTCCGGGCGCGAAGGAGTCGTCCCGGTGCGACTCGGCGTTGCCGAGGACGCCGGGCAGCAGCCTGGCCACGGCCTCGGTGACGACGAGTACGGCCGCCTCGCCGCCGGCCAGCACATAGTCGCCGATGGACACCTCGTGGACCGGCATCCGGGTGGCGTACTCGTCGATGACCCGCCGGTCGATGCCCTCGTAGCGGGCCGGTGTGAAGATCAGCCAGGGCCGCTCGGAGAGTTCGACCGCGAGTTCCTGGGTGAAGGGGCGGCCGCTGGGGGTGGGCACGATCAGCGCGGGGGCGTGCGCGCCGGTCTCGTAGCCGTCGGCGAGGACGGTGTCGAGGGCGTCACCCCAGGGGTCGGTCTTCATGACCATGCCGGGCCCGCCGCCGTACGGGGTGTCGTCGACCGTGTTGTGCCGGTCGTACGTCCAGGTCCGCAGATCGTGCACCCGCACGTCGAGCTGCCCACGCGCGCGTGCCTTGCCGACGAGCGAGACGTTCAGCGGTTCCAGGTACTCGGGGAAGATCGTGACGACGTCGAGGCGCATCAGGACTCGTCCGGGGAGGAGGCGCTGCGTCCATCAGCGACCGCGTCGGCCGCGTGGTCGTCGATCAGGCCCGGCGGGGGCGCGATGACGGCCTTCTGCTCCTCCAGGTCGATCTCGGTGACGATCGCCTCGACGAACGGGATCATCACCTCGCTGCCGTCGGGGCGCTCGACGATGAACAGGTCCTGGGAGGGCAGGTGCGAGATCTCGGTGATCCGGCCGACCTCGGTGCCGTCCGCGGTGACCACGTCCAGGTCGATCAGCTGGTGGTCGTAGTACTCGTCCTCGTCCTCGGGCAGCTCCTCCGGATCGACCTCGGCGATCAGGAGGGTGTTGCGCAGGGCCTCGGCCCCGGTGCGGTCCTTGACACCCTCGAAGCGCAGAAGCAGACGGCCGCTGTGCACCCGGCCCGTCTCGATGGTCAGCGGCCCCGTCGAGGCGGGATCGGTGGCGAGTACGGCGCCGGGCGCGAGCCTGAGCTCCGGCTCGTCGGTGCGTACCTCGACG
Source organism: Streptomyces sp. NPDC026538 (assembly GCF_055567535.1). Taxonomy (NCBI): domain Bacteria; kingdom Bacillati; phylum Actinomycetota; class Actinomycetes; order Kitasatosporales; family Streptomycetaceae; genus Streptomyces; species Streptomyces sp. NPDC026538. The sequence continues at coordinate 131,295 of NZ_JBVHQG010000011.1, forward strand.
GTGACCTCGCCCTTGATGCCGTGGGCGCGGCCGATCCGTGCGACTACCAGCTGCACTGTGCTTGTTCTCCTGTCATAGGACTCATACGACCAGCCATACGACTACGGGCCGGGGACGGCCCAGTGGGCCCTCCCCGGCCCGAGCCGGTTGCGATGAAGCGTCAGCGGACGTGATCCACGTCGACGAGGTCGACGCGGACTCCGCGACCGCCGATGGCGCCCACGACGGTACGCAGGGCGCGAGCGGTACGACCGTTGCGGCCGATCACCTTGCCGAGGTCGTCGGGGTGCACCCGGACCTCCAGCACGCGCCCGCGGCGCAGGTTGCGCGAGGCGACCTGCACATCGTCGGGGTTGTCGACGATGCCCTTCACGAGGTGCTCAAGCGCCTCTTCGAGCATGCTGCTCAGGCCTCGGTCGACTCGGACTCAGCCGCGGCCTCGTCCTTCTTCTCAGCCTTCTTCTTCTGGGTGATCGCCTCACCCTTGCCCTCGTCGTCACCGCCGAGCGCCTCGAACGTCGGGCGCGCGGCCTTCGGCGCGGCCACGAGCAGCGGCGCCGGGGCGGGCTCGCCCTTGAACTTCTGCCAGTCGCCGGTCTTCTTCAGGATGGCGAGCACGGGCTCGGTCGGCTGGGCGCCGACGCCGAGCCAGTAGGCGACGCGGTCGGCGTCCACCTCCATGACCGACGGGTTGTAGGTCGGGTGGTACTTGCCGATCTCCTCGATCGCACGGCCGTCACGGCGCGTGCGGGAGTCGGCGACGACGATGCGGTAGTGAGGCGAACGGATCTTGCCCAGACGCTTCAGCTTGATCTTGACTGCCACGGGAGTGGGTTCTCCTGGATTTGACGTGTTTGGGCACGGCGAGTCTGCCGCGTGGGGTTGCGGTACCCGAGTGCCCGATGGACGCGTCAGCCGGAGGAGAGAGGGGTCCTGTGCGGCTGTCGAGTACAGCTAGCCATTGTGCCACACCCTGCGGGTCGCTTTGGCCGACGGCGAGGTGCGGGGCCCTGGGCATGCCGCAGGCGCACCCGGCGCGGAGGTGAGGTACGTCGGGTGCGCTGCCGCGGGGAGACCGGGGTGTGGCGATGAGCCATGGCTACGGCTGCCACGAGCAGCCGTCTGCTCAGCTCGCCGCCGCTCCCACGGCCTCCGGGATGCGGAACGGCTTGCCGCAGCCGCCGCACACGATGGGCGCCTGGGCCAGGACCGACGGCACCACCCGGACGTTGCGGCCGCAGTCGCACACCGCCTTGACCCGGACGCCGCCGCCGGACGAGCCGTGGCGGGCGGCCGGGCCGCGGAAGGTACGGGAGGTGTCGGCGGAGGTCGCCACCGTGTGGGCCTTGAGAGCGCGCTGCAGTCTCTCGATGGTCGGCCGGTAGCGGCGCTTGGCCTCGGGGTTGAGCGCGACCAGCGAGAAGCCGCTGCTGGGGTGCGGCTCGTCGGGGTGGTCCAGGCCCAGCTCCTCGGCGATCGCGAGGAATCTGCGGTTGTGGTAGCGGCCGGCCCGGGAGGTGTCGCGCACTCCACGGGCGGCGGCGATGCCGTGGACTGCCTCATGGAGCAGCCGTTCGAAGGAGAGCTCGTGTCCGCACGCGGACGACGACTCTCCGATCAGGGACTCTGGCGCGGCAAGGTCGGGCAGTTCGGGGTGGTACCGCTGAATGTCGGCCCACGCCTCTGCCAGCTCTGCGGCGAGAACAGGTGGTGTCTGTGTCGTGCTCACGTAATGAGAACGAGCGGGGGTGCCGCTGTGTTCCTATTCCGGGGCATCCCAAATAATTTGCACGTACCCGTCAGTTGGCACTGATGCGTGGAGACGAGTACGGGTGCGCTGATCTGCGGAGAAGCCTCACAGCTCGTACCAAGCCGGTGCGTAGTCTGACGTACGCCCCGACGCGTACCCCCGACGTAGGGACCGGGGCGGCTGTGGTCGGCGGATGCGCAAGAGGCCTTTCGGTCGCTCTCGTGGCTTGGGACGCCCTACCGGTCAGCGCCCGCGACGGCCCCGGCGTTACTCGGACCCCGTCGTCATCCGGCGCCGACCCGCCTCCGGCGACCGGACCCCGGACGGTCACCGGGCCGGCCGACCATGGCCAGAACCGCCGTGTCGTGGGTCCGATGGTAGAGCCACAAGTTGCGGGGATGTGAAATCTCGCCACAGTCACATTCCACCTACAAGCCGGTACCCGCGACCTCTGGACGCCACCGCGAGCCCGGAGTTACCTGGCATACGTGGGAAGTGCGAGCGCACGACACGGGGACCACGGAATCGGTCAGTGCGTAACTCTCGGCGGATTGGGGCGCTTACCTATGACACCTACGCTCGTGCGGCATCACCCGTCTCACGCGGACTCCGCACCCCGCGTGAACCTGGGCGCACGCGCGCGTGACTGGTCAGAGATCCAGGAGCGGATGCTGGTCCCGCTCTACGAGACCGTCCACGAGCGACTAGAAGTGGGCCCCGCCACCCGGCTGCTCGGCCTGCGCTGCGGTTCCGGTCTCGCCCTGTTGATGGCGGCGGCCAGAGGGGCCGTGGTGACCGGTGTCGACTCCTCCCCCGAACGCCTCGCCCTCGCCCGTGCGCGCCTGCAGCCCGAGCCGGCCCTCGGGGCACGCGCGCGTGGCCGTGCCGCCCGGGTGGTCGAGGGCGGGCCGGCGGACGCGGTGGACGCGCAGGCACCGGCGTACAACCTGATCACCGCCTTCGACCCGATCGGCTGCCTGGCCGGCGACGCCGAAGGGCTCGGTGGACTGCTCGCCGAGGCGGTGCCGTCGGCGGAGCGCGGGGCGGCCGTGGTGCTGGTCGGCTGGGGTCCGCCGGAGCGCTGTGCGACCTCGTCCGTCCTGCGGGTGGCCGCGAAATTGGCCGATCCTTTGCGCAGCGCGGGCAGTTGGCGGCCGGCGTGCCGCGACGACCTGGAGGAGGTCGCCCAGCGGGCCGGGCTGCGGATGGACGGGTCCGGTCGGGTCTCCTGCCCCTTCGGCTACGCCGACGCCGACAGCGCCGTACGCGGACTGCTGTCGACCGGGCTGTTCGACGCGGCGATCGCGGCGACCGACCAGGAGCAGGTCGGCAAGGAGCTGACCGAGGCGCTCCACCCGCACCAGCGCCCCGACGGCACGGTGTGGATGCCGAACGTCTTCCGGTACCTGATCGCCCGCGTGCGCTGACGCTCCGCCGGGAGGGCCGACGCTTTCGTCCGCGGTCGCGTCGTGGCTGGTCGCGTCCGCGCGGCGGAGCCGCATATCGGTACCGCCCCGCGCCCCTTCGGGGCGCTCGGAAACGGCGCGGTCGGAATCGGGGCGGTCAGGTCTCGTCGAGGTCCTTGGTCAGGCGGGTGATCCCCGCGATCCGGTAGGCGTCCGCCTCCTCCAGTGTTTCGCGTTCCAGCAGGGCCTGGGCCAGTGCGTCCAGCTGGTCGCGGTGCTCGCGGAGTTTGCGGCGGGCCTCGTCGTAGCACTCGTCGACGATCCGGCGCATCTCGGTGTCGATCGCGTCCAGGGTCTGGGGCGCGGCGGCGAGTCCGTAGGCCTGCTGGGCGTCGTTCGGGAGCGCGGAGAGGCGACCGACCTCCTCGCTCATGCCCCAGCGGGAGACCATCCCGCGCGCGATGTTGGTGACCTGCTCCAGGTCGCTCTCCGAACCGGTGGTGATCACGTCGTAGACGACCTGCTCGGCGGCCATTCCGCCGAGCGCGCCGATGATCCGGCCGCGCAGGTACTCCTCGGTGTACGCGTACTTGTCCGCGTCCGGCGTGGACAGGGTGACGCCGAGGGCGCGGCCGCGCGGCACGATGGTGATCTTGCGGACCGGGTCGGCGCCGGGCTGCAGCATGCCGAGCAGGGCGTGCCCGCTCTCGTGGTAGGCGGTGCGCCTGCGCTCCTCCTCGGGCATCACCAGCGGCCGTTCGGCGCCGAGCTGGACTTTTTCCAAGGCCTCCGAGAGGTCCGACTGGGTCACGCTGTCCTGCTGGCGCTTGACGGCGAGCAGAGCTGCCTCGTTGGCGAGGTTGGCCAGTTCGGCACCGGTCATGCCCGGGGTGGTACGGGCGACCTGGGCGAGGTCGACGTCCGGGGCGAGCGGGATCTCGCGGGTGTGGATCTCCAGGATGGCCTCGCGGCCGGTGCGGTCCGGGGGCGAGACCTGGACCACCCGGTCGAAGCGGCCGGGCCGGGTGAGCGCGGGGTCGAGGATGTCGGCGCGGTTGGTGGCCGCGATGACGATGACGCCCTCGGAGCCGGAGAAGCCGTCCATCTCGGTGAGGATCTGGTTGAGGGTCTGCTCGCGCTCGTCGTGTCCGCCCATGGAGGCACCGCCGCCGCGGGCCCGGCCGATGGTGTCGATCTCGTCGATGAAGATGATGGAGGGAGCGACCTTGCGGGCCTCCGCGAACAGTTCGCGCACGCGTGACGCGCCGACGCCCACGATCATCTCGATGAACTCGGAGGCGGAGGCCGAGAAGAACGGCACCCCCGCCTCGCCGGCCACGGCCCGCGCGAGCAGGGTCTTGCCGGTGCCGGGCGGGCCGGCCAGCAGCACACCGCGCGGCATCTTGGCGCCCATCCTGCGGTAGGCGTCGGGGTTCTTCAGGAAGTCGACGACGTCGTTGAGCTCGCCCTCGACCTCGTCGATGCCGGCCACGTCCTCGAAGGTGGTCCGCTGCTGTCCGGGCTCCAGTTCGACCGGCTTGGGCGGCGCCTTGCGGCCCAGCATGCCGCCCGCGCCGCCGAGGCCCGCGCTCATCCGGCGGGCGATGAAGACCCACACCGCGACCAGGATGATGATCGGCGCCAGCGAGATCAGCAGGTTGGCGAGGAAACTGCGGTGCTGGACCACCGGAGCGGCGGTGACCGTGACGTTGTGCTTGGTCAGGTTCGCCCACAGGGCGTCGTCGGCGAAGGACGGCCGCTCGGTGTTGAACTTGGTGTAGTTCCCACCGCCCTCGGGGTTCTTCTGCTCCTTCTTGAGCTGCCCCTGGATCGAGTCGCCCTTGGCGTAGATCTTGTCGACGTTGCCGTCGTTGACCTGCTTGCTGAACTCGGTGTACGAGATCGTCGGCTCGTTGGCCTGGTCGAAGTACGACAGCACCAGGTTGGCAAGCAGGTAGACCACCAGAGCGGTCATGATCAACCGCCACCAGCCGCCGCGCATCCTCGGCCCGCCGGACGGCGGCTTCGGCGGCTCCTCGGGGGCACCCTCGGTACGCCAGGGCTGGTCGGGCGACTTGCGCGGCGGCGCGGGGTTGGTCATATGCGGAAGGTACGACACCGACCAACCCCTGGCACGCGCACAGGTGAACTCGGTCCTTGAACTCCCATGAACTTCAGCCCATGGAACTTCAGCCCATGGAACTTCAGCCCATGGAACTTCAGCCCATGAACTTCTTGAACTCGTCCGGCAGCTCGAAGTCCTGGGCGCCCTGCTGCGGCACCCCGAGCGCGTTGCCGCCCTGGGCGGCCGCCTCGCGGCGCTGGGCCTCCTCCAGCTCCTGCTGCTTGCGCTTCATCGGGTTGCCGGAGCGCTGCTTGCCCTTGGCCTTCTTCGGCTGCTTCTTGGCCCGGCCGGGGCCGCCGCCCATGCCCGGGATCCCCGGCATGCCCGGCATGCCGCCGCCCTGGGCCATGCGGGACATCATCTTGCGGGCCTCGAAGAACCGCTCGACGAGCCCCTTGACCGCGCTGACCTCGACACCGGAGCCCTTGGCGATACGGGCGCGGCGGGAGCCGTTGATGATCGTGGGGTCCTGGCGCTCGCCCGGGGTCATCGACTTGATGATCGCGGCGGTGCGGTCGACGTCCCGCTCGTCCAGGTTGTTGATCTGGTCCTTGATCTGGCCCATGCCGGGCAGCAGGCCGAGCAGCTTGCTGATGCTGCCCATCTTCCTGACCTGCTCCATCTGGGCCAGGAAGTCGTCCAGGGTGAAGTCCTGGCCCTTCTTGGACGCCAGCTTCGAGGCCATCTTCTCGGCCTCTTCCTGGCTGAACGTCTTCTCCGCCTGCTCGATCAGGGTGAGCAGGTCACCCATGTCGAGGATGCGGGAAGCCATCCGGTCCGGGTGGAAGGCGTCGAAGTCGTCGAGCTTCTCGCCGTTCGAGGCGAACATGATCGGCTTGCCGGTGACCTGGCGGATGGAGAGCGCGGCACCACCGCGGGCGTCACCGTCGAGCTTGGAGAGGACGACCCCGTCGAAGCCGACACCGTCGCGGAAGGCCTCGGCGGTGGTGACGGCGTCCTGGCCGATCATCGCGTCGACGACGAAGAGGATCTCGTCGGGGCTGACCGCGTCCCTGATGTCGGCGGCCTGCCGCATCAGCTCCTGGTCGATGCCGAGGCGGCCGGCGGTGTCCACGATCACGATGTCGTGGACCTTCTGCTTGGCGAACTCGATGGAGTCCTTGGCGACCTTGACCGGGTCGCCGACGCCGTTGCCCGGCTCGGGCGCGTAGACGGCGACCCCGGCGCGCTCGGCGACGACGCTGAGCTGGTTGACGGCGTTGGGGCGCTGCAGGTCGGCGGCGACCAGGAGCGGGGAGTGGCCCTGCCCCTTGAGCCAGTGGCCGAGCTTGCCCGCGAGGGTGGTCTTACCGGCACCCTGGAGACCGGCGAGCATGATCACGGTGGGCGGCTGCTTGGCGAAGCGCAGCCGCCGGGTCTCGCCGCCGAGGATCGTGACCAGCTCGTCGTTGACGATCTTCAGGACCTGCTGGGCCGGGTTCAGGGCCTTGGAGACCTCGGAGCCGAGCGCCCGCTCCTTGACGTTCTTGATGAACGTGCGGACGACCGGGAGGGCCACGTCGGCTTCGAGAAGCGCGATGCGGATCTCGCGGGCCGTGGCGTCGATGTCCGCTTCGCTCAGACGCCCTTTGCCGCGCAGATTCTTGAAGGTCGCTGAAAGGCGATCGGAGAGAGTGTCGAACACGGCGGCGTCGGTCCTCGGAGTCGGGGGCGGTGAGCGTCTTCCAGGGTATCCGGCCGCGCAAGGAAGTGGTCCCCGCCCTGCACAACCGTCCGCTCAGGCCCTCAGCGTCTCCTCCAGCTTTCGCGCCACCGAGCTCGCCTCCTCCGCGGGCAGCGGCGCGTGGTCGGTGCCGGTCACGTAGAAGGCGTCGACGACGTTCGAGCCGAGCGTACTGACATGCGCGCTGCGCACCCGTACCCCGGCGTCCTCCAGCGCCCGCCCGATCCGGAACAGCAGCCCGGGTGCGTCCTGGGCCCGTGCCTCGATCACCGTGGCGTGCCGGGAGGCCGCCGAGGCCACCGTCACGCGCGGTGGCGGGGCCACCCAGCCCCGGCGCCTCGGGTAGGCCGCGTCCCGCTCCGCGAGGCGTCCGGCGATGTCCAGGGAGCCGTCCAGGGCACGGACCAGGTCGGCGCGGAGGCGGGCTGCCTGGGGCAGGGAGCCGTACTCGGCGGCGACGCGCCAGTCCAGGAGCAGGACGGTGCCGTCGTCGACGTCGTCGGGCAGCTCGAGGGAGCGCAGCTCGGCGGTGCGGACGGCGAGGCGGTGCATGGCCAGGACGCCGGCCACGGCCGGGAGGACGCCGGGCTGGTCCGGTACGGCGATGATCAGTTCCACACCGAGCGGCTCGGGGTCGCCGGACGGCTCGTCCTCGGCCGCCGGTTCGGTCTGGGCCCGCAGCGACAGCACCGGGCCGCCGGTGCGGAAGGCCTCGATGGCCAGCCGCTCCTGTTCGGCCGTGGGCGCGCCGGGCTCGGGCTCGTCGGCGCTGTCCCCGGCGAGGACCGCCGAGACCCGCTTGACCAGGTCGGCGACGAGCGAGCCCCGCCAGGACGACCAGGCGGCCGGGCCGGTGGCCAGCGCGTCGGCCTCGGTGAGGGCGTGCAGCAGCTCCAGGGTGCCCTGGCTGCCGACCGCCTCGGCGACCAGCCGGACCGTGGCCGGGTCCTCCAGGTCGCGCCGGGTGGCGGTCTCGATGAGCAGCAGGTGGTGTCGTACGAGCGTCGACAGGACCGCCACGTCCGTGCGGTCGAAGCCGATCCTGGCCGCCACGTCCTTGGCGATGATCTCGCCGGCCACCGAGTGGTCCCCCGGCCAGCCCTTGCCGATGTCGTGCAGCAGCGCGGCGACCAGGAGCAGGTCGGGGCGGTGGACACGGCGGGCGAACTCGGAGGCGCGGACGGCGGTCTCGATGAGGTGCCGGTCGACGGTCCAGATGTGCACGGCGTTGCGCTGCGGCCGGCAGCGGACCCGCTCCCAGTCGGGCAGCAGCCGGGTGATCAGGCCCTCCGCCTCCAGCGCCTCCCAGACGTCAACGGTCGGGCGGCCGGAGCCGAGGAGCGTGACCAGCTGCTCACGCGCCTCGGCGGGCCAGGGCGTGGGCAGGGGGCGCGCGGTGGCCGCCATGCGCCGGACGGCGTGCAGGGAGAGTGGGAGGCCGGCCTGCGCGGCGGCGGCCGCGGCGCGCAACGGGAGCACGGGGTCGCGTTCGGGGCGCGCGGCGCGGGCGAGCACCACCTCGCCGTCCTGTTCCACCACCCCTTCCGCGAGCGGGGAGCGCTCGGCGACCGGCTTGCCGCCGCCCAGCATGGCGCGCAGCCGTGGCCGGACGGCGCGCGAACGCAGCACGCGCCCCACTTCACGCCAGGTGACATCACTGGCGTACGAGATGACCCGCGCGGACTCGTAGACCTGGCGCAGCAGGGTGTCGGCGTCGAGGAGGTCCAGCTCGGCCGCCACCTGGTCCTGCTCCTGAAGCGCGAGGCGGTCGGTCGCACGCCCCGTCGCGAGGTGCAGGGCGTCACGGACGTCGAGCAGGCGCCGGCGGGCTTCGGCGAGGCCCTCGCGCGGGGCGTCCGCCAGCCAGGAGGCGGCGACGGCCCGCAGGGTGGTGGCGTCCCGCAGCCCGCCGCGGGCCTCCTTCAGGTCCGGCTCCAGGAGGTACTGCAGCTCGCCCTGGCGTTCGGCGCGCTCGAGGCAGAGCTCCTGGAGTTCGGGAAGGCGCTTGGGCGCCTGGTTGCGCCAGTCGGCGAGGATCGCGGTGCGCAGTCCGGAGGTCAGGCCCAGGTCACCGGCGATGTGGCGGGCGTCGAGCAGGCCCAGCTGGACCTTGAGGTCCTCACCGGCGGTCTTGCGGGCCTCGGCGGGCGTGCGTACGGAGTGGTCGAGGGCCAGGCCCAGGTCCCAGACGGGGTACCAGAGCCGGTCGGCGACGGCGGCCACCGCGCCGGAGTCGGCGCCGTCGTGCAGCAGCAGGAGGTCCAGGTCGCTGCGTGGCGAGAGCTCGCCGCGGCCGTAGCCACCGACGGCGACCAGGGAGACGCCACCCTTGATGCCCTCGGTGGCCGCCGCGAACAGGCCGGTCAGCCAGCCGTCCGTGAGTTCGGCGAGGGCGGTACGGCGCGACGGCCCGGACCGCGCCCCCTCGGTGAGGAGGCGCAGCCGGGCCGCCGCGTAGCCGCTGGGTCCCGTGTTCTCTGCGTCGTTCCGAACGTCCGTGCCCGTCACCCAGCGACTCCTGCCTGTATTCAGATGGTTCTGTTCTACAGTGCGTCCGGTCCGCGCTCACCCGTGCGGACCCGAACGGCGGTCTCGACCGGGAGGGACCAGACCTTGCCGTCACCGATCTTGCCGGTGCGGGCGGCCTTGACGATGACGTCGATCAGCTGTTCGGCGTCCTCGTCCTCGGCCAGCACCTCGATGCGGATCTTGGGCACCAGGTCGACCGTGTACTCGGCACCACGGTAGACCTCGGTGTGTCCGCGCTGCCGACCGTAGCCGCTGGCCTCGGTGACCGTGAGGCCGTGGACGCCGAAGGCCTGCAGGGCCTCCTTGATCTCGTCGAGCCGGTGGGGCTTCACGACGGCGGTGATGAGCTTCATGCGTCCACCTTCTTGCTCGAGCCGGCCAGGGCCGCGGCGGAGACGGTGCCGACGACACCGCCGCCCGCCCCGCTGAAGTCGTATGCAGTCTCGGCGTGCTCCGCCTGGTCGATGCCGGAGACCTCGTCGTCCTCGGAGACCCGCATGCCGATGGTCTTGTCGAGGAGGAAGGCGAGGACCGCGGAGGCCACCAGGGAGTAGGCGAGGACCGCGCCGACACCGGCGAACTGCTTCCACAGCTGGGTGAAGGAGTGGTCGCCGTAGAAGACGCCGGTCGCGGCGGACTGGCCCTTGCCGGTGGCGAAGAAGCCGATGAGCAGGGAGCCGATGATGCCGCCGACCATGTGGACGCCGACGACGTCCAGGGAGTCGTCGTAGCCGAACTTGAACTTCAGTCCGACGGCCGCTGCACAGGCGACACCGGCGATGGCGCCGACGGCGATCGCGCCGAGCGGGGAGACCGCACCACCGGACGGGGTGATCGCGACCAGACCCGCGACCGCGCCGGAGGCGGCGCCCAGCGTGGTGAACGCGCCGTGGCGGATCTTCTCGTAGGCGAGCCAGGCCAGCATGGCGGCGGCGGTGGCGACCTGCGTGTTGACGAACATCAGCGCGCCGACGCCGTCGTCGTTGCCGAGCCACGAGCCCGCGTTGAAGCCGAACCAGCCGAACCACAGCAGACCGGCGCCGAGCATGACCAGCGGAAGGCTGTGCGGGCGCATCGGGTCCTTCTTGAAGCCGACCCGCTTACCGATGACCAGGATCACGCCGAGGGCGCCGGCACCGGCGTTGATGTGGACCGCGGTACCACCGGCGAAGTCGATCACACCGAGCTTGTAGGCCCAGCCGTCGGCACCCCAGACCCAGTGGGCGACCGGGACGTAGACGATCGTGAGCCACAGGGCGACGAAGAGCGCCCAGGCCGAGAACTTGACGCGGTCCGCGATGGCGCCGCTTATCAGGGCCGGTGTGATGACCGCGAACATCATCTGGAAGACCATGAAGACGAAGATCGGGATCGTGTAGCCGTCCCAGAGCTCCGTCAGGCCGACGTTGCTCATCCCCAGCCAGTCGGAGTTGAAGCCGATGAAGCCGTTGCTGGAGCCGAAGGCAAGGGAGAAGCCGTAGAGGACCCACAGGATGGTGACGATCCCGATGCTGACGAAGCTCATCATCAGCATGTTCAGCGTGCTCTTGACGCGGACCATGCCTCCGTAGAAGAAGGCGAGTCCCGGCGTCATGAGCAGCACCAGGGCGGAACAGATGAGCATGAAGCCTGTGTTCGCGGAGGACAGCTTGGGTGCCTCCGCGGCAAGCATGATGGCTGGTGCCATCGGCGTCTCCTCGTCGATTGGTACGGCCCTGGGTGCGGGCGATGCCTGAGAGCGGTCCGGTCAAGCGGGGGGTGGGCCGGTTATGCGCCATGAGATTGGCGCAGCGCCGTTTCGGTCGTTGCCCCTCGTTGTTTCGCCGGAGTGACGAAGACGCCCTGCGTGTTACGCGTCGATGAACTGCGAGATGCCGGGCTGCGGGATCGTTATCGTGGCGCAACCTTCTCCCGGACGGAGAGAACCGGCCGCGGCGGCCTTCCGATGACCTGGCATGGGGGAGCCGAGTCGGGCAGTTCGGGAGGGCCGGCCGCGGCCGGGGTCTGGGGTGGGCCGGGGTTCAGACCGCCTCGGCGGTCTCCGGCAGGTCGACGGCGAGCTGTTCGGTGAGGTCGACGACCGCGGCGAGATCGCCGTGGTCACGGACGGCCGCGTCCACCGTCTTTCGAATACGAGTGTTCACGCGCTCCGAGCGCACCTTCCTGGCGATGCCCATGGCCTCGGAGGCCAGAACCGTGCTCTGCTCCGGCTCGCCCCGCAGCAGGTGCACGGTGGCCATGCCGATGAGGTTCAGTGCGTACGACCGCTGGTGCTCGGAGTCCTTGGCGAACAGCTCCACGGCCCGCTGCATCAGGGGCTCGGCCAAGGAGGCGTAGGTGGGACTGCGGCCGGCGACGTAGGCCAGGTCGCGGAAGGAGTGGCTGTTCTCGCCGTAGAGCTCGGCCTCGGAGAAGAAGCGGATCCAGTCCGGGTCCGGCTCGTCCCACTCGTCGGCCTCGGCGAAGGTGTCCTCGGCCATCCGGACCGCGCGCTTGCACTTACCGGGCTGGCCCATGTTGGCGTAGGCGCGGGCCTCCATCGCATACAGCATCGACTGGGTGCGCGGGCTCGCGCAGTCCCGGCTGCCGTACTGGGCGAGGTGGATCAGCTCCAGGGCGTCGTCGGGCCGGCCGAGGTGGATCATCTGGCGGCTCATGCTGGAGAGGATGTACGAGCCCAGCGGCTTGTCGCCGGCCTCCTTGGCCGCGTGCAGGGCGAGCACGAAGTACTTCTGGGCGGTGGGCTGGAGCCCGACGTCGTACGACATCCAGCCGGCCAGTTCGGCCAGTTCGGCGGCGACTTGGAAGAGCTTGCGGGTGGTGGCCTCGGGCTGGGGTTCCTGGAGCAGGTCGGTGACCTCGTGCAGCTGGCCGACGACCGCCTTGCGGCGCAGGCCGCCGCCGCACTGGGCGTCCCACTGACGGAACATCACCGTGGTGGACTCCAGGAGCTCCAGCTCGGGCCGGGAGAGGCGGCCCTGGCGCCGGGAGTCGGCCGCCGGCTCGGAGGCCTGCGACAAGGCGGTGGGTGAGGGGACGAGCCAGCGCTGCATGGGCTCGATGAGGGACGGGCCCGCCGACAGGATCAGCGAGGTTCCGAGGAAGCCGCGCCGCGCCAGCATCAGGTCGCTGCGCGAGAACTCGCTGAGCAGGGCCACCGCCTGCGGGCCCGTCCAGGGCAGGTCGACGCCGGTCGCCGAGGGTGACTGGCGGGCGGCCCGCAGACCGAGGTCCTCGACCGAGACGACACAGCCGAAGCGCTCGGAGAACAGCTCGGAGAGGATCCTCGGGATCGGCTCGCGCGGGTTCTCCCCGTCGAGCCAGCGGCGCACCCTCGACGTGTCGGTCGAGATGTGGTTGGCCCCCAACTGGCGTGCCCTGCGGTTCACTTGCCGCGCCAGCTCGCCCTTGGACCAGCCGCTGCGCACGAACCACGAGTTGAGCAGCTCATTGGGGCGCTTGTCCGTACTGGCCGCGGTCGTCCCGCTTCCGCCGTTGCCGCCCACTTGGAACGCCCCCATCCCTGAGACCACTTGTTGCCGGATGCGCCAAGCCCTATCAGAATGCCGGTAAATACGGCCGTCCGCCCGCAGTTCTCACCCTTCGAACGGGATACCGAGTTGCCTCCGGCATACCCACGAGTGCATGTGCCCCCAGGCCTCGTGCACTCAAAGTAATCCTACGATCACTGCTCCAACCATGGCGATCCCGGAAACGCCACCATTCGCCACCCCATCGAATGAACTCACGATGGCCTCGGCGCGATTCACTTGACATAGGACGGCCGGGAGTAGGCGGAGCGGTGCACTCGGGGGCGCACAGTCCCAGGTGCACCACCGGTAGCACTTCCAGGCGCCGCCTTGACCTCGCGGGCACGAGGGAAGGCGGAGTTCTGGCGTCACGTTCCGTTTCCGTCTCGTTCCGTGTCGTAACCACCGGCGCGCCGGACCCGTTGGAGGGGGCATGGGCTTCACGATCGGCGGCATTCGCGAGATCCGCTCCGGTACACGTCGGCGCGGTCGTTCATCGGATTGCACCACCGTCGCCGAGTTCACCGGCCTATGGGGCTGGGACGTGGTCCCGGGGGCCCGGGCCGCGGCCGGCGCGTGCTCGTGCGGGCACACCGACTGTCCCGCGCCGGGAGCGCATCCGCTGGACTTCGCGCCCCAGGTGTCCGCCGGGGCCACGCTCGACGAAGTCACCAAGGCCTGGGGCGAGTTCCCGGGCGCGGCGGTGATGCTGCCGGTCGGCCGCGCGTTCGACGTGATCGAGGTCGCCGAACCCGCCGGGCGCCGCGCCCTGGTCCGCCTGGAGCGCATGGGGCTGCCGCTCGGCCCGGTGAGCGCCACCCCCGAGGGCCGCGCGCACTTCTTCGTCGCCCCCGGCGCCGCCGCCGAACTCCCCGAAGTGCTCTACCGCATGGGCTGGGACGACCCGACCTCCCTGGACCTGCGCGGTCTAGGCGCGGGGACGCACATCACCGCGCCGCCGTCCGACCGGGGCGGCCTGGGCCCGGTGCGCTGGCTGCGGCCGCCGGCCCTGGACTCGGCGACGAAGCCACCGACGGCGAGGCTGCTGCTGGGGACACTGGCGTACGTGGCGCACCGGTCGCGGGCATAGCCGGCTTCGCCGGGCCGACAGCGGAGAGCCCCGTCGCATCTGCACCATGCGGCGGGGCTCTTCTTCTCGCCGCCCGGCCACCGCGGCCCTCCGTCCGGGAGCCACGACGGTGGGCGGCCAGGTCCGCGCGAGCGGCGGCTCGGGCCCACCGTGCGGAAGCGCCCGTCCCCGACCACACGTCGGGAACGGGCGCCTCTCACGCAGGCCGGTGAATTCGCTACCCGCCCGCTACTCCCCGATAAGGGCGTCAACGAACGCCTCCGGCTCGAACGGTGCCAGGTCGTCCGCGCCCTCGCCGAGGCCGATGAGCTTGACGGGTACGCCCAGTTCGCGCTGGACCGCGATCACGATGCCGCCCTTGGCGGTGCCGTCCAGCTTGGTGAGCACGATGCCGGTGATGTCGACGACCTCGGCGAACACCCGGGCCTGGACCAGGCCGTTCTGTCCGGTGGTGGCGTCCAGGACGAGCAGCACCTCGTCCAGCGGGGCGTGCTTCTCGACGACCCGCTTGACCTTGCCGAGCTCGTCCATGAGCCCGGTCTTGGTATGAAGACGCCCGGCGGTGTCGATCAGTACGACATCCACCCCCATCTCCTTGCCCTCCTTCACCGCGTCGAAGGCGACGGAGGCGGGGTCCCCGCCCTCCGGCCCGCGCACGGTGTAGGCGCCCACCCGCTCGCCCCAGGTCTGGAGCTGGTCGGCGGCGGCGGCCCGGAAGGTGTCGGCGGCGCCGAGGACGACCGTACGGCCGTCGGCGACGAGCACGCGCGCGAGCTTGCCGGTGGTGGTGGTCTTGCCGGTGCCGTTCACGCCGACGACCATCACGATGCCGGGCTTGCGGTCGGCGGGCTCGGTCTTCACCACGCGGTCGGCATCGGTGCCGACCAGCTTGAGCAGCTCCTCGCGCAGCAGCCCGCGCAGCTCCTCGGGGGTGCGGGTACCGAGCACCTTGACGCGCTCGCGCAGTTGTTCGACCAGCTCGGTGGTGGGCTGCACACCGACGTCGGCGGTGAGCAGGATGTCCTCGATCTCCTCCCAGGTGTCGTCGTCGAGGTGCTCGCGCGAGAGCAGCGTGAGCAGCCCCTTGCCGAGCGCGTTCTGGGATCGGGAGAGCCGGGTGCGCAGCCGGACCAGACGGCCGGCCGTGGGCTCGGGGATCTCGATCTCGGGAGCCGGGGGCTCTTCGACGACGACGGGAGCCGAGCCGTCGGGAAGGTCGACCTCCTCTATCGTCCGGCGCGGTTCGTCGCGCGGCGTCTCGGCCTCGTCGCCGACGTGCGGCTCGGCCGGGGGGGCGGTGATGTCGGGCGCGGAGGGGGGCGGCGGGGGCAGCGACTTCTTGCGCCGGCTGCCGATGACCAGCCCGCCGAGCGCGCCGAGCACGACCACGGCGATGACTACAGCAAGGATGACGGTTTCCATAACCCGTCCAGTATCCATCCCTCCCCCGGGCACGACTTTGTTCCCTCGCGAGGGAGTTTCCGGACGATCCTCCGAATCGCGGTGCCCTCTTTGGGGGTATTCGTCGGACTAAAGTACGATGACTGCTCATGAGCACCACCGCCCACCACGATGGCGCCCTCGAACATCTGGAAGAGTCGCTGGAGCAGCACGGCCTCGAAACCCGGGGCCTCGAACCGGTCCCCGACTCCGAGCGCACCGCGACACCCCGCGGGCTGCTCCCCACCTGGATCGCCGCCAACATCAGCGTCCTGCTGCTCACCGTGGGCGCGAGCCTGGCGGTCTCGTTCGGACTGAATTTCTGGCAGGCCCTGACGGTCGGCGCCACCGCGCCGATCGTGTCGTACGGCCTGGTCGGGCTGGTCGGCATCGCGGGCAAACGGGGCGGCGCACCGGGCATGGCCCTGTCCCGCGCGGTCTTCGGACAGCGCGGCAATCTGCTGCCCGGCGCGCTGATCTGGGTGGCACGCTGGGGCTGGGAGACGATCAACGCGGTGACCGGCGCCTATGCGCTGCTGACGGTCCTGGACGTCCTCTTCGGGATCAGGAGCAACACCGTCCTGATCATCGCCACCCTGCTGCTCTTCGTGATCACCACGTTCGTGATCTCGGGCATGGGCATCAGGGCGGTGCGGCGGTGCAACCGCTGGGCGACCTGGCTGTTCGGCGCCTTCACCCTGCTGGTCCTCGGCCGTCTGATCGCGGTGACGGACTGGAGCAGGGTGCTCGGGCAGCCCGCCGGTCCCACGGCGGCGATGGTCACCGGAGTCGGGCTGATCGCGGCGGGCGGGATGAGCTGGGCGCCGGCCTCGCCGGACTTCACGCGGTACCTGCCGGGCACGGCGCCCTCGGCGGCGATCGTACGCAACACGGTCGGCGGCGCCGCGATCGTCGTCCTCCCCATGGTCCTGATGGGTGCGGTGATGGCGTCCGGCACGCCGGACCTCGCCAGGGCGAGCGACCCGGTCTCCTTCCTCGGCGAGATCCTCCCGCTGTGGCTCGCGGTCCCCTATCTGCTCATCGCCCTGGTCGGCATGCTCCTGATCAACGCGATGTCGATGTACTCGGCGGGCTTCACCGCGCAGACGCTCGGCTTCCGGCTCCCCCGCCACTGGGCGGTCTCCGTCAACGCGGTGATCTCGCTGGTCCTCGGCGGGGTGCTGATGCTGGCGGCGACCTCGTTCATGGGCTCGTTCATCGCCTTCCTGTCCCTGCTGGCGGTGGCGTTCTCGGCATGGGTGGGCGTGTTCGGGATCGACATGCTCCGGCGCCGGGAGTACGACGCCACGGCGCTCCTCGACACCAGCCGCACCAGTGCCTACTGGTACCGGGCGGGCTTCTCCCCCGCCGCCGTCACGGCCTGGGCGCTCGGCCTGCTGGCCGGGCTCCTGTTCACCAGGTCCGACTGGTTCACCGGCCCGTTCGCCGCGGACAACCCGGTCGGCCGATACGGGCTGGGCTGGATCGCGACGATCGTCGTCTCGGGTCTGCTGTACGCGGTGCTGCCGAAGCCGGCGGTGGTGGCGGCCGGGGCCGGCGAGCGCACGCCTCTGGCTGTCTGACGTACCGTCAGCTACTGTCCCCGCACACCCGCCCGGCCAAGGTGAAGGGGAACTCCCATGCCCGTCTCGGTCGTTCGCTTCAACCTCGTCGAGCCCGGGGCCGACTCCGCCTCCCTGGGCGCCCGTTACCGGGCCGCCGTGGAGATGACCGGGTACGCCGACGAGCACGGGGTCACCACGGTCCAGACCGAGGAACACCACGGGGTCGACAACAACTGGCTGCCGTCGCCGTTCACCTTCGCGGGCGCGGTGTTCGGGGCGACGCGGAACATCGCGGTGACCGTCTCGGCGGTGATCGGCCCGCTGCACGACCCACTGCGGCTGGCGGAGGACATCGCGGTCCTCGACCTGCTCAGCGGGGGGCGGCTGGTGACGGTGGCCGGGATCGGCTACCGGCCGGAGGAGTACGCCCTGTTCGACGTGGAGTGGAAGCGGCGGGGGCGGCTGCAGGACGAGGTGCTGGAGACGGTGCTCAAGGCGTGGACCGGGGAGGAGTTCGCGTACCGGGGCCGTACGGTACGGGTCACACCGCGTCCCTTCACCGATCCGCACCCGCTGCTGCTGGTCGGCGGCTCCTCCAAGGCCGCCGCCCGCCGTGCCGCCCGGCTCGGCCTGCCGTTCTTCCCCAGCGCGCATCTGCCGGAGCTGGAGGCGTACTACAAGGAGAAGCTCACCGAGTACGGCACGGAGGGCTGGACGATGATGCCGACGGCCCAGACGCCGCTGCTGCACATCGCCGAGGACCCGGACCGGGCATGGGCGCGGTACGGGCAGCACTTCCTGCACGAGGCCCGGACGTACGCGTCCTGGCAGTCGGGGGACATCCACTCGGCGGTGCGTTCGTCGGCCACGACGGTGGAGGAACTCCGCGCGGAGGGCGTCTACCGCATCCTCACGCCGGAGGAGTGCGTGGCGGCCGGCCTGGACAACCTCGTCCTGCACCCCCTGGCGGGCGGCATGCCGGTGGAAGAGGGCTGGCGCAGCCTGCGCCTCTTCGGAGAGGCCGTGCTTCCCGCGCTGACCTCGTAGCGGAAGACAGGGGTGCGGCGGATCGAGTGACAGGCGAACCATGAACCGCCGCCCCGCCCGGGCAGTGACCGGGCGGGGCGACGGAGGGTACGAGGAGAGGGGCAGCGGGGACTTGGCCCTTCTCCTCGAGTCGGGGGCCTCGTGACGAGGGTCAGCCCATCTCCTCCAGGGACTTGCCCTTCGTCTCCTTGACGTACTTGAGGACGAACGGGATGGAGAGGGCCGCGAAGACCGTGTAGATCACGTAGGTCGCGGAGAGGTTCCAGTCGGCCAGCGACGGGAAGCTCGCGGTGATGGCCCAGTTGGCGATCCACTGTGCGGAGGCGGCCACGCCCAGCGCGGCGGCGCGGATCCGGTTCGGGAACATCTCGCCGAGGAAGACCCACACGACCACGCCCCAGGACAGGGCGAAGAAGAGGACGAAGATGTGCGCGGCGACCAGCGCGGTCCAGCCCTGCGTGGCCGGGAGCTTGCCGTCGACCAGGTGGTAGGAGAAGGCCCAGGCCTCCAGGGCGAGGCCGACGACCATGCCGACCGAGCCGATGAGGGCCAGCGGCTTGCGGCCGATCCGGTCCACGAAGATCATCGCGATCACGGTGCCGATGATGTTGATGATCGACGTCGTGAAGGAGTAGAAGAACGAGTCCGTCGGGTCCACACCGACCGACTGCCACAGCGTCGAGGAGTAGTAGAACGCGACGTTGATGCCGACGAACTGCTGGAAGACCGAGAGACCGATACCGACCCAGACGATCGGCTTGAAGAAGAAGGAGCCGCCGAGCAGGTCCTTGAACGTCGACTTGTGCTCGCTCTTCATCGCGTGCTCGATCTCGGCGACGCGGGCGTCCAGGTCGATCTTGTCGCCCTCGACCTCTTCGAGGATCTCGCGGGCACGGTCACGCTTGCCGACGGAGATCAGGAAGCGCGGGGACTCGGGGATGGCGAAGGAGAGCAGGCCGTACAGGACGGCCGGGATCACCATGACGCCCAGCATGACCTGCCAGGCCTCCAGGCCCATCAGCTTGCCGCGCTGGTTGCCGCCGGCGGCGTTGAGCAGACCCCAGTTGACCAGCTGCGAGATGGCGATGCCGACGACGATCGCGGCCTGCTGGAAGGAACCGAGGCGGCCTCGGTAGGCGGGCGGAGCGACCTCGGCGATGTAGGCGGGGCCGATCACGGAGGCCATACCGATGGCGAAGCCGCCGATGATCCGCCAGAAGGCGAGGTCCCACAGGGCGAAGGGCAGCGCCGAACCGACGGCACTGATGGTGAACAGCACGGCGGCGATCTGCATGCAGCGGATACGGCCGATCCGGTCGGCTATCCGCCCGGCGGTCGCGGCACCGATGGCACAGCCGATCAGGGCGATGGCGATGACCTGGGCCAGGGCGGCGGACCCGATGTCATAGCGGCTTCGGATGGCCTCGACGGCACCGTTGATGACGGAGCTGTCGTAGCCGAAGAGGAACCCGCCCATCGCGGCGGCCGCCGCGATGAAGATGACATGCCCGAGATGATCGGGGTGAGCCGTCCCGGCTCCTGAATTGGGTGCCTGCGCAGTGCTGGTCACAAAAAACTCCTCGGGCCACCCGGCAGCGCTGCCGGGGGTGGGGGTGAGCCCTTTCAGGTTCAAGTGGCGCACAACTTCACACCGCTCACACCTGAAGGTAAAAGCAACGTTGCAGAGACTATGCCTTCAAGTTTCGAAGTCAATACCGGGTACGGTGTGAAGTTGCAGATACCACGCAAGGAAGATGCGTTCACTTCTTGAAGAAAAGGCGAAGGTGACGTGCCCCGAAGGGGCGCGGGGAACTGCGCGACCAGCCACAACGGCGCCGCACCCGGAACCGTCGGCCAAGACCCGGCGTCAGCGCAACCGCTGGCTGATGACCTTCGACACACCGTCACCCTGCATGGAGACGCCGTAGAGCGCGTCGGCGACCTCCATCGTGCGCTTCTGGTGCGTGATCACGATCAGCTGCGACGACTCCTGCAGCTCCTGCATGATCCGGATCAGCCGCTGGAGGTTGGTGTCGTCCAGGGCCGCCTCCACCTCGTCCATGACGTAGAACGGGCTGGGCCGCGCCTTGAAGATCGACACCAGCATCGCCACGGCGGTCAGCGAACGCTCGCCACCCGACAGCAGGGAGAGCCGCTTGACCTTCTTGCCCGGCGGCCGGGCCTCGACGTCCACGCCCGTGGTGAGCATGTTGTCGGGGTCGGTCAGGATCAGCCGTCCCTCGCCGCCCGGGAAGAGACGGCTGAAGACGCCCTCGAACTCGCGGGCCGTGTCCCGGAACGCCTCCGTGAAGACCTGCTCGACGCGTTCGTCGACCTCCTTCACCACTTGAAGCAGGTCGGCGCGGGTCTTCTTCAGGTCCTCCAGCTGCTCGCTGAGGAACTTGTGCCGTTCCTCAAGAGCCGCGAACTCCTCCAGGGCGAGCGGGTTGACCTTGCCGAGCTGCTGGTAGGCCCGCTCGGCCGCTTTGAGGCGCCGTTCCTGTTCGGCCCGGTGGAAGGACTTGGGCTGGTTGCGCGGGTGCTCGGGGTCGTCCGGCAGCACCTCGCCCTCGGCGGGGGGCGAGGGCGGCACCGGCTGATGCGGTCCGTACTCCTCGATGAGTCCCGCCGGTTCGACACCGAGCTCCTCCAGCGCCTTGGTCTCCAGCTGCTCGATCCGCAGCCGCTTCTCGGCGCCGAGTACCTCGCCCCGGTGAACTGAATCCGTGAGTTTGTCGAGTTCCGCCTTGAGGTCACGGCCGGTGCTGCGGGCGGCGGTCAGCTCCTGCTCCCGGCGGGCCTTCGCGGCCTCGGCGGCGTCCCGTTCCCGGTCGGCCCGGCCGACCGAGACCTCGACATGCGCGAGCAGTTGGCGGGCGCCGGCGGCGACGGCCTCCGCGACCGCGGCCTCGTGGCGCAGCCGGGCCCGGCGCTGTTCCGCACGCGCGCGTGCCTCGCGTTCCGCGCGGGCCGCGCGGTCGAGGGAGTCGGCGCGGCCGGCGAGGCCCTTGACCCGCTCCTCGTGGGTACGGACCTGGAGGCGGGCCTCCATCTCGGTCTGACGGGCGTTGGCGCCGTCGGCGGCGAGACGATCGCGCACCGAGGTGTCCGGCTCCTCCTCGACCGGCATCTCCTCGGCCACGGCGAGCCGCTCGGCCAGTACCTCGACCTCTTCCAGGGCCTTGTCGAGGGACTCCTGGGCGCGGGCGGCCGCCGCCGTGGAACGTTCCGCCTCACCGGCCGCGCCGCGCGCCTGTCCGGCGAGCCGGCCGAGCTGCTGGGCGACGGCCGACTTCTCCCGGTCGGCGGCGCGGCGGCGTTCGGCCAGCTCCTCGACCTGTGCGGTGCACGCCTTGCGGTGTTCCTGGGCGGCCTGCTGGGCCTCGGCCAGTGCCTCGCAGCGGACCGCCAGCTCCTCGAGTTCGGCGGCGGCCTCGTCGACGGAGGCCTGTACTTCGAGGAGGCTGGGGGCGCCCGCGGAGCCGCCGTGCGCGAAGTGCGCGCCGAGGAGGTCGCCTTCGGCGGTGACGGCGGTGAGGTGGGGCCTGCGGTAGACGAGTTCCTCGGCGGCTTCGAGGGTGTCGACCACGACGATGCCGTGCAGGAGGCGGCGGACGGCGGGCATCAGGTCGGCGGGGCCACGGACGAGATCGGCGGCGGGGGTCCCTGACGGGGGTGCCGGGAGGGGGCGTCGGTCGTCTCGGACGCCCTGCGGCGGAGCCGCGTAGGGATGCGGCCCCGTGTCCCTGGGGGATGCTCCCTCGGCAGGCCCCCCCGAGGGGAAGTGCGGTCGTCCGTCGGCTGCCGCGCCGTCGTGGCCGGGCGCGCCGTTGCCCGCGCCCCCTTGGGGCGCTCCAGCCAGGGACGGTTCAGGGGCACCCGACAGGAGGAGGGCTGCTCGGCCGCCGTCCTGTTTGCGGAGGAGGCGGATCGCGTCGGCCGCCGAGGTCGGGGTCGTCACCGCGACGGCGTCGGCCGCCGTGCCGAAGGCCGCGGCCAGGGCGACCTCGTGGCCCGGGGTCACCGTCAGCAGTTCCGCCGCCGGGCCCAGGACTCCGGTGAGGCGGTCCCGGGCGCCGAGCAGTATGCCGGTGCCGTCCTTGCGGCGCAGGCCAAGCGCCAGCGCCTCGCGGCGGGCCTGGGTGGCGGCGCGACTGCGTTCCGCCGCGGTGGTCGCCTCGCGGGCCGCCGTCAGGGCCGCCTCCGCCTCGGCGAGCCGCAGCCTGGCCTGCTCGTGCCGGCCGGCCAGTTCCTCGTCACCCGCGTCGAGGCCGTCGACCTCCGCCTTGAGCGCCTCGTACTCCTCCTGCGCCGAGACCGCCCGCTCCTGGGCCTCGTCACGGGCGGCGGCCAGCCGGTCGATCTCCGCCTGGGCCGAGCCGGCACGTGAACGGGCCGCGTTGACCTGGCCGTTCAGCCGGGCCAGGCTCTCCCGGCGGTCGGCGATGGAACGGGCCACGTCCTTCAGGCGCCGTTCCTCCTGGGCCAGTTCGCGCTCCAGTTCGGCACGGTGCGCGACGGTGTCGTCGAGGGCGTGCTGGGCCGCCTCCAGGGCCGCCTCCAGCTCGGCCTCCTGCTCACGGATGCGGTGGGCCTCGCGCTCCATGTCCTCGGGGTCGCGGCCGCGCCGCTCCTCGGGGGGCGTGGAGGTGGCGCTCTTCACCCGGGCGTCGGCCAGCGAGATGGTGCCGCGGACACGTTCGGCGAGCTGGGACAGTTCGTACCAGGTCTGCTGGGCGCGCTGCAGGCGTGGCGTGAGCCGGCGCACCTCGTCCTCCAGGAGCGCCTCGCGCTGGAGTGCCTTCTTCAGCTCCTGCTCGGCGGCTTCCTTGCGTTCCTTGAGGGCGGCCTCGTCGGCGATCTCGCTCTGCAGCGCCTGGCGCAGTCGTACGAGGTCGTCGGCGAGCAGGCGCAGGCGCGCGTCGCGCAGGTCCGCCTGGATGACGGCGGCCCGGCGGGCCACCGCCGCCTGGCGGCCCAGCGGCTTCAGCTGGCGCCGCAACTCGTCGGTCAGGTCCTGCACGCGCGCGAGGTTGGCCTGCATCGCGTCCAGCTTGCGGAGGGCCTTCTCCTTGCGCTTGCGGTGTTTCAGTACACCGGCCGCCTCTTCGATGAAGGCCCGGCGGCCCATCGGGTCGGCGTGCAGGACGGAGTCCAGCTGGCCCTGGCCGACGATGACGTGCATCTCACGGCCGATGCCGGAGTCGGAGAGCAGTTCCTGGATGTCGAGGAGGCGACACGTGTCGCCGTTGATCTGGTACTCGCTGCCGCCGTTGCGGAACATGATCCGCGTGATGGTGACCTCGGCGTATTCGATGGGCAGCGCGCCGTCGGAGTTGTCGATGGTCAGGGACACCTCGGCGCGGCCCAGCGGCGGGCGGCCGGTGGTGCCGGCGAAGATGACGTCCTCCATCTTGCCGCCGCGCAGCGACTTGGCACTGTGCTCACCCATGACCCAGGTGAGCGCGTCCACGACGTTGGACTTGCCCGAGCCGTTCGGACCGACGACACACGTGATCCCCGGCTCGAACCGGAGCGTGGTCGCCGAGGCGAACGACTTGAACCCGCGAAGGGTCAGGGCCTTGAGATGCACGCCGTCGGACTTTACCCGGCGGCGCTAGCGCACTCCACGACCCCTCGCAACCGCGCGGTTTCGCGCATGAACATGCAGGGCACACCAGACGTTAAAGAAGGTGAAAGGATGCGCGGGGCTGGAAGGTGCCGGGCACGGGGGCGCGGGGGCAGGCCAGAGGGACAGGAAAGAAAAGAAGGGACGCCGGGGCGTCCCTTGCAGATCTTGAGAACTTAGCGGTTGAAAGGGCTGCCCGACCGCCGCATGTGCTGTTGTGGAGCGATGCAGCGATCAGGTGAGCGCAGGCTCCGCCTGGTTTGCGTCGATGCTCTCCATGATCCTGTCGGGAGAAGCGGCAGCCGTCAGCGCGTCGTTCTCGGCCTGAATCCGTCCGAGCTCGGATTCGAGGTCCTGGACACGCTGCTGGAGCCGTCGCATCTCGGCGAGGAGTCGCGGGTCGGAGCCGCCGACGTAACCGAGAAGCGCCTTTGCCATGATGGATGGTCCTCCACACTGAGTGACCGACCGTAGCGGTGTGGGTCGTGAGGGATCGCACCCGCGGTGCTTGACACATCCGAGTGTTACTCGCGTGTTGCTCCATGCCAAACAGCTAAGGTGCGCGGGGCTTTCAGCGTCTCACCAAAAAGTTTGACGGTCAACACGATCACGCCTGTATTGGCGGGCGAACCCGGGCGCGCGCGGCTCAGGACCGGCGGCGCTGCGTCTCCAGCGGGGCCCTCGGAGTGTGGCGATCATCCTTATGCGCGGAGCCTGCCACGACAAGCGATTATTGGCAACCACCAGGCCATTCCCGCTGTGGGCACATGCCGGTGGCAGTTCGCTCCGCTTGTGCCTGCGGGTCTTCGCACGACGGGTCAGCGGATGGCGAAGCCGTCGTAACCGCCGCGGGGTGTGTCCCAGATCTCGGTGACACCCTCCACCCGCCCGGGCGTGTCATCGCCCTGGAGCCAGTCGAGCAGGCCTTCGCAGCCCGTCCGGGAGCCCTCCGCGACCACCTGCACGCGACCGTCGCCCAAATTGAGAGCAAAACCACTCAGGCCGCCGATCTCCAGCGCCTTGGCCCGGGTGAACCAGCGGAATCCCACCCCCTGCACCCGTCCACGGACCCAGGCGACCAGTCGTACATCCTCGCTCATAGAGTGCAACCTAACCGGCCAATGTCACACGGAGCACTTCCGCCCTCCCCGCCATGCGGTACCGTCCCCACCCAATGAATCTCATCTGAAACTCACTCGATCGAGTGAGTCTGGTTGACCAGAAGGAGTCATTGGCCACACCGGCCCCTGGTCGACGCCGACCGCGAGGACGAGGGAAGAAGGCAAGGACATGGGACGCCACCGACGCTCCGACGCCGGCCGCGCCGCCACGGGCCGCGCCACGGGGGTCACGGAGAACGACGGCCCCTACATAGGCGGCCACGAGCCGCAGGACTCGTACGCGGGCCTCCGTTTCGGGACGGGCACCGCGGCCTACCTGCACCAGGAGGCCTACGCCGACGCCAACGCGCGTAGCTCCGCCTACCTGTACGCGAACGAAGAGGACTACACCCGGGCCGACGCCAACGCGCGTAGCTCCGCCTACCTGTACGCGAACGAACAGGACTACGCCCGGGCCGACGACACGGCCGTCTTCTCCAGCGAGGAGTTCGCCCCGGTCATCGGCGGCTCCCCGGCGGGCGGCAGCGGGCACCGGCGCAGGAAGAAGGCCGCACGGCCCATGCGCACGGGCCTGCTCGGCGTCTCGGCCGCCGTCGCCATCGGCACCGTCGCGGTGGCCACCGGCGTGGTACCGGGCCTGGAGAACTACAAGCTCGGCGGCAACACCAGCACCACCGGCGGCGACCGGGTGCAGGCCGACGGGGCTCCCAGCAACACGGCCGCCGAGCAGGGCGGCACCTCCGGCAGCGCCGAGAGCCGGGACACCGGTTCCTCGACCAGCCGGGACACCCAGCGCTCCGGCTCGCCCACGGAGACGGCCGCCGCGTCCGCCTCGGCCCCGGCCTCCGCCTCCTCGTCGCCCGCGCCGACGAAGACGGCGTCCGAGAAGCCGGCGCCCAGCGCCACGCCGTCCAAGAAGGCGACGGCCACGCCCACCAGGTCGGCCACCAAGGCGCCGGTGAAGACCGCCGCGCCGGTCACCGTGTCCGAGGCGGCCGCCGCCGAGGCCGAGGTACTCAAACTGGTGAACGAGGAGCGGGCCAAGGTCGGCTGCAGCGCGCTGTCCGTGAACTCGTCCCTGACCAAGCTGGCCGAGACGTTCAGCGAGGACATGGCCGCGCGGGACTTCTTCGACCACACCGACCCGGACGGCAAGACGCCGTGGGACCGGGCCGCGGCCGCCGGCATAGCCAACCTGGGCGGCGAGAACATAGCCCGGGGCCAGGCCACCGCCCAGGCCGTCATGGACGCCTGGATGAACAGCGAGGGCCACCGCGCCAACATACTGAACTGCGACTTCAAGACCCTCGGGGTCGGCGTGCACTTCGGTTCGGGCGGCCCCTGGTGGACGCAGGACTTCGGCTACTGACACGTCCCGACCGCTGAAGGGTGCGCTAACCGACAGTTAGCGCACCCTGTTGGTTAGCGCTGTGCTCGCTTACGCTTGACGCATGACCATCAGCACCCAGGACCGTCCCGGGGAGACGCGGCCTCCGTACGACGCCTTCGCCCGGGCCTGTCCCTCGCGCACCACGCTCGAACACGTCATGGGCCGCTGGGGCGGGCTGACGCTGAGCGCGCTGCACGAGGGGTCGTTCCGGTTCAACGAGCTGCGCCGGCGCGTGGACGGCGTCAGCGAGAAGATGCTCTCCCAGACCCTCCAGGCGCTGGAGCGCGACGGCCTGGTGCACCGCGAGGCCCAGCCGACCAACCCGCCGCGGGTCGACTACGAACTCACCCCGCTCGGCCGCGAGGTCGCCGAGCGCCTGCTGTCCGTCGTCCACTTCGTGGAGAGCCGGATGGACGAGGTGCTGGCCGCCCGCGAACGCTACGACGCGACGCGCGGCACCCGCTGACACTTCGGGCAGAAGTAGCTGGACCGGTTCATCCAGGGGCGCCTGCGCATCGGCGTGCCGCACCGCCGGCAGGGCAGCCCCTCCCTGCCGTACGCGTCCAGTGAGCGGTCGAAGTAACCCGACTCGCCGTTGACGTTGACATAGAGGCTGTCGAAGCTGGTGCCGCCGACGGCCAGGGCCGCGTTCATCACATCCCGTACATGGCCGAGGAGTTCGGCGGTGCGCGGGCGGGTGAAACCGGCGGTGGGGCGCTCGTAGTGGAGACGGGCCCGCCAAAGGGCCTCGTCCGCGTAGATGTTGCCGACCCCGCTGATCAACGACTGGTCGAGCAGCGCCCTCTTGATGGTGGATCGCTTCCGGCGCAGCGCCTGGTGGAAGGCTTCGTCGTCGAACAGCGGGTCGAGGGGGTCGCGGGCGATGTGCGCGATGACGTCCGGCAGCCCGTCGAGGGTGTTTTCGTGCAACGACAGGCCACCGAAGGTGCGTTGGTCGACGAACCGGAGTTCGGTGCCAAGGCCGTCGGCGAACCTCACGCGGATCCTGAGGTGCTTCTCGTCCGGGGTCTCGTGCGGCTGCACCAGCAACTGACCGCTCATGCCGAGGTGGGCGAGGATCGACTGGTTGGTGTCCTCCAGCGGCAGCCACAGGTACTTGCCCCGCCGGCTGGGGGTGCCGACGCGGTGGCCCTTGAGCCGGTGCGTGAAGTCGTCGGCGCCGGCCAGGTGCCGTCGTACGGCACGCGGATGCAGCACTTCGGTCTCGGCCACGACACGATGGGCGACCCATCGCTCCAGGCCACGCCGTACGACCTCGACCTCGGGCAATTCGGGCATCGCGTCTCCCGTGCAGGACCCTGGACGATGCGAGCGCCCGGCCCTGGGAAGGGACCGGGCGCTCGGATCGTCGCGCTGTTCTTCAGGCGGAGGCGGCGGACGACGAGTCGTCGTCCTCCTCGGCCAGGGCGGCCTGCTCGGCGGCCGCTGCCGCCTTGGCTGCCTTGGCCCGCTCGTCCGCGGCGGCGCGGATGGCGCGCCAGGCGGACTCGGCGGCCTGCTGTTCCGCCTCCTTCTTGCTGCGGCCGGTGCCGGTGCCGTACGAGACGCCTCCGACGCGGGCGGCAGCAGTGAAGGTCTTCTCGTGATCGGGGCCGGTCTCCGTGACCAGGTACTCGGGCACGCCGAGGCCCTCCGTCGCGGTGAGCTCCTGGAGACTGGTCTTCCAGTCCAGGCCGGCTCCGAGGTTCGAGGACCTGTCGATCAGCGGGTCGAAGAGCCGGTGCACCAGCTCGGACGCCGAGTCGAGGCCCTGGTCGAGATAGACCGCGCCGATCACCGCTTCCAGGGTGTCGGCGAGGATGGACGCCTTGTCCCGGCCGCCCGTGCCCTCTTCACCGCGGCCGAGCCGGATGAAGGAACCCAGGTCGAGACCGCGACCCACTTCCGCGAGCGCACGCGAGTTCACCACCGCTGCCCGGAGCTTGGCCAGCTGGCCCTCGGGCAGGTCCGGGTGGGTCTTGTACAGCGTGTCCGTGACGACGAGACCGAGGACGGAGTCACCGAGGAACTCCAGCCGCTCGTTCGTCGGCAGGCCGCCGTTCTCGTACGCGTAGGAACGGTGGGTCAGCGCACGCACCAGAAGGGCGGACTCGAGCTTGTAGCCGAGCCGCCCTTCCAGAAGCGTGTGGGACGAGGCCGTGTTGTCCGTTTTCTTCTTGGCGGTTGGGTCCGCCTTGGCGTCTTCCGCCTTCTTGGGACTGGACACAGTGCCTCTCACCTGGCCGCTCAGACTTCGAGGACCTGGCGCTTGTTGTAGGTGCCGCAAGACGGGCACGCGATGTGCTGCTGCTTGGGCTCGTGGCAGCGCTCGCACGCAACCAGGGTGGGGACCGCAGCCTTCCACTGCGACCGGCGGTGGCGCGTGTTGCTGCGCGACATCTTCCGCTTCGGAACAGCCACGGCTACTTCTCCTGCTTCTCGTCGACGCCCGCTTCCGCGTCAGCGCCGCTCATCTCGTCCTTCTCGCCGTCCTTCGTGGAACCGGCGAGTCCCTGCAAAGCCGCCCAACGGATGTCGACGGCGTCGTGGTGGTGGTCCGGGTCGTCCGCGAGGCGGGCTCCGCACTCGGAGCACAGCCCTGCGCAGTCGTCCTGGCACACCGGCTGCATCGGCAGTGCGAGCACCACCGCATCACGCAGCACGGGTTCGAGGTCGAACAAGCCGTCCTCGATGAAGTACCTGTCCTCGTCGTCCTCGGCGTCGTCGCCCGGTTCCGCGATCACGCGGCCCCGGTCGTCGGCGTCAGGGTACGAGAACAGTTCCTGGAAGTCCGCTTCGAGCTCCTGCTCGACCGGCTCCAGACACCTTACGCACTCCCCCTCGGCCTGTGCACGGGCGGTGCCTGTGACGAGCACACCTTCCATGACCGACTCGAGCCGGAGGTCGAGCTCCACCGGGGCGCCTTCCGGCACTCCGATGACCCCCTTGATACCGAAGTCCTCGGGGGCGTCGATCGTGCGGGTCAGGCGCTGCAGCGCGCCAGGACGCCGCCCCAGCTCGTGTGTGTCGAACACGAACGGGTTGCGGTGGTCGAGGCGTGCGTGAGGAGCCATTCCTGCTTTCGATCTTCGAGTTCAGAGGAACGCCGTCCGGAAGACTGCTCCGGGCAGCGGTGATCGCGAACGTAGACGCGACCGAAGAGCCAGGATACTGGACCTTTCGCTGTCGGCCCAATCCGCTGGCCTTCGGCCCGTTGGCTACAGTCCCCGGCCCTGCTCGTACGCCCTCAGCTGCTCCGGCGTGATCATGCCGGTGTCGAAGAGGCTGGTCTCGTCCAGAGCGTACGACTGGTGCTGGACCGGCTGCTGCTGGGGGTCGTAGACGGGCTGCTGACCGGTGTCGTAGCCCTGGTAGGCGTAGGGGTCGGCCTGCTGGTAGCCGTAGGGGTCCTGCTGGGCGTAGGCGGGCTGCTGCTGGGGGTAGCCGCCGTAGGGGTCCTGCTGCTGCGGGTAGCCGTACGGATCCTGCGCCACGGGCTGCTGCACCGGCTGCTGGTCGTACTGCGGCTGCTGCTGGGCGGCGGCGGGCTGCTCGGCCTGTGCCGCCTGCGCGGCCTGGGCGTCCTGGTCGGCGAGGGCCGCGAGGTCGGCGAGGTAGTCGGCGTCGCTGGAGTGCTGGAAGGTCGTGTTGTCGTCGGCCAGGGCACCGAGGGCGTCGGAGGCGATCCGGCCGTGCAGCTTGGCGCGGCCCTTGCCGACGGCCTCCAGGGTCTTGGCGAGGACCGCCTCGAAGGCGCCGAGCTTGACGTCGACGTAGGCGTCCGCGTCCCGGCGCAGGGTCTCGGGGTCGTGGCTGCGCTCGGGGGCGTCCTCGTCCTCGTAGCCCTGCTCGTCCAGGCCGGGTCCGGTGCCGAGGAGCTTCTCGCGGCCACGGCCGACCGAGCCGAGGGTCTTGGTGAGGACGACCTCGAAGTTGGCGAGCTTGGAGTCGACGTAGTCGTCGGCGTCGGCGCGGATCTCCTCCGCCTCCCGGCGGGCCTCGCCGAGGATACGGTCGGCCTCCGCCTGGGAGCGGCGGGCCACCTCGGTGTCGGAGATCAGCGAGCCACGCTCGGCGTGCGCGGTCTCGATGATCCGCTCGGCCTCCATGCGCGCCTGCTCGACCATCTGTTCACGGTCGCCGATCAGCTCCTGGGCCTGGGCGAGGGAGCCGGGCAGCGCCTGGCGCAGCTCCTCGAGCATCGCGAGCAGGTCGGCCCGGTTGACCACGCACGATGCCGACATGGGCATGGCCCGGGCGCCGGAGACCGTGGCCACGATCTCATCGAGCTTGTTCTGTACGTCCACCCTGCGCTCGCCACTCTCTACAGCCGTGTTGGAGACGGACGGGACGACTGTAGCCCCATCAGTCCCGGTGAATACGCTTGTTGAGGGCCTCGATAACGGCCGCCGGAACCAGGTGCGACACGTCCCCGCCCCATTGGGCCACCTCCTTGACCAGGGAGGACGAGAGGAAGCTGTAGGTCGGGTTGGTCGGCACGAAGAGCGTCTCCACGCCCGAGAGACCGATGTTCATCTGGGCCATCTGCAGCTCGTAGTCGAAGTCGCTGACGGCTCGCAGGCCCTTGACGATGGCGGGGATCTCGCGCTGCTTGCAGAAGTCGACGAGGAGGCCGTGGAACGCCTCGACGCGGACGTTCCCGTAGTCGGCGGTGACCTGGCGGATCAGGTCGATCCGCTCGTCGATCTCGAACAGGCCCTTCTTGGACTTGTTGATCATCACTGCGACGTAGACCTCGTCGTAGAGACGGGACGCACGGGCAATGATGTCGAGGTGTCCGTTGGTGATCGGGTCGAATGACCCGGGACAGACGGCGCGGCGCACTTGTGATCCCTCGCTCTCCGGTCCGGTCATCGTGCGTCTTCGCACGTAGAGGCGGCGCGACCGTACCAAAACGTTCCCTCGCCGTAGCGACGGGACCGGAGGGCCTCGAAGCCGGTCGGCCAATGGAAGTCGCCGCCTCTGGTGCTGCGCTCCACGGTGACGAGCGCCTCCGGCGCTAGCCAGCCCCCCGAGTGGAGTGTGAGGAGAATCTCCCGAAGATCGTCGTCCGAGACGGCGTACGGGGGGTCCAGGAAGACGAGGTCGTACGGCTGCCCGGGCGCCGGTGACTGGACGATCTGTTCCGCTTTGGCCGCCCGCACCTCGGCGCCGGGCAGGCCCAAATTCTTCACGTTCTCCCGGACGACGCGGGCGGCCCTGGGGTCGGCCTCCACGAGGAGGGTGTGGCCGGCGCCCCGGGAGAGGGCCTCCAGGCCTACGGCTCCCGAACCGGCGTACAGGTCCAGGACGCGTTCGCCGTCCAGGGGGCCGCCGAGGAGGGACTGCCAGGTGGAGAAGAGGCCTTCGCGTGCGCGATCCGAAGTGGGCCGGGTTCCTGTGCCGGGCGGCACGGAGAGGCGCCGTCCGCCTGCCTGGCCGGCGATCACGCGGGTCATGGGGGGGGTCCTTCTTCGAGGGCGGCTTTACGGATTCAGTTTGGCAGGCCCACGGGGGTGTGTGCCTGGTCTGCGACGGCGGCTACGGGTCCACGGTGGCTCGTCGCGCCCCGCGGCGGGGCCGCATGTCGACCACAGTCCCGAGTCCCTGAGGTGGCCGCCTCCTAGCCCTTTTCCAGGAACTGCTCTCTCTCCTCGTCCAACAGGGCGTCCAGAGCCGTCCGCAACCCCGCGAGACCGGTCAGCTCGGGGTCCTTCGCCACCAAGGCCGTGGCCTCCTCTCTCGCCTCCGCGATGATCTCCTCGTCCTCGATCACCGCCAGGACCCTCAGGCTGGAGCGGACTCCGGACTGGGCCTGGCCCAGCACATCGCCCTCTCTGCGCTGTTCGAGGTCGATGCGGGAGAGCTCGAAGCCGTCCAGGGTCGAGGCGACGGCCGTCAGCCGCTGGCGGGCCGGGCTCGCCTCGGGCATCTCCGTGACCAGGAGGCAGAGGCCGGCGGCGGAGCCGCGCCCGACCCGGCCGCGCAGCTGGTGCAGCTGGGAGACGCCGAAACGGTCGGCGTCCATGATCACCATGGCGGTGGCGTTGGGGACGTTCACGCCGACCTCGATGACCGTCGTGGCGACCAGGACGTCCGTGTCGCCGGCCGCGAAGCGGCGCATCACCGCGTCCTTGTCGTCCGGGTGCATCCTGCCGTGCAGGACCTCCACCCGCAGGCCGCTGAGCGGGCCCTTGGCGAGGTGGTCGGCGACGTCCAGGACGGCCAGCGGAGGGCGCTTCTCGGCTTCGTCCTCGGCCGTCCTCCTCGCCTTCTTGGGGTCCTCCTCCTCGTCTCCGATGCGGGGGCAGACGACGTACGCCTGGTGGCCGTTGCCGACTTCCTCGCGGACCCGTTCCCAGGCGCGGGCCAGGAAGTGGGGCTTGTCGGCGGCGGGGACGACATGCGTGGCGATCGGGGAGCGGCCGGCCGGCAGCTGGTCCAGGACCGAGGTCTCCAGGTCGCCGAAGACCGTCATGGCGACCGTGCGCGGGATGGGGGTCGCCGTCATGACCAGGAGGTGCGGGGGTTGGGTGCCCTTGCCGCGCAGGGCGTCGCGCTGTTCCACGCCGAAGCGGTGCTGTTCGTCGACCACCACCAGGCCCAGGTCGTGGAACTGGACCTTGTCCTCGATCAGCGCATGGGTGCCGATCACCAGACCGGCGTCCCCGGTGACGAGGTCGAGCATGGCCTGGCGGCGGGCGGCCGTGCCCATCGAGCCGGTGAGCAGGACGACCTTGGTGGCGTGCTCGGCGCCGCCCAGCATGCCGCCTTCCGCCAGCTCCCCCATCATCTCGGTGATCGAGCGGTGGTGCTGCTGGGCCAGCACCTCGGTGGGAGCGAGCATGGCCGCCTGGCCGCCCGCGTCGACCACCGCGAGCATGGCACGCAGCGCCACCAGTGTCTTGCCGCTGCCGACCTCGCCCTGCAGGAGGCGGTGCATCGGGTGTTCGGTGGCCAGGTCGTCGAAGATCTCCTTCGAGACCTTCTGCTGGCCGTCCGTGAGGGTGAACGGGAGACGGTCGTCGAAGGCCGTGAGGAGGCCGTCGGGGCTGGGTCTGCGGGCCACCGCCGGGAGTTGGGCGTCGGTGTGGCGGCGACGGGCCAGGGCGACCTGGAGGACGAAGGCCTCGTCCCACTTGAGGCGGTCGCGGGCCTGCGCGATGTCCGCCTTGGTGTGCGGGCGGTGGATCTTGAGCAGGGCCTCGGGGAGGGAGACCAGACCGCGGCCCTCGCGGAGGGCCGGCGGAAGGGGGTCCAGGGCCTCCTGGACGCTCGGCAGCACCGTCTGGATCGCCTTGCCGATCTTCCAGGACTCCAGCTTGGCGGTGGCCGGATAGAGCGGGATCAGGGCTCCGGCCCAGGTCTCCACCGATTCGGCCGGGTCGTCGCCGCGGAGCAGTTCGTAGGCCGGGTGGGCCAGTTGGAGGCGGCGGTTGAAGACCGAGGCCTTGCCGGCGAACATCGCGCGCGTGCCCGGCAGGAGTTCCTTGTGGGGCTTGTGCACACCGTTGCCGAAGAAGACCAGTTGGAGCCGGCCGCTGCCGTCGGTGATCGTGACCTCCAGCCGCTGCCCCTTGCCGCGCGGTGCCTTGGAGGATGCGAACGTGTGCAGGCGGGCGTCGGCCACCATGGCGACCACGGTCACGTGTTCGTCCATGGGCAGGTCGGCGAGGTGGGTGAGCTGGCCGCGCTCCTCGTATCTGCGGGGGTAGTGGTGCAGGAGATCGCCGACCGTGTGCAGGCCGAGATGCTCGGCCATCACCTTCGCGGTGGCTGGGCCGAGCACCTTCTTCAGTGGTTCTTCCAGTGCGGGCACGAGATCCATTGCACACCACGCCACTGACAATGCCGTATATGTCTCGGGAAACCCCTGGTCAGACGGCCGTTTTGAGTCATAGGATGGCGCGCTCCGGCCATCCTTCCGCGGTCACCACCCCACCAGGGACCGCCCGACCCCGCGCCGACCTCGTCTTCCCCCCTCCGGCGTAGCGACGATGGACTCCCAGACCTCACAGTCATCCCAGGCATCACAGTCACCACATACGTTCCAGGTCGACCTGCGTGGTCTGGTGGACCTGCTCTCCCATCACCTCTACTCCAGCCCCAAGGTCTACCTGCGCGAGCTGTTGCAGAACGCGGTGGACGCCATCACCGCCAGACGGGCCGAGCAGCCCGACGCCCCGGCGCGGGTGCGGCTGTACGCCGACGGCAGTGCCCTCCGGGTGGAGGACAGCGGCGTCGGGCTCACCGAGTCGGACGTGCACAGCCTGCTCGCGACCATCGGGCGCAGCTCCAAGCGGGCGGACGGGCTGCAGGAGGCCCGCTCGGACTTCCTGGGCCAGTTCGGCATCGGACTGCTGGCCTGCTTCGTGGTCGCCGAGCGGATCCGGGTGGTCAGCCGCAGTGCCCGCACGCCGGACGCGCCGCCCGTGGAGTGGACGGCCCGCGACGACGGGTCGTACACCGTGCGGACGTTGGCGCCCGAGGAGCGGCCCGAACCCGGCACCACCGTGCATCTGGTGGCGCGGGCGGGGGCGGCGGAGTGGCTGGACGAGCGGCGGGTGCTCGCGCTGGCGCGGGACTTCGGTTCGCTGCTGCCCTACGACGTCCGGGTGGGCGACGAGGCGGTCACCGACCTGCCCGCGCCCTGGGACCGGCCGTACCCCTCCCCCGGCACCCGCCGGGTGGCGCTGGCCCGGCACTGTCAGGAGCTGTTCGGGTTCGCGCCGCTGGACTCGATCGCCCTCGACGTGCCGGTGGCCGGGATCCGGGGGGTGGCGTACGTGCTGCCGTCGGCGGTGAGTCCCGCCCAGCGGGCGACCCATCGCGTGCACCTCAAGGGCATGCTGCTCACCGAGCGGGCCGAACAGCTGCTGCCGGACTGGGCGTTCTTCGTGCGCTGTGTCCTGGACACGGACAGTCTGCGGCCGACCGCCTCGCGCGAGTCGCTGTACGAGGACGAGACGCTGGCCGCCGTACGGGAGGCGCTCGGCGAAAGGATTCGGTCCTGGCTGACCGGGCTGGCCGCCGGTGATCCGGAACGGCTTTCGGCGTTCCTGTCCGTGCACCACCTGGGTGTGAAGTCGCTGGCCCGGCACGACCGGGAGATGCTGCGCACGATGCTGCCGTGGCTCCCCTTCGAGACCACCGACGGGCAGCTGTCCCTGGAGGAGTTCGCGCAGCGCCACCCGGTGGTGCACTTCACGCGGACGGTCGAGGAGTACCGGCAGGTCGCGCCGATCGCCTCCGCCCAGGGCATCGGGGTGATCAACGGCGGTTACACGTACGACAGCGAGCTGGTCGAGGCGCTGCCGTCGGTGCGGCCCGGGACGGTGGTCGCGGAGCTGGACGCGGACACCGTGACCGCGCACCTGGACGCGGTGGATCCGGCGGAGGAGCTGGCGCTGGCGGGCTTCCTCGCGGCCGCGCGGGCGAAGCTGGACCCGCTGGGCTGTGATGTCGTCCTGCGCGCCTTCCACCCGCTCTCCGTGCCCGCGCTGCACCTGGACGACCGGGCCGCGCGGCACGAGCAGGCCCGCGCTCAGGCCGAGGAACAGGCCGACGACCTGTGGGCGGGCATCCTGGGCTCGCTGCGCGGCAGCGCACCCCGGGCGCGTCTGGTGCTCAACCATCTCAACCCGCTGATCCGGCGGATCAGTTCCCTGACGGACCCGGAGCTGATCGGCACCGCGAGCGAATCGCTCTACGGGCAGGCGCTGCTGATGGCCCAGCGCCCGCTGCGGCCCGCCGACTCGGCGCTGATCAACCGCTCGTTCATCGGCCTCCTGGAGTGGGCCACTCATGGGGAGGGTGACCGCTGATGGCCGAAACCGGCGGGATCGCGGACTTCGACTCGCTGCGCCGCGCGATGGCCGAGAACTCCGAGGAGCCGGAGGGTCCCGCCCGCAACGCGCGCGCGGAGCAGCTGCTGGCTGAGGCCGAGAAGCTGAACATCCCGCTCGCCGTGATCGAGGCGCTCGGGCACCAGCTGAAGGTCTACAACTACAGCTCCGAGAAGGACAAGATGTTCGTCCCCTTCGCGCGGCTGCTGCGCCTGTGGGACGAGCGGCCCGGGGACTTCGACGAGTACGAGACGCATTCCCTGCACTGGGTCTTCAAGTGGATGTCGGCCGGCATGCTCGACCAGCCGCACGTCCCGCTCGCCTCGATCGAGAAGTGGCTGGGCGAGATGGAGCACCGCTACCGGCTCGCCGGGCACTCCGAGCGGGCGGTGCGCAGCGCCGAGTTCAGTGTCGCCGGGCACATCGGTGACTTCACGCGCGCGGAGCGGGCGTACTCGGCGTGGCTGGCGGCGGACCGGGACCGGATGGCCGACTGCCACGCGTGCGAGCTGCACGGGCAGGGCGCCTGGCAGCTGCGCAACGGCCGGGACGCCGAGGCCCTGGAGCTGTGGCGGCCGGTCCTGGAGGGCGAGTACAGCTGCGCCCACGAGCCGCACACGGTCCTCGCCTCCTCCCTGACCCCGCTGCTGCGGCTCGGCCGGGTCGACGAGGCCCGCGCCCACCATCTGCGCGGCTTCCGGCTGGTCCGCCCCATGGAGAGCATGCGCGGCGCGTACGCGGACCATGTGGAGTTCTGCGCGCTGACCGGGAACGAGGCGCGCGGTCTCGAACTGCTGGCGGAACGTCCCGCCTACTTCACGGACAGCGGGCAGCCGCGCAGCCGGATGGACTTCCTGTCGGTGGTGACGCTGCTGATGGAGCGGCTGACCGAGCTGGGCCTCGGTGAGCAGCGGGTGCCGGGCCCCGCCGGGCGGCCGTGGAGCGCCGGGGAACTCGCCGGGCACGCGCGCGCGGAGGCCCTGGAGCTGGCCGCGCGGTTCGACGCGCGCAACGGCACCTCCTATGTCGGCGACCAGTTGCGCGAGCGCATGGCCCAGCGGCCGCTGGTGGACCGGCTGCCGCTGGGCGTGCGGGCGGTGCGGACGGCGCCCGCCGGGCCGGTCGCGCCGGTTGTGCGGGCGCCCGCGCCGGAGCGGCCGTCGCTGCCCGCGCTGCTCGCCGAGGCGCGCCGGCTGTCGGACGCGCTCCAGCCGCACGCCCTGGAGGCCTGGGCGGCGGTCGCGGAGGCCGCCGAGAGCACCGAGGTGGACACCTACGTCCGCGCGGAGATCGCCGACCACACGGCGATGGGCCGCGGCCCGGAGGGCGTCGAGCTGTTCGAGCGGGCGGCCGAGCTGTACGCGGAGGCCGGCGACGAGGGCGAGGCGATCGCGGCACGCGCGCGTGCGGCCTACGTCCGCGCGCTGTCCGGGGAACTGGACGAGGCGACGGCGGCGATCGGCGAGCCGTACGACCGGATCCTCGCGCTGTACGCCGACGACGCCACCGGCGTACGGCAGACGGCGTCCGTGCTGATGAGCCGGGCGCGGATCCTGATGCGGTGGGTGCACGAGCGGTCGGAGGGCGCCGCCGACGCCGAGCAGGCCGTACGGGAGCTGCTGGCGCTCGTCGGCGGGCGCGGTGGGTCCGACGTGCGGCTGGTGTCCCGGGCGGCCGAGGGGCGGGCGATGCTCGCCGAACTGGCCGAGCACGCCGGCGACGAGAAGCGGGCGGGCGAGCTGTTCCGGCAGGCGTCGGCGCAGTTCGTCGGCGCGGAGCTGCCGTGGTTCGCGGTGGAGTACGAGGTGCGGGTGGCCGCGCTCGCCCATGAGCAGGGCGACCTGGCCGAGGCGGAGCGGGCGCTGCGGGCGGCCCTGGAGCACGGCGGGCCGTATGTGGAGCCGGTCGGGCGGGCCCAGCTGCATCTCCAGCTGGCCGAGGTGCTCGGCGGCCGGGGCGCGGCCGAGGAGGCCGCCGAGCACGCCCTGGAGGCCGCGCACTGGGCCGACGAGGCCGGGGAGAGCGGCACCCTGGGCGCCTGGGCGCGGCACCAGCTGGGCGGCTTCCTGCTGCGGCAGGGGCGGTTCGCGGAGGCCGCCGAGGTGCTGGAGTCGGCGCTGGCCGACCTGAGCGCCGAGACGCACGGCGACGGCGCGGTCGTCCAGACCCAGTGGTGGCTCGGGGACTGTCTGAGCGAGCTCGGCGAGCACCACGCGGCGGCCGAACGGCGGCTCCAGGCGGCCGAGATCGCCCGGCACTGGCCCGAGCAGCACGACCACGCCACCCTCGCGCACCTGGCCGCGGAGTCGCTGGGCCACGCGGGGCTGGCCGCCGAGGCGGACCGGGCGTACACGCGCGCGGGCGAGTTGTGGCGGGCGATGGGCAATGTGCACTTCCTGGTCCGCTCGCTGCGGGCCCGCGCGTGGCTGGCGCTGCGTACCGAGGCCGGGATGGCGGGCGCGCGGCGGCTGATGGCGGCCGCGGTGGCGGAGTGCGAGGCGGCGCTGGCCGGGCTCCCCACGGCCGCCGACCCGGCCGCCCGGGAGCGGCTCACCGGCGAACTCGGCCACACCCACCGGCAGTTCGGGGATCTGCTGGCCCGGTCCGTGCCCGACGACGCGGAGGACGCGACGATCCAGGACGCGTTCGAGGCGGCGCTGGCCGAGATGACGGCCGCGATCGCCGTCTTCGCCGAGCTGGGCGAGGACGGGCTGCACAGCCGTACCGGCGCCGAGCTCGCGGCGGGCTGGCTGGAGGCCGACCTGAGCCGGCCGGCCGACGCGGCGGCACGCGCGCGTGCCGTGCTGGACGCCTACGAGGGCGCCGACCCGGACGACGAGACGGTCCGGGCCCGGCGGGCGGAGGCACGGCAGCTGCTGGAGCCCACGGAGGCGTGAAGGGGCGTGCGCAGGGGGCTCACTCGACGCCGATGAGGAGCGGGGCCCCCTGCCGGCCGCCGTTGTAGACCACCGTGTCGACGGCGAGGTACGCCTCGCGCACCCGTGCCTCCAGGCGTTCGGTGACGCCCTCGGGCGCCTCGTCGCCGAGGACGAGGGTGACCAGCTCGCCGCCGGCCTGGAGCATGCGGTCGAGGACGGTCTCGGCGGTGGCCGTCACGTCCGAGCCGATCACCGCCACGTCACCGTCGATGAGGCCCAGCACGTCGCCGGCCTGGCAGATGCCGGCCATGGTCCAGGACTGTCGTTCCGCGACCACGACCTCGGCGTAGCGGGTGGCGCCGGCCGCCGAGGTCATCTGGACGACGTCCTCGTCGAAGCGGCGGTCGGGCTGGTGCACCGCGAGCGCGGCGATGCCCTGGACCGCCGAGCGGGTCGGGATGAGGGCGACCCGGATGCCCTCCGCGCGGACCTGCTCGGCCGCCGCGGCCGCCGTGTGCCGCAGGTCGGCGTCGTTGGGCAGCAGCACCACCTCGCGCGCGTGGGCCCGGCGTACGGCGTCCACCAGCTCCCCGCTGGCGGGCGGCTCCCCGGGGCGGGCGAGCACGGTGGTCGCGCCGGACTCGCTGTACAGCCCGACCAGCCCCTCCCCCGGCACGACGGCCACCACGGCCCGCTGCACCCGCTCGCGCGGCGGCTCCGCGCCGGTGTGCACGTCCCCCGCGCCGAAGTGCGTGATCCGGATCCGGTACGGCCGCCCCGCCTCGACGCCCGCCTCCACGGCGGCGCCGGCGTCGTCGACGTGCACATGGACGTTCCACAGGCCGTCGCCGCCGACCACCACCAGGGAGTCGCCGAGGACGTCGAGCCGCGCCCGCAGCCGGTCCACGGCGGCGTTCTCGGCCTCCAGGAGATAGATGACCTCGAAGGCGGGACCCCCGGCCGACTCGGCGCACGCCTCGGCGCGGGCGTCGGAAACGGCGTCCACGCGCGCGTGGACGACCGGGAGCGCTCCGTACGCCCGCACGTCGAAAGCCGTCGGCGTCTCCCCCGTGAACGCCTCCACCAGCGCCCCGAGCACCTCGACCAGACCCCGTCCGCCGGCGTCGACGACTCCGGCCCGCTCCAGCGCGGCCAGCTGTCCCGGGGTCTCCGCGAGTGCCTTGCACGCGCCCTCGTAGGCGGCCCGGGCGATCACCCCGCAGTCACCCTCGGCCACGTCGGCGGCGTCGGCCGCTGCCGCCGCGACCGACAGCACGGTGCCCTCGACGGGGTGGGCCACGGCCTCGCGGGCGGCGTCGGCGGCGTGCCGCAGGGCGAGCCGCAGCCTCTCCCCGTCGATGTGAGTCGTCTCACCCTCGGTGACGACATGGGCCATGCCGCGCAGCAGCTGCGCCAGGATCGTGCCGGAGTTGCCGCGCGCGCCTATCAGGGCGCCGTGCGCCATCGCGCGGACGGCGTCGGCCAGGGTGGGGACCTCTTCGCCCAGCTCGTAGCCGGCGAAGACGGCCTCCACGGCGCCGGCGGCCGACTCCACCGTCAGATAGAGGTTCGTGCCCGTGTCACCGTCGGCCACCGGGTAGACGTTGATCGCGTCGATCTCCTCGCGCGCCCGGCCGATCGCCCCGAGCGCGAGACCGCACCAGGTGCGTACCGCGAGAGCATCGAAGAATGTCTGCGGCACCTGCGCCACCTGCGCCTCCTTGAGCTGGCCCGACGTGGTCGCAGCGTAGACCCCGGAAGGCTGTCCACCGGAAGAGGGCCGGGAGCCGACCCCTGAGCTGCCATGCTAGTTTCGTCTAACCGACGCGGCCGTTGTATGCTGCTCCGGTTGCCCGATCTGATCGGGCCATCACCCCTGGCAACGCCACTCAAGATCTCAGATCCCTGAATCTCGATTCCGGCACGCCGGGATCCAACCGTAAGTGCATCTGAAGTCTTTGGAGTGACCCGTGGCTGCCAACTGCGACGTCTGCGGCAAGGGGCCGGGCTTCGGCAACAACATCTCGCACTCGCACCGCCGTACGTCCCGTCGCTGGAACCCGAACATCCAGCGTGTGCGTACCGTGGTCGGCGGGACGCCGAAGCGCGTGAACGCCTGCACCTCGTGCATCAAGGCCGGCAAGGTCTCGCGCTGACGCACTGCTGCTAGCGCGCGGCCACAACCGGTTTCGCCGCACTGAGCCGGTCCACCCGAGGGTGGACCGGCTTTTTGCCGTGCCCGAAAATCGCAACCCCGGCAAACCGGGCCCCGCCAAGCTGGGCGCCTGCGTTTCGGCATCCTCGGCCCCCTGGACATACGCACCGACGACGGCACCCCCGTCGACCCCGGCGGCCCCCGCCCCCGCGCGCTGCTCACCCGGCTGCGCACCTGACCTCCATGGGCATCTGGGACGAGGTCCACGCCCGCCGGACCCACATGGGCCGCCAGACCGTCGCGGACGTCGAGTACGCCTTCGGCGACGAGTCCCGCTACCTGCGCTTCTTCGACCACTACGTGGCCGGCTTCGACATCCCCAACCACCTCGGCCTGGACCGCACCGGCCGGGACCACATGTACCGGGTGCTCGGCTCCCGCCCGCTGGCCCGCTTCTTCAAGAAGATGACGGAGAAGGCGGCCACCGGCATCAAGCTCCGGGAGTACCCCTACTGAGGGCCCCGGCCCAGGGCCCAGCCGTGGTCCACCGGCCCGATCCCGGCGCCGAGCGCGAACCCGGCCGCGATCGCCCCCGTGACGTACTCCTTGGCCGCCGCCACCGCCTCCGGAACGGACTGCCCCTTCGCGAGCTGCGACGCGATCGCGGACGCGAGGGTGCAGCCCGTGCCGTGCGTGTGCCGGTTGTCGTGGCGGGGGGCGCGCAGCCGGAACTCGTCGGTGCCGTCCGTGAGCAGGTCCACGGCCTCACCCGGCAGATGCCCGCCCTTGATCAGCACCCACTTCGGCCCGTACGACAGCACGGCCGCCGCGGCCCGGCGCAGATCCGTCTCCGACCCGACCTGTACGCCGGTGAGTTGGGCCACTTCATCGAGGTTGGGGGTGGCGACGGTGGCCAGCGGGAGGAGCTTGGTGCGGACCGAGTCCAGGGCGGAGGCGGCGAGCAGGGAGTCGCCGTGCTTGGAGACGCCCACCGGGTCGACGACCACGGGCGCCTCGGTGCCGGCGATCAACTCCGCGACCGTCTCGACGAGTTCGGCCGAGGCGAGCATCCCGGTCTTCACCGCGTCCACGCCGATGTCCTCGACCACGCTGCGGTACTGGGCCCGCACCGCCGCCACCGGCAGCTCCCAAGCGCCCTGCACGCCCACGGAGTTCTGCGCGGTGACCGCCGTGATCACGCTCATGCCGTGCACGCCCAGCGCCAGCATCGTCTTCAGGTCGGCCTGGATCCCTGCCCCGCCACCGGAGTCGGAGCCCGCGACCGTCAGCACCCGCGGGAGGCTCATGACTCGATGTCCCCGAAGTGGTCCCAGCCGCCCTTGCTGGTCCAGGGCGCCCCGTCGACGGTCACCTGGGGCAGCGCGGACGGGTTGAGGACCTCGCCGATCACCTTCCAGCGGGCGGGCAGCTTCACGTCCGGCGGGAAGGTCGCCACGATGGCGTGGTCCTCGCCGCCGGTCAGCACCCACTGGATGGGGTCGACGCCGACGGCCTGTCCGATGTCGTTCATCTGGGAGGGGACGTCGATCGCGCCGGAGCGGATGTCGATCCGCACCTTGCTGGCCTCGGCGATGTGTCCGAGGTCGGCGATCAGCCCGTCGCTGACGTCGCACATCGCGGTGGCGCCGAGGCCCGCGGCGGCCGGGCCCGCGTGGTACGGCGGCTCGGGGCGGCGGTGCGCCTCCACGAAGGCCCGCGGCGAGCGGAAGCCGCGGGAGAGCACCGCGTAGCCGGCCGCGGACCAGCCCAGCCAGCCGGTGACGGCCACCAGGTCGCCGGGCTGGGCGCCGCCCCGGGTGACCGGCTCCTGGTTGCGCAGATCGCCGAGCGCGGTGATGGAGACCATGATCGTGTCGCCGCGGACCACGTCGCCGCCGACCACCGAGGCGCCGGCCACCTGGCACTCGTCCCGGATGCCGTCCATCAGCTCGCTGGGCCAGGTCACCGGGAGTTCGGCGGGGACGACCAGGCCGAGCAGCAGCGCGGTCGGCACGGCGCCCATGGCGGCGATGTCCGCGAGGTTCTGCGCGGCCGCCTTGCGGCCCACGTCGTAGGCCGTGGACCAGTCGCGGCGGAAGTGCCGGCCCTCCAGCAGGATGTCGGTGCTCGCCACGACCCTGCGGTCGGGCGCGGCGACCACCGCGGCGTCGTCGCCGGGACCGATCCGGACCGCCGGAGTGGTGGTGAGACGGGAGGTGAGCTCCCTGATGAGCCCGAACTCCCCCAGCTCACCAACAGTGCCCTTCATTGCCCTTACGCCCCTTCTCTGCCTTGCCGTGCCCGCTCGCGCGTCATCGTCGTCCTGGTTACGGTCGAGGTGACCGTCAACTTCTGTCGTGGCTGCACCCTGGCGCGCAAGCCCCTGTCCGCGCAGGTCTCCCCGCGGTGAGCGGCGACGCGATACCGTGGCGTTCCTTTTCCCCACATGATCCTCGTGGCCGCCCTGGAGGTTCCGTGGTACAGGCGTACATCCTGATCCAGACGGAGGTCGGCAAAGCGTCGACCGTCGCCGAGATCATCAGCAAGATCCCTGGAGTCATCCAGGCCGAGGATGTGACAGGACCGTACGACGTCATCGTGCGCGCACAAGCGGAGACGGTCGACGAACTCGGTCGGCTCGTGGTCGCCAGAGTCCAGCAAGTGGAGGGCATCACGCGTACTCTGACCTGCCCGGTCGTCCATCTGTAGCCCCCGTCTAGGCTTGGCCGGTGAACATTTTCCGTCAC
Organism: Streptomyces sp. NPDC026538; assembly: GCF_055567535.1. NCBI lineage: Bacteria > Bacillati > Actinomycetota > Actinomycetes > Kitasatosporales > Streptomycetaceae > Streptomyces > Streptomyces sp. NPDC026538. Next base: position 175,227 of record NZ_JBVHQG010000011.1, read on the forward strand.
CGGCCATTCGGTCTGCCCGCGCTCGCTCTTGTGATGATCGCGGCGGCGGGCTGCTCATCAGCAGACGATGCCCCGTCGGCGGCGGTTCCCAGTCCGGGCGCGGCGGTTGCGAAGCTGTGCCGGAACCTCGACGAGGAGTTGCCGAAGAAGGTGGACAAGCTCGCCCGGCGTGACCCCGAGCCCGCCTCCACGCTGACGGCGGGCTGGGGGGACCCCGCGATCATACTGCGCTGTGGTGTGGAGCGGCCTGCGAAGATGGCCGACCCGGAGGCCGACGGGGTCGAGGTCGACGGGGTCGGATGGCTGCTGGAGCAGGAGGCCGGCAAATCGTTCCGGTTCACCACGACGTTGCGGAAGGCGTACGTCGAGGTGACGATCCCCGCGGGGCGGACCGGGGACGGCATGGCGCCGTTGGTGAGCCTGGCGCCTGCCATCAAGAAGGCGGTTCCGGAGGGGGTTGCCGACTAGGCGCCGTGCGTGGAGCCGTCGCGTGTCGAGTGCCGGTGCGTCGTGGCTGGTCGCGCCCACGTGGCGGAGCCGCATGTCGGATACGGCCCCGCGCCCCTGAGGCCTACCGCAGTCCCGTCGACCTGCGAAGCGCCGCCTGGATCAGGCGGTCGATCAGGTCCGGGTAGCTGACGCCCGTCGCCTGCCACATCTGTGGGTACATCGAGATCGGGGTGAAGCCGGGCATCGTGTTGATCTCGTTGATCACGAACTCGCCGTCCTCGGTGAGGAAGAAGTCCGCGCGGACCAGGCCCTCGCAGGACGCGGCCTCGAAGGCGTCCACCGCGAGCGCCTGGATCCCGGCGGTCTCCTCGGGCGTCAGCGGGGCCGGGACGATGCCGGGGGTGGAGTCGATGTACTTGGCCTCGAAGTCGTAGTACGCGTGCGTGTCGGCCGGCGGGATCTCGGCCGGGACCGAGGCGCGCGGGCCGTCCTCGAACTCCAGGACGCCGACCTCGATCTCACGGCCGCGCAGCGCCGCCTCGACCAGGATCTTCGGGTCGTGGGCCTGGGCGGTGGCGATCGCCTCGTCCAGACCGGAGAGGTCGTCGACCTTGGTGATGCCGATCGACGAGCCGGCCCGCGCGGGCTTCACGAACAACGGCCAGCCGTGCTCGCCGGCGAAGTCGACGATCCGCTTGCGGGCGGCGGACTCGTCCTGCTTCCACTCGCGGGGACGGATCACCAGGTACGGGCCGACCTTGAGCCCGAAGGAGGTGAACACCCGCTTCATGTACTCCTTGTCCTGGCCGACGGCCGAGGCGAGCACGCCGGAGCCGACATAGGGAACGCCGGAGAGCTCCAGGAGGCCCTGCAGGGTGCCGTCCTCGCCGTAGGGGCCGTGCAGCATCGGGAAGACGACGTCGACCTCACCGAGCGCCTTGGGCACGGAGCCGGGCTCGCTGTAGACGACCTCGCGGTTGGCCGGGTCGACGGGGAGCAGCACGCCGCCCTCGGTGGACTCGGCCAGGTCGCCGACCTCGGGCGTACGGCGGTCGCTGATCGCCATGCGTTCGGGCTCGTCGGCCGTGAGCACCCAGCGGCCTTCCCTCGTGATGCCGATCGGCAGGACGTCGTACTTCGTCCGGTCGATGGCGCTCAGGACGGCTCCGGCGGTGACCATGGAGATCCCGTGCTCGGAGCTGCGACCGCCGAACACGACGGCCACACGCGGCTTGCGAGCGGGCTGCTCAGGGCTCTGGGGGAGGTTCTCGGTGCTCATATCGCGATGAGAGTACCCGGTGGTAGAGGCCCGATACAGCGTCGGCGGGGTGCGTTCGCTCAGCGTCGCTCGGGCTTCGCGCTGCGCGACATGAGCTCCTTGAGGGCGACCACCGGCGGCTTGCCCTCGTGCACGATGTCGACCACCGTCTCGGTGATCGGCATCTCCACGCCGTGCCGGCGGGCCAGATCCGCCACGGACTCGCAGGACTTGACGCCCTCGGCGGTCTGCCGGGTGACCGCGATGGTCTCCTCCAGGGTCATGCCCTTGCCGAGGTTGGTGCCGAAGGTGTGGTTGCGGGACAGCGGCGAGGAACAGGTCGCCACCAGGTCGCCGAGGCCGGCGAGGCCGGCGAAGGTCAGCGGGTCGGCGCCGAGCGCGACACCGAGGCGGGTGGTCTCGGCGAGGCCGCGGGTGATCAGCGAGCCCTTGGCGTTGTCGCCGAGCCCCATGCCGTCGGCGATGCCGACCGCGAGCCCGATGACGTTCTTGACCGCGCCGCCGAGTTCGCAGCCGATGACGTCGGTGTTGGTGTACGGCCGGAAGTACGGCGTGTGACAGGCGGCCTGGAGGCGCTGGGCGACGGTGTCGTCGGTGCAGGCGACCACGGCGGCGGCCGGCATCCGGGCCGCGATCTCCCGGGCCAGGTTGGGGCCGGTGACGACCGCGATACGGTCCTGGCCGACCTTGGCGACGTCCGCGATGACCTCGCTCATCCGCATGGTGGTGCCGAGTTCGATGCCCTTCATGAGGGACACCAGGACGGTGCCGGGCGCGAGCAGCGGCGCCCAGTCGGCGAGGTTGGCGCGCATGGTCTGGGACGGCACCGACAGGACGGTGAAGTCGGCGTCGTCCGCGGCCTCGGCGGGGTCGGTCGTGGCCCGCAGGTTCTCGGGGAGTTCCACGCCGGGCAGGTAGTCGGGGTTGGTACGGCCGGAGTTGACGGCCTCGGCCACCTCCGCCCGCCGCGCCCACAGGGTGACGTCGCACCCGGCGTCGGCGAGCACCATCCCGAAGGCCGTACCCCATGAACCCGCGCTGAAGACCGCCGCCTTGGCAGGCTTGCTCACTTGCCGCTCTCCTCTTCCAGACCGCTCTGCGCACGCGTCCGGCGCCGCTGCTCGATCCGCACCTGGCGTGGATCGTAGGGGGTCTCGGGGGCCTTCTCGCCGCGGATCTCCTCCAGCTGGCGGGTGATGGCGGCCATGATGACCTCGGTCGCCTCCTTGAGGAGGTCCTGGGTCATGTCCTTGTCGTAGAAGCGCGAGAGGTCGACCGGCGGACCGGCGAGGACGTGGTGGGTCTTGCGGGGCAGCAGCTTGGGCTTCTTCGCGTACGGCGGCAGCAGTTCGTTGGCGCCCCACTGGGCGACCGGGATCACCGGGCACTTGGTCTGCAGGGCCACCCTGGCGGCACCGGTCTTGGCCGTCATGGGCCACTGGTCCGGGTCGCGGGTGATCGTTCCCTCAGGGTAGAAAGCCACGCACTCGCCGCGCTGCACGGCGTCGATCGCGGCCCGGAAGGCACTGAGAGCGTCGGTGGACTCGCGGTAGACGGGGATCTGGCCGGTGCCCCGCATGGCGGCGCCGACGAATCCCTTCTTGAAAAGCCCGCTCTTCGCCAGGAATCGCGGAACGCGCCCCGTGTTGTACTGATAGTGCGCGTAGGCGAAGGGGTCGATGTGGGAATTGTGGTTCACCGCGGTGATAAATCCGCCCTCGGCCGGAATGTTCTCCATTCCGCGCCAGTCCCGCTTGATCAGGACCACCAGCGGCGGTTTGCAGAGCACCGCAGCGAAGCGGTACCAGAAGCCGATTCTCCGGCGGGGCACGCGCACACCTTCCTCTAGGACTTCTTCCCGGTCTCCGGGACTTCTTCTCCCGGACCGGGGGCCGGGAGAAGTGTCGCCCCGGTCCGCCGGTCTGTCGAGGAACACCGTACGCCTCGCTGCCGCGCCTGCCTCGGGGCCCGGGTGACAATGAGGCAACGAGGGAGGGACGGTACGTCGGTGCAGTGGACCTTGGTGATACCCCTGAAGCCCCTGGCGCGAGCCAAGAGCAGGCTCGCGGACACCGCGACGGACGGTTTGCGTCCGGGACTGGCCCTCGCTTTCGCCCAGGACACGGTGGCCGCGGCGCTGGCCTGCCAGGCGGTGAAGGATGTGGCGGTCGTCACGGACGACACGCTGGCCGGGCGCGAACTCTCGGCGCTGGGCGCGCGCATCGTCCCGGACACGCCGGGAAGCGGTCTCAACGCCGCTCTGCGGCACGGCGCGGCGGTCGTGCGCGCGTCGCGCCCGGAAAGCGCGGTGGCCGCGCTGAACGCCGATCTGCCGGCGCTCCGTCCGCTGGAATTGTCCCGGGTGCTCGACGCGGCCGCGGAATTCCCGCGCGCTTTTCTCCCGGACGCGGCGGCAATCGGCACCACCCTGCTGGCCGCGACTCCCGGCAATGAATTGGCGCCCGCATTCGGCCCGGATTCCCGCGCCCGGCACACCGCCTCGGGCGCCGCGGAACTGCTACTGGCCGGTGTGGAGTCGGTACGGCAGGACGTGGACACCGGCGCGGACCTGCGCACGGCACTGGCCCTGGGCGTGGGCCCGCGCACGGCGGCAGCGGCGGCGCGGCTGCTGATCCCGGACCAGTAGGCTGCCGTCATGCAGGCGACCGCGTACACGTACGACCCCGAGACCCGCGGCGGCCAGGTGCTCCTGGACGACGGGACCCCGGTGCCCTTCGACGGGGCGGCTTTCGATGCGGGTGGATTGCGCCTGCTCAGGCCGGGTCAGCGGGTGCGCATCGAGACGGAGGGCTCCGGCGAGGGCCTCCGGATCACCCTGGTGACCTTGCAGACTCTCTGAGGCAGGCGACCTGGGCGCAGACGCTGAACACACCGCGGGCCGGACTCCCCCAGGAGTCCGGCCCGTCGCGTGAGTACCCCGAGGCCCCGCTGCCTAGCGCGCAGCCGTCTTCTTGGCGGTGGCCTTCCGCGCCGTCGACTTCTTGGCCGGGGCCTTCTTGGCGGTGACCTTCTTGGCCGGAGCCTTCTTCGCGGTCGTCTTCTTCGCCGTGGCGGTGGTCTTCTTGGCGGTGGTCTTGGCCGCGGTCTTCTTCGCGGCGGCGGCCGTGGTCTTCTTCGCCGTCGTCTTCTTCGCGGTGGTCTTCTTGGCCGCCGCGGTCGCCTTCTTGGCGGTGACCTTCTTCGCCGCCGCCTTCTTGACCGTCGCGGAAGCGCCGCCGGTCAGGCTGCCCTTGGGCGCCTTCTTGACCGCGACCTCGCCGCCGCGCGGAAGCTTCTTCGAGCCGCTCACCAGGTCCTTGAAGCCCTGACCGGCACGGAAGCGCGGCACCGAGGTCTTCTTGACCCGAACCCGCTCGCCCGTCTGGGGGTTGCGGGCGTAACGCGCCGGGCGGTCCACCTTCTCGAAGGACCCGAAGCCCGTGACCGAGACCCGGTCACCCGCGACGGTCGCGCGGACGATGGCGTCCAGGACCGCGTCGACAGCCTCGGCCGCCTGCTGGCGTCCGCCCATCTTGTCGGCAATCGCTTCTACGAGCTGCGCCTTGTTCACGTCTTCCCCTTCGGAGACATCGCCAGAACGAAAGTGTTCAAGCTTTTTCGCACGTTAGGCAGATATATACCGCAAATCAAACACGAAACGGGCTTATCACCCTTGTGCCGCAACGGACTCGGTCGTCCAGGACGGTTCAGTCAGCCTTCTCGTCAGGGAATCGACCCTCGTCGAGGTCCGCATTGAACCGTTCCAGCCGCCTTGCCGCGTCGGCGATGTCGTGCTTGGCCGCGGCCGTAATGACCAGCAGCTTCCGGGTCAGCGCCATCCGTACGCCCTCCGGGACTTGCAGTGCGCGCACTGTTGTGTGCGCTTCCTTCAGTTGGTCCGCGACCGCCGTATAGAGCTGGAGTTGGCCGTCGTGTTCCATGCACAGATTGTGCCATCTGGGGCGAGTTGTCGCCTGCGCAGGGGGCAACTGCCGCCTCAAATGGCCTTCCGGGCACTTGCGGAAGCCGCGGACACAGCACTCACTTACCCCCACAACATCCGTCCTAACGTGGGAAGTTGGCAAGACCTGCGACAACGCGAGCGTCCGTTCGGGTGCAGACATGGCTGTACCCCCAATCGTGGCGATCGGGGGTACAGACGGGGTGGGGCGGTGGCTGAAACCAGCCGTATTCAGATGTGGTCGATCAGGCCGGAAGCGGGCTCCGGATCAGGCCTGGAGCGTCCGCGGCTTGTACGAGGGCCGCTTGGCCTCGTACTCGGCGATGTCGGCCTCGTTCCGGAGGGTGATGGAGATGTCGTCCAGCCCGTTCAGCAGCCGCCAGCGGGAGTTCTCGTCCAGCTCGAAGGAGGCGGTGATGCCCTCGGCGCGCACCTCGCGGGCCTGGAGGTCGACGGTGATCTCGGCCTGCGGGTCGTTCTCCGTGAGCTCCTGGAGCGCGTCCACGATCTTCTGCTCCAGAACCACCGTGAGCAGCCCGTTCTTCAGCGAGTTGCCCCGGAAGATGTCCGCGAAGCGGGACGAGATGACGGTCTTGAAGCCGTAGTTCTGCAGCGCCCAGACGGCGTGCTCACGGGAGGAGCCGGTGCCGAAGTCGGGGCCGGCGACCAGGACGGTCGCACCCTGCCGCTCGGGCCGGTTGAGCACGAACTCGGGATCTTTCCGCCAGGCCTCGAACAGCCCGTCCTCGAAACCGTCCCTGGTGACCTTCTTGAGCCAGTGAGCAGGGATGATCTGGTCGGTGTCGACGTTGGAACGGCGCAGCGGGACGGCCCGGCCGGTGTGCGTGGTGAATGCTTCCATGGCTGATCAGACTCCAGCGGGCGTACGAACGTCGGCGTCGGACAGGTCGGCGGGCGAGGCCAGGTGGCCCAGGACGGCCGTGGCGGCCGCGACCTGCGGCGACACCAGGTGGGTACGGCCGCCCTTGCCCTGCCGGCCCTCGAAGTTGCGGTTGGAGGTGGACGCGGAGCGCTCCCCCGGTGCCAGCTGGTCGGGGTTCATGCCCAGGCACATCGAGCAGCCCGCGTGCCGCCATTCGGCACCGGCCTCCTTGAAGACGACGTCCAGGCCCTCGGAGACGGCCTGCAGACCGACCCGCGCGGAGCCGGGGACGACCAGCATCCGTACGCCGTCGGCGACTTTGCGGCCCTCGACGATGGCGGCCGCGGCGCGCAGGTCCTCGATACGGCCGTTGGTGCACGAGCCTACGAAGACGGTGTCCACCTTGATGGAGCGCAGCAGCTGGCCGGCCTCCAACCCCATGTACTCCAGGGCCTTTTCGGCGGCGAGGCGCTCCGAAGCGTCTTCGTACGAAGCCGGGTCGGGGACCTGTGCCGAAAGCGGCGCACCCTGGCCGGGGTTGGTGCCCCAGGTGACGAACGGCGAGAGGGCGGCGGCGTCGATGTGCACCTCGGCGTCGAATTCCGCGTCGTCGTCCGTCTTCAGCGTCTTCCAGTACTCGACCGCCGCGTCCCAGTCGGCGCCCTCGGGGGCGTGGGCGCGGCCCTTGATGTACGCGAAGGTGGTCTCGTCCGGGGCGATCATGCCCGCGCGGGCACCGGCCTCGATCGACATGTTGCAGATGGTCATGCGGGCCTCCATCGAGAGCTTCTCGATGGCGGAGCCGCGGTACTCCAGGATGTAGCCCTGGCCGCCGCCGGTACCGATCTTGGCGATGATCGCCAGGATCAGGTCCTTGGCGGTGACGCCCTCGGGCAGCTCGCCGTCGACCGTGATGGCCATGGTCTTCGGGCGGGCCAGCGGCAGCGTCTGGGTGGCCAGCACGTGCTCCACCTGGGAGGTGCCGATACCGAACGCGAGCGCGCCGAAGGCGCCGTGCGTGGAGGTGTGGGAGTCGCCACAGACGACGGTCGTGCCGGGCTGGGTCAGACCCAGCTGCGGGCCGACCACGTGCACGACTCCCTGCTCGATGTCGCCCAGCGGGTGCAGCCGGACGCCGAACTCGGCGCAGTTCTTGCGCAGCGTCTCCAGCTGGGCCCGGGAGACCGGGTCCGCGATGGGCTTGTCGATGTCGAGGGTGGGGGTGTTGTGGTCCTCGGTCGCGATGGTGAGGTCGAGGCGGCGCACCTGCCGGCCGTTCTGACGCAGGCCGTCGAAGGCCTGCGGGCTGGTCACCTCGTGCAGCAGGTGCAGATCGATGAAGAGGAGGTCGGGCTCGCCCTCGGCGCGCCGGACGACGTGGTCGTCCCAGACCTTCTCCGCGAGTGTCCTACCCATCGCTTTCCCTCCGGCCGGCAGACGTGCACCGGCCCAACTAGAGATCTTGAGGTAGCGGCTGCCCGTTCTCCGGGCCCCTGAAGTCGTGGTTCCGGGCGTCCGCCGCCGGGCCCGTTGGTCTGCGGGCCGCTGTCTGATTCCAGGGTGGCGCGTTCCACGGGAAATTGAACTTGCGTTTCACAGAGTGAGACGTGAGTATCGTTGCATGGACAACAGTAGCGGCGTCGGCGTTCTGGACAAGGCGGCCCTTGTCCTGAGCGCTCTGGAGTCCGGTCCGGCCACCCTCGCGGGTCTGGTCGGGGCAACCGGACTGGCACGGCCCACGGCCCACCGGCTGGCCGTGGCCCTGGAACACCACCGCATGGTGGCACGCGACATGCAGGGCCGTTTCATTCTCGGCCCCCGACTCGCGGAACTGGCCGCGGCGGCCGGCGAGGACCGCCTGCTCGCGACGGCGGGCCCGGTGCTCACGCACCTCCGGGACATCACCGGCGAAAGCGCGCAGCTCTATCGACGCCAGGGGGACATGCGGATCTGCGTGGCCGCGGCGGAACGCCTGTCCGGTCTTCGGGACACGGTCCCGGTCGGCTCGACGCTCACGATGAAGGCCGGGTCCTCCGCGCAGATCCTGATGGCCTGGGAGGAGCCGGAGCGGCTGCACCGCGGCCTCCAGGGCGCCCGTTTCACGGCGACGGCCCTGTCGGGTGTCCGCCGCCGCGGCTGGGCCCAGTCCATCGGCGAGCGTGAACCGGGCGTCGCCTCGGTGTCGGCACCGGTGCGGGGGCCTTCCAACCGTGTGGTGGCGGCGGTCTCCGTTTCCGGACCGATCGAGCGGCTGACCCGCCACCCCGGCCGGATGCACGCCCAGGCGGTCATCGACGCGGCGGGCCGCCTCTCCGAGGCATTGCGCCGCACGGGCTGACCCTCCCGTGGGAAGAGGCCGGCCTCAACGCCGCGGCAGGTCTCTTCCGACGGAAGCGGAGAAACCCAGGGGCGCGGGGGAACTGCGCGACCAGCCCCACGCTGCCCGCACTCCCCCTGTGACCGGAGCCCCCACGGCGCAGCGTCTGCCACCACCGGCCGTCGGCCGACCGCCGCGCCGTCGTGGCTTGTCGCGCAGTTCCCCCGCGCCCTCTATGGGGCGCTCCGGTGGGCGAACCGGTCCTTCGCGTACCGCCCCCGCTTCTCCACCGGCACCACCCCGCTCGCCGCGCCCAGCCCGAAGCGGGGCATGTCGAAGTAGATCGACTCGTACGAGCCTTCCGGTGCCACGTACGCCTCGTGCCACAGCCCCACGTGCCCGTGCAGCTTCCCCGCGCGCTCCTTGCGGTTCACGACGCCCCACACCTTGTGGTGGAACAGGTCGGGCGAGCTGGCGTACGCGTACAGCTTCTCCTTGGACTCCCAGTACTGGACGACGTAGTACGTCCGCGGCGAAGCCGTCAGCAGGATGCGCCCCAGCAGCCCCCGGCCGGGGTCCCGTTCGAGCTCCCGCAGCATGCGGAACATCGACAGCGCGACCGGGAGCCACTGGTGGACCGCCCAGAAGTGGTTGATGCGCATGCCGATCAGCAGGACCACCGCGTCGCCCTCACGCGCCGCGGTCATCCGGCCCGGAATCGGTTTCGCGAACATGGCGACGACCCCCCGGATCCTCATCGGATAGCAGCACTATCCTTCTTGTCGGTGCTTGGATAGTGGCACTTACCAAGAAGGGGCGCAAGACATGCGGCTTGCCCAGCTGAGCGAGCGCAGCGGTGTGTCCGCCGCGACGATCAAGTACTACCTGCGCGAAGGGCTGTTGCCGCCGGGCCGCCAGGTCAACGCCACCACCGCCGAGTACGACGAGGAGCATCTGCGACGGCTGCGGCTGGTGCGGGCGATGATCCAGGTGGGGCGGATCCCCGTCGCCACGGTCCGCGAGGTGCTCGGACATGTCGACGACGGCTCGCTGGGCCGCACGATCAGGGTGGGCGCCGCGCTGTGGGCGCTGCCGCAGGTGCCCGAGCCGGACGCGGAGGACGAGTTCGTCCAGAGCGCGCACCGGGAGGTCGGGACTCTGCTGGACGTCCTCGGCTGGGAGAACGCCAAGCAGCTCACGACCATCTCCCCCGCGTATCGCCAGCTGGTGGTCGCGGTGGCCGCGTTCCGCCGGCTCGGTTACGACTGGGACGCCGAACTCCTCGTGTCGCACGCGAAGTTGATGCACCAGGCGGCCATCACCGACCTGGACTTCCTGGAGACGCGTCCGTCGGAGGAGGAGAAGGTGGAGGCCGCGGTGGCCAGCGCGGTCCTGGTGGAGCCGATGCTCCAGGCGCTGCACCGGCTGGCCCAGGAGGAGGAGACGGCCCGCCGCTACGGCTTCGAGTGAGCGGGACGGCATACGGCGATACGACGAAGGCCCCTCACCGAAGTGAGGGGCCTCGTGCTTTTCTCCTGTACCCCCGACCGGATTCGAACCGGCGCTACCGCCTTGAGAGGGCGGCGTGCTAGGCCGCTACACAACGGGGGCGTGGATCTTACAAGCGTTTAATGTACAACGCCGCAGATCCGAGCTGGTCTACCTGGACTCGAACCAAGACTAACTGAACCAGAATCAGTCGTGCTGCCAATTACACCATAGACCAATGATGGTTTAGACCAGTTCGTACCCCCGACCGGATTCGAACCGGCGCTACCGCCTTGAGAGGGCGGCGTGCTAGGCCGCTACACAACGGGGGCCCTAGCGATCCTTCGATCACCGTACCCCCGACCGGATTCGAACCGGCGCTACTGCCTTGAGAGGGCAGCGTGCTAGGCCGCTACACAACGGGGGCTTGCGGATCTGAATCCGCGCGTGCAGATGAGCTCTGCGAGCTGGCCTACCTGGACTCGAACCAAGACTAACTGAACCAGAATCAGTCGTGCTGCCAATTACACCATAGGCCACTGGAACGCAAGCCCCTGCGGGGATCTTGTTCTAGCTTCGCGCCTCCGGTTCCGGCCTTTCGGCCCGCTCCCCGGCGGCGCAGGAAGAACATTACCTGAAGGTGGACGGGGCTCCAAAACGGGTATCGGCGCGGAGGATCGCGGGCAGTTCGGCGAGGGAGCCGATCCGGTGGCCGCCGGCCGGCGCGCTCCCGGCCCCGTGCCGGTCCAGCCAGACGGACAGCAGTCCGGCGTCCGCGGCACCGCGTCCGTCGATCTCCGGGTGGTCGCCGACGTACGCGACCTGGTGCGGAGCGAGTTCCAGCGCCTCGCAGGCGGCGAGGAAGGCACCGGCCTCGGGCTTGGAGACGCCCAGTTCGGCGGCGCAGAGGATGGCCTCGAAGCGGTCGTGGACACCGAGCGTGCGCAGTTTGTGGTCCTGGACGTGGAAGCTGGAGTTGGACAGCACGGCGTGTCGGTGGCTGGACGCGAGCGCGTCCAGGGCGGGCAGGACGTCCGGGAAGAGGGTCCAGGCGGCCTCGTAGTGGGTCCGGTACCGGCGGAACCAGGCGCCGGCCTCGTCGTCGGTCAGCTCCCTGTCCAGGAACACCCGTACCCGGTCCAGCCGCTGTCCCTCGAAGCTGACCTCGCCCGCCGCGAAGCGCGCCCACTGCTCGTCGGTGATCTCCCGCCACCGCACGAGTGCCGCTTCCGCGCTCTCCCGGCCGGTGAGCAGCCCCTCCGCCGCCAGATGCGCCCGCATGCCCTCGCGGTCGGCACTCGTGTAGTCGAAGAGGGTGTCGTCGACGTCCCACACCACGGCCCTGATCGTCATGGCACCGACGGTACCCCGCGGGCGCCGCCCGCCCGGAGTCGTCGTGCCGGTCGGGGTGCGCCCACAGGCAGGGGCGGACTCGGGTGCGCGTGAGGGGCGTTACCCGGAGACTCCGGGTAACGCCCCTCACGTACGCCTGCGTGTTACGCGGTCAGCTTCGCCAGGGCCGCGTCGATCCGGGCCAGCGTCTTCTCCTTGCCCAGGATCTCCAGGGACTCGAAGAGCGGCAGGCCGACCGTGCGGCCGGTGACCGCCACCCGGACCGGGGCCTGGGCCTTGCCGAGCTTGAGGCCGTGGGCCTCGCCGGCGGCCAGGACGGCCTCCTTCAGGGACTCCGGAGAGGTCCAGTCGGCCGACTCCAGCTTCTCGCGGGCCGTGACCAGCAGGGCGTCGCTGCCCTCCTTCATCGCCTTCGTCCAGCTCGCCTCGTCGAAGACCGGCTCGGGGAGGAACAGGAAGTCGACGTTGTCGGTGATCTCCGACAGGACCTTCAGACGGGTCTGGGCGTGCGGGGCGATCGCGTGCCACTTGGACTCGTCGAAGTCCTCCGGGGCCCAGGGGGCGACGGGGGCCTTCAGCCAGGGCGCGCAGCGCTCCGTGAAGTCCTTCACGTCCAGCAGACGGATGTGGTCGGCGTTGATCGCCTCGCACTTCTTCAGGTCGAAGCGGGCCGGGTTGGGGTTCACGTCGGAGATCTCGAAGGCGGCCACCATCTCCTCGATCGAGAAGATGTCCTGGTCCGCGGAGAACGACCAGCCGAGCAGCGAGAGGTAGTTCAGCAGGCCCTCGGGGAGGAAGCCGCGCTCGCGGTAGAGGTTGAGCGAGGACTCCGGGTCGCGCTTGGAGAGCTTCTTGTTGCCCTCGCCCATGACATAGGGGAGGTGACCGAAGGCCGGGACCCGCTGGGCGATGCCGAGCTCGGTCAGCGCCTTGTAGAGGGCGATCTGGCGCGGGGTGGAGGAGAGCAGGTCCTCGCCGCGCAGGACGTGGGTGATCTCCATCAGGGCGTCGTCGACCGGGTTGACGAGCGTGTAGAGCGGGGCGCCGTTCGCGCGGACGATGCCGTAGTCCGGGACGTTCTCCGGGGTGAAGGTCAGCTCGCCGCGGACCAGGTCCGTGAAGGTGATCGTCTCGTCGGGCATCCGGAAGCGGACGATCGGGGTACGGCCCTGGGCCTTGTACTCCGCCACCTGCTCCTCGGTGAGGTCGCGGCAGTGGCCGTCGTACCCGGACGGCCTGCCGGCGGCGCGGGCGGCCTCGCGGCGGGTGTCCAGCTCCTCCTGGGAGCAGTAGCAGCGGTAGGCGTGGCCGGCGTCGAGCAGCTTCTGGGCGACATCGGCGTAGATGTCCATGCGCTGCGACTGGCGGTACGGCGCGTGCGGGCCGCCGACCTCGGGGCCCTCGTCCCAGTCGAAGCCCAGCCAGCGCATCGCGTCGAGCAGCTGGCCGTACGACTCCTCGGAGTCGCGGGCCGCGTCGGTGTCCTCGATGCGGAAGACGAGCGTGCCCTGGTGGTGCCGGGCGAACGCCCAGTTGAACAGGGCGGTGCGGACCAGGCCCACATGGGGGTTACCGGTGGGCGACGGGCAGAACCGTACTCGGACGGCGGGGTCGGGTGCGCTAGCCACGCTTGACAACCTTGTTGGTGAGAGTGCCGATGCCTTCGATGGTGACGGCGACCTCGTCGCCGACGTTGAGGGGGCCGACCCCTGCCGGGGTGCCGGTGAGGATCACGTCGCCGGGGAGCAGCGTCATGGCCTCGGTGATGTTGACGATCAGGTCCGCGATGGGGTGGATCATCTCGCTCGTACTGCCGAGCTGGCGCTGTTCGCCGTCGACGGTGAGCTGGATCGTCAGGTCGGACGCGGTGGAGAGGTCCAGGTCCGTCTCCACCCAGGGGCCGAGCGGGCAGGCGGTGTCGAAGCCCTTGGCCCGGGCCCACTGCTTCTCGCGCTTCTGGACGTCGCGGGCGGTGACGTCGTTGGCGCAGGTGTAGCCGAAGATCACGTCCTGGACGCGCTCGCGCGGGACCTCGCGGCACATACGGCCGATGACCACGGCCAGTTCGGCCTCGTGGTGGAGGTCCTGGGAGAACGGGGGGTACTGGATCTCGTCGCCGGGGCCGATCACCGAGGTGGACGGCTTGAAGAAGGCGAAGGGGGCGTCCGGGATCTCGTTGCCCAGCTCCTTCGCGTGCTCCGCGTAGTTGCGGCCGAAGGCGACGACCTTGTTGGGGAGCACCGGCGGCAGCAGCCGTACCTTGTTCAGCGGAACCTTCGTGCCGGAGAGCTCGAAGTCCGTGAACGGAATGCCCTTGATGATGTCGAGGACGAGTTCGTCCTGCTTGTCGCCCTCGACGGCGCCGAAGGCGACGTTCCCGTCGATGGAGAACCTGGCGATGCGCACGGGATCCTTGCGCCCCTCACTGAGCCGGCTGGAGTCTGACACCCCAGGCTAACGCGGTAAGGGGTGGCCGCCGCGAAAACAGCCCCGTGACCGGGTGAGTGAGTGAACGGCGGCCGTGACCCGTACTGGCGACTACTCGGCTGCCGAGGCCGAGGCCGGGACCTCCATGAGGATGGTGCGCCGCGGGTTGGCGGTCTGGGCGGGGAGGTCGAGGGAGTGCTCGGGCAGTTCGGGGGTCTGCAGTTCCTCGGCGTCCTTGAGGTGGGCCAGGGTGGTACGCCGGGGGTTGGCTATGTTGCGGAACATCATCGTCGTCTTCACGGTTGTCGTGGACCCCGTCATGTGTCGGTTGGCAGAGACTTCCCTCTTGTAAAGCGCCAGGCTAAACATCGAATTCCCGGCGGAAGCCGCCAAGTAGCTGTGATCCGCGTGTGAGTTTGCTCACGAAGTCGCGGGCAAAACGGTCATTCCAGGCCGGCAAGTCACCGCAACGAAACGGACATTGACGAACTGAAGCTGTCATTCCGCTCCTGATCATGGCGACTGGGACACGTGTGACGCGCCTGCGACTGGCAGGGATACGTCCGTTATGTACGCGATCGACTTCGACATCTCGTAACGTGTCACTCACGCGCTGTCACGGAGGTCACAGCTCGGTCCACGGCCCTTGTTGGAGATCCGGCACTGTGCTGGAATTCCACGGACCGCCGCGGGATCCAGCCGGCGCGCAGGGGGCGCAACGCAGCGCCGGGTGGCGGCGAGACAGGGGGAGCCAGCGCCGGTCACACTCACGACCAACAAGGGGCGCGCATTCAGGGCGCTCCCCCTATCAACGCCGACACCGTGTCTCTCCGTTCAGCGGAGGGGCGCCTGGTCCAGAGGTTGCGACGCTAGTGCAGGGACGTTTCAAGAGGGATGGCAGCGCTCCGGCAGAGCCGGGGGCGCACGGCGGGACCGACCGCGGTTCCTCGCCCCAGCACGCCCAGAACCCGGGCCCGGCCCCGGCCGGCGGTGGTGACGGTGGCGAGCGCCCCGGGCGCCCCGCCGTGTCGGCATCCTCGGGATCCTCGGGTCCCCAGCCGACCGCCACACCGACGCCCGTGGTCAAGCCCGCCAAGGGCCCGTCCGACGCCGGCTCGCGGATAGCCCTGCGCAACTGGCGGATCTCCACGCGCCTGGTGTCGCTGCTCGCGCTCCCCGTGGTGGCGGCGACCTCGCTGGGCGCGGTGCGCATCAACCAGTCGCTCGACAGCATCCAGCAGCTCGACAACATCAAGCTGCTGACCGCCATGACCAAGCAGGCCACCGAGCTGGCCGCCGCGCTCCAGGAGGAGCGCGACCAGTCGGCCGGTCCGCTGGCGCACGGTCAGTCGCCCACCAGCCCGGCGGTCAAGGGCTACGAGGACAAGACCGACCGCGCCCGCGACAACTTCCTCAACGCCTCCGAGCAGATCGACACCGCGAGCAAGAACGGTCAGCTCCAGGGCGTCCGGGACAGCCTCGTCGGTCTGGCCGGCCAGCTGGACGACCTGGCGAAGATCCGCAAGGACGCCTATCAGCAGAAGGAGAACTCGACCCAGACGGTCGAGGCCTACCACCGGCTGATCACCCAGCTGATCGACCTCTCGCAGGACATGGCGCAGGCCTCCAGCAACCCGGAGATGATCCAGCGCACCCGCGCCCTGGCGGCGTTCTCCACCGCCAAGGAGTACGCGTCGGTGCAGCGAGCGGTCATCGCCGCGGCCCTGCCCGCCGGCGACACGACCTTCGGCAACCTCTCCGAGAACGACCGCCTGTACGGCGAGTCGGCCCAGGAGAGCGAGACCTCCGAACTGACGATCTTCCGGAAGATCTACGCGGGCAACGCGGCCGAGCTGCTCAAGCCGGTCGACGAGAACAACCCGACGATCGAGTCCGCCAACACCTACGCCAAGCGCGCGCTGGGCGCCCAGAACGGTCTGAACGAGCTGTCCAAGCGGTCGTACCTCGACTGGGTGGACGACAGCTCGACCAAGATCGACCAGATGAAGAAGATCGAGCACACGCTGCTCGAGGACATGGAGCAGAAGGCCCGCGAGCTGCGGTCCTCCTCCGAGCAGGAAGCGATCATCTCCGGTGCGCTGATCCTGCTGGTCCTCGGCGTGTCGCTGGTCGGCGCCTTCATCGTGGCCCGCTCCATGATCCGCTCGCTGCGCCGCCTCCAGGAGACCGCCACCAAGGTCGCCCAGGACCGGCTGCCCGAGCTGGTCAAGCAGCTGTCCGAGTCCGACCCGCAGGACGTCGACACGTCCGTGGAGTCGGTCGGTGTGCACTCCCGGGACGAGATCGGCCAGGTGGCCGCGGCCTTCGACGACGTGCACCGCGAGGCGGTCCGCCTCGCCGCCGAGCAGGCCCTGCTGCGGGGCAACGTCAACGCGATGTTCACCAACCTCTCGCGCCGCTCCCAGGGCCTCATCCAGCGCCAGCTCTCGCTCATCTCCGAACTGGAGTCCCGCGAGGCCGACCCGGACCAGCTGTCCTCCCTCTTCAAGCTCGACCACCTCGCGACGCGTATGCGCCGTAACGGTGAGAACCTCCTCGTCCTCGCCGGTGAAGAGCCCGGCCGCCGCTGGACCCGCCCGGTCCCGCTGGTCGACGTGCTCCGCGCCGCCGCGTCCGAGGTGGAGCAGTACGAGCGCATCGAGCTGGCCGCCGTACCGACCACCGAAGTGGCCGGCCGTGTGGTCAACGACCTCGTGCACCTGCTCGCCGAGCTCCTCGAGAACGCCACCTCGTTCTCCTCGCCGCAGACCAAGGTCAAGGTCACCGGTCACGCGCTGCCCGACGGCCGCGTCCTGATCGAGATCCACGACACCGGTATCGGCCTCTCCCCCGAGGACCTCGCGGCGATCAACGAGCGGCTCGCCTCGCCGCCCACCGTGGACGTCTCGGTCTCCCGCCGCATGGGTCTGTTCGTGGTCGGCCGGCTGTCCCAGCGCCACGGCATCCGCATCCAGCTGCGTCCCTCCGACTCCGGTGGTACGACCGCGCTCGTCATGCTTCCCGTCGACGTCGCCCAGGGCGGCAAGAAGCCCGCTCCCGGCGGCAAGCCCGGCGCCCCGGCGTCGTCCGGCGGTCCGGCCGCCGCGCAGGCGGCCGCCGGTGCGGCCGCGGCTCGCCGCGGCGGCCAGGGCGGTGCCGGCGGTTCGCTCGGTGCGGGTGCCCCCGCTCCGGCCCTCGGCGGCGGTGCCCACGGTGCCCGCGGCGGGGCCCTCGGTTCCGGCGGCCCTTCCGGCGGCGGACTGCTCGGCGCCGGTGCGGCTCCGCGCGGCCAGGTCGGCGCGGGCCAGGGTCCCCGGGCCGCGCTGCCCGGCGCGGGCCCGAACGGCGGCCGTCCCGGCGCGCCGGGCGGTACCCGCGGCCAGCAGGGTCCGGCGGCTCCCCCGCAGGGCCGGCCCAACGGCGGCGGTACCTTCGGCGACCAGGACGGGTTCGGCAACCGGCAGGACCCCTTCGGCGGTCAGGACGCCTTCGGAAACCGGGGCCCGGTCCCGCCGCAGCGCTCCGCCTCCCCCTCCGACCAGGGCCGTCAGCCCCAACTGCCGCCGCGCGGTGGCCCGCGGGCCGAGCTGCCCGGCGGCAACCCGCAGCAGGGCAGGCCCAGCTGGAGCGACGACAACGCCCAGCCGCCGCTCTCCCGTGCCTCGCTGGACACCCCGCGCGGCCACGACGAGCAGGACCCGGCCCACACCGCGCCGATGCCCCGCATCGACGACCGGCAGGACCTGGGCGCCACCTCGCAGATGCCGGCGATCCCGCAGGGGCCGTCGGCCACCGGCTCGTACCCCCGCCCGGGCATGAACGGACCGCAGGACACGGGCTCCTTCCCCCGCCCCGGCGCGAACGGACCGCAGGACACCGGATCCTTCCCCCGCCCGAACGTGAACGGCCAGCAGGACACCGGCTCGTACCCCCGTCCCGGCGCGAACGGACCACAGGACACCGGATCGTTCCCCCGTCCCAACGTGAACGGCCAGCAGGACTCCGGGCAGTTCGTCCGCTCCGACGTCTTCGGCAGGCAGGCCGGGCCGCAGGGCGGCTCCCAGAACACCGGCCAGTTCGCCGCCCCGCAGGGCTACGACAACGGCTCCACCGGCCAGTTCGCCGCCCCGTCCTACGACAACGGCTCGACCGGCCAGCACGCCCTGCCCGGCCACCAGAACGGCTACGCGGGCAACGGTCAGAACGGCAACGGCCAGCACAACACGGGCCAGTTCGAGCGTCCGGGGACCAACGGCCGCGGTATGGACTTCGGCGCGGCACAGCGTCCGCCGGTCCCGCCGGCCCGTCAGGAGCCCGAGGCACTGCCGCCGGCCAGCGGTCCCGGTGACGGTCGTACCCCGCTGTACGACACGCTGGAGACCAACTGGTTCCACGGCGGTCAGCAGGAACAGCAGCACTCGCAGGGCAACGGTCACGGAAACGGCTCGGCGCCGGTCCCGCCCGTTCCTGCCCAGCCGCCGGCCCCGGCCGCCGCGGCCCCCCAGCGTCCCGCGCAGGCAGCCTGGCGCACCTCCCCGAACGACGACCTCGTTCGGCAGGCGGAGCGTGTACGGCAGCCGGCGGCGGGCGGTGTCACCACCTCCGGTCTGCCGCGCCGGGTGCCCAGGGCGAACCTCGTCCCGGGCACGGCTCAGCAGCAACAGCACCACACCGGTCCGCAGGTCTCGCGTGCGCCTGATGACGTCCGCGGCCGGCTGACCAATCTCCGTCGGGGTATCGCGCAGGGACGGCAGGCCGGCACCGGCCCGCAGACCGGCAGCTTCCCGAGCCCCACTCACCAGCAGGAGCGTTAGTTGAGTCCGATGAGCCAGGCGGCACAGAACCTGAACTGGTTGATCACCAACTTCGTGGACAACACCCCAGGTGTGTCCCACACCGTCGTCGTGTCCGCCGACGGTCTCCTTCTGGCGATGTCCGAAGGCTTCCCCCGTGACCGTGCCGACCAGCTGGCGGCCGTCGCGTCCGGACTCACCTCGCTGACGGCCGGGGCGTCCCGGATCTTCGAGGGCGGCGACGTCGCACAGACGGTCGTCGAGATGGAGCGCGGCTTTCTTTTCCTGATGTCCGTCTCGGACGGGTCGTCCCTCGCGGTCCTGGCCCACCCCGAGTGCGACATCGGCCTCGTCGGCTACGAGATGGCGCTCCTGGTCGACCGCGCGGGCGCGGTGCTCACGCCCGACCTGCGCGCCGAACTGCAAGGCAGTCTGCTCCACTGACAACCCGGATCCAACCCGCCTCACCAAATCACCGTCCGGCCGCCACAATCCCCCCACCGGCCACGTCCGACGGCACGACTGACCGACTTGCTGTCCCGCCCGGAGGAACGATGACCCCGCCCACCGCCTCTCATGATCCGTACGCGGAGCCGTACGGGGACGAGGGCGACCAGCCGCTGGTACGTCCTTACGCGATGACCGGCGGCCGGACCCGGCCGCGCTATCAGCTCGCCATCGAGGCACTGATCAGCACGACGGCCGACCCGGCAGCGCTCATGGGGCTGCTCCCGGAGCACCAGCGCATCTGCCACCTGTGCCGTGAGGTGAAGTCGGTCGCCGAGGTCTCGGCGCTGCTCGCCATGCCGCTCGGTGTGGCCCGGATCCTGGTGGCCGACCTCGCCGAGGCCGGCCTGGTCGCCATCCACCAGCCGGGCGGCGACGAGAACAACGGTGGCGCACCTGACGTGACGCTGCTCGAAAGGGTGCTCAGTGGACTTCGCAAGCTCTGACGGAGGTCGGGCCACCACCTCCGCGAAGATCGTGGTGGCGGGCGGCTTCGGCGTCGGCAAGACCACGTTCGTGGGAGCGGTCTCCGAGATCAACCCGCTGCGCACGGAGGCCGTGATGACGTCCGCCTCGGCGGGCATCGACGACCTGACCCACACCGGGGACAAGACCACCACCACGGTGGCCATGGACTTCGGACGTATCACGCTCGACCAGGACCTGATCCTGTACCTGTTCGGCACGCCGGGCCAGGACCGCTTCTGGTTCATGTGGGACGACCTGGTACGCGGCGCCATCGGTGCCGTCGTCCTCGTGGACACCCGCCGTCTCGCCGACTGCTTCCCGGCGGTGGACTACTTCGAGAACAGCGGTCTGCCGTTCGTCATAGCGCTCAACGGCTTCGACGGACACCAGCCCTACACGCCCGAAGAGGTGCGCGAGGCGCTGCAGATCGGCCCGGACGCGCCGATCATCACCACGGACGCCCGGCACCGCGCGGATGCCAAGAGTGCGCTGATCACGCTGGTGGAGCACGCCCTCATGGCACGGCTGCGGTAGCACCCAAGTCGTTCGTCATGTACGGCAGTTGTCGTACGGAAACCGGAGCCGACTGTGGCCTTTGACACGGTCGGCTCCGGTGTTCATAACGTTTCGGCAGAGGAATCCAGTGGTATCGCCACGCGTCGCGGTCGCGCGGTACCGCTGCGCTCACAACAGCCCCGCCTTTTGGCGGGGCTCGCTCTTTATGACCGTTTTATCTGGGCCTTACAAGACCGCACTCCATCGCTTTCCGCTGTTTGGAACTGCGTAGGCCCCCATGCTGGAATGCCTGAACTGCCCAATAGTCAAAGACGTACTGAGTAGTGGTCTGAGACACACCGGGCTCTGAGAGACTGCGGCACGACGATAGGTGCCCGCCGCCGAGAGGTTGTTGGTCGAGTGAGGCGAAGCAAGAACGGTCCCGAGCCGTCGGCACGGGGCAACTTCACCCCGCCGCCGCGCGCTGCGGCGCCCACCCCTGTGCCAGCCGCGGAACCACCGGCCGCGCCCGCGAAGAGCGGCGGCCGTTTCTCCCCGCGCAACTGGCGAGTGCCGACCAGGCTGAACGCGATTCTGCTCATACCCGTGGTCGTCGGTCTGGTCATGGGCGGCTTCCAGGTGAAGAGCTCCATCGACACCTGGAACGAGGCCCGGGACGCGGAGAACACCGCGCGCCTGGTCCGCGCCTCCCTCAGCTACGCCGACGCCCTGTACAACGAGCGTGACGTCACCGCGGCACCCCTGCTCCTGAACAAGGACAAGGCCACCGTCACCACGGCGCGCGCCGAGACCGACAAGGCCGCCGACGCCTTCGACGCGGCCGCGCAGAACATGCCGCAGAAGGCCGGCCTGGAGCGCCGGCTGAAGCTGTTCCGCGAGGCCGAGCCCAAACTGACGGCCCTCCGTGCCGCGGCGTACACCACCAAGCTCACCGGTGTGCAGACCGAAGAGGGGTACACCCTGGTCGCCCACCCGCTGATGGAGTTCGCCAACGAGCTCGGTCTGGGCACCGGAAACATCACCTCCTACGGCCGTACCGTCTACGCCATCTCGCTCACCAAGGCCGCCCTGTCGCTGGAGCGCTCGATCGGCATGCACCTGCTGATCAAGCCCGGCCCGGACGCCGGCAACCTGGCCAGCCAGCGGGTCGCCCTCTCGTCGTACGCCTATCTCGAAGGCATCGCCGTCGAGGAGTACATCGGCGGTGGCACCGAGGCGGACGCGCAGAAGCTGAACGACCTCCAGACGAAGATCAAGTCCGACGGCGCGGCACTGGTCCAGCAGGCCAAGGCCAAGGACCCGAACTACGTGGCCCCGCCGTCCAAGGACAACGCGATGGTCCAGGCGCTGGCGACGCTGCAGGACAGCGACACCAGCACCCGCCAGGCACTGGCCTCCCAGGGCGTCACCGCCGAGAACTGGTGGACGGTCAACACCCTCAAGTACCAGGCCTACCGCACGATCGAGTCGGACATGGCCAACAAGGCGGTGAGCGAGGCCTCCGACATCGCCGACAACGCGAAGACGGACGCGTTCATCACCGGTGCCGCGGTCGTGGTCGCCCTGCTCGCGGCGTTCATCCTGGCCGGCATGGTGGCCCGCCAGATGTCCCGCTCGATGCGCCAGCTGCGCAACGCCGCCTTCGGCATCGCCGAGCAGCGGCTGCCGATGCTGGTCGACCAGCTCTCCCGCACCGACCCCGGCCGGGTCGACACCCGGGTGGCGCCGATCCCGATCACCTCGACCGACGAGATCGGCGAAGTCGCCCGCGCGTTCGACCAGGTCCACCGCGAGGCCGTCCGGCTCGCCGCCGAGCAGGCCCTGCTGCGGGGCAACATCAACGCGATCTTCACCAACCTGTCGCGCCGCAACCAGTCGCTGATCGAGGGCCAGCTGACCCTGATCACCGACCTGGAGAACAACGAGGCCGACCCGGACCAGCTGGAGAACCTCTTCCGGCTGGACCACCTCGCGACCCGTATGCGCCGCAACGGCGAGAACCTCCTCGTCCTCGCCGGCGAGGAGCCCGGCCGCCGCTGGGACCAGCCGGTCCCGCTGGTCGACGTGCTCCGCGCCGCCTCCTCCGAGGTGGAGCAGTACGAGCGCATCGAGCTCTCCGGCGTCCCGGAGGCCGAGATCCACGGCCGCGCGGTCACCGACCTCGTGCACCTGCTGGCCGAGCTGCTGGAGAACGCGACGACGTTCTCCTCCCCGCAGACCAAGGTCCGCGTCACCGCGACCCGTCTCCCCGACGGCCGCATCATGATCGAGATCCACGACAAGGGCATCGGCCTCACCGCCGAGGACTTCGCGGACATCAACCACAAGCTGGCCAACCCGCCGACCGTGGACGCCGCGATCTCCCAGCGCATGGGCCTCTTCGTGGTCGGCCGGCTCTCCGACCGGCACGGCATCCGGGTCCAGCTGCGCCCCTCCGGCGAGCAGGCGGGCACCACCTCGCTGGTCATGCTGCCGGACGCCATCACCCACGGTGGCGGCGGCGAACAGCCTCTGGACCGCGAGGAGTTCACGGTCTCGCAGATCATCCCGGAGCAGCAGTTCCAGGCCGAGAACTTCAGCCAGCAGCCGCAGCTCCAGCCGATGCGTACGGCGGCCGAGCTGGGCTTCGACGACAGCCGCTACGTAGAGGTCCCCGACGACATCCGGGACCTGGACCCCGTCGGCCGCTCCCTGTTGCGCGAGGAGCGCCGTGCGGCCCTGGAGGCCCAGGCGCAGCCCGGGCAGGCCGCGCAGAACCCCCAGGAGACCGCGGAGATCCCGTCGTACGCCGACGAGTTCGACCGGGGCCGGCAGGGCTACGACAGCAACGGTACGGACTTCCAGGAACAGCCCACGGGCTTCGACGCCGGGCAGCAGTACCAGGAGCAGTCGCAGGGCGCGTACGACGAGCAGTACTACGCGCCGAACGGCGGCCTGCCGCGGAACGACACGTTCTCGGCCGACCCCTTCGCCACCAGTGGCGGCTACCCGGAGCCCGCGTATCCGGAACCGGCCCAGGAGGACCCCGCGGCCGCCCAGGCCGCCGCCTCCGAGTCGTTCCCGGCATTCGGGGAGCAGCAGCCCTACCAGGACGACTGGCCGCAGCAGGGGCAGCATCAGGACAGCTACCAGAACGGCTACCCGGCCCAGTACGCTCCCGAAGCGGAATCGGCGCAGGCCGGTGACGTGGACGAGCGGAACCGCGTAGGCTTCGACCGTCCGGGAGCGGCCCCTTCCGGGGGGCACCGGCTGACCGACGCCGGGCTGCCCCGCCGGGGATCCGGCGGCCCGAACGGCAACGGCCCGGCTCCCGTGCAGCAGGCTCCGGCCGCGGCTTCGGCTCCGGCGGCTCCGCGAGCCTCGGCTCCGGAGTCCAACGGCGACAGCAGCTGGCGTTCGGCGAACGACGAGCGCTGGCAGCAGGCCTCGCAGCTGCGCAAGCCCAAGGCGGGCGGGGTCACGTCCTCCGGCCTGCCGAGGCGGGTCCCCAAGGCCAACCTGGTCGAGGGAGCCGCCGAGAACACCCCTCAGGGAGGCCCACAGGTCTCCCGCGCCCCGGAGGACGTCCGGGGCAGGCTGAGCAACCTGCGCAGGGGCGTCCAGCGCGGACGCAACGCAGGCAGTGAAACGAACGGCCAGGGCTTCGGTCCTGACAGCACCTACAACCAGGAGCGTTAGTGTGAGCCCGATGAGCCAGGCGGCACAGAACCTGAACTGGTTGATCACCAACTTCGTGGACAACACCCCGGGGGTGTCCCACACGGTGGTGGTCTCCGCCGACGGACTCCTTCTGGCGATGTCCGAAGGCTTCCCCCGCGACCGCGCCGACCAACTCGCGGCCGTCGCCTCCGGTCTGACGTCTCTGACGGCAGGCGCCTCCCGGATTTTCGAGGGCGGCAGCGTGAATCAGACGGTTGTGGAGATGGAGCGGGGATTCCTGTTCATCATGTCCGTTTCCGATGGGTCGTCCTTGGCCGTTCTGGCCCACCCGGAGGCCGACATCGGCCTGATTGGGTACGAGATGGCCCTTTTGGTGGACCGAGCAGGCACCGTTCTTACCCCGGATCTGCGTGCGGAACTCCAGGGAAGCCTTCTCAACTAATAGTCAGACGGTGCGTTTTAGCGTCCCGGGGCCGTAAGGTTTCGGGACGCGGCTCCACAGGGATGGGTGCCCGGCACGGTCGGAGGAGGAGAGAAAGTGGCAACACCCCCAAACGGTTCGAATAACGGCAACTGGTCGTACGGTCCTGCGCAGGGCCAGGGCGACGGTTCCGCGAACCGGTACAACTTCCCCTCCGCGCCTAGCCACCGGCAGCCGTACGCACCGCAGGGCCCCGGCCCGTCGCCGTACGACCAGCCGCCGGCGCCGCGCATCCAGCCGGTACAGCCGCAGCGTCGTCCCGAGCCGGCGCCGGCCTCGGGGTCGCACAACCCCTTGGTGCGTCCGTACGCCATGACCGGTGGCCGGACCCGCCCGCGGTACCAGCTCGCCATCGAGGCACTGGTGCACACCACCGCGCAGCCGCACCAGATGCAGGGCCAGCTGCCCGAGCATCAGCGGATCTGCAACCTCTGCCGGGAGATCAAGTCGGTGGCCGAAGTCTCGGCCCTCCTGTCGATCCCTCTCGGCGTGGCCAGGATCCTCGTCGCCGACTTGGCGGAGGCGGGCCTGGTCGCCATCCATCAGCCCGGCGGCGACGAGAACGCCGGTGGCCAGCCAGACGTGACACTGCTCGAAAGGGTGCTCAGTGGACTTCGCAAGCTCTAGCGGCGGTCCTTCCCGCTCCACCACCTCCGCGAAGATCGTGGTGGCGGGCGGCTTCGGCGTGGGCAAGACCACGTTCGTCGGTGCCGTCTCGGAGATCAACCCGCTGCGCACAGAGGCCGTGATGACGTCCGCGTCTGCCGGCATCGACGACCTCACCCACACCGGGGACAAGACGACCACCACGGTCGCCATGGACTTCGGCCGCATCACCCTGGACCAGGACCTGATCCTGTACCTGTTCGGCACGCCGGGCCAGGACCGCTTCTGGTTCATGTGGGACGACCTGGTACGCGGCGCGATCGGCGCCATCGTCCTCGTGGACACCCGCCGACTCGCCGACTGCTTCCCCGCGGTCGACTACTTCGAGAACTCGGGTCTCCCCTTCGTCATCGCCCTCAACGGCTTCGACGGCAACCAGCCGTACAACCCGGAAGAGGTCCGCGAGGCGCTCCAGATCGGCCCCGACACCCCGATCATCACGACGGACGCCCGCCACCGCGCGGACGCCAAGTCGGCCCTGATCACCCTGGTCGAACACGCCCTGATGGCCCGCCTGCGCTAGCGGTCGTCCCTCCGAGGGGCCCCTTCCACCCGGAACGGGCCCCTTTGTCGTACCCCCGTCGTGTGCCGGTTCGTCAGACCCCGCTGTTCGGGACCCTCTTCGTCGTGGTGCGCTCGTCGTACCCCGGCGCGCGCCGGGCGCTCAGCGCTGTGTGCGCGCGCCCCGGGCCCGCGCCCACAGCGCCGTAGGGGCGGCTCCTGCGGCCCGGCAGAGCCTCCGGGAGGGGGAAGCCGGGCCCGGGGGTCGCAGGCCGCCCACAGGGCGCCCAGGGGCGCGCCGGTCGCTCGGCGGGTCCGGCACCGGAATCCGTGACGCCACGGAGCACGACCACGGCCCCGCCCTCCCGAAGGAGGAGCGGGGCCGTGGGTCGACGCTGCGGCGAGAGCTCAGTGCCAGCTGTGCGGGGCGCGGAAGCCGTTCTCGCGTTCCAGGCGGCGCCAGCCGGCCTTCGCGCGGCCTCGGTGGGTCTGCTCGGTGTCGGCGGTCGGCCGGGCGGCCGCGCGGGCCAGGAGGACCGCCGTTATGGCGGCGACTTCCTCCGGGTCGGCGTTGCCCTTCTCCACGCGAATGTCAGGGACGTTCATGGATTCAGTCTCCGTGAGAGAGGTTTCCGCAGGATTACTGCGGGGGGTTGCCGTGCTTACGGGACGGCAGGTCGGCGTGCTTGGTGTGCAGCATCGCCAGCGACTTGGCGAGCACCTCGCGGGTCTCGGCCGGGTCGATGACGTCGTCGACCAGGCCGCGCTCGGCCGCGTAGTAGGGGTGCATGAGCTCTGCCTTGTACTCCTTGACCATCTTCTGCCGCATGGCCTCGGGGTCCTCGGCGGAGGCGATCTGCCGACGGAAGATCACGTTGGCGGCACCCTCGGCGCCCATGACCGCGATCTCGTTCGTCGGCCAGGCGTACGTCAGGTCGGCACCGATCGACTGGGAGTCCATGACGATGTAGGCACCTCCGTACGCCTTGCGCAGGATCAGTGAGATCCGGGGCACGGTCGCGTTGCAGTAGGCGTAGAGGAGCTTCGCGCCGTGGCGGATGATCCCGCCGTGTTCCTGGTCGACGCCGGGGAGGAAGCCCGGTACGTCCAGGAAGGTGACGATCGGAACATTGAAAGCGTCACACATCTGGACAAAGCGCGCAGCTTTTTCGCTCGCCTCGATGTCCAGGACGCCCGCCAGCACCTGCGGCTGGTTGGCGATGATGCCCACGACCTGGCCGTCGATCCGGGCCAGCGCGCAGATGATGTTCCGCGCCCAGCGCTCGTGGACCTCCAGGTAGTCGCCGTCGTCGACGATCTCCTCGATCACCTTGGCCATGTCGTACGGCCGGTTGCCGTCGGCCGGCACCAGGTCCAGGAGGACGTCGCCGCGACGGTCCACCGGGTCCGTGCAGTCGACCCGGGGCGGGTTCTCGCGGTTGTTCTGCGGGAGGAGGGAGAGGAGGTAGCGGACCTCCGCGATGCAGGTCTCCTCGTCGTCGTACGCGAAGTGGCAGACGCCGGAGGTCTCGGCGTGCACGTCGGCGCCGCCGAGGCCGTTCTGGGTGATCTCCTCGCCGGTGACCGCCTTGACGACGTCCGGGCCGGTGATGAACATCTGCGAGGTCTCGCGGACCATGAAGACGAAGTCGGTGAGGGCGGGGCTGTAGGCCGCGCCGCCCGCGCACGGGCCGAGCATCACGGAGATCTGCGGGATGACACCGGACGCCTTGGTGTTGCGCTGGAAGATGCCGCCGTAGCCGGCGAGCGCGGAGACGCCCTCCTGGATGCGGGCGCCGGCGCCGTCGTTCAGGGAGACCAACGGGGCGCCGGCCGCGATGGCCATGTCCATGATCTTGTGGATCTTGGTGGCGTGGGCCTCGCCCAGCGCGCCGCCGAAGATCCGGAAGTCATGGGCGTAGACGAAGACGGTACGACCCTCGACCGTGCCCCAGCCGGTGATGACGCCGTCGGTGTAGGGCTTCTTGGCCTCCAGGCCGAAACCGACCGCGCGATGCCGGCGCAGCTGCTCGACCTCCTGGAAGGAGTCCGGGTCCAGGAGCAGCTCGATGCGCTCCCGGGCCGTGAGCTTGCCCTTGGCATGCTGCGCCTCGGTCGCCTTCTCGCTGGGCCCCGCCACGGCCGCCGCACGGATCTCGTGCAGCTCGGCGACCCGCCCGCGCGCGTCCGTCGGCTCGCCGGTGGGCTCACCCGTCGTCTCTTCCAAAACGGTCATGTAGCGACCTTACGAAGGACACCAAGGATTACGAGACGTCGACTCCGTACAGTCTCCGACCCGTTTTCCTGGAAGCACCGAACAGAACCGGAACGACATGCAGCCGTTCCGACTGCTCAGGGGGCTGTGGCGTTGTAGGGGTGCCACAAAGGCGGGGCCTGAGACGCGCCTCACATTCATGGCCGAGCCATACCACCCCAGGGGTGACGGGGCCCCCGGACGGCGGTCCCCCACCCCTCCGACTCCACTCCCTTCCGAGCCTAACCGCACCCTCGCCACCCGCTCCCGTCGTGTCGCGATTCAGCCCGGGCGGCATTACGGTGCGTAATGAGCGCCACACGCGAACGGATGATGTTGAAGGTTGTACGGAATAGGGTTACGGTGGGCGTCGTTGAGTTCGTTGAACGTTAAACATCAACGGTCCGCGCCTACGGCATCCACCGCTCCTAGGCCGCGACCCGTCCCCCTCAAGGAGCACGTCATGGGTATCTTCGGCCGCAAGAACGACGCCGCCGCCACCGTCCCCGCCGCCGACACGGCCGCGCTGACCGGCGACTACACGATCGACCCGGCGCACACCACGCTCGGCTTCGTGGCCCGCCACGCGATGGTCACCAACGTCAAGGGCAGCTTCCAGCAGTTCGAGGGCTCGCTGCACCTGGACGGCTCGGACCCGGCGAAGTCCACCGCCACCCTCGACATCACGATGGAGAGCATCACCACGGGCAGCCCGGACCGTGACGGTCACCTGAAGTCGGCGGACTTCTTCAAGACGGACGAGTTCCCGACGATGACCTTCCGCTCCACCAAGGCGGAGGCCCTCGGCGGCGATGACTACCGCATCACCGGCGACCTCACGATCCTCGGTGTCTCCCGGCCGGTCACCATCGACCTGGAGTTCAACGGCGCCGCGAAGGACCCGTTCGGCAACGAGCGCGTCGGCTTCGAGGGCAAGGCCGAGATCAAGCGCTCCGACTGGGGCGTGACCTGGAACGCGGCGCTGGAGACCGGCGGCGTCCTGGTCTCCGACAAGATCAAGCTGAACTTCGACATCTCCGCGATCAAGAACGCGTGAGCCCGCGGCGCCGGACCGCCGGCCCCGATCACGCCCGCTGAGCGCCCGCCCTCGACTCCCCTGAGGGCGGGCGCTCGGCCGTGTCCGGATGTCCCGCGCGTGCCCTAGTAATCGATGGTCGGGTACCAGTCGCCGCGCCCTTGCGGGGTCAGATCGAGCAGGTGCCAGACGGGTGTCAGCAGGTCGATGCCGCGCTCCTGGATGTCGTCGGCCATGCGCGGATGGGCGGAGTATGCGTGCCGGACCGTGCCGTCGCCGTCGCGGGTGAAGACGGAGACCGTGGAGTCCTGCTCGCCCTCCTTGTCCTCGCTGCCCAGGTCGTACTTGAACGTGCTGTCACCACAGCTGAGCAGCCGCAGCCGGTGCCAGCCGCGGTCGCGGGCGTACTGGCGGAGGACGGGCGGGTCGGCCGCCGCGGCGATGACGAAGTCCGCGTTCCGGGACACGTGGTGGGCGATGCCGTTGAAGCCGTCGATCCACATCGTGCACATCGGACAGGCGCTGGTCTGGAGCTTGCCGTACATGAAGTGATAGACGATCAGCGGGCGTTCGGGGCCGGAGAACAGCTCGCTCAACGCGACCTCATGGACCGGGGTGTCCCCGGCGTCGAGGCCTGACGGCCCTTCGAGGAAGACGTAGTCGTCGACGGCCGGCCCCGGCGGGAGCGCCCGGCGCAGCGCCGCGACCTCCTCCCGGCGCCGCATCAGCTCGATCTCGGCCGCCCGTAGCTCCTCGCGGGCACCGGCATACTCCCCGGACTCCCCGACCAGCCTCGTCTGCCGCACCATCGCGTCCTCCTGGGGTGGGGTCCCCCGCCCGGACCCTCAAGTCTAGGCCGGTGACCTGGCTCACTCACCTTCGTAGAGACGCGCAAGGTCGACCAGCACCGTGCGGGGGCCTGCCCTGGCCCTGCTCATCGCCGCGGCCTGCGCCATCGAAGCAGGCCGCGTCCCGTCTCCGTGCCGGCCGACGAACTCCAAGCGGCGGCCGACCGAGTGAGCGGACTGACCGCACCAGGCTGGACCGGTACGAGACCCCGCTCGTACCGCGCCCGGTGTTCGAGGTCAGTTGTCAGCGCTTGGACGCGGAGCGCGGGCCATGCCGACGGATCTGCGGTGCCGGCGGTAGAACGCCTCGCGGATGTGGGGGTGTTGGAGTCCCGGTCCACCTTGAGGCGCGGCGTGCCGGCTTCCTGGTCGACGACCCCACTGCTTGGAGAGTCATGAAGACCGCAGCACTGACATGGTCCAAGTCCAGCTACAGCAGTAGTGAAGGCGGCAACTGCGTAGAGGTGGCCACCCACCCCACCGCCGTCCACGTTCGCGACTCCAAGAACCCCGACGCCGCCCACCTCACCGTCTCCCCCGCCACCTGGACCGCATTCCTCGGGCATACGACCAGGTGACGTCTCCTGACTAGGCCTCGCTCGGCCGTACCTCGGGGCGTGCCGTCGTCCTTCTGCGGGGTACCGGCAGCAGCCACCACGCCGAGGCCACCGAGAGGGTCGCGCCCACCGCGATGGCTGCCAGGCGGGTCGGCAGCAGGGATTCCGCGTTCTGGCCGAAGTAGCCGAGGAGCAGGGAGAGGGCCGTGGTCATGCCGGCTGCCCAGTACGCGTAGTTGAGAGGGCGCAGCCACAGGGCGACGGCCAGGACGGCGAACATCAGGGCCACCGGGGTGTGGCCCGTGACGCCCGCCTCCGCCACCGCCGTCGCCAGGAGTGTGCCCGCGCAGGCCCCGGCCAGCCGTTCAACCCCCTTGCGCAGGACGTCGGTCCGGCCTCGGTTGCCGCTCGCCGCGACGTACGCGGTCAGGACGGCCCACGGCCAGTGGTCGTCGAAGAGGACACGGCCCAGTACGAAGGCGGTTGCGATGGCCGCCGCCATCTGGAGGGCCATGCGGGTGCTGGGGCGTGGGTGGAGACGCGAGCGGCGTGGGGGCGGGTCGGGGGTCGGGGCCGCGCGCCAGGGGCTGCAGCGGTCGCCGAGTGCCTGCACCAGCCAGACCGAGCCGCATGCCAGCACCCCGATCAGCGCCGACCAGCCCCAGGTCACCAGGCCGCTCTGCGCCGCCGCCGGCAGCGCGGGGCCGGGGACCACGAGGAGGGCCACCAGGGGGAGGGCGATCAGCGTGCCCGCCTTGGTGCCGGCCGGCCCGTACCGGCGGATCCAGATGGCCAGCGCCATCCCGGCCGTGTAGACGGCCGCGCCCGCCGCGTAGTGCGAGGCGAGCAGCCGACCGACGAAGATCGAGGCGGCGGCTGTGACGGGCAGCAGCACCAGCGCCATCAGCCGCCTGCGGGTGTCGGCGGTGCGCTGGGCGGCGGCGAGGGTCAGGGTGAGGGCGACCGCGAGGACCAGCACATCGGTGTGCAGCCCGGCGGCACCCTCCAGCACCAGCGCGGCTCCCCAGGAGAGCAGCACGGCCGTCATCGTCAGCCCGGCTTCGTACGCGTTGCGTATGAGTTTGGGGGTCACTGGACTGAGGATACGGGCCAAGCAGGTCAGCAGGTAGTAAGTAATCGCGTACGATCTGACCCATGGAGCACCTCGCCGAAGCCGCCCGCATCCGTCGTGCCGTCCTCCGGTTCAACCGTCGGCTGCGGCAGGAACGCGGGGACGGGAGCCTCAGTCCCAATCAGCTGTCGGTGCTCGGCCATCTGTACCGGCACGGGCCGTCCACGCCCGGCGAGGTCGCGGCCGCCGAGCGGCAGCGGCCGCAGTCGCTGACCCGCGTCTTCGCGGAGCTGGAGACGGAGGGGCTGGTCGGGCGGGCGCCGGACCCGTCCGACCGCCGGCAGTCCGTGCTGAGCCTGACCGGAGCGGGGCGGCGCGCGCTGGAGGCCGACATGGACCAGCGGGACGCCTGGCTGGCCGAGGCGTTCGGGACGCTGAGCGAGACCGAGCGCGGGGTGCTGTCGCTGGCGGCCGCCGTGCTGGAGCGGCTGGTGGACGCGGAGTAGGTCAGAAACCGCCGCCGAAGTCCCCGCTGTCCCCGCCTCCGCCGCCGAAGTCCCCGCCGCCGCCACCGAAGTCGCCGAAGTCCCCGGGGTCGAAGTCCGCGCCCGACAGGTCGCCGCCCTGATAGCCGCCGGTGCCGAAGTCGCCGTATCCGGTGCCGTAGTCGGCCGCGTAGGCGGGGGCGGACATCCAGCCGCCCAGGGCCGTACCGATGAGCAGGCCGGGGAGGAGGCCGCCACCGAAGTAGCCGCCCGCCCAGGGGCCGTAGGCCGGGCCCGCGTCCCAGTAGGGGCGGCGGCCTTGGTCGGTGTCGACCTCGCGGATCGCCGGGTCGCGGCCGTCGGCCAGCCGGGTGGCGTCGGCCGCGCAGACCGGGACCTCGCGGGGCGAGCCGCCGGCCGGGGTCCAGGTGGCGTCCGTGACCGAGGGGCCGTGCCGGGGGTCGAAGAAGCACGGCGGCCGGCGCTCCGGGAGCGGGCGGCCCTCGCGGCGGGCGGCGAGCTGTGCCAGCGAGAAACGGCCGTCCTCCAGGGCCTGGGTGACCGACCGCACGTCCTCCGGTCTCCGGGCGTCGGCCATGTACTGCTTCGCCTGGTCGTAGGCGTTCAGCGCGCGCTCGTAGTCCGCGCGCATGGCGTCATCGGCCCGGGGCTCGGCCGGGTGGAAGTCGAGCCGGTCCAGTTCCTCGCCGAAGGCGGTGATGTCCTCGTCCACGACCACCCGGAGCCGGTCCAGGGCGGCCCGCTGCTCCTCCTGGTGGCGCCGACGGTTGCGGCGGACCAGGGTGTAGGCGCCCGCCCCGCCGGCCACGATCACCGCGCCGATCGCGATCAGCGCCGTACTGGAGACGCCGGAGCCGTCCGCGCTGCCGCCGCCCCAGGTCGCGGGCGCCTTGCCGCCGAGTTTGGTCAGGGCGCGGTTCGTGAAGTCGGTCAGCTGGGTGTTCGCGGTCTCGCCCTGGACGCTGGTGACCAGGTTCCGCACGGCCGTCCGGGGCAGCACCGAGGAGTCGGCGCGGGCGTCGAAGCGATCGCCGAGCCGGACGGCGTACAGACCGGTGATGCCGGTGGCGGTGCGCAGGTCCGTGAAGAGGTCCTGGGTGGGGTAGCCGGCCGGCAGGACCGCGATGAACAGGGGTTTGTTCGCGTCCTTGATCTGCCGGGCCAGCGTGTCGGCCTCGGCCGTGGAGAGCTGGGCGGCGGCCGCCGGGTCGACGTACACCGGGCTCTTGCGCAGAGCGTCGGCGATCGTCGAGACACCGGTGGCCGCCGTGGCCTGCGGAGCGAACGCCGTGAGGGCGATCACCAGCAGGGCCAGCAGCAGGCCTGGGAGGCTTCGGGTCCGGGTCCGCAGCACGGCCTTCATGTTCCGCAATTTACCCGAAACCCCCCATAACCTGTCATTTCTTATGCTGCTTTGTACGCCTCCGTCAGCTTCTCCACCGCCGCCGCGTACCTGCCGGTCAGCAGCAGGTGGTCGGCGTCGGCGAAGGGCTTCGAGACGGCTGCCGTGATCGACTGTCCGATCTCAGCCTGCACCAGCAGTCGCGCCTTGGTGACCAGTTTCCGGCCGGCCGAGGCGGCACCCGTCCGCTCCGCGGCCTTCGCCGCGACGCCGAGCGCCCGCAGGGTGGCCTCGCCGCCCTTCGACGGCTTGGCCAGCGTCGTCAGACCCCAGCCGTACGGGTACTGCGGGTCGTACGAAGCGTCGCCCACGTTGATCGGCAGCTGGGCCTCGGACTTCGGCCAGGTGACCGGGAGCCGGCCGGTGAAGGCCTTCTTCCCGTAGAGCACGTCGGCCACGCCGTCGCCCTCGGTGCCCGGCAGCCAGGACGCCACCAGGGCGTCGATCTCGCCGAGCCGGTCCCCGATCAGCTGCGGGCGCCCGGAGACGATCAGCACCGCGCACTTCATGGCCGCGCACACCTTGTCCACGGCGGCCTGGTCGGCCGGGGTCAGCGCCAGGTCGTTGCCGTTGCCGACGTCTCCGACGCCCTCGGCGTACGGGGTCTCGCCGACGACGACCACACCCACGTCGTAGCCGCCGGTCGGCGCCGAGGCGTCCTTGGAGTAGGTGACGTCTCCCCCGGCGTTCTTCATGCCCTGGAGGATGGTGGTGCCCGTGGTGTGGGTGCCGGAGGCGCCCTGCCAGGTGATGGTCCAGCCGCCGGTCTGGTTGCCGAGGTCGTCGGCGTTGGACCCGGCGACGTACACCTTCTGCGACTTCTTCAGGGGCAGGACCCCGCTGTCGTTCTTCAGCAGCACCTGCGACTCGGCAGCCGCCTGGCGGGCCACCGCCCGGTGCTTGGCGGAGCCGATCTTCGAGGCGCCGCTGGTGTCCGCGTACGGGTGCTCGAACAGACCCAGCTTGAACTTCTGGGTGAGGATGCGGGAGACCGCGTCGTCGATCCGCTGCTCGCTGACCCGGCCGGCGTTCACCTCGTCGGTCAGGGTCTTGGTGAAGTCCTGGTAGCTGTAAGGGACCATCATCATGTCGACGCCGGCGTTGACCGCCGTGCTGACGTGGGCCGCGTGGTCGCCGGGGAGCTGGTCGATGGCGTTCCAGTCGCTGATCACGAAGCCGTCGAAGCCCATCCGGCCCTTGAGTACGCCGTTGATCATGTCGGCGCGGGCGTGCATCTTCACCGGGCCCTGGCCGTCACCGAGGATGTCGAGCGAGGAGTACGACGGCATGACCGTGCCGATGCCCCGGTCGACCGCGGTCTGGTACGGCGCCAGGTGGATCGCCTCCAGCTGCTGCCGGGTGACCTTGGTGACGCCCTGGTCGATGGTGTACGACCCGGTCGTGGAGGAGCCGTACTCGGTGCCGCCGTCGCCGACGAAGTGCTTGGCGGTGGCCAGGACCTTGTCGTCATCCTTCAGGTCACGTCCGTCGGCCCGGCCCTGGAGGCCCTGGATCATGGTCTCCATGGACTTCACCAGGGCGGGGTCCTCGCCGAAGGACTCGTAGGAGCGGCCCCAGCGTTCGTCACGGGTGACGCACAGGCAGGGGGCGAAGTCCCAGGGGATGCCGGTGGCGCGGACCTCGGCGGCCGTCACCGCGCCGGCGTCCTCGGCGAGCCCGGGGTCGCGGGTCGCGCCGATGCCGATGTTGTGCGGCATGATCGTGGCGCCGGCCAGGTTGTTGTGGCCGTGCACCGCGTCCACGCCGTAGATCAGCGGGATCTGGAACCGCGTCGCCTGCGCCCGGAGCTGGAAGCCGTCGATCATCTTCGCCCAGGCCTCGGCGGTGTTGGGCGTGGGAGTGGAACCGCCGCCGGAGAGCAGCGAGCCGAGATCGTAGGCGGCGACGTCACCGCCGTTGCCCACGGCACCGCGCTCGGCCTGGGTCATCTGGCCGGCCTTCTCCGCCAGGGACATCCGGGACAGGAGGTCGGCGACCCGCTTCTTCACGGGCAACTTGCTGTCCAGGTACGGCAGTCCGTGCGCGTCGATGACGACCTGCGGGGTCTCGGCGGGGGCCTTGGCGCCGGTGACGGTGAGCTTCAGCGGGATGGTCTCGGCCGATTCGCCGGACCGGTCCTTCAGCGTGCGCACCTTGATGGTCTGCGTGGCCCCGGAGACCGTACCGGCCGGGAAGGTGAGGGTGCCGGAGACCGGGGTGTAGTCCTTGCCGGAGTCGGCGGTGCCGGTCGTGGCCGTCTCGTAGGCGACGGTCACGGGCTCGTCGAGCGGGGCGGAGCCGGTGGCGCCGACGGAGACCTTCACCGCGGCCGTGCGGCCCTCCCGCACCGGGTAGACGGCCGCGTCGGTGGTGACGGAGGCGCGCAGCGCCTGGTCGGCCTTGCCGTACAACTCCACGTCGTCCATGGCGAACCGGCCCTTGAGCCCGACGGGGAGGGTGAGCGCGTAGCCCCACATCTGGGTCAGGCCGAGGACGTGGTCGATACCGCCGACGGGCTGGTAGTCCGTGCGGTAGACGAAGTCGCCGAAGGGGATCTCGATCTGCTTCCAGCCGGAGAAGTCGTCGGTGAAGGACGTCGTCCACAGCTCGGAGGCCTCGCCGCCCGCGCCGCCGTCCTTGATCTCGAAGTTGATCTTCTTGCCGTTGTCCTGGCCGTCCCACCAGAAGCGGATGCCCTTGTGGGCGGACCAGTCGTGGGCGGGCTCGGCGGCGGCGAAGTCGTGGGTGAAGCCGCCGTAGCCGCTGATGTCGTACGTCCCGGAGAGCACCTTCGCGCCCTCGGGGGCGTCCGCCCGGTCGGCGAACTGGAGAGCGGGCGGGTCGTCGCTGTCCCCTCCCCAGGTGAAGATGCCCTCGGCGGGCTGGGCGGCGAAGGGGACCTCGCCCTCGAAGCGGTCGACGGGGGTCGGGGCGGGGTCGTCGGCGGCGCGGGCCGCGGACAGGGGCATCAGGGCTGCGAGTAGGGCGGTGGACACGAGCAGGGCGGTTCTTGGCATGGACCTTCCCTCGACTCTCTGGTTCACTCAGGGCTCTCACAGTTCACTCATGGCTTAGATCACGACGTGAGTTAACTAACGGCTCGCACCCCCGTCAAGACATCCGTCAGGAAGGGCGATGTGTCCATGAGAACCACCCCCCACACGGTCCGGCTGTTCTTGGCCGGGCTGCTCACCGTGGCCGGCCTCAGCGCGGTCGTGCCGTCCGCGCACGCCGCCGGTGAGCAGGTCACCGCATACCTCACCACCACCGACGACTCCGGCGGGCGCCATGTCACCCGCGGGCTCCAGGCGCAGACACCGTTCGCCTTCCAGTCCGGGAGCGGCGGCAGCGGCGAGAACATCACCGTCGACGAGAACACCCGCTACCAGACCTTCACCGGCGGCGGGGCGTCCTTCACCGACACCGCGGCCTGGCTGATGAACAGCAGCGGCGCGCTGTCCCAGGCCACCCGGGACGCCACCATGAAGAAGCTGTTCTCCCCCACCGACGGGATCGGGCTGTCGTTCCTGCGCAATCCGATGGGCGCCTCGGACCTGGCTCGGTACGGGTACACGTACGACGACATACCCGCCGGCCAGACCGACCCGAACCTCAACAGCTTCTCCATCTCCCACGACCTCGCGGACGTCGTGCCGCTCACCAAGCAGGCGCTCCAGCTGAACCCCTCTCTGACTGTCATGGCCTCGCCATGGACGGCGCCGGCCTGGATGAAGGACAGCGGCTCGCTCAACGGGGGCTGGCTGAAGTCGGAGGACTACGGGGCCTACGCCTCGTACTTCGTGAAGTACCTCCAGGCCTACCAGGCGCAGGGCGTGAAGGTCTCCTACGTCACCCCGCAGAACGAGCCGACCTGTTGCTCCGGCTACCCCTCGATGAGCTGGAACGCCTCGGGCCTGCAGTACTTCCTCAAGAGCGAACTGCTGCCGAAGCTCCAGGCCGCCGGGCTGTCCACCAAGGTCCTCGCGCACGACTGGAACTGGGACGTATACGACTCCTACGCGGCCGCGAGCGTCGACGACGCGGCGATCCGCAACCATCCCAACTTCGGCGGGATCGCCTGGCACGGCTACGGCGGTGACATCAACAAGCAGACCACCGTGCACAACCAGTACCCCACGCTGGACGCCTTCGGCACCGAGCACTCCGGCGGCACCTGGATCGCCAACCAGCAGCGCGAGGACATGAACAACATCATCGACTACACCCGCAACTGGGCGAAGTCGGTGACCAAGTGGTCGCTGGCCGTGGACCAGAACATGGGCCCGCACAACGGCGGTTGCGGCACCTGCACCGGGCTGATCACCGTGCACAACGGGGACGGGTCGAGCGGGACCGTCGACTACACGGTCGAGTACTACACGATGGGGCACCTGACGAAGTTCGTCCGGCCCGGTGCGCAGCGGATCGCCTCCACCGCGTCCACCGCCGTGCCGAACGTGGCCTGGCGCAACCCGGACGGCTCCAAGGCGCTGATCGCCTACAACGACTCGTCCGCGGCGAAGACCGTCACCCTCAACTGGGGCTCCCAGCACGCGACCTACTCACTGCCCGGCAAGACCTCGGCGACCTTCACCTGGTCCGGCACCCAGTCGGGCGGCGGCAGCCAGACCGGCGCCTTCGTCGGGCTCGCGAGCAAGTGCCTGGACGTGGCGGGCGGCTCGAGCACGAACGGTACGGCCGTGCAGCTCTACGACTGCAACGGCAGCACGGCCCAGCAGTGGACCGTGCAGTCCGACGGGTCGGTGCGCGCGCTCGGCAAGTGCCTCGACGTCACCTCGGCCTCCACGGCGGACGGGGCGAAGGTCCAGTTGTACGACTGCAACGGCACCGGGGCACAGCAGTGGTCGTACAACGCCTCGACGGGTGACGTGGTGAACACGGCGGCGAACAAGTGCCTGGACGTCACGGGCAACTCGTCGGCGAACGGGACACGGGCCCAGATCTGGACGTGCACGGGCGCCGCGAACCAGAAGTGGCACCTGCAGTAAGGCGGTACCGCGGAACGAGCCGGGGGCTGTGAGCCCAGCCCCCGGCTTCGCCGCGGCTACTCCGCCGGTTCCACGCCCGCCCGCAGCAGGCCGTAGGTGTACGCGTCCTCCAGGGCCTGCCAGGAGGCGGCGATCACGTTCTCCCCGACGCCGACCGTGGACCATTCGCCGCTGCCGTCGGACGTGGAGATCAGCACGCGGGTGATGGACTCGGTGCCGTGCTTGCCCTCCAGGATGCGGACCTTGTAGTCGACCAGGTCGAGCTTGGCCAGCTGGGGGTAGATCTTCTCGAGGGCGACGCGCAGGGCGCGGTCGAGGGCGTTGACCGGGCCGTTGCCCTCCGCCGTGGCGACGATCCGCTCGCTCTTGGCCCAGAGCTTGACCGTGGCCTCGTTGGCGTGGGTGCCGTCGGGGCGGTCCTCGACGATGGCCCGCCAGGACTCGACACGGAAGTAACTGCGCCGTTTGCCCTCCACCTCGGCGCGCAGGAGGAGTTCGAAGGAGGCGTCGGCGGCCTCGAAGGTGTAGCCCTTGAGTTCGTACTCCTTCACCCGCTCCACCACCCGGCCGACCAGTTCGCGGTCGCCGCCGAGGTCGATGCCGAGTTCCTTGCCCTTGAGTTCGACGGAGGCGCGGCCCGCCATGTCGGAGACGAGCATGCGCATGGTGTTGCCGACCAGCTCCGGGTCGATGTGCTGGTACAGGTCCGGGTCGACCTTGATCGCGGAGGCGTGCAGGCCGGCCTTGTGGGCGAAGGCCGAGACACCGACGTAGGGCTGGTGGGTGGAGGGGGTGAGGTTGACGACCTCGGCGATGGCGTGGGAGATCCTCGTCATCTCGCGCAGGTGGCCGTCCGGCAGCACCTTCTTGCCGTACTTGAGCTCCAGGGCGGCCACCACCGGGAAGAGGTTGGCGTTGCCGACGCGCTCGCCGTAGCCGTTGGCCGTGCACTGGACGTGGGTGGCACCGGCGTCGACGGCGGCCAGGGTGTTGGCGACCGCGCAGCCCGTGTCGTCCTGGGCGTGGATGCCGAGCCGGGCGCCGGTGTCGGCGAGGACGGTGGAGACCACGGCGTTGACCTGGGCGGGGAGCATGCCGCCGTTGGTGTCGCAGAGGATGACCACGTCGGCGCCGGCCTCCGAGGCCGCCCGGACGACCGCCTTGGCGTACTCGGGGTTGGCGCGGTAGCCGTCGAAGAAGTGCTCGCAGTCGACGAAGACCCGGCGACCCTGGTCCTTCAGGAAGGACACCGTGTCGCGGACCATCTCCAGGTTCTCGTCGAGGGTGGTGCGCAGCGCCAGTTCGACATGGCGGTCGTGGGACTTGGCGACCAGCGTGATCACCGGGGCGCCGGACTCCAGCAGCGCCTTGACCTGCGGGTCGTCCGCCGCCTTGGCACCGGCCCGGCGGGTGGCGCCGAAGGCGACCAGCTGGGCGTGCTTGAAGTCGATCTCCTGCCGGGCGCGGGCGAAGAACTCGGTGTCCCGGGGGTTGGCACCCGGCCAGCCGCCCTCGATGAAGCCCACGCCGAAGTCGTCCAGGTGCCGTGCGATGGCCAGCTTGTCCGCGACAGTGAGGTTGATGCCCTCGCGCTGCGCACCGTCGCGCAGCGTGGTGTCGAAGACGTGGAACGAGTCGTCCAGCTCGTTGGTTGCCGTCTCGGTCATGGTCACTAGGCTCCTGATGTCGAATCTCGGTCGTACCGGAATGACCGGCTCCACCGTCCCTCCATGGTCCCTCGCGCTGGCCTTCCGGCTGAAGGTGGGCCGGAAAACGAAAAAACCCCTCGCGGGTGCGAGAGGTCTGCGCGCGGGTCGAGGACGACGATGGCCACCCGTACCTGGTCGTACGTGGTGGTCACTGCGGACCGGCGCGCCTGCTGCCAATAATCATGGCGAACGAGAGCACGGGGGGATTCTGGCACAACCCGCCCCCGGCTCACCGACCGTCTCAGGATGCGGTCGTCACGGTGGATGGATCACGAGACGTCCCGTGGGCCCGTTCCTGCCCGGCCCGACGGGATGTCACGCGTCCGTGAGGAGATCCGCTTCCAGGAACTCGCGCACATGGCCGAGCACCTGGGCCCGGTCCGTGCCGCGCAGGCCGATCGCCACGTGGATGGAGAAGCCGTCGAGCAGGGACCGCAGGCGCGCGGCGAAGCGGTCGGGGTCGACGGGCCGGAACTCGCCCCGCGAGATGCCCTCCGCGAGCAGCGCCACCAGGTCGCGGTGCCAGGCACCCTCGATGGCGGCCTGGCGGTCGCGGGCGGCCTCGTCGGCGTTCTGCGAGCGGTTCCAGACCTCCAGCCAGAGCGTCCAGTGCGGGTCGCGGTGGCCGACGGGGACGTACAGGTCGACATAGGCGTCGAGGCGCTCGCGGGCGGTGCCGCGGCGGGTGAGCAGCCGGCCGCGCTCGGCGCCCAGCCGGCCCTCGCTCCACTCCAGGGTCTGGAGGAGCAGTTCGTCCTTGGAGCGGAAGTAGTAGAGGAGATGGCCGCTGCTCATGCCGACCTCGTGGCCGAGCGCGGCCATGGTGAGTTTCTCCAGGCCGCGGTCGGCGATCATGTCCATGGCGGCGGCGAGCACGTCCTCGCGGGGCGGGGCCTGTCTGCGCCCACCGGCCATGTGCTGCTCCTCGTACTACTAGATCTTCGGCTGCTGTTGCGTGATGCAGTGGATGCCGCCACCGCCGGAGAAGATCGTACGGGCGTCCACCAGGGTCACCGTCCGCTCGGGGAAGAGACGGCGGAAGATCCCGGCGGCCGTCTCGTCACGCGGGTCGTCGAAACCGCAGAGCACGACCCCGCCGTTGCAGAGGTAGTGGTTGATGTAGGAGTAGTCGGCCCAGTGGCCGTCGGCCTCCAGGACGGTCGGGGCCGGGACCTCGACGACCTCCAGCGCCCGGCCGCGCGCATCCGTCTGGGACCTGAGCAGGCCGATGACCTCCCGGGTCACCTCGTGGTCGGGGTGCGCCGGGTCCGGCTGGTGGTGGGCGACGACCACGCCCGGGCGGGCGAAGGCGGCGACGATGTCGACGTGCCCGAGGGTGCCGAAGCCGTAGGGCGGGTAGTCGCCGGTGAGGCCGCGGGGCAGCCAGATGGCCTTGCGGGTGCCGAGCATCCCGTGGAGCTCCGCCTCGACCTCGTCGCGGCTCCAGCCGGGGTTGCGCTCGGGCCCGAGCTGCACGGTCTCGGTCAGCAGGACGGTCCCCTCGCCGTCGACGTGGATCGCACCGCCCTCGTTGACCAGCTTCGAGGCGTACGTCTTCGCACCCGCGAGGTCCGAGACATGCCCGGCGATCTTCGCGTCGTGCTCCCAGCGGGCCCAGTGCTGGGCGCCCCAGCCGTTGAACGTCCAGTCCACTGCGGCCAGTTCACGCCCGTCGGTGAGGAAGGTGGGCCCGATGTCCCGCATCCAGGCGTCGTCCAGCTCGCGCTCGACGGTGTCGACGCCCGGGCCGAGCAGCGTCCGGGCGTCCGCCGACCGACCGGGACCGCAGACCACCGTCACCGGCTCGAAGCGCAGGATCGCGCGGGCCACCGAGGCCCAGGCCAGCCGGGAGGCGCGGAGGTCGTCCGGGTCGTCGAAGGTGGGGTTGGGGCCCGGCCACGCCATCCAGGTGCGCTCGTGCGGGGTCCACTCCGCGGGCATCCGGAAGCCGTCGGAGGCGGGAGTGCTCAGGTGGGGGTCCATACGGGGCTCCATGCGGGGGTCCTTCACAGGCTGTGGCATTCAGAGGAAGTAGAGGCGGTTGAGGGAGACGGAGTCGGCGGGCTCCGAGCGCAGCGGCTCGCCGTCGAGGGTGACCAGGCCGGTGCGCTGGTCCACGTCGACCGCTCCGGTACGGGAGTTGAGGCGCAGGTCGGCGGGGCCGATGCCGCGGGTGCCGCGGACCGCGACCCGGCGGCGCCGGGTGGGCATCGTGTCGTTGCCCTGATCGAGCGCGGCCTGGGCGACGAAGGCCACCGAGATGTCGGCGGGGGTCGCCCCGTGGGCCCCGAACTGCGGTCCGAGGACCAGGGGTTCGCAGGTGTCGGTGGCCGCGTTCGGGTCGCCGGTCACGCCGTACGCCGGGAAGCCGGACTTGAGGACGAGCTGCGGCTTGGCCCCGAAGTACTCGGGCGACCACAGCACGATGTCGGCCAGCTTGCCGACCTCGATGGAGCCGACCTCGTGCGCGAGCCCGTGGGCGATCGCCGGGTTGATGGTCAGCTTGGCCATGTACCGCAGCACACGCTCGTTGTCGTGGCCGTCGGCCGGGGCGCCGAGCTCGGCCTTCATCTTGCCGGCCATGGCGAAGGTACGGCGGACGGTCTCCCCGGCCCGGCCCATGCCCTGCGCGTCGGACGAGGTGATGCCGATCGCGCCCAGGTCGTGCAGCACGTCCTCGGCGCCCATGGTCCCGGCGCGGATGCGGTCCCGGGCCATGGCCGCGTCGCCGGGCAGGTCGGTCTTCAGGTCGTGGACCGAGACGATCATCCCGTAGTGCTCGGCGACCGCGTCCCGGCCGAAGGGCAGCGTGGGGTTGGTGGAGGAGCCGATGACGTTGGGGACTCCGGCCATCTTCAGGACGTTCGGTACGTGTCCGCCGCCGCAGCCCTCGATGTGGAAGGCGTGGATGGTGCGGCCCTCCAGCACCCTGAGGGTGTCCTCCACCGACAG
Organism: Streptomyces sp. NPDC026538; assembly: GCF_055567535.1. Lineage (NCBI taxonomy): Bacteria > Bacillati > Actinomycetota > Actinomycetes > Kitasatosporales > Streptomycetaceae > Streptomyces > Streptomyces sp. NPDC026538. Next base: position 218,322 of record NZ_JBVHQG010000011.1, read on the forward strand.
GCACTCGTTCAGCCCGTCGCTGTGCAGGGCGACCTGGACGTCGTGCTCCTCGGCGACCCGCAGGGCGGTGTCCAGCGCCCGGGTGTGGGCGCCCATGTCCTCGTGCACCTTGAAACCGGAGGCGCCGCCCTCGGCGAGGGCCTCGACCAGGGGCGCCCGGTGCGAGGACGAACCCCGCCCGAGAAAGCCGATGTTGACCGGCCAGGCGTCGAAGGCGTTGAACGCGTGCTTCAGCGCCCAGGGCGAGTTGACGCCGACGCCCCACACCGGCCCGAACTCCTGCCCGATGATCGTGGTGACGCCGGAGGCCAGCGAGGCCTCCATGATGCGCGGCGACAGCAGATGGACGTGGGTGTCGACGGCCCCGGCGGTGGCGATCAGCCCCTCGCCGGAGACGATCGAGGTGCCGGTGCCGACCACGACGTCGACGCCGTCCAGGGTGTCGGGGTTGCCGGCCCGCCCGATCGCGCAGATCCGCCCCTCGCGGATGCCGATGGACACCTTCCGGATGCCCTGCACGGCGTCGATCACGACGACGTTGCTGATGACGACGTCACAGGTGTCGCGGACGGCGGCGGCCTTCAGGTGCAGTCCGTCGCGGGCGGTCTTGCCGAAGCCGGCCAGGAACTCGTCGCCGTAGCGCTGGGAGTCGTCCTCGACGCGGATCACCAGCCCCGAGTCCCCGAGACGGACCCGGTCGCCGGCCCGGGGGCCGTGGGTGGCCGCGTACTCGTACGGGGTGAGCCGGCGGGCCTCGGCCGGGTGGCCTCCGGGACGGCTCATCGGTCCGCCTCCTCGTCGTGAATGCCCAGGTAGCCGCAGGCGGCCGCGCGGCGCAGCGCCTCCGCACGGGCACCGGGCGCGTCCAGCGGCCCGTCGACCAGCCCGGCGAAGCCGATGGCGACCCGGGCGCCGCCGATCGGCACCAGGCCGACCTCCAGCGACTCCCCCGGCCCGAAGCGCACGGAGGACCCGGCGGGCACGGCGAGCCGCAGGCCGTAGGCGGCGGCGCGGTCGAAGTCGAGGCGCGGGTTGGCCTCGAAGAAGTGGAAGTGGGAGGTGACGGAGACGGGGACGGTCGCGGTGTTGGTCACGGACAGCCGCACGACCGCCGCCGGGTCGGTGTGCTCGGGACCCGGGAGCAGCGCGCCCGGGCCCTCCTCGCCCAGGCCGCCGCCCCCGATCGGGTCGGTGACGACCGCGAGCCGTGAGCCGTCGTCGAAGACGGCCTCGACGTGCACCTCGGTGACGACGTCGGCGACGCCGGGCAGCACGTCGGCCGGGCCGAGGACCGCGCGGGCCGCCTCGACGGCCTCGGCGAGCCGCCTGCCGTCCCGGGCCGCCTCGCAGACGGTGTCCGCGATCAGCGCGGTGGCCTCCGGCACGTTGAGCCTGAGGCCCCGGGCGCGGCGGGCGCGGGCCAGCTCGGCGGCCCCGAAGAGCAGCAGCCGGTCACGTTCCGTGGGGGTCAGTCGCACGTCCCGCTACCTCCTTCACTTCGCACACTTAGAGCACCACTCTAAATGCCGCATTACGAGAAGGGAACCATTGACATCAACAGCCTGGTCACCCACATTGAACGTCGCTCTAACTCTCAGCCGTACGTTTCAGGTGGCCGTCGAAGGAGACCAGCCATGCCGATAGAACAGCGCGGAGTCGACACCATCCCGGACGAGGAACGCACCAGCGGGCCCAAGGACCTGGTCTCGATCCTGCTCGGCTCCAACCTCTGCCTCGGCGTGATCATCTTCGGCTGGCTGCCGCCGTCCTTCGGGCTGGGCTGGTGGGCGTCGGTGAGCGCGATCGTGGCGGGCACGGTGGTCGGCACGGTGTTCACCGCCCCGCTGGCCCTGGTCTCACTGCGCACCGGCACCAACCTCTCCACCTCCTCCGGCGCGCAGTTCGGGGTGCGCGGGCGGCTGGTCGGCTCGGTGGTGGGCCTGCTGCTGGCCCTCGGCTACACCGCGCTGACCGTGTGGATCGGCGGCGACGTGATGGTGGGCGTGCTGAACCGGCTGTTCGGGCTGCCCGCGGACGGGGTGTCGTACGCCGTGGTCTACGGGGTGCTCGCGGCGGCGACGGTGGCGGGCGCGGTCTACGGCTATCGCGTCCTGCTCGCCATGTCCCGGGTGCTCGCCGTCGGCATGACCGCCCTGCTGCTCCTCGGGATCTTCGCGTACGCCCCGCACTTCACCACCTCCCCCCTCCCGGACGCGGGCGGCTATCTGCTGGGCGGCTTCTGGCCGACCTGGTGTCTGGCGGCGGTCGCGGCGGGGCTGTCCGGGCCGGTCGCCTTCATCACCCTCCTCGGTGACTACACGCGCTACATCTCCCCCGCCCGCCACTCCTCCCGCGGGGTCCTGCACGCGACCTGGCTGGGCCTGGTCCTGGGCCTGCTGGTGCCGCAACTGTTCGGCACGTTCACCGCGTACGCCGCGCGGTCGGCAGCGGACTACGCGGGCCCGCTGGTGTCGGCCTCCCCCGCCTGGTACCTGGTCCCGCTCCTGCTCTCCGCCTCCGCGGGCTCGGTCGGCAACGCCGGTCTGATGCTGTACTCGATGGGCCTGGACCTGGACGCGATCCTGCCCCGCGCGTCCCGCGCCCGTGCCACCTACACCGTCGCGATCGTCGCCACGGCCTGCGTCTTCGTCGGCCACTACGCCTGGAACGCGCAGTCCGCGATGACGTCCTTCGTGCTCCTGCTGACGGCGATCGGCACCCCCTGGGCGGTCATCACCCTCATCGGCTTCCGCCGCTGCCGCGGGGTCTACGACGCGGACGCCCTGCAGGTCTTCAACCGCCGCTCGCACGGCGGGATCTACTGGTACCGGGCCGGCTGGAACCTCCGGGCCACGCTCTCCTGGACCCTGGGCGCCGGAGTCGGTCTGCTGGCGGTCTCGCTCCCGTCGTACGAGGGACCGCTGCTGTCCCTGACGGGCGGGGTGGACTGTTCCTTCCTGCTGTCGGGCCTGGTGGGCGGCGCGGTCTATCTGGCGCTCGCACCCCGCCGGCCGGCCGTGCCGGTCACCCCGGCGCCAGCCCCGGCAGGAACTCGCTCGCCCCGAACGCCGGTTTGAGGTCGGTGAACCAGGTGGCGCCCTCGTCGTAGGCGGCGAAGAACGGCCGGTCCACCAGGGCGGGGTCGCGGGCCTGGATCAGGTGCAGGACGAAGACCTTCTCGCCGGCCACCTCGGCGACCCCGTCCACGCAGACCTTGCCGGGCATCGCCGACATCACCGGGCCGCGGACGGTGCGGGCGAGACCGGAGACGCGGGCGTAGGCGTCCCGGAAGACCGCGTGGCCGCGGGCCAGGGGGACGCCGAAGTAGCCCTGGGGACCGGTGTCGCGCTCCACGAACTGGTAGTACGGCACCGCGCCCAGGGTGGTCGTCTCCTCCCACAGCTCGGCCCAGGCCTGAGCGCTGTCGTTGATCCCGGCCACCAGCGGCCCCTGGCAGCGGATCACGGCACCGGTGTCACGGACCCGGCGCATGGCCTCCCGTACGACGGGCGGCCGCAGCTCCTGCGGATGCGTGAAGTGGGCCATCAGCGCGAGGTGCCGGCCGCTCGCCACCACCCGCTCGAAGAGGCGGAGCAGGTCGTCGGCGTCGCGGTCGGTGGTGAAGCGGTACGGCCAGAAGGCGAGCGACTTGGTGCCGATGCGGACCGAACGGATCGTGTCGGTCTCCAGGAGGGGCTCGACGTAGCGGCGCAGTACCTCCGTGCTCATGACCAGCGGGTCACCGCCCGTGATCAGGGCGCTGCTCACCTCGGGGTGCGCGCGCAGATAGGCGGTCGTGGCCGCGATGTCGTCGGTGGCGATGCGCAGGTCGGCCTCGCCGACGAACTGGGGCCAGCGGAAGCAGTAGGTGCAGTAGGCGTGGCAGGTCTGGCCCTGGCGCGGGAAGACCAGCACGGTCTCCGGGTACTTGTGCTGGAGACCGGTGAGGCGGCGGCCCTCGTGCACGGGGACGTTGGCGTCGAGCTGGCCCGAGGGGTGCGGGTTGAGCCGCATCCGGATCTCGTGGGCGGCGCGCTGGACCTCGGCCCGCGGTGCCTGCCGGGCCAGCAGGCCGGCCATCCGGCGGACGTCGGGCCCGGGCAGCATCCCGGACTGCGGGAAGGTCAGCCGGAAGACCGGGTCCTCGGGCACCGCCGACCAGTCGATCAACTCGTCGACGACATAGGCGTTGGTGCGGAACGGCAGGACCGAGGAGACCGCCCGCAGCGCCAGCCGCTGATCGTCCGTCAGGGAGACCCGCCGCAGCAGACCGTCCAGGTCGCGAGGCGTGAAGGCGCGGAAACGGGGGTGGTGCGCTGAACACATGTGTGGCGGGGCCCTCTATTCCGTGACCAGGACCGTGGACGGCCGCAACTCCACGAAGGCGGCCGCGTGCGCATCGTACTTCTCCCCGAAGTGGTGGATGAGCCGCCGGTGCAGCTCGCTCTCGTCGTCCACGACGATCACCTCGTGCGGCCCGGTCCCGGTCAGCGCGTCGCTGTACGCGCTGAGTTGGTCCAGTCGGCGGCGGGCCAGATAGGTGACGAGGTCGGGCGCGGCGACGTACAGGCGGTCGTCGAGGAAGACGAAGCGGCAGACGAACTCCCGTCTCCCGTCGGTGGCGTCGACGAGGGTGACGGGGAGCCTGGTGAACCGTTCCATCGGCTTGCCCTGCTGCCACAGCTCGTCGAAGCGCTGCTCCACGAAGGTGCCGAGCGGGGAGCGGACCGCGACCTCCAGCTGGACGCCCTCGCCGGAGAGCCGGCCGACGGTGAGGAAGGAGACCAGGCAGCGCTCGTCCCAGCGGTAGAGGGTGACGCCGGGGGAGGTCGAGCACAGCCGTACCTCCAGCAGGTGCCGGGAGGTCTCGTCCAGGCGCCGTGCGAAGGCGTCCAGGGTGCGCAGGTTGCGCATGATGTCGCGGCGGATGTCGGCGCTCTGCTCGCCCAGTTCGCGGCCGCGCAGGATGACGGCGAGGGAGTCGGGGTCGAGCAGCAGGATCTGCACGCGGGCGCCGCTCGCGGTGGCGGATCTGACGCCGCGGAAGAGACGCTCGGAGAACTGCGGGCCGAACAGGTTGGAGAAGGTGTCGAGCACCTTCACGTTGGACGTCGAGCCGTACACCTGGGCGGCGAACCACTCGTAGTCGAGGCGGGTGTGCTCGCGGACGCGGCCCTCCTGGGCCCGGGATATCAGCGGGCCGATGACGAAGACGGTGACGACCACGCCGACGATGTCGGTACCGAGGTTGAGGGCGAGGTTCTGCCCGTAGTTGTCCATCGTCGAGGCCCGCCACAGCAGCGCGGCCGCGACGGCGGTGAGCAGTCCGAGCACGGTGAGGCTCTGCGGACGGCGCGGTGTCCGTAAGGTCCGCATCAGCCAGCGCAGCCGTGGCATCGGCGACCGTCCGCTCACGCGTGCTCCTCCCCCGTGTGGACTGAGGAGATACCCGTACGGGGGAGGCGATACGCGTCGAACGGACGGTCGGAGACCGGTCAGCCGAGCTGGTGCATCCAGCCGTGCTTGTCCGCCGTCTTGCCGCGCTGGATGTCGAGAAGGGCCTCGCGCAGCTTCATGGTCACCTCGCCCGGCTCGCCGTCCGACTGCCGCCACTCGGCGCCGCTGCGCTTGACCGTGCCGACCGGGGTGATCACGGCCGCCGTACCGCAGGCGAAGACCTCGGTGAGGGTGCCGTTCTCCGAGTCGCGCTGCCACTGCTCGATGGAGACCCGGGCCTCCTCGGACTCGTAGCCGAGGTCACGGGCGACGGTGAGAAGGGAGTCACGCGTGACGCCTTCCAGGATCGAACCGCTGAGGGTCGGCGTGACGATCTTGTCTCCGTAGACGAAGTACAGGTTCATGCCGCCGAGTTCCTCGACCCACTTGTGCTCGACCGCGTCGAGGTAGCAGACCTGGTCGCAGCCCTGGGCGGCGGCCTCGGCCTGGGCGAGCAGGGAGGCCGCGTAGTTGCCGCCGGTCTTGGCGTCCCCCATGCCGCCGGGAACGGCGCGGACCCGGTCCTCGGAGGCCCAGATGGAGACCGGCTTGACCCCGCCGGGGAAGTAGGCGCCGGCCGGGGAGGCGATGACCAGGAAGAGGTACTCGTTGGCCGGCTTGACGCCCAGGCCGACCTCGGTGGCGATCATGAAGGGGCGCAGGTAGAGGGATTCCTCGCCGCCGTGGGCCGGGACCCAGTCCTTGTCCTGCTGGACGAGCAGGTCACAGGCCTCGATGAAGGTCTCCACCGGCAGCTCGGGCATGGCGAGCCGGCGGGCGGAGCGCTGGAAGCGCTTGGCGTTCTGGTCGGGGCGGAAGGTGGCGACCGAGCCGTCCGGCTGGCGGTAGGCCTTCAGGCCCTCGAAGATCTCCTGGGCGTAGTGCAGGACGTTGGTCGCCGGGTCGAGGGGGATCGGCGCGTACGGAACGAGCTGGCCGTCGTGCCAGCCACGGCCTTCGGTCCACTTGATCGTCACCATGTGGTCGGTGAAGTGGCGGCCGAATCCGGGGCTGGCCAGGATCGCCTCGCGCTCGGCGGCGGCGAGCGGGTGCGCGGACGGCTTGAGCTCGATCGTGGGCGTCGTCATCAGTGGTAGTCCTTCACCGGTTGTAGTGATGGGCCGCGCTCACACCCGTACGGCCGGTGTCCAGTCGTAGGACCAGCTGTCCTGCCGTAGGACGGCTGGCCCGTCGTAGGACGTCCGAGCATTCCCTCATAGCGCGGCTCCGCGTTCGATTATCGCGCGGGGGCCGGGATGAACGGAATCGGGGTGAATGCGGACCCGGGGTTGATGGTGGCACCCGGCGGCAGGCATGGGGAAGCCGCCGGGCGCGTGGGCGACCCGGCGGCTTCGAAGTCGATCGGCAGCGCGGCGGGTCAGCCGGCTACTCGTACGGCGAGCGCGTCGCCGATCTCCGAAGTGGAGCGGGCCGGCTTGCCCTGGCGCTCGGTGAGGTCGGCGGTGACGGCCTCCTCGATCCGGGCGGCCTCCGCCTCGTAGCCGAGGTGGCGCAGCAGCAGGGCGACGGACAGGACCGTGGCGGTGGGGTCGGCCTTGCCCTGGCCGGCGATGTCGGGCGCGGAGCCGTGGACCGGCTCGAACATCGAGGGGAACTCGCCGGACGGGTTGATGTTCCCGCTCGCGGCGACGCCGATGCCGCCGGAGACGGCCGCGGCGAGGTCGGTGATGATGTCGCCGAAGAGGTTGTCGGTGACGATGACATCGAACCGGCCCGGGTCGGTCACCAGGAAGATGGTGGCCGCGTCCACGTGGATGTAGTCCGTGGCGACCTCGGGGAACTCCTCGGCCACCTTGTTGAAGATGTTCGTCCACAGGTGCCCGGCGAAGGTCAGCACGTTGTTCTTGTGGACCAGCGTGAGCTTCTTGCGCGGGCGGGCCTGGGCGCGGGCGAAGGCGTCCCGGACGACCCGCTCGACACCGAACGCCGTGTTGACGGACACCTCGGTGGCGACCTCGTGCTCGGTGCCCTTGCGGATGGTGCCGCCGTTGCCGGTGTACGGGCCCTCGGTGCCCTCGCGGACCACGACGAAGTCGATCTGCGGCTCGCCCGCCAGCGGGGTGGCGACACCCGGGAGCAGCTTCGACGGACGCAGGTTGACGTGGTGGTCGAAGGCGAAGCGGAGCTTCAGCAGGAAGCCGCGCTCCAGGACACCGGAGGGGACGCTGGGGTCGCCGATGGCGCCCAGCAGGATGACGTCGTGCTGCTTCAGCGCGTCGAGGTCGGCGTCGGTGAGGGTCTCACCGGTGGCGTGGTAACGCTGGGCACCGAAGTCGTACTCCTTGGTCTCCAGCTTCACGTCCTCCGGGAGGACGGCGGAGAGGACCTTGAGGCCTTCGGCCACGACTTCCTGCCCGATGCCGTCACCGGGGATCACTGCGAGATCGATGCTGCGAGACATGTCGGCACCCTACTCCTCGTCCCATGGGATGACACGATCTGTCTGCCATACGGACGCCGCGCGTCGTTCCGTCGCCCTGCGTTCACCCGTATGTGTGACCGGTGTTGGCCTGCGCTGGGCAGGTTTCCCCGTATGACTGTGCCTTCCAGGGGGACACCCCCCGGACCCCCCGTCCCCGACTTCGGCATCCCGCCTCGGCTCGCCGCCCGGATGAGCATGGCCGAGCAGTACGAGTACCTGCGCAGCCGGCTGGTGAGCCGCCGGGCGCTGGTGACGGCGGGCGCGGTGGCGGGCATGACGGCGGGCAGCGGCCTGCTGGCGGGCTGCGCGAAGAAGACGGCGAACCCGGCGCCGGCCACCTCGGCGATCCGCGGCGCGGCCGTCGTGCCGTTCGGCCGCCATCTCGCCTTCGGCGCCGACCCGAGGACGGCGATGCGGATCTCCTGGCAGGTGCCGTTCGCGGTGCAGAAGCCGTTCGTGCGGATCGGGACGCGCCCGGACGACCTGGGCCGGCGCGTCGCCGCGGAGATCCGGCATCTGCACACGCCCGGGGTGCAGGGGGTGCGCCCGGTGGTCGAGCAGTACTACGTCCATGCGGCCCTGGACGGCCTCACCCCCGGTACGACGTACTACTACGGCGTCGGCCACGACGGCTGGGACCCGGCCGCCCCCGACCACCGCGCCACCATCACCCCCTTCCGTACCGCGCCCGCGAGTCCGGAGAAGTTCGTGTTCACGGCCTTCGGCGACCAGGGCGTCAGCCGGGCCGGAAAGGCGGCCGACAACGCGCTGCTGAAGCAGAACCCGGCCTTCCACCTGCACGCGGGCGACATCTGCTACGCGGACGGCAACGGCTCCGGCCGCACCTCGGACGGCTATGACGCCCGCGAGTGGGACCGGTTCCTGCGGCAGAACGACCCGGTGGCGCGGTCGGTCCCCTGGATGGTGACGACCGGCAACCACGACATGGAGGCCTGGTACTCCCCCGACGGCTACGGCGGCCAGTACGCCCGCTTCGCCCTCCCCGACAACGGCTTCGACCCGCACGGGGCGCCGGGCGTGTACTCCTTCACCTACGGCAACGTCGGCTTCGTGGCGCTGGACGCCAACGACGTGTCGTACGAGATCCCCGCCAACCTCGGCTACAGCGGCGGCCGGCAGACGAAGTGGCTGGAGAAGAAGCTGAAGGAGCTGCGGGCCGCGCCGGGCGTGGACTTCGTGGTCGTCTTCTTCCACCACTGCGCGTACTCGACGTCCGCGCACGCCTCCGACGGCGGGATCCGGGCGGCCTGGCTGCCGCTGTTCACCGAGTACCAGGTGGACCTGGTCGTCAACGGGCACAACCACGTCTACGAGCGCACGGATGCGGTGAAGGGCGGCGGGGTCGGCCGCGCGGTCCCGGTCGGCGGCTCGACCGACCCGACGCGGGACGGGATCGTGTACGTCACGGCGGGCGGCGGCGGGCGGGACCTGTACTCGTTCCCGTCCGGGGTCAAGGACAGCTACGAGGGGCACGTCACCCGGCACGGCGCGGTGCGCAGCTTCCACTGGAGCGAGGGACAGCACAACGTGGCGGAGACGGTGGAGTGGTCGCGGGTGCGGTACACCGGCTTCTCCTTCCTCAAGGTCGAGGCGGAGGCGGGCACCACTGCGAGGCTGCGCGTGTCGGCGCTGGCGCAGAGCGGGGCGCGGATCGACCACTTCGAGATCCGGCGGGGCGGCTGACACCGGAGTACGTGCCGAAGCACACCCCGGAGTACGGCGCGGCTGTCCCGGCCGCGCCGTACTCCGTGCGGGTGCGGCTCCCGGTCAAGGGGGTGTTACACGTGTTACCGGCGTTTTCCAGGTGGGTTCAGTGGCCCGTCTCGCCGCCGTTGTCGCGGCGGTCGAGGGCGCGCTGGAGGGCGGCGGCGGCGTTCTTGCGCTCGGACTCGCTGGTGCGGGACACGTGGCGGACGCGGCGGCGGACGGTCGTCTCGGCCATGGGAATCGACTCCTTCGACATACATGGAGTACGGCAATGGGGGGTTGCGAGACGCCGGAAGGGGCGGGGAGCGGTGCCGCAGGGGTTGCCTGCACGGGGCCCGGCTCACGACCGCCATTCGCTTGGTCGAGCGAGACGTTCGGCTCCTACAAACGTAAGGGAACGGCCCGCTTCTGTCTGCACAATTACTCGGACTTCCTACTATCTGAGACGGCGGACCGGGTCACACCGCCCTGAGCTGCCCCTTCGTGCGTTCGGGGGTCCCCCGGCCGAGCGAGCGCAGAATCCGGATCAGGGCCCGTACGGCGGGCGTGGCGGCCAGTTCCGCAGTCGTCGCGTAACCGACGCGGCGGTACGGCCGCCGCGGGCCGAGGTCGGTGATCGCCACCGCGGGCGGGGCGGCGGTGAGCGAGAGCGCGGGCATGATCGCCATGCCGAGACCGCCGGCCACCATCGAGAGCACCGCCCCGTCGTCCTCGGCGGTGACGGTCGCCGCCGGAATCCAGTCCTGGGCGGCCCACCAGTCGCGGGTGTAGGAGCCGCAGTTCTCCTTCCAGTCGACGAGCGGGAGAGAGCGCGGCGCCGGATGCCCGACCGGGTGCACCAGGGAGTACGGCTCCTCCAGCAGCACCCCGCCGACCAGTCCGGGGGGCAGCTCCGAGGTGTCGCCGAAGGTCGCGATCCCGAGGTCGGCCCGGCCCGCGGCCACCTCGCCCGCGGTGCCGGGCCCCAACTCCCGTACGACGGCCACGGTGACCTCGACGGCCGGGTGCAGGGCGGCCAGCCGCTCCAGGGCGGGCGGCAGCAGATGCAGGGCCGCGCCGCGGAACGCCGCGACCCGCAGCGGGCCCGCGGCCTCGCCGCCGGCCGCGCCCCGCACGTCGGCCGCCATCACCTCCAGCATCCGCAGCACCCGGCGCGCGTGGGCCGCCGCCCGCTCTCCGGCAGGGGTCGGCCGGGCACCGAACCGGCCGCGCTCGAACAGCACGGCGCCCAGCTTCCGTTCGATACCGCGGACGGCGTGGGAGACCGCGGACTGGGTGGCGCCGAGCCGGACGGCGGCGCTGGAGAAGCCGCCCTCGTCGGCCACGGCGACGAGGATGCGAAGCTCCTGCGGGGCCAGGTCGGCTGCGGTCACTCGGGGTCTCCCGCCTGCAGGTATGAGGCCGTCTCATGGATCGGCGTGTTCCATGAGCCCAACCCGGTGCCCGGGCCCGGCATTCCTGCCTACGGTCCCCTGCCATGACCGAGAACGCGCTCACCGTGCACCAGACCGCCCGCCCCACGGGCTTCCCGACGGCCGCCCACTTCCGTTTCGCCGAGTCCCCGGTCCCCGCACCGGCCCCCGGCACGGCCCTGGTGGCCGGCCTCTACTGGTCGGTGGATCCGTACCACCGCGAGATGATGGACGGCGACTTCGAACTGGACGCCCCGCTGGAGGGCCGCACACTCGGCCGGGTCGTCGCCTCCCGCACCCCGTCCCTGCCGGAGGGGCAGCTCGTCGTGCACCGGCAGGGCTGGCGCACCCACGCGGTGGTCCGCCCCGAGGAGGTCCGGCGCATCCCCGACCACCCGGGCGTCCCGCTGTCGGCGTATCTGAGCGTGCTGGGCGGCACGGGGCTCACCGCCTACGTCGCGCTCACCCGGATCGCCCGGCTGCGCGACGGCGAGGACCTGTTCGTCTCCGGCGCGGCCGGCGGGGTCGGCACGGCGGCCGGCCGCTTCGCCCGGCTGCTCGGCGCCGGGCGGCTGACCGGCAGCGCGGGAAGCCCGGAGAAGGTCAGGTACCTGACCGAAGAGGTCGGTTACGACGCGGCCTTCGACTACCGCGCCGCCCCGGTCGCCGCCCTCCTCGCCGGGGCCGCCCCCGACGGCATCGACGTCTTCGTCGACAACGTCGGCGGCGACCACCTGGGTGCGGCGATCGGCGCGCTGCGCGAGCGGGGCCGGGTGGTACGGGTCGGCACGATCAGCCAGTACAACACCCCGGACGCGCCTCCGGTGGTGTTCGACCACGCCCGTGTGGTGGAGCGGAGCCTGCGCATCGAGGGCTTCCTGGTGCGGAACCACCAGGACGCACAGGAGGAGCTGTACGACTTCGCCGTGCCGCATCTGCGCAGCGGTGCCCTGGTGGCGGACGAGACGGTGGTCGACGGTTTCGAGCGGATCGTGGAGGCGTTCCTGCTGATGCTGCATGGCGGCAACACCGGCAAGATCCTGGTCCGGGCGGTCTGATGCCGCCTCGGGCGAGGCATGGGAACGGGCCGGGAAGCCTGCTCGTGGGTCAGGCTTCCCGGCCCGGGCTGGGGTGGGCTGTGGGTCAGCCCATGTGCGGGTAGGAGTAGTCGGTCGGGGCGACCAGGGTCTCCTTGATCGCGCGGGTCAGCGTCCAGCGCAGCAGGTTCTGCGGGGCGCCGGCCTTGTCGTTGGTGCCGGAGGCACGGCCGCCGCCGAAGGGCTGCTGGCCGACGACGGCGCCGGTCGACTTGTCGTTGATGTAGAAGTTGCCGGCCGCGTAGCGCAGCTTCTCCATCGTGTACGCCGCCGCCGCGCGGTCGCCCGCGATGACCGAGCCGGTGAGCGCGTACTCGGACACCGACTCCATCTGGGTCAGCATCTCGTCGTAACTGTCGTCCTCGTAGACGTGCACGGCGAGGAACGGGCCGAAGTACTCGGTGCGGAAGACCTCGTTCTCCGGGTCGGAGCACTCGACGACGGTCGGGCGGACGAAGTACCCGACCGAGTCGTCGTAGGAGCCGCCCGCGACGATCGTGCAGGTCGGGTCCTCCTTGGCGCGGTCGATCGCGGCCTTGTTCTTGGCGAAGGCACGGTCGTCGATCACGGCGCCGATGAAGTTCGACAGGTCGGTGACGTCACCCATGGTGAGGTACTCGACCTCGGCGGCGAACTCCTCCTTGAAGCCGGAGTTCCAGATGGACGCCGGGATGTAGGCGCGGGAGGTCGCCGAGCACTTCTGGCCCTGGTACTCGAAGGCGCCGCGGGTCAGCGCGGTCTTGAGGACCGCGCGGTCGGCCGACGGGTGGGCGACCACGAAGTCCTTGCCGCCGGTCTCGCCGACCAGACGCGGGTAGGTGCGGTACTTCTCGATGTTGTTGCCGACCGTCTTCCACAGGTGCTGGAAGGTCTTGGTGGAGCCGGTGAAGTGGATGCCGGCGAGGTCGCGGTGCTCGAGGGCGACCTTGGAGACCTCGATGCCGTCACCGGTGACCAGGTTGATGACGCCCTTGGGCAGCCCGGCCTCCTCCAGCAGCTGCATCAGCAGGACGGCCGCGTGGGTCTGGGTCGGGGACGGCTTCCAGACCACCACGTTGCCCATGAGGGCGGGGGCGGTGGGCAGGTTGGCCGCGATCGCGCTGAAGTTGAACGGCGTGATCGCGTAGACGAAGCCCTCCAGCGGCCGGTGGTCCATCCGGTTCCACACGCCCGGGGAGTTGGCCGGGGGCTGCTCGGCGAGGATCTGCCGGGCGTAGTGGACGTTGAACCGCCAGAAGTCGACCAGTTCGCAGGGGCTGTCGATCTCGGCCTGCTGGGCGGTCTTGGACTGGCCGAGCATGGTGGAGGCCGCGATGGTCTCGCGCCAGGGGCCGGAGAGCAGCTCGGCGGCGCGCAGGATGATGGCCGCGCGGTCGTCGAAGGACATCGCGCGCCAGGCGGGCGCGGCGGCGAGGGCCGCGTCGACCGCGTCCTTGGCGTCCTGCTGGGTGGCGTGCCGGCCGGTGCCGATGACGGACTTGTGGTTGTGCGGCTGCACGACCTGGAACTGCTCGCCGCCGCCGAGCCGCTTCTCGCCGCCGATGGTCATCGGCAGCTCGATGGGGTTGTCGGCCAGCTCCTTGAGCTTGGCCTCCAGGCGGGCGCGCTCGGGCGAGCCGGGGGCGTAGCCGTGCACCGGCTCGTTGACGGGGGTGGGGACCTGGGTCACAGCGTCCATGAGATCCGTAACTCCTTGTACGTGAGCGGGTGTTGCCGGGGGCGGGCGGGAGAAGGGCGTGCGGCGGGCGGGAGGGGTACGCCTCAGCCCTTGCTGAGCATGGAGCGGAGGAAGAAGCGCAGGTTCGCCGGCTTCTCCGCGAGCCTCCGCATGAAGTAGCCGTACCAGTCGGTGCCGTAGGCGGTGTAGACGCGCATCCGGTGGCCCTCGGCGGCCAGCCGCAGGTGCTCGTCACCGCGGATGCCGTACAGCATCTGGAACTCGTACTCGTCGGGCTTGCGCCCGGCGCGCCGGGCGAGTTCCTGGGCTATGGAGATGAGGCGGGGGTCGTGGGAGCCGACCATCGGGTACCCCTCGCCCTCCATCAGAGTCCCGAGGATCCGCACGTACGCCTTGTCGATCTCGTGCTTCTGCTGGTAGGCGACCTCGGCGGGCTCCTTGTAGGCGCCCTTGACCAGGCGGACCCGGCTGCCGGCCGCGGCGAGGCGGCGGGCGTCGGCCTCGGTGCGGAAGAGGTAGGCCTGGATGACACAGCCGGTCCCCGGGAAGTCCTTCCGCAGCTCCTCGTGGATGGCGAACATCGAGTCGAGGGTGGTGTGGTCCTCGGCGTCGAGGGTGACGGTGGTACCGATGGCGGCGGCGGCCTCGACGACCGGGCGGACGTTCGCGAGGGCCAGCTCGTGGCCGCCCTCCAGCGCCTGTCCGAACATCGACAGCTTCACCGACATCTCGACGCGCTCGCCGAGGCCGAGCCCGCGCAGGCGGTCGACGAGTGCCAGGTAGGCGTCCCGGGCGGCGGTGGCCTGCTCCGGGGTGGTGATGTCCTCGCCGACGACATCCATGGTCAGCTCCAGGCCGCGGCCGGTGAGCTCCTCGATGATCGGGACGATGTCGTCGACCGACTCACCGGGGATGAAGCGGTCGACGACCTGCTTCGTCACCGGGGCCGCCGAGATGAGACGACGCATCCGGTCGCTGCGCGACGCGGCGAGAATCACGGGACCCAGCACGGGGCACCTCCACAACACATGCCAGAACGGCCGCGATCCGACGGTGTGGATACGGCACGGAGAACCACCGTGAAAGTTAGGGATCTCTCCGATCGTGAGCCATCGACAGCTGTCACGCATCCGTGCCGCAGATCTCAGACAGATGTATGAAGGCGTTCGGGAATTGCGGGAGAATGCCCGGGTGACGTCCGAATTCAAGGGTGACTACCAGGAGCTGGTCGACGAGATCTCCGAGCTGCTGGGCGTCCCGGCGACCCTGGAGAACCGCGACTTCGAGCTGATCGCGTTCGGGGCGTACGACAGTGAGGGCGACCTCGATCCGTCGGAGCTGGACCCGGTCCGGACCCGTTCGATCCTGACCCGGCGCTCCACCGCGGCGGTCCGCGCCTGGTTCGAGGGCTTCGGCATCACCCGGGCGACCGGGCCGGTCCGTATCCCGCGTACGCCGGAGGCGGGGGTGTACCGGGCAAGGATCTGTCTGCCGGTACGCCATCGGGGTGTCGTCCTCGGCTACGTCTGGCTCCTGGACGACGATCCGGGTCCGACGGACACCCAGCTGGCCGCCGCCATGGGGGTGGCGGGGCGGATCGGCGCGCTGCTCGCGGACGAGGCGCAGGCGGGGGCGGGTCTTGGCCGGGAGCTGCGGGCGGTGCTGGTCGCGGAGCCCGGCTGGCAACGGGACATGGCGGTGGCCGAGTTCCGTACCGCCCTCGGCGCCCGTGCGGACGGCCCGCACACGATGGTCTGTGTCGCCCCCTGGCCGTCCGCCGACCCGGACGACGCCCCGTCCCCGCGTACGGTCCCGCACGCCACCGCGCTGTGCACGCTGCCGTGGGGGGCGACGGGCCACAGCCTGGCCGTCCTGGTCCGGCTGCGCAGCACGGACGCGGTCACCCCCGCCCTGACGGCCGCCGCGCGGCTGCTCAAGGAGGCGGAGGAGGCCCGGTCGGCCCGGCCGGCGTCAGCGTCGGCGCGCGGGGCCGGGGCGCGCACGGCCGCCGCCGTCGCCGCCGGGTTCACGGGCGCGGCGGCCCGAAGCTGTGCCGCGGGGGTGGGCGAGGCCCGGGCAGGCCTGGCCGAGCTGGGCACGGTCTGGCAGGAGGCCGCCGCGGCCACCCGCGCCGCGCTGGCCGAGCCCCGGTTCGGGCCGGTCGCCGAGTGGGCGCAGATCGGCCCGTACCGGCTGCTGACCGCGCTGCCGCCGGAGGCCTCGCACGACCCGGCGGTGGCCGTCCTGCTGACCCCGGCCCACCGGGAACTGGCCCGCAGCGCCGAGGCGTACCTGGACTGCGCGGGCCAGGCGGGCCGTACGGCCGCGGCCCTCGGCATCCACCGGCAGACCCTGTACTACCGCCTGTCCCGCGTGGAGCAGCTCACCGGCCTCGACCTGGACGACGGGGAGGACCGGCTGCTGCTGCACATGGCGCTGAAGAGGGCGCGGCTGTAGTCGCCGCCCGCTCGCGGCCGCAGGTCAGGTCCGGGTCGCGGCCTCGACGATCTGGCGCAGGCCCTCGGTGAGCGCGTCGCCGTCGGGCGCGGTCTTCGGGTCGAAGGTCCACTGTGAGATGAGGCCGGACATCAGGGTCATGTAGAAGCGGCCGAGGGTGTCGGCGGTCTCGTCGGAGACCTCCTCCTCCGGTACGCCCATCAGCAGCGAGGTCAGGCCCCGGCCGCCCTCGCGCTGGGCGCGCGCCAACTGGTCGCGCACCTCCGGTAGTTGATCGCCCATCGTCACGATCTCCACGCTGAGCCGCCACAGTGAGCCGGGCCCGCGCATGCTGTCGACGATGTTCGACCACACCTCACGGAACCGTTCGAGGGAGCCGGGCGCTCCGGTCAGCCCCCCGTCGCCGCCCTCGAAGGACATCTCCTCCACCAGCGCGATGTAGGCCTGCGCGAGCAGCGCGTCCTTGGAGCCGTAGTGGTAGCCGATCGAGGCGAGGTTGGTCCCCGACTCCTTGACGATGTCGCGCGCCGTCGTCCGCGCGAACCCCTTCTCCAGCAGGCAGCGCTTGGCGCCGTCCAGCAGATCCTCACGGTGTCCCATGCCGACCACCCTACCCGGGATCCATACAACCGTCCTAGACGCATGACTTATACAAACGTTCTAGACAAGCGTTTAAGACGCCCGTACATTCCTTGGCATGAAGAACCCGACGAGCACGACCACGAGCACACCTGAGACCAACTCCCGTGCCGGGCGCCGCGAATGGACCGCACTCGGCGTGCTGATGCTGCCGCTGCTCCTGGTCTCGATGGACGTCTCGGTCCTCTACTTCGCCCTCCCCGCGATCGGCGCCGACCTCCGCCCGAGCGGCACCCAGCAGCTGTGGATCCTGGACGTCTACGGCTTCGTCCTGGCCGGCCTGCTGATGACGATGGGCGCACTGGGCGACCGCGTCGGCCGCCGGCGGCTGCTGCTGATCGGCGCCGCGGCCTTCGGCGGCGCCTCGCTGCTCGCCGCGTACGCCGACAGCGCCGGAACCCTGATCGCGGCCCGCGCGATCCTCGGCATCGGCGGCGCGACCCTGATGCCGTCCACGATGGCCCTGCTGCGCACGATGTTCACCGACCCCGGCCAGCGCGCGAAGGCGATCGGCCTGTGGTCCGGCGTGATGACCGGCGGGATCGCCCTGGGCTCGGTGATGAGCGGGATCCTCGTGGAGCACTTCTGGTGGGGCTCGGTCTTCCTGGTCAACCTGCCCGCGATGGTGATGCTGCTGGTGCTCGGCCCGATCCTGCTCCCCGAGTCCAGGAACCCCTCCCCCGGCCGCTTCGACTGGCTGAGCGTCCCGCTGTCGATGGCCGCCGTGCTCCCGGTGGTCTACGGCGTGAAGGAGATCCCCTCCGAGGGCTGGCACCCGCTGTACGTCGTCTCGATCACCGTCGGCCTGCTCTTCGCCGCGCTCTTCGTCCACCGCCAGCGCACCGGCGCCTCCCCGCTGGTCCCCCCGGCCCTGCTGAGGGGCCGTGGCTTCACCCCGGCGCTGGTCCTGAACCTCGTCGCCTCGCTCGCCATGATGGGCTCGGCGATCTTCACCACGCAGTACCTGCAGGCGGTGCTCGGCAAGAGCCCCCTGGAGGCGGCGCTGTGGAGTCTGCTGCCCTCGGTCTTCATCGGCGTCGCAGGTCCGGTCACGGCACAACTGGTCCAGCGGGGCGTCGACCGGGGCTACGTCGTCGCCGGCGGCTTCACGGCCATGGCGGGCGGGTTCGTCCTGCTCGCCCTCGTCGGCACCGACTCGCTGTGGCTGGTGCTGACCGGAGCCGGGGTGCTGGCCTGCGGAATGGTCGCGATCATGTCCCAGCTGACCGACCTCGCGATGACCGGCGCACCGGTGGAACGGGCGGGTACGGCCTCCTCGCTGCTGGAGACCAGCACCGAGTTCGGCGGGGCGCTCGGCATGGCCGTGCTGGGGTCGATCGGTACGGCGGTCTACCGCCACGGGATGCCGGCCACGGCCCCGGCGGAGGCCCGCGAGACGCTGGGCGGCGCGCTGGCCACGGCGGGGAGGCTGCCGGGGCCCGCGGGAGAGGCCCTGCTGCACACCGCACGGGAGGCGTTCACCAGCGGGATGCAGGGAGCGGCGATCGCCGGGGCCGTGCTGCTGGTGCCGGCCGCGGTGGGGGCGGCGGTGACGCTGCGGCGGAGGTGACCGTACAAACGCCGGACGAGCTGACTTTGTCAGCCCGTCCGGCGTTTGACGACGAACGAGTCCAGCCCTCCAGCCGACCGAGTCGGGTGGGCCGGTGGGAAGAGATCAGACCAGGTTCACCGAACGGGCCGACGTCGCCCCGATCTCCGCCTCGACCTCGGCCAGCACACCGGAGGTCACCGTGTCGTCGACGGTCAGCACCGCCAGCGCCTCGCCGCCCGCGATCGACCGGGCGACCTGCATGCCGGCGATGTTGATGCCCGCCTCGCCGAGGATGCGGCCGACGGTGCCGACGACACCCGGCCGGTCCTCGTAGCGCAGCACCAGCAGGTGGTCGGCGATCGCGAGGTCGACGTCGAAGTCGCCGACCGCGACGATCTTCTGGAGGTTCTTCGGGCCGGCCAGCGTGCCCGAGACCGAGACCTCCTCACCGCTGCCGAGGGTGCCGCGCACGGTGACGACGTTACGGTGGTCGGCCGACTCCGAGCTGGTGGTGAGGCGGACCTCGACACCGCGCTCCTGCGCGAACAGCGGGGCGTTGACGTAGGAGACGGTCTCGGCGACGACGTCCTCGAACACACCCTTGAGCGCCGAGAGCTCCAGCACCTTCACGTCGTGCTGGGTGATCTCGCCGTAGACCTCGACGTCGAGGCGGACCGCGACCTCACCGGCGAGCGCGGTGAAGATGCGGCCGAGGCGCTCGGCCAGCGGCAGGCCCGGCTTGACGTCCTCGGCGATGACCCCGCCCTGGACGTTCACCGCGTCCGGGACCAGCTCGCCGGCGAGGGCCAGACGGACCGACCTGGCGACCGCGATGCCCGCCTTCTCCTGGGCCTCGTCGGTGGAGGCACCGAGGTGCGGCGTGCAGACGACCTGGTCCAGCTCGAAGAGCGGGGAGTCGGTGCACGGCTCCTTCGTGTACACGTCGAGGCCGGCGCCGGCGACCCGGCCCTCCTTGAGCGCCGCGTACAGCGCCACCTCGTCGACGATGCCACCGCGCGCCGCGTTGACGATCCGCACCGACGGCTTGACCTTGCGCAGCGCCTCGTCGCCGATCAGACCGACCGTCTCGGGGGTCTTGGGCAGGTGCACGGTGATGAAGTCGGAGACTTCGAGCAGCTCGTCCAGCGACAGCACCTTGACGCCCATCTGCGCGGCCCGGGCAGGCTGGACGTAGGGGTCGTACGCCACGACCTTCATGCCGAACGCGGACATCCGCTGGGCGACCAGGGCGCCGATGCGGCCGAGGCCGACGACACCGAGGGTCTTCTCGGCGAGCTCGACACCGGTGTACTTGCTGCGCTTCCACTCGCCGTTCTTCAGCGCCGAGTTGGCCTGCGGGATGTTGCGGGCGGTGGAGACCAGCAGACCGCAGGCCAGCTCGGCGGCGGTCACGATGTTGGAGGTCGGCGCGTTGACGACCATCACGCCGGCCTTGGTGGCGGCGGAGACGTCCACGTTGTCCAGGCCGACGCCGGCTCGTGCGACGACCTTCAGCTTCTTCGCCGCGGCGATGGCCTCGGCGTCGACCTTGGTGGCGGAGCGGATCAGGATCGCGTCCACGTCGGCGATGGCCGGGAGCAGCTCGTCCCGGTCTGCTCCGTTCGTGTGCCGGATCTCGAAGTCCGGGCCCAGCGCGTCGACGGTGGCGGGCGACAGCTCTTCAGCGATGAGTACGACAGGTTTCGAGCTCACGTGAGTCCTCACATGTCCAATGCGGACGGCCGTCCCGACGGCCGCTGGCGGTGGAGGGGCTTGCCGCGTGGAGACGCACGACGCTGTGGGCCTGACGCGTATGTATTACGGCAGTGTAGTGGCGTGGTGGTGGTCGTCCTGCGCCTCTGCGGAAGGATCACCCGTCCGAGATCCGACGGGGTGGACAAGGGGCCGGAACATGCCGCTCCGGCCCCGTCACCTGGGGCTCACGCCTCTTCGTTCACCCACGACATCAGCTTGCGCAGCTGCTTGCCGGTGGTCTCCAGCAGGTGCTCGGAGTCCTGCTTCTTGTACTCGTTGTACTTCTTCAGACCGCCGTGGTACTCGTCCATCCAGTTACGGGCGAAGGTGCCGTCCTGGATCTCGGCGAGGACCTGCTTCATCTCGGCCTTGGTGGCGTCGGTGATGATCCGCGGGCCGGTGACGTAGTCGCCCCACTCGGCGGTCTCGGAGACCGACCAGCGCATCTTCTCCAGGCCGCCCTCGTACATGAGGTCCACGATCAGCTTCAGCTCGTGCAGGCACTCGAAGTAGGCGATCTCCGGCTGGTAACCGGCCTCGACCAGCGTCTCGAAACCGGCCTTGACCAGCGCGGAGGTACCACCGCAGAGGACGGCCTGCTCGCCGAACAGGTCGGTCTCGGTCTCCTCGGTGAAGGTCGTCTTGATGACGCCGGCGCGGGTGCCGCCGATGCCCTTCGCGTACGACAGAGCCAGCGCGAAGCCGTTCCCGGTGGCGTCCTGCTCGACGGCCACGATGCAGGGAACGCCGCGGCCCTCCTCGTACTGACGGCGCACCAGGTGGCCCGGGCCCTTCGGGGCGACCATGCAGACGTCGACGCCGGCCGGGGGCTTGATGAAGCCGTAGCGGATGTTCAGGCCGTGGCCGAAGAACAGCGCGTCGCCGTCGTTCAGGTTCGGGGCGATGGACTCCTCGTAGACCTGGGCCTGGATCGGGTCCGGCACCAGGATCATGATGACGTCGGCCTCGGCGGCGGCCTCGGCCGGGGTCACCACACGCAGGCCCTGCTCCTCGGCCTTCGCCTTGGACTTGGAGCCCTCGTGCAGACCGACACGGACGTCGACACCGGAGTCGCGCAGCGACAGCGCGTGGGCGTGGCCCTGGCTGCCGTAGCCGATGACCGCGACCTTGCGGCCCTGGATGATGGACAGGTCGGCGTCGGCGTCGTAGAACAGCTCGGCCACTTTGGGTTCTCTCCTTGGTGTGCGGATGGTGCGTCCCACCGTATGACGGCGGTCGGAAGGGAAGTTTCGGGGTCTCGGCATACGGGCGGCCGGCAACCGTCGGCCGTCCGTTTCCAGCCTTACGCAGATCGGTCGAGCGCGCGCAGCGACCGGTCGGTGATCGAACGCGCGCCGCGGCCGATCGCGATCGTGCCGGACTGCACGAGCTCCTTGATGCCGAACGGCTCCAGCATCTTGAGCATGGCGGTCAGCTTCTCGCTGCTGCCGGTGGCCTCGACGGTGACGGCCTCCGGGGAGACGTCGACGGTCTTGGCGCGGAACAGCTGGACGATCTCGACGATCTGGGAGCGCGTCTCGTTGTCGGCGCGCACCTTCACCAGAACGAGTTCCCGCTGAACGGCCGAACCCGGCTCCAGCTCGACGATCTTGAGCACCTCGACGAGCTTGTTGAGCTGCTTGGTGACCTGCTCCAGCGGCAGGGCTTCGACACTCACCACGATCGTGATGCGGGAGATGTCGGGGTGCTCGGTGACGCCGACGGCCAGCGAGTCGATGTTGAAGCCCCGCCGGGAGAACAGCGCGGCGATCCGGGCCAGGATGCCCGGCTTGTTCTCCACCAGAACGGAGAGCGTGTGCTTGGACATGGTCTTTTACGTCTCTCTCGCTCAGTCGTCTTCGTTGTCGCCGAAGTCGGGGCGGACGTCCCGGGCGGCCATGATCTCGTCGTTGGAGGTGCCGGCGGCGACCATCGGCCACACCATCGCGTCCTCGTGGACGATGAAGTCGACGACGACCGGGCGGTCGTTGATGGAGTTGGCCTCTTCGATGACCTTGTCGAGGTCGTCCGGGGACTCGCAGCGGATCGCGTAGCAGCCCATGGCCTCCGACAGCTTCACGAAGTCGGGGACGCGGGTGCCGCGGGCGTCCGGGTTGACGTCGTCCGGCCCGGAGTGCAGCACGGTGTTGGAGTACCGCTGGTTGTAGAAGAGGGTCTGCCACTGGCGGACCATCCCGAGGGCACCGTTGTTGATGATGGCGACCTTGATCGGGATGTTGTTCAGGGCGCAGGTGGTCAGTTCCTGGTTGGTCATCTGGAAGCAGCCGTCGCCGTCGATCGCCCAGACGGTCCGGCCGGGCTGTCCGGCCTTGGCGCCCATGGCGGCCGGGACCGCGTAGCCCATGGTTCCGGCGCCGCCGGAGTTCAGCCAGGTGGCGGGCTTCTCGTACTGCACGTAGTGCGCGGCCCACATCTGGTGCTGGCCGACGCCCGCCGCGAAGATCGTGCCTTCGGGAGCGAGCTGCCCGACGCGCTCGATGACCTGCTGCGGGGAGAGCGACCCGTTGTCGGGCAGGTCGTAGCCCAGCGGGTAGGTCTCGCGCCAGCGGTTGAGGTCCTTCCACCAGGCGGTGTAGTCGCCCTGGTGGCCCTCGCTGTGCTCCTTCTGCACCGCCTGGATCAGGTCGGCGATGACCTCGCGGGCGTCCCCGACGATCGGCACGTCGGCGGCGCGGTTCTTGCCGATCTCCGCGGGGTCGATGTCGGCGTGGACGATCTTGGCGTGCGGGGCGAAGCTGTCCAGCTTGCCGGTGACGCGGTCGTCGAAGCGGGTACCGAGGGCGACGATCAGGTCGGCCTTCTGCAGCGCGGTGACGGCGGTGACCGCACCGTGCATGCCCGGCATTCCCACGTGCAGCGGGTGGCTGTCGGGGAATGCGCCGAGCGCCATCAGGGTGGTGGTGACGGGCGCTCCGGTGAGTTCGGCGAGGACCTTCAGCTCGGCGGTGGCGCCGGCCTTGATGACACCGCCGCCGACGTAGAGGACGGGCCGCTTCGCGGAGGTGATCAGCTTGGCACCCTCGCGGATCTGCTTGGCGTGCGGCTTGGTCACCGGGCGGTAGCCCGGCAGGTCCATGACCGGCGGCCAGGAGAAGGTGGTCTTCGCCTGGAGGGCGTCCTTGGCGATGTCGACCAGCACCGGGCCGGGACGTCCGGTGGAGGCGATGTGGAACGCCTGGGCGATGACCCGGGGGATGTCCTCGGCCTTGGTGACCAGGAAGTTGTGCTTGGTGATCGGCATGGTGATGCCGACGATGTCCGCCTCCTGGAAGGCGTCCGTGCCGATCGAGGAGGACGCGACCTGCCCGGTGATCGCCACGAGCGGCACCGAGTCCATGTGCGCGTCCGCGATCGGCGTCACCAGGTTGGTGGCACCCGGCCCCGAGGTGGCCATGCAGACGCCGACCTTCCCGGTGGCCTGCGCGTAGCCGGTGGCCGCGTGACCGGCGCCCTGCTCGTGCCGGCACAGGACGTGGCGCACCCGGGTGGAGTCCATCAGCGGGTCGTAGGCCGGCAGGATCGCGCCGCCGGGAATGCCGAATACCGTGTCAGCGCCGACCTCCTCGAGGGAGCGGATGAGGGACTTCGCACCCGTGACGTGCTCGACGGGCGCGGACTGCTGTCCTCCGGAACGGGGCCGCGGCTGCGGATGGTGGGCCCCCGGGGCCTGCTCGGTCATCGGCATTCTCTTCTCGATGCTGAGGGTTTTTGCGAGGTTCGTACGGATTTCTGCCGCCGTACGTCTGGTGCTGGTGCAACAAAAAACCCCTCGTGCCAAAAGGCAAGCGAGGGGAGCGCGCCGGTGTGGTCGCTGGGGTTTCCGGATCGTTCTCCGGTGGGTCCCAGCTCAGCCGACGCGCTGTCCAAGTACGAGAATTCGGGTGCGCATGGAACTGACCCTCCCTCTGACGCGCACCACGTGTCAAGTGGGTGGGACGGGAGTCTCATTATGTGAGCGAAGGGCACTGCCGCCTCCGAACACGGCGGTCACCCCACCGGCGACCGCGGGCACACCACCGGTGTACACCCCCGCGCCCCTCTCCATGGCTCGTTCGCCTCCGGCGGCGCCCGCGAACGCCGGCTCGGCCGGTGCGTGCGGCACCGGATAGTGGCCGGAACCGAGGGCCCGGCGCAGCCGGTACTCGTCCACCGGGCCGGAGAAGGCCATGCCCATCCCGTGCGTGCACCCCATCGCGCGCAGCGCCGTGACCTGCTCCGGCAGGTCCACGCCCTCGGCCACCGACTGGAGCCCGAGATCGCCGGCGATCCGCAGCAGCCCGCTGGTGATCTTGTGCAACCGGGGCGACTCGACGACCCCCTCGACCAGGCTGCGGTCGAGCTTGAGCATGTCGACGGGGAGCTTGCGCAGGGCGGTGATCGCCGCGTAGCCGCTGCCGAAGCCGTCCAGCGCGATCCGGACACCGTGCCGGCTGAGCGCGGTCAGGCGCCGCTCCAGGTCGTCCAGCGGAACCCTGGGGTCGGTGTCGGACAGCTCCAGGACCAGCGCCCCCGAGGGCAGCCCGTGCCGGGTCAGCAGGGCCTCCACGGAGCCGAGCGGCGAGGACCGGTCGAGCAGCCGCCGGGCACACGTCCGGACGGCGACCGGCACCACGAGCCCGTTGGCGGCCCGCTCGGCGGCCTGTTCGACCGCCTCCTGGAGGATCCAGCGGTCCAGCTCGGCGGTCTTGTCGCTGTCCTCGGCCACCCGCAGGAACTCGGCGGGCGTGAACAGCACCCCCTGGGAGGAGCGCCAGCGCGCCTGTGCGGAGACCGAGTCGATCCGGCCGCTCTCCAGGCACACCACGGGCTGGTGCAGCAGCGCGAACTCGCCGTCGTGCAGCGCGGCCCGCAGCCGGGTGGCCAGTTCCGCCTTGCGTACGACGTCCTGCTGCATCTGCGGCCTGTACAGCTCGACGCGGCCCTTTCCGGCCGACTTGGCGCGGTACATCGCCAGGTCGGCGTTGCGCAGCAACTCACCGGCACCCAGACCCGGTTCGGCGAAGGCGACACCGATGGACGCGTTGACACGGACATCGTTGCCGTCAATGGCGTACGGCTGCGAGAGGGTCGTCCTGAGGCGGTCGGCGAGCTCCAGGATGTGCCGCTCCCGGGCACTGCGGTCACGGGTGCCGTCTCCGGCGATCAGCGCCGCGAACTCGTCGCCGCCCAGTCGGGAGGCGGTGTCGCCGTGGCGGACCGCGTCCTGGAGCCGGCGCGCGGCCTGGACGAGCAGTTCGTCGCCGGCCTGGTGCCCGATGGTGTCGTTGACGGCCTTGAATCCGTCCAGGTCGATGAAGAGCACGGCCGTGTTCCGCAGGGCGGGGCCCCGGTCGGAGGAACGGCGGCCGGACAGGGCCTGCTGCACCCGCCGGGTGAACAGGGCGCGGTTGGGCAGGTCGGTGAGCGGGTCGTGCTCGGCGTTGTGCTGGAGCTGCGCCTGCAGCCGCACTCTTTCGGTCACGTCCCGGCTGTTGAAGATGAGGCCGCCGTGGTGCCGGTTGACGGTGGACTCGACGTTGAGCCAGCCGCCGTCACCGGACCGGAAACGGCACTCGATACGGGTGGTGGCCTCCTCCAGTGGGCCGGTGGCGAGGAAGCGGCGCACCTCGTGCACCACGCAGCCCAGGTCCTCCGGGTGGATGAGGTTGCCCAGTTCGGAGCCGACCAGCTCCTCGGCGGGCCGTCCGTAGACCCCGGCGGCGGCAGGGGAGACGTACCGGAGGATGCCGTTGGGCGCGGCGATCATGATGACGTCGCTGGAGCCCTGCACCAGGGAGCGGAAGTGGTTCTCCTGATGCGCCAGTTCCTGGGTGAGGGTGATGTTGTCGAGCAGCATGATGCCCTGGCGGACCACGAGCGCGAGGACCACGCAGCCGGCGGTGATCAGGACGACATGGTCCGGACTGCGGCCGTTGAGCACGTTGTAGAGGATGCCCAGCGTGCACACGGCGGCGGCCAGGTACGGGGTGAGGGCGGCCAGCGAGCCGGCCAGGGGGCGGCCCGCCGGGTACCGGACGTGCTCGCCGCCCGGGGCGGACGCCTGCCTGGGCACCGTGGCCCGCCCGCCGGGCACGTGCTCGTGGACCACGCGGGTGTGCCCCTCGGGCTCCCCCGTCGGCCGTGGCGCGGCCCAGGGGGCGTACGCCAGCAGCAGCGAGCCGGCGAACCAGCCCGCGTCCAGCAGCTGGCCGGAGCGGTAACTGCTGTGCAGCAGCGGCGAGGTGAACAGGGCGTCGCACATCACGGTCAGGGCGAGGGCGCCGATCGCGGTGTTCACCGCGGTGCGGTTGCCAGGCGAGCGCCGGAAGTGCAGCGCGAGCACCATGCTGACCAGGGCGATGTCCAGCAGCGGGTAGGCCAGCGAGAGCGCGGTGTGCGCGACGCTGGGCCCGTCGAGCCGGGCGGCCTGGGCGAGCGCGAGGCTCCACGACAGGGTGAGCAGCGAGCCGCCGATCAGCCAGGCGTCCAGCCCCAGGCAGATCCACCCGGCCTTGGTCATCGGCCGCTTGGCCAGCACCAGCAGACCGACGATGGCGGGCGGCGCGAAGCACAGGAAGAACAGGTCGGCGTAGCTGGGGCTGGGCACGGGCCGCTGGAGCACGACCTCGTACCACCCCCAGACCGCGTTGCCCAGGGCCGCCATCGCCGAGGAGAGGGCGAACAGCAGCCACGCGGGTCGAAAGCGGACCCGCGGGGAGCGCGCGTAGCAGAAGCACGACACGGCGGCGGCGCCGGCCGCCGCGGTCAGACCGAAGTCGCCCATGAACAGGGCGATTTGGTTCGAGCCCCAGTCGAACGCGGAACCGACGGCGTATCCCGCGCAGATCAGGGCCAGGACGAGTTGACGGACCACGCCGGTCCCGCCGCCGGTGGCCGGCGGCCGGGAGTTCGGCCTTCCCGCCGGAGGCTGCGCCCGCAGCGCTCCGGGGAGGGCGGTCGGCACAGGCGTCGGCGCTGTCACCGGATGCTCCCGGTCCGCGCCACGCCCGGCTCCCTCTGGTCCCGGTGCGCTGGGTGAGCGTGCCTCTTGCGTCCGCTGTGGCTGCGGTGGTGGTGATGGCTGGTGTGGTGGCCGCGTCTGCGCGCAGCTGTGCGCCAGGGTCGCCGCCGGCGGCTCCGCCGCGTCGGATCGTTCGTCCATAGGCCGTGCATCGCCCGTCGCCCCCCTCACAAATCTGAAATGTCCATCCCCGGCGCCGAACGGTGCACGGCGCAGCCCCTGTCGGGACGATACACCAGTCTCGTCACTCAGGGACATAGCTTCTCTACGCTCCGTGACGACCAGCGGCTATACGCGTACCCACCGCGCCCGGAAGGTCGCGGACCGTACCGGAAGCGGATTACACGCGTGTTGCTGCGATTGTCAGTTGTCGGTGGATCCCGTCGTAAGGATCACGTTTCGCAACGGCTCCCGGTTCACGAAGCGGTTCAACTGGTCGGTGACGAGCCGCTTGGCGCGCGGCAGGAAGGCCGAGGTGGGGCCGCCGACATGGGGGCTGATCAGCACGCCGGGCGCCTGCCACAAGGGATGTCCGGCCGGCAGCGGCTCGGGATCGGTGACGTCCAGGGCGGCGGTGAGGCGGCCGCTCTCCAGCTCGGCGAGGAGCGCCTTGGTGTCCACGATGGGCCCGCGCGCGATGTTCACGAGCAGTGCGCCGTCCTTCATCCGCCCGAGGAAATCCGCGTTGACCAGGCCACGCGTGCTGTCCGTGAGCGGTGTGGCGAGGATGACGACGTCGGCTTCCGGAAGCAGTTGCGGCAGTTCGGTGAGCGGATGCACGGGACCGC
Organism: Streptomyces sp. NPDC026538; assembly: GCF_055567535.1. NCBI lineage: Bacteria > Bacillati > Actinomycetota > Actinomycetes > Kitasatosporales > Streptomycetaceae > Streptomyces > Streptomyces sp. NPDC026538. The sequence goes on from NZ_JBVHQG010000011.1 coordinate 246,388, forward strand.
GCGCCGAGGCGCGCCCGGAGCGCGCGACGCGCGCCACCCGCGCAACCTCGAACGGCACGAGCCGGTCCTCGATGGCCGAACCGATGGCGCCGTAACCGACGATGAGGACGCTCTTGTCGGCGAGGGCGGGGTGGAAGCCGCCCTCCCAGTGCCCCTGCTGCTGGGCCCGCACGAACCCCGGGACACCGCGCAGGGACGCCAGGGTCAGGGTGAGCGCGAGCTCGGCGGTGCTCGCCTCGTGCACCCCGCGCGCGTTGCACAGCGGCACGCCGGGGACGATGAGGGCGCGGGCCGCGATCATGTCGTCGACACCGGCTGTGAGGGTCTGGATGAGGCGCAGGTTGCGCATCTCCGGCAGCGGCCGCGCTCGCACCTTCTGCGGCTTCGTGTAGGGGACCACATACACGGCGCAGTCGGCGGGATCACCGGGAAAGTCCTGGTCTCCGTCCCAGAAGAGATAGTTGAGCCCGTCGGGGAGCTCCTGGAACTCCCTCAGCGGGATGGGAAGCCATGCGTCTTGGGTCATGCCAGGAGGCTATGTCAGGGAGTGCGCGCGCAGAGGTTAGGTTGGGGGCTCTAGAAGGAGGTTCACGAGCTGGTGGAGCGCAGGACGATCGGCGCGGGGGCGCTCGCGGTGGGGGCCGTCGGACTCGGGTGCATGCCGATGAGCTGGGCCTACAGCGGGTCGCGGCAGCGCGGTGACGAGTCGGTGAGGGCGGTGCACCGGGCGCTGGACCTGGGCGTGACGCTGCTGGACACCGCGGACATGTACGGCCCGTTCACCAATGAGCTGCTGCTGGGGCGGGTGCTCAAGGAGCGGCGCGCCGAGGCCTTCGTGTCGACCAAGGTGGGCCTGCTGGTCGGCGACCAGCACATCGTGGCGAACGGCCGGCCCGGCTATGTGAAGCGGGCCTGCGACGCGTCCCTGCGGCGGCTGCAGACCGACGTCATAGATCTCTACCAGCTGCACCGCGCCGATCCCGAGGTCCCCGTCGAGGAGACCTGGGGCGCGATGGCAGAGCTGGTGCAGGCGGGGAAGGTGCGCGCGCTGGGACTGTGCGCCCTGGGGGCGCGCGGGGGGCGCAGGTCCGGCGCGCGGCTGCATGACGCGACCCTGCGCCAGTTGCAGCGGGTGCAGCAGGTGTTTCCGGTGAGCGCGGTGCAGGCGGAGCTGTCGGTGTGGTCGCCGGAGGCGCTGGAGGCGCTGCTGCCGTGGTGCGAGGCACGGGGGGTGGGTTTCCTGGCGGCGATGCCGCTGGGCAACGGCTTCCTCACCGGCACGCTCACGCCGGGCGAGGGCTTCGAACCGGACGACGTGCGGGCGCGGCACCCTCGCTTCACGGCGGAGATGATGGCGGCCAACCAGCCGATCGTGGCAGGGCTGCGGCGGGTTGCGGGCCGACAGGGGGGCGACGGTGTCACCGCGGCTCAGGTGGCGCTGGCGTGGGTGCTGGCGCAGGGGCGGCATGTGGTGCCGGTTCCCGGTACCAAGCAGTGCCGGTGGGCGACGGAGAACGCCGGCTCAGTGGACGTGCGGCTGACCGCGGAGGATGTCGCCGAGCTGGGCTCACTGCCTGCCGCACAGGGATCATGGGATTAGCAGTCAATTGCCGTGATCTGCCCGTGGTTGGGTGCGGCGCCATGTCGGCTGGTCGCGCCCGCGCGGCGGAGCCGCATATCGGCACAGTCCCGCGCCCCTTACGGGGCGCTGCACTAACGTCGCCGGAGAAGAGCCGTCGAAAGGACCATGATCGTGCAACGACGAGTTGTGCCCGCCTTGTTGGTCACGGCCGGGCTCCTGCTCGCGGCCGGTTGTTCCTCCGGGGGCGGTGGTGGGGATCTGCCCACCCCGACCTGGGCCGGGGGGTCGTCGGTGGGTTCCGGTGGTTCCTCCGCGTCCGCCGGGGCGAGTGAGTCGGCCGCGCCTGCCACGGGGTCGGTGAAGGTGGTGCGCACGGTCGCCGGAGGGCTCAAGTCGCCTTGGGGTCTCGCGCCGCTGCCGGACGGCTCCGGGCTGCTCGTCTCCGACCGTGACGACGGGACGATCAGCAAGGTCGACGAGAAGACCGGGAAGAAGACCGAGCTGGGCACCGTCTCCGGGGTGTCCGCGGCCGGGGAGGGCGGTCTGCTGGGCATCGCCCTCTCCCCCGACTTCGCCTCGGACCACATGATCTACGCGTACTTCACCTCGGCCTCCGACAACCGCATCGTGCGCCTGCTCTGGGACCGGAGCAAGCCGGCCGGGGAGCAGCTGGGCGCCCCCGACACGATCTTCAAGGGCATCCCCAAGGGGTTCATCCACAACGGCGGGCGGATCGCCTTCGGCCCGGACGGCATGCTCTACGCCGGCACCGGGGAGAGCGGGCAGCGGGGTCTCGCCCAGGACAAGGACTCCCTGGGGGGCAAGATCCTGCGGCTCACCCCGGAGGGCGACCCGGCCCCCGGCAACCCGTTCCCCGGCTCCCCTGTCTACACCTACGGTCACCGCAATGTGCAGGGCCTGGCCTGGGACGACCACCAGCGGCTGTTCGCCTCGGAGTTCGGCCAGGACACCTGGGACGAGCTGAACGCCGTCAAGCCCGGCGGGGACTACGGCTGGCCGAACGCGGAGGGCCGGTCCTCGGACGCCAGGTACGTGAACCCGATCGCCCAGTGGCACACCGACGACGCCTCCCCCAGCGGCATCGCCTATGTCCACGGGGTGATCTGGATGGCCGGCCTCAAGGGCCAGCGGCTGTGGCGCATCCCGCTGAAGGGCACCGTCGCGGGCGCCGAACCACAGGCCTTCCTCAAGGGCGAGTACGGCCGGCTGCGCACGGTCGTGGCGGCGGGCGGCGACAAGGTGTGGCTGGTGACCAGCAACACCGACGGGCGTGGCCGGCCGAAGTCGGGTGACGACCGGATCCTGGAGCTTCAGGTGCGCTGACCGGCGGTGGCCGTGCGGTCCGTGCGGTCCGGCGGGAACAGTTCCAGGCGGTGGGCCACCGCGGCGGCCTCTCCCCTCCCGGAGACGCCGAGCTTGCCCAGGATGTTGGAGACGTGGACGCTGGCGGTCTTCGGGGAGATGAAGAGCTCCTCGGCTATCTGACGGTTGGTACGGCCCGCCGAGACCAGCCGCAGGACGTCCCGCTCCCGGTTGGTGAGGCCGAGGCTCTCGGCAGGGTCCAGGGCCCGGCGCGGGGTGTCGGAGGTGAGACCGAGGCGGGCGCGCTGGGCGAGCAGGGCGACGGCCTCGGCGAGCGGGCGGGCGCCCAGGTGGGCGGCGACCGCCCCGGCCAGCCGGAGCAGCTCCGTCGCGCGGTCGCGTCCGTCGTCGTCGGACGCCTCTTCGAGCAGGACCTGGGCGAGGCGACGGCGGACCCGGGCGAGGTCGTAGGGGCGGTCCAGGCGCTCGAAGTCGGTGACGACGTCGGACCAGAGCGCGACGGTGTCGGTGCCCCGGGCGCGGTGCAGTTCGGCCCGGGTCCAGCGTTCGTACGCCAGCCACAGGGGCGCACCGGTGGTGAGCTTGCGCACGGCCTCGGTGAGCCGGTCGAGGAACTCGGCGCGGCCGTCGGCCACCGCGGGCAGGGCGCGGGCGTCGGCCTCGGCAGCGGCGGCGGCCAGCAGCAGGGGCCAGCCGTAGCGCTGGGTGCCCGGTGGGAAGCCGCGGTCCAGGGCGCGGTCCAGCTCGGCGCGGGCGTCGAGGAGCCGGCCCTCCTCGGCCGCGACGCCGACGGCGATCCGGGCGACGGGCAGCAGCGCCTGGGGCATCGGGTCGTGGGTGCCGTAGTGCTCGTGGGCGATGGCGAGCTGACGGGCGGCCTCGGCGGCGTCGCCACGGGCCAGGGCGATCTTGGCGAGGCGCAGGGCGCCGGCGCCCCGGGGCTTGGCGCTGGCCGCGGAGCCGAGGGCGCCCGCCGCGGCTTCGGCGGCCTCGTCCCACTGGCCGAGCGCGTACAGCGAGTCGGAGAGGTTGCCCCAGATCCACACCTCGGAGTCCAGCAGGCCGTACCTGCGGGCGAAGACGAGTCCCTCCCGCAGGATGGGCACCGCCTCCCCGCTGCGGCCGACCGAGTCCAGCTCGGAGGGCAGGTTCACATAGGCGCGGCCCGCGACATTGGCCGCGCCCTCCCGCAGGGCGGTCTCCTTGACCCGGCGCAGTTCCGCCATGCCGTTCTCGACGTCACCGGCGTCGACCATGAGGCAGCCCAGGGTGATGCGGGCGTTGAGCTCGATCTCCCGGGCGCCCACCATCCGCGCGTACTCCACGGCCCGTTCGGCGGCGGCGAAGGCCTCGGGGCCGGGTTCGTGGAGCATGCACCAGTTGGCGACGTTGGCCAGCACGTCGGCGTGCACCTCCGAGGGCGGCAGGCCGCGCACCAGGTCCTGGGCGGTGCCGAGTTCCTGCCAGCCGTCGCCCCGGGCCAGGTCCTGGACCAGCCGGGAGCGCTGCACCCAGAACCAGGCCGCGCGCAGGGGGTCCCCCTCGTCCTCGACCATCCGCAGCGCCCTCTTGGTGATCTTCAGGGCGCGTTCGCGTTCCCCGCAGAAGCGGCCCGCGACCGCCGCCTCCGCCATCAGGTCGAGGTAGCGCAGCGGTGTGGTGGCCGGATCGCAGCCGCAGGGCGGGTAGACGTCGGTGTAGTCGACGGGGCGCAGGGCGGCCCGGATCTCCTCGGGTGAGGTGTCCCACAGTTCCATCGCCCGCTCCAGGAGCCGCAGTTGCTCGCTGTAGGCGTGCCGGCGGCGGGCCACGACGGAGGCGTGGAGGACGGCGGGCAGGGCCTTGGCCGGGTCGTGGGCCTGGTACCAGTAGCTGGCCAGGCGGGTCACGCGCGCGTCGGCCGGCACCAGCCCGGGGTCCGACTCCAGGGCCTCGGCGTAGCGCCGGTTGATCCGGGAGCGTTCGCCGGGGAGCAGGTCGTCGGCGACGGCCTCGCGGACCAGGGAGTGCCGGAAGCGGTAGCCGTCGCCGCCGGGCGTGGCGGTGAGGATGTTGGCGCCGACGGCCGCGCGCAGCGCCTCGATGAGGTCGTCCTCGGCGAGCTGGGCGACGGCGGCGAGGAGCCGGTACTCGACGGTGGAGCCGCCCTCGGCGACGATCCGGGCGACCCGCTGGGCGCTCTCGGACTGCGCCTCGACCCGCACGAGCAGCAGGTCGCGCAGGGAGTCGGTGAGCCCGGTGCAGCAGCCCTCGGCCCAGGCGACGGCGAGTTCCTCGACGAAGAAGGCGTTGCCGTCGGAACGCTCGAAGATCTCGTCGACCTGGGCGGGGTCGGGTTCGGCGGCGAGGATGCCGGCCATCTGGCGGCCGACCTCATCCCGGTTGAACCGGGCCAGTTCGATACGGCGGACGGTGCGCAGCCGGTCGAGTTCGGCGAGGAGCGGGCGCATCGGGTGGCGGCGGTGGATGTCGTCGGAGCGGTAGGTGGCAAGGACGACGAGCCGGCCGGTGCGCAGGGTGCGCAGCAGATAGGAGAGGAGGTGGCGGGTGGAGGCGTCGGCCCAGTGCAGGTCCTCCAGGGCGACGACCACCGTGCGCTCGGCGGCGACCCGTTCCAGCAGTCGTGCGGTGAGCTCGAAGAGGCGGGCCATGCCCTGCTCGTCGTGGCGGCCGGCGGATGCCTCGCCGAACTCCGGCAGCAGCCGGGCCAGTTCGTCCTCCTGCCCGGCGGCGGCCGCGGCCAGCTCGTCGGGCAGCGCGGCCCGCAGCGCGCGCAGCGCGGTGGAGAAGGGGGCGAACGGGAGCCCGTCGGCGCCGATCTCCACGCAGCCGCCGAGCGCGACGACCGCGCCCCGGCGGCAGGCGGCCGCGGCGAACTCCTCGACCAGCCGGGTCTTGCCGACCCCGGCCTCACCGCCGAGCAGCAGCGCCTGCGGCTCGGCGGCCTCGGCACGGGCCAGCGCCTCGTTCAGCGTCCCCAGCTCGTCGCTGCGGCCTACGAACACGGGACTCACGGACCTGGTTTCCACAGGCCAGAGCATCGCATGCGCCTCGGAGTGGACGGCAGCGGTTTTCCACAACCCCGGTCCGCTTGTCATACGACCCGGCGGCGTGGCCTGCAGCGTGCGATCCGACGGCAGTCCCGCAGACCGGTGGCCGACCCCCGTACGGCCACCGGTCTCCGTGTCCCCGGCCGCCGTGTCCCCGGCCGCCGGGCGGGGGTCGGTGCCGCCCGGCCCCCTGTTCACACCGTGCCCGGGAGCCCGCGTCGGCCGCGGCGGACGGTATGGACCTCCTCCGGCACGGCGGCCTGGCGGGCTGCCTGCTCGCGGCGGGCGGCCCGGCGGGAGCGGACGGCCTCGCGGGCCAGGCGGGCGTCGGCGGCCTGGCGGTGCAGTTCGGCGGCACGGACCTGGTGGAGCTCGAACTCGAACATGGTGTTCCCCTTGTGAGAGACGGTGGTTGGGCTTCGCTTCTCGCGATGCCTCCACCTTCGTCTCCCAGGGGGGTGTGCCACATCGGGAGAGTTCCGCATCTTCGGACGGCCACCGGGCCCCGGACACGCATAAGGGGCCTCAGGCCGTCCGTAAGGTGCTTACGGACGTCCTAAGGCCCCTTCCGACCTGGGCTGTCTCAGCTGGTCGAGGGCAGTCCGAGGAGCGCGTCGGAGTACTTGAGGACGGCCAGCAGCAGGCCGATGACGCCGAGCGCGACACCCGCCCAGGCGACCGACTTGATCCACGGCGCCTGCGGCCTGCCGGGGGCACCGAAGGCGGGCCGGGCGAGCACCACGACGCCGGTGATCAGGGCCACCAGCGCGAACGCGCCGGCCCACAGCGCGGTGGTCTGCCAGGCATCGCCGTAGACCTCCTTGACCTGCTTGGCGACGCTCGCGCTCGACGAGGTCTGGAGCTGGCCGATGAGGGTCTCGCGGGCGGCGGCCACCGTACCGATCCAGCCACCGGTGAGGGAGACCAGGCCGAGCACGACGGAGACGACGGCGGCGGCGCCCTGGCCGACCCCGGACGGGCCCTCGGCCTCGTCCTCGGCCAGGCCTGCGGCAAGGTCGGCGTCGTCCTCCAGGTCCTCCGCGTCGAGGTCGGCGTCCGTGCCGTCGGCGGCCTCGGCCCCGGCGGCCGCCGCCTCCGGCTCGGCCCCGGTCGCGGGCTCCGTCACGTCGTCGGCGCTCTTGGTGACGCTCACCTTCTCCTCGTCGGTCGTGGCCTCGGCGCCCGTCTCGGCACCGGTCTCGTCAACTGTCTTGGTTCCCATGTCCGGCACCGTACGGATCCTGTCTGAGAGGCGTCTTAATGATCGTTCTGTACGGCACGCGCGCGTGCTTCACGCCACTCCGGGGCGAGGATCGACCACACCTCCAGGTCGTGCCGTAGGCCACCATAGGGGTGCGCCTGGCGGCGTACGCCATCGCGGGTCATCCCCAGCCGCCGGGCCACGTTCAGGCTGGGCTCGTTGCCCGAGGCGGCGACCCACTCGATCCGGTGGATGCCGCGCTGCTCGACCGCGAAGTCGATCAGTACCCGCATCGCGCGCGTGACGAGTCCGCGTCCGGTGCCGGCCGGCTCCAGCCAGCAGCCGACCTCGCAGTTCCCGGTCTCCGCGTCGAAGTTCAGGAAGAGCACCCCGCCGACGAGCGTGCCCTCGAGCCACAGGCCGTGCAGGGAACCGGTGTCGGCGGCGCGCAGGTCGGCGTACCGCTGGAGCATCGCCCGCGCGGAGGGCACGTCCGTCTCCCTGGAGCCGAAGGAGATGAACTGTCCGATGAACTCCCGCCCGCGTTCCAGGTGGGCCAGGAACTCCTCGGCATGCCAGGGTTCCAGCGGACGCAGTTCGGCGCCGTCGTCACCCAGGGATATCGCGTACATCGTGCTTCTCCAGTTCCACCACGTCTCCGGCCGGCACGTCGAGCCTCTCATGCGCGGCGCGGCACTCCTGCGGCTCGATGCCGATCCGGGGCGGCAACGTCAGTCGAACTGGTCGCCGAGAGCCATGACCATGACCCCCAGGATCATCAGCCACAGGGCTCTGCGGGTGCGGCCCCGGGCCCCGAGCACCCCCGCGGCCACACACACGGCGGAGCCCCCCGCATAGGCGGTCGGCACCAGCGCGGGCACGCCGCCGCCCAGTCTCATCAGCGAGGCGGTCAGGCCCATCAGGGTCAGCAGGGCCCCGGTGGCGGTGGCGGTCCAGCGGGCCCGACGGGCGTCCTCGTAGGGATCCTCGTCGTCGTCCGCGGCCTCCACCTCGGTCGTCTCCGGTTCGGTGTCGGATTCCGGGTGTCCGGTCATGGCGGGCGAGCGTAGTGCCCGCACCTGAGGAAACCAGCTGCGAACGATGTCGACAACTGCTAGCTTCCGCTGGTCAGCCTTGAGCGGCCCCTCGCCGACGACCGAAGCGGGTGCATTGTTTGCCGGTCCGAATGAGCTCCTACGCATCGCCTTCCACTACGAAGATCACAAGGAGCCCGTTCACCCATGTCCGACACCAGGACCGGGGGCGACCGCCTCACTGACCGCCTGACCCACCCCCGTTACCCGCTCAGCAACGCCTACGACCCCCGCTGGGTGGTCGACAACCAGATGGGGCCGAACGCCCTGTGGCTGCTGGAATGGCTGGCCCCCGCCCTCGGTCTGGACGCCCTGCGCCCCTGCGCGCGTGTGCTGGACCTCGGCTGCGGCCGGGCGATGACGTCGGTCTTCCTGGCCCGGGAGTTCCATGCCCAGGTCACCGCCGCCGACCTCTGGATCAAGGCCGACGACAACGCCCGGCGCATCACGGAGGCCGGGTTCGCCGACCGGGTGCAGCCCGTGCACGCCGAGGCGCACGACCTGCCGTTCGCCGAAGGCGGCTTCGACGCGATCGTGAGCATCGACGCCTACCAGTACTTCGGCACCGACGACCTCTATCTCCCGACCGTCGCCCGCCTGTTGCGGCCCGGCGGCCGGATCGGCGTGGTCGTCCCGGCGCTGCGGGAGGAGCCCGCGGGGGTCGAACCGCCCGAGCACCTCAGGCCCTGGTGGGAGCCCGACTACTGGTGCTTCCACTCGCCCGGCTGGTGGCGCCGGCACTGGACCCGCAGCGGCGCCGTCGAGGTCGAGACCGCCGACTGGCAGCCGGACGGCTGGCGGGACTGGCTGCTGTGGTGCGAGGTGGTCGCCGAGGAGAGCCCTGAGGAGTTCCACCGCACGATGGCCCGCCACGTCGCCGAGATGCTCCGCGCCGACGAGGGCCGCGCCCTGGGATTCGTCCGCGTGGTCGCGCGCCGCAGATAGCCGTACGGCCCCGGAGGCATCGCCTCCGGGGCCGTACCGCGCACTGCTGCTCAGCCCTCGCTGACGCCCAGCCGCTCCAGGATCAGCTCCTTGACGCGGGCCGCGTCGGCCTGGCCGCGGGTCGCCTTCATGACCGCGCCGACCAGAGCGCCGGCCGCGGCCACCTTGCCGCCGCGGATCTTGTCGGCGATGCCCGGGTTCCCGGCGATGGCCTCGTCGACCGCCGTACCGAGCGCCGAGTCGTCGGAGACGACCTTCAGACCGCGCTTGTCGACGACCTCGTCCGGGGTGCCCTCGCCCGCGAGGACGCCCTCGATGACCTGGCGGGCCAGCTTGTCGTTGAGGTCACCGGAGTTGACCAGCGCGGTGACCCGGGCGACCTGCTCCGGGGTGATCGCCAGCTCGTCCAGTGCCCTGCCCGACTCGTTGGCGCTGCGCGCCAGTTCGCCCATCCACCACTTGCGGGCGGAGGCCGCGTCGGATCCGGCGTCGATGGTGGCGACGATCAGGTCCAGCGCGGCGGCGTTGATGATCGCCTGCATCTCCACCGCGGAGATGCCCCACTCGGTGAGCAGCCGGTTGCGGCGGGCCAGCGGCATCTCCGGCAGCGCGGCGCGGATCTCCTCGACCCACTCGCGGGACGGGGCGACCGGGACGAGGTCCGGCTCCGGGAAGTACCGGTAGTCCTCGGCCTCCTCCTTCACGCGGCCCGAGGTCGTGGACCCGGTGTCCTCGTGGAAGTGCCGGGTCTCCTGGATGATCGTGCCGCCGGACGACAGCACCGCCGCGTGCCGCATGATCTCGAAGCGGGCCGCGCGCTCCACGGACCGCAGCGAGTTGACGTTCTTCGTCTCGGAGCGGGTGCCGAACTTCTCGGTGCCGTTCGGGCGCAGCGACAGGTTCACGTCGCAGCGCATCTGGCCCATCTCCATGCGGGCTTCCGAGACGCCGAGCGCCTTGATGACCTCGCGCAGCTCACGGACGTACGCCCGCGCGACCTCGGGAGCACGCTCGCCGGCGCCCTCGATCGGCTTGGTGACGATCTCGATGAGCGGGATGCCCGCGCGGTTGTAGTCGAGCAGCGAGTGCGAGGCGCCGTGGATACGGCCGGTCGCGCCGCCCACGTGGGTGGACTTGCCGGTGTCCTCCTCCATGTGGGCACGCTCGATCTGCACGCGGAAGGTCTCGCCGTCCTCCAGCTGCACGTCGAGGTAGCCGTTGAAGGCGATCGGCTCGTCGTACTGGGAGGTCTGGAAGTTCTTCGGCATGTCCGGATAGAAGTAGTTCTTCCGGGCGAAGCGGCACCACTCGGCGATCTCGCAGTTGAGCGCGAGACCGATCTTGATGGCCGACTCGATGCCGATCGCGTTGACGACCGGGAGCGCGCCGGGCATGCCGAGGCAGGTCGGGCAGGTCTGCGAGTTGGGCTCGGCGCCCAGCTCGGTCGAACAGCCGCAGAACATCTTGGTCTTGGTGCCGAGTTCGACATGGACCTCAAGGCCCATGACGGGGTCGTACGACGCCAGCGCGTCCTCGTACGACACCAGGTCGGTCGTGGTGGTCACGGTGAAACTTCCCTCTCAGCCCAGCAGGACGTCGTCGTCGCCCAGCCGCTTCAGCTCGCGGTAGAGGATGGCGAGGCCGGTGACGATCGCGACGGCGGACACGGTGGCGTCGATCAGCCGCAGTGTGTCGTGCTCGGCGCGGGCCTTCTTGATCTGCTTGGCGACACCGACCGCGCCGAACACGGTGGTGGCCATCGACAGGTAGGTACCGGACTTCGACTTCTTGAAGCCCTTGGCCTTGGACAGTGCGTTGCTCACAGCGACGGTGCCTCCTCAAGGAGCGGGTGCCCCCACTTTTCCACGAAGGCGGCCTCGACAGCGGCTCCGACCTTGTAAAGGCGGTCGTCCTTCAGCGCCGGCGCGATGATCTGCAGGCCCACCGGGAGGTTGTCCTCCGGGGCGAGACCGCAGGGCAGCGACATGGCCGCGTTGCCCGCCAGGTTGGTCGGGATGGTGCACAGGTCGGCCAGGTACATCGCCATCGGGTCGTCGGCGCGCTCGCCGATCGCGAAGGCGGTGGTCGGGGTCGTGGGCGACACGATCACGTCGACCTGCTCGAAGGCCTTCTCGAAGTCACGCGTGATGAGCGTGCGGACCTTCTGCGCGGAGCCGTAGTACGCGTCGTAGTACCCGCTGCTCAGCGCGTAGGTGCCGAGCATGATGCGGCGCTTGACCTCCGGGCCGAAGCCCGCCTCACGGGTGAGGGAGGTGACCTCCTCGGCGGAGTGCGTGCCGTCGTCGCCGGTCCGCAGGCCGTAGCGCAGGCCGTCGAAGCGGGCGAGGTTGGAGGAGCACTCGGAGGGCGCGATCAGGTAGTACGCGGAGAGCGCCAGGTCGAAGGAGGGGCAGTCCAGCTCGACGATCTCGGCGCCCAGTTCCTTCAGCAGCTCGACGGACTCGTCGAAGCGCTGGATGACACCGGGCTGGTAGCCCTCGCCGCGGAACTGCTTGACGACACCGACGCGCATGCCCTCGACGCTGCCGTTGCGGGCGGCCTCGACGACCGGCGGGACGGGCGCGTCGATGGAGGTGGAGTCCATCGGGTCGTGCCCGGCGATGACCTCGTGGAGCAGGGCGGCGTCCAGGACCGTACGGGCGCACGGGCCGCCCTGGTCCAGCGAGCTGGAGAACGCGACCATGCCGTACCGCGAGACCGCCCCGTACGTCGGCTTCACACCGACGGTGCCGGTGACGGAGGCCGGCTGGCGGATGGAGCCGCCGGTGTCGGTGCCGATGGCGAGCGGCGCCTGGAAGGAGGCGAGGGCGGCGGAGGAGCCGCCGCCGGAGCCGCCGGGGATCTTGGTGAGGTCCCAGGGATTGCCGGTCGGCCCGTAGGCGCTGTTCTCGGTGGAGGACCCCATGGCGAACTCGTCCATGTTGGTCTTGCCGAGGATGACCACGTCAGCGGCCTTCAGCCGCTTGGTGAGGGTGGCGTCGTACGGCGGGATCCAGCCTTCCAGGATCTTCGAGCCGACGGTCGTCGGAACGCCCTCGGTGGTGAAGATGTCCTTGAGCGCGAGCGGGACGCCGGCGAGCGGGCCGAGCTTCTCGCCCCTGGCCTTCTTCTCGTCGACGGCGCGCGCCTGGGCGAGGGCGCCCTCGCGGTCGACGTGCAGGAAGGCGTGCACCTTCTCGTCGACGGCCTCGATCCGGGCCAGGTGGGCCTCGGTGACCTGGACCGCGGTGAGCTCGCCGGAGGCGATCTTCGCGGCGGTCTCGGCGGCGGTGAGCCTGATGATGTCCGTCATGAGTGTCTAGTCCTCCCCCAGGATCTGCGGCACCTTGAAACGCTGCTGCTCCTGGGCCGGGGCGCCGGAGAGCGCCTGCGCGGGGGTGAGCGAGGGACGGACCTCGTCCGCGCGCATGACGTTCGTCAGCGGCAGCGGGTGTGAGGTCGGCGGTACGTCTTGGTCGGCGACCTCGCTGACGCGGGCGACCGCGCCGATGATGTCGTCGAGCTGTCCCGCGAAGTGGTCGAGTTCTTCGGGCTTCAGCTCCAGACGCGCCAGCCGGGCGAGGTGGGCGACCTCCTCGCGCGTGATGCCAGGCATGCAGCGTTCCTCTGGGGTGAGTGTGTGTGGTTTGGAGCCAATCCTATGGGGCGGGGCCCGGTGACCGTGCAACGGTTTCCCCGGACCCCCGAACCGCGGCGGCTCACCGGCTCAGTGACGCTGCTCCCAGGCCACGCTCTTCAGGTAGTGGTTGTCGTACAGCTCCTGCACCTCCAGGAGGCTCTCCAGGGTGGCCTCGCCCAGCCGCAGGCGCTGGAGGTGGCGGAAGTACTCGAAGCGCTCCACGCCCGGGGTGATGACGATCAGGATGTCCGCGGTGCTGCCGGGGACGGCGGCGAAGGCGTGCGGCGCGCCGGGCGGGATGACGACCAGGTCGCCGCGTTCGGCGGTGACGACGTCCTCGCCGGAGAGCAGGTCGGCGGCGCCGTCGAGCAGGTAGAACATCTCGGCGGAGTTGCGGTGCAGATGCGGCACGGCGCCGTCGGCGCCCTCCCCCAGCGTGACGCGGACGGTGGAGAGCGCGCCGCCGGTGGCGCTGCTGTCGGCGAGCAGCCGGACCCGGGTCGGATCACCGCCGACCACCTCGGCGTCGGCCTCCCGCACGATCACGGACTCATCGAACTTCGGTACGAACAACGACATTCCCGAACCCCCTGTTGATAGACGTGTCGTTCAAGCGAGCCGATCAGACGAGGAACAGCAGCACCGCGCTGATCAGCACAACGATCGCGGTGGCGAAGTGGATCCCGTACGCGACCGCCTTGGTCCCGCCATGGCGCAGCACTATCACCGTGTCGAAGAGCGGCACGAGTGCCACACAGAGCATGAACCAGGCCTCGGCACGGGCGCCGGCGAACGCGAGCAGGGCGAAGCCGACGACGCCGAAGGAGCCGTCCCGGAGGCCCTTGATCGCGAGGTAGGCGGAGGCGTCGCCGTTCGGGTCGGCGGGGACGCCGTAGCCGGCGGCGGACGCCTTGGGCTGGAGCAGGAACCTGGCCCCGATGAAGAGGATGAACAGGTCGAGTACGGCGGCGAGCGTGTAGGCGGTGATGGTCATGACGGCCCCCTTGGTGGTTTTTCTAGCAGCGCTAGGACTGAAAGCAAAGCTAGCAGAGCGTCGGCAGATTGGCTAGCGGTGCTAGAATCGCTGGCATGTCGATTCAGACGCGCCGGGAGCGCGAGCGGGCAGAGCGGGAGCAGCTGATCGTCACGGCCGCACGGGAACTCGCGGAGGCGGAGGGCTGGGACGCGGTGACGACCCGGCGCCTGGCCGCCGAGATCGAGTACAGCCAGCCGGTCCTCTACAGCCACTTCAAGGGCAAGGACGCGATCATGGCGGCGGTGGCGGTCCAGGGCTGCGCGGAAATGGCGACGGAACTACGGGCGGCACGCACGGCGGCGAAGGGCACGAGGCAGTCACTGGCGGCGGTGGCGGAGACGTACACGTCGTTCGCCCGCCGACGCCCCGCGCTGTACGACGTGATATTCACGCACACGGTGGACCTTCCGTTCGCGACCCCGGAGGCCCCGGAGGCGCTGCAGGCCGCGTTCGCCGAGCTGCTGCTTGCGGTGGAGCCGATCGCCATGGCCGGCGACGACCCCGCCCTCCTGACGGAGACGTTCTGGGCAGCCCTGCACGGCCTGGTGACCCTGATGCGCAGCGGCCGCCTGCCGGAGAGCGCCCACGAGACGAGGCTGGCACTGCTGATCGGCCATTTCAGCGCCCCGTAGGCCTTCAGCGCCCAGCAGGCCTTCAGCGCCGCGCAGATTCCGCGCCCCGCGGGGGCGCGGGGAACTGAGCGAGCAACCACGGACGTCCCGTACCCGGCCACGGCGCCCCACCCCCACGGCAGACGCCGGCCTCTCCACGAAGGGTGAACGGGCGGGCGGCCGGAGATCTACTCGGCCGCCGGCAACGCAGCGCGCGGACGCTGCCAGCCCCGCGACCCCCGCGCCAACAGCCACGCCGTCGTCTCCTCCGGCGGCATCGCCGCGGCGACCAGCCACCCCTGCACGGCGTCACACCCGAGGTCCCGCAGCCGCTCCCACGTCTCGTCGTCCTCCACGCCCTCCGCGACGACCAGCAGCCCCAGCGAATGCGCGAGGTCGACCGTGCAGCGCACGATCTCCGCGTCCTCGTTGTCCACGGCCAGCCGGGCCACGAAGGACCGGTCGATCTTCAGCTCGCTCACCGGCAGCCGCCGCAGGTGCACCAACGACGAGTAGCCCGTGCCGAAGTCGTCCAGCGACATCTTCACGCCGTGCCCGGTCAGCCCGGCGAGGGTGTCGGCGGCCCGCTGCGGGTCCTCCAGGAGCACATGCTCGGTTATCTCCAGCTGGAGCGCCCCCGCCGGGACCCCGTGCCGGGCCAGCCGCGCCGCCACCGAGCCCGCGAAGCCGGGGGTGTGGACGTCACGCGGCGACACGTTCACCGCCACCGGTACCCGCAGCCCCTGTGCCCGCCACCGGGCGACCTGGCCGAGCGCGGTCTCCAGGACGTACTCCGTCAGGTGGGGCATCAGGCCCGAGGACTCGGCGATCGCTATGAACTCGTCCGGCGGTACCTTGCCGCGCTCCGGGTGCACCCACCGCACCAGCGCCTCAAGACCGGCCACCTGCCCGTCGAAGCGCACCTTCGGCTGGTAGTGCAACTGCACCTCGTGGGCGTCCAGGGCGCGGCGCAGATCGCCCAGCAGCCCCAGCCGGTCCGGGGTGTTGGAGTCCCGCTTGGACTCGTACACCTCGACGCCCGTACGGTCACGCTTCGCCTGGTACATCGCCACGTCCGCCCGGCGCAGCATCCCCTCCGCGTCCAGCGCGTGGTCGGGGAAGACGGCGACGCCCGCGCTGGCCTCCAGGACCAGGGTGAGTCCGTCGAGGTCGAGCGGGGAGGAGAGGGCCGAGACCAGGCCGCGGGCGACGCGGGTCGCGGACGTCGTGGAGTCGGCGACGGGCAGTAACACCGCGAACTCGTCGCCGCCGAGCCGGGCCGCCTCCGCACCGCGCGGCAGCGCGGCCCGCAGCCGGTCGGCTATCTGCAGCAGCAGCCGGTCACCGGCGAGATGACCGAGCGTGTCATTGACCGAACGGAACCGGTCGAGGTCGATCAGCATCAGGGCGGAGCGGGCGCCGATGCGTTCGGCGTCGTCGAGGGCGGTCCAGATCCGCTCAAGCAGCCACTGCCGGTTGGGCAGTCCGGTCAGCGGGTCGCGCAGCTGCTCCTCCGCGCGGGCCCGGGCTATCCACAGGGTGGAGTCGAGGGCGACCAGCGGGATGGAGAACAGCGGGAGCAGCAGCGGCTGGGCGACGGCGACCACGCAGATCAGCGGAGCGATGCCGAGCAGTGCGACGGCGACCAGGCCCTGGCGCATCAGGGCGGTGCGGGCGACGGTGGGCAGTCCGCCGCCGCGCGGTGCGTGCAGGTACCAGAGCAGGGCGCGGGTGACCGCGAGATACGCCACCGCGACGAGGACGACCTCGGGGGCGGTGGCGACGCTCCAGGTGCCGGGGTTCCAGGGCGACTCGACGGTCGGCACCCGCCCGAACACGCCGAGCACCAGCGCGCCGGCACCGATGCCGAGGATGTCCACCGCACCGTGCAGGACGCCCTGCCGCCAGCGGTGGCGCCTGGCTATCCCGACCAGGACGACGACGGTGAGGCTGACCATGCCGGCCGGCACCCAGCCGTAGAGCAGGAGCACGGCGAGGGTGAGGGCGGCGCCGGAGCCGGTGCCGCCCCACCAGCGGGCGCGGCCGAGCAGCACCAGGTGGCCGACGATGATGCCGGTGAGTACGGCCAGCGACCAGCCGACCGTGCCGGACGGGAAGAGGGCGTGGTTGTCGGTGAAGGCGCGGTAGAAGCCGGCGCCGAGGACGAACGCGGCGGCCGCGACGACTGCGGCGGGCAGCGCGGGCCAGGACAGGTGCCGTTCGTGCTCGTGGCCGGGCAGGTCGGGCGGCGGCTCGACGGCGGCCAGTGGCAGCGGGTCGCGCGCGTCGACGGAGGCGCTCAACCCCGGCATGCCGACGTGCCGATCACCCCGTACCGTCCACCGAGTCCCCCGCCACACGCTCGCCCGGCGGCGCAGCGTCAGCCGCGCTTCCGGGGCGGCGCTCTCGGTCGGTTCCATTCCCGTCCCTCTCACAGCCGGCGGTGCCCACGCCATGCGGTCCGTGCCCTGCCGGAGCACGGGAATGCCCCAACCGCAGCTGGGCACGGCAGGCGCACGCCTCAACAGTAGGCCGCAGAAGGCTTCCACGGGCAGCGGTCGTCTACGGTTGCCCGATTGCGCCCTGGCCACCCGTATGCATCTGGTATGCGCCGAACGGGTGGCCTTCAACCGCTACTCCCCGGTCGGAAGGGCGACTTCGGCCGCCGCGTCCGGTCCCTGCTCCAAAAGGACGACAAATCCGTCCTCGTTCAGAACGGGAACCTTCACCTGCATCGCCTTGTCGTACTTCGATCCGGGGTTGTCACCCACGACCACGAACGACGTCTTCTTCGATACCGAGCCGGTCACCTTGGCTCCGCGACTCTGCAGGGCGTCCTTGGCGCCGTCCCGGGTGAAGTGCTCCAGGGTTCCGGTCACCACGACGGTGAGCCCTTCCAGCGGGCGCGGTCCCTCGTCCTCGCCGGTCGACTCGTCCTCCAGTGGGACTCCAGCGTTCTTCCACTTTCGGATGATCTCGCGGTGCCACTCCTCGGCGAACCACTCCTTGAGCGCCGTCGCGATGATCCCGCCGACGCCGTCGATGTTCGACAGCTCCTCCTCGCCGGCCTGCTCGATGCGCTCGATGGAGCGGAACTCGCGGGCCAGCGCCTGCGCGGCGACGGGTCCGACGTGCCGGATGGACAGGCCGTTGAGGAAGCGGGCGAGCGGGCGGGTCTTCGCCTCCTCGATCTTCTGGAGCAGGGCGAGGGTGTTCTTCTTGGGCTCGCCCTTCTGGTTGGCGAAGACCGTGACGACCTTCTCCTCGCCGGTCTTGGGGTCGCGCTTGGGCAGCCCGCTGTCCTGGTCCAGGACGTAGGCCTTGATGGGCAGCAGTTTCTCGACGGTGAGGTCGAAGAGGTCGCCCTCGTCGGTCAGCGGCGGGTCGGCCGGCTCCAGCGGCCGGGTGAGGGCGGCCGCGGCCACCGAGCCGAAGTGATCGATGTCCAGGCACTCGCGGCCCGCAAGGTAGGAGACGCGCTCTCGCAACTGGGCGGGGCAGGCCCGGGCGTTGGGGCAGCGGAGGTCGATGTCGCCCTCCTTCATGGCCCGCAGTGGTGTCCCGCACTCCGGGCACTCGGCCGGCATCACGAACTCCCGCTCGCTGCCGTCCCTCAGGTCGACGACCGGGCCGAGGATCTCCGGGATCACGTCACCGGCCTTGCGCAGCACCACGGTGTCGCCGATCAGCACGCCCTTGGCCTTGACGACCTCCTGGTTGTGCAGGGTCGCGAACTCCACCTCGCTGCCCGCCACCGTGACCGGCTCGACCTGCGCGTACGGCGTGACCCGGCCGGTGCGGCCGACGCCGACCTTGATGTCGACGAGCTTGGTGTTGACCTCTTCCGGCGCGTACTTGTAGGCGATCGCCCAGCGCGGCGCCCGCGCGGTGGAGCCGAGCCGCCCCTGGAGGCGGATCTCGTCGAGCTTGACGACCACTCCGTCGATCTCGTGCTCCACGGAGTGCCGGTTCTCGCCGTAGTAGGCGATGAACTCCCGTACGCCGTCCAGGTCGTCGACCACCCGGTTGTGCGGGGAGGTGGGCAGGCCCCAGGTCTTGAGCAGGTCGTAGGCCTGGGAGAGCCGGGTCATGCCTTCGAAGCCCGCCAGGGCGCCGATGCCGTGGACGACCATGTGCAGCGGGCGGGAGGCGGTGACCCGCGGGTCCTTCTGGCGCAGCGAACCGGCCGCCGCGTTGCGCGGGTTGGCGAACGGCTTGTCACCGGCCGCGACCAGCCGTTCGTTGAGCTCGGCGAACTTCTCCATCGGGAAGTAGACCTCGCCGCGGATCTCCACCAGGTCCGGCACCGTGTCGCCGTGCAGCCGGTCCGGGATCTCGGCGATCGTCCGGACGTTGGGCGTGATGTCCTCGCCGGTACGGCCGTCGCCGCGGGTCGCCGCGCGGGTGAGCCGGCCGTGCTCGTAGGTGAGGTTGACGGCGAGGCCGTCGACCTTCAGTTCGCACAGGTAGTGGTACCCCTGGTCGCCCAGTTCCCGGTGGATCCGCTCGGCCCAGGCGGCGAGGTCCTCGTCGTTGAACGTGTTGTCCAGCGACAGCATCCTCTCGCGGTGCTCGACCGCGGTGAACTCCGTTGCGTACGCCCCCGCGACCTTCTGGGTCGGCGAGTCCGGGGTGCGCAGCTCGGGGTACTGGTCCTCCAGTGCCTCGAGGGATTTCAGGAGCTTGTCGAACTCCGCGTCGCTGATGACCGGAGCGTCCTTCACGTAGTACCGGAAGCGGTGCTCCTCGATCTGCTCGGCGGTCCGCGCGTGCTGTTCCCGTGCCTCGGCGGGTACCGCCGTCTCCGCCTGCTGCTTGTCGCCGGCCACCGTGTTCCTCCCGTTACTCTGGGTTGTCCGCGAGTGATCTCGCCGCCCGGACGCAGTGGGCGAGCGCCTGCCGGGCGTACGCGGGGGAAGCACCCGCGAGCCCGCACGCCGGGGTGACCGTCACGGCCTCCGCGAGAAGCCCTGGTTGCAGCCCCAGCCGGCGCCACAGCGTCCTGACACCCATGACGCTACCGGCAGGGTCTGACAATGCCGTGTCCCTGCCGGGCACGACACCGACGAACAGCCGGGTACCGCCCTCCACGGCCTCGCCGATCGCGTCCTCGTCACGCTCGGTGAGGAGCGAGAAGTCGAAGGAGACGGCGGCGGCCCCGGCGCGGCGCAGCAGTGCGAAGGGGACGTCGGGGGCGCAGGAGTGCACGGCCACCGGGCCGTCGGCGTGGACGCCCATGACGTCCCGCAGCGTCGACTCGACGAGCTGGCGGTCCACGGCCCGGTGGGTGCGGTAGCCGCTGGCCGACCTCACCTGACCGCGCAGCACGGCGGTCAGGGACGGCTCGTCGAGTTGCAGGACCAGCCGGGCGCCGGGGATCCGGCGGCGGACCTCGGCCAGGTGCAGGCGCAGGCCCTCGGCGAGGGAGGCGGCCAGGTCACGGCAGGCGCCGGGGTCGGAGAGGACCGCCTCGCCGTTGCGCAGCTCCAGGGCGGCGGCCAGGGTCCAGGGGCCGACCGCCTGGACCTTGAGCGGACCCTCGTAGTGCTGGGTGAACTCCTCCAGCGCGTCCAGGTCCTCCCCCAGCCAGGAGACGGCCCGCCGGGTGTCCCGGCCCGGCCGGTCACCGAGCCGCCAGCCGCTGGGCTCCACGCGCGCGTACAGCTCGACGAGCAGGCCGGCGGTACGGCCGATCATGTCGGCGCCGGGACCGCGGGCGGGCAGTTCGGGGAGGAAGGGGAAGTCCTCGAAGCTGCCGGTCGCGGCCTTGGCGGCCTCGCGGGCGTCGGTGCCGGGGAGCGAGCCGATGGCTGTGGCGGGGCCGAAGGAGGGGGTTGCGTTCACGTGGGAAGCCTAGGGTCGGTGGCCGACGGGGGGGTGCGGCGGTGGTTGGTGATGTGCGGGCTGTGGGGGCTGGTCGCGCCCACGCGGCGGTAGCCGCATGTGAACACAGCCCCGCGCCCCTGACAGCGCTATCCCTGACCCGGTCGAACCGTCACGTCGTTGATCTCCGCGTCCCTCGGGAGGTCCAGGGCGGTCAGGATCGTGGTCGCGACCGATTCCGGGTCGATCCACTGCGCCGGGTCGTAGTCCTTGCCCTCCTGCTGGTGGACCTTGGCCTGCATCGGGCTCGCCGTGCGACCGGGGTAGACCGAGGTGACCCGGACGCCGTTGCCGTGTTCCTCCTGGCGGAGGGCGTCGGCGAGGGCCTTCAGGCCGTGCTTGGAGGCCGCGTACGCCGACCAGCCCGCGCCGGCGTTGAGGCCGGCGCCCGAGTTGACGAACAGCACATGGCCCCGGGCGGCGCGCAGTTGGGGCAGGAAGTGGCGGGTCAGTTCGGCCGGCGCGACCAGGTTGACGTTCAGCTGGTGGCGCCAGGACTTCGGGGTCAGCTCGCCGATCTCGCCGAGGTCGACCACGCCCGCGATGTGCAGCAGCGAGTCGACCCGGTCCGGGAGCGACTGGTGCGAGAAGGCCCAGGAGAGCTTGTCCGGGTCCGCCAGGTCGCCCACCAGCGTGCGGGCACCGGGGAAGTCGGCGGCCAGTTCCTTCGCGCGGCCCGCGTCGCGCGCGTGCAGGACGAGGTCGTCCCCGCGCGCGTGCAGGCGGCGGGCCACGGCGGCGCCGATGCCGGATCCGGCACCGGTGATCACATGAGTTGCCATGGGGGCCATGCTCGCATCAGTCGACGGGCCGGTTCGCCTCAAGGTAGGCGAGCGCGTCGGCGGGTTCGGCGGCGAAGTGCATCAGCTCCGCCAGGGGGCGGGGCAGGAAGCCCTCCTCCTCCATGCGGTGGAACTGCTGCTCGATGCCGTCGTAGAAACCGGCGGTGTTCAGCAGGACGACCGGCTTGTCCGTACGGCCGTGCTTCTTCAGCTCCAGGATCTCGGTGGCCTCGTCCAGGGTGCCGGTGCCGCCGACCATGATCACCACGGCGTCGGCCTTCTCCAGCAGGAGCCGCTTGCGCTCCGCGAGGTCGGACGCGATCACCATCTCGTCGGCGCCGGGGCGGGCCTTGTTCGCGAGGAACTCGACGCAGACGCCCACCAGCTTGCCGCCGGCTTCGTGGACGCCGTCCGCGACGACCTTCATGAGACCGGTGTCGGAGCCGCCCCAGACGAGGGTGTGGCCGCCCTTGCCGATCAGTTCCCCGAAGGCGCGGGCCGGCCGGGTGTAGCGCTCGTCCAGGTCGGCGGCGGAGAGGAAGACACAGATTCGCATGAGGTCAGGGTAGGCGGGAACAACCCGGCCCCCGCCGCTGTCATCCCTGTATGGCTTCTGGACACACGATCACCATCGAGAAGAGCGACCAGCGCGTGCGCGTGGTGCACGGCGATCTGATTCTGGCCGAAAGCGATCGGCCCCTCGTCCTGCGCGAGACCGGCTCCCCGGTGCGGTACTACATCCCGGCCGAAGACGTCCGGCTCGATCTCCTGACGCCCTCCGAGTCGCACACCGTGTGCCCCTTCAAGGGCACCGCCTCCTACTGGTCCCTGCCGGACGCGCCGGACCTGGTGTGGGCCTACCCCGACCCCAAGTCCGACGTCGCCCAGATCAAGGACCACCTCTGCTTCTACGACGTAGAGGTCACTGGCTGACGGCTGCCGTGTCCGCCGCCCGGACGGTCGACGCGATGGTCGCCGAGCCGACGACCCGGGTGTCGTCGTACAGGACGATCGCCTGGCCGGGTGCGACGCCTCGGACCGGCTCGGTGAACGTGACGCGCAGTTCGCCGTCGACGAGTTCGGCGCTGACCTCGGTCTCGCCGCCGTGGGCGCGGAGCTGGGCGGTGTAGAGGGCCGGGCCGGTGGGGGCGGTGCCGCACCAGCGGGGCCGGATCGCCGTCAGCGCGCTGACGTCCAGGGCGGCGGCCGGGCCGACCGTCACCGTGTTGTCGACCGGCGAGATGTCGAGGACGTAGCGCGGCTTGCCGTCGGCCGCCGGGGTGCCGATCCGCAGTCCCTTGCGCTGGCCGATGGTGAAGCCGAACGCGCCCTCGTGGGTGCCGACCTTGGCGCCGGACTCGTCGACGATGTCGCCCTCGGCCTTGCCGAGCCGCCGGGCCAGGAAGCCCTGGGTGTCACCGTCGGCGATGAAGCAGATGTCGTGGGAGTCGGGCTTCTTCGCCACCGCGAGGCCCCGGCGCTCGGCCTCGGCGCGGATCTCGTCCTTGGTCGTCAGGGTGTCGCCGAGCGGGAAGAGCGCGTGCGCGAGCTGCTGCTCGTCCAGGACGCCGAGGACGTACGACTGGTCCTTCGCCATGTCGGAGGCCCGGTGCAGCTCGCGGGAGCCGTCGGGGAGCGTCACGATCTTCGCGTAGTGGCCGGTGCAGACGGCGTCGAAGCCCAGGGCGAGGGCCTTGTCGAGCAGGGCCGCGAACTTGATCTTCTCGTTGCAGCGCAGGCACGGGTTGGGGGTGCGCCCCGCCTCGTACTCGGCGACGAAGTCCTCGACGACGTCCTCGCGGAAGCGGTCGGCGAGGTCCCAGACGTAGAACGGGATGCCGATGACGTCGGCGGCGCGGCGGGCGTCGCGGCTGTCCTCGATGGTGCAACAGCCCCGCGCGCCGGTGCGGAAGGATTGGGGGTTCGCGGAGAGCGCGAGATGGACGCCGGTGACGTCGTGGCCCGCCTCGGCCGCACGGGCGGCGGCGACGGCGGAGTCCACGCCGCCCGACATGGCGGCGAGGACGCGGAGGGGGCGGGTGCGCTGCGGGGTGTCAGTCATAGCCCCTCCAGGGTAAGGGGACGCGGGAACCGGGGCCCGCGAGTATCCGTTGGGGATCACATGGGGGCGACGAGCGGTGATCGGGACCGGCGGATCGGGCGGCGGGCGCTGCTGGTCGGCGGGGCGGCGGCGGCCGCGGGCACGGTGGCGCTGACCAGGGACGAGCTGACGCGGCTGTACTGGCGGCTGCCGGGGGTGCGCAAGGCGCGGGTGGCGGGCGCGGTGGACTTCAGGGGCGCGCGCTGGGTGGCCGCATCACCCGCGAACTACCGGACGGCGAACCGGCCGGACGACTACCCGATCGACCGGGTGGTCATCCATGTCACCCAGGGCGGCTACGCGAGCGCGGTGAAGGTCTTCCAGGACCCGGCGCACGAGGCGGCGGCGCACTACATCGTGCGCAAGGACGGGCGTGTCACCCAGCTGGTCCGGGAGCTGGACGTGGCGTTCCACGCGGGCAACCGGTCGTACAACGAGCGCAGTGTCGGCATCGAGCACGAGGGTTTCGTGGACCGCCCGGAGGACTTCACCGCCGCGATGTACGCGGCGTCGGCGCGGCTGACGGCCGCGATATGCCGGCGGTACGGCATGTCCATGGACCGGGAGCACGTGATCGGTCATGTGGAGGTGCCGGGGACGGACCACACCGACCCGGGCGAGCACTGGGACTGGGAGCGCTACATGGGTCTTGTACGGCGGGTCGGACAGTCCTGAGCCACGGTTCCGCATGTGAGTGAATCGTTATCCTGTGCTCGCTCTGCGTGCCGTCTGTGTCCGTTGCGTCCCCCACCCCGGGCGCCAGCTGGGTCTGGTCAACTCCGGCTCTTCGCAAGGGAGTTAAGCATCACCAGCATCCATGGCCGCCGCACAGTCCGCCCGCTCTCCTCCTAACTTCGCCTCAGATTTCACACAGTCCCCAGGTCAAACATCCCCGCCATGACCCACACCTCAGAGCCCTCCTTCGAGACGGGCGGCAGCGAAGAGCAGGGCACCCGCGGCAGGCGCCGGCGCGCCAAGGGCGCGGAGCACTCCAGGGCCGGGCGCGTCACCGGGGCCGAGCACTCCAAGGACGCGACGGCCAAGCGCGGCAAGGGCGTTCACCGGCGGAAGTTCCTCGGCGGCATGGCCGGCGTCGGTCTGGGCGCGGTCGCCGCGGGCGGCGCGACCTTCGCCCTGCTGACCGACGCCAGCGGCAACAAGGCCGGCGCCGCGACCAACACCGCCACCCTGTCCATCCCGGACCTGCTGGAGGGCAGCACCTCCGACAGCACCACCACCTACACGATCGAGGCGCAGACCGGCAGCGCCGAGGTGCTCAGCGGGGTCACCAGCACCACCGCGGGCTACAACCAGTCCTTCCTCGGCCCCACCATGAAGTGGACCAAGGGCAACACGGTCCTCCTGAACATCACCAACAGCCTGGGCGAGGACACCACCGTCCACTTCCACGGCGCGCACGTGCCGGCCAAGATGGACGGCGGTCCCCAGGTCGCCTTCTCCGACGGGGAGATCTGGTCGCCGACCTTCGAGGTGCTCGACGAGCCCATGACGCTCTGGTACCACCCGCACGCCCTGGGCACCACGGCGAAGCAGGCGGTGCACGGCCTGGCCGGCATGATCATCGTCGAGGACGACGACAACACCACCAGCGCCGCGCTGCCCAGCACCTACGGCACCGACGACATCCCGCTGATCTTCCAGTGCCTGGCCGTGGACGACGACGGCGACATCAAGTACGACCTGACCGGCTACCTCAGCGGGGACCTGAACTACCCGCTGCTGGTCAACGGCACCAACGTCGACGACACCACGCTCACCTTCTCCGCGACCAAGACCCGCACCCGGTTCCGGCTGCTCAACGCCTCGCCGTCGGACATCATCACCATCCAGCGCAGCGACGGCGGCACGATGTCGCAGATCGCCACCGACCAGGGCTATCTGTCCGCGGCCGCGGACGTGACCGAGATCCGGCTGGTGGCCGGCGCCCGCGCCGAGATGGTCATGGACCTCTCGGACGACGTCACCCTCCAGGCGGTCGTCACCACCGGCTGGGTCCGCGGCGGCAGCGGCACGTACGACTTCCTGACCGTCGCCGCCGGCGGCACCGACACCCCGGACGACCTGCCCGCCTCGCTGCGGACCATCGACCGGTACGACACCAGCGACTTCACCGCCCGGACCATCACCCTCGGCCAGAGCGGCACCACCATGACCATCAACGGCTCGGCCGGTACCAGCATGAGCTCGATGGCCATGATCAGCACGACCCTCGGGTCGAAGGAGATCTGGACGATCAAGAACGGCACGCAGCTGGAGCACTCGTTCCATCTGCACGACGTGCCGTATCAGCTGATCTCCATCAACGGCGACGATCCGACCGGCGTCGAACTCGGCTGGTACGACACCTACGAGGTGGTCGGCGGCGGCTCCATCGAGATCGCCATGGAGTTCACCGACTTCACCGACGACACGTACATGTACATGCTCCACTGCCATCTGCTGCAGCACGAGGACGAGGGCATGATGGCGTCCCTCATGGTCACCGAGAGCTAGCCCGAACCTGGCTCTCGGGACGGCTGCCGCCGGCGGTGGAAGCGCCGGCGGCAGCCGCTCGGGCCGCCTTCGTCGCCGGGCCTCAGCTCAGCCCGGCGACCCTGGCCCGCTCCACCGCCGGGCCGATCGCCTTGGCGACCGCCTCCACGTCGGCCTGGGTGGAGGTGTGGCCGAGCGAGAAGCGCAGGGTGCCGCGGGCCAGGTCCGGATCGGTCCCGGTGGCCAGCAGGACATGGCTGGGCTGGGCCACCCCGGCCGTGCACGCGGAGCCCGTCGAGCATTCGATGCCCTGGGCGTCGAGCAGCAGGAGCAGCGAGTCGCCCTCGCAGCCGGGGAAGGTGAAGTGCGCGTTGGCCGGCAGGCGGTCCACCGGGTCGCCGCCGAGGATCGCGTCCGGTACGGCCGCACGCACGGCGTCGACCAACTGGTCGCGCAGGGCGCCGATCTCGCGGGCGAACCACTCGCGGCGCTCGACGGCGAGGTTCGTCGCGACCGCGAAGGAGGCGATCGCCGGGACGTCGAGGGTGCCGGAGCGGACGTGCCGCTCCTGGCCGCCACCGTGCAGGACCGACACGGGGGTGTACTCACGGCCGAGGAGCAGGGCGCCGATGCCGTACGGGCCGCCGACCTTGTGGCCGGAGACGGTCATCGCGGCGAGGCCGGAGGCGGCGAAGTCCACCGGGGTCTGGCCGACGGCCTGGACCGCGTCGGCGTGCAGGGGGATGCCGAACTCGCTTGCCACGTCGGCGAGTTCGCGGACCGGCAGGATCGTGCCGATCTCGTTGTTGGCCCACATGACGGTGGCGAGGGCCACGTCGTCGGGATTGCGGGCGATCGCCTCGCGCAGCGCCTCGGGGTGGACCCGGCCGTAGGAGTCGACGGGGAGGTACTCCACCGTCGCGCCCTCGTGTTCGCCGAGCCAGTCGACCGCGTCGAGGACCGCGTGGTGTTCCACCGGGCTGGACAGGACGCGGGTGCGGGCGGGGTCGGCGTCACGGCGGGCCCAGTAGAGGCCCTTGACCGCGAGGTTGTCGGCCTCGGTGCCGCCGGAGGTGAAGACGACCTCGCTGGGGCGGGCGCCGAGCGCTGCCGCGAGGGTTTCCCTGGATTCCTCGACCGTGCGGCGGGCCTTGCGGCCGGAGGCGTGCAGGGAGGACGCGTTGCCGGTGACGCCGAGGGTGGCGGTGAGGGCTTCTACCGCCTCCGGGAGCATCGGGGTCGTGGCGGCGTGGTCGAGGTAGGCCATGATGACGACGATTCTACGGGGGGCTTCGCCATGGAACCGAGGGGCGCCGTGGTCGGCTCGGCCGGTGGGTCACCGCGGGCCGTGCGGGGCTGGTCGCGCCCACGTGGCGGAGCCGCACATGGACACAGCCCCGCGCCCCTTTGGGGCGCTTCCCTGAACGAGGCTCCCAGGGTGAACGAGGCTCACAGGGTCCCGCTCACAAGCTCCAGGACACCGTGTTCGAGATCTCCATCGCGATGGCGAGGACCGCCAGGTCCGCGACGCCCAGGGCCAGGCCCAGGTATGCGCGGCCCTTGCGCTGCGTGCCGCGCCACAGGGAGACCAGGGCCAGGACGATCGCGATCGGGCCCAGGAACAGGTTCAGGACGAGGAGGCCGAGGAGGCCGAGGATGAAGGACGCCACGGCCATGCCGTCGGCGTCGCGGGTGCGGGGTTCGGGGCGGGTGGTGGCCGGGGCGGTGAGGTGCAGCATGGCTCAGCTCCTGGAAGTCGTGGTGGACGGTCAGTTGGCCGAGGTGCGGCGCCGGCGGGCGTTGCGCTCGCGGAGTGCGAAGACGGCCAGCCAGACGGCGATCACGGCGGCGAGTCCTGCGGTGACGTCGAGCGGCGCGTGGGCCACGGTGCCCAGCACCACGCCGAGCAGCATGAGTGCGGCGACGAGGAACAGCATGGGATTCGATCCCCCCTCCGTTAAGTTTGGGTGAACGGTTGTAGTAACACTTGTTCACTGACTTTGAGTCTAGCAACTCCGACGGCTTTTCAATTCCGGAGAACAGTTGTTAACTGGATGACATGAGTCACACCCTCGGCATCCGACAGGCCCAGAAGCAGAAGACCCGCCAGGCATTCCTGGACGCGGCGCTGGGGCTGCTGGAGGAGCAGAGCCTGAGCAGCCTGGGGCTGCGCGAGGTCACCCGGGCCGTCGGCGTCGCCCCGACCGCCTTCTACCGGCACTTCCGCTCCACCGCCGACCTGGGCGTCGCCCTCGTCGACGAGGCGCTCGGCAGCCTGCACCCCATGGTCCGCACCACCGTCTCCACGCCCGGCCCGGAGCGCATCACCCGCGCCGTGCGGCTGATCGCCGACCATGTGGCCGCGCACCCGGCGCACGTCCGGTTCATCGCCCGGGAGCGGCACGGCGGGGTGCAGCCGGTGCGCGAGGCCATCCGGGACCAACTGGCCCGGTTCGCCGAGGAGGTCAAGACCGAGCTGGCCAAGGACCCCGAGGCCGCCGGGTGGAACGACGACGACCTGCTGATGCTCGCCCACCTCTACGTGGACCAGATGCTCATGACCGCGTCCCTGTTCCTGGAGACCCTGGAGTCGCCGGAGCCCTCGGAGGCGGAGCGGCAGCGCGTCACCCAGGTCGCCGCCCGCCAGATGCGTCTGATCAGCCTCGGCCGGCAGCACTGGCTGGACTAGGGACTGTCCGGGCGACGCGAAGGGGCGGTGCGCCCGTTCGCCGGACGCGCCGCCCCTGCCGTACGACGCCTGCTGTCAGCTCTTCGTGGCCTGCCGGGTCGGAGCCCCGCTGGGCGCCGCGCCGCCCGCGCCGGGCCCGCGCTGACCGCCGCCGCAACCGCCGCCGCCCTGACCGCCGCCGGGGCCGCCCTGGCCGCCGGCGCCCGGACCGCCGCTCGGCATCCCGGTGGGGGTACCGGTCGGCTGGACGGTGGAGTTGCCCGTGGGCGCGCCGGAGGGAGCACCGCTCGGCATCCCGGAGGCGTTGCGGGTCGGCATGCCGGACGGCGCCTGACAGGACTGCGACTGGCCGGAGTTGCCGCTGCCAAAGGACGACGACGAGTCGCCCGAGCCGCACGCGGTCAGCAGCAGCGGAGACACGGCGAGCAGGGCGACCGCGGGGACGAGACGTACACGCTTCATGAGAGACAGCTCCATAAAGGATGAGGGAGTCCTGAGGCGTGGCACTCAACCAACGGTGCTTAGGGCGCACTTGGGGCCGCCCTGTCCCCGGCCTGTGACTCGGGTAAAGGGCGGCTCAAGAAAACGCGCTGACCTGCTACTTTCCGGATGGTCGCGGTCTACTCGCTGGTACGCGTCCGTGACAGAACGGGGTCCCCGCGGATACGTCAGCCGAGCCGGACCCGGGCCAACTGCCGTGACTGGGCGACCAGTCGGTCGGCGCTGTCCCAGACCTCGGCGTCCTCCTCCAGGAAGCCGCCGGCCAGGTTGCGGGTGGTGATGGAGACACGCAACGGGCCCGGGGCGGGGCGGTGGCGGACGTGGACGGTGAGTTCCACCGTGGGGACCCAGCCCTTGAGGCCGATCTCGAAGGCGGTGGGCGGCAGCGCGTCGACCGCCAGGAGCAGGGCGAGCGGGTCGGCGTCGCGGCCGTCGGCGAGCCCGAACCAGGAGCGCATCTCGCCCTTGCCCGAGGGGGCGCCGAGGGCCCAGCCCAGGGTCGACGGGTCCAGCTTCAGCATCAGGCGTTCGGTGATGGCGGAGCTGCCCTCGACCGGGGCGGGTCCGTCCTCGGGCCCGAAGCACTGGTCCATCGGCGGGATGGCCGGCGGGGTCGCCGTGGTGCGGACGTCGTCGGGGAGGGCGGCGAGATCGCCGTAGGAGGCGAGGACGCGGATGCGTTCGACCTCGTTGCCGTCGTCGTCGTACTGGAAGAGCGAGGCCTGGCCGGTGGAGAGGGTGCGGCCGGTGCGGACGGTGTCCGTGCGGATCACGGCCGCGCCCGGCTGGGACGCGGTCAGGTAGTGCGCGGAGATGGTGAACGGGTCCGGATGCGGCAGCGTGTCCGCGAGGGCCCGGCCGAGGACGGCCAGCAGATAGCCGCCGTTGACGGCGCTGATGATGGTCCAGCCGGCCGAGAGGTCGATGTCGTAGACCCCGGGCGCGCGCCGGGTGACCGCGGTGTCGCGGTCGAACTCGCTGTCGCCGATCACGGCCCGCGTGGAAGCTGCTTCTGGCATGGCTGAACAGTACAAGAATTGATTACTAAGCGGTAGCTTTTGTGATCTACATACCAGCAGCCCGGCCGGTAAGGGATCCACCCGCCGGGTGAGGTTCCGGCAATTTCTAGGTAAGTGTCCGGACACGTCCGTAACCCGGAGCCCGGAATTCCCCTCTATGGGGTCATGAGCCTCACCGGGACTCCGTTCCTCTACACGACCATCGTCCTGTCCGTGGTCGCCCTCATACTCCCGCTCGTCCTGTGGTCGAGGATGCGCGGGCCCCAGGCCGTGCGCACCGCGGCCCGGGTCCTGATGCTGCTGTTCGCGCAGGCCACCGCGGTGACGCTGATCTTCGTGCTGGTCAACAACCAGAACGACCTGTACGACAACTGGGCCGACCTGCTCGGCACCGGCGACCACGTCCAGCAGGCCGCCAACCTCGGCCAGGACGGTACCGGCGGCATAGCTCTGAAACGGTTGCCCAAGGTGAGGCAGAGCTTCACGGCGTCCGAGGGGCCGGCCATGCGCGCGGCCGGCGGGGTCCGGGTCACCCAGCTCAAGGGCCGGGTCTCGGGCGTCAACGCCGAGGTCTACGTCTGGCTGCCGCCCCAGTACGACGAACCGGAGTACCGCTACCACCGGTTCCCGGTGGTGGAGCTGCTGCCGGGCTATCCCGGCTCGGCCAAGGCCTGGTTCGGTTCGCTGAAGGTGCACGAGCAGCTGCTGCCGCTGATGCGGAGCGGCCGGGTCGCGCCCTTCATCCTGGTCGCCCCGCGCACCAACCTGCTGGCGGGCGTGGACACCGGCTGCGCCAACATCCCGGGCACCGTGAACGCCGACAGCTGGCTCAGCGTCGACGTGCCGAAGATGGTGACCGACAACTTCCGCGCCGCCGCGGCCCCGGCGAACTGGGCGGTCGCCGGGTACTCGGCGGGCGCGCACTGCGCGGTCAAGCTGGCCGTCGCCCACCCGGACCGCTACCGGGCCGCGATCAGCCTGTCGGGCTACAACGACCCGATCGGCGAACGCAATTCACTCGCCGCGCAGAGCGTGACCCTGCGCGAGCGGAACAATCCCTACCTGTTGCTCCGGAAGGCGGCCGCCCCGCCTCGGATCGCCCTCTACGTCTCCGGCGAGTCCGGCGACGGCTACCAGGCCGGAGTGGCGCTCGAACAGATCGCCAAGGCGCCGACCACCGTGCATGTGGTGTTCCTGCCGCGCAGCGCGGGCGGTCACAACATGGCGCTGTGGCGGCCCCAGGTCCCGGCCGTCTTCGAGTGGCTGACGGTCAACATGGGCCAGAGCCACGTCAGGGCCGGTACTACTCCTCGCGAACCGTCGTCCGGCGGTTCCACGCACGCGGCGCTCGCCAGTGGAACCGCATCGCGAGCAGGCGCAGCACGAAAGCGGTGACGACCGCGAGCCCGCTGGTGAACGGGGTCAGCGCGTCGTAACGGATGCACACCGCCACCATGGTCGCCCCGACGATCGCCGGGACCGCGTACAGGTCGCGGTCCCAGCGCAGCAGCGAGGGGACCTCGTTGGCGAGCACGTCCCTGAGCACACCGCCGCCGACCGCGGTGGCGAGCCCCAGGGCGACCGAGGCGGTCAGGTTGAGGCCGTAGGAGTACGCCTTCGTGGTGCCGGTCACGCAGAACAGGCCGAGGCCTGCCGCGTCGAAGACCAGCACCGACGACTGGATGCGCTCGACGTGCGGATGCAGGAAGAACACCACGAGCGCCGTGAGCAGGGGGGTGATGAAGTACCCCAGGTCCGTGAAGGCGGCCGGGGGCACCGCCCCGATGATCACGTCCCGGAAGATCCCTCCGCCCAGCGCGGTGACCTCGGCGAGCACGGCGATGCCGAAGACGTCGAAGTTCTTGCGGACGGCCAGCAGCGCGCCGGAGATCGCGAACACGAAGATGCCGATGACATCGAGCGTGTGCTGGACGGAGGGAGTGAAGAGTTGCTGGAGCTGCACCCTGACATTGTGACCTGTCAGGGTGCATGAACCTTACAAAGCCAGGCTCACAGGGCGGGTTTCCCTGGGGTGAACAGCCAGGTCCGGAAGAGGTCGTCGAGCTGCTGACCGGAGACCTTCTCCGCGAGCCGGATGAAGTCGGCGGTGTCGGCGTTGCCGTACCGGTGCAGCTTCGTCCAGGCGGGCAGCAGCTTGAAGAACGCGGTGTCCCCGATCCGCTCACGCAGCATCTGGAGGGTCATCGCGCCGCGCTGGTAGACGGCGGAGGCGAACATGGTGTCGCGCTGCGGGTCGGCGACGACGGTCCCCCAGAACGGGTTGTCCGCGGCGCGGGAGTTGTAGCCGGCCAGGAAGGAGTCGTGGGCCGAGCGGGTGCCCTGGTGCTCCGCCCACAGCCACTGGGCGTAGGTGGCGAAGCCCTCGTTGAGCCAGATGTCCTTCCACTGCGCCACGCTCACCGAGTCGCCGAACCACTGGTGGGCCAGCTCGTGCACGATCGTCGTCTCGTTGCGCACCGCCGAGTAGGCCGGCTTGCTCTGCACCTCCAGCGAGAACCCGGCCTCCGGCATGTCGTCGACGATGGCGCCGGTCTCCTCGAAGGGGTACGGCCCGAAGATCTGCGACCAGTAGTCGGTGGCGGCGGCGGTCACGGCGTACACGTCGACGCTGTTGCTGTTCGCGAGGACCGGGTCGATGGCGACGTAGATCGGGATGCCGGAGGGCGTCTTGCCCGTCCGCACGTCGAACTTCCCGATGGTGGCGGTGGCGAGATAGGTCGCCATGGGCCGGCTCTCGCGCCAGTGCGTGTACGTCGAGGCGCCCTTGTCGTACGTCGAGACCAGCCGGCCGTTGGAGACGCCGGTCAGGCCCTTCGGGGCCTTGATCCGGATGTCGTAGGTGGCTTTGTCGGAGGGGTGGTCGCTCGACGGGAACCAGGTGGAGGCGGCGTTGGGCTCGCAGGCGACGAAGACGCCGTCGGTGGTCTTCATCCAGCCGTAGTCGGAGCCGAAGACGATGGGGCCGCTGAGGGGTTCGGGGACGCCGCCGTAGGTGACGGAGACGGTGAAGTCGCGGCCCTTGGACAGCGGGTTCCTCGGCGTGATGGTGATCTCGTCGCCGGTGCGCGCGAACTGGGCGCGTCTGCCGTTCACTTCGACACGTGTGACCTCCAGCTTCTGGAGGTCGAGATCGAGGGAGGAGAGGTTCTGGGTGGCGTGGGCGGTGAGCGTCGTACGGCCGTCGAGACGGTCGGTGTCCGGGTTGTACGCCACGTCGAGGTCGTAGTGACGGGCGTCGAAGCCGCCGTTGCCCAGCTCGGGGAAGTAGGGGTCGCCGATGCCGGGGGTGCCCTGGGTGGGGGCGGGGGAGGCGGCTATGACAAGGAAAGAGGCCGCCGCTGTCGCGAGGGCCCCTAAACGTGCCGAACGGGAGAGTTTCATGAGTCGTCCCTCTCGAGCGTGTGCCGATAATCGGACACGGACGACTCTGCAGGCTCTCGTACGGTCATGTGCATGACTTTGCCAACTTGTCATGCGTCACCGGCCGGTTGACTCCTGGCTCTCGTGACACGTCGGCTTCCGGCGCCGGGGTCACCTCCGCGCCGACGCCGACCGGGAGACGGTGCGTGGGAATTACGGCGACCACGGCATGACATGAAGAAAGTACCGGCAGGGACGGACCCTGCCGGTACTTCCGCGTCGCACTTCGACAAGCGATCAGTTCCGCTTGTCAGTCGGCTCCTGGTCCTCGGCCTCGGCCGGTTCCTGGCTCTCGGCCTCCGCCGACTCCTGGTCCTCGGCCTCGGCCGGTTCCTGGCTCTCGGCCTCCGCCGACTCCTGGTCCTCGGCCTCGGCCGGTTCCTGGCTCTCGGCCTCCGCCGGAGTCGCGGCTTCGGCGACCTCCGCCGCCACCGCCGCCGACGTCTCCGCGGACTCCGCGAGCACCTCGGCCGCGACCAGCTCGGCCGCCTCCTTGGCGACCGTCAGCAGAACCGTGTCCTGCGGGGCCTGGTCGGCGAAGTTCTCCGGGTGGTGGCAGGCGACCTGCTGACCCGGCTTCAGCTCGACGAGCTTCGGCTCGGTCGTCTTGCAGATCTCCGTCGCCTTCCAGCACCGGGTGTGGAAGCGGCAGCCGCTCGGCGGCGAGATCGGCGAGGGCACGTCACCCTGGAGCAGGATGCGGTCGCTCTTGGCGTTCTTGCGCCGCGGGTCCGGGATCGGCACCGCCGACATGAGCGCCTTGGTGTACGGGTGCATCGGCGCCTTGTACAGCGACTCGCGGTCGGCCAGCTCCACGATCTTGCCGAGGTACATCACCGCGATCCGGTCCGAGACGTGCCGGACGACCGAGAGGTCGTGCGCGATGATCACGTAAGTCAGACCGAGCTCCTGCTGGAGGTCGTCCAGCAGGTTGACGACCTGCGCCTGGATCGACACGTCCAGCGCCGAGACCGGCTCGTCCGCCACGACCAGCTTCGGCTTCAGGGCGAGCGCGCGGGCGATGCCGATGCGCTGGCGCTGACCGCCGGAGAACTCGTGCGGATAGCGGTTGTAGTGCTCGGGGTTGAGGCCCACGACCGACAGCAGCCGCTGGACCTCCGCCTTGATGCCGCCCGGGGGCGTGACGCCCTGCAGCTTGAAGGGCGCTCCGACGATCGTGCCGATGGTGTGGCGCGGGTTCAGCGAGGAGTACGGGTCCTGGAAGATCATCTGAACGTCGCGGCGCAGCGGACGCATGCCGCCCACCCCGAGGTGCGTGATGTCCTTGCCCTCGAACTCGACCTTGCCGCCGGTCGGTTCAAGGAGCCGGGTGATCAGCCGGCCCATCGTCGACTTGCCGCAGCCCGACTCGCCCACGACGCCCAGCGTCTCACCGGCCCTGACCTCGAAGTCGAGGCCGTCGACCGCGTGCACGGCGCCGACCTGCCGCTGGAGCAGGCCCTTCTTGATCGGGAAGTGCTTCTGGAGCCCGGTCACCTTCAGCAGGGTCTCGCCGGGGGTGGCGTCCTTGGTGAGGGTGGCACCTTCGCTCTGCGCAGGGATGGTCACCGCTTTGTCCTCGCTCACAGCTTCGGCGCAATCTCTTCGGTCCAGATCCGCTCCCGCTGCTCCTGCGTCATGTGGCAGGCGGCCCAGTGCTGGCTGCCGACCTCGGTCAGCTCGGGGCGGACCGTGCGGGTGACGTTGTCCTTAGGAACGTCGGCGTACGGGCAGCGCGGGTTGAAGGCGCAGCCGGACGGGACGTTGATCAGGGAGGGCGGGGAGCCCTTGACCGGGATCAGGCGCTCCTGCTGCTCGCGGTCGAGCCGCGGCATCGAGCCGAGCAGGCCCCAGGTGTAGGGGTGGCGAGGCTCGTAGAACACCTTCTCGGCCGGGCCACGCTCGATGCAGCGGCCGCCGTACATCACCAGGATGTCGTCGGCGAGCTCGGCGACGACGCCCAGGTCGTGGGTGATGATGATGACCGCGGAACCGAACTCCGTCTGCAGGTCCCGGATCAGGTCGAGGATCTGCGCCTGGACGGTCACGTCCAGGGCCGTCGTCGGCTCGTCCGCGATGAGCAGCTCGGGGTTGTTCACCAGCGACATCGCGATCATCGCGCGCTGGCGCATACCGCCGGAGAACTCGTGCGGGTAGCTGTCGACGCGCTTGTCCGGCTGCGGGATGCCCACCCGGTCGAGCATCTCGACCGCACGCCGCTTCGCGGTCTTCTTGTCGACGTCGTGGTGGATCCGGTACGCCTCCACGATCTGCTGGCCGATCGTGTAGTACGGGTGCAGCGCGGACAGCGGGTCCTGGAAGATCATCGCCATCTCCCGGCCGCGCAGCTTGCGCACGTGGTCGGGGTCGGCGGACAGCAGCTCGGTGCCGTCCAGCCAGATCTCGCCGGAGATCTGCGCCTTGCGCCGGCCGTACTGGCCGGCGGTGTGCAGGCCCATGATGCCGAGCGAGGTCACCGACTTGCCGGAGCCGGACTCGCCCACGATGCCGAGGGTCTTGCCCTTCTCCAGCGTGAAGCTGAGCCCGTCCACGGACTTGACCAGGCCGTCGTCGGTCGGGAAGTGCACCTTCAGGTCGCGCACTTCCAGGAAGGACGTCGGGGCGGGCGAAGCGGAGGTGGGCTCGCCCACGGCGGCCCCGCTCTTGCTCAGTTCGGTCATGTGAGCCTCACTCGGGGGTCGATCACGGCGTACAGGATGTCCACCACGAGGTTGGCGATCAGCACCGCGAGAGAAGTGATCAGGGTCACGCCCAGGATGATGGGCAGGTCCTGGTTGCGGATGGCGTCGAGCACCGCGCGGCCGAGGCCGGGCAGGTTGAACGTCGACTCCGTCAGGATGGCGCCGCCGATGAGGGCGCCGAGGTCCATGCCGAGCATGGTCAGGATGGGGGTCATCGTGGAGCGCATGGCGTGCTTGCCGATGACGGTCTGCTCCTTGAGGCCCTTCGCGCGCGCCGTGCGGATGTAGTCCTCGCCGAGGATCTCCAGCATGGTGGCGCGGGTGATCCGGGCGTACATCGCCGCGTAGAGGAAGGCGAGGGTGATCCAGGGAAGGATCATGCCGCCGAACCAGCCACCGAAGCTCTGGCTGAGGGGCACGTACTGCGCGTCGATCCATTTCAGCCCGAAGGCGAAGATCGCCAGGCTGAGCAGACCGGTGAAGTAGATGGGGAGGGAGACACCCGCCAGGGCGACGACCATCGCACCGCGGTCCCAGATGGTGCCCCGCTTGAGCGCGGAGAGCACACCGGCCGCGACGCCGAAGATCAGCCACAGCACGGCGGCACCGAGCGCCAGTCCCAGGGTCACCGGGAAGCGGTCGGTGAGCACCGGCCAGACGGCCTGCTCGCTGCGGAAGGAGTAGCCGAAGCAGGGCGCGGCGCAGTGCGTGACGTCGCCGCCGCCCGAGTAGGTGCGACCGACGAAGATGCCCTTGAAGAACTCCCAGACCTGGGAGTAGATCGGGTCGCTCAGGCCCAGCTTCTGCCGTACGGCCTCGACGGCTGCCGGGTCGGCCTGCTTGCCCACGAAGCTCGAGGCGATGTCGACGCCCGCCCACTTGGGGACGAGGAAGAAGATGCCGAAGACCACCATGACGATGACCACGAGCATCACTGCGGCGGCGAACAGCCGCCTGATGAGGTAAGCGAGCACAGCTTACGGCCCGCCGCGGGGCCGCGGGCCACCGGAGGTCATCCGATGGCCCGCGACCACGCCGCGCCGGCCTTCACCTGCCTTTCGTGCCTGTACGGCGGGTGTGCCGGTTTACTTCTTCGGGTTCTTCAGGCCGAGGTTGACGAAGTCGTACGTACCGCTGTAGTTGTCCGTCGTGTAGACGTTCGCGAGGTTGTCGCTGCGCCAGTTGAGGAACTTCTCGAAGGTGAAGGGCAGGTAGTACGCGCCCTCCATGACCTTGTGGTTGATCTCCGTCGAGATCTTGGTCTTGCCCGTGTCGTCCAGCGTGGTGACGTACTGGTTGAACAGACCGTCGATGGTCTTGTCGTTGATCAGGGCGAAGTTGTTGTTACCGCTCTGCGCGATGTACTTGCTGTCCCACAGCGGCAGACCGAAGCCCTGGACGGTCGGGAAGTCCGGGCCCCAGCCCATGATGATGATGCCGTAGCCCTTCTTCTTCACGTTCGCGGGGCTGCCGATGATGCCGGTGGTCTGCGAACCGTCGAACTGGTCGATCTGCGCGTTGATGCCGATCTTCTTCAGCGACGCCTGCAGCGACTGGGCCGTGGCCACCTCGACCGGCTTGTTGTTGCGCACCGCGATGGTGGTGGAGAAGCCGTTCGGCTTGCCGCACGCCTTCAGGGCCGCCTTGGCCTCGGCGACGTTGCCGTTCTTGTTCGCGCCGGAGATCTTGTACGGGTCGTACTTCTGGCCCTCGGCGCCCGGGACGGACGGCGGGAGCATGTTGGTGCCGATGTCACCACCGGCGATCGGGCCACCGCGCGCGGTCTGCAGCGAGACGTGGTCCGCGCCGAGGATCACGGCCTTGCGGCACTCGACGTTGTCGAACGGCTTCACGCTCTGCGGGAAGGTCGCGTAGCGGATGTAACCCGAGACCGGGTTGTCCAGGTTGGCCTTGTGCTCCTTCAGGGCGGTGGTGCGGCCCTGCGGGGACATGCCGGTCTGGTTGATGTCCAGGTCCAGGTCACCGTTGAGCAGGCGCTGGTCCAGCTGGTTGGCGTCCGAGAAGAACTGGACGGTGATCTTGTCCGGGTACGCCTTGCGGACCGGGTCCGAAGACTGCTTCCAGTTCGTGTTGCGCACCAGCGTCAGGCTCTTGCCGGGGCTGTACGACTCGAACTTGTACGGGCCGGAGGAGAACGGCTTCAGGCCGTACTTGGACTTGGTGTCCATGTCCTGGCGGACCGGGGAGGCCGAGACCAGACCCAGCACCTCCTGGAAGTCCGAGTTGGCCTTGGGGAGGTGGAAGACGATCGTCTTGTCGTCCGGCGTGGTGATCGACTTCAGGCCCAGCTTGTCCTTGGACGTGTCCTTGTAGGGACCCTTGTACTCGCCCTTGGGGTCCAGGAAGTCCTTCAGGTACGTCGGACCGCCGGACAGCACGTCCTGCGCCCACACACGCTCGATGCCGTACTTCACGTCCTTGGACGTGATCGCCTTGCCGTCCTCCCACGTGATGCCGTCACGCAGGGTGTACGTGTAGGTCTTGCCGCCGTCGGTGACCTTGGCGAGACCGGTGGCGAGGTCCGGGGTGAGCTCGGCGCCGGCCTTGCCCGGCTCCGCCTTGCCCGTGACCAGCTGGCGGCTGTAGTAGCGCGCGAAGTCCCACATGAAGCCGTAGTAGCCGCGCGTGGTGTCCCACGAGTCGGCGTCCTGGGCACCACCGAACCGCAGCGTGCCGCCCTTCTTGACCAGGGAGGCCTGGGCGACCTTGTTGTTGGCGGCGTCGAAGCCGGCGGCGCCGGTCTTCGAACCGTTGTTGTCGTCGCTGCCTCCGCCGCCGCACGCTGCCGTGGTCAGCAGTGCGGCGACCGCAGCAGCGGCGGCAAACGCCTGCTTACGCCGCCCTGAGGTGCGTTGGGTAGTCACGATCTCGGATCCTCCGGATTAGATGAGAGACCCCGTGTTGGTGCCACGGGACGCTTTTGGGTACGGCTTGTTCAGCGGGACGCCTTCGGATCCAGCGCGTCCCGCACGCCGTCTCCGAAAAGGTTGAAGGCGAGGACGGTGATGAAGATCGCCACACCCGGGACCACCATGTACATGGGGTCGGACTCGTAGTAGTCGATGGCGCTCGACAGCATCTGTCCCCAGGACGAGGTCGGCGGCTTGACGCCGACGCCCAGGAAGCTGAGTGCCGCCTCGGTGAGGATGTTGGTGGGGATCATCATCGTCGTGTAGACGATGATCGGCGCGACGAGGTTGGGCAGCAGTTCCTTGAACAGGATGTAGAACCGGCCCGCGCCCAGGGACCGGGCGGCCTCGACGTACTCGCGCTCACGCATCGACAGCGTCTGGCCGCGCACCACGCGTCCGATGTAGGGCCAGCCGAAGAAGCCGATGACCAGGATCATCACGAACACGCGCACGTTGGACCCGGACAGGCCCAGCATGTCGTTCGGCATGACGGAGACCAGGGCGATCGTGAACAGCAGCTGCGGGAAGGCCAGCAGGCCGTCCATCACGCGGCTGATGAGCGAGTCCACCCAGCCGCCGAAGAAGCCCGCCAGGATGCCGAGGACGGTGCCGAGGACCACCGCGACGACGGCGGAGAGGAAGCCCACCAGGAGGGAGACACGGGCGCCGTAGAGGATGCGGGCGAGGATGTCGCGGCCGTTGACCGGCTCGACGCCCAGCAGGTGGTCGCCGCTGATGCCGCCCAGCGACCCCTTGGGGGTACCGAACAGCGGGTCGATCAGGCTCTCGTTGTAGGCGTCCGGGTCCTGACCGAGCAGGTGGGTGATCACTGGTGCGAGGAGGGCGACCACGATGAGGACGAGCACGACGATGCCGCCCGTGAGGGCGAGCTTGTCCCGCTTCAGGCGCTCCCAGGCGATCCGGCCCAGGGAACGCCCCTGAACGGCCTTCTCGCCGGCGGTCGCCGCCGCCGCTTCCTCGGCCGCGCTCGGGGCCGCTTCCGCGGTCGGCTCGTGCAATGGTGCCGTCATCTGGCAGGGACCCCTCTCAACCGGCTGTAGCCGGCTTGCACTTGCCGCTGGTAGCGGCATGATCACTCTCACCTGAGCAGGGGTGAACACCCCTTGGAGCGCGAGTCTTCAATGCTGCGGCGACCGGTTACCAGAGTTGGCGGTGAATGGATGCGCAACCGTGATACGAGCATAAAGTTTCGTTATCCGAACGACGGGTAACACCTGTCGGACAGGGGCAAGCCTGACAAGACGTCATATCGTCGGGTCAAAGCCCCCGGTCTACACGCGGAGACCTGGCCGCGAGCGTACTTCCGCGCCCGGGATCGCCGAGTGTCGCGTGACCCAGATCACAGGATGCGGCGGGCCTGCTCCCGTCCCAAAAAAGACAACAGAGGCAATCGACACGGCCGCCGCCTGCGGAAGTTTCCCAGGACCGGTGCTCAGTAGCCGCCGGGGGCCGGCGGATAGCCGTACCCCGCGGCCGGTGCCGGGGGCAGGGCCGCGTGGGCCTCGCGGTTGTAGAACGGCTGGGCGGTCGCCCGCATCCACATCACCACCGGGTCGTACTCGTCGGTCATGGCGACCGTCGACACCGGCAGCCCGTCCGGCACCGCCCCGATGGACTGCTGCATCATCGCCCGCACCGAGTCCACGGCCGGCGGCGACGTGTCGTACACGTCGAGCCCGATCGCGAGATACGGCGCCCCGAGCGCCGGTTGCACCCAGGCGCGCCGCAGCGAGCGGACCGCGGGCGTGCGGTGGGCGTTCTGCGACAGCAGCGCATAGAACTGCGGGATCTCGATGGCCGGTTCGGCGAGGCGCAGCGGTCCCGCGGGCTGGCGGTCCAGGCCGGTGGCGATCCGGCGCAGATCCAGCCAGGGGATGCCGACTCCGCCGCCCGGGGCGTGCGGGTTGAGCCACAGGCCGAAGTGGTCGGGATAGAGCGTGCGGGCCACGTCGAGGCCGTCGACCACCTCGTACGAGCGGTTCCAGCCGCTCGCCGACAGTTCCTGGGCCGAGGTCACGCAGGGGGCGTAGCCGTGGCCGTCGACCTCCATGTTCCCGTACTGGGCGTCGGGGGAGCCGCCCTGGCCGTGCCAGAGCAGCATCCAGATCTGGCCGGAGGAGGGCGTGGCGAGGGCGCGGAGGAGTGCCTCGTAGGCGTCGTAGCGCCCGGGGGTTACCTGGCGCAGCATGTGCTCGACCTGTCCGGTCGCCGCGGTGCCGCTGGCGCTCACGTGTTACCGCCCCTTCATTGAGTTGCCCCGCGTTGGAGGTCGCCCCGCGTTTGGAGACAGCTTATGCGCCGAGGGGGTGGGGGCCGATGGTCCGTCGGCGGCCGCGCCCGGCTGGTGGCCGGGCGCGCCGCGCGGCGGAGCCGCAGCTCGGCACCGCCCCGCGCCCCTGGTCGGCCGCCCTCAGCGCGTTCCTAGTGGCCGTACTGATAGAAGGGGCGGACGTTCTCCCGCATCCAGTGGCCCACGGGGTCGTCCGCCACGTCCAGCAGGACCAGGTTCACCGGCCACTTCACCGGGACCCTGCCGAGGGCCTTGCCCAGCGCCTCCAGGGGCAGCGCCCTGATGTCCCCCTCCCACTGGGAGAGTTCGACGCCCACGAACATCACGGGGTCCGCGGTCTCGACCGCGGCCAGGCAGCGGCGGGCCGTGGCGACCACGCCGGTCCCCGCGAACTCGGCGGAGGCCACGGCCAGGAAGTCCATCGGGTCGTCCTGCCAGTCCGGTTCGAAGAGCCGGACCCGGCCGCCCGAGGCGGGGCCGTCCAGTTCGCTGCGGCCGGACCGGCACAGCTCGGCGACCGCCTCCGGCGGCAGCGGCACACCCACCACTCCCCCGGGGTTCACGGCGATGCCGACCTGCGGGGGCAGACCGCGGGCGAACTCGACGGCGGGGGCGATCGTGTACGACAGATGGGAGCCGACCACCTGGCGGAACTGCTCCTCGGAGCTGAAGACCGGGACGTACACCCGGCCCTCGATCTCCGTGGTGGGCAGGTCCAGCGGGCCGCTGTGCGGGCCGCCGCCCTCCGGCAGCGGGATCCACAGGAAACTGCGGCCGAGTACCTCGATGAGCCGGCCCGCCGCCGCGGGGACGCCGAGGGAGGCCGACAGGACCTCCTCCAGCTCGTTGCCGGGCCAACCGCCGTGCGGGTGGGGGTGCGCCTGTGCCGGGAAGTCCGCGGGAACGTCCGCCGGATAGTCCATCTGCCTACCGCCTGCTGGAAACCGCTGCTGCTGAGTCTGAAAAGGCTAGCGGGTGGCTGTGACAATGCCTCACCCCGTGACCCGCCCAGCTTCCCGGAAGGCCTCACCCGGCGACCTACTCCGCCTCCCGGAAGGCGATCCGGCACAGCACGTCCGCCGCGTCCCGGTCCAGGAGCACCGCCGAGCCGACGCCCTGGGGCAGCCCGCCCTTCTCCACCGCGCGCACCAGGCGGGCGGCGGCGTGACGGTGACGCAGGAACGCGTATCGGGAGACGCCCCGGCCGCGCTCGCGCTGCCCGTCCAGTGCCGTGCCGGGGGTGACGTCCAGGAGCAGCAGGTGCAGGGTGCCGCCGCGGCGGCGGGCCGCGCGGGCCAGCCAGTCGCGCACCCAGGCCTGGGTGCCGCAGTCGTGCACCACCACGCCCTCGCCGGAGCGCAGCGCGCGGCGCAGTCCGGCGTAGTGCGCGAGGCGGACCAGCGGGCGGTAGAGGGCGTACGGCAGGAGGCGGGCCAGGCGGCCGTCCCAGCGGTCGCGGGTGTCCTGGGAGTCGATCCGGATGCCCTGGACGGTGCGGTG
Organism: Streptomyces sp. NPDC026538; assembly: GCF_055567535.1. Taxonomy (NCBI): domain Bacteria; kingdom Bacillati; phylum Actinomycetota; class Actinomycetes; order Kitasatosporales; family Streptomycetaceae; genus Streptomyces; species Streptomyces sp. NPDC026538. The sequence goes on from NZ_JBVHQG010000011.1 coordinate 289,246, forward strand.
CATCAGGGTGGACTTGCCGCTCCCCGGCAGCCCGGTGACCACGACCAGGTCACGGGGGCCGAAGAGCAGGCCGTGCGGGCTGCGGCCGGCGCGCTCGCGCAGATCGCGGACGACCGGTGCCATGGGGGTCCCCCCGCGCGAGCGCCGCCGAGCGTGGGCGAGCTCCCCGCACCGCTCGCGGGCCGGGGCCGCCGGCTGCCCGGGCAGGGCGATACCCGTCGTCGTCGCGTATGCCGTGGTCCTTGTCACCGTGATCGTCCTCCCTGGGGGTTCAGGAAAGGTTCTCCCCACTTAACGTAAAGAGAAGGTAATGCACGGTGTCTCGCGGTTCCGTCCGCTTCCGGCCACAGGCCTGTTACAAAGCTCCGCCCGGCATGCAATGATGTGCCCGCCAACTGCATACCGGCCGTTTGAATCCGCGCGGGAGAGTCCCCAGCAGCCTTCGCTGGGGCGCCGAAGGAGCAAGTCCCTCCCTTGAATCTCTCAGGCCCCGTTACCGCGCGGGCGAGGCACATCTGAAAAGCGGGCCGCCGAGTCGGTGGCCCCACCCAAGGTGCAAGCCGTGACCACCGATGTGGTCAGGGCGAACCTCTCAGGTTCCGATGACAGATGGGGAGGACAGACCTCGCCTGTCATGCCCTGGGATCTTTGGGAGACGACCGACCGATGAGCAGTTCCGATTCCGCTGGACTCCGCCGTACCGCGCTCGATGCACTGCATCGCTCGCTCGGCGCCACCATGACCGACTTCGCCGGCTGGGACATGCCGCTGCGCTACGGATCCGAGCGCGACGAGCATGTCGCCGTGCGGACCAGGGCCGGGCTCTTCGACCTCTCCCACATGGGCGAGATCGCCGTGACCGGCCCCCAGGCGGCCGCCCTGCTGAACCACGCCCTGGTCGGCAACATCGCCTCCGTCGGCGTCGGGCGCGCCCGCTACACCATGATCTGCCGGGCCGACGGCGGCATCCTCGACGACCTGATCGTCTACCGGCTGGCCGAGACCGAGTACCTCGTCGTGGCCAACGCCTCGAACGCCCAGGTGGTCCTCGACGCACTGACGGAGCGTGCCGCCGGGTTCGACGCCGAGGTACGGGACGACCGGGACGCGTACGCGCTGATCGCCGTCCAGGGACCGGAGTCGCCAGGGATCCTGAAGTCGCTGACCGACGCCGACCTGGACGGCCTGAAGTACTACGCCGGGCTGCCCGGCACCGTCGCCGGGGTTCCGGCACTGATCGCCCGCACCGGCTACACCGGCGAGGACGGCTTCGAGCTGTTCGTGAAGCCCGAGCACGCGGTGGAGGTGTGGCAGGCGCTCACCGAGGCGGGCTCCCCGGTGGGCCTGGTGCCCTGCGGGCTGTCCTGCCGGGACACCCTGCGCCTGGAGGCGGGCATGCCGCTCTACGGACACGAGCTGACCACCTCGCTGACCCCCTTCGACGCCGGCCTCGGCCGGGTGGTGAAGTTCGAGAAGGACGGCGACTTCGTGGGACGCGAGGCGCTCCGGGAGGCGGCCGACCGTGCCGCGGCCGAGCCGCCGCGGGTGCTGGTCGGCCTGGTCGCCGAGGGCCGCCGGGTGCCGCGCGCCGGGTACCCGGTGGTCGCGGACGGCACGGTGATCGGCGAGGTCACCTCCGGTGCCCCCTCCCCCACGCTGGGCAGGCCGATCGCCATGGCGTACGTCGACGCCGCGCACGCGGCGCCGGGCACCGCGGGTGTCGGCGTGGACATCCGGGGCAGCCACGAACCGTACGAGGTCGTGGCCCTGCCGTTCTACAAGCGCCAGAAGTAGACCCCGAAGCAGACCCAGAAGGAGACACTGAGCCGGGCGGCGCGTGACCCTGCGCACATTTCCGCTGCTCACGCGTGTTTCCAGCAGTCCTCTTTCACCACCACTCCCCCGCGTACAGGAGAATTCAGGCCATGAGCAACCCCCAGCAGCTGCGTTACAGCAAGGAGCACGAGTGGCTGTCGGCCGCCGCGGACGGCGTGGCGACGGTCGGCATCACGGAGCACGCGGCCAACGCGCTCGGTGACGTCGTCTTCGTCCAGCTCCCGGCCGTCGGCGACACCGTGACCGCGGGCGAGTCCTGCGGCGAGCTGGAGTCGACCAAGTCGGTCTCCGACCTCTACTCGCCGGTCAGCGGTGAGATCACCGAGATCAACGAGGACGTCGTGGACGACCCGTCCCTGGTGAACTCGGCCCCCTTCGAGGGCGGCTGGCTGTTCAAGGTGCGCTTCGCGGACGAGCCGGCCGACCTGCTCTCCGCCGACGAGTACACCGCCTTCACCGCCGGCTGAGGAGTCGTAGAAACAGATGTCCGTTCTGAACACGCCCCTGCACGAGCTCGACCCCGAGGTCGCGGCGGCGGTCGACGCCGAGCTGGCGCGCCAGCAGTCCACCCTGGAGATGATCGCCTCGGAGAACTTCGCTCCGGTCGCGGTCATGGAGGCGCAGGGCTCGGTACTCACCAACAAGTACGCCGAGGGCTACCCGGGCCGCCGCTACTACGGCGGCTGCGAGCACGTCGACGTCACCGAGCAGATCGCCATCGACCGGGTGAAGGAGCTGTTCGGCGCCGAGTACGCCAACGTGCAGCCGCACTCCGGTGCCTCCGCCAACCAGGCGGCCCTGTTCGCGCTGGCCCAGCCCGGCGACACCATCCTGGGTCTGGACCTGGCGCACGGCGGCCACCTGACCCACGGCATGCGGCTGAACTTCTCCGGCAAGCAGTTCGATGTCGTCGCCTACCACGTCGACGACGCCGGTCTCGTCGACATGGCCGAGGTGGAGCGGCTCGCCAAGGAGCACCGGCCGAAGGTGATCATCGCCGGCTGGTCGGCGTACCCGCGCCAGCTGGACTTCGCCGAGTTCCGGCGGATCGCCGACGAGGTCGAGGCCTACCTGTGGGTCGACATGGCCCACTTCGCCGGCCTGGTCGCGGCGGGCCTGCACGAGAACCCGGTGCCGTACGCCGACGTGGTCACCTCCACCACCCACAAGACCCTCGGCGGTCCCCGCGGCGGGATCATCCTCGCCCGCCAGGCCTTCGCGAAGAAGCTGAACTCGTCCGTCTTCCCGGGCTTCCAGGGCGGTCCCCTGGAGCACGTGATCGCGGCGAAGGCGGTCTCCTTCAAGGTCGCCGCCTCGGAGGACTTCAAGGAGCGCCAGCGTCGTACGGTGGAGGGTGCGCGCATCCTCGCCGAGCGGCTGACGGCGGCGGACGCCCGCGAGGCCGGCGTGAACGTCCTGTCCGGAGGTACGGACGTCCACCTGATCCTCGTCGACCTGCGCGCGTCCGAGCTGGACGGGCAGCAGGCCGAGGACCGTCTCCACGAGGTCGGCATCACGGTCAACCGCAACGCCGTCCCGAACGACCCGCGGCCGCCGATGGTGACCTCGGGTCTGCGGATCGGCACGCCGGCCCTGGCCACCCGGGGCTTCACGGCCGAGGACTTCGCCGAGGTCGCGGACGTGATCGCCGAGACGCTGAAGCCGTCCTACGACGCGGCGGCCCTGAAGGCCCGGGTCCAGGCCCTGACCGACAAGCACCCGCTGTACCCCGGTCTCGACAAGTAGTTCCCTGGTGGGGGCACCCGATGGCGTGTGCCCCCACCCGTTTCGGAGGAGTTCCCGTGGCCATCTCGGTCTTCGACCTGTTCTCGATCGGCATCGGCCCGTCGAGCTCCCACACCGTCGGCCCGATGCGCGCGGCCCGCATCTTCGCACGACGCCTGCGCAACGAAGAGCTGCTGGACTCCGTCGCATCGATACGCGCCGAGCTGTACGGCTCGCTCGGTGCGACCGGCCACGGCCACGGCACCCCGAAGGCGGTGCTGCTGGGTCTGGAGGGCGCCTCGCCGCGCACGGTCGACGTGGAGGGCGCGGACGACCGGGTCGAGGCGATCAAGGCCACGAAGCGCCTGTCGCTCCTCGGCGAGCACGAGATCGCGTTCTCCTTCGACGCCGACCTGAAGCTGCACCGCCGGAAGACCCTCCCGTACCACGCGAACGGCATGACCCTCTGGGCGTACGACGCGTCCGGGGCGGAGCTGCTGTCCAAGACGTACTACTCGGTCGGCGGCGGGTTCGTCGTCGACGAGGAGGCGGTGGGCGCGGACCGCATCAAGCTGGACGACACGGTCCTGAAGTACCCCTTCCGCACGGGCGACGAGCTGCTGCGCCTGACGAAGGAGACGGGTCTGTCGATCTCCGCGCTGATGCTGGAGAACGAGCGGGCCTGGCGGACCGAGGAGGAGATCCGCGAGGGTCTGCTGGACATCTGGCGGGTGATGCAGGCGTGCGTCGCGCGCGGCATGTCGCGGGAGGGGATCCTGCCGGGCGGTCTGCGGGTCCGCCGCCGTGCCGCCGTCACCGCGCGGCAACTGCGGGCCGAGGGCGACCCGTTGGCGCACGCGATGGAGTGGATCACGCTCTACGCGATGGCCGTGAATGAGGAGAACGCGGCGGGCGGCCGGGTGGTCACCGCCCCCACGAACGGTGCGGCGGGCATCATCCCGGCCGTCCTGCACTACTACATCAACTTCGTCCCGGGCGCCGACGAGGACGGCGTGGTCCGCTTCCTTCTCGCCGCCGGCGCGATCGGCATGCTCTTCAAGGAGAACGCCTCCATCTCCGGCGCAGAGGTCGGCTGCCAGGGCGAGGTCGGCTCCGCCTGCTCGATGGCGGCGGGCGCCCTCGCCGAGGTGCTGGGCGGATCCCCCGAGCAGGTCGAGAACGCGGCCGAGATCGGCATGGAGCACAACCTCGGCCTCACCTGCGACCCGGTCGGTGGCCTGGTCCAGATCCCCTGCATCGAGCGCAACGGCATGGCCGCGGTCAAGGCGGTCACCGCGGCCCGCATGGCCATGCGCGGCGACGGCTCCCACAAGGTGTCCCTGGACAAGGTCATCAAGACCATGAAGGACACGGGCGCCGACATGAGCGTCAAGTACAAGGAGACGGCCCGGGGCGGGCTGGCGGTGAACATCATCGAGTGCTGAGGGGACGGCCCTGTCCTGTGTGTTGACTTTCATCGCTGTCGGGGCCTTGCCTGCTCACCCGGCGGCAGTCCCCGAAAAGTCCCCAGGATGTGCCGGTGCACGCAGTTCCTGGAGGACTCCTCGCCGACGGCGGCCAGCGTGCCCGGCCGGGCCTGTCCGTGTGCGGACCCGCCTGTGTGATCAGGCGGCCCCCGCGTTCTGGGCGGCCCGCGCCCCGGCGCCGGCGGCACGGGCGAGTGCCGCGCTGAGCATCCCGCCCAGGAGCGCCACCCCGGTGAACACGGTCCAGAGGGCGGAGGCGGAGGCGAGCAGCAGCCAGGCTCCGACGGCCGGGACCGCCACCGAGGCGACGGACCAGGACGCCTGGTAGACCGCCAGGCAGGGGGCTTCCATTCCGGGCTCGGCGAGTTCCGCCGCGTAGCCGTCGCTGGTCGGGGCGATCACGATCTCGCCGAGCGTGTACACGGCCATCGCGGCGAACGCCAGGGCGACGGCGAGCGCCGGGAAGGCCGTGTCCCGGAGCGGGGAGACCAGGGCGAAGCCCAGCCCGGCGGCCGTGTACAGCGCGCCGCCCAGGGCCATCATCCGGGGGGCGGCGCGCTCCGCCGTGCGTTTGACCAGCGACTGCTGGAACAGCACGACGAGCGCGCCGTTCAGGGCCAGTGCGCCGCCGGCCGCCCAGGCGCCCAGTCGGGCGTCGTCCACCAGGTAGAGGCCGGTGAACGTCGAGACCACGGTGGCGCACACGGTGAAGCAGGTCTTGGCGCCGGTCAGCAGCGCAAAGCCCGGCAGGCGCAACACCTGGAGGGTTCCGGCCGCGGCGGCACCGGGTCGGTCCCCGGGGGTGGCGGCAGCGGGGGCCGCCCGGCTTCTGAGGCGCAGCAGTACGACGGTGGTGACGGCGAAGCTCGCCGCGTTGACCAGCGCGATCACCCTGAGACCGGTGGAGCTGTGGGCCGAGGCCAGCACACCGCCGACCAGGGACCCCAGGCACAGTCCCACGTTGCGGGCCCAGCCCACGGTGCTGAACGCGCGGCGTGCCGCGGACCCCCGGGTGAGGCGGGCGATCGTGGCGCCGAGGGACACCCATGCCACCTTGTCGAGCACGGCGGACAGGACCAGCGCGCCCACGGCCACGGGGGCGGGCAGGGTCACCGCGTACAGGACGAACAACGGGGCGCGCACGGCGTTGACCAAGATGAGCGAGCACAGGTGACCCACCGACTGCACGAGGCGCCCCAGGGCCGCGCTCGCCACGACAAGCGCCAGGTTCACCACGGTGAGTGCGGTGCCGACGGACCCGACGCCGAGGTTCTGCACCCGCACGAAGTACAGCAGCGCGAAGGGCATGAACATCCCCGAGCCGATCGCGTCGACGATCATCGCGGACACGAACAGCCGGGGCAGCGGCCCGTCCGGCCGGCTCATGCGTCGGGCACCCGGGTCAGCCCCAGGAGGTCCAGCAGCCGGGAGTTCGCCTCGGCCAGCTGGGCCAGGGTCTCGGCGCGGTCGGGGCCGGCGCCGAGGACGTAGCCGGCCCGCCACCAGTTGGCGTCCACGCTCGCGAGGGCCGACCCGGGCGGCAGCAGGCGCTCGGCGTGTGTGACGAGCGGCAGCCCCTCGCGGACGGCGGCCATCGTGGGGGCGTCCGCGACGGTGCCGGTGGCCGCCACGAACTCCACGGCCGCGACCTGCGGGGTGGCACCGGGCCGGGTGCGCACGATGTCCTCCTCGCCGAGTGCGAGCGACAGGGCGGCGTCGTACAGGTCGACTCCGGTGGCGCGCAGCAGTACGTCGCTGATGAGGCCCCCGGCGGGGCGGAAGGCGATCTCGATCAGGTGCCAGCGGTCGCCGGCGCGCTTGGCCTCCAGGTGGAGCACGGCGCTGTCGATGTCCAGGGCCTTCACCACGCTGTCGACGAAGCGGGTTGCCGACGGGGCCAGTTCGCGCTGCACTGCGGGGTCGATCACATGCCGGGTCTCGACGAAGGACGGCGGCGCGGTGCAGGTCTTCTCGGTGACCCCGACGAACACGGTGCGCCCGGCCGAGACCACGGCCTCCAAGGAGAGCTCCGGGCCGGGCACGAAGTGCTCGACGAGCGCCCGCGGCTGGCCGGTGGTGGACATCACCGCCGAGAGAGCGGCGGGCAGTTCGGCGGGGTCGGCCACGCGCCGGATGCCGAGGCTCGCCGCGCCGTCGACGGGCTTGACGATCACCTCGCCGGACGGCGCCGAACGCAGCAGTTCCTCGGCCTCGGCGGGGTCCGCGGTGAGCGCGTAGGGCAGTTCGGCAACGGTGCCGGCGAGCCGACGCCGTACGTCGGCCTTGTGGGTGAGCTCGCCGGCCACGGCCGCTCCGGCGCCGGGCAGTCCCCACTCCTTGGCGAGGCGGGCCGCGATGCGGGTGCCCCAGTCGTTGAAGGCGAGGATGCCGTCCACCTTGCCCTCGAACGACTTCAGGCGGTCCAGGTCGGGCCCCGGGTCTTGATGGTCCGTCAGGCGCCAGGCGTGGTTCTCGGTGGCCAGCCGGTCGTAACGGGAGTAGGCGGTCTCGTCCACGAGGATCGTGTCGGCTCCCCGGCGCTCCGCCGCCGCGAAGAAGCGCTCGCGCAGGGGGCCGATGCCGATGATCAGGACGGTGGGGCGTGCGTTCACGGCACTGGGCTCCTTCGGAGGGGGTTCAGCGGGCAGAGGTGGTTCAGTCGGCGTCTCGGGCGGCGAAGGCCGCGTCCGTGCGGCGCAGCAGTGCGGTGTGGGCCGGGGCGCCGGGCGGCAGCGCGCTCAGCAGCGGCCGGGCGACGGCGCCCCGGTGCAGCTTGGCCATCGCGGTGCCCGTGCTGAGCAGGACGCCGCGGGCTCCGCTCGCGCGTGCAAGACGTGTCATCAGGTGGTAGGCGACGTGGAAGTAGGCACCGATCTCCTTGCTGCCGGGGCCGAGGCCGACCATGCGCGGCAGCACGTCGCGGGTGCCGAGGACCGCGGTGGAGCTGGCCACGGCCGTCCCGTGCCGGTCCCGTACGAGCCCCACGCAGTAGCGGGAGCCGAAGGCGTGCCTGAGTCGCTCGTTCATACGCAGCAGCCGGGCCGGGTCGCCGGGGATGCCGTGCCTCTCGTCCGAGTACGCCTCCAGCCGCGCGACCTCCAGCTGGATCTCGGCGGTCACCCCGTCGCCCCGGTGGAGTTCGGCACGCGCGCCGGCCTCCTCCAGGGACGCGAGCTCCCGCCGCAGCCTGCGCCGACGGTGCGCCGAGAAGCCCGCGAGAAAGGCGGTCTCGTCCTGCCCGACGTCCGGGATGCGGTAGTAGCGGTCGGTGACGCCCACGCTCCAGCCGCGCCCGCGCAGACACGGCAGGACGGGGTCGTCCTCGTCGAGGTGCAGGAAGCTCAGCAGCCGGCCCTGCGCATGCGCGTACTCCTCCAGGGCGGTCACCAGCACGTCCGCGTCGAACTCGGCGCCGGCCGCCGGGAAGACGGACTGGCCGTATCCGAGGGCGCAGACGTTCAGCTGGCGCAGCCCCTCGGTCCGGGCCGCCTGGATGTCCTGCTCGGGCTGCGTCACATCGCGGCCCGTGCCGGCGGCCACGACGGTGCTGTTCATCCGGGGGAAGCCTGTGTGGTCGTCCTGGGTGCGCACCGCGCAGGCGGCGCCGGCCCCGGGTATCTCCAGGAAGCGAACGCCGTCCTCGGGCCAGCGGTTGGCGCCGAGCCAAGCGGGCGAGGACCTGGGGTCCGGCGGGTCGGCGTACCAGTACCGGCCGGGCAGGCCGTCGGCCGTGGCGTACTCCGTGACCGTCACATCGTCACCGCTTCCACTCCATTGCGCACCTGCCCCCAGCGCTCCCTCGACTCCCGGTGGATGCGCCAGATGTGGTCCTCCGTCAGCAGCCGGGAGACGACACCGGGATATGCCTCCTCGAAGAAGGAGTACGGCGGTGGTACCTCAACTCCTTGGGAACCATAGTCGAGTTGGTCCTCCATGCCGTGCCGGCGGGTGATCTCCGTGCCCGGGTGGTAGGTCAGGATGTTGGGGCTGGCGAGCATCAGGTAGCCGTCGTCGATGAGCCGGCCCACCTCCTCGATGGTCTCGCCTATGGTGTGCTCGTCCTCGCCGTCGAGCCCGAAGAGCACCGAACTGCCCACCCGTATCCCGGCGTCGCCGAGCAGCCCCAGGGCCCGGCGCACGCGCTCCTTCCACGGGGTGGCGCGCCGGACGTTCTTGTGGACGTGCTGCATGACCTGCTCGGACATGCTCTCTATGCCGACGTAGACATAGGTGCAGCCCGCCTGTCGCATCGCGGCCAGGCCCGCGCGCACGATCTCGGGCTTCGGGCCGGTGAGCACGTCGACGGTGAGCTGGGCGCCCCACTGCAGGAAGGCGAGACCGCGGTCGATCTGCCGCGCCTCGGCCAGCTCGGTGCAGAACTGCCGGATGCGGGGCCAGGAGCCGGACCAGAAGATCGAGTCGTCGAAGAACGCGGCCTCGGCGCCGTACTCGACGTACTCGCGCAGCCGCTCCACCATCATCTCGGTGTCGCCGGGCGCCGGGCGCCGCACCTGACCGAGCAGGGCGGACTCCGAGCAGAAAGTGCAGCGCATCGGGCAGGTGCCGGAGACCAGCACATGGGCGCACCGGGCCACCGTGCCGTCGTCCCGGGTGAAGATCGGGAAGCGGGAACGGATCAGGAACGGGGAGTACGGGGACGGGTTCCGCTCGGCCGGGACCGGCGGACCGTCCACCGCGAACGCAGTCCACCCGGCGGCGCCCCGGACGAGGATGCTGCCGCGTCCGTACTCCTGTCCGCCCTCGCCCGCCATCCGCTCCAGCTCGGCGGCGACCGCGGCGGCGGTGGTCGTGCGCGTGACCAGGTCCATCGCTCGGGCGACGGCTCGCAGGGTCAGGTCGAGCAGGGGACCGCCGTCGCCGCTCACCAGGATGTCGACGGGGCGGGGACCGGCGGTGGCGGTGGAACTGGGCGCGAGGGACACCTCGGCCGACTCCTCGCGGCGGACCGTCTCGTCCGCATGCCGTCCGCCCAGCACCACCAGGGCCTTGGGGCACTCCTCCTTGACCAGGGCGGCGATCTCCAGGGCGTAGCGGTGGGCCGGGGAGACGGCGCTGATCAGGACGACGGAGGGGGTCCGCCGGCGCAGCAGGCCGACGAGGTCGGCGCGGGTGCGCGGGGTCCAGGTCCGGGGGTCGAAGACGGTGTCGTCGGTGGTCCGCACCTCGGTGCCGAGGCGGCGGCACACGTCGGGCCGCTCCTTCTTGCCGGGCAGGGCGGGCCACATCGGGCACAGGTCGTTGTACACGTCGGTGGGCCCGAACGGGTCGGAGAACGAGGCCGTCGCCCGGGACATGGGGAAACTCAGCGCCGAGTAGAGGGCCATGGGATCGCCGGGATAGGCGACGTCGTTGTCCTCGTCGGTGATCACCGGCGCGAGCACCGCCAGCACCCCGAAGGCGCGCACCGTCTCCGCGGCCTCGAACCCGGCGCGGTCCAGTTCCGCCCGTACCTGCCGGCGGCGCGCCCGCAGGGCGGGGTCGGTGCCGGGGCCGGCGATCTGCAGCAGACCGGATCCGGAACGGGACCCGGAACCGAAAGTGGCTCGTACTCGAAGGTTCGTCACGCTGCCTTCTGCTCCTTCCACTTGTCCGACAGTGCGCCGATGTGCGCGGGAGTCGTGCCGCAGCAGCCGCCGACGAAGGCCGGTGCGAACCGGACGGCCCAGCCGTGCGCCAGGTCGGCGAAGGCCGACGGCGACAGGGCCGCGGGCAGGGTGTGGGCGCTGTGCTCCCACACGGCGAGCGCCGCGCGGTCCTCCAGGTTGGGGTAGACGCCGACGGGGACGCCGAGACCGGCCAGTCGCTCCAGAGCGCGGGGGACGGCCGCCAGGGGCAGGCAGTTGGCGGCCACGGCACTCGCCCCGGCGTCGACGCAGGCCCGCGCCGCCTCGCGGAGCGCGTCACCGTCGGGGAGCGTGGCCTCGCCGGTGACCACGAAACTCACCCAGGCCCTCAGTCCGTGCCGTACGGCGGCCTCGACCGCGATCACGGCCTCGCGGCGCGTGCACTGCGTCTCCACCAGGACGAGGTCGGTCTCCGTGTCCGCGAGGACACCGGCCAGCCACGCGTGTTCGCGGCGCAGGGAGGCGTCGTCCGGGGTCAGCGCCGGGGTGTAGCAGTCCTCGACGGGGGCGACCGAGGCGGCCACCAGGGCGTGCGGGGCCGCGGCGGCCGTACGGGCGCGCAGCGCACAGGTCACCGCCCGGTGCACGTAGGCGCCCTGTTCCGCCTCGGGCACGCCCATGCGGGACAGGGCCCGGGTGCCCGTGCGGAAGGTGTTGGCGGTGACGACGTCGCTGCCGCTGTCCAGGAACTCCGCGTGCACCTTCACCAGCGCGTCCGTCCCGGCCGTGTCCCGCAGCGGCGCACTGGTGAGCCATGGTTCGAGCATGGGGATGCCGGCCGCCTGCAGACCGGTGGCCGTGCCGCCGTCGAGAATCCTGGGGAGCGGGCTCATACCGTCTCCCGGGGTTTCTTCGCCTTTTCTTCGCTTTCTCCTCTTTCTGCGCCTTCTTCACTTTCTTCGTTGTCCGAGGTGATTTCTCCGCTGCCCCACGCGAGGAACTCCTCGACCCACACGGCGGGCATCAGATTGATCTTCTGGTCGGCGAAGGGGCGCTGTTCGGGGGTGACCCAGTCGGCGTCGCCCCGGCGTGGTACCGAGCCGTCGGGCCGGGTGATGTGCGGGCCGTAGTAGAACCAGGAGATCTGTCCGACGAACTCGTTCAGCACCGCCCGGTGGATGCCGGGGGAGAACATCCTCAAATGGGCATAGGCGACGGAGAGTTCACCGCGCAGGTTGAAGGGGGCGCGCATCAGGTAGTGCCCGAAGTAGTCGTGCGTGGCCCGCAGGACGTCGTTGTGGAGGGCCGGCGCACCGTCGATCTCGACGCCGGCCGGGGCGAGGAGCGGGTTGTCCGGGTCCTCGTAGCCCTCCGGGCCGTGTCCGTTCTCCGTGGGGAACACGTAGAGGTCCTCGCCCGTGTCCAGGGCTCGGCAGAGCTCGCGGGACGCGTCGTAGGGCTGTCCGGGACCGCGGTGAAAGCGCACCTTCAGGCCCATGTCGGTCATGCAGGCGAGTTGGTCCCGGGCCTCGTGGGCCATCCGCAGGTACTGGCCGCGGGCGTCGGGATCGCTGGGGCGGCTGGGTTGCTCGTGGAAACGCCGCGCTATCTTCCGTACCAGGCGTTCAGGGACGCCGGACGCCCGGAAGGGAGCGCCGGTCCACTCCTGATCGAGACCGGTACGGCGCAGGTACAGCCGGGAGGCCTCGCGAACATCAACGACCATGCCCTCCATCGTTGTTGCTGCCTTCCGCCGGGGCATGCCGCAGGATCTGGGGACACCGTTTCCGGGGACATGACGGGTCCGGGAGCGCATCGGTATCGATTCGGGAAGGCGTGGGCGGACGGTTGCCCCATGCGAACAGCGATATGCGATCGGCGACCGCTGGTGCTCATGGGCCTGGCGCACCTGCTGAGCACCCAGTCGTCCTCCGAGGTGGTCTTCACCTCGACCGACGGGCTTCCCGCGGCCGGGGAGCGGATCGACCTCCTGGTCGTCGGGGAGGGCCTGGCGGACGGAGCGCCCGAGTCACCCGGCACTGTGGTGGTACGGGCGGACGCGACGGCTGAAGAGGTGCTGCGGTCGGTGTCCGAGGCGACGGCGCGGCTCGCGACGGCGTCCGGGGCGGAGCGTTCGGCCGTCGCCACGCTGTCCCCGCGGGAGCGGGAGGTGCTGCGGTTCATCGCACTTGGGATGACGCACGGGCAGGTGGCGCGGCGCATCGGGATCAGCTCCCACACCGTCGACACCTACGTCAAGCGGGTGCGGTCGAAGTTCAGCGTGGGGAACAAGGCCGAACTCACCCGGATCGCCATCGGCTTGACGCCACTTTGAACAAACGTTTACCCCCGGCTGGGAACTGTGAATTTGACCGTATCCACCGCTCGGCAAAACTCTTATGATCCCCAGTCGAGGCCCCACCAGGGCCTGCTGAGAAGGCCCCTAGCTGGGCCTTCTGGACAACGGGGGCAGAGTATCCATGTCCGAACAGGGAGACGGAAATCTACGGTTCAACATCCTGGGACCGCTCGAAGGCTGGTCCGGAGCCACGCGGCTGCGCCTGGGCGGAGCGATCCAGGAACGCGTTCTGACGACCCTACTGCTCGAACCGGGCCGGGTGGTGCCGGTGGCGCGCCTGGTCCAGGCCGCGTGGGACGGCGATCCCCCGGCCACCGCCGCACACCAGATCCGCAAAGCCGTCGCCGACCTGCGCCGGCGCGTGCCGCACGGCGGCCGGGTGATCGTCACCGACGGGCCTGGCTACCGGGCGGTGTTGGCCGACGGAGAACTGGACCTGACCGAGTTCGGCAACCACCTGCGCGACGCGGGACGGGCCGTCTCCGCCGGCAGCCCGCGCGAGGCGGCCCGGGCCCTGGGCCAGGCGCTCGGGCTGTGGCGCGGGTCCGTCATGGCGGACACCGGAAGTGCCGTCATCCAGGCCGCCGGCACCACGCTCGACGAGCGCCGGCTGGCCGCCGCCGAGCAGCTCTTCGACCTGCGCCTCGGGCTCGGCGATGCCGCCGGACTGATCGGCGACCTGCGTGACCTCATCGCCCAGAACCCCCTGCGCGAGACCCTGCGCGGCCAGCTGATGCTGGCGCTGTACCGCACCGGCCGCCAGGCGGAGGCCCTGGAGGAGTACCAGAGGGTACGTGAGCTGCTCCTGGAGGAGCTCGGTATCGACCCCGGGCCGCGGCTGGGCGAGTTGTACGCCGCGATCCTGCGCGAGGCGCCCGAACTGGCCGCCCCCGGACTCCGGCTGCCGCCACCCCCCGAGCCGTCGCCCCTGCCCGCTCCCGCGATGCCCGCGCCCGGCCGGTCCGATGCTCCCTGCACCCTCCCCTACGACCTCTCCGACTTCACCGGCCGCAAGCAGGAGCTGGACACCCTGGTCGAGGGCATCAGGGGTGGTGGGCAGCAGGGCCGACGGCACAGCCGTATCGTCGCGATCGACGGAATGGGCGGCAGCGGGAAGACCACGCTCGCCGTCCGCGCGGCCCACCAGGTGGCCACCGACTTCCCCGACGGCCAACTCCATCTCGACCTGCGCGGCTTCACCCCCGGCGAGTCCCCGGTCGCCCCGGCCACCGCCCTGGACGTCCTGCTCAGGGCTGTGGGCACGCCGGGCGACCGGATACCCGACGACCTGGCGGGCCGTACCGCGCTGTGGCGCTCCACGCTGGCCCACCGCCGGCTGCTGCTGTTCGTCGACAACGCCCTGGACGTCGGCCAGGTCCTGCCCCTGCTGCCCGCCGCGCACGGCTGCCTGGTCCTGGTCACCAGCCGGGCGCGGCTGGTCGACCTCGACGGAGCCGAGTGGTTCTCGATCGGCCCGATGTCCCACGAGGACAGCATGCTGCTGATCGAGGAGGTCCTCGGCGCCACGCGGGTGGCGGCGGAGCCGGCCGCGACGGCCGAACTGGTCCGGCTGTGCGGCCGTCTCCCGCTGGCCCTGCGCATCGTCGCCGCCCGGCTGCGCAACCGGCCCCGGTGGACCGTGGAGTACCTGGTCGACCGGTTGCGGGACGAGACCCGCCGGCTGGAGGAGCTCAGCGCCGGGGAGCGCAGCGTCGCGGCGTCCCTGCGGCTGTCGTACCAGATCATGGACGAGGAACACCGCGTCGCCTTCCGCATCCTGGGCCTGCACCCGGGTGCCGACATCGACGTGTACGCGGCCGCCGCCCTCCTCGGCACGGACAGACGCGACGCGGAGCTGATCCTGGAACGGCTGCTGGACGTGCACCTGCTGCAGCAGCCCGCCATCGGCCTGTACCGGTTCCACGACCTGGTGCACAACTTCGCGCAGAGCCAGTGCGGCCCGGACAACGCGCAGGACGACCTCTCGGCCGTACGGCGCCTGATGGACTACTACGTCACGACCACCGAGGCGGCCTGCGAACTGCTCTTCAGCGGACGCCGGCGGCGCTCCACGGGGATACCCGACTACTGCGGCGACCAGCCGCGGTTCGCGGACGCGGATCACGCCGCCGGCTGGTTCGACCGGGAGCACGGCAACCTGGTCGCCGCCATCTCCCTCGCGTACCGGGGCGGCCTCGACCGCCACACGGTGTGCCTGACCCGCAACATCGTCTTCCGGCTCAACGCCCGGGGCCAGTTCAAGGAGTTCAGGGACGTCGGCCGGACCGCCGTCGAGGCCGCGCGGCGGCTGGAGGACCTGGCGCTGCTGGGGGTCAGCCTGTCCAACCTCGGGGTCGCCTGCTGGAAGCTGGGGCACTTCGACGAGGGCCTCACGGTGGCCACGGAGGCACGGGACGTCGCCGTACGCCTGCATGACCAGCACACCGAGGCCCACGGCGAGTCCACCATCGGCCTGCTGCTGACCGTGCTCGGGCGGCACCCGGAGGCGCTGCGGCATCTGGAGCGCGCGATCGCCCTGGAGCGGGAGCTGGACATCCCGCGGGCCGAGGCCGAGACGCTCACCAACCTCTCCACCCTGTACGTCCAGTGGGGCAGGTGCGAGGAGGCCGCGACCGCTGCGCGTCAGGCCCTGGAGCTGCACCGGGGCTTCGACTACCGCGACAACCATGTGATGGCGCTGACCGACCTGGCCTTCGCCCACATCGGGCTCGGCCGGCACGAGGACGCCCACCAGTGCCTGGAGCAGGCGCGCGCCTTGTGCGACTCCTCCAGCCCGCCGGGGGACGTCGCGCTGGCCCTCGCCCTGTCCGCCTGGGTCGGCGAGCGCCTGGGCCGGCCGGCCCAGGCGGCCGGCTTCGCCCGTCGGGCGCTGCAGCTCGCGCACGTGAGCGGCAGTCCGACGCGGCAGGCGAAGGTCGAGAACCTCATCGGCGAGTTCTGCCTGCGTCGCGTCGAGCACGACAAGGCCCTGTCCCTGCACGCCCACGCCCATGAACTCGCCACCGCCATCGGGTACCGCGCGGAGCAGGCGCGGGCGCTGGGCGGAATGGCCGACGTGGCCGAGGTGCTCGGCGACACCGCCCTGGCCCAGGAGCACCGGGCGGCGGCCGCGGTGCTCCTCGAATCCATGGGCTGCCCCGTGCCGCTGGTCGACGACCGCCTCAGGGCGTGAGCACCGTCGGCCCCTGGTTGTCCGCGAGGACGTGGTGGGCACTGGGCACGGCGTCGGCGGACGAGCCGTCGACCGCCGCGCCCAGGCCGAGGGCCAGGGCCGTCGAACAGAGAACGCCGATGAGGGTGGCCAGCATGGTGCGCATGAGTCTCCTTGGTGACCGGTGCCGTCTGTGGTGTGGTCGCCATGCTGGGCGCGGCCCTTCCCGTACCGGTCCCGTCTCGTTACCGCCTCCCGGATCCGGTGTCAGCGCCCGTGCGGTACCCGCTCTCCCAGCGCCGGCGTACGGCGGCGAGCCGCTCGACCACCTCCTGGTGCGAAACGCCGTGCACGACGACCTCGACGTGCTCGGGAGTGTCCGCGTCGGCCTCCACCATCCGGACGCCGTCGACCTGCCGCATCCCGGCCAGGTCGCTCAGCGCCGCCCCCAGGTCGGCACCGGGGCGGCGCGGTGCCAGGCGGACGAGAGCCGCCGGTCGGCCGGGCGCCGGACGGCGGAACGGCGACCCGGCCAGGGCCGCCAGAACGTCCTCCTCCGGGGCGCGGCCGGTCGACGCCCGCACCAGGCGCCGGACGGGCCACGCGCCCAGCCGGCCGCTGGAGGCGGCGATCCGCGGGCCGTTCGCGGTGACGACCACCTCGGTGTGGGCGGGCCCGGACTGGAGCCCCGCCAGATCCAGCAGGGCCCGCACCATGGCACGGATCTCGACCTGGTCGGCCTCTGACAGGGCGGCCGGATGCAGCAGTAGGCCACCGGCGCGTTGCCGGGCGGTCAAGGCGGTCACCTCGTGCATACCCTCGCGGGTGAGCGTGTCCACGCTGACCTGCGGTCCGGTCAGGAGCTCCTCGACGAGATGGGGTCCGGCGGGGGCGCCGGCCAGCCAGCGTTCGAGGTCGTCCCCGCCACGGATGACGGCGGTCCGCGGGACCGGGCCCGACTTGACGGCCACCGGCAGCGGGAAGTCCTCGACCAGCGCGCGGACGGCCCGGGGGGTCGAGGCCGGCACGGCCCTGACCACCGACACCCGGCTCTGGTTGAGGATCCGTCGCATGAGCGCCGGATCCCGCAGTCGGCGCAGCGCCTGAGCGCGCGGGGGCGCCACGTCGGCGAGGGCCCGCTCGACGGCCCGGTGGAGCGCCTCCGCGTCGCCCAGATACACGATGTGCCCGATCTCGTGCGCACGGGCGGTGCCTACCAGGGCCGAGTACAGGGCGTCCGCGTCGTCGAGGTCCACGGGCACCCTGCGCGCGGCAGAGCGCCCGGTGCCCGCCGGACCCTCGACCGACCAGATGTCGAGCCCCACGTCCGCCGCAGCCTCCCGTACCCGGGTGTCCGGACACAGCAGCAGGACCCGGCGCGGGTTCTCGCTCACTGGCTCCGGAGTCAACAGGCGGCGGGACACAGGTCTCCTCAGGGGTAGGGCGCCTCAGGAGTCGAGGCACCTCACTGGTCGTGGCGCGTCAGTAGTAGCGGCGCATGATCTCGGTGGCCCAGTCGGGCTGGGTGGTGGTGCCGCCCTGGGGGCCGAACTCGCTCATGTAGGGCTTGATGTCGAGGACGGGGGTGCCGTCGACGGCGTCCAGGCCCTGGACGTACAGGTCGAGTCCGTCGGTGCGCAGCAGACGACAGCGGGAGACCCCGATGCGGTTGGGGCGGTTCTTGCCGCGCTGGGCGAAGATGCCGATCAGCGGCCAGTCGGTATTGCCGCGCGGGTGGCGGGCACCGGTCTCGATCTTCGTGACGGGGACGCGGTCGAAGTGGTAGACGATCTCCAGGTGGGAGAAGGCGTCCAGGCCGGCCAGCGCGTCCGCGCCGAACTGCTCTGCGTCCAGGCGGATGACGGCCTCGACCGTGCCCCAGTCGTCGTCCTTGACCTCCTCCCGGCCGCCGACCACTCGGCCCACCGGAATCGAGACCACCTCGGTGGAGGAGCTCTTCTCAGACATCTGCCGTGCCTTTCATCGGAGTTCTTGTGTCACTCGGCGCCCGAGCGTACTGCAGGGGCGGTCGCGAAGCCGTACCAGAAGATCTCCACGCGTGTCCCCAACTCCTTTAGGAGTGCCGCGAGTTGGAGGTGGTCACCGACGGTTCCGTAGACCACGCCGAGCGCGCCGAGCGTGCCCCTGCGCCAGTCCGCGTGGTGACCGTCGAGCGGGGAGACGTCGACCAGGTCGACGCCGGGCAGGTCCTCCAGCGCGTCGAGGAGCGAGAGGGAGCCCGGGGACACCGGGTCCGCGGGCGGGATCAGCAGGTACTGGAAGGCCACCGGGACCGCTGCCCGCCCCGGCAGCAGCGGCTCCGGCGCCGTGACGGGCAGGCCCAGGGCCAGGCGCAGCGCCGACGCCACCATGTCGTGGCCCGTCCGCCGGTGCACGATCTCGGCGACGAATCCGCCGAGCCGCCCGTTGACCTCGATGATCCGCGGCCCGTCGGCGGTCAGCTTGACCTCGGTGTGGGTGACGCCGTGCCGGATGCCCAGCCCCCGCAGCGCCCGCTGTTCGAGCTCCACCACGTCCGCCGCCAGGGCCGCCGGGACCGGCGCGGGCAGGATGTGACCCGTCTCCCGGAACGGCGCGACCAGCGGCGGCTTCCCGGTGACGGCGACGGTACGGGGCTCGCCGTCGACGACCAGGGACTCGACGGAGACGTAGTCGCCCCACTCCGAGTCCGCGAGCGCCGGGTCGCCCCGCAGGTACTCCTCCAGGACGAAGTCCCGCGGCGCCCACCGGGTGAACTCCGCCAGCCTTGCCCGGCACTCGGCGGGCGAGCCGACCAGGCAGGTGTCCACGCTGCCCGCGCCG
Organism: Streptomyces sp. NPDC026538; assembly: GCF_055567535.1. Taxonomy (NCBI): domain Bacteria; kingdom Bacillati; phylum Actinomycetota; class Actinomycetes; order Kitasatosporales; family Streptomycetaceae; genus Streptomyces; species Streptomyces sp. NPDC026538. The sequence goes on from NZ_JBVHQG010000011.1 coordinate 308,233, forward strand.
TGGCGCGGCTTGAGCACAGCGGGCGTGCCCACCCGGGTGAGGGCGCCGGCACAGTCGCCGGGGTACCGCACCAGGACGCACGCGGTGTCCTGGACGCCGGCCAGGGCCTGACGCTGGCGGAACTTGTCGGTGAGGCCGGCCGCCACCTCGGGCGAGTGGAACCGCAGCCCGCAGTGGGCGGCCACGGCGGCGGTGAGACGCAGCCGGTACTCGCTGAAGGTCACGACGCCGTCGGGAGACAGCCCCGCGGCGAGCCGGCAGACCTCCGCCTCGCCGAGCCCGCCGATGTCGACGACCTCGGCGTGCCCCACGACCTGCCGCAACTCGGCGGCCACCGAAGGCTGCTCGGCCTCGCAGAGGAAGACGACCCGGCACAGACCCCTGGCCGAGGACAGGATGCGCAGGGGACCGGCGGAGCCCTGATCGTGGACGACCAGGAGGGTGGGGAGGGCGGTCACGGCCGTCAGGTCCGGCGGGCGGTGATGTTCAGGCGGACGTAGTCGACGGCCGGCTCGGGCAGGCGGGCGGCGACCGAGCGGACGAAGTCCTCGTGGTCGGCCTCGGGGAGGCGGTCCAGGTGGGAGCCGAGGACGACGGTGGCGAGATAGCTCCACAGCTGCTCGCCGGGCTCCAGGCGCGCCGGGTCGGGCAGCAGGTTGACCTCGATGTCGGTGAACCCGGCGTTCTCCAGCCGCTCGGTGGTCTCCTCGACGCCGGCGAAGTACCAGACCTTCTGCTTCTCCTCGGTGGCGCCGAGCACCTCCTCGACGGCCGCGTTGATCAGCGCGACGTTGCCCTGGCCGCCGCACTCGGCGACGAACTGGCCGCCCGGACGCAGATATCGCGCCAGGTTGTGGAAGAGGGCGGCGTGATCGGTGATCCAGTGGAACGTGGCCACGCTGGTGATCGCGTCGACCTGGCCCGTGATCGGCAGGGGCTTGGTGAGGTCGGCGTTGATCGCCTCGACCCGGTCGAGGCGGTCGGCCAGCTTCACCCGGAGCTGATCCAGCATCCGGCTGGACCCGTCGATACCGATCACCCGGCCGTCCGGTACCAGGTCGAGCAGTGCGGCCGTGTCGCGCCCCGTGCCGCAGCCGGCGTCGAGGACGGTCTCACCGCCCTTGAGGTTCAGCCGGCCGAGAGTGCGCTTGCCCCACTGCTGGTGCGGCAGGGGAAGCGAGTCGTACGTCTTGGCGTCCCATTCACGGGGCACGGCGGGGCTCCTTCGTTCGGTTTCGTACGGTTCATGCGGTTCAGGTCGTGAGGGTGACCGGCGTGCCGTCGAGCACCAGGGAGACATCGATGGTGTGCGCGTCCCGGACCAGCCGCAGGGCGTCGCCCTCGGCGAGCCAGCGACGCACGGCGTCGGCCGCCGCGCGGTCCTCCTCGGTGGGGTCGGCGGGCAGCAGCTGGACGAGGATGTTGCGCAGCCCGGCCGGGACGTCCTGGGTGGAGTAAGGGCCGCGCAGGTCGATACGGCCGGAGGCGTGGACCGAGGCGGTCGAGGCGTCCGGAGTCGTGGCGGCCTCGCCCGGGTCGGCGAAGCCGAGCGCCTCCGCCGCCAGCGCGGCCAGGAAGTACTCCTGTGCACTCGGCGCGAGATCGGCGCCGAACAGCTGCTTGGGCTGGTCGGACTCGGCCCGCACGCCGTCCACTTCGGCCAGGACGTGGGTGCCCACCTCCCACATCACCCGTGCCGAGCGCCGCCGTCCGGGCACGAAGGGCCCGGTGCCGGACGGCATGGGACGGCTGGTGAGGTGCACGTCCCGGGCGGTCTGCACCACCGCCTTGATGTCGTTGGGCTCCTCAAGGGTGCGGTGGGCGCTGCCCCGCTCGCGGGCCGCGGCGAGCGCTCGCCGCGCCTGCTCGGGCGTCACCTCGCCGTCGAGCCGTATCTCGTACGACAGCCGTGCGGCACCGTCCGCCGCGAACTGCGCGCACGGCAGCACCTCCAGCAGCGCCGGGCTGCACCCCTCGGCGGTCAGCTCGGTGACCAGACTGTCCGCGACGGACGCGCCCAACGCCACCAGCAGCGAGCCGACCGGGTCGAGGGAGTCGCCCGCGCCGGGTCCGCGGCACTGGTCCATACCGAAGGCGCGGGCGACCCGGGTGGAGCCGAGCCGCATCGGATCGGTGCGCACCCGGCAGCGGTCGGCCGTCGCCCGCTGCGCGGCCACGCCCATGCTCAGCTGCGCCTCCCAGGAGTCCTCGCGGATCTGCTCGGCCAGGGCCTGCCGGGCGCGCAGGTCGACGCCGTTCAGCATCACTGGCCTCCCTCGTTCTGCTGCAGGGCCGCGTCCAGGGCCCGCCGCAGCCGTCGTATGAGCCCGTCGGTGTCGTCGACGCCCACCGACAGCCGGACCAGCCGGCGTGAGATGCCCGCCTCCTGGCGGACCCGCTCGCTCAGGTGGGCATGGGTGGTGCGGGCCGGGAGCCGCGCCGCGGTGGCCAGCGGCGTCCCGTCGCCTTCCTCGCCGCACACGGCCAGGACCCCGGACAGGTCGCTGATCTCCGGTACGACCTCGAAGGACAGCAGTCCGCCGAAGCCCCGATGAGTCTCCAGGGCCCACGGCGACTCCTCGAACGACGGCCGGTGCACCTGCCGTACGGCGGGATGCGCGCGCAGCGCCCCGGCGACCCGCTCGGCGCCGTCCCGCTGCGCGGTCAGGCGGAGGTGGAGCGTGGACAGGGAGCGTTCCAGCAGATGGGCGGCCCAGGCGTCCACCTCGCCGCCGAGCCGGGCGCACTGCTCGGCGATCCTCGGCAGATAGCGGTCCAGGCCGGTGACCAGAGCGGCACCCACCTCCGACCAGCCGTCGAGGTAGGGCGCCGTGTCCTCGATGACGACCACGGCGCCGGTCTCCAGCGGCCGCAGCTCGGCGGGCGAGAGCCCGGTGTTGTCCACGGCCAGCAGCAGGTCGTTCATCTGGGCGTGGATGGCGATCTCGTTGAGCGGGGCCGGCTTCATCAGCGGGTCGCTGAGGGACGGTACGTAGACGACCTGCGTGGCGGGCTCGACAGCGGCGACGACCGCGTCGGCGTCCGTGCAGTCGACGAAGGTCACCGTGCGGCCGAGGCCGGCGAGTTCCCGGGTCAGGACGGAGCGCAGCGGGTCCCCGGTCTGGTCGGAGGCGATGATGTGGCCGCCCGGGTTGGTCAGCGCGAGCAGCGTGGCCGTGGTGGCGGCCACGACACCGGGCACGAGCAGCGCGTTGTCGGCGCCGTGCAGGGCGGCGAAGGCGGCCTCGACCCGGCGGCCCGAACCGTGGGCCGGGGAGGCGGGGGCGGTCGTCGATGTCGTCGCTCGCACGGTCACCGCCGGCACACGGGCGCGTCGGACAGGCCGATGCGCTGGTGGAAGTAGTGGAAGATGATCTCCTCGTGCAGCGCCTCGCCGTCCAGGGTCGGCTTGATCGCGCTGTCGTCGTTCACCATCTCGACCAGCCCCCGCTCCAGCAGTTCGGCGAAGGCGGAGCCGAAGGGCTCCATGGTGAGCAGGTCGGCGCCGAACCGCTGCTTGTAGCGGTCGAGGACGATCGGCTGGTTGGCCTTGAAGTTGAAGCCGAGCGCGGTGCCGATGGCCTTGTGCCCGGACAGGCGCCGGCCGAAGTTGAGCGGCAGGCCCTCGTCGCGCTGCATGAAGGAGACGTACTTGCTGATGTCGGTGATGTTGTGGGTCTGGAGGAACTCCTCCTCGTCGCCGGTCAGCCAGCCGTAGGCGCCGGGACCGTACGCGATCATGGTGTTGTAGTGCTCCCATTTGTTCTTCGACGTCTGCGGGATGTTGCCGCCCTCGTACGTACCCGGGCGGCTCCACCAGCCGCATGGGCTCGGGTAGTACCCCTGCTCCAGCAGGACCTCGACAGCCTCCTGCCGCATCGCGTACGTCGAGTCCAGGTCGGGGAAGCGGCCCTCGGCGATGAGGCGTTCGCGCACGGCCGGGTTGTTCCACACGGCCCGGTTGCCGATGCCCATCTCCTCTCGGTCGGCGTTGCGCAACCGGTAGATGGTGATGGTCGGCACGCCGAGGTCGGTGAGGATCCGCATGTCACGGCGGACCGATTCCGGGGTCTGGTACGGCAGGCCGAACATCATGTCGACGTTGAACGGGCAGCCCGTGGCGAGGAGGTTCTCGATCGCCTCGATGGACTGAGCGGAGGAGTGACGGCGCTTGGTGAGGTCGTTGACCTCGTCCTGCAGCGACTGCACACCGAGGCTGAACCGGTTGAAGCCCAACTCCCGTGCGGACTCCAGGTGATGGTGCTGGAAGTTCTCCGGGTTGCCCTCGATGTTGAACTCGATGTCGTCCGAGAGCTCGTAGTTCTCCCGCACGTGCCGCACCAACGGCTCGATGTACTCGGGGCTGTTGAGCAGCAGGGCCGCGGTGCCGCCGCCTATGTAGAAGGACTCGATGCGGGCCCGGGGTATCCAGTCGAAGCGGTCCAGGTAGCGGCGGGACTCGTCGATCAGCAGGTCGGACCACAGGCGCAGCGCGCCGTCCTCCTTGCCGCGCGGCACCAGCCGTTTCACGTAGTTGCAGAAGTGACAGATGTAGTTGCACAGCGGGAGGTGGAAGTACAGGTGTGCCGGGAGGCCCGCTCCCGGGAACCTGCCGTACTCGGCGGCGAGTTCGTCGCTGTCGAGCCGCTCGCCCTCGTTCGAGGTGACGTTGATGTTGTACTCGTCGCGGGGGATCTGCAGCTGGGGGTTGCGGTCGAGAAGGCGGCCGAGGTTGAGCTCGAGGTCAACCGGGGCGGCGCCAGTACCGTTGGTGAGGACGGACATGGTGGGTCTCCTTGGCTGTGGACGGAGCCCCACGCCGGCTTGTGGCCGGATGGCGGGGCGGAGGTCGAGAAGCGTCAGAGGTAGTAGGCGGACATCGCCTCGTGGAGCCACGCCGGTTCGCGGATGGTCTCCGGGTCCGGGTGGAAGAGCCGCTGGTACGGCTTGATGTCGAGGACCGGGGTGCCTTCCAGGGCGTCGAGGGCGCGGACGTGCAGGGTGAGGCCGTCGACGCGGACCAGTTCGCAGCGCGAGACGCCGAGCCGGTTGGGGCGCTCCTTGAGCCGCTGGGCGAGGATGCCGAGGCGCGGCAGATCGGTGCGGCCCCTGGGGTGGACCGCTCCGGTGACCGCGTCGGACTCGGCGACGAGGTGGAAGTGGAAGACCACTTCGAGGTGCGAGAACTCCTCCAGACCGGTCACGGCCTCGGGCTGGAACAGGCCGGGGTCCAGCTCGATCCGCGAGGTGACCTGGCCCCAGTGGTCGTGCTGGGGCGCGGTGCGTGGCGAGCGGACGACGCCGACCGGCCGGAAGCCGTACGTGGGTGTGGCCCTGCCGGCCGTGCTCATGAGGCCGCGCTGCCGACCAGGCCGAGCTGCTCGCGCAGGCGACGGCCCAGGACCTCGACCTGGCCGGGCTCGACCATCGTGAAGTGGTCGCCGGGTACGTCGCAGACCACCGCGCGGGCGGCGAACTCGCCCCAGCCCAGGTCGTCGGGGAGGGTGCCGCCCTCCATGGACCGGTCCTCGACGCGGAAGACGGTGACCGTACCGTCGTAGGACCCCACCCGGTACGCGGCCAGGGCGTCGAGGTTGAACTGGTACATATCGATCATGCGGCGTAGCCGGTCGGCGTCGAAGTCGGCGGGCATGGTGCCCGCGGCGACGGCGCGTTCCACCAGTTCCCGCGCCCGGGTCTCAGGGGCGAGGCCACGCAGCCAGTCGATGTCCAGTTCCAGCTTGAGCCCACGCCACAGCAGGGCGCGCAGGGCGAAGTCCGGGTCACCGCTGGGCTCGACGGTGATACGGGTGTCGAGCAGCCCGACCAGGCCGACGCGCTCGCCGCGCTCCTTGAGCCGACGGGCGGTCTCGTAGGCGAGCAGGCCGCCCATGGAGTAGCCGATCAGATTCCACTCGGCGTCCTCCGGATGGACGGCGGCCATCTGGTCGATGAAGGCTTCGGAGATCTCCTCCAGTGAGCCGAGGGGCTCCTCGCCGGGCAGCAGGCCGATCGACTGCACGGCCCAGAATGGCTGGTCCAGGCCCATGGCCCGAGCGATCGGCGGGTACAGCAGCACGGTCCCGGACACCGGCGGCAGGGCGTAGACGGGGCTGCCGCCCGAACCGGCCTGGATCCTCACCAACTGGCCCTGACGGTCCGCCGTTCCGCGCCGGACGATCTCCGCGAGCTGTGCGACCGTGGCCGCGGACAGCAGGTCGGCGGCGGTGAGATCGACCTGGAAGAGCCGGCGCACCTCCACGGTGAGCTTGATGGCGAGCAGCGAGTGGCCGCCCAGCGAGAAGAAGTCGTCGTGGATGCCGACGTCGTCACGTTTCAGCAACTTGCGCCACACGTCGCATAGTTGGAGTTCCACACCGTCGCGGCCGACGCCGCTCGACGGCACGGTGGGTTCGGGGTTGACCATCGATTTCCCCCATCGGGTGGTGTTGTACGGGACGCCCGAACCGCTCAACCGGCGGTGAGCGCAGCCGGATCGGCCGCCGGGGTACCGGCCTGTCGGCTCTGCGCCCAACGCACGGCCGGTGCCATCGACAGCCCGCCGACCAGGAACACCGCGCCGAGCAGCAGCCAGCCGGGGGTGCCCCAGTCGATGAGGAGCAGGGTCAGCGAGACCGGGCCGAACATCTGGACGGCGGCGATCCCGGTGTTGAAGAGGCCCTGGTACTGGCCCTGTTTGTCGGCGGGGGCGAGTTCGTAGCCGATCAGCCAGGAGCCCGCCGACTGCACCATCTCGCCGTAGACGTGCAGCCCCGCGGCCACCACCAGTACCCCCGTCGCCACCACCGCGCCACGGCCGGCCGACAGGGCGAAGGCCGCGCAGCAGCCGAGCAGCACCACGCCCGCCACCCGGAAGGCGCGCACGGCCGGCTCCAGGGCGTCGATCCGCTTGGTGAGGGGCACCTGGAGGGCCACCACGGCGAGGGTGTTGCACAGCAGCAGGACTGCGGTGAGCGAGTGCGGGGCGTCGGTGCGCAGCGCGATCCAGAGCGGGAGGATCACCTCCAGGATCGGGATGTGCAGCAGCATCACCATGTTGATCAGGGCGAGGACCGCATACGGGGTGTCGCGCAGCACCGCGAGCCGCGGCTCGCCCGGCTTCCGCTCCGACGCGGGCGGCGCGGCGGGCAGCCGCAGGAACAGCAGCCCGCACACGACGAAGCTCACCGCGTTCCCGGCGAAGACGATCTGATAGGCCGCCTTGGTGTCCCACAGCAGGGCGAGACCGCCCAGCGCCGCTCCCGCCGACACACCCACGTTGGTGACCACACGGATCTTGGCCCGGACCCGGACGAGGCTCTCACCGGTCAGTACCGCCGGGATCAGCGCCTGACGCGCCGCGTACGCGCCCCGCTCGAACAGCGCGTAGAGGAAGGCGATCACGACGAACAGGGGATACGAGTCGGTCGTGAGGTAGGCGGCAGTGGCGAGGCCGGCCAGCGCCAGCAGCGCCGCCGAAGTGCCGCGCGGGCCCCTGCGGTCCGCAAGGTGGCCGAAGGGAACTCCGGCGAACAGGCCCGCGATCCCGGCGATGCTGAGACCGAGGCCCAGCTGGGCCGGTGAGAAACCGACGATCCGCACGAAGTAGAGCGCGGAGCACGTCAGGAAGACACCGTTTCCGACGGCGTTGACGAGCTGTCCCAGCACCAGGGTGCGCGCGGGCCCCTCCTCGACAAAGGAGACTTTCATGAGGTTTCGTCCTCCTTGCGGACGGCTGGGAAATGGTCCCGGTAGAAAGCGCGCATGGCCGAGGTGATCTCGTCCGTGTTGCGATAGCAGTCGGCATGGGAGCCCTTGATGAATTCCATCCGGAACAAAGCGCTGTCGCGCCGCGAAAGGCGTTCTTGCTCGTCGGCCGGAATGTTGCGGCTGTCGGCCGCGGCCAGCACCAGAAGGGGAATTCCCAGCCGCTCCAGCAGGCCCGGAAGGTGCCCGAAGTCGTAGGTCCAGCGCAGCAGACTTCCCTCGGCCCACTCGTCCGCGACGTGCAGGTCCGGGTGGGCGTCGAAGGACTGGTCGACGACCACCACACTGCGCACCCGGGAGGCGCCCCAGGTGACCGCGGACACGGCCGCCACCAACCCTCCGTACGAGTAGCCGACCAGGTGCAGGCCGTCCGGCAGGACGTCGCCGAAGCGGTGCAGGTCGGCCGCGAAGTCCAGCACCGAGTAGCCCCAGGCGGGCTGGTGGCTGTCGCCGTGGGCGCGCAGGGAGGGGTAGACGGCCGCGGAGCCCTTGGGGCACAGCGCGTCGCCGACCGGCCGCAACTGCCGCTTGTCGCCGCCGAATCCGTGCAGCAGGAGCATGCTCCCGGGCGCTCCGCCGCCCCCCGGCAGGCCGGGGACGGCGTCGTAGTCCAGCAGTTCGACACCGCTGCCGGCCAGAAGTGGGCGGGGAAGAATTCGTGCTTCCGGCAGGAAGGCCTTCATCGACAAACCCCTTCGAGAAATGACGGCCGCGGTCCCATAAGATTCACGACCGGCCCGCCGCGACGTCAACAGCGGCCACCGTCCCCGGAATCGGGTACGTGACACCGGGTATGAGCGGCCCCTATACCTGCTGAGGGCTGCCGCGATTCCGGCGACGCGGTCGTCGTTCCGCCGACAGAAACGGAGGGTCCTCCATGGGAGTCGAGCTCATACACCGGGCCGTCGCACACCGGGCCCGGACGACGCCCCGCGCCCTCGCCGTGGTGGACGGCGACCTGTGCCTCGACTACGCGGCGCTGGACACGGCGGCAGACGCCTGGGCACGGCAGCTGGCCTCGTCCGGCGCCGGACCGGGCACGCTTGTTCCCGTACTCCTGCCGCGCTCCGCCCGGCTGTACGTCGCACTGCTCGCGGTGCTCAAGTGCGGCGCCGGCTACGCGGCCCTGAGCCCCCGGTGGCCACAGGAACGGATCGACGGCGTGCTGCGGCAGTTGGGCGCCCCCGTGCTGGTGACGGACTCGGAGGCGGGTGCCGCAGGGCATGCGGTGTGGCGGCCCCCGACGGACCTGACGGTTCAACCCGACCCGGACGAAGTGTCGTTCGTGCCGTACGACGGTCCGGTCGACGCTCCCGCGGCGGTCTTCTTCACCTCCGGCACCAGCGGCACCCCCAAGGGAGTCGTGTCACCGCACGCGGCCACCACCCGGCTGTTCACCCCGGACGGACCGCTCGGCTTCGGGCCAGGCACCGTCATGCTGCAGGCGGCGCCCGCAGCCTGGGACGCCTTCTCCCTCGAACTGTGGGGAACGCTCACCACCGGCGGCGCCTGCGTCACGGCCCGGGAGGACTACCTCCTCCCGGACACCCTGCGCGCGGCGATCGACAACCGCGGAGTCAACACCGCCTGGCTGACGGCCTCCCTCTTCAACCTCTTCACCGAGATCGACCCGGACTGCTTCAAGGGCCTGGACCTGCTCTACATCGGCGGCGAGAAGCTGTCGACCGCCCACGTCCGCGACTTCCTCGCGCAGCACGCCGGGGTCCGGCTGTACAACGGGTACGGCCCGGTGGAGAGTTGTGTGTTCGCCACCGTCCATCCCATCGAGGCGCGGGACTGCGACGCGCCGAACGGCGTCCCCATCGGCCGCGAGGTCCCCGGCACCGAGGTGCACGTCCTGGACGACGACGGCGCGGTGTGCCCGCCCGGCGCCGTGGGCGAGCTGTGCGTCAGCGGCGCCGGCCTCGCACACGGCTACCTCGGCGACCCGGACCTGACCGCCGCACGCTTCCGCGCAGGCGACGTCGGGGGCGGGCCCCTGCGCCACTACCGGACCGGCGACCGGGGCCTGCGCGATGCCGACGGCGTCCTCCACTTCACCGGACGCACCGACCGCCAGGTCAAGATCCGCGGTTACCGCATCGAGCCCGAGGAGATCGAGGCACACGCGGCCCGGCTGCCCGGGATCACCCACTGTGCGGCCGTGCCCGTCCCCGGCCAGCTGGGCAACTTCGACCGGCTCGCGCTGTTCTACACGTCCGCCGACGACACCGCGGACAACCCCTCGGCGCTGCGCGGCTCCCTCGGCCTGCTGCTGCCCGCCCACGCCGTCCCGGACGTCGTCCACCGCGTGGACCGGCTGCCGGTCACCGCGAACGGCAAGGTCGACCGCACCGGACTGCTGGCACTGCTCCCGAGCTGACCGTCCCCTCGCTTCCCGTCGTCGAGAGCCCCTTCCAGAGAGGCGCCGCCCCATGCCCGTCATCACCCTGATGTCACCCGACCCGAGCCCCGGCAACCCCGCTCTCGCCGGGATCGCCAAGGCGGTCACCGGATTGCTCGGCATTCAGCCGGAGCACTGCTGGGTGACCTGGCAGCGGCTCGACCCCGACGCGGTGCACCGCCCGGAGTGGCAGCGCCCGTCGGGGCCGTACGCCCCCATCGGCTTCGTCACCTGCAAGGAGACGTATCCGCGGGAGACCGTGGGGCGCCTGCTGCGGCTGCTGCGCGACGAGCTGAGCGGCCTGCTGGGCGCGCCGGCCGACGAGGTCTACCTCGCCGTGCGGCGCGCCGTGGCGGGCGAGTTGCTGGTCCGGGGCGAGGTCTGGGCGGGGGACGCGCCCCAGACCTCGTGAGAGAGATCCTCTTTGCCGGTCGGTCCTACTTCTCGGCCGTGCCGGATTTCCCGCTGATGGACTCCTGGTAGACGTCCGCGTAGGTGCGCGAGTCCTTGATCAGGTCGTCGCAGAAGGCAGCGACGTCGTCGCCGATGAGTTCCAGGACGCCCTGGCCGGACGCGATGCCCTCTTCGAAGAAATCGACAATCCCGGGGAGCAGGGTTCCGTCGGACAGGTCGACCGGTCCAACCTTGAAGAGGTACTTCTGCATCTCCCTGTAGACGATCTGATAGTCCGCCGGGAGTGCCTTGACCCGCGCCATGTGCGCTCGCCACTGCTTCTTGCCTTCGATGATGTCCTGGATGCCCACGTCAGCCTCCCAGCCGGCCCAGTTTCCTGGCGACGTTCCTGTTCAACTGCTCGCGCCACCGGTCGCGATAGCTCCGAGCCCCTTCTCCGCCGGCCAGCGCCGCGCAGAAGCCCGCGACGTCGTCGCCCAGCACCTCGTGAACGCTCTGTCCGTCCGCCGCCGTCTCCTCGAGCAGCCCCAGGGCACCGTCGAGGATCGGCATCAGGTTGCGGCCCGTGAAGTCCCCGTAGGGGAAGAGGTGGGCCTTGATCTGGTCCCACGCCGCCCGGTGGTCGGCCGGCAATGCCCCGGCCCGGGCTTCGAACGCCTTCCATTCCCGGGTGAGGTCGCTGCCGGTAACGGTCTCCCAGAAGTTCATCGCCCGCCCTCCTTGAGCTTGTCGATCCGTGCGGAGAGGTACTCCCATTTCACCCAGAACCTCGCGAGTTCCGCGCGCCCCGCGTCGTTGAGCGCATAGAACTTGCGCGGCGGGCCCAACCCGGACGGCCGCTTCGTCACCTGCACGAGCCCGTTCTTCTCCAGTCGCAGCAGGATGGTGTAGACCGTGCCCTCGATGACGTCGGCGAAGCCGAGTTCATTGAGCCGGCGCGTGATGGCGTACCCGTAGGTCTCCTCCCTGCCGACGATCTCCAGCACGCAGCCCTCGAGCGTGCCCTTCAACATCTCCGTCAGGTCGTCCACCACGGGGCCCCTCTGCGATCCCCCCGGTACTACGTAGTACCGAGTACCACTATACGGTATCACCGAGTAGCCCAGCGAGCAGCACGTGGGGGGCACCGGCCCATCCACGTTCCCCCTGGGGCTACCGCGCAGTAACCGCCTGCTTCTACGCTGCCGCCAACTCACCATCAAACCGAGGGAGTTGGGTCATGCGGGTTCTCAGACGGCTGGCGACGGTCGCCGCCGCCGGGGCACTGTTCCTGGTGGTGCCCGGCACCGCGCACGCGGACACGGGTTCGACGAAGTTCTCCGGAACCACCGCCATCGGCACGCACAACGCGTACGAGAAGGACAAGTACACCTACTGGGCGCAGGCGCTGGACTCCGGGGCCTCGCTGCTGGAGCTGGACGTGTACGCGGACAGCATCACCAAGCGGTGGCGGGTCAGCCACAGCAACCCGTTCGGCAACGACAACAACTGCGAACACGCCGACACGCCCGGCGAGTTGTACAGCCAGAGCCGGAACCAGGACCTGGGCAGCTGCCTCGACAACATGGCCGCCTGGGAGCAACTGCACCCGGACCACGCGCCCATCGTGGTCAAGGTCGAGCTGAAGGTCGGGTTCAACAACAACGTGGGCCTCGGGCCCGACGAGTTCGACACGCTCGTCTCCCAGAAGCTCGGCAGCAGCGTGTACAAGCCCGCCGACCTGCTCGGCTCCTCCTACCCCACGCTCGACGCCGCCGCCAAGGCCGACGCGTGGCCCACCCGGGACGCGCTCAAGGGCAAGTTCGTCTTCGAGCTGATCCCGGGCACGGTGGAGCAGGCAAACCCGTTCGACCACTACTGGACGGACGAGGAGTACGGCGACCATCTCCGGGACCTGTACGCCGCCGGGCAGATCTCCGCGGCCCAGGCCTTCCCGGCCGTGCTGGGCGCCGCGAACGGGGACCCGCGCACCAGCCGGTACGACGCCGGCATCCGGCCCTGGTTCGTGTTCTTCGACGGCGACGCCGCGACCTACGTCAACAACGGCTACGACACGTCGTTCTACTCCACGAACCACTACATCCTGATCATGACGGACGCCTACAACGTCTCACCGGCGATCTCCTCGACCAGCCCGACCGACGCGGAGGTCGCCGCACGGCTCGCGCTGCTCGCGGCCGACCACGCCGGCATCATCACCTCGGACTGGTCGACGAAGTCGGCGGCCGTGCTCGGCCAGGTGGCCACCCGGAGCTGACAAATCACGCGCCCACGCGGATCGCCGGTGCCGATACTGGGAATACGGAATGCACACTTGCATTTCCTGCCCCCCACTCCTGCCTCTCCCCGCTCTCCCCGCTCTCCCCTCTCCCCCATCGGCACCCAGGGAGTCCCCCCACATGCTGCACGGAATCGACGTGAGCGCGTACCAGTCCTCCGCCTACGACACGGACGGCCTCTCCTTCGTCTTCATCAAGGCGACGGAGGGGCGTTCGTACGTCAATCCCAAGCTCGCCGCCCAGACCAAGACGGGCCGCGACGCCGGACTGGTCGTCGGCTACTACCACTTCCTCTGGCCGGGCAACATCACCGCCCAGGCCGAGTACTTCGTCAAGCACGCCCCCGAGAAGGCGGGCGAGATCCTCGCCGTCGACTGGGAGACCACCGGCGACGGCACCCACGCGAGCAACTCCGAGAAGGATCGTTTCATCCGATCAGTGCAGGAACTGCGGCCGAGCCACCGGGTGGTGCTCTACACCAACCGCAACTTCTGGCTGAACGTCGACACCACCTCGTTCGCCGGCGACGGCCTCTGGATCGCCGACTACGTCAGCGCCGGCCACCCGCGCATCGAGGCCAAGTGGCGTTTCCACCAGTACACCAGCGACCCGCACGACAAGAACGTGGCGGACTTCGCCAGCAAGGCGGCCCTCACCTCCTGGGCGAAGAAGGGCGATTGAGCGCGACCCGAGGACTGGTCCCGACCGTCGCCCGACGCGGCGCGGGCGACGGGACCGGGCTCCCCGGATCGGTCCCGCCGCCGGCCGTCCCCGTGGCCCCGCCCGTGCCGGAGGCGTCCCCCGGTCTCGCTCTCGCACGTGACGGTTCCCCCGAGCCCACGGGGAGTACGGGTGGCACCGGGCCGCCGGTGACCGCGCCCCGGCCGCCGGGCGCGGCCTGCCGTGTCCTGGATAGAACGTGCCGGCGCCCACGTCTACGCCATATGGCGCACAGCGCGCCGCTCCCGGCCCGGGTGCGGGAAACCCCGGGCCCCACTTCGCCGACCTAGCCCCGGAAGCCCTCCGGCCGCTCCGGGGACGCCTCCGCCAGGGCCTTCCGTACGCCCTCGACGCCGTCCCGGAGGCCGTACACCGGGGTGCCCGGCTGCTGGCGCCACGACTCGTCGATGCCGCCGTTGTCGACCGTGTCGAAGCCGAGTTCGTCGATCAGGGCGCGGACGACCCGCTTGGCCGCCTCGTCGTCGCCGGAGACCGGGACGGCCTGGCGGTCGGGGTCGCCGGCGGGGCGGTGGCGGTCCAGGATGTCCTGGGCGAAGGTGCCGTTGAAGGCCTTGATCACGGGGTGCCCGATCTGCCGCTCGGTCCAGCGGCTCTCCGTGAGGCCCCGGTCCTCGATCTCGTCGATTCGGCCGTCCCGCTCCCGCGGGTAGTAGTTGCCGGTGTCGATCACGGCGACGTTCGACGCCGCGCCGTCCAGCAGGCCCGCCGGGAGGTTCGGGACCGCCTTCACCGGGACCGTGACGACCACGACCTCGGCGCCGCGCGCGGCCTCCTCGGCCGGTACGGCGGTCGCTCCCGTCTCCTCGGCGAGTTCGCGGAGTGTCTCGGGACCGCGCGAGTTCGCCACGGACACGTCGTGGCCGAGGGCGGTGAGCCGGCGGGTGAGGTTGCCGCCGATGTTGCCCGCGCCGATGATGCCGATCTTCATGACACGCCTTTCGAGATTCGATGCACACGCATGCATGCACTGCCGTCGGGCGACAACCTCGGTCACGCGTGACCTATTCCACAGCTGCGCCGACCGGGTGAGGCGCCGGCTCCGGCCCTCAGAGCCGTACGACGATCTTGCCCAGGTGGGCGTTGGACTCCATCAGGCGGTGCGCGTCCCGGATGCGGTCCAGGCCCTCCAGCACCTCACCGACGACCGGGCGGAAGCCGCCGTCGGCCAAGCCCGCGTTGAGGAAGGCGGTGGAGCGTCGACGGCCCTCCGGGGTGGAGGTGAGGGCCTGGTTGGCGTACGTGTGGATCGTGAAGGGCCAGTTCCAGGGGATCTCGGCGGGCCGCCGGTCCAGCCAGCCGTAGACCACCATGGAGCCGCCCGGCGCCAGTCCCTCCGCCAGCGGACGGAAGCCGGGCCCGCCGATCGCGTCGAACATCACCTCCGCTCCCCTGCCGCCGGTGAGCCGCCTGACCTCGTCGGCGACGGCCTCCGCCGTCGACTCCGCCGTGACGATCACCTCCGCCGCACCCAGTTCCAGCAGCCGCTTCCGCTTGGCCTCGGTGCGGGTGGTGGCGATCGGAGTCGCGCCGATGCGCCGGGCGACCTGGATCGCGGCGGTGCCGACCCCGCTGGACGCCCCGGTGATCAGTACGTGGTCGCCGGGCCGCAGCCCCCCGGTCTCCAGCAGTCCGCCGTACGCCGTCGTGTACGTCAGCCAGGCCGCGGCGCCGGTGACCGGGTCCACGGTGGCGGGGCGCGGTACGACCGAGGCCGCGGGCAGCACCACCCGTTCCGCGTAGACGCCCTGCGTGCTCATCTCGATGCCGGGACCGGTCGTCACCGGGTCGCCGGCGGCGAGTTCGGTGACGCCCTCGCCGACCGCTTCGACGACCCCGGCGGCCTCGTAACCGAGCCGGGAGGCGGGCAGGGACGGCTGATAGTAGTAAGTCCCCGCCCGGAACAGGGCTTCGGCGCGGTTGAGGCCCAACGCTTCGACGCGTACGGCGACCTGGCCGGGGCCGGGGTCCGGGACGGGTACGTCCTCGACGGTCAGGACGTCGGGTCCGCCGAGTTCGTGGAAGAGCACGGTACGTGCGGTGTTTGCCATGTGATCGACGCTAGGCGGCACCCACGAGACGAGCCATGTCCTGCCGACTCGCTTTCCTGTCTGTCCGTCTCGTCCGGTGCCCGTACGGCTACCGTTCGGACATGGACGTACTGAGCGACGCGGTCGCCGCGATGCGCACCGGACGGCCGCACTCCTCCCGCCGGGACAAGCACGCGCCCTGGGGGATGCGGTTCGCGGCCTCGGAGGGCGCCGGGTTCCATGTGGTGCTGCGCGGGTCGGCCTGGCTCCTCCCGGCGACGGGCCGGCCGGTGGCGATGGGACCTGGGGACGTGGTGTTCCTGGCCCACGGCCACGGACACGCGCTGGCCAGCGGACCGGACGCCCCGCTGGAGGACGTGCGGCCCGGCCCGGACGGCCGCTGGCCCGAACCACCGCGACCGGCCCGGGAGTCGGAACCGGACACGGTCCTGCTGTGCGGTGCCTACCGGCTGGACCGCTCCCGCTCCCACCGGCTGCTGTCAGAGCTGCCGGAGGTGGTCCACCTGCCCGCCCAGGTGGGCACCCACCGCTCGCTGCGGGCCGCGGTGGAACTGCTCGGTATGGAACTGGAGGACCGGCAGCCGGGCGCTGACGCGATCGTCACCTCGCTGCTCGACACCCTGCTGCTCTACATCCTGCGGGCCTGGTGGCTGCGGGAGCGGGGCGCCGGCCAGGACCGGGGCTGGTCAGCCGCGCTGGCCGACCCCGCGGTCTCGGCGGCGCTGCGCGCCATCCACAGCGAGCCGGCGCGCCCCTGGACGGTCGCGGAGCTGGGCGCACGGGGCGGCCTCTCCCGCGCGGCCTTCGCGCGCCGCTTCACCTCTCTGGTAGGTGAACCGCCGTCGGCCTATCTGACCTGGTGGCGGATGACCACGGCGGGCCGCCTGCTGCGCGAGGACACTCTCCCGCTCCGGCAGGTGGCCGAACGCACCGGCTACACCTCGGAGTTCGCCTTCGCCAAGGCCTTCAAGCGGGAGTACGGCGTGGCACCGGGCCAGTACCGCAGGTCCGCCGGCCAACCCGCGAACGGATCCACCGCCTCTGCCGACTCCACGCGGCCCACCGGCTAGCCCTCGAACGGATCCGTCAGCCCCGACCGCGGCGTCAGGGGCCGGCGGCCGCCGGGCCGTCCGCGTCGAGCCCTCAGCGTGAGGAACGGCCCCGGGCATGAGAAAGGGGGCCCGGGTTCCGGGCCCCCCTGCGCTCTTCGCTCCCGGCGCCTACTTGCTCAGGTGGGCCCAGAACTCGTCGAACGACAGAACCTTGTCGCCGTTCAGGTCGCGGCTGTTGATGATCGCCTGGGCGACCGTCTCGGTGACGTTCCAGTCGCCCCCCTGCGCGAGGGCGGACTTGAACTCGACGGCGGTGATGAAACCGTCACCGTCCGCATCGATCCGCTGGAAGTGAATGCGCGCCTCTTCGATGTCCGCCACCGATCCGCCCCTTTTGTTCGTATTGCTTGTGCCGTGTCGGCTTACTGTCGCAGGTCAGATTAACGGTCCAGGCGAGCCCGCAGCGCCGCGGCCGTCCAGGCGAACTCCTCCGCGTAGACGGTGAGGGGCTGTCCCTTCAGCACACAGAGCAGTTCGCGGTAGCGGGCGAGCCGGTCGTCGAAGGCGGTGTCCAGCCGTTTCAGCACGGCGGCCGGGTCGGCGTCGCCCAGCAGCCCGCGCAGCACCTCGTCGGCCTCCGGCGCCTCGGGCGCGATGCCCCGCCGACGCGCCTCACCCACCAGGTCGATGAGCCGTTTCATGAACCACAGGGAGGTCCCGGCGGCCACACCGGGCCCCCGGTCGGCCGCGTTGAACTCGGTCGCCCTGCGCATCTGGGCCCGAAAGGCCGGGTCCTGGACCATCTCGGCCAGTTCCACCCACGCGTCGACCTGCTCCGGCGTCGGGTCCTCCGGCAGCTCCGCCACGGTGGCGAGCATCCGCTTGCGGATCTCCGGATCGACGGTGTCCAGCCCGTGCAGCGTCTCCTCGACGAACTCCTCCAGGATCCGCCGCCGTTCGACCGCCGACAGCCGTGCCAGTTTGTTCATCAGGGTCGTCTCCTCCGCACTCGAACCGCGTCGCGCCACCGTCGACAGCACCGCCCGGGTCACCTTCAGCGACCGGATCTGCGCGTCCAGCGCCGCCACGTGCGCCGCCGCGACCTCCGCCACGGTCTGCTCGCCGGAGAGCACCGCACGCACATGCGCCAGGCCGAGGCCCAGTTCGCGCAGGGTGCGGATCAGCTCCAGCCGGGCGAAGGACCCGGTGTCGTAGAGCCGGTAGCCGCCGGACGAGCGGCCCACCGGGGTGAGCACACCCTCGTCCGACCAGTAGCGGATGGTGCGGACGGTCAGCCCGGTGGCACGCGCCAGCTCGCCGATGGTGAAAAGTCCGGTGCCGTTGTCGATCACGTCTGCGAGTGTGGGCCTTCCAGTGGGTGGAGACTCAAGGAGCGGGCACGGCCATGGAGACCTTGCGGGACATTCTCGACGCGGCGGCCCGTGGTGTCTTCCCGCCGCCCGACGGCCGTACGACCGTCGTCCCGCAGCCGTCCGACCGGGACGCGGGGGTGTTCTCCTTCACCGCGCACTCGGTCGTCTTCACCGACGAGGACCCGCAGTGGGTGTACGACACCCTGCGCGCGATCCCGAGCGACCCGCTGTGCGCGACCATGAACGCGCGCTTCCTCACCGCCCTGATGGACCGCACGGGCCGCGAGCAGGAGACCGTCGACGCGCTGCTGGTCGCCGCCCCGCTGCCGGGCCGACCGGACCTTCCGCTGACCGAACTCACCGGCCCCGGCCACTCCCGGGTCGCCTACGCCCGCGCCCGCCGCGAAGAGGTCCGCGCCTGGGCGACGGAGGGCGGGGTGGTCGTCCTGGGCCGGGGAGTCGCCGGACGCCTCGAGGTCTCGGTGGAGGTGGACGAGGGGGTACGGCGGCGGGGGCTGGGCCGGGCCCTGGTGACCGCGGCCCGGCAGCTGGCCGGGGAGCCCCTGTGGGCGCAGGTCGCCCCGGGGAACGCCCGCAGCGTACGGGCGTTCCAGGCGGCCGGCTATCTGCCGGTCGGCGCCGAGGCACTGCTGCTCAGGGCGTGAGCCCCCGCCGGCCCGGGGCGGTCAGCGGAAGATGCCGGTGTGGCCGAGGGAGTAGCGGCCCGGCTGCGGATAGACGGCGAGGCCGTGCGGGCCGCTGCCGACGTGGATGCGGGCCAGCTCGGTGCCGGTGCGGGTGTCGATGGCGTACACCTCGGAGTTGTAACGGCCGGACAGCCACAGGATCTTGCCGTCCGCCGACACGCCGCCCATGTCCGGGCTGCCGCCGCCCGGCAGCCGCCACTTCTTCGTCAGCCGGTTCTGGGTGAAGTCGAAGACGGAGATGGTGCCCTCGCCCCGGTTGGAGACGTACATCTCGCGGGAGTCCCGGCTGACGTAGAGCCCGTGGGCGCCCTTGCCGGTGGCCAGGAAGGTGGGCCTGGTGAAGCGGTCGCCGTCCAGGATCCACAGCCCGTCGGCCATCATGTCGGCGATGTAGAACAGCTTGCCGTCGGGCGAGATCTTGACGTCCTGCGGCATGGCGCCGTGGAAGGGGAGTTTCTCCTGGCGGAGCACCTCCATCCGCTCGGTGTCCACCTTGAGCACCTCGCCGCTGAACTCGCAGGAGACGATGAAGTAGCGGCCGTCCAGGGAGAAGTCGGCGTGGTTGACGCCGTAGCAGCTGACCGGGACGGTCTTGACGGTCTTCATGGTGTGCGCGTCCCGGAACACCAGCTGCCGGTCCGCGGAGGCCATCACGATCGCGTACCTGCCGTTGGGCGTGAAGTACAGGTTGTACGGGTCGTGCACGGCGACCGGCTGCCCGGCCCGGCCGGTCCTCGGGTCGATGGGGGTGAGGCTGTTGCCCAGGTCGTTGTTGACCCACAGGGTCTTCAGGTCCCAGGACGGCACGACGTGCTGGGGCTGGCGCCCCACCCGGATGGTCTCGGTCACCCTGTAGGTCTTCGGGTCGATGACCGAGACCGTGTCGGAGTTGGTGTTGGGGACGTAGATCCGGGACGGGAAGTCCCTGACGACGGGCGAGAGGTTGCCGGGGCGGTCGGCGGCGTACACGTCGTTCGGGTCGAGGACCGGGGGCATGCCCGGCAGCACGTCGACGGCCGGTTCCGCCTTCTTCGCCTGCGGCTGCGCGGGAGCGCTGGTGCGGGCGGCCGGTGTATCGGCGTCGGATCCGCCGCCGCACGCGGACAGCAGCGCGAGGGCGGCGAGGGCGGCGAGGGCGGCGGGCAGCCGGGCGGCTTTCGTGGTTCGCATCAGCTCAGCAGCTCCGTGGTGGTGACCGCGTGCAGTCCGCGGCGGTCGAGTTCTTGGAGTACGGCGGGGAGGGCGGCGACCGTGTCCGGATAACCGAAGTGCATGCTCACCACCGAGCCGCCCGTGACCTCCGCGAGCACCTTGCGGGTGACGGCGGCCGCGCCCGGCCGGGTGTAGTCGAGCGAGTCGACGTCGTACGACAGCACGTGCGGGTAGCCGGCCTCGGTGGCGAGCCGGGCGACGAGCGGCGAGGCGGTGGGCGCCCTGGAGGGGCGGAACCAGCTGCCGATCGACCCGGTGAGCCGTCGGAGGCGGTCCGCGCAGTCGGTGATCTCCGCGCGGGCGCCGGACTCGGCCATGGCGTTGACGGAGATGTGCCGCTGGGTGTGGTTGCCGAGGTCGTGGCCGCCGTCGAGGATGCGACGGGCCATGGCGGGATACGCGTCGAGCCAGCTGCCCACGGCCAGGACCGTGAGGCGGGCGCCGTGTTGCTCGGCGGTGGTCAGGAGCCGGGTGGCGAGGGCATGGTCGCCCTGGCCGTGGAAGGTGAGCGCGACGGAGGTGCTCGCGCGGGGGCCGTGGGTGATCTGGAGCGGCTGTCCGGGGAAGGCGCGGGGGGCGGGGGCGGCGGGTGCGGCCGAGGTGGGGGTGGCCGAGGCGAGGTTGGCGGCAAGGTGCGGGGGTGGTGCGTCTGTAGCGGTGTCGCCGCAACCGGTGGCGAGGGTGCCTCCGGCGATGAGGCCGGCGCCCGCACGGAGGACGTCGCGTCGGTTGGAGGTGGTCACCCGCCCCATTTAAGGGGGGCTGGGTAAGAAAATGGGTGATTGACCTGATAGGGGGCTAGTCAGGCGAGCCCTCACCGATCGGCCACCCGCATCTCGAACCACGTCGTCTTTCCTCGCGGCAGCAGATCGACGCCCCACCGGTCCGACAGCTTGTCCACCAGGAACAGGCCCCGCCCGCTGATGTCCATGTCCTGAACCGGCATCAGGCACGGCAGACCCCGCGAGGGATCCCGCACCTCGACCCGGATCCATCCCGGGCGGCGGCGCATCCGCAGGCCGAACACGCGGGCCCCGGTGTGCCGTACGGCGTTGCCCACGAGTTCGGAGACGAGTAAGACCGCGTCCTCCGTCATCTTCGGACTGAGCCGCCACTGACGCAGGACGACGACCTGGGCGAGCCGGCGGGCGGTCGCCGCGGACTCGGGGCGGGACGGGAGCGGAACCTCGGCTTCCGTCGGATTGCCGAAGATTTCGATCGCCTTGAGTGCCCGCTCGTCCTCGACCGCAGGCGACCACCGCGCCGCGGCCGCACGGCTGTGTCCCCGCGGCTGTTCGATGCCCTCCAGCCCCGCCATGCCCCCATCATGGCCGCCCGGCGCGCCCTCCGGGGCCGTTCCGGAGGAATACGCCCCCGCGAAGCTCCCGCCCGACACCGGTCGAGCGGCATATGCCATCGGCATTTCGGAGCCTCTGGCAGCCTGCCCGACCTGCGGCGACGGCTCATCTCCGGGCAATCGACAGACTCCCTCGACAAGGCAGAATTAAGGGTGCGTTAAGGCTCCCATAAACCGCCCCATCGAGGGACCCCGGAATCAGACATCACGTCAATTGCAAGCAGTTCGGGGCTTTTACCACCGGGCGAAGATCACAGGAACTTCGCCTTGCCCGGCCCCTCCTCCACGAAGCTGCGCATACCGCGCTCCCGGTCCTCGGTCGCGAACAGGCCTGCGAACCAGTTCCGTTCGACGGCGAGGCCCGTCTCCAGGTCGGTCTCGACGCCGGTGTCGATCGCCTCCTTGGCCGCCCGGAGCGCGATCGCGGGCCCCTGGGCGAGCCGGGCCGCCCAGGCATGCGCCTCGGTGTAGACGTCGGCGGCGGGTACGACCCGGTCGACCAGGCCGATGGCGAGGGCCTCGTCCGCCTTGACCATGCGGCCCGTGAAGATCAGGTCCTTGGCCTTGGAGGGCCCCACCAGACGGGGCAGCCGCTGGGTGCCGCCGGCCCCCGGGATCAGCCCGAGCAGAATCTCCGGCTGCCCGAGCTTGGCGTTGTCGGCGGCGATCCGGTAGTCGGCGCAGAGGGCGAGCTCGCAACCGCCGCCGAGGGCGTACCCGGTGACGGCGGCGACGACCGGCTTGGGAATCCGGGCGACGGCGGTGAAGGAGTCCTGAAGATCCCGGGAGCGCAGAATCATGGCCGCGTGGTCCATGTTCTGCATTTCCTTGATGTCGGCCCCGGCCGCGAAGACCTTCTCACCGCCGTAGATCACCACGGCACGAACGTCCTCGCGGCGGGTGGCCTCTGCCGCCAGTTCCTTGAGCCGGTCCTGGGTGGCGACGTCCAGGGCGTTCATCGGGGGCCGGTCCAGACGCAGAGTGCCGACACCTGCGGCGACTTCGAGGGTTACAGTCATGTCCCGCAGGTTAGCGGGCGTTCACTGTCCCTGGTCCAGGGGCGCGGGGCCGGATCGATACGCGGCTCCGCCGCGTGGGCTCGACCAGCCCTCACCGCCCCGCGGCCGACGAACTACGCGGTCCACTGCTTCCAGGACATGTTCCAGCCGTTGAGGCCGTTGTCGGGAGACACGGTCTCGTCGTGCGAGTTCTTCACCGTCACCACGTCGCCGATGATCGAGTGGTCGAAGAACCAGGCGGCCGGCACCCCCCGGTCACCCCCGCCCCGGATGTCGCGCAGCCCCACGCACCCGTGGCTGGCGTTGTAGTTGCCGAAGGCGTCCCCGCCCCAGTAGTTGCCGTGGATGAACGTGCCGGACGTGGTCAGCCGCATCGCGTCCGGCACGTCCTTGATGTCGTACTCGCCGCCGTAGCCGACCGTCTCGCCGTTCATCCGGGTCACCCGCAGCTTCTCGCTGATGACCATCTGGCCGTTCCACGTGTCGTAGCCGGGCTTGCCGGTCGTGACGGCGAGGGTCTTCACGACCTTGCCGTCCTGCATGACCTTCATCGTGTGCTTCTTGGCGTCGACGACGGACACCTGGTTGCGGCCTATCGTGAACTTCACGGTCTTGGCCTGCTGCCCGTAGACCCCGTCGCGGCCCTCGACGCCGTTGAGGTCGAGGGTGACGGAGACCTTCGTGCCGGACTTCCAGTAGTTCTCGGGACGGAAGTCGAGGCGGTCGTTGCCGAACCAGTGGCCCTGGACGTCGACCGCCGGCTCGGTCTTGACGGTGATCGCCTTCTCGACGGCGGCCGGGTCGGTGATGCCCCGGGTGAACCGTATGGAGAACGGCATCCCGACGCCGACCGTCGAGCCGTCCTCCGGCGTGAAGTAGCCGGTGAACGTGTTCTTCGGGGTGAGCGTGGTGAACGTGGAGTCCTCGGCCGACTCACGCCCCTCGGTGTCCTTCGCGACCGCGTGCACCGTGTACTTGGTGGAGTTGGCGAGGTGGCCGGCCGGGGTCCAGCTGGCGCCGCCCGCCGCGATCGTGCCGTCGACCTTGTTGCCCCTGGAGTCCTTGACCTCCACGTCGGTCAGCTTGCCCTTGGCCGCGCTGACCTTGAGCTGCCCGCTGGTGTCCACGTCGGTCGCCCCGGACTTGGGGCTGATGCTGACGGTGGCGACGGACTGCTTGCTCGCCTGCGTCGTGGAGTCCTTCGCCTTGCCGTCCCCGCTGCCCTGGTCGGCGGAGCCGCCGCCCCCGCACGCGGTGACTGCCATGAGCAGAACACCGGCCGCGACGGCCAGACCCTTCTTCCGGGCCTGGACCGCCGCCCCCGATATCGGCCGTACGTTCAAAGTCGTTCTCCCCTCCCAGGGCCTGGTCAGGCCCACCCCAGCGCGTTCCGCCCGCGCATTGGCGCATATTAACCGGACGGTTTTGAGCTTGGTGTTGGGCGAATGTCACCGTTGCGTCGCAACTTCTGTCGCCTCGCACGGCGGCCTCCGCCCGCACCGAACCGCTCCCCCCACCCGGTTACTTGACCGCGCCGCCCGCCTTCCACTCCTTCCAGCCCATGTTCCACCCTCCGAGGCCATTGTCGGGAGTGACCATTTTGTCGTTGCTGTGGACCACTTCGACCACGTCCCCGATCAGGGTGCGGTCGTAGAACCAGCCGGCGGGCGTGTCCGAGCTGCCGCCCTTCACGTCGCGCAGGCCCACGCAGCCGTGGCTGACGTTGACGTGTCCGGGGGCGTCCGGCGCCCAGTAGTTGCCGTGCAGGAAGGTGCCGGAGTCGGTGAGTTTGAGGGCGTGCGGGACGTCGGGGATGTCGTACTCGCCGCCGAAGCCGACCGTGCGGCTGTTCATGCGGGTCACCTCGTGCATCTCCATCACCACCATCTTCCCGTTGTAGGTGGTGTGGTCGGGTGCGCCCGCGGTGATCGGGACGGTGGCCAGCAGGTCGCCGTCGCGGCGGACCTCCATCGTGTGCTTGGCCGCGTCGACGAGGGAGACCTGGCTGCGGCCGACCGTGAAGGTGAACGTCTTGTACTGGAGGCCGTAGACCCCACGGGCCCCTTCGACGTCGCGGAGTTCGAGGCCGACGGTGACGACCGTGCCGGGCTGCCAGTAGTGCGCGGGACGGAAGTCGAGACGGTTCTTGCCGAACCAGTGCGGGCGGATCTCGACCGCGGGCCTGGCGCTGACCCGGACGGCGCGCTCGACTGCGGCCCGGTTCTCGATGTCGCGGCTGAAGGCGAGAGAGACGATCATGCCGGTGCCGACGGTGGCACGGTTCTCGGGGGTGACGTATCCGATGAAGCGTTCGTCGGGGACCAGCGTGGTGAAGGTGGTGTGGCGGGCCGAGCGGCGGCCGTGGCCGTCCAGGGCGACCGCGTCGACCGTGTACTTGGCGGCGAGCGCGAGTTTCGGGTCGTCGGGCCGCCAGGTCGTGCCGTCCGCGGCGATGTGCCCGGGGACCGGGGAGTCCTGGGCGTCCTGGGACTTGACGACGCTGACGGATTCCAGGCGGCCGCCGGGCACCCGTACCGTCAGCCGTTCGCCGGGGCGTACGGCCTTGGTGCCGTCGTCCGGGGAGATGCGGATGACGTCCTCGGGGGCCGCGGGTGCGCCGCCGAGGACGTGGTCGATGCCGAGCCCCTCCGTGTCGTCCGAGGAGCAGCCGGCGGCTCCCGCCAGCAGCCCCGCCCATGTCAGTGCCGCGGCCAACGCGGCCCCCGCGCGCCGTGCGCGCCGTTGTGGATGCCTCACGTGGGACTCAACGACCGGGCCCGCCCCGGGGAAACGTGAGTGCGACGCCGGCACTGGGCAGAACAGAGGGAAGGACGACGAGCTGGGGAGCCGCCGCGCCCGCGGGAGAGCCGCCGCGGGCGTGTCCGTAGCGAGCCGCCGACCGTGCCCGGGACCGGGAGTCCGGGCGCGGTCGGCTGCCCGGACGCGGGTGGGGTGCGCCCCGGGGGTCGGCGAGCCGCGGGACGACAAAGGGGCCGACAGGTGACGAGCGCAGCCGAGCAGCAGGGGGCACGGGCGCGGGCCCCGAAGGCGGAGGCCCCCGTGGTGAACGGGACGGCCCTGCCCGTCCCGGCCGCCTGGCCGGGGTCGTCGACTCCGCTGGGCGCCCGGTTCCGGGTCGGCCCGGACGGGGTGGCCGGCACCAACTTCGCCCTGTGGGCGGCCGGGGCCGAGGCGGTCCGGCTCTGCCTCTTCGACGAGCAGGGCCGGGAGACGAGGATCCCGCTGACCGAACTGACGCACGAGATCTGGCACGGGTTCGTGCCGGGCGTGCTGCCGGGGCAGCGGTACGGCTACCGGGTCGACGGCCGCTGGGACCCGTGGACCGGCGCCCGCTGGAACCCGGCGAAGCTGCTGCTCGACCCGTACGCGCGTGCGGTGGACGGCGAGTTCGGCCTGCCGCCCGAGGTGTACGGGCATGTCCGGGACTGGCCCGACCAACAGGTCGCCGACACCGTCCGGGACGACCGGGACTCGGCGCCGTACGTCCCTAAGGGCGTGGTCGTCCACGATGACGACGACTGGTCCGACGACCACCGCCCGAAGACCCCGTGGGCGGACTCCGTCATCTACGAGCTGCATGTGCGCGGCTTCACCAGACTGCACCCCGGGATACCCGAGGAACTCCGCGGCACCTACGCGGGGCTGGCCCACCCGGCCGCCGTCGAGCACCTCGTGAACCTCGGTGTGACGGCCGTGGAGCTGCTCCCCGTGCACCAGTTCGCACACGAGGACCACCTGTTGAAGCGGGGCCTCAGGAACTACTGGGGCTACAACTCCATCGGCTACTTCGCCCCGCACGCCGCCTATGCCGCCTCCGGCAGGACGGGACAGCAGGTCGGCGAGTTCAAGCGGATGGTGCGCGCGCTGCACGCGGCCGGGATCGAGGTCATCCTCGACGTCGTCTACAACCACACGGCCGAGGCCGGGGAGCTGGGCCCGACGCTGTCCCTGAAGGGCATCGACAACCGGGGCTACTACCGGCTCCAGGACGACGCCCGGCACTTCGCCGACTACACCGGCTGCGGCAACACCCTGCACGTGGTCCGGCCGCACGTGCTGCGGCTGATCACGGACTCGCTGCGGTACTGGGTGACCGAGATGGGGGTGGACGGCTTCCGTTTCGACCTCGCCGCCGCGCTGGCCCGCTCGATGCACGACGTCGACATGCTCTCCCCCTTTCTCGCGGTGATCGCCCAGGATCCGGTGCTGCGCCGGGTGAAGCTGATCGCCGAACCCTGGGACGTGGGCTCCGGCGGCTACCAGGTGGGCGCCTTCCCGCCGCTGTGGACGGAGTGGAACGACCGCTACCGGGACGCCGTCCGGGACTTCTGGCGCGGTGCCCTCCCGGACGTCCGCGACCTCGGCTACCGCCTCTCCGGCTCCAGCGACCTCTACGCCTGGGGCGGCCGGCGCCCCTACGCCTCGGTCAACTTCATCACCGCGCACGACGGGTACACCCTGCGCGACCTGGTGTCGTACCAGTCGAAGCACAACGAGGCCAACGGCGAGAACAACCGCGACGGCACCGGCGACAACCGCTCCTGGAACTGCGGGGCGGAGGGCGAGACGGCCGACGAGGGCGTACGGGCGCTGCGCAGGCGGCAGTTGCGGAACCTGCTGACGACGCTGCTGCTGTCGACGGGGGTTCCGATGCTGGTCGCCGGCGACGAACTGGGCCGCACCCAGCGCGGCAACAACAACGCCTACTGCCAGGACAACGAAATCAGCTGGCTGGACTGGGGGTTGCTGGACGACCCGGCCTGGCGGCCGCTGTTCGACCTCACCTCCCGGCTGATCCGGCTGCGCCACCGCCACCCGGTGCTGCGCCGCCGCTCCTTCTTCTCGGGCCGCGCCCACTCCGCGGACGGGCTGCGCGACCTGGCGTGGTTCACGGCGCACGGCGAGGAGATGACCGAGGGCGACTGGTACGCGCCCGCCGCCACCCTCGGCATGTATCTCTCCGGGCGGGACATCCCCGGCCGCGACGAACGCGGGGCGCCGGTCCTGGACGACAGTTTCCTGACCGTCCTGCACGCCGGCGACCGACCGGCGGAGTTCCTGCTGCCGGGCCCGCCGTGGGCGGAACGCTACGAGGTGCTCGTCGACACCTCGCGGGAGGAGCAGAGTGCGGCACCGGGCGTGGTGCACGAGGCCGGCACGGTCATCACGGTGCCCGCGCGGACGGTGCTGCTGCTGAGGGTGGTCGGCTGACGCGGGCGGGCGACGGGTCCGGGTGCGGCACGTCCGGGGCCTGGCTAGCCGAGGATCCCCCGCTGGTAGGCCGTCGCGACCGCCGCCGCGCGGTCGTTGACGCCCAGCTTGGCGTAGAGGTGGGTGAGATGGGTCTTCACCGTGGCCTCGCTAATGAAGAGTTCGCGGGCTATCTCACGGTTCGAGGTGCCCCTGGCGACCAGGGCCAGGACCTCGCGTTCGCGGGCGGAGAGCGGTTCGTTGCCGGGGGCGCCTGGGGTGCGTACGGCGGAGACCAGGCGGGAGGCGACGGCCGGGGAGAGCACGGTACGGCCCTGGGCGGCGGCGCGGACGGCGGTGAAGAGCTCCTCGCGCGGGGCGTCCTTCAGCAGATAGCCGGTGGCGCCCGCCTCGATCGCGGGGAGGGTGTCGGAGTCGGTGTCGTAGGTGGTGAGGACCAGGACCCTGGCGCGGGCGCCCCGCCGGGTCAGTTCGCGGATGGCGTCCACGCCGGAGCCGCCGGGCATCCGCAGGTCCATGAGGATCACGTCCGGGTCCAGGGCGGCCGCCCGGTCGACCGCCTCCGCTGCGTTCCCGGCCTCGCCGAGCACAGTGAAGCCGGGGGCGGACTCGAACATGCCGCGCAGGCCGTCGCGGACGACGGGGTGGTCGTCGACGACGAGGAGCGAGATCGGGGGCTCAGTTGTCATGGCGGACCAACGGTACGCGCGCCGACAGCGCGGTGCCGAGCCCCGGTTCGGACTCCACGGTCAGGGAGCCGGCGATGCGTTCGGCGCGGGCGCGCATGCCGTCGAGGCCGAAGCCGCCGGCCCGGCTACGGGCGGGCACGGCGAGCAGGTCGAAGCCGGTGCCGTCGTCGCGGATGTCGAGGATGACCTCCTCGCCCAGGTAGGAGAGGGTGACGCCGACCCGGGAGGCGTGCGCGTGCCGGGCGGCGTTGGACAGAGCCTCCTGGACGATGCGCAGCAGGGTGGCCGCGACCTCTTCGTGAAGCTGCTCGGCGGTGCCGGTGAGGGTGAACTCGGCTCGTATGGACGTCCGTTCCCCCCATTCGACGACCGTCTTCTTCAGCGCCTCGGGCAGTCCGTCGTTCTCCAGGGCCACCGGGGCCAGGTTGTGCACGGAGCGGCGGGCCTCGCCCAGGCTGTGCCGGGCCAGCGCCAGGGCGCGGTTCACGTGCTCCTCGGCCGTCTTCGGATCGGGGGTGTTGGTGACGACCTGGAGCTGGGCGATGATCCCGGTCAGGCCCTGGGCGATGGTGTCGTGGATCTCGGCGGCGAGCCGGCGCCGCTCGTCGGCGACCCCGGCCTCGCGTGCCTGGACGAGGAGCTGGGCGTGCAGCGCCGCGTTCTCGTCCAGGGCCTGGCGCAGGGCGGCGATGGTCTCGGTGCGCTCGCGGGACCGCTCCGCCTCCTGCTCGGTGAGGTGGGCGATCGCCATCTGGAGGCCGGAGTTGACGGGCACCAGCACGGCGAAGAGAACCCACTGGAGCACGCTCTCGAACGGCATCCCGCCCGCCTGCGCACCCGCCACGGTGACCGCGCTCGCCAGCAGTCCGAGCCGCCGCCACCGGCGCGGCAGCAGTTCGTCGGCGTCCATGTAGCCGGCGGCGGCGTAGAACGCGAAGAACGGGCTGAGCCAGGTCAGCGCGAAGGCGAGAGCCCAGCGGACGACGTAGTACGCGCTGCCGGCCGGGGACGGCGTACGGCCCCGGTCGGCGCGGCGGAACCGGGTGCCGTGCCGGCACAGCTGGAGCGCGACCGCGGCGCCGATCAGGGACCAGGCGGACCACCACCTGGCCGCGCCGGTGTGCGGGTCGGCGGAGGCGACGCCTAGGACGACACTGATGCCGAGCAGTCCGTAGGGCCCCCAGGTGTGCAGTTGCTCCCAGCGCCGGTCGATCTGGCTGTCCTCCGCGGTCATCTCCCCAGTCTGCACGGCCGGCCACCTACTCCCAGCGGAACCAGCGCGCCGCCGCGGCCGTCAGCAGCACCGCCCAGACGGCGAGCACGCCCAGGTGGTCCCAGCCCGGCCAGTGTCCGGCGGCGGCCTGGTCCAGGGCGCGGGCCGCCGCACCGAACGGGGTCAGCTGGACCACCCGGGCCAGTGCGTGCGGCATCTCCCGCACCGGGAGCCACACGCCCGCGCAGAACATCATCGGGAAGAACACCGCCGAGCCGATCGCGCCCGCGATCTTCGTGGTGCGGGACAGCGCGGAGACGACGGAGCCGAGGGCGAGGGCGGCCACGGTCGTGAGCAGCAGCGCCAGCAGGTACCCGCCCGGCTGCTTCGGCAGCCGTACGTCGAAGGCGAGCCGGCCGACGACGAGCGCGAGCAGTGCCGAGCCCAGCGCGACGGCGCCCTGCACGACCATCTGCGCGGACAGCAGCGCGGAGGGCTGTACGGGGGTGAGCCGCATCCGGCGCAGGATGCCCCGCTCCCGGTGGCCGGTCAGGACCTGGGGCAGCGACTGCACCCCGGACATGATCAGGGCGATCAGTACGGCGACGGGTACATAGGCGTCGACCGGCCGCAGCCCGCCCAGGGAGTTGTCGGCGTCCCGGAACGAGGGGATCGAGCCGAGGATCACCAGGAGCAGTGTCGGGAACAGGAAGATCCAGAAGACGGCGCCGGGTTCGCGGCGGAACAACCGGAACTCGGTGCGCAGGACGGCGGTGTTCATACCGCTTCCTCCTTCGTCAGGTCCAGGAACGCGTCGTCGAGGGTCGCGTCCACGACCCGGAGCTGGTGGGCGGTGACGCGGTGCCGGGCGAGCAGGCTGATGACCGCGTTCACGGTCTCGTCGGTGCCGGAGAGGGTGACCCGGCCGTCCTTGTGGGCGATCGAGGCGAGGTCCGGGAGCGCGGCCAGGTCGTGGTCGTCCAGCGGAGCGGACGGGGTGAAGCTGATGACGGTGGCCCCGGCGGAACGGCGGATCAGCCCGGCCGGGGTGTCCAGGGCGGCCACCCGCCCCTTGTCGATCACCGCGATCCGGTCGCACAGCCGCTGTGCCTCCTCCATGAAATGTGTGACGAGGAGGACGGTGACGCCACGGTCCCGCACGTCCTCGATCAGCTCCCAGGTGTCCCGCCGGGCCCGCGGATCGAGCCCGGTGGTCAGCTCGTCGAGGACCACGACCCGGGGGTTCCCGATCAACGCCAGCGCGATGAACAGGCGTTGCCGCTGCCCGCCGGAGAGCTTGCCGAACCGGGTGGTGAGCTTGTCGGTGAGCGCGAGCCGCTCGGCGAGCGGGGCCCAGTCGAGCGGGGCCGGATAGAAGGAGGCGTACAGCTCGAGGGCCTCGCGGACGGTGAGCTTGGGCTGCAGTTCGCTCTGCTGGAGCTGGGCGCCGAGGACGCGGGCGACCTTCTCGTGCTCGGCGACGGGATCGAGCCCGGTGACCCGGACGCGCCCGCCGTCGGGCACCCGCAGTCCCTCCACACACTCCACGGTGGTGGTCTTGCCGGCGCCGTTCGGACCGAGGATCCCGAAGATCTCCCCTTCCTCGACGGCGAGACTCACCCCGTCCACGACGGCCCGGCCGCCGTACGACTTGCGCAGGTCTGTCACTTCGATGACGGATGGCATGCTCCGAGGGTCCCGTCCGGGCCCGGTCCGCCACATCGCCCGCTCCGCTGGAAGCGGCATCAACCGATCGGCTGATGCGGCGGATCCGGTCGTACGACCCTCGAATCCTCCAACGCTCCCCCGGCTCCCGGCCTGGCTCGAACCGGGGACCCCCAGGTCGTAGGACCAGCGGCGGATTCCGGTCCGGCCAAAACTCGGTAGGCGTTGTCAGTGCCGATCCGTAGGCTCGATCCTGATGCCTCCGACACGTGCAACCACCAAGGACCGGTCCGCCGTCCGTACCCTGCTGCGCCTGTGGCCGTACGTACGGCCGGTACGGGCGCGACTGTCCGTCGCCGCCTTCGTGGCCGTGATCGCCTCCTGTACGGGACTCGTCATCCCGCTCGTCCTCAAGTGGATGGTGGACGGCCCGGTGGCCGACCGGGACCCCGGCGGGGTCTGGCTCGGCGCGCTGTACCTCCTGCTGCTCGGGATCGCCGAAGCGCTGCTCTTCGGGCTGCGGCGCTGGCTGGTGGCCAGACCTCTCTCGCGCGTCGAGGCGGGCATGCGGGCGGACCTCTACGGCCATCTGCAGCGTCTGCCGGTCGCCTTCCACGACCGCTGGGCCTCCGGTCAGCTGCTCTCCCGCGCCACCACCGACCTGATGCTGCTCCGCATGTTCCTCGCCTTTCCGCTGACCTTCCTCCTGGTCAACGGGGTCACCATCCTCGTCGGCGTGGTCATCATGCTGCTCCAGGACTGGACGCTGGGCCTGGTCATCCTCGTCCCCACCATCCCCGTGATGGTGACGTGCGCGATCTTCGAGAAGCGGTACGCGGCGGTGGCCCGGCTCGCCCAGGACCAGGTGGGCGACCTGACGACGGTGGTCGAGGAGAGCGTGCTCGGCATCCGCATCATCAAGGGGTTCGGCCGGCACCGCAGCCAGGCGCGGGCGTTCCGCGACCTGGTGTGGACCCTGCGGGGCACGGAGCTGCGCAAGGCGCGGATGCTGGCGGCGATCTGGGGCGTCATCGTGACCCTCCCGGAGCTGGCCATCGGGGCGGCGCTGCTGTGGGGGTCGGTCCAGGTCGCGGAGGGCGAGCTGAGCGCGGGCACGCTGGTGGCGTTCCTGTCGACGGCCCTGGCGCTGCGCTGGCCGGTGGAGTCGATCGGCTTCCTGCTGGCGATGAGTCAGGAAGCGGCCACGGCCACCGAGCGGTACTTCGAGGTGCGGGACGCGGCGCGGGAGGACGCGGATTCCGGTGCGGGTGAGCGGGGGCTGAGCGCGCAGTTCCCCGCGCCCCTGCGGGGCGCGGCAGAGCGCCCCGTCAGGGGCGCGGGGCGAGACAGTATGCGGCTCCGCCGCGTGGGCGCGACCAGCCCCCACCGGCCCGCGGCCGACGACGGCCCTCTCCCCTCGGCCCCCGAACCCGACGGCATCCGGTTCGAGAACGTGCGGTTCCGTTACCCGGACGCCTCCCCCGACTCGCCCCCCACCCTCGCCCACATCGACCTCCACATCCGCCCCGGCGAGTCCATGGCCCTCGTCGGTGCCACCGGCAGCGGGAAGACCACCCTCACCGCTCTCGTCCCCCGCCTGCACGAGACGACCTCCGGGCGGATCACCCTCGACGGCCGGGACATCACCACCATGCCCCGCGAGGAACTCCGCGCCCTGGTCGCCGTGGCGTTCGAGGAACCCACCCTCTTCTCCGCCTCGGTCGGCGAGAACGTGCTGATGGGAGCGGAGGACGGCGCCGGCGAACCGGAGCTGGACCGTGCCCTGGCCGTCGCCCAGGCGGACTTCGCGCACGCCCTCCCGCACGGCACCGCGACACAGGTCGGCGAGCAGGGCCTCAGCCTCTCCGGCGGCCAGCGCCAGCGCCTCGCACTGGCGCGGGCGGTCGTCGGCCGGCCCCGCTTCCTGGTACTGGACGACCCGCTCTCCGCCCTGGACGTGCACACGGAGGCCGCCGTGGAGGCCGCGCTGCGCGACGTACTCGCCGACACCACCGCCCTGATCGTCGCCCACCGCCCCTCCACCGTCCTGCTCGCCGACCGCGTCGCCCTGCTCTCCGAGGGCCGTGTCACCGCCGTCGGCACCCACCACGAACTGCTCCGCGACAACGCCGAGTACGCCCGCCTGATGTCCGGGGAGGATCACCGCCGATGACCGCCGCCACCTCCCCGCCCGTCCCCGACGAGGACGACGAACTCCCCCGCCCGAAACCGGCGGACGACTCAGACGCCGCCGACGCCACCGGCGCCGGCTCCGGCGACCTCTTCGACCGGGACGTCCTGCCCGTCCCGCCCGGCGCCACGGCCACCCTGCTGCGCTCGCTGCTCGCACCGATGAAGGCGCGGGTCGCGGTGACCACGCTCCTGCTGCTGTTCCAGCAGGCGGCCGCGCAGGCGGGCCCGCTGCTGGTGGCCTACGCCATCGACCGTGCCGTACCGGCGTTCCGCCACCACGACCACGGCCCGCTGATCGCGGTGGCGGTCGGCTACGGCCTGAGCGCCCTGCTCTCCGGAGGCCTCCAGTACGCCTTCATCGAGGCCTCCGCGCGCGTGAACCAGGACGTCCTCCTCGACCTGCGCGGCCGTATCTTCCGCCACGCGCAGGCCCTGAGCATCGACTTCCACGAGCGGTACACGTCGGGCCGGCTGATCTCCCGCTCCACCACGGACGTCGAGTCGCTGCGCGAGCTGCTCAGCGAGGGCCTCCAGGAGCTGGTCACGGTGATCCTCTCCTTCGTCTACATCTCGGCGATGCTGCTCTGGCTGGACCTGGGCCTGGGCGCGGTGGCCGTGGCCTCTTTCGTGCCGCTGTACCTGCTGGTGCGGCTGTACCAGCGGCGTGCGGTGCGGGTGTACAAGGCACGGTCCACGGCCATCGCGGCGGTGATCGTGAAGTTCGTGGAGACGATGAACGGCATCCGCCCGGTGCGCGCGTTCCGCCGGGAGGCCGCCAACGACGCCGAGTTCGCCGTACTCAACCGCCGCCACGAACGCACCAACGGCGACGCGCTCCTCGAAATGGCGCGGTACGTGGTCGGCTCCCGGCTGGTCGCCAACACCTCGGTCGCGGTGATCGTGCTGTGGGGCGCCTACCGGGTGGCGTCCGGCTCCCTGGAGCTGGGTGTCCTGGCCGCGGCCGTCCTGTATCTGCGCCGGCTGTACGACCCGATCGACCGGCTCGGCATGTTCCTCAACTCCTACCAGTCGGCGGCCGCCTCGCTGGAGAAGATCGCGGGCCTGCTGGCCCAGACCCCGTCCGTGCCGGAGCCCTCGGTCCCCAGGGAGCTGCCTCCGCCGGCGAGCGAACTGCCCGGCCGCGAGGTCGTCTTCGACGGTGTCCGCTTCGCCTACCGCACGGGCGGCGAGGTGCTGCCCCGTTTCGGCCTCACCCTTCCGGCCGGCCAGACGGTCGCGGTGGTCGGCTCCACCGGCGCCGGCAAGTCGACCCTCGCCAAGCTGCTCGCCCGCTTCTACGACCCGACCGACGGACGGGTCCTCCTGGACGGCGTGGACCTGCGCGAACTGACCGTGTCCGAACTGCGGCGCGGGGTCGTGATGGTCACCCAGGAGGCGTTCCTGTTCTCCGGCACGGTCGCCGAGAACATCGCCATCGGCCGGCCGGACGCCACCCGTGAGGAGATCGAGCAGGCGGCGAAGGCGATCGGCGCGCACGAGTTCATCGCGGCCCTGCCCGACGGCTACGACACGGACGTCCGCAAGCGCGGCGGGCGCATTTCGGCCGGGCAGCGCCAACTGGTGGCCTTCGCACGCGCCTTGCTCGCCGACCCGGCGGTGCTGATCCTCGACGAAGCGACCAGTTCCCTGGACATCCCCGGCGAACGGGCCGTGCAACGGGCCATGTCGACGGTGCTGAAGGGCCGTACGGCGGTGGTGATCGCGCACCGGCTGTCCACCGTGGAGATCGCCGACCGGGTGCTGGTGATGGAGCACGGCCGGATCGTCGAGGACGGTCGCCCGGCCGAACTCATCGCGGGCACCGGCCGGTTCGCGGACCTGCACCGGGCGTGGCGGGACAGTCTGGCCTAGCGAGGAGAACGGGGGTCGCGGGGTGATCAACGCGTACGAGGATCCGGGCACGCCCGACACACGCGGTGGCTGGTACTACCTGTGGTGGCTGGTGCACCGCCAGCCGGGCCGCTCGCTGGCCGGGGCGCTGCTGGGCAGCGCCTGGCTGACGCTGATGGCCGGAACGCCGTACCTGATGGCCCGGGCCGTGGACGACGGCCTGGTGCCGGGGCACCTGTGGGTGCTGGCCGGGTGGACGGCCGCGATCTTCGTCCTCGGGGCGGTCAACGCGTGGATCAGCATCATGCGCCACCGCACGATGACCCGGGTGCGCATGGACGCGTACTTCCGGACGATCAAGGTGGTCGTCGGCCACGCGGTACGGCTCGGTGCCGCACTGCCCCGGCGGACGGGAGCCGGTGAGGTCGTCACGATCGGCGTCGGTGACGTGCACACCATCGCCCAGGCGCTGACCGTCGTCGGCCCCGGGGTGGGCGCGGTCGTGGTGTACGCGGTGGTGGCCGGCCTGCTGGTGCCCATCTCGCCCCTGCTGACCTTCGTGGTCCTGCTCGGAGTGCCGGTGGTGGCGCTGCTCGCGGGCCCGCTGACCCGGCGGCTCCAGGGCCGGGAGACCGAGTACCGGGAACGCCAGGGCGTCCTCACGGCCCGCATCGGGGACCTCGCGGGCGGCCTCCGCGTCCTCAACGGCCTCGGCGGCAAGGGCCTGTTCGCGGACGCCTTCCGCAAGGACTCACAGCACCTGCGCGTGCAGGGCTACCGGGTGGGCGCGGTCGCCAGCTGGGTCCAGGCCCTGGGCGTCGGCCTGCCCACGGTGTACCTGGCGGTGGTGACCTGGATCGCGGCCCGGATGGCCGCCCGCGGGGAGATCACGGTGGGCCAGCTGGTGTCGGTGTACGGCTATGTCGCGGTCCTGGTGGGCCCGGTGGCGTTCTTCCTGGACATGGGCTACCAACTCAGCCGGGGCGTGGTGGCCGCCCGCAGGGTGGTGGGCCTGCTGCACCTGGCCCCGGAGCCGGACGAGGGCACGGAGCAGGCCCCGGCCGGCCCGACGGTCCTGCACGACCCGGAGTCGGGGGTACGGGTGCGCCCGGGCCGGCTGACGGCACTGGTGGGCGCGAACTCGACGGAGACGACGGCGGTGATCGACCGCCTGGGCCGCTACACACGGTCGAACGTCACCTGGGGAGAGACCCGCCTGGACGCCGTCCCCCTACAGGAGGTCCGGTCCCGCATCCTGGTGGCGGACAACGATGCCCACTTCTTCGCCGACCGCCTGCGCAACGCCCTGAGGGGCGCGGAGCTGTATCAGACGGGCGGCCACAACGCGCCCCGCAGGGGCGCCGGGAACCGCGCGATCAACCACGAACCACCCGCACCCGCCGCCGCGCCTTCCGTCGCACCCCCTGACGCGCGAACCACCCACGCCCTCCACGCGGCCGCGGCGAACGACATCGTCCAGGCCCTCCCGAACGGCCTCGACTCGGAGATCTCCGCCCAGGCCCGCAACCTCTCCGGCGGCCAACGCCAACGCATCCGCCTGGCCCGCGCCCTCCTCACCGACCCCGAGGTCCTCCTCGCCGTGGAACCCACCTCCGCTCTCGACGCCCACACGGAGTCCCTCGTGGCGGAGCGCCTGCGCACCGCCCGCGCCGGCCGCACCACCCTCCTCACCACCACCTCCCCCCTGATGCTGGCCCGCGCCGACGAGGTGGTCTTCCTGGTCGACGGCAAGGTCGCGGCGACCGGCACCCACGAGGGCCTGCTGGAGTACGAGCCCGGCTACCGCGCCCTGGTGGCGCGGGACGCGGAGGAGGAAGAGGAGGCCGTACGGTGACGGCGAGCCAACTGCCCGTCGCCGCACGGGCCGATGTGCGGCGGGCCGTGCTCCGCCTGGTGCGGGCCGACCGCGGGGCCTTCTCGGCCGCCTTGCTGCTGAACGCGCTCGCCGCCGGCACCGGCCTGGCCGGCCCGTGGCTGGTCGGCCGGATCGTGGACGCGGTCCGGGCCGGCCGCGGCGTCGGCGCCGTGGACCGTCTCGCCCTGGGGATCCTGCTCTGCTCGCTCGCCCAGCTGCTGCTCGCCCGCTCCGCCCGCTACCTCGGCCACCGGTTCGGGGAGCGGACCCTGGCCCGGGTGCGCGAGGAGTTCGTGGACCGGGCGCTCGCCCTGCCCGCGTCGGTCGTGGAGCGGGCCGGCTCCGGGGATCTGACCGCGCGCGGCACCTCCGACGTGAGCACCGTCGGCACCACGCTGCGCGACGTCGGGCCCGAACTGCTGGTCTGCTCGGTGCAGGCGCTGTTCGTGATGGCCGCGGTCTTCGCACTGGATCCGATGCTGGGCGCGTTCGGGGTGCTCGGGCTGACCCCGATCTGGTTCGCCCTGCGCTGGTATCTGCGCCGGGCCCGGGACGGCTATCTCGGGGAGGGCGCGACGACCTCCGGGGTCGCGGAGATCGTCACGGCGACGGTGGCGGGCGCGCGCACGGTGGAGGCGTTCCGGCTCCAGGAGCAGCGGATCGCGGCGAGCCGGGAAGCGCTGGAGGCCAACCGGAAGACCCGCTTCTACACGCTGTATCTGCGGACCGTGTTCTTCCCGGCGGTCGAGGTGTCGTACACCCTGCCGGTGGCCGGGGTGCTGCTGGTCGGCGGACTGCTCCATGTCGGGGTCGGCGTGGTGGTGTCGGCGGCGCTGTATCTGAGGCAGTTCACGGAGCCGCTGGACCAGATCCTGATGCGGGTGGAGCAACTCCAGTCCAGCAGCGCCTCGTTCGCCCGGGTCGAGGGGCTGGCGCAGGCACCGCGGACCGAGGCGGACGGCGGGTCGCCGGCTCCGGCGGACGACCGGATCGACGTGCGCGGGGTGCGGTACGCCTATGAGCACGGCGGCGAGGTGCTGCGCGGGGTGGATCTCACGGTGCGGCCCGGGGAGCGGCTGGCGGTGGTCGGACCGTCCGGCGCCGGGAAGACGACGCTGAGCCGGCTGCTGGCGGGCGTCGACGCGCCGGGGTCGGGCACCGTGACCGTGGGCGGGGTGCCGATCGCCGGGCTGGCACCGGAGCTGCTGCGCCGCCAGGTCGTCCTGGTCACCCAGGAACACCACGTCTTCCTCGGCACGGTCCGGGACAACCTGCTGATCGCCGAACCGTCCGCGGGCGACACGGACCTGTGGACGGCGCTGACGGCCGTCGGCGCCGACGGCTGGGTCCGCGGCCTCCCCGGCGGCCTCGACACCGTGCTCGGCGCGGGCGGTCGGGCCACGGACGGCTCCCAGGCGCAGCAACTCGCGCTGGCCCGCGTGGTGCTGGCGGACCCGCACACGCTGATCCTGGACGAGGCGACGGCGCTGCTGGACCCGGCGACCGCCCGGCACGCCGAGCGGGCCCTGGCCGCCGTCCTCGAGGGCCGGACGGTCATCGCCATCGCCCACCGGCTGCACACCGCGCACGACGCCGACCGGGTGGCCGTGATGGAGGACGGCCTGCTCACCGAACTGGGCACCCACGAGGAGCTGGTGGCCGCGGGCGGGGCGTACGCGGCGCTCTGGGCGACCTGGCACGGCGACAAGGTGCCCTGACGCCGGTCCGCTCGCCGAACGATCCGCATACCGAACATGAACATCCGGTCAACGAACGATTTCCGGCCAAATTCCTGACGCGGTCCTGACAGATCGCGTTTTCTGGTGCCACTCTTCCCACGGCCGACTCACAGCAACCCCACAGAATCACCCTGTCGCTGCCGGGTCCGGCACTGCACGCGTACGTGGTTCCGCGTTCCGCCTGTTCCGCATGTTCTGCCCGGACGGCCCACCCGCCCTCCGGATCTCCCCTGGCCGCGTGACCCGCGGCCACGCAGAAGGAGTCAGTGTTGAGAAGCAGTTCCTCTCGCAGACGCACCCCCCACCGCACCGCAGTAGTGGCCCTCGCGGGCGTCACCGCCCTGATCGCCGCCGCCGTCCAGTCGGGCGCCGCCAGCGCCACCCCGGCCGCACCGCAGGCCGGCAGGATCAACCCCGCGCACGCCGCCGTCAAGCTCTCGCCCTCGCAGCGCGCGGAGCTGCTGCGTGACGCGACCGCCGAGAAGGCCGCCACAGCCAGGTCGATAGGCCTCGGCACCAAGGAGAAGCTGGTCGTCAAGGACGTCGTGAAGGACGCCGACGGCACCGTCCACACCCGCTACGAGCGCACCTACGCGGGCCTCCCGGTCCTCGGCGGCGACCTGATCGTCGACACCGCCAAGTCGGGCGCCACCGAGCGTGTCATCAAGGCGAACAACGCCACGCTCAAGGTCGCCGACCTCACCCCGGCGGTCAGCGCGGCGAGCGCCGAGAAGCAGGCCGTCTCCCGCGCCAGGACCCTCGGCTCCACCAAGTCGGCGGCCGACGGCGCCCGCAAGGTGATCTGGGCCGGCTCCGGCACCCCCGTCCTCGCCTACGAGACGGTCGTCGGCGGCTTCCAGGACGACGGCACCCCCAACCAGCTGCACGTCATCACCGACGCCGCCACCGGCAAGAAGCTCTTCGAGTACCAGGGCATCGAGAACGTCACGGGCACCGGCAACACCCAGTACAGCGGGACGGTGTCGCTGTCGACGACCCAGTCGGGCTCGACGTACAACCTGACCGACGGCGACCGCGGCGGCCACAAGACGTACAACCTGAACCACGGCACCTCGGGCACCGGCACGCTGTTCTCGCAGTCGAGCAACACCTGGGGCAACGGCACCACGTCGAACGCCGCCACCGCGGGCGCCGACGCGCACTACGGTGCCGCCGAGACCTGGGACTTCTACAAGAACACCTTCGGCCGCAGCGGCATCAAGAACAACGGTGTCGGCGCCTACTCCCGGGTCCACTACGGCAACTCGTACGTGAACGCGTTCTGGGACGACGGCTGCTTCTGCATGACGTACGGCGACGGTTCCGGCAACGCGGACCCGCTGACCGCCCTCGACGTGGCCGGCCACGAGATGAGCCACGGTGTCACCTCCAACACCGCGGGTCTCAACTACAGCGGCGAGTCCGGCGGCCTGAACGAGGCCACCTCGGACATCTTCGGCACCGGCGTGGAGTTCTACGCGGCCAACTCCTCCGACGTCGGCGACTACCTCATCGGCGAGAAGATCGACATCAACGGCGACGGCACCCCGCTGCGCTACATGGACAAGCCGAGCAAGGACGGCGGTTCGGCCGACTACTGGTCCTCGTCGGTCGGCGGACTCGACGTGCACTACTCGTCCGGCGTGGCGAACCACTTCTTCTACCTGCTGAGCGAGGGCAGCGGCGCCAAGGTCATCAACGGCGTCAGCTACAACTCGCCCACGAAGGACGGCCTTCCGGTCACCGGCATCGGCCGGGCCAAGGCGCTCCAGATCTGGTACCGGGCGCTCACCACCAAGTTCACCTCGACCACCAACTACGCGGCCGCCCGCACCGGCACCCTCGCGGCGGCGGGTGAGCTGTACGGCACCACGAGCACCGAGTACAAGGCGGTGCAGGACGCCTGGGCGGCCGTGGCGGTCGGCTCGCGCTCCGGCGGCGGTGGCGGTACGGGCACCTCGTACGAGAGCACCACACCCGTGTCGATTCCGGACAACGGGCCGGCGGTCACCTCGTCGATCACGGTCTCCGGCCGGACCGGGAACGCGCCGACCAACCTCCAGGTGACGCCGAATATCAGCCACACCTGGCGCGGCGACCTGGTGATCGACCTCGTCGGTCCGTCCGGGACGTCGTACCGCCTGAAGGCCTTCAGCTCGTCCGACTCCGCGGACAACGTGACGGACACCTACACGGTGAACGCCTCGTCGGAATCGGCCAATGGGACCTGGAAGCTGAAGGTCCAGGACCAGGCCGCACAGGACGTCGGCACGATCAACAGCTGGAAGCTGACCTTCCCGTAAACCGCAGGACACGGGCGTGAGCGACGGGCGCCGTCCGGGGGTTCGACTCCCCTCGGGCGGCGCCCGTTTTACATGCTCGCAATGTTCACCCAACACCTACTTTTCGGCCAACATCACTTCAGGGTCCTGACATGTACGCGACCTTGATGCCACTCTTCCTTCACCCGTCGCACAGCACAGCAACTTCACAACCCCACAGCCGGGCCGGTAACCCCACATCGCCCCGGACTCCCCACATTCTGAAGGAGCTTGAGTGAGCCCCCTCTACGCGCGTCACAAGCGCACCACTCTGGCCATAGCCACCGCTGTCGCCGCCGGCGCCCTGCTCACCACGGGTATGACCGCGAACGCCACGGCCGCCGCCAAGCAGCCGCTGGCTGCCGCCCCCACCCTGCTCTCCAACTCCGCCCGCACCGCCCTCATCCAGAAGGCGCAGGCGGACG
Organism: Streptomyces sp. NPDC026538; assembly: GCF_055567535.1. Classification (NCBI taxonomy): domain Bacteria; kingdom Bacillati; phylum Actinomycetota; class Actinomycetes; order Kitasatosporales; family Streptomycetaceae; genus Streptomyces; species Streptomyces sp. NPDC026538. The sequence goes on from NZ_JBVHQG010000011.1 coordinate 349,810, forward strand.
TCACCGAGACCGCGCAGCAGATAGGCCTCGGCGCCAAGGAGAAGCTGGTCGTCAAGGACGTCGTGAAGGACGTCGACGGCACCGTCCACACGCGCTACGAGCGCACCTACGCGGGCCTCCCGGTCCTCGGCGGCGACCTGGTCGTGCACACCTCCAAGGCCGGCAAGACCGAGGGCGTCACCAAGGCGACCAAGACGGCCATCAAGGTGGCCTCCCTCAAGCCGCAGATCAGCACCGCCAAGGCGGAGAAGTCGGCGCTCACCGCCGCCAAGTCGCTGGGCTCCAGCAAGTCGGCGGCCGACGGCGCCCGCAAGGTCATCTGGGCCGGCTCCGGCACCCCCGTCCTCGCCTACGAGACGGTCGTCGGCGGCTTCCAGGACGACGGCACCCCCAACCAGCTGCACGTCATCACCGACGCCGCCACCGGCAAGAAGCTCTTCGAGTACCAGGGCATCGAGAACGCCACCGGCACCGGCAAGACGCTGTACTCGGGCACCGTCAGCCTCGACACCACCCTGTCGGGCTCGACGTACAGCCTGACCGACGCCACGCGCGGCAGCCACAAGACGTACAACCTGAAGCACGGCACGTCCGGCACCGGCACGCTGTTCACCGACGCGGACAACGTCTGGGGCACCGGCACCGCCTCCAGCTCCACCACCGACCAGACCGCCGCCGCGGATGCCGCCTACGGCGCCCAGGAGACGTGGGACTTCTACAAGAACACCTTCGGCCGCAGCGGCATCAAGAACAACGGCGTCGGCGCCTACTCCCGCGTGCACTACGGCAGCTCGTACGTCAACGCGTTCTGGGACGACAGCTGCTTCTGCATGACCTACGGCGACGGCTCGAGCAACACCCACCCGCTGACCTCGCTGGACGTGGCCGGCCACGAGATGAGCCACGGCGTCACCGCCAACACCGCGGGCCTCAACTACAGCGGCGAGTCCGGCGGCCTGAACGAGGCCACCTCCGACATCTTCGGCACCGGCGTGGAGTTCTACGCGGCCAACTCCTCCGACGTCGGCGACTACCTCATCGGCGAGAAGATCAACATCAACGGCGACGGCACCCCGCTGCGCTACATGGACCAGCCCAGCAAGGACGGCGGCTCCGCCAACTACTGGTCCTCCTCGGTCGGCAACCTCGACGTGCACTACTCGTCGGGTGTCGCCAACCACTTCTTCTACCTGCTGTCCGAGGGCAGCGGCGCGAAGACGATCAACGGCGTCAGCTACAACTCGCCTACGTACAACGGCTCCACGGTCACCGGCATCGGCCGGGCCAAGGCGCTGCAGATCTGGTACAAGGCGCTGACGACGTACTTCACGTCGACCACCAACTACAAGTCGGCGCGCACCGGCACCCTCTCGGCGGCGGCCGCCCTGTACGGCTCCGGCTCCACCGAGTACAACGCGGTGGCGGCGGCCTGGACGGCCGTCAACGTGACCTGATAGCAGCGGTACGGACGGACCCCGGGACGAAGGTGTCCCCGGGGTCCGTCCTACGCTCTCTCCCATGTCCTTCACGTACGAGGCGGTCGGCGCGACCCGCGAGGACCTCGCCGCCTGCCCGCCCGGCTTCCGCCCCCTCCATGTGCGCACGCGCATAGGCGAGGGCGCGGAGGTCTTCCACAAGGCCGCCGAGACGGTCCTCACCTGGGAACTCCACCGCGCCCTGGGCGTCGGCATCGAGGCCTCCGCCGACCGCGCGGCCCCCGGCGTCGACGTCACGGTCACGCTCGCCGGCCTCATCAAAGCCCCCTGTCGTGTCGTCTGGACGCTGGAGGAGTCCCGCCGCGCCGGCTGGGCCTACGGCACCCTCACCGGCCATCCCGAATGCGGCGAGGAGGCCTTCGTGGTCGACCGCACGGGCGACGGCACCGTGTGGCTGACGGTCGCGGCCTTCAGCAAGGCGGCGAAGTGGTACGCCCGGGCGGGCGGCGCCGCGACCCGGGGGCTCCAGCACGCGTACGCCCGCCGCTGCGGGGCGGTACTGCGGAGGCTGTGCGCAGCGGCGGAGCCGGAGTTCTGACGGTCAGACGGGCATCGCCCGCGCATGCTGGTCCCGCAACACCGCCCATGCCCGCTCCTGCTCAGGGCCGGGCATGTCGGTCGCCTGAAATCCGATGCGCGGCGGCCGGCTCATTCCGAGTCCATGCTGTGGGTCTCCCGGCGGAACGGCTCCCTCATCAAGGCCAGCCGCTGCGGCCGCCAGATGTCGTCCCTTTCGTTCAGGCTGAGTTCGCCGTTGCTGCGCAGCAGCCAGATCACCTCGAACTGGAAGTGCAGCACCGCGTCGCCGTCGATCCGCTCCAGCAACGGCGCCACCAGACGGATCATGTCGTCCTGCTGCTCCGCGACCTCGACCCCTTTGGCCATACGGAAGCCCACCCCGACCCTGGGCGTGAAACCGAGACCGGCGACGACGGGGTGCCATGGATGCGGCGGTTCCTGCCGGACGACGCTCACGCATGTCCCCAGCCGGCTGAGCGCGAACACCCCGCGCTCCGTCAGTCGTACGGCCGTCATCGACGCGTCGAACACACCGGTCTCGGTGCCGACCCCGGCGAGACGTGAGGCGACCTCGGCGACAGCCGATCCCGTCGCGATGTCGAGGTCGAATTCGATGGCCATTGAGAAAATATCCCCTGATTCCTACGGATAGAGATGAACGACGGGCTCCGAGGTCGGCATTGCTGTCTCCGAGGTTGAGGACGACACGTTCCGTCTGTCCCTTGTCCACCTTCTTCTCGATCTGACCCTCGATCCGGAAATCAGGCTTCGTGCCGTTCGGCATGGTTCGGCAAGGCGGCGGCAGCGAAAGGCGAGCCGTGAGCCGAGGGCGGGCAAAGATCGCCCGCCCTCGGTCGTCCGTCGTCCCGGTGTCACCGCATCAGCACGCCGGCCCCTTCCACCGCGCTCTCCGGCGGGGATGTCACCAAGCCCAGTTCCGCGCTGGAGGCAAGGAGCCGGTGGGCCGGGAGGACGCGGACCGTGTAGCCGTAGGGGCCCGTGCGGTCCAGGGAGAGGGGGCCCTCGTAGGTCCAGTGGCCCTCCAGGTCCGGGCCTCCCGTCGGCTTCAAGGGGACCGTCGTCGCGTCCGTGATGCGGTCCTCCGGGTCGACCCGGCCGGAGACCGCCTGGACCTCCACGTCGTCGGGTGTGAGGTCGCCGAGGCGGACCCGGACGCGCAGCGCGAGGGTGGTGCCGAGTTCGGCGGTGGCCGTGGCCGCGGTGGTCTCCACGTGGTCGACCGACACCCCGTGCCAGGCGCCCCGCACCCTGCTCTTCCAGGCGGACAGTTCACGGGCCGTGTCGGTGGTCATCGAGCGGTGGGCGTGCGCCGCGGGGGTGTAGAGGCGCTCCACGTACTCCCGGACCATCCGGCCCGCCAGCACCTTCGGGCCCAGCAGGGTCAGCGTCTGGCGGACCATCTCGATCCAGCGGTCCGGGAACCCGCTCTGCCCGCGCTCGTAGAAGCGCGGGGTGACCCGCTCTTCGAGGAGGTCGTAGAGGGCGGCCGCCTCGATGTCGTCCCGGCGCTCGGGATCGGTGCCGGCGCCGTCCGCGGTCGGGATCGCCCAGCCGAAGTCCGGCTGGAACCATTCGTCCCACCAGCCGTCCAGGACGGAGAGGTTGAGGCCGCCGTTGAGCGCCGACTTCATCCCGCTGGTCCCGCACGCCTCCAGCGGGCGCAGCGGGTTGTTCAGCCAGATGTCGCAGCCGGTCAGCAGCTTCTGCGCCATCGCCATGCCGTAGTCGGGCAGGAAGACGATCCGGTGCCGGACCCGCGGGTCGTCGGCGAACCGGACCAGTTCCTGGACCAGCCGCTTGCCGCCGTCGTCCGCCGGGTGCGCCTTTCCGGCCACCACGACCTGGATCGGCCGTTCGGCGTGCAGCAGCAGGTCCATCAGCCGGTCGCGGTCGCGCAGCATGAGCGTGAGCCGCTTGTACGAGGGGACGCGCCGGGCGAACCCGATGGTCAGCACGTCCGGGTCGAGGGCGTGGTCGATCCAGCCCAGCTCGGCGGTCCCGGCACCCCGTTGCCGCCAGGAGGCGCGCAGCCGGTCCCGGACCTCGAGCACCAGTTGCTCCCGCAGGTTCCGGCGCAGGTCCCAGATCTCCTGGTCGCTGACGTCGGCGACGGCGTCCCAGCGCTCGGTGCCGCCGACGGTCAGCGCCTCCTCGGTACGGCGGTCGCCCAGCTGCCGGGCCCCCAGCCGGACCACCTCGGGGGCCACCCAGGTAGGCGCGTGCACCCCGTTGGTCACGGAGGTGATCGGCACCTCGTCGGCGTCGAACCCCGGCCACAGTCCGGAGAACATCTCCCGGCTGACGTTGCCGTGCAGCAGCGAGACGCCGTTGGCGCGCTGGGCCAGCCGCAGTCCCATCACGGCCATGTTGAAGAGGTTGGGTTCGCCGCCGGGGTAGGTCTCCATCCCCAGGCGCAGGATGTGCTCCACCCCGATCCCGGGCAGTTCGGCGTCGGGGCCGAAGTGGTGGGCGACCAGCTCCCGGTCGAAGCGGTCGATGCCGGCCGGGACGGGGGTGTGGGTGGTGAAGACGGTACCGGCGCGCACCGCCTCCAGCGCGGAGTCGAAGTCCAGCCCCTGGGCACAGAGTTCGGCGATCCGCTCCAGGCCCAGGAAGCCGGCGTGCCCCTCGTTGGTGTGGAAGACCTCGGGCTCGGGGTGGCCGGTCAGCCGGCAGTACGTCCGTACGGCGCGCACCCCCCCTATGCCGAGCAGCATCTCCTGGAGCAGGCGGTGCTCGCTGCCGCCGCCGTAGAGCCGGTCGGTGACCCCGCGTCCGCCGAGGTCGTTCTCCTCCACGTCGGAGTCCAGCATCAGCAGCGGCACCCGGCCCACCTGGGCCAGCCAGATCCGGGCCCGCAGCGGCCGGCCGCCGGGCAGGGCCAGGGAGACATGCGCCGGGGTGCCGTCGGCGTCCTTCAGCGGCACCACCGGAAGTTCGTTCGGGTCGAGGACGGGATAGTGCTCCTGCTGCCAGCCGTCCCGGGAGAGGGTCTGCCGGAAGTACCCGTGCCGGTACAGGAGGCCGACGCCGATCAGCGGTACGCCGAGATCGCTGGCCGACTTGAGGTGGTCGCCGGCCAGGATGCCGAGACCGCCGGAGTACTGCGGCAGGGCGGCGGTGATGCCGAACTCGGGCGAGAAGTAGGCGACGGCCGCCGGGAGCTCGGCGGCCTGCGGCCGGGACTGGTACCAGCGGTCGCCGGTCACATAGTCGTTGAGGTCGTCCGCGACCGCCGTCAGCCGGCGCAGGAACCGGCGGTCCCCGGCCAGCTCGGCCAGCCGTGCCGTCGGCACACTGCCGAGCAGCCGCACCGGATCGCCCTCCGAGGCGGCCCAGCGCTCGGGGTCGACGGTCTGGAAGAGGTCACGGGTCTCGGTATGCCAGGACCAGCGCAGATTGCGGGCCAGGTCGCTGAGGGGGCGGAGGGAGTCGGGGAGAACGGGACGGACGGTGAACCGACGGATCGCCTTCACATTCCACTCCACGCGTTCGTGGTGAGAGCCGTACGGCGGTGTGCGGCTCGGCGTCCCTCAGACGGTACCGGTGTCGAGGGGGCCGTTGTCGGAGCTCCGGCACCAGACCCCGGCTCCGTCCCCCGGTGGACGGACCGAGACGCGTCACGCCTCCTTGTGGGACCCGGCCCCGCACGAGACGCTGCCCCCTTGAGCTGAGGAGGGGGAACTCACAGCCATGTCACAGACGATCAACCGGCGTCCGCGTCTGGTGGGGGGCTTGACCGCGGTCGTCACGGCCGCGGTGCTGTCGGCGGCCACCCTGCCCGCACACGCCGTACCGGAGGGGACCGTACTGGGCGCCGGCCGACCGGGCTCGGTCGGCGGAAGCTATCTGGTGACCCTGGAAGAGGGGATCAAGGGGGCGTCGGCCGCCGGGAAGGACGTCGCCACCCGCTATGGGGCGAAAATAAGCCATACTTACGGCCGGGTGCTGAACGGATACGCCGTCCAGGCAAGCGCTGGACAGGCCCGGCGGCTCGCCGCGGACCCGCGGGTCGCGTCCGTCGTCCAGGACACCCGGATAGGGCTCGACCGCACCCAGACGAACCCGCCGTCCTGGGGTCTGGACCGTGTCGACCAGGCGGGTCTGCCGCTCGACAGGACGTACACCTGGCCGGGGTCGGGGGGCGCGGGCGTCACCGTCTACGTGATCGACACCGGCATCAGGATCAGCAACCGCGACTTCGGCGGCCGGGCGGGCTACGGCTGGGACTTCGTCGGGAACGACGGATCCGCCGGCGACGGCAACGGACACGGCACACATGTCGCCGGCACCATCGCCGGGACCCGCTACGGCATCGCCAAGAAGGCGCGGGTCGTCTCCGTACGGGTCATGGACAACGCGGGCAGGGGCACCACCGCCCAGGTCATCGCCGGTATCGACTGGGTCACCGCACACGCCCGCAAGCCGGCGGTGGCCAACCTCAGCCTGGGCGGTGCGCACAACGCCCAACTCGACGCCGCGGTGCGGAACTCGATCCGGTCCGGGATGACCTACACCGTCGCGGCCGGCAACGACGGCGTCCCGGCCGCCCGTTCCTCACCGGCCGACGTACCGCAGGCCCTCACCGTCGGCGCCACCGACCGCACCGACGCCCGCGCCCGCTTCTCCAACTTCGGTGGAGCCGTCGACCTGTTCGCCCCGGGCGTGGCGATCACCTCGGACTCGTACGCGAGCGACACCGGCAGGACGACCTACTCGGGCACCTCGATGGCGTCACCGCATGTGGCGGGCGCCGCCGCGCTCTATCTCGCCGGTCACCCGAAGGCCACCCCGGCTCAGGTCGCCGCGGCCCTGATTGCAGGGGCCGCGAGCGGGAAGGTGACCGGTGCGGGACCGGGGTCACCGAACCGGCTCCTCCGGGTGCCGGGAACGTAAAGCGTTTTCCCCATGCGAACACGCCACCGGCCTCGTTCGTACAGAACGGGGCCGGTCTTGTGCGTAGACATACGGCTGAGTAGTTAACAAAGTGCCGGATTGCCCACCCGAATAGGGTGGGAAGGCTCCTCCGGTACACCCGATGGACACAGCGCTGATACCCCGCACAGGTAGACCCTCAAGTACAGCCTCGGAAACAGCCGCAGGACCCGTCTCGCCACCATCCATCCGCCCACACCCTCGTTGCCGCGGACAGGAGCGGTCATGCCCGCCACGCACCAGTCGTCAGCACCTCCGACACAGCGCACGTCATCCCGTGCCGCACCCCCCGCGGACGAGGCCACCGCCGTCGGCCGCATACCCGTCCTCGACGTCCGTCCCCTGGTCCAGCAGGGGCGCCGGCCCGCCAAAGCGGTGACCGGGGAGTCGTTCGAGGTCACCGCCACCGTCTTCCGCGAGGGCCATGACGCCGTCGCCGCCAATGTCGTACTGAAGGACCCCAAGGGCCGCCGGGGTCCCTGGACCCCGATGCGGGAGCTGGCCCCCGGCACCGACCGCTGGGGCGCCGAGGTCACCGTCGACGGGAAACCGGGCCGCTGGACCTATCAGGTGGAGGCCTGGGGAGATCCGGTCACCACCTGGCGCCACCACGCCCAGATCAAGATCCCGGCGGGCATCGACACCGGTCTGGTCCTGGAGGAGGGCGCACGGCTCTACGAACGGGCCGCGGCCGGGGTGCCGAAGAACAAGAAGCGGGAGGTCGTCCTGGCCGCCGCCCAGGCTCTGCGCGACGAGGACCGTCCCGCACCCTGGCGCCTCGCCGCCGCGCTCAGCCCCGAGGTCGACAAGATCCTGACCCGGTATCCGCTGCGGGAACTGGTCACCTGCTCCGAGCCGTTGCCGCTGCTCGTCGAGCGCGAGCGGGCCCTGTACGGCTCCTGGTACGAGTTCTTCCCCCGCTCCGAGGGCACCCCCGAGCGCCCGCACGGCACCTTCCGGACTGCGGCCCGCCGGCTGCCGGCGATCGCGGAGATGGGCTTCGACGTCGTCTACCTCCCGCCCATCCACCCCATCGGCACCACCTTCCGCAAGGGCCGCAACAACACCCTCGACCCCACCCCCGACGACGTCGGCGTGCCCTGGGCGATCGGCTCCCCGGAGGGCGGGCACGACGCCGTCCACCCGGACCTGGGGACCCTGGAGGACTTCCGGTGGTTCGTGGCCGAGGC